>JAEZWF010000053.1 GCA_023420415.1 Actinomycetes bacterium | reverse complement strand
GTCGAGGCCCTCCTCGACCCCGGTCCGGACGGCACGCCGCTCGGCGACGTCCGGCTCGTGCTCGTCGGCGCGGCCCGCCTCGCGACCGTCGAGCTCACGCCGTGACGGCGTTCCGCACGAGCCAGCGGTGGCCGGAGGGGTCGACGAGCCAGCCGCCGCGCGTGCCGTCCGGCAGGTCCGCGGGCGGCCGGTCCGGCGTCGCACCGGCCCGCAGCGCGTCCGCCCACGCGCCCATGGCGCGTCCCTTCGTCCACGGGTCGGCGTCGGTCGCCGGCCCTGTTCGAGGCGGTTCGAGGCGGTTCGAGGCGGTTCAATTCAACGCCGCGAGCGGAGCACCGGTCAACGGCGGGCGTCGCGGGCGTTGGTTGACGGATCGGACCTGCTGGGCGACCATGGGCCGTTGAAGCGCTTCGACGACGAAGCCCCGAGCTGGGAGAACCGCCCGTGCTGCGAAACCTGTCCGCCTGGCACCTCGTCATCCTGGTAGCCGTGCTCGTGCTGCTGTTCGGCGCGAACAAGCTGCCCGAGCTCGCGCGCGGCGTCGGGCAGTCGCTGCGGATCTTCAAGAGCGAGGTCAAGGACCTCACGGCCGACGAGCCCGCCGGCAGCCCCGCCGCGCCCGTCGGCCTCGCCCCCACAGCCCCGGGCGGCGTCGTGCCCGCACCCGCCACCCCGCCGGGGCCGCAGCAGCCCGCGGCCTGACGGGTCAGTCCACCGGCACACCCGCGCGCAGCACGAGCTGCGGCGTGAGGTCCCCGTCCACGACCAGGACGTCCGCCCGCAGGCCCGCCACCAGTCCGCCCACGTCCCGCAGCCCGAGCACCGTCGCCGGCGTGAGGGACGCCGCGCGCACCGCGTCGACCACCGGCACACCCGCGGCCACGGTCGCGCGCACGACGTCGAGCAGGTGCGCGACCCCGCCCGCGATCGCGCCCGCCTCACCGTCGCCGTCGACGACCCGCGCCACACCGTCGGCGACCCGCACCGCCATCGGCCCGAGCTGGTAGTCGCCGTCGGCCATCCCCGCGGCCGCCATCGCGTCGGTCACGAGCGCCACCGCGTCCGCACCGACCAGGTCGAACACCGCCACGACCGTCGCGGGATCCAGGTGCGTGCCGTCCGCGACGAGCTCGACGACGAGCTCACCGCGTCCCGCCGCCGCGAGGCACGCCAGGACCGGACCCGGGTCGCGGTGGTGCACCGGGCGCATCCCGTTGAACAGGTGGGTGGCGGTCGGCCGGCCCGAGCGCGCCGCCGGGTCCGCCGCGAGCAGGTCGAACGTGCGGTCGACGGCCGCCTCCACCTGCACCGCGCTCGCGTCCGTGTGGCCGATCGACGGGAGCGCGCCGCCGCGCACCAGGGCGGCCAGCACGTCGTCGCCCTGTCCCGCGTGCACACCGACGACCTCGGGCGCGACCGTCATCGTCACCAGGTGCCCGCGCGCGGCCTGGACCACCGCGTCGACCAGCGCCGGGTCGCCCGCGAGCATGTCACCGGGGTTCTGCGCGCCGCAGCGTGCGTGCGACAGGAACGGCCCCTCGAGATGGATGCCCGCGACGACGCCGGCGTCGGCCGCGTCCGCGAGCAGCGCCGTGCGCGCGAGCAGGACGTCCGGCGGAGCCGTCACCAACGACGCGACGAGCGTCGTCGTCCCGTGGCGCAGGTGCTCGTGTGCCGCGGTCGCGACCTGCTCCGCCGTCGTCGCGTCCGGGAAGCTCGCACCGCCGCCCCCGTGGCAGTGCACGTCGACCAGACCGGGCAGCACGACGTCGTCGGACGCCTCGGGCAGGCGCTCGTTCCACGGCGCGGGCGCCTCGTCCGCGGGACCGATCCAGGTGATCGTCGCGCCCCGGGTGACCAGGAGCCCGTCCTCGAGCACGTGCGTCGGCGTGACGACCCGGCCACGCAGCAGGATCTCGGACTCCGGGAGGTCGCTCACGCGGTCATTGTCCCCCACGCCCCCGCGACCACGCGGCCCACACGCTCGCCCCCGCCGCGGACGCCGCACCGACGGACGCGAGGACGAACCCCCACCAGGACGCCACACCCGCCTGCAGCACGACCAGACCGGCCAGGAGCGCGACGCCCGCGCCGAGCGCCCCGTACACCGCGGCGCGGTGCGCGGGTCCGGCGTCGACCAACCGGTGCTCGACCAGCATCGCCCCCGTCCCCCCGACGACGAACACGGGGACGGCCCCGAGCACCACCGCGTACGAGACCAGCCCGACCCCCAGCCCGCCCGCGCCGGTCACGAGCGCGAGCACCACGCCGAGCACCCAGCACAGCACGAGCGCGCGCCAGACGACGCCCGCCGCGCGACGGACGTCCAGGTCGGGAGCGGTGCCGGTCATGCCGTCATCATCGCGGACCGACGGCGGTCGCGGGGTCAGAAGAGCCGGGAGTCCACGTCGTCGACGCCGCGCATCGCGTCGTAGTCGAGCGTCAGGCACGCGATGCCGCGGTCGGTGGCGAGCACGCGCGCCTGCGGCTTGATCTCCTGCGCCGCGAACACGCCCCGCACGGGCGCGAGCAGCGGGTCGCGGTTGAGCAGCTCGAGGTAACGCGTGAGCTGCTCGACCCCGTCGATGTCGCCGCGGCGCTTGATCTCGATCGCGACCGACCCGCCCGTGGGGTCCTTCGCGAGGATGTCCACCGGGCCGATCGCCGTGGGGTACTCGCGGCGCACCAGCACGTGCCCGTCGCCGAGCAGGCCGATCTGGGCGGCCAGGAGCTCCTGGAGGTGCGCCTCCACGCCGTCCTTGACGAGGCCCGGGTCCACCCCGAGCTCGTGCGCGCTGTCGTGCAGCACGTCGAACAGCTCGATCTCGAGCCGGTCGTCGGACTTCTGGTGCTGCACGGTCCAGACCTGCGTGACCCCCGCGGCGCGCGACTCGTCGTCCGGCTCGCCCACGGCCAGCGAGCACGGCGGGCTCATCCAGTTCAGCGGCTTGTAGGAGCCGCCGTCGGAGTGCAGCAGCACGCTGCCGTCCGCCTTGACGACGAGCAGACGCGTCGCGCGAGGCAGGTGGGCCGACAGCCGGCCCGTGTAGCGGGCGGCGCAGGACGCGACGACGAGACGCACGCGAGGATCCTCCCGGACGAGGGGGTCAGATGACCGAGCCGACGCGCGACGGCGTCGCCTCGATCCAGGAGGTGAGGCCCGCGTACGCGTCCGCGGACAGCAGCAGCTCGAACTCGACCGGCCGCCCGGCGGACCGGGACCGGCACGTCACGACGAGGTCGCCGGGCGCACCGGCCACGTCGGCCTGGCGCTTGGCGACGACCGCGAGGGACTCGCGCTCCCACCGCCGCGCGGGCCGCGGGGCCAACGACCACGAGCGCCACCAGTACAGGGACGCCGCGCCGTACTGCGCCACGCCACCCGGCCAGCGGGTGCCGTGGCGCAGCGCGCAGCGGAAGGACCCCACGCGACGGTCGAGCGTGTGCCGTCGCGAGAGCCACAGGGCAGCCGTCACGAGCGCGAGCAGCACCACCGTCACGACTGCGACGACGACGCCCCCGTGCACGCGGCCGGCCTCAGTGGGACGAGGACGTCGAGTCGCTCAGCGCGTCGACGACGATCGTGACCGTGTCCGAGTCGACGGACAGGAAGCCCCCGTCGACGTGCCACGAGAGCACACCCTCGCCCTCGGTGCGCACCCGCACCTCACCCGCGCGGAGCACCGAGAGGATCGGCGTGTGCCCCGCGAGGATGCCGATCTCCCCGTCGGCCGCGGGGGCCGAGACCTGGCGGGCCCGGCCCGACCAGACCTTGCCCACCGCGTCGACCAGGTCGACCTCGAGCGTGGCCGCCATCAGACCCCGTACTCCTTCTGGATGCGGGCCCAGTTCTTCTCGAGGTCCTCGAGACCGCCGATGTTGAAGAACGCCTGCTCGGCGATGTGGTCGAACTCGCCCGCGGCGATCTTCTTGAACGCCTCGACCGTCTCCGCCACCGGCACCGTCGAGCCGACGACGCCCGTGAACTTCTCGGCCATGTAGGTGTTCTGCGACAGGAACTGCTGGATGCGACGCGCCCGCGCGACGACGGTCTTGTCCTCCTCCGACAGCTCGTCGACACCGAGGATCGCGATGATGTCCTGGAGCTCCTTGTTGCGCTGCAGGATCGACTTCACGCGCGTCGCGACGTCGTAGTGCTCCTGGCCCACGTAGCGCGGGTCGAGGATGCGGCTCGTCGAGGCGAGCGGGTCCACCGCGGGGTACAGACCGCGCGAGGCGATCTCACGGGAGAGCTCGGTCGTCGCGTCGAGGTGCGCGAACGTCGTCGCCGGCGCCGGGTCGGTGTAGTCGTCGGCGGGGACGTAGATGGCCTGCAGCGACGTGATGGAGTGACCACGCGTCGAGGTGATGCGCTCCTGGAGCAGACCCATCTCGTCGGCGAGGTTCGGCTGGTAGCCGACGGCGGACGGCATGCGGCCGAGCAGCGTCGACACCTCGGAACCGGCCTGCGTGAACCGGAAGATGTTGTCGATGAACAGCAGCACGTCCTGGTTCTGCACGTCGCGGAAGTACTCCGCCATCGTCAGGGCGGACAGGGCCACGCGCAGACGCGTGCCCGGCGGCTCGTCCATCTGGCCGAACACGAGGGCGGTCTGCGGGAGCACGCCGGCCTCGTCCATCTCGACCATGAGGTCGTTGCCCTCACGGGTGCGCTCACCGACACCGGCGAACACCGACACACCACCGTGGTCGCGGGCCACACGGGCGATCATCTCCTGGATGAGCACCGTCTTGCCGACGCCGGCACCGCCGAACAGGCCGATCTTTCCACCCTGCACGTAGGGGGTCAGCAGGTCGATGACCTTGATGCCGGTCTCGAACATCTCGGTCTTGGACTCGAGCTGGTCGAACGCGGGCGCGGGACGGTGGATGCCCCAGCGCTCCTTGACGTCGAGGGTTTCGCCCGGCTTGAGGTCGAGGACCTGGCCGGTGGCGTTGAAGACGTGACCGAGGGTGACGTCGCCGACGGGCACGGTGATCGGGCCGCCCGTGTCCTGCACCTGGGTGCCGCGGACGAGGCCGTCGGTCGGCTGCAGGGAGATGGCGCGCACCATGTTGTCGCCGATGTGCTGGGCGACCTCGAGGTTGACGTTGCGCTTCTCCGGCTCACCCTCGCCCGCCGGCAGCTCGACCTCGGTGGTCAGCAGGTTGTACTGGTCCGGCATCGCGTCGACGGGGAACTCCACGTCGACGACCGGGCCGATGACGCGGGAGATCCGGCCGACGCCACCCGGGGTGGTCTCGGTCGTGTTCTCACTGACAGTGGCAGTCATGTCTTTTCCTACCGTCTCTCTCTACTACTAGCTGGCGTCGGCGAGGGCGCTGGCGCCGCCCACGATCTCGCTGATCTCTTGGGTGATCTCGGCCTGGCGGGCCTGGTTGGCCAGCCGGGTGTACTTCTTGACGAGCTCCTCGGCGTTGTCCGTCGCCGACTTCATCGCGCGCTGGCGCGAGGCGAGCTCGGAGGCAGCGGCCTGCAGGAGGCAGTTGAAGATGCGGGCGCTGACGTACTTCGGCAGCAGCGCGTCGAGGACCTGCTCGGCGCTCGGCTCGAACTCGTACAGCGGCAGGACGTCGTCGGCCTCGGGGGCCTCCTCGCCCTCGACGACCTCCAGCGGCAGCATGCGGATGACGTCCGGCTCCTGGGTGACCATGTTGACGAACCGCGTGAAGACCACGTGGACCTCGTCGACACCGCCCTCGTCCTCGGGCTGCACGAACCGCGCCACGAGCGTCTCGCCGATCTCGCGGGCGATCTCGAACGTCGGCTGGTCGGTGAAGCCGGTCCACTCCTGCGCGTACTCGCGCTTGCGGAACTTGTAGTAGCTGACCGCCTTGCGACCGACGAGGTAGGGCACGACCTCCTTGCCCTGCTCCCGCAGCTCCCCGATGAGCTTCTCGCTCTCGCGGATCACGCTGGAGCTGTAGGCACCGGCGAGGCCACGGTCGGAGGAGATGACCAGGACGGCCGCGCGCTTGACGTCGTCCCTCTCGGTCGTCAGGGGGTGGTCGACGTTGGAGAACGTCGCCACCGCCGACACCGCACGGGTCAGCGCCCGGGCGTACGGCGAGGACTCACGCACCCGCTGCTGCGCCTTGACCACCCGGGACGCGGCGATGAGCTCCATCGCGCGGGTGATCTTCTTGGTCGAATTGACGGCGCGGATGCGCTGGCGGTAGACCCGCGTCTGCGCTCCCATACGTTTCCGCCTCTCCTGGTTCCTGGTTCGTGGGTATGCCGTGCAGCGGCTCAGGTGCCGCGCGCGCCCGACGGGCGCACGCGGCATACCTCAGCGCTTCTGCTTGACGATCTGCTCCTGGGCGACGTCGTGACCGAGCTCCTCCGGGTCGGCCTCGTGGCCGACCGGGGTGTTCTCGGAGCCCGAGCCCTGGAACTGCTGCTTGAACGTGTTGATCGCCTCCTCGAGACCCGCGCGGGTCTCGTCGGCGAACTTGCCCGTCTCGCGGATGGCCTCGAGCAGACCGGACTTCTCGCGGCGCAGGTAGTCGAGGAACTCGGCCTCGAACTTGCGCACGTCCTCGACGGCGACCGAGTCGAGCTCACCGGAGGTACCGGCCCAGATGGACACGACCTCCTCCTCGACCGGGAACGGGTCGGACTGCGGCTGCTTGAGCACCTCGACGAGGCGACCACCGCGGGCCAGCTGGGCACGCGAGGCCGGGTCGAGGTCCGAGGCGAACATGGCGAACGCCTCGAGCGCACGGAACTGGGCCAGGTCGAGCTTGAGTCGACCGGACACGTCCTTCATGGCCTTGATCTGCGCGGCACCACCGACGCGGGAGACCGAGACACCCACGTCGATCGCCGGGCGGACGTTGGCGTTGAACAGGTCGGCCTGCAGGTAGATCTGGCCGTCGGTGATGGAGATGACGTTGGTCGGGATGTACGCCGAGACGTCACCGGCCTTGGTCTCGATGATCGGCAGACCGGTCATCGAGCCGGCGCCGAGCTCGTCGGACAGCTTGGCGCAGCGCTCCAGCAGCCGGCTGTGCAGGTAGAACACGTCGCCGGGGTATGCCTCGCGGCCCGGCGGGCGGCGCAGCAGCAGCGACATCGCGCGGTAGGCCTCGGCCTGCTTGGACAGGTCGTCGAAGACGATGAGGACGTGCTTGGCGTCGTACATCCAGTGCTGGCCGATGGCCGAACCGGTGAACGGCGCGAGGTACTTGAAGCCCGCGGCGTCGGACGCGGGGGCCGCGACGATCGTCGTGTACTCCAGCGCACCGGCCTCCTCGAGGGTGCCGCGCACGGAGGCGATGGTCGAGCCCTTCTGGCCGACGGCGACGTAGATGCAGCGGACCTGCTTCTCCGGGTCGCCACTCTCCCAGTTGGCCTTCTGGTTGAGGATCGTGTCGATCGCGACCGTGGTCTTGCCGGTCTGGCGGTCGCCGATGATGAGCTGGCGCTGGCCACGGCCGATCGGGGTCATGGCGTCGACGGCCTTGATGCCCGTCTGCAGCGGCTGGTGCACCGACTGGCGCTGGACCACGTTGGGGGCCTGCAGCTCCAGCGCGCGGCTCTCGGTCGACTCGATCTCGCCCAGGCCGTCGATCGGCTGGCCGAGCGGGTTGACCACGCGGCCGAGGAACGCGTCACCGACCGGGACCGAGAGGATCTCGCCGGTGCGCTTGACCTGCTGGCCCTCCTCGATCTTGGAGAAGTCACCGAGGATGACGACGCCGATCTCGTGGACGTCGAGGTTGAGCGCGAGGCCCAGGGTGCCGTCCTCGAACTCGAGCAGCTCGTTGGTCATCGCCGAGGGCAGGCCCTCGACGTGGGCGATGCCGTCACCGGCGTCGGTGACGCGGCCGACCTCTTCGCGGGAGGCCGCGCCGGGCTCGTAGGACTGGACGAAGTTGTCCAGCGCGTCCCGGATCTCCTCCGGACGGATCGAAAGCTCCGTCATCTGATCTCTTCTCCCTTTGATGGTGCAGCTGCCGGCTCGGGCGAGTCGGCTTCTGGTGTGGCTGTTCAGTTGGTGGGTGCCGCTGGGTGGTGCGTATGCCGCGTGGTCGCGTCCGTGGTGCGTCAGCCGCTGATGCGGCGCCGGACCTCGTCGAGGCGCCGTACGACCGTGCCGTCGACGACCTCGTCGCCGACCTGCACCCGGATGCCTCCGACGACCTGGGGGTCGACGACCTGCTGGAGCAGGACCGGCTTGCCGTAGATGCCCTGGAGGGCGCCGGCGAGCCGTTCGCGCTGCTGCTCGGTGAGGTCGCCCGCGACCGTGACCACCGCGGTCAGCTGGTCGCGCCGCTGGGCAGCCAGCTGCAGGTAGTGCTCCATGGTGCGCTCGAACTTGCGTCCGCGCCCGGACAGCACGGCCTGGCGGACCAGGCGCACGGTGTCCGGGGCGGCCAAGCCGCCGAGCAGGCGGTCGACCAGCTGGCTCTTGGCCTGCGCATCGCCCTGCCGGTTGGTGAGCGCGTCGCGCAGCTCGGGGCTGGCGGCGACGGTGCGCTCGAACCGGAACAGCTCGTCCTCGACCCGGTCGATCTGGCCGTCCTGCTCGGCACCGGCCAGCAGGGCCGAGACGCCGAGGTCCTCGAGGGTGTCGGTGAGGTCACGCTCGGTGGCCCACCGCTGCCCGACGACGTCCTGGACGACCTCGAGGGTCGGAGCCGACACCTTGCCGCCGAGCAACCGCTCGGCCAGCGCCTTGCGGTCGGCCGGCTCGCGCGAGGGGTCGGCCACCGCACGGCGCAGGGTGGCAGAGCCGTCGAACGCGCCGACGACGGCGAGCAGCTCGTCCCCGAGCACGCGCCGGTCGGCACCGCCCGCGAGGGCGGAGTCCAGCGCCTTGCCCGCTGCGACTGCTGCGGCCCGCGACGACCCACGCATCAGGCGCCCTCCCCGACCTTCTCCGGCTTGATGGTGCCGGACTCCAGGTCGGCCAGGAAGCGGTCGACGATCCCGCGCTGACGGGTCTCGTCCTCGAGCGACTCACCGACGATCCGGCTGGCCAGGTCGGTCGAGAGGCGACCCACCTCGGAGCGCAGCTGGACCACGGCCTGCTGACGCTCGGCCTCGATCTGCTTGTGCGCCGCCTCGGTGATGCGGTTCGCCTCGGTCTGGGCCTGCCCGCGGAGCTCGGCGATGATCGCCGCGCCCTGCTCGCGCGCCTCCTCACGGATGCGTGCGGCCTCGGCCCGGGCCTCGGCGAGCTGGGCGTTGTACTGCTCGAGTGCCGCCTGGGCCTGCTGCTGGGCCTCCTCCGCCTGCTGCATGCCGCCCTCGATGGCTGCCGTGCGCTCGGCGTACAGCTGCTCCATCCGCGGGACGACCTTGGACTTGTACAGCCAGTACATGATGCCGAAGGCGATGAGGCCGACGATCATCTCGCCCGGCTGCGGCAGCAGCGGGAAACCCGAGGGGAAGCCCTCGGCGGCGACTACGGATGCGGGGTGCACGTCGCGTCCCTATCTGTTGAACGAAATCGGATGCGTTGAACGGAGTTCGAAGCGGGTGCTTGCGTCAGCCCTGGAAGACGAACGCGAACACCAGACCGAGGATGGCGAGCGCCTCGGTGATCGCCATGCCGGTGAAGGCGATGGTCTGGAGCATGCCGCGGGCCTCGGGCTGGCGGGCAACGCCGTTGATGTAGGCGGCGAAGATCAGACCGACACCGATGCCGGGGCCGATCGCGGCGAGGCCGTAGCCGAGGTAGGCGATGTCGCCAGTCATGTCTTTCTTCCTTTCGAAGGCACCGAGGCGGTCCCCGGTGTCGTGTGCGGTGTATTCAGTTGGGTGGTGCTGGGGTGGTGCGTCCGGGCACGGGCCCGGTGGTCTCAGTGCTCGTCGGAGACGGCTTCGCTGAGGTACAGCGCGGCGAGCAGGGTGAAGATGAAGGCCTGCAGGAACTCGATGAGCAGCTCGAAGAACGACATGCCGACCGCGAAGACCATCGACAGGATGCCGGCGCCCTTGAGGCCGATGTTGCCGCCGTGCAGGAGCAGGTACTCACCGCCGAGGATGAACACCAGCAGCATGAGGTGGCCGGCGAGCATGTTGCCCATGAGTCGCAGCGCGAGCGTGAGCGGCCGGATGATGAAGTAGGTCAGGAACTCGAGCACGAACATGATCGGCTTGAGCCAACCGGGCAGGCCCGGCGGGATGAGCGACTTCAGGTAGTTGAGGACGCCGTGCTTACGTCGGATGCCGACCGCGTGGTAGGTCAGGTAGACGATGACCGTGAGCACCAGCGGGAAGCCGAGGCGGCTGAACGTCGGGTACTGGACGAACGGCACGATGCCGAAGACGTTGTTGACCAGGATCAGCGTGAAGAGGGTGAACAGCAACGGCAGGAACTGCAGGAAGTCCTTGCTGCCGATGATGTCGCGGCCCAGGGTGTTGCGAACGAAGTTGTAGGCGCCCTCGACCATGAACTGGCGCTTGCTCGGCACGAGCGAGAGCTTGCTCGAGGTGCCGACGAAGAACCACGCGAGCAGGCCCACGGAGAGCAGCAGCACGAGTGAGGGGCGGGTGAAGGCGAATGCGCCGTCACCACCGAACAGGGGCCACCAGAAGTTCGCGACGCCGGGGGTCTCGAAACCCTCGCCACCGCCCTCGGCCGCGGGGACCACGGCGGGCAGCATGTGCAGGGGCACCACGTTCAGGCTCACAGCCTCTCCTCCAGTGACATGTCGAGCGATCGCACCGCCGATCCGGGGCGGAAGTCAGTGCGGCAGAAGTTGCGCGGACGGACGAGAGCCGGAGTCGCGGGGGACGACAGCCCGTACGCTACCGGACGGTTTGCCGGGGCCGCGACGCGGGATCGAGCGCTCATGAAGGGCTCCCCTTGGCGTCGGTGCGCGTTGGGTCCGAAGACGTGTCGTAGACCGGCACCCGCGCGCGGCGCCAGGCGCGCATCTGCGCCCCCTGCCACACGAGGACGGACACGAGCAGGGCGATCCCCGCGGCATACGTGTCGAAGACGTCGATCCGTTCTGACACGAGCAGCACACCCAGCAGGATGAGCACCTGCGCGAAGTAGACCGCCATCCCGACCGCCATGAACAGCATCGGCTCGGTGGTGTCCTTGACGAACCGGCCGACGATGAACAGGCCGGAGGCGAAGAACGCGAGCCCGATGGCCACGCCCACGAGGGCGGAGATGCCACCGTCGAGTCCGCGGATGATGCCCAGGACGATCGCGGTGACGACACCGGCGACCGCGGTCGGCAGGAGGGCCCCGCGCAGCACCACGTGGAAGAGGTTGTCTCCCTGGGGCGCGTTCTGCGTCATACGGTCTGGCCTGCCTGGTCGTCGCGGCTGGAGTGCTGGGCGAGAGGTGGTCTGGGCGCCGCTCTCGGGCGCTTGTGAAAGCTATCACAAGCTCTTCCGGCGCCGCCAATCGCGCACTCCGACAGCAGCGTATGCCGCGTGGCAAGCCCTCAGCGGACCTTGCGCGGGCGGTGGCCCGGGGCCGAGAAGCGCGGCAGCCAGAGGGTGAGCACCCAGACGACCGCAATGGCGACGGCCACTCCCCCGACCGCAAGCCGCGCGTCCTTGACGAAGATGAAGCTGACCGACCCCAGCGAGGCCACCGCCGCCCACAACCACAGGAGCAGCACGGCCCGCCGGTGGCCGTGCCCGATCTGGAGCATCCGGTGGTGCAGGTGCTGCTTGTCCGGCTGCCACGGCCGCTCGCCCCGCCGCGTGCGGCGCACCACCGCCAGGAGGATGTCGACCAGCGGCAGCAGGATGATCGCCGCCGGGATCACGAGTGGCAGCAGGGTCGCCGCGAGCGAGTTGGCGCTGACCTGGGTGGGCGTGACGTTGCCGGTGGTCGAGATGATGGCTGCCGCCAGCAGGAGCCCGAGCAGCAGCGCGCCGGAGTCACCCATGAACAGGCGGGCGGGGTAGAAGTTGTGCGGCAGGAACCCGACGCAGCAGCCGATCAGCGCGGCCGAGATGAAGGTCGCCGACGAGAACACGTTCGGTGGGTCGAAGGTGCGCGAGATGAAGTAGCTGTAGACGAAGAACGACAGGGCCGCGATGCCGACGACCCCGGCGGCGAGGCCGTCGAGGCCGTCGATGAAGTTGACCGCGTTGGTGCACAGCACCACCGCGAAGACGGTGAGCGCCACCATGATCGGCGTCGGGAGCACGGTCACCCCGCCGCCGATCGGCAGCTGCAGCAGGAGCACACCGCTGAACGCCATGATCCCGGCCGCGATCATCTGACCGCCCATCTTGGTCAGCCAGTCGAGCTCGCGGATGTCGTCGATCGCGCCGAGGAGGCAGACGATCGCGGCGCCCCACAGCACCCCCTGCAGCTCGGGGCCCACGCTGAAGACCTGACCCAGCCGGGGCAGGCGGCTCGCGATGAGCATCGAGGCGGCGAACCCGAGGAAGATCGCCACCCCACCGAGGCGCGGGATCGGCACGGAGTGCACGTCGCGGTCCCGGACCGGGGTGAACGCCTTGGTGCGCACGGCGATGGCGCGCAGCAGCGGCGTCGCGGCATACGTGATGACCGCGGCGACCAGCAGGACGAGCAGATATTCGCGCACTTACGCGGCGCCTTTCGAGGTGGTCTCAGCCTCGAGGGTATGCCGGGAACCGGGTGACGAGGTCCGTCACCCCGGCGCGCACCTCCTTGGACACCGCGTGGTCGGGGTCGGCGTCACCCTTGGTGACGGCGGTCGCGATGAGGTCGGCGATCTCGCGCATCTCGTCGGGGCCCATGCCCTGGGTCGTGACGCAGGGCGTGCCGACACGGATGCCGCTGGCGATGTTGGGCTTTTGCGGGTCGAAGGGGATCGCGTTCTTGTTGAGGACGATGCCGGCGGCGTCGGCCCGGGCCTCGGCGTCGGCCCCGGTGACCTCGATGCCCTGCAGGTCGTGCAGGGACAGGTGCGTGTCGGTGCCACCCGTGGTGGGCCGGATCCCCTTCTCCCCCAACGCCTGCGCCAGCACGGCCGCGTTCTCGATGACCCGCTTGGCGTAGGTCTGGTACTCGGGGGTGGCGCACTCCTTGAAGTTCACGGCCTTCGCCGCGATGGTGTGCATCTGGGGGCCGCCCTGCATCATCGGGAAGACCGCCTTGTCGAGCTTGGCGGCGTGCTCCTCCTTGCAGACCAGCGCGCCGGAGCGGGGTCCGCGCAGCACCTTGTGGGTCGTGAAGGTGACGACGTCGGCGTGCGGCACCGGGCTCGGGATCGCCTGTCCCGCAACGAGTCCGATGAAGTGGGCCGCGTCGACCCAGAAGATCGCACCGATCTCGTCGGCGACCCGGCGGAAGAACTCGAAGTCGATGAGGCGCGGGATCGCCGACCCACCCGCGAGGATCACCTTGGGCCGGTGCTCCTTGGCGAGCCGCTCGACCTCGGCGTAGTCGATGTCCTCGGTCTGCTTGTCGACGCCGTAGTGGACGGCGTTGAACCACTTGCCCGAGAAGGACACCTTGGTGCCGTGGGTGAGGTGGCCACCCATCGGCAACGCCATCGCCAGGATGGTGTCGCCGGGCTGCATGAACGCGCCGTAGACCGCCTGGTTGGCGCTGGCGCCCGAGTGCGGCTGGACGTTGGCGTGGTCGGCACCGAAGAGCGACTTGGCCCGCTCGATGGCGAGGTTCTCGGCGCGGTCGACGACCTCGCAGCCGCCGTAGTAGCGGCGCCCCGGGTAGCCCTCGGCATACTTGTTCGACAGCGTCGAACCCAGCGCGGTGAGCACCTCAGGGCTCGACATGTTCTCGGAGGCGATGAGCTGCAGACCGCCACGGATCCGCTCGAGCTCGTCGACGAGGATCGTGGCGACGTCCGGGTCGAAGGACTCCAGCGCGCCGTAGTCGGAGCCGTAGAAGGTGTCAGCGCTCATGGGTGTCTCCCTCGGGTCGAGCAGCGGTGCCGGGTCGGGCGGCGGGGTCCGCCGGCAACTCTATTGCGTCCTGTCCGGGCTCCTGCGCGGCGTCCGCGGACGCGGACTCGGGCGCCTGCGGCTCGTCGTCGTCCGGCCTGCGCGACTCGATGACGGTGTCCTCGATGTCGTCCCACGAGATCGCCCCGGCGCGCAGCACGACCGGCTCGTCGCCGGTGCAGTCGACGATGGTCGACACCTCGTTGCCGGTGGTGGGGCCGCCGTCGAGGTAGACCGTCACCGCCGCGCCGAGCTGCGCGGCCGCGTCGGTCACGGTGGTGGCGGGGGGCTGACCGGTGATGTTGGCACTGGTCACGGCCATCGGTCCGACCTCGCTGAGCAGCGCGATGGCGACGTCGTCCTTGGGCATGCGCAGGGCGACGGTGCCGTTGGTGTCTCCGAGGTCCCACATGAGCGAGGCCTGCGCCTCGAAGATCAGCGTGAGCGGACCCGGCCAGAACTTCGCGATGAGGGCGCGCGCCCACGGCGGCACCGACGTCGCGAGCCCGTCGACGGTGCGCACGCTCGGCACCAGGACCGGCGGCGGCATCTCGCGACCGCGCCCCTTGGCGGCCAGCACGGAGGCGACCGCCTCGGCCGAGAAGGCATCCGCGCCGACCCCGTAGACGGTGTCGGTCGGCAGCACGACGACCTCGCCCTCACGGACGGCCGCCGAGGCCTTGGCGACCCCTTCGGCGAGACCCTCAGGGGTGGTGCAGTCGTAGACCGGGCTCATGCCGCCAAGCCTAGGACCCGCGTCAGGTGCGCGTGGCGACGGTCGCGCGCGGGCGGCCGTTCAGGTCGACGTGGTCGACGACCTCGGTCCAGTGTCCGGTGCGGCGCAACGCCTCCGGCAACGTCTCGCCCTGGGTGTCGGCGTGCTCCATGACGAGGACGCCACCCGGACGCAGCAGCGCGGCCGCCCGGTCCGCGACCGCGAGCGGGACCGCCAGCCCGTCGTCGCTGCCGCCGTAGAGCGCGACCTCGGGATCGTGGTCGCGCACCTCGGGGTCGAGCGGCACCATGCCGACAGGGATGTAGGGCGGGTTGCTCACCACGACGTCGACCCGCCCCTCGAGCTCGGGGTATGCCGTCGTGGCGTCTGCGAGCGAGAGCTCCACGGCGAGCCCGGTCACCTCGACGTTGCGCTGCGCCCAGGCGTGCGCGTCGGGCGACAGCTCCACGGCATACACCGTCGAGGTCGGCGCCTCCATCGCGACGGACAGCGCAATGGCGCCCGACCCGGTGCACAGGTCGACGACGACGGGCGCCTCGCCCGCGGTCGCGGCGGCGGTGATGGCCAGACCCGCGGCGAGCTCGGTCTCCGGCCGGGGCACGAACACCCCGGGCCCGACCGACAGCGTGAGGTGGCGGAAATGGGCGCGACCGGTCAGGTGCTGCAACGGAACCCGCGCGGCACGCTCGGCCAGCAACGCGGCATACCGTTGCGCGACAAGGGAGTCGATCTCATCACCCATGACCATCCAGCGACGGACGTCCGACGCTTCGACTCCCGATGCGTGCGCTGCGAGCGCCACGGCGTCCGCCTCGGCGGAGGCGATGCCCGCCTCAGCCAGCGTCGCGGTCGCGGCGGCAACCTCCTGCTTGACGGTGGTCACGACCCGTCGGCCACGGCCGCGAGCCGGGCGGCCTCGTCGGCGTCGACGGCCGACTGGACCACCGGCTCGAGGTCGCCGTCGAGCACCTGGTCGAGGTTGTAGGACTTGTAGCCGGTGCGGTGGTCGCTGATGCGGTTCTCGGGGAAGTTGTAGGTGCGGATGCGCTCGCTGCGGTCGACCGTGCG
Source organism: Actinomycetes bacterium (assembly GCA_023420415.1). Lineage (GTDB taxonomy): Bacteria > Actinomycetota > Actinomycetes > Actinomycetales > Dermatophilaceae > Pedococcus. The sequence continues at coordinate 265 of JAEZWF010000053.1, read as the reverse complement.
GACCTGGCTCTTGCGCGCCTCGGCCGACGCTGCTGCCGCCTCGTCCATCGCGATCTGGTGCAGCCGGGCGCGCAGCACGCGCAGCGCCGACTCCTTGTTCTGCAGCTGGCTCTTCTCGTTCTGGCAGCTCACGACCACGCCGGTCGGCAGGTGGGTGATGCGCACCGCCGAGTCGGTCGTGTTGACGCTCTGGCCGCCCGGGCCGGAGCTGCGGTAGACGTCGATCTTGAGGTCGTTCGGGTCGATCGCGACCTCGACCTCCTCG
>JAEZWF010000030.1 GCA_023420415.1 Actinomycetes bacterium | reverse complement strand
ATGTTCGCGGTGATGGTCCAGGACCCGATCGGGGTGCGGGTGAACGCCCCGGTGGTGTCGTCGCAGGGCACGACGTCGATGCGGACGCGTCGCGGCACGAGCACCGGCAACGCCACCACCCCCGCGGCAGCACCCGCACCACCAAGGGGTGGGTTGGTCACTGCGCTCTGGGCGGCCTTGTCCCTTTGACGCTGCTGCGCTCTGGCGCGCTTGCCGCGTGGTCGCTGTGCCCCGCAGTCGGGGTGGCCCTGTTCACCCTGCCCGACTGGGCCGAGTGAGCCCGGCAACGCAGTACGCGGTGACGTGCCCGCCAGTGACGTGTTCGCCGGTGACGTGCCCGTCGGTGAGGTGTTCGCCGGTGGAGGTTCATCCGCTGTCCCCGCCGAACCGCCACACCCGCTGCACCCGTTGGAGCCGTTGGACCGGTTGGGTGCATGTGGCCCTGCCGGGACGACCCCGCCTTCGGCCAGCAATCGCTTGACCCACCGGTCCAACGCCGCCTTGTCCGCCTCGACCTGATCGACGCCTGCGCCCGCACCTGCACCTGCACGGGCTGTTGCACCCGCGGTCGAGGTGGCGCGGTCGGTGTTGGTGCTGTGGGTGCTGTGGGTGTTGGGGTTGGGCTCGTCGTGCGGGTGGGGGGTGGGTGCGAGTCGGGACTCGGGCACGGCGACGTGGATGACGTACTCGGCGCGGGCGTTGCCTTGGATCAGGGCGAGCATCGCATCGGCACGTGCTTGCTCGACGGTGCTGCACTCTCCGGTCGTGACGTACTCGCGGGCCAAGGTGTTGATCGCCGCCCACGCCCTGCCCGCCTCCTCCACCGGCAGCGAGGCCGTCCAGGTGTCGACACCGGGTTCCTCACCAGCCCACCGTCGCAGTGACCGGTCCGCCCTGGCCCGGACTGCTTTCTGGCGCAGGAACTGCTCACCGACCTTGCCCAGGACACGCCGCACGCGTTGCCGCAGCCGGTGCCCCGGCTCCTCACCCAACCGTGGCAGCACCTCGGCGATCACGGCCTCACGGACCTGGTCGGGGGCCTGGTCGAGCTCGGTGACGATGATCCCGGCCCGGTAAGAGTCGACCCGACCGGTCGCCATCGCAGCCAACACGCCCGGGTACGTCCCCGCCAAGGCGGTGGCATGGTGCATGCGGGTGTTCGCGCCCTGGTCGGACACCCCCAGGGCGTCACACACCAGGGCCGGGGCATCCATGCGGGCGTGGTCGAACCCGCGGAACTGTTCGACCACCTCACCAGTGGCGGGGTCGATGACGTCCTCGATCCCTGACACGGTCGCCATCGCAACCGCCTGCACGGCCTGCAGGCGGTTGAGCAGCGCTTGGCAGTCCGCGACCAGCTGCACGTTGTCCTGGATCGACTCCCGCCGCGGCGCGGCGGCAAGACGGGCGAGCTCCCGGCTCGCGTCTCGCAACCACCCCACCGTATCGATCATGTGTTCGATCATAGCCGGTGCCGCCGACAACGAGAAGACTTACCCACAACCGAATCATGGTTATTTCCAAGAGAATTCGTTCACAAGCACCGACCAAGTTCGGCGCAAGCAGCCCGAGCCGGATGATCGTGAGGATGAGTTCACTCAGGGACGACATCACCGCCGACCGGCGCGGCGCATGACAGAGGTGCAGTCCACGGTGATCCCGTGGCCGTCGGACACGCGGCCGAGCCGACACCGCGACCCAGCCACGCGGCATACCAAGCGGGGCAACGGAACTCGCCCTCAACGCGAGGCGACCATCACTCCCGCGAGGTGTGCCTCCGCTTGCGCAGCCACGCGTTGATGCCGTTGCGGGCCGTGCCCCAGATGCCGTGCCGGAAGGCCAGGACGATGACGACGAAGATCGCGCCGGTGATGATGCCGGTGCCGTTGAAGCCGGACGACGCGAGCTGGTCCTCGAGCGAAACCACCAGTGCCGCACCGAGAATCGGTCCCCACAGGGTGCCGATGCCGCCGAGCACGGTGATGAGCACGACCTTGCCGGAGGTCGTCCAGATCAGCTCCTGCAACGACGCGAAGCCGTGGCTCACCGAGAACACCCCGCCGGCCAGTCCCGCGAGTCCGGCCGACAGGACGAACGCCATGATCTTGTAGCGCTCGACGTCGTAGCCGAGCGCCCGCGCCCGGGCCGGGTTGTCGCGGATCGCCACCAGCACCCGGCCGAACGGCGAGTTGACCGTGCGCCAGGCGATGAAGACCCCGAGCAGAATGATCGGCAGCGCCGCGTAGTAGAAGTAGAACGAGTCGGAGTTGATGAGGTCCGTGAGCCCACCAAGGTTCTTCGGGATGCCCTGAAGCCCGTTCTCACCGCCGGTGACGCTGCGCCACTGGTTGGCGATGAAGTAGAGCATCTGCGCGAAAGCCAGTGTCACCATGGCGAAGTAGATGCCGGTGCGGCGCACGGAGAGGTAGCCGATCGGCACCGCGAGCACCATCGCCACCACCGCGCCGCCGAGGATCGCCACCGGGAACGGCAGCCCGGAGTTGATCGCGATGAGACCGGTTGTGTATGCCGACGTGCCCCAGAAGGCTGCGTGGCCGAACGACAGCAGCCCGGTGTAACCCAGCAGCAGGTCGACCGAGATCGCGAACAGGGCCCATGCGGCGATGTCCATCGCCACCGGTGGGTAGACGAACCACGGCAGCGCCAGGGTCACCACCAGACCGACGGCCAGCATCGCCCAGCGCACGAGGGGACGACGCCCCACCGCGGACGGCTCGGTCGGCAGCTCGACGTCGACCCGTTGCTCCAGCTGTGAGCTCATGCGGGGCCCCCTCGAAGTAGTTGGAGGAGCGCAGCGGGGGACACACCTCGCGGGGTGCCTTTCATGCCGTCTCCTCCCGTCCGAACAGGCCGGCCGGGCGGAACAGGATCACCAGCGCCATCAGCACGAAGATCAGCACCTGCGCATAGCTGGGTGCGTAGGCCTGGCCATACGCCTCCACCAGTCCGACGAGGAAGCCGGCCACCACCGCTCCCAGGATCGACCCGAGCCCGCCGATGACGACGGTCGCGAAGAGGATGATCACGAAGAACGAGCCCATGTCGGCGTTGACCGACCGCGTCGGCGCCGCCAGCACACCGGCCAGCCCGGCCAGCGCGATCCCGAACCCGAAGACCGGCGTCACCCACCGAGCGACGTTGATGCCCAAGGCCCGCGAGCGTTCGGCGTCCTCGGTCGACGCCCGCACGATCATGCCCACCCGGGTCTTGGTGAGCACCAGCCACACGACCACACACACGAGCACCGAGAAGGCCGCCGCGAAGATCTGGTAGACCGACAGCTCCAACGACCCGAGCGACACCCGTCCTTGGAGCGCGTCGGGAACGGGATAGGGCAGTGACGAGACGCCGTACTCCCGCTTCATCAGGTCGACCGTGAACAGGGTCAGCCCGAAGGTCAGCAGGAAGTTGTAGAGCGGGTCGAGCCCCAGCAGCCACCGCACGAGCAGCCGCTCCATCAGCACCCCTATGACGAACATGACCAGGGGCACGACCACGAGCGCCACCCAGAACGTCATTCCGGTGTCCCGCAACAGGATTGCCGCGATCATGGCTCCGAGCATGTAGCACGCACCGTGGCTGAAGTTGACCACTCCGAGGACGCCGAAGATCACGGCGAGGCCGAGGGCGGCCAGCGCGTAGAACCCGCCGGCCGCCAGCCCCTGGAGCGTGTACTGGATGAATGCGGTCAGGGTTCGGCCCTCACATCTTGCACTCGGGCGACGGCGGCGCGTAGGCCTCGCTCGCTGGAACGGTCTTGAGGACCTCCTCGTAGTCCCACTCCTCCTTGACCTGGTCCTTGCTCTTGACCTTGACCTGGTAGACGTCGTGGGTGACGTTGTGGTCGGCCGCGCGGACCTCGCCGTTGCGCAGGAACACGTCGTTGATCTTCTTGCCCTCCAGCTCCTTGACGACGGCGTCCGCGTCGTCGGTGCCGGTGGCCTGGACGGCCTCGAGGTAGTTGAGTGCGGCCGAGTAGTTGCCCGCGTGCGCGAACGACGGCCGGGTGTTCGTCTTCTCCTTGAACTTGTCGGCCCAGGCGCGGTTCTGGTCGTCGAAGTTCCAGTACCACGCGTCGGTGAAGACGGTGTTCTTGAACGCCTCGACACCGAGGCTGTGAATGTCCGTGATGAACATCAGGCCGACCGCGAGCCGTGCCTTGTCGGCCATGCCGGCCTGGTTGTACTGCTTGATGAAGTTGATGAGGTCACCGCCGGCGGCCATGATCCCGACGACGTCGGGGTTGGTCGACCCGGCCTTGGTGATGAAGGTGGCGAAGTTGTCGTTGGGGAAGGGCGTGGCGATCTTCTGCTGCACCGTGCCGCCGGCCTTCTCCACTGCCGCACTGAACGACTTGGTCATGTCCTGCCCGAACGCGTAGTCGGGGTAGACGATCGACCAGTTCTTGCCGCCGTCGGCGACCAGTGCGCCACCCGTGCCGGCCGCGAGCATGCCGGTGTCGTAGGCCCAGTGGAACGTGTACTTGTTGCACTGCGCCCCGGTCAGCGCGGTCGTGCCGGCACCGATGTCGATGAAGAGCTTCTTCTTCGCTTTCGCCTGTGTCGCAACGGCAAGCGCCGCGGACGAGGTCGGCACGTCGAGGATGATGTCGGCCTTCTGGCGGTCGTACATCTCCTGCGCCTTGGTGTTGGCGATGTCGGGCTTGTTCTGGTGGTCGGCGGTGATGATCTCGATGTTCTTGGCGACGGCCTTGTCGCCGTACTTCGCCTTGTAGTCGTCGACGGCCATCTGGATCGCGACCTTGGAGTTGGGGCCGGACAGGTCCTTGTAGACACCGGACTGGTCGTTGAGCAGACCGAGGACGACCTTGTCGTCGCTGATCTTGCCGCCGCCGGAGCTCGGTCCGCCGGAGCCGCATGCGGCGAGCACGAGGCTGCCGGCGACGGCGGAGGCCGCGAGGGCGAGAGACTTGTTTCGGTGCATGTCCACTCCTGGTTGGGGATGCGATCTTTCGAGGTATGCCGCGTGGCTGGGTCTGCGTCGGTGGCCGGCGAGCGCACCGGTTGCGGTCGGGCGGTTACATGCCGAGGTACTCGAGCAGCTCGGTGGTGCGTTCCTGGAAGGTGTCGTTGTCGAGGGACTCGACCACCCGGCCCTGGGCGAGCAGGTAGTGCCGGTCGGCGACGGTCGAGGCGAACTTGACGTTCTGCTCGACGAGCAGCACCGAGACGCCCTGGTCCTTGATCTGGCGGATGATCTCGCCGATGCGCTGGACGATGACGGGCGCGAGTCCTTCGGACGGTTCGTCGAGCAGCAGCAGGCGTGAGCCCATCCGCAGGACACGGGCGATGGCCAGCATCTGCTGCTCACCGCCGGACAGCTTGGTGCCGGGGAAGTCCCGGCGCTCGTGCAGCACCGGGAAGTGCTCGTAGACCTGCTCGAGGCTCCAGCCGTCACGGCCCACGACCGGCGGCAGCTGGAGGTTCTCGGCGACGGACAGGGTGGAGTAGATGCCGCGGTCGTCGGGCACCCAGCCGATGCCGGCCCGGGCTCGCTTGTCGGGTGAGGCCTTCCCGAGCTCGGTGCCGTCCCACGCGACGGTCCCCTGCACCTGCCGGTGCAGTCCCATGACCGAGCGGAGCAGGGTCGTCTTGCCGGCACCGTTGCGCCCGACCAGCGTGACGACCTCGCCGGGCGCGACCGTCAGGTCGACGTCGGTGAGGACCCGAGCCTCGCCGTACCAGGCCGAGAGGCCGTCCAACGCGAGCGTGGATCCCGTTGCGGGCGTGGATTTCCCAGTCATGACGTTCAGCCCGCCTGTCCGAGGTAGGCGGTGACCACGCGCTCGTCGGTGCGCACCTGGTCGTAGGTGCCCTGGGCGAGGACCTTGCCCGACTGGAGCACGGTCACCGTGTCGGCGAGCGAGCCGACCACGTGCATGTTGTGGTCGACGAAGACGACCGTGCGGCCGGCCGAGACCTTCTTCACCAGCGCGATGGTGCGGTCGACGTCCTCCAGGCCCATGCCCGCCGTGGGCTCGTCGAGGAGCAGCAGCTTGGGGTCGAGAGCCAACGCGAGCGCCAGCTCCAGGGCACGCTTCTGGCCATAGGCCAGCGACCCGGCATACGCGCCCGCTCTGTCGCTGAGGCCGACCTCACCCAGCAGCTCCATGGCCCGCTCCCGGAACCGGCGCATCTGCCCGGCCGAGCGCCAGAACCGGTAGCCGAGGCCGGTGGGTGAGGCGAGGGCCAGCTCGACGTGGTCGACGGCGCTCATCTGGTCGAAGAGGCTGGTGATCTGGAACGACCGGGCGACGCCGAGGTGGGCGACCTGCTCGGGCTGCATCCCGGTGATGTCGCGCCCGTCGAAGCGGATCGTGCCCGAGGAGGGTGTGAGGAAGCCGGTGAGCAGGTTGAACAGCGTCGTCTTGCCGGCGCCGTTCGGTCCGACCAGGGCGTGCACGGTGCCCGACTCGACGGAGAGGTCCACGTCGCTCACGGCGCGAAAGCCACGGAACTCCTTGGTGAGGGCGCTGGTCTCCAGCAGCGGCGACACGCGAGCGTCGGACACCGGCACCTCCTCGTGCGGCAGGGCGACGGATCAGGGGGTTTCCGTCGCGGTTCTGCAGAACCCTAGGGTCGGGTGTGGCAGCACGACATGGCCGTTAGACCTACACAATCCTTGCCTGACGTGTACCAAGGGCACACTCCCAGACCGGTGCCCGCGACGCGACCCGAACGAGCCGGTTCGTCAGAAGAAGCGTTGCCAGCCCGAGCCGGCCGAGGTCTTGCTGCGTATGCCGCCGCGCCCGTTCCCCGCGTAGACGTAGAGCTTGCCGTCGGTCGTGACGCCACCGATGTCGGCGCGGCCGTCGCCGGTGAAGTCCTCGAGCGGTCCCGCCCAGCCGAGCGTGAGCCAGCCGGACCCGACCTTGGACCGGGTGCCCTTGAGTCCACCCCGTCCGTTGCCCGGGTAGAGCCACATGACACCTGCCCGGTCCACGGCGAGCAGGTCGCGGGCGCGGTCGCCGTTGAAGTCGCCCGGGCTGAAGACGCCCGCCATCGAACCCCAGCCGGCGTTGATCTTGGTCTTGCTGACGAGGCGGCCGGTGCCGCTGCCGCGGTAGAGGTACATCTCGCCGGTGTTCGCAACAGCGACGACGTCAGCCTTCCCGTCGCCGGAGAAGTCGCCGCCACCGGTGATGAACCGCATGCCGCCCCAGCCACCACCCATCGAGAGGTCCTCGGTGAGGAAATGGTCCCGGCCGGTGCTGCGTCGCCATTGCAGCGCCCCGTTGTTCTCATAGGCGAGGTCGGGGTGCCCGTCGCCGTTGAGATCACCGGCGTGGAAGGCCAGCCGGCCGTGGACGATGTCGCCGGTGTTGAACGCCGACCCCATGAAGCCACCCGCGCCGTTACCGCGATACCCGAGGACATCGCCGCCACGTGCCTGGGACTGACGACCGATGATGTCGTTGCGGCCGTCAGAACCCAGGTCGCCCACCCCGAACACCGAGGTCGTGAGCAGGGGCGTGGTCGTGAACCTGGTGGGTGCGCTCTGTCCCGCGGGCCCGTTGGCGGTCACGGACACGGCATACGTGGTCCCCGGGGTGAGGCCCTTGAGCACGGTCGAGTCGACGTTCGTCCCCTTGATGGTGGCGACGTGGTGCCCCGGCTCGGCGACGACGCTCCAGCTCGTGATCTGGCTGTACTCCTGCGGATCGACCGGAATGACGGTGACCTTGATCCCCTGCGGCCAGTCGCTGGAGGACACCGTGGGTGCCGCATATGCGGCGGTGGCCGGAGCGGCGGCGACGAGGCTGGTGAGGAGTGCGGCAGCGAGTGTCGCTGCCAGCGCGCGCAGACGTGACATGGGTCCCCCAGGGTGCGGATGGTGAGCGCACTCTAGGGGTCAG
>JAEZWF010000029.1 GCA_023420415.1 Actinomycetes bacterium | reverse complement strand
ATGTTCGCGGTGATGGTCCAGGACCCGATCGGGGTGCGGGTGAACGCCCCGGTGGTGTCGTCGCAGGGCACGACGTCGATGCGGACGCGTCGCGGCACGAGCACCGGCAACGCCACCACCCCCGCGGTCTTCGCTGTCGAGGAGCTACCCGTGGCCGCGGGGGCAGCCTTGTCCCCCTGGCATTCCTGTTGGTCGGGTCGGTCGCGTTGGTTCTGTTGGTCCTGTTCGTGTCGCTCCTGCTCGCGCCGCTTCTTGGCCCTGGCTGCCTTGCTGTCGGCGGGAGCTTCGCGGTCACCCGGCAGCGCTTCGGCGGGAACGTAGCCGGTGTCGGTCAGCAGTCGCTTGACCCACCGGTCCAACGCCGCCTTGTCCGCCTCGACCTTCTCGTGGTCGACACCTGCGCCCGCACCTGCACGGGCTGGTGCACCCGCGGTCGAGGTGGTGCTGTCGGTGCTGTGGGTGTGGGGGTTGGGCTCGTCGTGCGGGTGGGGGGTGGGTGCGAGTCGGGACTCGGGCACGGCGACGTGGATGACGTACTCGGCGCGGGCGTTGCCTTGGATCAGGGCGAGCATCGCGTCGGCACGGGCTTGCTCGACGGTGCTGCATTCTCCGGTGGTGACGTACTCGCGGGCCAGGGTGTTGATCGCGGCCCACGCCCTGCCCGCCTCCTCCACGGGCAGGGATGCTGTCCAGGTGTCGACCCCGGGTTCCTCACCGGCCCACCGTCGTAGTGACCGGTCCGCCCTGGCCCGGGCGGCCTTCTGGCGCAGGAACTGCTCACCGACCCTGCCCAGGACACGCCGCACCCGTTGCCGCAGCCGGTGCCCCGGCTCCTCACCCAACCATGGCAGCACCTCGGCGATCACGGCCTCACGCACCTGGTCGGGGGCCTGGTCGAGCTCGGTGACAATGATCCCCGCCCGATAAGAGTCGACCCGCCCGGTCGCCATCGCAGCCAACACAGACGGGTACGTCCCCGCCAGGGCGGTGGCATGGTGCATGCGGGTGTTCGCGCCCTGATCGCTCACCCCGAGCGCGTCACACACCAGGGCCGGGGCGTCCATGCGGGCGTGGTCGAACCCGCGGAACTGTTCGACCACCTCACCCGTGGCGTCGTCGATGACGTCCTCGATCCCTGACACGGTCGCCATCGCAACCGCCTGCACGGCCTGCAGGCGGTTGAGCAGGGCTTGGCAGTCCGCGACCAGCTGCACGTTGTCCTGGATCGACTCCCGTCGCGGCGCGGCGGCAAGACGGGCGAGCTCCTGGCTCGCGTCTCGCAACCACCCCACCGTATCGATCATGTGTTCGATCATAGCCGCTGCCGCCGACAACGAGAAGGGTTACCCACAACCGAATCGTGATTGGTGCCAAGAGAATTCGTTCACAAGCACCACCGACATCGCTCACGCCTTTGCAGAGCTCGGCCGCCAGACCCGGCACACCACGAGCCCGTCCGCAGCGCCCGAAACCCGACGCAATGCCAAGGCGAAGCCCCTCCGCCCACTCACCCACGACTGCGGCATACCGACTGACCCCCGCCAGCCGCATCACCGATGAAATGGCAGGCGTCACAACCGGTTTCGCCCCTAGCCTGAGCCCATGCAGGACCTGTTCATCACGACCATCGCCGAACGCCCGGACCTCGCGGACCGCATGTGGGGCATCGAGGGACTGTGGCCCCGGTTCATGACCGAGGATCCGATCAGCGACCTGTTCTACTCGCGCGCCACGTCGCGCTACCCCGAGTTCTGCATCCTGGCCTTCGACCCCCACGACCTTGACCACCCCGTGGCGCGCTCGTGCTCGGTGCCGTTCGCGATGGGCGAGGAGCTGGGTCGCACCAACCTGCCCGACGACGGCTGGGACGGCGTGATCCGATGGGCCTGGCACGACGACCTCGCCAACCGTGAGCCAACGCATGTCTGCGCGCTCGAGGTCGCCATCAGGCCTGATCGTCGCGGCACCGGATTGGCAGCGATCATGCTGGAAGCCAAGCGCCGCAACGCGATTCGCCTCGGTTTCACCGAACTGTTCGCACCCGTTCGCCCCAGCCGCAAGTCGCACGAACCGCACACCCCCATGAGCGAGTACGCCTTGCGCCTCCGTGACGACGGGCTCCCCCACGACCCGTGGCTGCGCCTGCACGTCCGCGCAGGCGGGACCATCGAGAACGTGTGCCCGCGCGCCATGACCATCTCAGGCACACTCGCCGAGTGGCGCGACTGGACCGGCCTTCCCTTCGACACCACGGGCGAGGTGGTGGTGCCGTTCGCCCTGAACCCCGTCCACGTGAGCGTCGAGCACGACCATGCTGTCTACGTCGAGCCCGGCGTGTGGGTGCGCCATCGCCTGGCCTGACGGCCCGGACCATTCTCGGTCGGCACCACCGCACGGTTGTGGTGCTGGTCCAAGGTCCGCGCCAGCCGTTTGGCATCGACGATGAGGGCGCCGTATGCCGGCCAGGCACGCGGGTTGTCGAGCTGCGCCTTGCGGACGCGCTCGCCGAGCTCGTCGAGGAGCCGCGAGGCCGCGACCAGCTCGTCCCGCACTGCGGTCCGCTCGTCGTCGTCGACGATGCCGAAGTGACCGACCGCACCGCCGATGTGGTCGAGCGCCGCGGCATACGCGTCGAGGAACCTCTGCGAGGGCGGCGGCAGCCACCGTTCGTCATCGGCGGCGTCGACCAAGGTGCGCGCGATGCCCGAGACCTGCCACTGGGTGCGTCGCACGGCCTCGGCCGTGTCGGCGTAGCCGCCCCAGTCGACGTCGAGCCGTGAGAGGGTCTCGCGCGGGTTGAAGCGCATGCTCTCCCGGCCCGTCTCGATCTCCCCGAGCACCTGCGGCACCCACCGGATGCCCTCGGCGCTCTCGTCGTACCACCGGTGGGCGTCGTCGGCGTCCCATCCCTCGCGCAGTCCGATCGCCATCTGCTCCAACAGTTCTCCGAGCCTGCGCGTCAACGCCTGCAGCTGCGCCCGCGGCTCGCGCACGTGCAGCGGTGGCACCACGAGGGCGTTGGTGACGACGCCGATCACGCCACCCACCAACGTCTCGACGATCGTCAGGTAGGTGAAGTGGGTGTTGGTGCCGCCCACGGTGAGCAGGGACAGCAGGACCATGATCGGCACCTGGATGCCATGCTCCCCAAAGCGCGGCCACCGCCCGATCAGCAGGGCGATCACGAGCACCAGCAGCATGCTCCACCAGTGCACTCCGACGACCGTTCCGACGCCCCACGCGACGAGCATGCCCACGACCACTGCTGCCAGCCGCTGCGCGCTCGCCCCCAGTGACCGGACGATCGTCCGGTCCACCACGAGCAGCGCAGCCATGGGGCCGTAGAACGGTTGCGGGCTCTTCAGCACGAGCACCGTGAACTGCCATGCGATCACCGTTGCCAGAGCTGCCTTGAGCAGCATGACGACAGTCTCCCGGCGCGAACCCATCCCTCGACCACACCACGTCCGGCCTCCCCTCGCCAGCCTGACAGGACCGACGGGCCACACTGTCTCCATGCGCAGTACCGCCCCTGACCTCGTGCTCGAGCGTGTGCCGTTCACCGACGCGCGCGTGGCCACCCTCGTCGAGGAGGTCCAGGCCTACTACGTCCAGATCTACGGCGGGCCCGACGAATCGCCTTTTGACGCAGCCCAGTTCGCGCCACCGGCGGGTCTCTTCGTCCTCGGGACGGTCGACGGCGAACCCGTGGCCATGGGTGGCTGGCGGCGCCGGCCCGACCTGACCGACACCTTCCACGCCGAGGTCGCGGAGGTGAAGCGGATGTTCGTGAGTCCCCGGGTGCGCAGACGAGGGTATGCCGCGCGCTTGCTCAGCGAGCTCGAGCGCACCGCGCGGGACGCGGGCGCAGAGTTCCTCGTACTCGAGACGGGGTCTGAGCAGCCGGACGCGATCGCGCTCTACAAGCGTGCCGGCTATGCCTCGACGTTGAGGTTCGGGCACTACGCCATCCACGACTCGTCGCGCTACTACGGCCGCTCCCTGACCAGCTCTCCCCTGCCCACCGCGCCAGAGGACCCGGCGGTTGGTAGACAGGACCCATGATCGTCGCCATCGCCGGAGGACACGGACAGATCGCCCAGCTGCTCGAGCGAGATCTCGTCGAGCAGGGCCACGAGCCGATCGGGCTGGTCCGCAACCCCGATCACGTCGCTGCCCTCGAAGGGCACGGTGCACGCGCCGCCCTGGTCGACCTGGAGCAGGCCAGCGTCGAGGAGGTCGCGGCGGCCATCCAGGGTGCGAATGCCGTCGTCTTCGCGGCAGGCGCGGGACCGGGCAGCGGCGCAGACCGCAAGGGCAGCATGGACCGCGATGGTGCGGTCAAGCTCGCCGATGCCGCCGAGCAGTGCGGCATCCGGCGTTACGTGATGGTCTCAGCCATGAACGCCGACGATGCCGACCCCGAGTCCGACGACGTGTTCCAGGTCTACCTGCGGGCCAAGGCGGACGCCGACCGTGATGTCCGCGGACGGGTCGGTCTCGACTGGACCATCATGCGCCCGGGCGCGCTCACCGACGACGACGGCACGGGCCACGTGGAGCTCACCGAGGAGGCCGAACGAGGCTCCGTCCCACGGGCGGATGTCGCCGCCGTGCTGGCAGCGCTCCTCACCACCGGCGCGGGCGTGGGTCGCCAGGTCAGCCTGGTCAGTGGCAAGGTGCCGGTCGCCGAGGCGGTCGCCGCCCTCGGCTGACTTTCACGCCAGGGTGAGCGTCAGGTAGGTCTTCGACGGGTCCTTCGTGGACCGGAGCCCCGCCACCAGGGGCGTGGAGTCCGGGTCGACGACGAGCTCCACCGTGCCCGGGAGGAGCACAGGCTTGCCGAACCACACGGTCGACTTCCCTGGCTCGATTGCCTTGTGCCCCAACGTGGCCAGCGTCCGCGCGTAGGTCCACATCCCGTGGGCGATCGCGCGCGGGAAGCCCATCGCCTTCGCGGTGAGCGGGTGCAGGTGGATGGGGTTCACGTCACCGGACACGGCGGCATACCGCCGTCCCAGGTCCTCGGGCAGGCGAAGGACCGCAGCCGGCGGGCGGTGCGGCAGGGTCGGTGCCTTTTCCCGGTATGCCGCGGCGTCGCCACGGTGCCCACGCCGCAGGTAGGTGCTGCGTCCGTCCCAGACCCGCTCCCCGTCGACGTCCGCCGCGGGGTCGAGGTCGACGACCTGACCCTTCGGTTGGGGTGCGAGCCCTTCGGCGCGGACCGAGATGTCGAGCCGGTCGTCGGCCGTGAGCTGGCGGTGCACCACGATGCGGTTCTCGAGGTGCACCAGTCCGGGCAGCGGCAGTGGGAAGTCACGACCGCTCATGAGCGACACCTGCAGCGGGAAGCCCAGGACGTGCGGGTAGGTCGGAGGCAGGACGTCGGTGCCCGGAAAGCGGCAGATGCGCTGGTAGGCCAGGAGGTGGTCGCGGTCGACCACAACGCCCTCGCGACGCAGGACGGTGCCGGGAAGGGAGCCGCCGCGCCCTCGCGCCGTCAGCGCCGCCTTGACGAAAAGCGGCGCCAGCGAAGGCGATTCGGCGAGAACCCGAGCCGAGGAGTCCGTCACGTCAGGCCCCCAGCAGGCTCTGACCGCACACACGGACCACGTTGCCGTTGACGGCGGCGCTGGCGTCCTGGCCGAAGAACGCGATCGTCTCGGCCACGTCGACCGGCAGGCCGCCCTGGCTGAGCGAGTTGAGCAGCCGCCCGACCTCTCGCGTCGCGAACGGCACCTTGGCGGTCATCTCGGTCTCGATGAACCCGGGGGCAACCGCGTTGACGGTGATGCCACGCGAGCGAAGACCGTCGTCGGCCGCCATCGCGTCGACCAGGCCGATGACGCCGGCCTTCGACGCGGCGTAGTTGGTCTGACCGCGGTTGCCCGCGATACCCGCGATGGAGGAGACCAGGACGACGTGCCCGCCGTCGCGAACCCCGTTGTCGCCCAACAGTGTCTCGTTCATCCGCAGGATCGACTCGAGGTTGACCGAGAGGACGGACCCCCACCGGGAGTCGTCCATGTTCGCGAGGAGCTTGTCGCGGGTGATGCCGGCGTTGTGCACGACGATGTCCAGCCCACCGTGTCGCGACTGCGCGTGCTGCAGGATGCGCGCGCCAGCATCGTGAGCAGTCACGTCGAGCTGGAGCGCGGTGCCCCCGACTGCGTTGGCGGTGCGGGCCAGTGACTCCCCCGCTGCCGGGACGTCGACGCACACCACCGTCGCGCCGTCACGGGCCAGCACGTCCGCGATCGACGCGCCGATCCCCCGCGCGGCACCCGTGACCACGGCGACCTTTCCAGCCAACGGCTTCGTCCAGTCCTCAGGCTCAGTGGGCGATCCCGCACCCACGCGCACAACCTGGCCGTCGACGTATGCCGAGCGGCCGGACAGGAGGAAGCGAAGGGTCGAGTCGACGCCGGTCTCGGCGCCGTCACGCACGAGGACGAGGTTGGCCGTCGCCCCCGCCCGCAGCTCCTTGCCGATCGAGCGCGTGATGCCCTCGAGCGCTCGCCGCACCGCCGACTGGGCGAACCCGTCCGCGTCGCGCGGGTCCCGGCCGACGACCACCATCCGGGCGCTCGGCCGCAGCGCCCGGAGCGTCGGGGCGACGACCGAGCGCAGCACCTCCAGGTCGGCCGGTGTCGCCGCCTCGGTCAGGTCGACCACCACGGCTCCCAGCTTGCTGCCCTGTGCCACCTCGTCGACCACGTCGACGCCCTCGGACTTCAGCAGGTCGCGGGCCCGTGCGGCCACGGGGGCCGAACCCAACCCACCCACGAGGACGGGGCCGTCCACGAGCGGTGCGTCCGCGGCATACCGACGCAGCCGCACCGGCCTCGGGAGCCCCAGCTGGGCAGCGAGCTTCTTGCCGATGGGGCTCGACACGAACCCGGCGTACACCCCGGGCACCTCAGGCCGCCTCGAGGATCGCCATGACGCCCTGCCCACCAGCAGCGCACACCGAGATCAGGCCACGAGCGCCAGATCCCTTCTCGTGCAAGGCCTTTGCGAGCGACGCAACGATGCGCCCACCGGTGGCGGCGAACGGGTGTCCGGCCGCCAGCGACGACCCGTTGACGTTGAGCTTGCTGCGGTCCAGCTCGCCGATGGGGGCGTCGAGGCCCAGCCGGTCGCGGCAGAACTCCTCGCTCTCCCACGCGGCCAACGTGCACAGCACCGTCGAGGCGAACGCCTCGTGGATCTCGACCAGGTCGAAGTCCTGCAGCTTCATACCCTGCCGTTCGAGCAGCTTCGGCAGCGCGTAGACCGGGGCCATCAACAGCCCCTCGTGCCCCGTCACGTAGTCGACTGCTGCCGTCTGGGCGTCGACCACGTGGGCCAGCACCGGCAGCCCACGCTCGGCCGCCCACGTGTCCGACCCGAGCAGCACCGCGGCCGCCCCGTCGGTGAGCGGCGTCGAGTTTCCGGCGGTCATGGTCGCGTCGGCGCCCTTGCCGAAAACGGGGTTCAGCTTGGCGAGCTTGTCGACCGAGGAGTCGGGCCGCAGGTTCTGGTCCCTCGTGAGCCCCTTGAACGGCGTCAGCAGGTCGTCGAAGAAGCCCCTCTCGTACGCGGCAGCGAGGTGCTGGTGCGACGAGGCCGCGAGCTCGTCCTGGGCCTCGCGGCTGATGCCCCACTGCTTGGCCGTCTGGGCCATGTGCTCGCCCATCGACAGGCCGGTGCGCGGCTCGACGTTCTGCGGGATCGAGGGCACGAGCTGGTTCGGCCGCAGACCGGTGAGGGCCTTGGCGCGCTGCACGGGGGTCTTGGCCCGGTTGGCGGCGAGCAGGGTCTGGCGCAGCCCTTCGTTGAGGGCGATCGGCGCGTCAGACGCGGTGTCCGTGCCCCCGGCGATGCCAGACTCGATCTGGCCGAGCGCGATCTTGTTGGCGACCAGGATCGCCGCCTCCAGCCCGGTGCCACAGGCCTGCTGGACGTCGTAGGCCGGGGTGGTGGGCGCGAGGCTGGACCCGAGGACCGACTCGCGGGTCAGGTTGAAGTCACGACTGTGCTTGAGCACGGCGCCGGCGACCACCTCACCGACCTGCTCCCCCGCCAGCCCGAACCGGGCCACGAGCCCGTCGAGCGTCGCCGTCAGCATGTCCTGGTTGGAGGCGTGGGAGTACGTGGAGTTGGCCCGGGCAAAGGGAATTCGGTTACCACCGATGACAGCGGCACGACGTGGCTGAGGGCTCGACGACTTGCTGGATGGGGCTGTGGATCTGGTTGCCACGGGTTGCTCCTCGGGTGTGTCCGGGCGGGTCACCGCGACCCGCCCACCTATTCGATACTGACAGTAGCAGGTACGGCTAGTACCTGCTACTGTCGCGGCTGTGAGCACGACCACCACCCCGTCGCAGGACGGCCGCAGCACGCGTTGGGAGCAGCACCGCGCCAGCCGGCGCCGCGAGCTCGTCGAGGCGACCCTGCGGGCCATCCGGGTGCACGGCGCCGCGGTGGGCATGGACGACATCGCCGCCGAGGCCGGCACCTCCAAGACCGTGGTCTACCGCCACTTCACCGACCGCCAGGGCCTGTATGCCGCGGTGTGCGAGAGCGTCGACGCCCGGATCCTGCGTGACCTCGGCACGGCCATGGGCGCCACCGAGGGCAACCTGGGCAGCGCCGTCGGAGAGCCGCGTGCGCTCATCGCCGCGGCGATCAACGCCTACCTCGGCCTGGTGGAGAAGGACCCCGAGGTCTACCGGTTCGTCGTCAACGCACCCCTGCTGGAGACCCCGGCGGACGGTGACCCCGCCAGCCCGGTGACCGACCACATCGCGGCCCAGCTGACTCTCGTCATCGCGGCAGCGCTCGAGGCCGGCGGGCAGGACGACGCACCCGCCGCGGTCTGGGCCGCCGGGCTGGTCGGCATGGTGCGGGCCGCCGCTGACCAGTGGCTCACCGCTCCCACCGCGATGACCCGCGCCACCCTCACGACCCACCTGACCGACCTTGCCTGGAGCGGGCTCTCGTCCGCCTGGACCCACTCGGAGTAACCAATGACAGACCTCACCACGGCACTGCGCACGACCCTCGACGGCCGCTGGGCGGACATCCGCAACGAGACCCGCACCGAGTTCGACCCGGCGATGTTCATGCCGCCGACCAAGGAACTCACCATGGACGAGTACCGCGCCCGCGTCGCCGAGCAGGTGCGCGAGATCGCGGCGACCGGCCACCCGCGACGCGGGTTCCCCGTCGCCCAGGGTGGGTCCGGCGACCTGGGCGGATCGGTCACTGCCTTCGAGGTCGTCGGCCATGCCGACCTGTCGCTCATGGTCAAGGCCGGGGTGCACTGGGGTCTCTTCGGCGGCGCGGTGAGCAACCTGGGCACCCAGCGGCACCACGCGGCATACCTGCCCTCGATCATCGACGCGACCCTCCCCGGGTGCTTCGCCATGACCGAGACGGGTCACGGGTCGGACGTGCAGTCGCTCGGCACCACGGCGACCTACGACAAGGACGCCGACGAGATCGTCGTGCACACTCCCACGCCGGCCGCGCGCAAGGACTACATCGGTGGAGCAGCCCGCGACGGACGCATGGCTGCCGTCTTCGCGCAGCTGCTCGTCGACGGCGAGAACCATGGTGTGCACTGTGTGCTGGTGCCGATCCGCGACGAGAGCGGTGCACCGATGCCGGGGGTCACCATCGGCGACTGCGGCGCCAAGGCCGGCCTGCTCGGGGTCGACAACGGACGGCTCAGCTTCGACCAGGTGCGGGTGCCGCGCACCAACCTGCTGAACCGCTACGGCGACATCGACGAGAACGGCACCTACACCTCCCCCATCGAGAACCAGACCCGCCGGTTCTTCACCATGCTCGGCACCTTGGTGCGGGGGCGCATCAGCGTTGCTGGCGGCGCCGGCGCAGCCACGCGCACCGCGCTCACCCTCGCCGTCACGTATGCCGGCCACCGGCGTCAGTTCGCGGCACCCGGCGACGACGCCGAGGTGCGGCTGATCGACTACCGCGTCCACCAGCGCAAGCTGCTGCCCGCCCTCGCCAAGTCCTATGCGCTCCAGCTCGCCCAGAACGACCTCGTGGCGTTCATGCACGACGTGCAGGGCGCGGAGCAGGTCGACGAGGACAAGCAGCGGGAGCTGGAGTCGCGGGCGGCGGGCATCAAGGTGGCGTCGACCGCGCACGCCACGGCGACGATCCAGATGTGCCGTGAGGCGTGTGGAGGCGCGGGCTACCTCGCCGTGAACCGGCTGCCTGCGCTCAAGGCCGACACCGATGTCTTCACCACGTTCGAGGGCGACAACACCGTGCTGCTCCAGCTGGTCGCCAAGGGACTCCTGACCAACTACCGCGACAGCTTCGGTGACCTCGACACCCTCGGCATGGTCAAGTTCGGCGCACGCCAGTTCGCCGGGCAGCTCGTCGAGCGCACCGCTGCTCGCGGCCTCGTCCAGCGGCTCATCGACGCGGCACCCGGCCGCGACAGCGACAAGGGACCGACCGACCGGGGCTGGCAGCTCGACCTCTTCGAGGACCGCGAACGCCACCTGCTCGAGACGGTGGCGCTGCGGCTGCGCAAGGCCGGCAAGCCGGGCGCCGACCTGTTCGCCGTCTTCAACGAGAGCCAGGACCACGTCGTCGAGGCCGCCCGGGCGCACGTCGACCGGGTCATCCTCGAGTCGTTCGTCGCCGCCATCGACAACTGTGACGACGCGCCGGCGCGCGAGATGCTCGGCCGGGTGTGCGACCTCTACGCGCTGTCGACCATCGAGGCGCACAAGGGGTGGTTCCTCGAGCACGGCCGGGTCACGCCCGCCCGCAGCAAGCAGGTGACCGCCGCGGTCAACGACCTGTGCGCCGCCCTCGCACCGCACGCCCAGACCCTCGTGGACGCGTTCGGCATCCCGCGGGCCTGGCTCGGCACCGAGCTGCTCGAACCCATCGAGTAGCCGACCCGTTCCACCAGGTCGGCTACTCGCCGCGCAGAAGTGTGCGCCCGTCGTCGGTGACGGTCCAGAACGGGTTGTGCGCGACCTCCCAGGGGTGACCGTCGGGGTCGACGAAGATGCCGGAGTAGCCGCCCCAGAACGTGTCGGCGCCGGGGCGCCCGATCACCGCACCGGCCGCGGCGGCCTGGGCCAGCACCTCGTCGACCTCGTCGGGTGAGCGCACGTTGAGCGCGAGGGTCACACCGCCCCAGCCGCCGGAGTCCTCGACCTCCGAGTCCACCGCGAGTGCCTCACGGTCCCACAGAGCGACCACGAGACCACCGCACTGGAAGAACACGACACCATCGTCATCGCTCGTGTGCTGCCAGCCGAGATCGGTGTAGAACCGCTCGGACCGGCCGAGGTCACGAACACCCAGGGTGACCAGTGAGACGCGCTGCTCCACGGCCTCAGGCCTGCCACCACGGGCGCAGGGGCAGGGCCGCCCTGCCTTGCCCGTCGAGCTTGACCGCGAGCACCTGGTGCAGCTGGACGATGTTGCGCTCGAAGCCGACCCGGGAGCCGGCCATGTAGAGACCCCACACCCGTGCCGTGGCCTCGCCGACCTCGGCCACGCACTCGTCCCAGTTGTCGACGAGGTACTGGCACCAACCAGCCAGGGTCAGGGCGTAGTGCTCGCGCAGGTCCTCCTCGTGGCGTACCTCGAGGCCGACGTCCTGCATCGAGCTGATGATGGTGCCGGAGCCGGTGAGCTCACCGTCGGGGAAGACGTAGCGGTCGATGAAGGCGCCGGCACTGGCGCGACCCCGGTTGTCGGGGCGGGTGATGCAGTGGTTGAGGACGAGACCGCCGGGGCGCAGCCGGTCCTTGATGAACCTGAAGTAGGCCGGGTAGTTGCGGACCCCGATGTGCTCGGTGAGCCCGATCGACGAGACGGCGTCGAAGCCGGACTCGGCCACGTCGCGGTAGTCGCTGAACCGCACCTCCGCGAGGTCCTGCAGGCCCTCCCTGCGGATCGCGTCCTGCGCCCACTGCGCCTGCTCCCGCGAGAGGGTGGCGCCGATGACCCGCACGCCCCGCCGTGCGGCATACCGCACCATCCCGCCCCAGCCCGAGCCGATGTCGAGCAGCCGGTCACCCTCCTTGAGGCGCAGCTTGTCGAAGACGAGGCGGTACTTGTTCTCCTGCGCCTCCTCGAGCGTCGCGGTCTCGGTCGGGTAGCACGCGCACGTGTAGGTCATCGACGGGCCGAGGACCATCTCGTAGAACCGGTTCGACACGTCGTAGTGGTGGTGGATCGCGTCGGCATCGCGAGTTCGACTGTGCCGCAAGCCTTCTGCGACCCGGCGCCACCGCGGCAGCGCCTCCTGCGGCGGAGGTGGCGGAGGCTTGAGCAGGTCGACACCGAGCGACCGGGCGATGGCGGCCACGGTGCGGGCCGGGGGCATGGCGAAGTGCATGTCGCCCATGGCGGTGAGCAACGGGTAGGGGTCGCCCGGGTGGACGCCCTCGAGGTCGAGGTCGCCGGCGATGTATGCCCTGGCCATGCCGAGGTCCCCAGGTGCGGTGGCGATGTAGCTGGCCCCCCGGGGCGTGCGGAGGTTGATGCCGAAGGTCGCGTCAGCCGGGCCGGTCGTCGACCCGTCGTAGGCGCTGAACCGGAACGGCACGTTGTCGGGGGTGACCGCCTCGAGGATCTGCGCCATCGAGAGTCGCTCCACGTGCTGGGAGTCGTTCCGGTTGGTCTTGAGGATGGTCACTTGCGTCGCACCGCCTTGGAGTAGAGATCGAGCAGTCTGGAGTCGGGGTCGTACCGGCGCTTGACCGCGGCATACCCGTCGCCGCCGTAGAGCCGCCAGAAGGTGTCCTCGTCGTAGAACGCGTCGGAGTAGAGGGACTTGTGGCCGTCGAGGGCGCTCACCTCGTCCTCGATGAGCTTGTTCGCCGCCGCCGGGTCCACGGGGTCGCGGGGCACCGTCGACCAGAACCCGACATTGACGTAGAGCTCGCCGGGCTCGAGCGGGTAGAGCGGCCAGCTGGCGCGAGTTTGCACGGGGCACAACCAGATCGGCTCGATCGGGATCTCGCGCAGGAACCAGTGGACGAACTCGGCGGTGCGTCCCAGCGGCACCTCGATGTCCTGCACGACCCGCTCGCGTGGGGGCTGACCCTTGCGTGCCTCGAGCCTGTCGGCGATGTCGTACCGACGGTCGAGGGCGACGAGCTTCCAGTAGAAGGAGGACCTCTTGTAGCGGCGTGGCCACAGCCGGCGAATCGTGGGGTTCTGTGTCCCGAACGCCCTGCTGCACCAGAACCAGTCGGTGTCCCAGCGCCACAGGTAGTCGTGGGTCGTGAGCCGGTCGACCTTCGGCAGTGGCGAGTCGTGCTGGATCGAGCGGTAGTAGATGTGCTGGCCGGTGTAGTCCGACACCGGTCCGGGCGCGGCGGTCTTGGTGCCGAGCGTCAGATAGGACTCGGTGGCCGAGAAGACGACGCCGTCCAGATAGTCGACCGGCATGCCGTCGTGCTCGCCGGCCGCGGTGATGTCACCGATGGTGGCGACGAGGGTCTCGAGGTCGTGGAACCGCACGTGGCGAAGGGAGACATAGGGGTCCACCGGCTCAAGCGCGATCTTGAGCCGGGTGGCGTAGCCGAGCGTGCCGTAGGAGTTGGGGAAAGCGTGGAACAGGTCGGCATGTTCGCCCTCGGGCCGCGCTGTGATGACCTCGCCGGCGCCGGTCAGGACATCCATCTCCAGCACCGACTCGTGCGGCAGCCCCGCACGGAACGAGCTCGACTCGATGCCCAGGCCGGTGACGGCACCGCCCAGCGTGATGGTCTTGAGCTGCGGAACCACCTGCGGCGCAAGGCCGTACGGCAAGGTCGCGTCCACGAGGTCCTCGTAGGTGCAGACGCCCTGGACGTCGGCAGTCTGCGCGTCGGCGTCGACCTCGATCACGCCACCGAGACCGCTCACATCGAGGCCCGGAACGTCGGTCGCGGCCCGCGCACGGAACAGGTTCGACGTCTTCTTCGCCAGGCGCACCGGCTGCCCCGCCGGGATGGCCCGGTAGCTGCGCACCAGCTGGGCCACGCCCTGCTCGTGCGCGACCCACGGGTCGTCGCTCAGACGGACGATCTTCCCCGGTTCCACTTCGATGAACGAAGGCACGACCCCGACACTATTCCTCCGCCCAGACGCCCGTCACCCGGGTTCTCGGACGGTGACCACGTCACCCACGCGCACCGTCCCGCCGCGGCCCACCGCGGCATACACGCCGGGGCAGTTGCCGGCAGTCCCGGTGACGGCGAGCTCCACCTCGCCCACCTCGATGACCTGGTCAATCGCGGCCGCGAGCTCGTCCGCGCCGAGGTCGACGACGAAGTTCGCGCGAGCACCGCTGGTGTCCTCGGCGGACAGCACCATGACCGGCGCCTTCTTCGGCCGGTCACCGGAAAGGCCCGCTTCGCTGACCTCGACAGCCGTGAGGTCCTGCCCGGGCTCGCCGTGGGTGGGGTAGACGTGGATCGACTGGACGCTCGCAGTGCTCACCGGCTCATTCTGGCACCCAGGAAGGCGGCCACCTTGGGCGCCAGCAGGTCGGCGCGGGTGACGAGGGCGAGGTGGCCGTCGTCGTAGAGCTCGACCCGGGCACGCGGGATGAGGCGCCCCAGGATGCGCGCGTTGGCGACCGGGATGAGGGGGTCGTCGCGGCCGGCGAGGACGAGCGTGGGCTGTCGCAGCAGGGGCAGGAAGGGCAGGCTCGTCCAGCCCGCGCCCGCGAGCAGCTGCAGGAGGTAGCCCCGGCGGCTGCCCACCCGTGACCGGTCGTGCAGGAGGTGCCGCACCACGGTCGGGTCGTCACGCAGCGTGCCGCCGTAGAGCAGGCCGCCGACCTGCTCGGCGAACTCCGGGTCTCGGTAGCGCCGAGGGGTCGCCATCGTCCACAGCACACGCGGGCCGGCGGGCACCATGAGCGACCCCGTGCCGGTCGCCACGAGGACGAGACGTCGCACCCGGCGTGGGTACTGCAGGGCGAGCTGCTGGGCCAGTCCCCCACCCCACGAGATGCCGAGCACGTCGAACGTCTCGTGGCCGAGCTGGCTCATCAGCCGGGTGACGAGCCGCGCCAGCGTGACGAACCGGTAAGGGGTCGCCGGGTCGGGTGAGCCACCCACCCCCGGCACGTCGAAGCGCACCACCTCGATCTGCGGGTCCAGGGCGTCGACAAACGGGTCGAGGAGCTCCAGGCTTGCGCCGATCCCGTTGCACAGCAACAGCGGTGGGCCCGAGCCGGTGCCGGGACGCACCGACACGCGTAGACGCTGGCCGTGGACCGTGACGGTGCGGACGAGAGGGACCCGGCTCACACGAACGCACCCACGCCCGTGATGTCGCGGCCCACGATCAGTGTCTGGATCGTCTCGGTGCCCTCGTAGGTGTGCAGCGCCTCCATGTCGGCCAGGTGCCGCATCACGTGGAAGTCGAGCAGGATCCCGTTGCCGCCCAACAGGTCTCGCCCCTCGGCAATGACCTCGCGTGCGCGACGCGTGTTGTTCATCTTGGCGAGGGCAGCGATCGTGTCGGTCAGTTCCCCCTCCTCGATGAGCCTCGCCAGCCGCAGGCAGTAGAGCTGCATGGAGCACACCTCGGCCAGCATCTTGACGAGCCGCTCCTGCACGATCTGGAACGACACCAGCGGCTTGCCGAACTGCTCCCGCGTGGAGCAGTAGTCCATGGCGATGTCGTAGGCCGCGGTGGCGTGTCCCAGCGCTCCCCAGGCGACCGCGTTGCGCGTGCCGGCGAGGACACGGGCCGTGTCGGCGAACGAGCTCGCGCCGGGCAGCCGGTCGGCCTCCGCGACGCGTACGCCGGAGAGCGTCAGCTGCGCCTGCCACACACACCGCAACGAGCCCTTGCCGTCGATCCGCTCGGCCGTGAACCCCTCCGAGGCCGGGTCGACGAGGAAGCCCTTGACCTTCTTGTCCTCGACGTCACGCGCCCACAGCACGACGACGTCGGCGATGCTGCCATTGCCGATCCACTTCTTGACGCCGTCGATCACCCACTCGTCGCCCTCGCGCCGGGCCGTGGTCTCGAGCGAGACCGAGTCCGACCCGTGCGTGGGCTCGGTGAGCGCGAACGCCCCGAACGCCTCGACCTTGGCAAGCGCCGGCAGCCACCGCTGCTTCTGCTCCTGCGAACCGAGCATCGCGATCGACTGCATCGCCAGCCCGGCCTGCACGCCGAGGAAGGTGCCCAGGCTGCCATCGCCCCGGTTGAGCTCCATGTGCACGAGCCCACTGGCGAGGGGGCTCATCGACGGGCAGCCGTAGCCCTCGATCCCGTCCCCGACGAGTCCGAGCTCACCGAGCCGCCGCACCAGGTCGCGCGGGAACTCGGCGCGCTCCCAGTGGTCGGCGATGACGGGCAGGACCTCGTCGTCGACGAACCGGCGGGCGGTGTCCCAGTAGCCCCGCTCCTCCTCGGTCAGCTGGTCGGCGATCCGGAAGAAGTCGGTGCCACGCGAGCGGCCCAGGTGCGGGAAGGATGCAGTGCGGTCGGTGTTCATGACGTTCTCGCTTTCGTGGGTCGGGGACAGCTCAGTGGTCGAAGACATAGGTGCCGGGTGCCTCCGCGAGGGGCTGCAACCGGGTGGAGCCGAGCTTCTTCGGCGCGCGCTTGCGCCCGCCGCTGCGCTCGTCCAGCCAGGCCGACACGTCCGTCCACCAGGTGCCCTCGTGCAGGGTCGCGTCGCGGAGCCAGGCCTTGGCGTCAGTCCCCTGGTCGTCGTTCGTGTGGAAGCTCGACCGCGGGTTGCCGGGCGGGTTGACCAGCGCGGCGATGTGACCGCTCGTCGAGAGCACGAACCGGCTCTTCCCACCGAGCAGCTGGGTCGTGCGGTAGCAGTTCTGCCACGGCGTGATGTGGTCGGCGATCCCGGCGACGATGTAGGCGTCGACGGTGATCGCGCCGAGGTCGATCGGCTGCCCCAGCACCGTGAGCGCACCGGGCTTGGTGAGCTTGTTCTCCATCGCCATGTCGACGAAGTCGGCGTGCAGCCCGGCCGCCATCCGCGTGGTGTCGGCGTTCCAGAACAGGATGTCGAAGGCCGGCGGCCGCTTGCCCAGCAGGTAGTTGTTGACCCAGTAGTTCCACACCAGGTCACTCGGCCGCAGCCACGCGAACACCTCCGCGAGTGCCTTGCCGTCGAGGTAGCCCGCGCGCGCCGACTTCGCCTTGGCCTTCTGCGCCAGGTCGGCGTCCATGAGCGCCGACAGTGTCCCGGCGTCCGCGTTGTCGATGACGGTGACGGCGAGGAGCAGGCCGGCGAGCCGGTCCTGGCGGCCGATGCCCGCGAGGTATGCCGCGGTGATGGTTGCGAGGATCCCTCCCGAACAGATCCCCCCGAGCATCGTCGAGGAGCTGCCGCTCACCTCCTCGACCGCGTCGAGGGCGTCGAGGATGGCCCGCACGTAGGTGTCGAACTCCCACTCGGCGTGCCGGGCGTCGGGGTTGCGCCACGACATGACGAACGTCGACCGTCCCTGCCCCACGGCATACTCCACGAGGCTGCGGCCGGGGGCGAGGTCGATCGCGTAGAACTTGTTGATCGTCGGCGGCACGATCAACAGCGGGATCTCGTTGACCTCCTTGGTCGTCGGCGCGTACTGGATCAGCTCGAAGACCTCGGTGCGCAGCACCACGGCGCCCTCGCTCGCGGCGATGTTCTCCCCCACCTCGAAGGACGTGGTGTCGACCATCTCGGGGATGCGGGGCGCCGAGGCCAGGTCCTTGACGAGCTGGCTGCCGCCGCGCAGGAGGCTGAGTCCGGCGGTGTCGACGACCGTCTTGGCCGACTCGGGGTTGACCAGCGGCACGTTGCTCGGCGATGCGGCCTCGACGACGTTCTCGAGGAGGAACTTGACCCGCTGACGGTCACGGTCGGACAGGTCGGCGTTCGCGACGAGCTGGTCGACGGTGCGTCCGCTGGCGAGGTAGAGCTGGAGCAGGCGGTGGAGCACCGGGTTGTCCGACCAGGCCGCGTCGGCGAAGCGCCGGTCGCGCTTGTCCGGCGCCAGCGGGGAGGCCCCGGCGACGATCCGGCCGGACTCCACACCGAGCTCGACCAGCCGGGTGGCCGTCTGCCGCGGGTGCCGCAGCAGCGACAGGGCCCAGCGGGCGGTCGAGCCGTCCGGCGCGAACCGGCGGGCCGGCCCGATGGCCGCCTGCACGAGCAGGTGGTCGAGGGCGACGGAGACGTTGGCGGTCTCGTCGCAGGCGTGCGTCGTGGTGGTCATCGTCACGCCTCCGCTCCGGTCGTGGGCGGCACGATCTCGCGCTTGAGGATCTTGCCGGTGGCGCCCTTGGGCAGCTCGTCGACGAACCACACCAGCCGCGGATACTTGTATGCCGCGACCTGGCCCTTGACGTAGTCGCGCAGCTCGTCCTCGGTCACCGTCGACCCGGGACGCAGTGCCACCGCGGCGGCGACCTCCTCCCCCAGTGTCGGGTGGGGAACGCCGATGACGGCGGCCTCGGCGACCTGCGGGTGCTCGTAGAGGACCTCCTCGATCTCGCGGGGGTAGACGTTGAAGCCACCACGGATGACGAGGTCCTTGAGCCGGTCGACGATGTAGAAGTAGCCGTCGTCGTCGACGCGGCCCATGTCGCCGGTGCGGAACCAGCCGTCGTCGGACAGCACCGCAGCAGTCTCGGTGGGCTTGTTCCAGTAGCCCTTCATGACGTTGTGGCCACGGATCGCGACCTCCCCCACCGCGCCGGTCTCGACCGGCTCTCCGTCGGCGTCGACGACCCGCATCTCGACCCCCGTCACCGGCAGGCCGATCGACCCGGCCCGCCGCTCGCGGTCCGGCAGGTTGAACGACGCCACCGGCGAGGTCTCGGACAGGCCGTAGCCCTCGAGCACGATGGTGTCGAACCGCTCCTCGAACCGGTGCAGCACCTCGACCGGCATCGCCGCGCCACCGGAGACGCACACCCGCAGCGCGGGCAGCGACGGTGCGTCGTCACCCAGACCGAGCAACGCGGCATACATCGTCGGCACACCGGCGAAGACGGTGGCGCCCTGCTCGGCGAGCAGGCTCGCGGCGGCGCGGGCGTCGAACCGCGGCAGCAGGAGCAACCGGGCGCCCGCCGCCATGGCGGTGTTGAGGGTGCAGGACTGGCCGAACGCGTGGAAGAGCGGCAGCCCGCCGAAGACGGCGTCGTCCGCTGTGAGCTGGATGAGGTCGGACTGGGTGATGCGCACGTTGTTGACCAGGTTGTCGTGCGTGAGCTCTGCGCCCTTGGGCCGACCGGTCGTGCCGGAGGTGTAGAGCAGGACCGCGGTGTCGTCCTCGGCGCGCTCGACGACCTCGCTCGCGGGCGTCTGCTCGGACAGCAGGGTCGCCAGCGTCTCCGGTTCCGCGACGACGACCTCGACTCCGTCGACCTGGGCGGCGCCCTCCTCGACCTCGGAGCGGCTCATCGGCCCGGTCACGATGACCCGCGCGCCCGAGTCGCCGAGGTAGTAGGCGACCTCGCGCGCCTTGAGCAGCGGGTTCATGGGCACGACGACGGCACCGAGGCGCAGGATGCCGTAGTAGGCGACCGGGAAGTCTGGGGTGTTGGGGAGCATGAGTCCGACGCGGTCCCCGGGTGCGACGCCCAGCCCGGCGAGGAGGCCGGCGAAGCGGGCGCTGGCGTCGTCGAGCTGGCCGTAGGTCGTGTCGCCCGCGCCGTGCAGGTGCAGGGCGACCCGCTCGGGCTGGGCGGCGGCGGTGCTGGTGAAGAGGCTGGCGAGGTTCATGGATGGCTCCTGGGCGGCTCGGGTGAGGTTCCCTCCAGAGTCCGCCCACGCGGCATACCGGGTCATCGTTTGCGGGCACCGACTTGGGAGGCGCGTGGTTGTGCCACCGCACAACGGCCCGCGATAGCGTGTTCGGGTGCCCGAGGTTGCGCCGGAGGTCAGGGACCTGAGCCGTCGGCTGCTGCCCGACGCGACCCGGCTCGGCCACCGCATGGCCGAGCGGATCCTCGCCGAGATCCCCCTTTACGCCGCCGGCGACGCCGTCAGCCTGGAGGACCTCTACGCCTCGTGCGCCGACAACATGCGGTACGTGCTCGGCGAGCTGGCCGGCGAACCGTCGGTCACCCTTGAGGCACCCCGCGCCACGGGGGCCGCGCGGGCCGAGGCCGGCGTGCCATATGCCGCCGTGCTCTCGGCCTTTCGCATCGGTGGCCGTTTCGTGTGGGAGCTGTTGGTGGAGCAGGCGTCTCCGGAGGCTCATGACGCGCTGCTGCGGGCCGCGGCCGACATCTGGTCGGTGAGCGACGACCTCGCGACGCACGTGACCGACGCCTACCGGGCCGCCTCGGCCGAGCGGGCGCGGCGCGATGCCCAGCTGCGCGCCGCGATCGTCGGCACCGTCCTCGACGGCGAGATGACTGCCGACGCCGATCTGTGGGCCACCGCGGCGGCGCTGCCGTTCGACCGGGACGGCCGGTTCGTCGTGGTCACGG
This sequence comes from Actinomycetes bacterium, assembly GCA_023420415.1. GTDB lineage: Bacteria > Actinomycetota > Actinomycetes > Actinomycetales > Dermatophilaceae > Pedococcus. Next base: position 174,493 of record JAEZWF010000029.1, on the reverse strand, counting down.
CCCTGTGCCGGCCGCCGGGCACCGAGGCGCTGCCCCGGGCGGAACGGGTGCTGGCTGGGCGCGGTCTGGACTCGGCGTGGCGGATGGAGCACGACCACCAGGACGGGGTGGTGGCGCTGCGCCGGGACGCCGACGAGTCCCTGCTGGTCGAGCTGCTGGCTCCCCTGGCCGTGGGGCGCGTCGGTGTCAGCGCGCCGTTCGACGGGCTCGACCAGGCCCCTGCTGCGCGGCGGCAGGCTGGAATCGCTTGTGGCGCAGCGCCTTCCGGTGTCACCCGCTACGACCCGGGGGCGCTGGACCTGGTGCTCGCCAGCACCCCTGAGCAGTCGGCCGTGTTCGCCCGCGCCGTGCTCGACGGGGTCTTGGGGCTGCCGTCCGACGACCGCGAGGTGCTGCTGGCGACTGCCCGCGCGTGGATCGACGCCGACGGCTCGACCGCCACTGCCGCCGAGCAGCTGCATGTGCACCGCAACACGGTGCGCTACCGGTTGGGCCGGCTCCAGGACCTGACCGGCCGCGATGTCGCCCGTCCGAGCCAGCTGACGGAACTCGACGTGGCGTTGCGGGCAGCGCGCATGCTCGACCTGGGCTGACGAGGCTTCCCCGAGGTGCCTGGCAGGTTCTGGGCGCGCATGATGAGTCGCATGACGACGAGGTATGCCGTGCAGGTGCGGCGGGCGTACGACCCGCCTGAGAAGTCAGACGGCCAGCGGGTCCTGGTCGACCGGCTCTGGCCGCGCGGGGTGAGCAAGGAGAAGGCGGACCTCACCGAGTGGCTGAAGGATGTGTCACCGTCGACCGAGCTGCGCAAGTGGTATGAGCACGACCCGGCGAAATGGCCCGAGTTCCAGAAGCGGTACCGGGCCGAGCTGCAGGACCCCGAGCGTGCTCAGGCGCTGGACCAGTTGCGGGCGATGGCCGCCAAGGGTCCGCTCACCCTCATCACGGCGTCCAAGGCCGCTGACATCAGCGAGGCTGCCGTGCTCCGGGACATCCTCACCGGGGCGTCGAGCTGAACAGAAGGTGGTGGACGTGAAGGGACTCGAACCCCTGGCCTCTCGCGTGTGAAGCGAACGCTCTAACCAACTGAGCTACACGTCCAGGCGCCTATGCGGGCGCTGGGGAAGAATAGCCGCACCCGCGCCCCGACACGAAATCCGGGGGCGAGCCGAGCGCCACCCACTGGTTGCCGGCGACTCGGCACCCTGGACCGAAATCACGTCGACATGCCGCCCAACCGGCAACCAGTGCAGTGCCACCCGACTCGTTGCCGGCGACTCGGCACCCTGGCCCGAAATCACGTCGACATGCCGCCCAACCGGCAACAAGTGCAGCTGTCTCAGCGGCCGAGGCCCGGCAGCTGCACGAGACGGTCCTCGGCGAAGTCGGGGAACCAGGTGGGCACACCGCTCACGGCGAAGAGCGCCCAGAACACGGCCAGCACCAGGACGAGCGTGGCCAGGCCGACGAGGCCCTTGACCCACAGTGGCTTGGGCTCGAGCCAGTCGGTCCAGTCCTTGAGCCGGGCCTTGCCCCAGTGCAGCAGCCGCTCGGCCGGTTCGAACTCCGAGGCGAGGATCGCGATGCCCGCAAAGACGATGAGCCAGCCGGGCCCCGGCAGCGGCACCAGCGCCAGGCCACCGATCGTGACGACGAACCCGAGCACGATGATGGCCACCCGGTAGACCGGGTACATCGTGGGGTGTTGGCGGATCTTGCGCCGCCACTCCCAGTCGTCGTCGTCCTGCGACTGGTCCTTGGTCTCGGTGTTGGTCTTGTCTGCCTGGGTCACGGGTCCATCCGCTCTGCCGAGAACCGCGCGAACACTTCCGCAGCCCGCCGCGTCACCGGCCCCACCTCGAGCGCCCGGTCGTCCACGGCGTGGATGCCGAGCACGTCCTTGGTCGAGCTGGTGATGAAGACCTCGTCCGCCTCCCGCAGCACCTCGACCGGCAGCGTCTGCTCGCGCACGTCCATGCCGTCCTCGCGGCACCACTCGACGACGACCTCGCGGGTGATGCCGGCGAGGCACCCCGACTCCAGTGGCGGCGTCAGCAGCACTCCGCCGGACACCACGAAGATGTTGGACCCGGTGCACTCGCACAGCTCGCCGCGGGTGTTGGCGAAGACCGCCTCGATCGCCCCGCGCTCCTTGGCGTAGGCCAGCGCGACGACGTTCTCGGCATACGAGGTGGTCTTGAGGCCGGCCACCGCGGAGCGTTCGTTGCGCACCCACGGCACCACGGCCACCGATGCGCTCTGCGGCGGTCGCGGCTGGGCGGCGGCGGTGACGATGTAGGTCAGCGGGCTGTCGTCGCGGTCCGAGCCGAGTGGCCCGGCCCCACCGGTCACGGAGTAGCGCAGACGTCCGAACTCGATCTCCGGACCGGCTCCCAGGACCGCCTTGGCCCCCTCGGCGATGTAGTCGTGGTCGGCCGGCGGCAGCCCGAGCCCGGCCAGCGTGCGGTCGAGCCGGCGCGCGTGCCGCGTGGCCGCGAACACCTGTCCCCGGTCGATCTTGGCGGTCTCGAACGCGCCGTCACCGACAGTGACGCCGTGGTCGAGCGCCGTGATCGACGGTTCGTCGACAGCGGTCAGTCGTCCGTTGACCCAGACTCTCGGCTCGTTGTCGCTCATGTCTCCACCCTTCCAGATGCCAGTCCTACAAGACGTCGGGATTTCACCTGAGTCTCCCCCCATTCCTGCTCGGGGTCCGACCCCCACGTGATGCCGGCACCGGTGCCGAACCGCAGCCAGCGCTGCCCCTCGTCGTCCTTCTCTGCCCAGAACGTGCGGATCCCCACGGCGAGTTCCGCGCGCCCCGCGTCGACATCGACCCAGCCGATCGCGCCACAGTAGGGCCCGCGCGGCACCGGCTCGAGGTCCGAGATCGCTTGCAGCGCAGTGTGTTTCGGCGCGCCAGAGACCGAACCGGGAGGAAACGCCGCCGCCATGATCTCCGGCCAGTCGACGCCGGGACGCAACTCCCCGACCACGTCTGACACGAGGTGCAGCAAACCGGGATGCCGCTCGAACCCGCACAGCCGGTCGACCCGCACCGTCCCCTCACGGCACACGTGCGACAGGTCGTTGCGCACCAGGTCGACGATCATGACGTTCTCGGCGTAGTCCTTGGGCAGCATCGCCTCCGGCGTCGCGGCCGTGCCCTTGATGGGGCGCGACTCGAGCCGCGCGCCGTCGCGCAGCAGGAATGCCTCCGGGCTGGCGCACACGACGTCGAGCCCCGCCCCGGGCACGTGGATCCGCGCCGCATGCGGGGCGGGGTTGCCCCGCGCGAGGAGCGCCGCGAGACCGTCGAGGTCGGCGTCGTCGGGCAACGCGTGACTCAGCACCCGGCAGAGGTTCACCTGGTAGACCGTGCCGGCCGCAATGCGCCGCCGGATCTCGTCCACCCCGTCGAGGTATGCCGCGTGGTCCAGGCTCGTGGCCCACCCCCCTTCCAGCGGCGACCACTCAGGTGAGCCGGCAGCGGGCGCCGGGTGGGCGGCATACCGGTCGACCGTCTGGAAGCGCACGGCCGTGACGGCGCCCTCGAAGGTGACGACGACGGCCCAGAACCCGTCGGGGAGGTCGGCCAGGTGGTGGCGCACCTCGACGGGGTCGCTCGCGAGGAGCGACCCGAACCGGGCGTGACCCACGAGCGCTGCCTCCACGGCCGTGATCCTAGGCCGCACCTAGACTCCGCCCATGCGTCGGATGGCCCCTGCACTGGTCGCCGGGACCGTGCTGCTCGCCGCCTGCTCTGCGGCCACGGACGAGACGCCCACGCCTGCCGCCGACGCGGCCGCGCCCTCCAACCCGACGACCACCGCGGCCGCGGCACCGTCCCCGACCGTCTCCCCGACCACCTCCCCGTCCGGCTCGGCCGCCACGAGCACGTCGCCGTCCGACCCGGGCACGTTGACCATGGCGTTCGCGGGCGACATCCACTTCGAGGACTACCTCGCGCCGCTGGCCCGTGACCCACAAGGACTGGCCGAGCTCCAGTCGACCCTGGGCGCCGCCGACCTGGCGATGGCCAACCTCGAGACCGCGATCACCGAGCGCGGCACGAAGATCGGCAAGGAGTTCCACTTCCGCGCGCCGGCGTCGGCCCTCGAGACGGTCAAGGGTGCGGGGATCGATGCGGTGAGCATGGCCAACAACCACGGCGTCGACTACGGGCCGGTGGGGCTGCAGGACACCCTGGCCGCCAAGCGCACCAGCCCCATCCCGATCGTGGGCATCGGCGCCGACGAGGACGAGGCGTTCGCGCCCGCGGTGCTTCGCGCCAAGGGGCTCAGGGTCGCGGTGTTCGGCGTCGACCAGGTCTGGGAGATGACGCTGGCGCGCTATGCGGCCGGGCCGGGGAAGGGCGGCGTTGCGTCGAGCACGCCACCCACCCGGATCGAGTCTGCCGTCCGCGCGGCGGCGAAGAAGTACGACCTCGTCGTCGTGTTCCTGCACTGGGGGACCGACTACCAGAAGTGCCCCGACACCCTCTCGACCCAGACCGCGCAGGTGCTCGAGCGGGCCGGCGCGGACATCATCGTCGGCGGGCACTCGCACCGGGTCAACGGCGCCGGGTGGCTCGGCCGCGCCTACGTCGACTACGGCCTCGGCAACTTCGTCTGGTGGCGCAGCAAGGAGCCAGACTCCCGTTCCGGCGTGCTGACCCTGTCGGTCGACGTGGCCGCCGCGAAGCAAGCCAAGCGCTCGGCCGGCAGTGTCGTCACGAGCGCGCGGTGGACGCCCATGCTCATCGGCGCCGACGGCATACCTCGTCAGCCCGGCCCGGCCGACAGCGCGCGTCTCCTCGCGCTGTGGAACGACTCCCGCCCCTGCACCGGCCTCACTGCCGAGCCCACGGAATAGTCCGCCGCCCCTCCCGGTTAAGGTAGTTGAAATCGCAACGACCTACCCAGGTCGGGGCGGACCACCACCAGGGAACGCGAGGAGCGCGAGCACCATGCAGTTCGGAATCTTCACCGTCGGGGACGTCACCCAGGACCCCACCACCGGCAAGACCCTCAGCGAGAACGAGCGGATCAAGAACATGGTCGAGCTCGCCGTCCAGGCCGACCAGCTCGGCCTCGACGTGGTCGCCGTCGGTGAGCACCACAACCCGCCGTTCGCCGCGCCGGCCAACCCGCCGGTGCTGCTCGGCAACATCGCCGCGCAGACCAAGAACATCATCCTGTCGACCGCGACGACCCTCATCACCACCAACGACCCGGTGCGCCTCGCCGAGGACTATGCCTACGTGCAGCACCTCGCTGACGGCCGTGTCGACCTCATGCTCGGCCGCGGCAACACCGGCCCGGTCTACCCGTGGTTCGGCAAGGACATCCGCGAGGGCATCCCGCTGGCGATCGAGAACTACGCCCTGCTGCGCCGCCTGTGGACCGAGGACAACGTCACCTGGTCCGGCAAGTTCCGCAGCCCGCTGCAGTCGTTCACCTCGACCCCGCGGCCGCTCGACGGTGTCGCGCCGTTCGTGTGGCACGGGTCGATCCGCAGCCCCGAGATCGCCGAGCAGGCGGCCTACTACGGCGACGGCTTCTTCCACAACAACATCTTCTGGCCGATGAGCCACACCAAGCAGATGGTGCAGCTCTACCGCCGCCGCTTCGAGCACTACGGCCACGGCCAGGCCGACCAGGCCATCGTCGGCCTCGGCGGCCAGGTGTTCATGCGGGAGAACAGCCAGGACGCGGTGCGTGAGTTCCGGCCCTACTTCGACAACGCGCCCGTCTACGGGCACGGCCCGTCGCTGGAGGACTTCAGCCGGGAGACCCCGCTCACCGTGGGCTCGCCCCAGCAGGTGATCGAGCGGTATGCCGCGATGGCGGACGACGTGGGCGACTACCAGCGCCAGCTCTTCCTCATCGACCACGCGGGCCTGCCGCAGAAGACGGTCCTCGAGCAGCTCGAGATCCTCGGCACCCAGGTCGTGCCGGAGCTGCGCAAGATCGCCGCGGCGCGCAAGCCCGAGCACGTGCCCGACGCCCCGACCCACGCCTCGCGTGTGGCCGCGGCCGGCGGCGCCCGTGACCTCACCGTCCACGGCGTCGACGACGTCACCGGACTCACCGCAGAGAAGGACACCGAGGAGGCAGTGCGATGACCAGCAGCACCAACGACGTTCGTCGCATCGTCGTCATCCAGGCCGGCACCGGCCAGCCGTCGTCGACCAGACTCCTGGCCGACCGGCTGGCCGGGGCCACCCGGGACGCAGCTCTCGAGCGCGGCGTCGACAGCACGGTCGAGGTCATCGACCTGCGCGACCACGCCCAGGCCCTGGCCGGCGCGGTGCTGACCGGGTTCGCGACGGGTGCGCTGCGCGAGGCACTCGAGTTTGTCGAACAGGCCGACGCGGTCATCGCGGTGACGCCCATCTACCAGGCGTCCTACAGCGGACTGTTCAAGTCGTTCATCGACGTGCTCGACGAGGGCGCCGTGCGGGGCACCCCGGTGCTCATGGGCGCCACGGCCGGCACCGCCCGGCACTCCCTCGTCCTCGAGCACGCCATGCGGCCCCTGTTCGCCTACCTCAAGGCGATCACCGTGCCGACGGCCGTGTTCGCGGCCTCGGAGGACTGGGGCGCCATCGGTGGCACCGGTGACGCGGGGGCGAGCTCCGGGCTGGACCGGCGCATCACCGTCGCCGCCTCCGAGCTGGCCGACCTCGTGGCCGGCCGAACCGGCTCCCGCACCCGCACCGACGACTTCACCGTCCCGGCCGGGTTCGAGGAGCTGCTGCGCGGCGCCTGAGCCGCGCGAGAGTCCCTGTGGTGGGGAAGGCGGGCCCGCCGGGCGACCCCGGCGGGCCTGTCTGCTGCCCGGTTGCCACGCGGCGGCATACCCGTGAAAGTGGTTTGCGACCCAGCCGCACCACCCCGAGGAGCCCCGCATGGCCACCACCCGCACCGCCAACGCCCACTGGGAAGGCTCCCTCATGGAGGGCAGCGGAGAGGTCACCCTCGACTCTTCCGGCATCGGCACGTATGCCGTGTCGTGGCCGTCGCGGGCCGAGGAGCCGAACGGGAAGACCAGTCCGGAGGAGCTTATTGCCGCTGCGCACTCGACGTGCTTCTCGATGGCCCTGTCGCACGGCCTCGCGCAGGCCGGCACTCCCCCGACCTCGATCGACACCACGGCCGAGGTGACCTTCCAGCCCGGCACCGGCATCACGGGAATCGCGTTGTCCACCAAGGGATCCGTGCCCGGCATCACGGCGGAGCAGTTCGAGGAGGCCGCCAACACGGCCAAGGAGAACTGCCCCGTCAGCCAGGCATTGAAGTCCGTGCCGACGACGCTCGAAGTGTCATTCGACGGCTGACGCCAGGCGCTGACCGCGCGGTCCCTACGATGGGCGCATGCTGCGCGCCGGGCCACGCCTCGTCGGTGTCGCGGCATCGCTGGCGCTCGCCGGGGCGCTGGCCGCGTGCTCGGGTGGCGCCACCGTCCCCACGGCGAGTCCGACGACGGCATACCCGCGGCTGACGCCGACCTGCCCGGCACCCACGGGCACCGCGTCGCCACCAGTAACCGTGGCCGAGCTGAACCGGGTCGTGGCCGGGCTCGACCTGCCGCTGTGGCAGGCCGGCGACATCGGCGCCAGCGCGCGGCTGCCCGACCAGCGGATCGTCTGGGTGTTCGGCGACACCGTGCGGTCCTCACGGGTGTTTCCGCGGGTGGTGGCCAACTCGATGCTGGTGAGCTCAGGCCTGTGCGCCTCCCAGGTCGAGACCCGTGACCGTGGCCCGGTCATCCCCGATCGCGCCGACGGCGTCGTCCACTGGCCGATGTCGGTGGGCGTCGTGCGGGACGGTCGCCAGACGGGGCTGCTGGTGGTCTCGGGACGGATTCGTCGCGGCACGGGCGGACCCTTCGACTTCACGTATCTCGGAAGCACCGCAACGGTTTTCGCACTTCCCGCTGAGGCCAGCGATGGCGCTCCGGAGCTGGCCTACCAGCTCGACCTCACGCCCGACTCCACGGACGGCGCCCAGGTCAACTGGGGCTCCGCCATGACCGTGCAGGACGGCTGGATCTACCTCTACGGCACCCGTCTGCCGACCCGGACGTCGTACGGACGGGCCCTCTACGTGGCGCGAGCCCCGGAGGCGCAAGCCCGCGACCGGAGCACCTGGCGGTTCTGGGACGGTCGCGCCTGGGTCCCCGACTATGTGCAGGCTCGCCAGATCCTGCCCGCCCGGGGCGGCGTCTCGCAGACCCTGTCCGTCGACGTGGTCGGTGGCCGGTTCGTCATCGTCAGCAAGCGCGACGGCGACCTCGGCGACACCGTCTACGCCTGGACCTCGACGTCACCCACGGGGCCGTGGACGGCGACGCGGGGTGTCCGGGCAGCCTTCCGGGAGCGAGGCGGCGCCCTCCAGTACGCACCGCTGGCCCACCCGTCGATCGAGCTCGAGAGCGGCAAGCTGCTGATCTCGATCTCGCGCAACACGACCGACTTCGCCCGGTTGCTGTCGCAGCCGACCCTGGGACGACCCGTCTTCGCAGAGATCGACCGTCCCTGATGCGCTTGTGCCGCACCGGGTTTCGGCGCCTCAGCGGAAGGCGTCGAGCCCCGTCAGCGCCTTGCCGATGACGAGCTGGTGCACCTCGGTCGTGCCCTCGTAGGTGAGGACCGACTCGAGGTTGTTGGCGTGCCGCAGGATCGGGTACTCCCCCGTGATGCCAGCCGCGCCGAGGATGGTGCGGCACTCGCGGGCGATCGCGATCGCCTCGCGCACATTGTTGAGCTTGCCGAGGCTCACCTGCTGCGCCGTGAGGGTGCCGGCATCCTTGCGCCGCCCCAGGTGCACCGCGAGCAGCATCGCCTTGCCGAGCTCGACCGTCATGTCGGCCAGCTTGAGCTGCGTGGCCTGGAAGCCGCCCAGGGGGCGGTCGAAGATCTCGCGCGACCCGGCATACGCAATGGCCGTCTCCAGGCAGTCGCGCGCGGCTCCGACCGAGCCGAAGATGATGCCGAACCGCGCCTCGGTGAGGCACGACAGGGGCCCGGACAACCCGAGCGCACCCGGCAGCACCGCATCGGCCGGCAGGCGCACGTCGTCGAGGACCAGCTCGGCCGTGACGGAGGCGCGCAGCGACAGCTTGCGGGTGATCTCGGGCGCCGAAAAGCCTTTGCTGTCAGTGGGAACCACGAACCCGCGGATGCCGTCGTCGGTCTGTGCCCACACGACGGCCACATCGGCCACCGACCCGTTGGTGATCCACATCTTGGTGCCGTTGAGCACCCAGTCGTCACCGTCCCTACGCGCCCGCGTCCGCATCCCGGCCGGGTTGGACCCGAAGTCCGGTTCGGTCAGGCCGAAGCACCCGATGGCCTCGCCGGCTGACATCGCGGGCAGCCACTGCTCCTTCTGTTCCGGCGAGCCGTGGGCGTAGATCGCGTACATCGCCAGCGACCCCTGCACCGACACGAGGGAACGGATCCCGGAGTCACCCGCCTCCAGCTCCATGCAGGCCAGCCCGTATGCCGTGGCGCTGGTGCCGGCCGCGCCATAGCCCTGCAGGTGCATCCCGAGCACACCGAGCGAGCCGAGCTCCTTGGCCAGCTCACGCGCCGGGACCTGCCCCGCGTCGAACCAGCCCGCAATCTCCGGCCGCACCCGGTCGTCGACCCAACGACGCACCGTGTCGCGGATGGCGCGGTCGTCCTCCTCGATGAGGTCATCGGTGGCGAAGAGCTCCAGCGGCGTCTGGGTGCGCATGGGACAAGGATTCCAGAGCGCCACCACGTCCACAGCACCACGGTTCGCGCAGCGATGGCCGGAATGCTGGGATACCTGTCCTTTCGACCGATGCGTCATCGCCCTATGGTCGGTCGCATGGACTCCCATGACGTCGTCGTCGTCGCCTACGACGGGTCGGAGCTGCTCGACATCGCGTCGGTGACGTCCACGTTCGACCTCGCGAACCGCCTCGGTGCCCACCCGGCATACCGGGTCGCCGTCGCGAGTGTCGCGGGCGGCGACGTCCGCTGTGACTCCGGTGTCCGCCTTCGTGCGCACGCGCGGCTGTCCGCGGTCCCCCGTGCCGACACGGTGGTGGTCAGCGGCGGACTCGGCCATGCGAAGGCCGCGGAGGACCAGGCGCTGCTGCGTCACCTTCGGCGCTTGGCCGGTGACGCGATGCGGGTGGGCTCGGTGTGCACCGGCGCCACCGTGCTGGCCGCCACGGGACTGCTCGACGGGCGGCGGGCGACGACGCACTGGTGGTATGCCGCGGAGCTGGCTGCGCGGTTTCCCGCGGTCGACGTCGACGCGGCACCGATCTTTGTCCGCGACGGGCAGCTGGCAACGGCCGGCGGCGTCACGTCCTCGCTCGACCTCACCCTGGCGTTCGTCGAGGAGGACCACGGCGCCGAGCTGGCGCGCCGGGTGTCGATGGGGCTCGTCACCTACCTACAGCGGCCCGGCAACCAGGCGCAGATGAGCATGTTCACGCGCGCGCGACGGCCCGACCACGTGGTGCTGCGGCAGGTGATGGACCACGCGGTGGCCGAACCCGGGGGTGACCTGCGCACGACGACGCTTGCTGCCGAGGTCGGGGTCAGCGTGCGACAGCTGACGCGGCTCTTCCACGACCACCTCGGCGAGTCGCCGGCGGCCGCGGTCCGACGCGTGCGACTGGAGGTGGCCGCAAGTCTTGTGACCACAACGGATCTCGCGCTGTCGCAGGTGGCGGTGCGGTGCGGCTTCAGCTCGGCCGAGACGCTGCGCCAGGCCTTCGTGACGCGCTACGGCGTCAACCCGCGCAGCTTCCGTCGGACCCACCGCAGCTCATGGAAAGGGCGGGCACCTCTGCCCGCCACTACCAAGGTATAGCGCAGGTGGGGGCTTGCGGCAAGGCCCCGGTGATGCCGCAGAATCGCGGGCCGAAGCTCTCCGAAGGCCCTGCACCGGCGCCTCTGCACTGACTTGGTGCGCCTGTGTTTCCTGCAACCGAATGGACGCCGTCCCTTGCGTGGACCCGAACCGACGACCACCGTGTTCGCCCTTCCCGACACCCTTTCCGCCAAGACCGCCCGACACCTGGTCGACCGCGACGAGCAGCAGTTCGTTGCCATGACCCGCGCGCTCGACGCCAGCGTCACCACCCTCACCCAGCACCTCGACGCCCAGCGCCGGGCCCCGGTGCGCGCCGGTCAGGAGGCCCTCGACCGTGACCTCGACGTGCACCGGATCACCGCACGGCTGCGCGCGCTGCGCCGGTTCGGCCTCGACCTGTGCCTCGGTCGCATGGTGCCGAGCGATGGGGCCGATCCCGTCTACGTGGGTCGTCTGGGCCTGAGCGACACCGATGGCACCCCACTGCTCGTGGACTGGCGCTCCCCCGCGGCCGAACCGTTCTTCGGGGCGACCCACGCCAACCCCATGGGTCTGGCAAGCCGCCGACGCTACCGCTGGAGCCGCGGGCGGATCGTCGACTACTGGGACGAGGCCTTCACGGCCGAGGGTCTGGACGAGGGTGTCGCCCTCGACGACCAGTCCGCGTTCATCGCCAGCCTGGGGACCTCTCGCTCGCCCCGCATGCGGGACGTGCTCGGCACCATCCAGGCCGACCAGGACGCGATCATCCGCGCGGGGTCACGCGGACCCCTTGTGGTCGACGGCGGCCCGGGCACCGGCAAGACCGTGGTGGCGCTGCACCGGACGGCCTATCTGCTCTACTCCGACCCGCGCCTCGGTCACCGGCGCGGCGGGGTGCTCTTCGTCGGGCCGCACCAGCCGTACCTCAACTACGTCGCCGACGTCCTTCCCAGCCTGGGCGAGGAGGGCGTGCAGACCTGCACCCTGCGCGAGCTCGTGCCGGAGGGCGTCTCGGCCGTGCCCGAGCGCGATCCCAGGGTTGCCTCGCTCAAGTCGACGGCCCGAGTCCTCGACATCGTGGATGCCGCGGCGCGCTTCTACGAGCAGGCGCCCACGACGCGGTTCGAGGTCGCCACGCCCTACGGCGAGGTGGAGCTGTCCCGTGCCGACTGGCAGGTGGCCTTCGACGCGCCATCGCCAGGCATGCCGCACAACGAGGCTCGGGCGGAGATCCTCGACGAGGTGGTCACCATCGTCACTGACCGGCTCTCGGAAAGCGCCGACGAGGACGACGTGTCGGGTGACCTGGTGCGAAAGTCGTTGCAGCGCAACGTCGAGCTGCAGGCTGTGCTCAACGAGGCGTGGCCGCTGCTCGAGCCCACCGACCTGGTCGCCGACCTGTGGTCCGTGCCGGCCTACCTGCGCCTGTGCGCCCCCTGGCTGGAGGTCGTGGACGTCCGAGCCCTGCAACGCATCAACGCCCAGGCGTGGACCGAGGAGGACCTGCCGTTCCTGGACGCTGCTCGCCACCGCCTGGGTGATCCCGAAGCCACCCGTCGAGCTCGACAGCGGGAAGCGCGTCTGGCCGCCGAACGCGAGTACCGCTCGGCGGTCGTCTCCGACGCGATCGACTCCGACGACAGCGAAATGCAGCTCATGAAGATGCTGCGCGGCGCCGACCTCCAGAACGCCCTCGACGACGAGACATCCGCGGCTGCGGACGAGCCGGACATCGACCTGCTGGCCGGTCCCTTTGCCCACATCGTCGTGGACGAGGCGCAGGAGCTGACTGATGCCCAGTGGCAGATGTTGTTGCTGCGCAACCCATCGCGCAGCTTCACCATCGTCGGCGACCGAGCTCAGGCCCGGCACGGGTTCACCGAGTCATGGCAGGAACGGCTCCAGCGAGTCGGCCTCGACCGCGTGCGGATCTCCTCCCTCACGGTCAACTACCGCACACCGGCCGAGGTCATGGCTGAGGCGGAGCCCGTCATCCGTGCCGTCCTGCCCGACGCCAACGTGCCCACGTCGATCCGGGAGAACGGCATACCCGTCATCCACGCCCCCGTTGAGGAGCTGCACCGCGTGGTCGACGCCTGGCTCGAGGAGCACGCCGAGGGCGAGGGCATCGCGTGTGTCATCGGCGACCCTACCTTCGCGCCACGGGACCGCGTGCAGTCCCTCAGCCCGACGCTGGCCAAGGGCCTCGAGTTCGACCTCGTCGTGCTGGTGGAACCCGAGTCATGGGGCGACGGGGTCGAGGGCGCTGTCGACCGCTACGTCGCGATGACCCGCGCCACGCAACGCCTGGTCATCCTCAGCGGCTGAACCGGGTCAGTAGGTCGCCCGACCGCCGCTGATGTCGTACACCGCGCCCGTGGAGAAGCTGCACTCGTCAGAGACCAGCCAGGCGACCAGCGCTGCCAGCTCCTGCGCCTGCCCGAGGCGCTGCATGGGTATGAGGCCAGCCAGCCGCTCCAGCACCTCGGGAGCGGTCGTGGCGTTGAAGGGAGTCTCGAACACTGCCGGAGCCACGACGTTGACGAGGACGCCTGTGGTGGCCAGCTCCTTGCCCAGCGACTTGGTCAGGCCGATGACGGCGGCCTTCGAGGCCGAGTAGGCACTGAGTCGCGGGTTGCCGTCCTTGCCTGCCATCGAGGAGATGTTGACGATGCGCCCCCAACCACGCTCTGTCATGGCCGGCACCACGGCGTGGCACAGGTTGAAGACGCCGAGGACGTTGACGGCGAAGGTGCGGTTCCACTCCTCGGCGCTCACCTCCCACAGCGGAACGTTGGGACCGACGATGCCGGCGCTGTTGACGAGCACATCGACCGGACCGACGCGGTCGACGGCTGAGCGAACCGACTCCGGATCACTCACGTCGACGGTCTCATCGGCATCGGGAGAGACGTCGAAGCGGATCACCTCGTGCCCGTCGTCCGCCAGTCGCTCCGCACACGCTGCGCCGAGCCCGCTCATCCCACCGGTGACGATCGCTCGTCTCACTGTTCTCCTCCTCGGGTCTCGGGCGTGGGTGGGTCGATGAGGGGACGCAGATCCGGTCGCACCCACGCTCCGGTCTGGGCGACGGAAAGTCCCCCGTCCACAGGGATGACGGCGCCGGTCACGAACGACGCGTCGCGGCTGGCCAGGAAGTCGACCACGGAGGCGACCTCTTCAGGTTGGCCAGTCCTCCCCAAGGGATACCCGTCTGCGGCCCGCTCCAGCTCGGCGCTGCCGATGAGGCCGGGCGCCACGGCATTGACTCGTATGCCGCTCGAGCCGTGCTCGAGCGCGAGCACCCGGACGAGCGACTCGAGACCGCCTTTGGCCGCGGCGTACCCTGCCACACCGGGTGAGACGTGGCGGGCCATCACCGACGAAACCGCCACTACAGATCCGCCAGGTCCCATGTGTGGCAGTGCTTCTCGTGCGCAGTAGAAGAAGCTGTCGAGGGTCGCCCCCAGCGCCGTCCGCCACATCACGTCGCTCTGGTCGACGGCTCGAGCGCGAGGGTTGAGGGCCGCAGCCGCCACGAGCACGTCGAGGTCGTCACCCAACCGCTGGCGGACGGCAGCGAACGCACGCCGGACCTCGTCCGGATTCGCGCAGTCGGCCACGATGTCCGCGGGCCTGTGGAGCGAGGCCTCGAGGCTGATCCCGACGACGGTGTCGCCTCGCTGCTCGAAGCGGGCGATGATCGCCTCACCGATGGGTGACGTGGCACCGACCACGACGACTGTTCGTCCGTGGACAGCCTGCGTGTTCACAAGCCCGCCCGCGCACACATGCGGTCGAGGTCGGCGAGGTCCACGTCGTCGAGGGCCGGGCTGGCAATGCGCACCGTGGTGTGGGCGATCACGCCTCGCCGACGCAGCACCTCCTTGTGGAAGGCCACGTTGTAGAGCACCTCACGGGTGAAGAGTGAACCCATGACGTCGAGCTTGTCCTGCGCGGACTCCGCCCCTTCATCGACATAGGCCCGGTAGGCCCCCACGACCCGGTCGGCGAACGCCGGTGAAGGCATGGTCCCGATGGCGCCGCGGTCCAGCTCGTTGACGAGGTAGACGCCTCCGATCCCACCGAAGACTCCCTCGATCGAGTCGCCCAACGCCTTGACGACGGCGGAGATGCCATGCGTCGGTGGGTTGCTCTCCTCCTTCACGTAGCGGACGCCGGGCACCGCCGACACGACCTCGGCCAGTGCCTGCGCGCCGAGCGGGTAGCCGACCCTGGCGTTCTGGACGATCACCGGCACCCCAACCTCGGCGACGCGCCTCGTGTGCTCCACCACGAACGCCGCCGACGGTCCGAAGAAGTGCTGCACGTACGGAACCATGGTCATCACGGCTGCCACGCCGAGTCCCTGCGCGTGCCGCGTGAACTCCAGCGCGCTCTGCGTGCTGGCACCGGTCACACCGACGGCCACGGGCACCCTTCCGGACACTGCGTCCACCACCTGCTCCACCGCCGCGCACCGCTCGGCGTCGGTGAGGGTGTAGAACTCGCTCACCACCCCCGGGTAGAGCATCCCGTCGGCGCCGTGCTCGAGGCAGAAGTCCACCTGGCTGCGCAACCCATCGAGGTCAAGTGACCCATCAGGCCGGAACGTCGTCACCGGGATCGGCACGACCCCCTTCAGCGTGCCACTCCCCTGCATCTCCTCGGTCATCCCCATGCTCCTCTCATCAACCACACCAACGACCGACCAGCGGTCCACAGGCCCATCACCCCGAGCGCCACGAGCGTCAGCCGATCGAGGGCGTCGTGCCGCCGCGACGCCCACCACCGACCCAGCAGCGTGCCGACGACCGCGCCAGCCGCGAGGGTGCCGACATGCCCCAGGTCCGCGGAGGAGACGGCGCCTCGTGCCGCCAGCAGGCCCAGCCCGAGCAGGCTGATCGCGCCCACGTATGCCGCCATGGTCGCCGTCCGCTGCACCGCGGAGGCCCGGCGACCTTGCACGTACATCGCCACCGCCGGGCCACTCAGGCCCGTGCTCGTGGCAAGGACACCACCGAGGAATCCGCTTGGCGCGATCCACCGCCGACCAAGCCGAAGGTGCCCCGCACCGACGAGGCCGTACACGGCATACCCGATCAGCACGACACCCATGAGCCCGGTGACCCACATGGGATCGACGTGCTCGAACAGGACCAGCCCGACCGGCAGCCCGACCACCGAGAAGCCGGTGAGAGCCACGAGCTGTCTGGTGTCCACCTGCCCGCGCAGCCCGCGCGTGGCCAGCAGGACCCCACTCGTGAGCGGCACCAGGCACAGCGCGATGACCACGACCTCGTGCGGCCGGAAGAACAGCAGCAGCAACGGCACCGACAGGACACTGAAGCCGAAACCAGTGACGCCGGTGAGGATGCCGGCCACGATGACGACCCCCACCGAGAGCACGACCGTCACCTCACTTCTCCGACCCAGCCATGAAGCCGGAGAGGAAGTAGCGCACCCCGGTGACGTACAGCACGAACATCGGCAACGCTGCAATCGTGAGTCCCGCCATGATCGCGGGGACGTTGCTGGAGAACTCGCCCTGGAAGAGGGTCAGTCCCGCCATCAGAGTGCGTTTGTCGTTGCGCTGCAAGAAGATGATTGCGATCAGGAGCTCGTTCCAGACCCACAACGTGTTGACGATGGCCAGCGTGATGACGCCCGGGCGCGACAACGGGAGGGCGATCTTGCGGAAGATCGTCAGATGGCTGGCTCCGTCCAGCTGGGCCGCCTCAAAGAGCGCGGGCGGGAGCCTGCGGAAGAAGCCGGTGAGGAAGTACGTGGTGTACGGGATCATCAACCCCACGTAGGCGATGACGGCTCCTTGCAGGGTGTTGATGAGCTTGGTCTCGACCATCACCCGGAAGAGTGGGATGGCCACGGTCACAGCTGGGGCGCCGAGCATCGCCACGAACGCGATGAAGGTCAGCTGCCGTCCGGGGAAGTCCATGCACGCCAAGGCATACGCGGCCAACGCCGAGATGGCGATACCGATGGCCACCGAGCAGACCGTGAGAATGAGGCTGTTGCGGATCCAGGTGAGAAACATCGGGTTCCCGATGATCTGCTCGTAGTTGAGCAGCGTCGGAGACGTGGGCAAGGCCAGCTGGCTGTCCGCATACTGCACCTCGGTCTTGAACGACGTGGCCGTCATGAAGTAGATCGGCACCAGCGCAGCCAGGCTCACGAGGATGACCGCGCCGTGCTTGGTGAGGGACCCGACCACATCGGTGGTCGAGCGACGCTGCGCCGTCTGGGCTGTCTGTGCGCTCACAGGGTCCCCCTCCTGCTGAGCCAGGTGAGGAAGCCGACCATGAAGGTGAGGATCGCCGCGAGCATCAGTGTCGACAGCGCCGCCGCGTTACCGAAGTCCCCGTAGATGAAGGCGCGGCTGTAGATGTAGTACTCCATGACGTACGTGCTCGTGCCGGGTCCACCCTTGGTGAGGACGAAGACGTAGTTGAACACCCAGTTGAAGAGCGCGACGACGATGATGCCGGCATAGAAGGCGATGATCGTGGCCATCTGCGGGACGGTTACATGGCGCAGCCGCTGCCACCAGTTGGCTCCGTCCACCCGGGCCGCGTCGTAGAGGTCCTCTGGCAGTTGGGTCATCCTGGCAAGGAAGAGGATGACGCCGAAGGCGAGCTCGCGCCACTGGATCACCCCGGCCACCGACCAGATCGCCGTCTTGGGGTCGCCCAGCCAGTTCTGAGCCAGCGCTCCCAACCCGACCCGGTCGAGCAACGTGTTCACCAGCCCACTCGACTGGAGGATCTGACCAAAGACGAGAGCCGCGACGACCACGGGCACGACGTAGGGCATGAAGATGATGGCCCGGTAGACCCGCCACCCACGGATCTGGTCGTGCAGCACCTGGGCGATGACGAGCGAAGTGACGATGAGAATCGGCAGGACCACGAAGAGCTTGAGGTTGTTGACGACCGCCGCGTGGAAGATGGGGTCGCTCAGCAGCGCGCGGTAGTTGGCGAGCCCTGCGAACTCCTCGGTGAACGGGTCCTCGAAGCTGGTCCTGACAACCGAGTAGATGGGGTAGAGGAACACGAACCCGAGGAACGCGACGGCTGGCAGCAGGAACACCACGGCGGTGCGCAGGTCTCGACGTCTCGCAGGTCTGGGCGCGCGGGTCTGCAGCGCGGTGGGCACTGGCGGTCTCCTTGTGCGTCGGGCGGGGTTCGCGGCGGCCGGAACCACAGGGTCGAGCGGGCCACGGGTCAGGTCGCGGACCAGTCCTTGAAGTTCTTGACCTCGTTCGGTGCCGACGACCGCCATCCTTCGAGCCGCTTCTCGATGTCGGCAGCGGCCTTGGCCGGGTCGGTACCGGAGAAGACGCCCTGGACGGCGAGGAAGAGGTTCTCCCGATCCATCTTCGAGGGCCAGAAGTTCTGGTACCCGATCGTCGACTGGTTGCTCTGCAGCTCCCACAGCGCCTGGTCCTGCGGCGAGTTCATGGTCTTGCTGTCGAATCTGTCGTCGGCAGGGAAGAAGCCGGTCGCCTTGTACATGCCGTTGAGGGCCTCGGGCCGGTGCAGGAACGCCATGAACTTCGCCGCGAGCTCCTTCTTCTCCGAGAAGCTGGTGATGAACAAAGGATGCGAGTTGAAGTGCACCTTGCCCGCCAGTGAGCCGGAGCCGCGCTTGGGCGGCGCCATGACCCCCAGGTCGTCCTTCAGTGCTGCGTAGAACTTGGTCAGGCTGCTCGTGATCGCGAAGGCGCACTTGCCGGCCAGGAACATGTTCATCGCGTCGGAGTACTCGAGGGAGGTCACGTCGGGGTTGAACACCTTCGCGTCGATCATCTCCTTGACCCAGGTGAGCCACTCGGAGAACTTGGGGTCGGTGTACTTCTGCTCACCGAGCACGACAGGCAGCAGCTCGCGGGGGTTGTCGAGGTTCTGGGTGTTGAACATGCCGGCGAAGTTGCCGATACCCGTGAGGTTCTTGACGCCGTAACCCCACGGCGTGACGCCGGCCTTGCGCAGCGCGTCAGCTGCGTCGACCATCTCGTCCATGGTCGTCGGGGGCTTCTCGGGGTCGAGCCCGGCCTTGGTGAACAGCGCCTTGTTGTACATCAGCGGGATCGGCGCGTTGTACCAGGGCAGCGCCCAGGTCTTGCCCTGGAACTTGTAGATGTCGAGAGCCTGTGGCGGGAGCACGTGGTCGAACTCGGCCGAGTCCACGGTGTCGTCGAGCGGTGCGACGCACTTCTCCCACACGAACTGCATCGTGTACGGGCCGGAGTACTGGTGGTCCAGGTCCGGGCCCGACTTCGACTGGCAGGCGGTGCGGAAGTTGCTGACCAGCTGCTCGGAGGGCTGGGTGGTCGACGCCACCGAGGTGCCGGAGTTGGCCGCGGTGAACTCCTTGATGACCGAGTCCATCCACGCTGTCATCTCCTTGGCGGACTCCACGCTGGGGTTCCACCAGAACTCGAGCTTGCCGCTGGCGGCACCTCCCCCGGCGCTGTCTCCTCCGCCGCAGGCCGCCAGCAGTGACGGCGCGGCCAGCGAGGCGCCGAGCAGCCCGGCACCCTTGAAGAACGTCCTGCGGTCAAGCGGTGTGCGACCAGCCATGAGATTCCTCCTCCGGACGCTCGGCACCATTGCCGAACGTGTCTCCGTTCTAGCATTCTGCATAATGCGGAGTCAACGATCGGGGCGCACCCAGCCCGTGTCCTCCGGATCGGCAAACATCACCTGCTGACGGCGCTCGGCGATGAGCCATGCACCCTCCTCGCGGACATACCTGTCCTCGTAGACGCCGACCAGTGCGGGCTGTGTCCGGGGCACGGGACCTGCCCCCTCCCGGAACCTCCGAAACAGGCACAGGTAGACCCAGCCGCGAGCCCTGTCCGGCCCCTCGAGCTCGATGTCGATGTTCGTGCACAGGTGCACCGTCTGCAGGTCCGTCAGCGCTTGCCGCCGACGGAACCAGGCCGCGATCTCCGACCGCCCGCGAAGGTGCAGGTCCGGCGTCACGAACTCGCCCTCGGAAGCGAACACCTCCGCGAGTCGACCGGCCTCCCCCAGGTCTGCGAACCGACCATAGCGGTGGCTCAGCGCGACGCACTCGCGTTCGGCGACGAGTCGGTCAACGGCATCCACAGGGCCTCCCTCTCCCACTGCAGGCTCGCGCTCGGTTCACGGCAGGCTCGCGTTCACAGACGGACCTCGACCACCGAGGTGGACATCGCACGGACCGCCTCCTCGTCCACACTCACGCCCAGGCCCGGCCCGTCGGGCACGTGGACCACGCCCTCAACGGCCACGAGCGGTTCGCGCACCAGACAGCCGAACGTCTCGAGCATCACCGGCTGGAACTCCTGCACCGCGAAGTTCGGCAGGGCCGACGCCAGCTGCCATGACGCCGCCATGCCGACCGCCGTGACCACGCCGGTGTGCAGCGCCACCGGCAGGTGGCGAGCGCCGGCCATGGTCGCGATGGCCAGGGTCTCGGTTACCCCGTTGCGCATGAGGTCGGGCTGGGCAACGTCCATGGCTCGTCGGTCGAGCCATGGCACGAAGCTGAACCTGGTGCGCAAGGGTTCGCCCACCGCGATGGGAACGGTCGAGCTACGGACGAGGTCGTGGTGCCCGTCGATGTCCTCGGGCGCCAGCGCCGACTCGAGGAAGGCGACGTCCGCCTCGGCGAGCACCGCGATCAGCGCCTTGGCCTCGGGTAGGGAGTAGCCCCACATGCCGTCGATGGCGAGCCACGCCGTGTCGCCCATGGCTTCACGCAGACCGAGCGCGGTGCGGCCGTCCTGCCGCGCGTCGAAGCCCAGGCACGGCTTGACCCCGAACCCTTGACGAGCCCATTCGGCGGCCTCTTCGCGACGCCCCTCCTCGGTCCTCTCCCGCAGTCCGGTGACGTATGCCGGCAGGGTGTCGCGGAGGCGACCCCCGGCAAGGTCTGCGAGCGAGAGTCCGCTAGCCCGACCTTTGATGTCCCAGAGGGCCGTGTCGAGGGCGGCAATGGCGTCCTGCTGAAATCCGCCCACCTGTCCGCGGACCCGAAGCGTCTCGGTCATGTCAGTGGCCCGTGCGGTGGTGACGCGCGGATCGAGTCCCAGGACGGTGGGGCCCAGCACGCGCTCGACGATCGTGAGGACGACCTCCGGACCGATGGGAGCCTGCGCTTCGCCCCAACCGACCACGCCGTCGTCGGTCTCCACTCGCACGAGGGCCGCCTCCGAGCGGTCGGAGTAGAGCTGCCGGTGCGGCGCGAACCGCCGGTAGTCGGTGCCCGGCAGTGGCTCGCCGGGACGGACCGCCCCCGACATGGCGTAGGCCTGCGGTGACTTCACGGCATAGCCGGTGATGCGGGCGATCCTCATGGCCGACGGGCTCCTGGCTCGGGTGGTCCGGTGCAGAGCACCATAACCGTGTATCGGCCGTCAGAACAGGCAGTTGGCGCCGTTTCTGCATAATGCCTGTCGAAGGGGCGCTGGCCTGACTGGAATGTCTACGAGCCCGACGCCGCGAGGCCCGACGGGGCGGCAGCTGCGCGCGAACGCAGAAAACCCAGCACGTTGTCCTTCGCCGACGTGAGATGCTCCCGGACCGCTTCCTGCGCCAGCGTCGTGTCGCGCTTGCGCAGCGCCTCCACGATCTCGGCGTGCTGATCCTGGGCGATGCGCAGCCGGCCGGGCACGGAGGCTCGCACCCGCGCGGCGGAGATGCGGCGGTGCACCCGCTCGATCTCGGCCGCCAGCTCATGGTTGCCGCTGAGGTCGCCAACCGCACGGTGGAACCGCACGTCCGCGTCGGCGAACGGCACCTCCCCCGACGCCACCAGCCGCTCGAGCTCACCGAGCAGTCCGTAGAGCTCGCTCAGGTCGAGGTCCTTGCGCGCGGTGGCGAGCCGCACCGCCTCGAGCTCCAACACCAGACGGACGTCGTAGAGCTCGCCGAGGACGACGTCGTCCAGAGCCCGTACCACTGCCCCGCGACGCGGCTGGACCTCCACCAATCCTTCGCTCTCGAGACGCCGCAGCGCTTCGCGGACGGGTGTGGTCGAGACGCCGAAGTGCTTGGACAGGGGAATCTCACGCAGCCGCTCGCCGGGGTCGAGACGCCCGGTCGTGATCGCGGCGTGGATGGAGTCGCGCACCTGGTCGACGAGGCTGCCGCGATCGGACAGGGACTCCAACGCCGCGAGGTCGGTCATGGCGCACAGTATCCAGAGCGGAACCCGCCCCGGCAAGACGGCTCCCCACGCTGACTATGCATAATGTGGGAGCGCAGGCCCACCCTCCCCCACCAGGAGCAGCATGAGCGACACCCCGGTCGAGTGGCTCGACGTGCGCGGAGGACGGGTCGGTATCGACCCCCACACCGGCGCCCTCGTGAGCGTCGTCCGCGATGACGGCAGCCACCTGCTCTGCGGCCCGGGCACCGAAGGGCTGCTCCGCTTTGCGCTGCCCCTGGGCGACTTCGGTTCGCACGCCGTGCGGACCGGTGAGCACGGGCCACCACGGCTCGAGCGCACCGCTGACGGCATCACGCTGCACTACCCAGACCTCGCCACCACCGACCTCCCCGAGACAGGTGTCAGCGTCGTCATCGAACTCGCCGCGCGCCCCGAAGGCCTGGTCATCCGGGCCCGAGTCCGAAACGAGGGGGAGCGACCCGTGCCGCAGGTCGCCTTCCCCCAGCTCATCGGACTCACCGCCACCGGGTACGACCCGGACGCCCGGGTCGCCCTTCGGGCTTCGGCCGCCGGGCACCCGCCGCGGGTGGCCGTCCTCGGCGGTGACGAAACACGGCTGCGCATGAGCCGTGGCACGGTGTGGCCCCTGCGGCAGCTCGCGATGAGACCTGACGACGCGTCCTTCCTCGAGACCCCGTTGCAGCGCTACTTCGGATACGGCGCCTTCGAGTTCAGCATGAAATGGCTCGACTGGGGCCGCGCCGAGGGAGGCCTCACGCTCTACTCCCGTGATCGCAGGTATGCCGCGCAGGGCCTGTTCGTCGAACGTCTCGATCGCACACGCGACGACTTCGCCCTGCGCTGGCTCCACTTCCCGACGATCGCCCCCGGCGAGGAGTGGGACAGCGGCGACTTCGTCGTCGTCCTGCACGACGGCGACTGGCACGCGGGTGCTCGCGCCTTCCAGGAGTTCGCCGCCGCGGCATACCCCTATGACGCCCCAGCCCACATCCGGGAGGCGCTCGGCATTCGCTCGGTCTGGGCGGCCATCCGGCATGCGCCACCCAACTTCACGCTCGAGGAGCTCCCGGAGTATGCCGCGGAGCTCGCCGACCCCGGCCTCGGTCTGGCCGAGCTGTGCGTCTGGCACTGGTGGCGCAAGAACGGGTTGCCGATCATCCTCGACGACCGCCTCGGCACCGAGGACGACCTGCGCGACGCCCTCGCCCGGTGCGCCGACACCGGAGTGCCCGTGTCGCTGTTCGTCAGCCATCACCTGCTGCGTGACACCGACGAAACCCCCGAGTCGTGGAAGCACCACAACGCGGCCGGTCAGGTGGTCGGTGACGACTGGACCTACGGGCGTGACTTCCTGCCTCGCTTCCGGGTCCCGTTCATGGGGACGCACGCCATGGTCAGGGGGTCGTTGCTGTCGCCGGAACTTCGCCGGGAGATCATCGCCGAGCACGCCCGACTACTCGACCTCGGTGCCACCTCGACCTGCTGGGACCAGTACTGGTCGTGGTACGAGCCCAACTACAACCCGTCGGCGGATGGCGCACCCGACGAGGAGGGCGACCGGCTGCTGGACGTCGGCCGGGCCATCCACGAGCTGGTGCACGAGCGCAACCCGCGCGGCACCTTCTCCGGCGAGATGATCACCGAACAGAAGGTGCCGATCCTCGACTACACCTGGGACTGGCGCAACGCCGCCGACCTCGACGAGGACGCGCCGTTCCGCTACGTCTTCCCCCAGGTTCGGCTCAACGCCAACGTCAACGAGCACCCCCGCGGAGCGTTGCTCGGGTTCGCCGACGGAGGGCTGCTCAACCTCATGCCCGGACAGATGCACAGCCACCGGCTGGCCGACCACCCCGAGCTGGTGGCTGTTGTACGACAGCTGGCGGCGCTGCGTCGACGGCACCTGCCCTTCTTCACCGAGGGGCAGTACCGGCACACCGAAGGACTGTCCGTCACCGGGGCCCACGCCCGCGCCTACTCCCACGGCGACGACCTCCTCGTCATCGTGGTCAACCCCACGGACGAACCCGCTCAGGTCGAGGTGCGGGTCGACCCGACGGTGTGGGGTGGGCGCCCGCTGCGCGGCGAACCGGCGGTCGAGGGCATGGACGGCACACCTGTCACCGGCGGTTGGCGCGACGGCGCCTACACCGAGGTGGTCGAGCCTGACGGCCTGCGGCTGATCCGGTTCAGCTGACCTGTATGCCGGGTCGGCCGGGGATGGTCACCAGCTCCTGTGAGGTCCAGGCCTGGTAGTCGCGGGTGCTGATCTTGTCGATGGCTCGCACCTTCGTGGTCCAGCGGTCATGGGTGATGCTGCAGCGCAGGTAGCCGCGGCGCAGGTCCGACGCTATGAGGTGGGGGTTGGCCCTTCGCCGCACCTCCAGGCCGGCGTCGGTTGCCGCGCCGTCGCGTCCGCTCGAGATGGAGGTTCCCGCGAACTCCACACCGACCACTCGCGACTCGGGGTCCTCGAAGTCGGCGAGAACGTTCAGGTGGTAGTTGCGGTGGATGTCGCCCGTGAGGATGACGAAGCCGGCGACGTCCTTGGCGATCACGGTGTCGATGACGCGCTGCTGTGACGCCTGGTAGGCATCCCACTGACCGGTCGAGAACCGCTCCCCCGCCGTGTCGTCGCTGTCGAGTCGGCTGAACAGCACCGTGTTGGCCATGACATCCCACGTCACGTCGTCGCCGCCGAGCGCGCCCAGGAGCCACGCCTCCTGTTCCTCGCCGAGGATCTGACGACTCGGGTCGCGCCGCTCCGGGACGTCGCCGATCGAACCTCCGGGGAACTGGTCCGCGCGGTACTGGCGGGTGTCCAGGACGTGGAAACGGGCGAGGTCGCCGTAGATGCGCTGCCGGTACATCGTGGCCGAGTGCCCGACCGGGCGTTGCGGCCAACGCAAGGGCATGTGCTCCCAAAAGGCGCGGTAGCCGTTGGCCCGGAGCTGGTAGAGGGCTGGGTCGTCGGCGTCGTAGTCGTTGTAGACCTCGTGGTCGTCCCAGGTGAGGAGCCACGGCGAAACCCGGTGTGCCTCCTGGAGATCCGCATCCAACTTGTAGAGGCCGTACTGCTGCCGGAACCGCGCGAGCGTGTCGGTCTCGCGAGCGAAGTCGTCGGGCAGGGCTGGCGTGTACGGCCATCGCACGGAGGTCGCGTCCGTGGCGTACTCGTAGATGTAGTCGCCGGCGAAGTAGACGAGGTCCGCCGGCTCGGCCGCGGCATCCGCCCAGGCGTGGTACCAGCCGGCACCCAGCGACTGGCACGAGGCCACCACCAGGTCGAGCCGGTTCACCCGCGCCCCGGGAGCCGGAGAAGTCCGCGTGCGGCCGATCGGGCTGAGGTGACGCCCTGAGCGGAACCGGTACCAGTACTCGCGATCGGGGCGCAGACCCTCCACCTCGACGTGGATGCTGTGGGCATACGACGGGTGCGCCATGGCGGTCCCCCGGCGAACCACCCTCGTCATGGCGGCGTCCTCGGCGACCACCCACTGGACGGGGTGGCTCACCGCCCGCATGCCACCGTCGGCCTCGAGCGGACTGGTCGCCAACCGGGTCCACAGCACCACGCCGCCGGGCAGTGGGTCCCCCGAGGCGATGCCGAGGGTGAACGGGTATGCCGGGGGCCCGCCGGAGGCAACGGCGGCCTCCGCCCGATCGGGCTGGTCGGCCAGGAACGCCGCCGCGAACGTCAGCCCCGCCGCCCCGCCGAGGAAACCCCGCCGGCGCAACCCTTGCGACAGGATCGCCGCCGACTCTTCATGCCACGTGGAGGTCATGTCGGTGAAGCGTAGGCACGGCCGGTGAACAACTCAATACATTCTGCATAATCTCTACCGTGAAGTTCGACAACGACCCAGTCACCGCTGTTGTCGCCCGCGCCAGTGCCCGGCTCAGGGGGCTTGGACGCGCCTAGTGGCTGACGGCGTCCCAGCGCTGGTCGAACTCGGCGCGCGCCGCCCCGAGCATGTCGACGAAGCGTGCCGCCCCGGCGCCGGCCGACAGGGCCTCCGCGCCCGCGACCGACTTCACCTGGCGCAGCGCGGCGACGATCTCGTCGGCGTCCTCGTCGGACATGCGACCCACGAAGCTCGGCAGCTCGTCGTGCTCCTCCCGCTCGGCGTGCTCGTGCACGTCGCGCGCGAAGTCGTCGAAGCCACGCGTGAACTCGTCGCTGTCGACGTCGAGCTCCTCGAGTGCGGCAATCGCGTCAGCGGCCGCGTCCTCCTCCTGGACACGCGCGTCGGCGGAACCGTCGTCGCGCCCCAGCGCACGGAAGATGGAGTGCATGACCGACTGCTCGATCGCCTCGTGGGCCGCGAGGTAGCGCCGCAGGGCGACGAACGCCTGCGCCCGCTCCTCACCCCTGGCCCCACGCACCATCTGCACCATCGTCTCGATCTGCCGGTGCTGGGCCCCCAGCTCCTCCGCGAGCAGCTTCTTCTGCGGCGTCATCGCCATCCCTCGTGGTCGACAGTGTCGGACCTGCCTACTACCCGACCCGTCCCCGGTGAAACGAGGTGGCGCCGGCGTCGCGGACCGCCCCGCTCAGGACATCGACAACAGCTGCCGCGCGACTGCGCCACCTGCCAGGGCGTCCATCGCGTCGTTCACGCGCTCCAGCGGGAACGACGCGCCGGCGAGCCGGTCGACCGGCATACGCCCCTCACGAAAGAGCGCGACGTAGCGCGGGATGTCGCGACGTGGGACGGCCGACCCCATGTACGACCCGACGAGGCGACGCTCCTCCGCGACGAGGCTGAGCGCCGGGAGCGCGAACGACTGGTCCGGGTGCGGCAGGCCGATCCCGACGGTGGTCCCGCCCCGACCCGTCACCGCATAGGCCAGCGCGAGGGCATCCGGATGACCAGCCGCCTCGAACGCGTAGTCGGCTCCCCCCGTCGTCAGCTCGCGCACCTGCGCCACGGCGTCGTCACCGGACCGCACGACATCGGTCGCACCGACACCGCGGGCAAGGTCGAACTTGCCCGGGTCGAGGTCGACCGCGACGACCCGGCGACACCCGGCCAGACGCGCACCCATGACCGCGGCCAGGCCGACGCCGCCGAGACCGACGACAACCGCGGTGCTGCCGGGTTCGACGCGAGCCGTGTTGAGCACCGCGCCCACCCCGGTCAGCAGGGCGCACCCGAAGAGCGCCGCATGCTCCCACGGCAGGGCGTCGTCAACCGGCACCACGGATGCGGCGGCGGCGACGGTCCGCTCGGCGAACGCCGAGACCCCGAGGTGGTGGTTGACCGCGGTGCCGTCCGACCGGGTGAACGGCCGGTCGCCGGACAACAGCGTCCCGGCGGTGTTCGCCGCGGCTCCCCGTTCGCACAAGGCCGGCCGTCCCGACAGGCACGGCACGCAGTCACCACAGGCGGGCACGAAGGAGAACACGACGTGCTCGCCCGGCCGCACATGGGTCACGCCGGCACCAACAGCCTCGACCACGCCAGCCGCTTCATGCCCCAGCACCATCGGGACCGGCCGCGGCCGCACGCCATCGACGACCGACAGGTCCGAGTGGCAGATCCCTGCCGCACCAACGCGAACGAGTACCTCACCCGGCCCCGGCTCACGCAGCTCGAGCTCCTCGACCGACAGGGGTGACGACGCGGCATACGGCGACGACGCCCCGATCGTGGTGAGGACGGCGGCCCTGGCGACGGTGCTCACGACGCCTCCTCGGTGACGCCACGGACCAGGGTGGTGAAGGCCGCCCGCGCCGTGTCGGTCAGCGCTGCCGGGCGTCGCGACTCCCGGTCGACGAAGACGTGCACGAACCGCCCCTGCGCCACCGTCGTGCCGTCACTCGCGCGCGCGATGGCTGCTTCCCACACGACGCTGCTCGTCCCCAGCTTGGCGATGCGCAGACCCACGGCCATGACGTCGGGGTACTCCATCGAGGCCAGGTAGCGGCACCCCGACTCGACACACAGCCCGATGGTGTCGTCGCCGCCGAGGTCGAGGATGCCCTGCTCGATCATCCACCGGTTGATGACGGTGTCCATCGCCGCGTAGTGGACGGTGTTGTTGACGTGCCCGTAGATGTCGTTGTCGTTCCAGCGAGTTGGCACGTCCGACCAGTAGGGGTAGTCGTCGCGCTCAGCGGTGTCGTCGCCTGCCATGGGCCCATTCAAGCCCACGCCGCTGTGCAGCCTTGTCCGCCAGGGTGCTCACGCCGCCTCCTCGATGTCGGCAAGGGTGCGACGCAGGCGCTGGAGGATGCCGGTCAGGAGACGCGAGACCTGCATCTGGCTCACCCCGATCTCCGCACCGATCTCGGTCTGGGTGCGCTCCTCCACGAAGCGCAGGTGCAGGATCCGTTGTTCGCGATCGCTCAGCTCCAGCAGGGCCGAGTGCAGGGCGTGCCGGGTCACGAGCGACTCCATCTCGTCGCGCTCGTCCGGCACCTGGAGGGGCAGCCCGTCGGCGCCACCTGACTCCAGCGAGGTGGTGCGGTACACCCGCGTCGCGCTCCGGGCCGAGTCGAGCAGCTCCGGCGTCGCGCCGACCGCGGCCGCGATCTCGGCCTCGGTGGGCTCGCGCATCAGCTCGTGCCGCAGGCGCTCGTGCGTCGAGGCAATCGCCGCACGCGCCTCCTGGAGACGTCGCGGCGGGCGGACTGCCCAACCGTGGTCCCGGAAGTGCCGCTTCAGCTCACCCAGGACGGTGGGCACGGCGTATGCCGCGAACGCGTGTCCCTTGGTGCTGTTGTAGCCGCGGATTGCCTTCACCAGGGCCAACCGGGCCACCTGGGTGAGGTCGTCCTGGTCGATGCCCCGACCGCGGTAACGGCGGGCTGCGCTGTCAGCCATGTCGAGGGTGAGGGTCACGAGCTCCTGCTCGAGCACGCGGCGCGAGGCAGTGCGCTCGCAGTGGGCGAGCTCGTCGAGCAGCTGCTCGATGCGGTCGGTCGACTCGCAGGCGGAGGGGTCGGCAATTGCAGTGCGGGGCTCCATGTCGTCGTCCTTGTCGGATGAGGATCTGGGCCCCGCTGTTGGACCTGTCTCCTGTGGCTTGCTCAGACAAACACGACGAACTGGACCTCGCAACCCGTGCAGCAAACTTGTCGTCACCCGGTCGAGCCGGTCGTGGAATGGGGCTCCCCGACGGGCTTGGACTCCGGGGACCCGCGCTCGCGCAGGTAGATGCTGAAGACCACCATGCTGGCCACGGCGAGGAACTCGGACTGCCAGTTCTGGAACGTCCGGTTCCAGAACTCGGGCGCCGCAAGGTACTCACCCCACCCCAGCGGTGCCTGCAGCTCCTGCAGCTGGTCGGCGTTGTAGGCGCTGCGGCCGGCGACGAGCTGCGCCGCCCACGACCCAGCGAACAGGACCCCCATCACCAGGCCGAGCGAGCGTGAGTACACGCCGCGCCGCCACCCGCCGACAACCGCCCAGCGCGGCGCCGACGGCGAGGCGTGCGAGCCGACCCGCTGCTGCGCATCGCTCTCGCGCCCGGCCTTGTCGAGGGGCTTGGACTCGGGCGAGCCACGTTGCAGGAGCCACACGGTGAGAAGGATGTACAGGAGGAACTGGAGGTACTCCGACTGCCAGTTCTCGGCGACGTCGGCGGCGAAGGACGAGGACGTGACGTAGGCCCCGAGCGACGTCCGCGGCAGCCCGGCCGCCACGGCCCGTTCGTTCACCAGGGCGAGCCCGCTGAGCGCCTGGCCCGACAACGCCCCCAGCAGGAGCGCGGTGAAGGCCAGCGTCAGGCCCTGCTCGCGCAGGAACCGCCTCATCGGTGTGCCACCCCTGCGAGGACGCAGGCGACCAGGCCGGCGACCACGAACACGGCATACGCCACGAAGACCCCACGCATCACGAACCGTCCACCCGGCAGTCGTAGGGACGGTCGGCGCCCCGGGAGGTACAACCCGCCGCTGTCACCAGCCACCGGTTGCCGGCGCGCACGAGGAAGACGGTGTCGGCCCCCAGGCCGACCATGGCGTGGTCGCCGTAGACCTCCACCCGGCCGGCCCCCTGCCTCTCATCCGGCGACGACGGCAGTCGTGCCGCCACGAGACCCTGCACGCACGAGCCGCCCCGGGCCAGGTCCTCGCGGGCTGCGGGCGTCAGCGCAGCGCAGGCTGCGCCCGGTGCGGCGCCGGCATCGGCCTCGAACCGCACCGCGGCCCCCGCAGCCGCGTCTTGCTGCGAGGAGACGGTGCCCGAGCAACCCGTTGTCACGACGACGGCGGCCAGTGCCGCCACGGGAAAGACGTTGCGGCGCAACGGGACTCAGCCCTGCCTCGCCGACGTGGCGATCCCGTCGAGGATGTGCCGTTGGGCGAAGGCGAACGCGATGATCATCGGCAGGGTCGCGATCAACGTCGCCGCCATCGCGATCTCCCAGTGGTACTCCCCGCTCAGGGCATAGGAGTCGATGATCTGCTTCAGACCTCGGGGCATCGTGAAGTACTCCGGCGTCTGCAGGTAGATCAACGGCTTCATGAGGTCCGACCAGCTCGCCTTGAGCTCGAAGACGAAGACGATGACCAGCGCGGGCCGGCACAGCGGCAGCGCGATCCGCCGGAACAACCCGAAGTAGCCGCAGCCGTCGACCCGCGCCGCCTCGAACAGCTCACGCGGCACCCCGAGGAAGAACTGGCGCAGCAGGAAGATGTAGAACGCCGTCCCGAACAGGTTCTGGCCCCACAGCGGCACCTGGGTGTCCACGAGACCGATGCGGTTCCAGATCAGGTAGACCGGGATCATCGTCACCGCACCCGGCAGCATCATCGTCGAGAGCACCAGGCCGAACAGCAGTCCGCGGAACCGGAACCGGAAGTAGGCGAACCCGAACGCCACCAGCGCACTGGAGATGGTCACGGCAGCAGCGGCCATGATCCCCACCGTGACCGAGTTGACGAGCCAGCGCAGCACCGGCCCGGCCTGCCAGACCTCGACGAAGTTCGACCACTGCACGTGCTTGGGGATCAGCCGGTTGTCGAAGACCTCCGACTTCGGCTTCAACGACGCGCTCACCAGCCACAGCAACGGATAGACGAACGCGGCCGTCGCCGCGAGGAGCACGACGAGGTATGCCGCGTGAGCCAGCCGGGGCGCGAACCCCGGGCTCGGTGCCAGGCCCGGGCGGCTCACCGCTGGTCCCCTTCGTAGTGCACGAACCGGTTGCCGACCCGCAGCTGCACGAGCGTGATGAGCAGGATGATGACGAACAGCAGCCACGCCATCGCCGACGCGTAGCCCATCTTGAAGTACTGGAACGCGTTCTGGAACAGGTAGACCATGAAAACCAGTGACTCGTCGGACGCCGTCGCCTTCTGCTGGGGCCCGTAGAACATCGTGTACGCCTGGTCGAACATCTGAAGCGCCGCAATGGTGTTCGTGATGACGGTGAAGAACACCGCACCCGAGATCATCGGCAGCGTGACGTGGAAGAACCGGCGCACCGGGCCGGCCCCGTCGAGCTGGGCGGCCTCGTAGAGCTGGCGCGGCACGTTCTTGAGTGCGGCCAGGTAGATGACGATCGTGCCGCCCATCGACCACAGGCTCACGATCGCCAACGACGGTTTGAGCCAGTTGGGGTCGGTCGTCCAGTTGGGTCCGTCGATGCCGACCCACCCGAGCACCTCGTTGACCAGACCCGTCTGCCCGTTGAGCAGCAACAGGAACAGCGCCGCAGCCGCGACGGCGGGCGTCATCTCGGGCAGGTAGAACGCCGTGCGGAAGAAGCCACTCGCCCGCCCCACCCGCGCCAGGAGCATCGCCAGCCCGAGCGCCACGCACGTCCCGATCGGGACGAACAACGCGGCATACACGAAGGTGTTGAGCAGCGACTGGGCGACCCGGGGGTCCTGCATGAGCTGGCGGTAGTTGTCGGCGCCGACACCACGGGTCTGCCCCACCAACGAGTAGTCGGTGAACGACAGGGCGAGGCTCGCCAGCATCGGGCCGGCCGTGAAGACGAGGAACCCGATCACCCACGGCGCGATGAACATCCACGCCGCACGCGTCTCCCGCGACTGGGCGGACGCCCAGCGGCGCGGACCCGGTGCGGTGCGGGCTCCCGGCGCCGCCGGCGGCTTGCGCACCGGCGGCACCGGTGGCACCGGCGCCGGGGTCGCGGGGCCACCCGTGGACCCCCCGAGCGACTCACGCGGGGTCAGCAGCTCACCCACGGTTGGCCTTGTCGAAAGCCGCCTGCGCCTCCTCCTGCGCACGGCCGAGGGCCTGCTGGGCGGACTGGCCGCCGAGGGCCCGTGCGACCGCGCTCTTCCAGGCCGAGTCGATCTCGGCGCCGGCCGGCGACGGGTTGAGGGCGGTGGCCTTGTCGAGCGTGCCGTAGAACGCCTTGACCGCCTGGTCGAAGCCGGCGTTCGGGACGGTCGTGAGGTACTTGTCGCGGATCTGCTCGTCGGCGGTCTTGTTGGCCGTGAACAGCCCGGTGAAGAAGCTCTTGTCCTGCTTGACCTTGGCCATCCGCGCCTCGGCCGCCTTCATCCACGTGTCCGTCGACGTCATCGTCTTCATCCACGCGCACGCCGCCTTGGGGTTCTTGGCCCCCTTCGGGATCGCCCAGGTCGAGCCGCCGAGGGTGCTGACCTGCTCGCCCTGACGGTTGGTGACCGGCGTGGCCGCGAGCTGAAGACCCGCCGGGATGGAGTCGCGCAGCACGTTGACGTACCAGTTCTCCATGGGGAACGCCGTGATCGTGCCCTTGGTGAGGGGGTTGGTGTCGCCGAAGATGTCGAACGAGTCCCGGAACGCCTTGAAGTTGGTCCAGCCACCCTGGTCCTTGACGAGCTTCACCGCGTAGTCGAGTGCCTCGACCGCCTTGGGGTCGTCCAGGTTCGGGGAGCCGTCGTCGTTGACCAGGGTCGCCCCGTTGATCTGTGCCCACAGCGGGAACGAGTCCGGCAGCTTGGGGTCGTATCCGACACGCTTGATCTTGCTACCGGACTGCTCGTAGAGCTTCTTTGCGTTCTGCTCCAACGCATCCCAGTCCTTGGTCTGGATCTGCGTGGGGTCCACGCCGGCGGCCTTGAGCGACTTGGCGTCGATGAGGTTGACGGTGACGATGTAGAACTCGGGGATGCCGTAGACGGCGTCCTTGAAGGTCACCGAGCGCACCGCGGCCGGCCGGTACTGACCCATGTCGATCGACTGTCCCTTGACGCAGTCGGTCAGAGGCTGCACCACACCCTTGGCCGCGTAGGTGCCGATGAGCTGACGGTCCATGTAGACCAGGTCGGGTGGGTTGCCGCTCGAGAGTGCCGTGAGGAACTGCTGGGCGTCGAACTCACCCTTGTTCTGGGCCACCTCGACATCCGGGTATGCCGCCTTGAAGGCGGCGACCCGCGACTGGCCGACCTCGTCCTCGCCCCCGAAGCCCATGATCGACAGGCGCCCCGACGGCATACCGCTCATGGCACCGCCGGAGGCGTCTCCAGAACCACCACCGTCGCCGCCGTCGTCCTTGGACCCCACTCCTGCGCACGCGGTCAGGGTGAGGGCGCCCGCCAGGGTCAGGGCCGTCGCGGCCGTCCAGCGTCCAGACATGAGCTCCACCTCCTCGGCGCCCTGCCCCGGTGGCGGCGCCGAGGAGCGCTTACCCGCCGCAGACGAGGAGAAACGCTTCTCGGGTCGGCAGTGCGCTCAGGGGTCGGTCCGGCTGCGCAGCTCAGGCAGCACCTCACGCCCGTAGAACTCGATCATGTCGGCGTAGGCCGGGCCCATGTTTGCGACGTAGACGGTGTCGAAGCCAGCCTCCACGAAGGGGACGATGGCCTCGACGTGGTCCTTGACGTCGTTCCCGGCCGCGACCGAGGACGCCGTCGACTCCTTGGTCACCAGGGTGGACGCCTGCTCGAAGTGCTGCGGGGAGGGCAGCACCTGGGCGAGCTCGCCGGGCAACCCCTGGTTGGCCCACAGGCGGTGGGCGGTCTCGACGCCCTCGTCCTTCGTCGGCGCCCAGGCCACCTTGGTCATGGCGACCGCCGGGGCATCGGCCCCCTTGGCCGCGCGGAAGGCCCGGACGGACTCGGCGTCGGGCTGGGTGGTGACGAACCCGTCTGCGATGCGGATCGCCACCTCGAGCGCCTTCGGCCCGAAGGCCGACATGTAGATGGGCGGCGCCTGGTCGAGGGTGTAGAGCCGGGCGGTGTCCACCGTGTAGTGCCTGCCCCGGTGCGACACGACCTCGCCGGTGAACAGCTCGCGCATCACCTCGACCGCCTCCTCGAGCATCTCGAGGCGCTCCTGCGCATGGGGCCATGGGCCTGCGAGGATGTGCTCGTTGAGCGCCTCACCCGACCCCACACCGAGCACGAACCGCCCGTCGAGCATCACCGAGGAGGTGGCGGCCGCCTGCGCCACCACGGCGGGGTGGATACGCACGGTCGGGCACGTCACCGCGGTGAGCACCGGCAGTGAGCACGCCTGTGACAGGGTGCCGATCACCGACCAGACGAAGGGACTCTGGCCCTGCTCGTCGTTCCACGGGTGGTAGTGGTCGCTGATGCACAGGGCCTCGAAGCCGGCCTCCTGCGCCAGCACGGCCTGCTCGACCAGCTCGCCGGGCGTGTACTCCTCGCAGGACAGGAAGAAGCCGAACCGGGTCACGACGCCCTCTCGAACGCACGCGAGGCAGGCGCCAGTGCGGGCACCGGCACCCGGGCCGGAGCGGGCAACGGCACGAGGCCGGAGCGGATGTCGTTGCGCTCACTGGCCGTGGTGCCGCCCCAGACCCCGTAGTCCTCGGCAGCCAACGCGTGCTGCAGGCACTCGTGGATCACCGGGCAGCGGTGGCAGACCTCCTTGGCGGCCTGCTCCTGGCGTTCGCGCCGTCCGCCGCGGGAGTTCTCCATGTCGAAGAACTCCTCCACCGGCAGTGCGCGGCACAGGGCGTGGTCCTGCCACTCGTACTCGTCCATGAGCGGCTTGGGCAGTCGTTGGGGCTTGCGCATGTCGTCCCCCTCCGGGGTCCGTGCCGAGGGCATGGGTTCAGCCTCAACGCTGACCTTCCCCGCGCGCGGCGCATCCAAACCCTCGTCTCGCACACCGATTCGAGCGCTGCCCACGAAGCGGCGCCCAAGACACGCTGAGACCGGTTGTGGGCAGGGCTCCATCGGACAGTAGAGTCCTCCCCGCGGGAGCGTCAGCGGCCAAACCACGTGCCGGGCTGGGCGAGCCGTCGTTCCTTCGGAGCAACCTTCGATGAACCCCACTGGACCCTCGGGTGAAGTCGCCGGACCGGGCTTGGCGCGTGAGTTCGCCGAGCTTGCTCGGGTGCTGCAGGCCGAGAGCGGTCGGCTCGGCACCCTGCAGACGGTGTGCGAGCTCGCCGTGAAGGTCATCGACGCCGACCACGCCTCGGTGGCGATCCGGCGGGGTGCGGCCTTCCGGACGGTGGCCGCCACCAGCGACGTGCCCGAGCTCGTCGACCGGCTCCAGCTCGAGACGGGCGAAGGTCCTTCCGTCGACCGCGTGGCCCACGAGTCGCTGGTGAGCGAGGACCTCGCCACCGAACCC
Organism: Actinomycetes bacterium; assembly: GCA_023420415.1. Lineage (GTDB taxonomy): Bacteria > Actinomycetota > Actinomycetes > Actinomycetales > Dermatophilaceae > Pedococcus. The sequence continues at coordinate 138,930 of JAEZWF010000029.1, read as the reverse complement.
CGCTGGCCCGGCTTCGGCCGGCGGGCCGCCGACGAGGCCCACGTGCGCAGCATGCTGTCCAACCGGCTCTTCGTGCGCGACGGCTCGATCGGGCTGCTCAACGTGTATGCCGCGCGGCCGCAGGCCTTCGACGAACGTGACGTGGTCGTCGCCGGGGTGTTCGCCGCCCACGCCGCCGTCGCGCTCCAGGCCGCCGAGGAGCAGGAGCGCGCCGACAACCTCGAGATCGCCCTGCGCAACAGCAGGCGCATCGGCACGGCGATCGGCATCCTCATGCACGAGCGCCGGGTCGACGAACAGGGCGCGTTCGACCTGCTCCGACAGCGCAGCCAGCAGACCAACCGCAAGCTCGCGGACATCGCCGACGAGGTCGTCTACACCGGCACCCTCTGAACTGGCAGGCCCCTCTGGCCGCGCCGCCCACCCCGCCCCGCCCACCCGCGCCTCCACCCCCGGCGGATCGGGGCGGCTGGTGGCTCAACCGCCCCGACCCTCCGGTCTGCTCCCGGTTGTCTCGTCTGGGGGCCGACCAGCCCGCACCTACCCGGTCACTCCTGCGCTCATTCCCCCGAGTTTCGCCGGTTGCGCTGCCGCGAAGGGGGTAACTGGCGTCCAACCGCATTCGTCGCCCACGAGGGGATCCATGAACGCCCGGTCCGGAGTCCTGTTCGACGTCGACGGCACGCTCGTCGACACGGCATACATCCACACGATCTGTTGGGCGCAGGCTCTCGCCGAGGCAGGCTTCCACCCACCCATGGCGCGCGTGCACCGCGCGGTCGGCATGGGCGCCGACCTGCTGGTGGGCCACGTCCTCGGCGCCGACGTCGACCCGGAGGTCGTGGAGTCAGTCACCGACGGGCATGACCGCCGCTTCGAGCAGTGGTACGACGACGTGGTGCCGCTGCCCGGGGCCCGCTCCCTCCTCGCGCACTGCGCCGACCGCGGCATGGCGGTCGTGCTCGCGTCGTCGTCCAACTCCAAGGACCTCGACGCCATGCGCCGAGCCCTCGGCGCCGACGCCTACGTCACCGCGGCGACGTCCTCGCAGGATGCGGAGCAGTCCAAGCCCAGCCCGGACATCCTCTCCGCGGCGATCGACCAAGCCGGCCTGGACCCGGAACGCACGGTGGCGGTGGGCGACTCGGTGTGGGACGCGAAGGCCGCCGCCTCGCTCGGTGTCGAGTTCGTCGGCGTGGAGTCCGGTGGCTACAGCCGCGCCGAGCTGGAGGACGCGGGGGCCACCCATGTCGGGGCCGACCCCTTGGCCCTGCTCGCGGAGTTCGCGCGCACCCCACTGGCCCGCCTCACCAGCTGACCCGAACCCGCGGCGGCCACCTCGTCAGTCGACATCGTCAGTGGACCACGTCAGTCGGCACCGTCAGTCGACAGCGTGCGGGTGCCGCAGCACGGCATACTCCCCTGCTCTGAGCTCCCCACGACCCCAGTCGATCTCAGCGACGTCGCCCAGCGGCAGGTGCCGGTCGCTGCGGTGACACGCCCGTAGCACCCACCGCACCACGCGCGGCCCCTGCGGGGTCAGGGTGTACCCGAGCTCCTGGCCGAGGTGCCGCGGCGAGCAGACGATGTCGACGAGCCGCAACGGCCCGAGCCCGTCACCGTGCCCGTGCTCACGGCCACCGACGCGTTCGGCGGTCACCTCGATGACCTCACCCAGCGGCGCCCCTTCAGGACCCAAGGCCCGCAGGGCGAGGAGCTCGCTCACGGTGTGCTGACCGTCGCGCAGGGGCACCTCGACACCGTCGGCCGGGCGCAGGTCCGGGCGATCGGGGTCGGCCTCTCCACCCATGGCGCCGGGGATGCGCGCCACCACGTGCTCGCGCAGCCACAGCTCGAGCCGCTGCTCCTGCGCCAGGGTGCGGCCGGCCCGGGCGTCGACGTGCACAGCCGAGTCGAGGCGCACGACGCGCTCGAGCGGGATCACCAGCTGGTGTGGCCGGGGTTCGGTGCGCAGCCGCCGCCAGGCGTCACCCAGGAGCCGCCCACCCCAACCGCCGAGCCGCGTGCCCAGGGCCGCCGGTCCGCTGAGGAGCCCCACCACGAACAACCCCTCAGGTGTCTCCTCCAGCGCCAGGTCGTCGACGTTGCCCAACAGCTGACCCTGCTCCCCCACGATCTGGTGGTCGAGCAGGCGCAGCACCACCCCGAACCGGTCGGCGTCGACCTCCCAGCCGCCCCGTGCCGGCGTCACTGCCCGGCTCCCGTGATGACCATGAGCGGGATCGCCGCCACCGAGGCGACGACCACCAGCACGAGGTAGACGGTGCCCAGGCTGTTGGCGAGCCACCCGTTGACGTGTCGACCCATGTAGGTGCGGTCGTTCGCCACGACGAGGATCGGCAGGTAGGTCAGTGGCAGCGCGACCGCGCTGAACACGACGCTGTACTCCGTCACGAGAACGGGGTCGACGGTGGTGAGCAGGATCCCCACCGCGACGATGCACGAGAGCAGCACGACCACGTGGAACCGCGCGGCGCGCAGCGGTTCGACGAACTTGCCCCACTGCCAACCGAAGTACTGCGCGATGCTGTAGCCGACGGACAGCCCCGTCTCACAGGCCGCACCGAAGGTCGCGGCGAAGAAGCCGAGCAGCGCAAAGGCGAGCGCGATCTTGCCACCGGCCACCACGACCGGCAGGGCCACCTGGCCCAGGGTCTCGACCTCGATGCCCCGTGGCAGCAGCACGACCGCCGCGACCGCCGCGATCGACAGCGACAACAGGCCGCCCAGCGGGAACCCGATGAACACGTTGGCGCGCATCGTGCCGAGCTGGCGCGGGGTCCAGTGCTCCTCGATCCCACCGGAGGAGAAGAAGAAGACCTCGTACGGCGTCATGGCGGCACCGAACAGGGCGACGGCGTAGTAGGCGTAGACGGCCCAGTCCTCGGTCACGGGGACCGACGGGTGCACGGCCGCGGACACCAGCCCACCCCAGTCCGGCCCGAGCTGCCACAGCGCCACGGCGAAGACCACGAGCGCGAGGCCGGCCAGGCCGAAGGCGTTCTCCAGCACCGCGAACTTCACGCGCCACAGCACCAGCCACACGGCGACACCGACGACCGGCACCCACAGGAAGTGGCTCACGCTCGTCGCCAGCTCCAGCGCGAGGGCGACACCACCGATCTCGGCGGTGAGGGTGAGGAAGGTGACGGCCATCGAGCCGACGAGATTCAGCAGGCCCGCTCGCGGCCCGAGGCGTTCACGCACGAGGTCGAAGGTCGCGCGTCCGCTCACCGCCGCGACTCGACCGCTCATCTCGGCGAACACGCAGATGCCCACCACACCCACCACCACGACCCACGCGAGGCTCAGCCCGAACCGTGCGCCCACGAGGGCGTTGGTGACGAGGTCACCGATGTCGACGAAGCCGCCGATGGCGGTGAGGATGCCCAGGGCGACGGCGAAGAGACGCTTCACCGCAGCGTCACCGCCGTCGCGTCGAGGTCGTCGAGCACGGACTGCATCTGTTCGCTGGCTTGCCGGGCAGATTCGATGTCGTTGCGGGACAGGGCAGTTCGACCCTCCGCGGCCACCTGTTCGGCACGGTCGAGGACGGGCAGGACACGACTGCGCACCTCGTCAGCGCGCGGTTCCGGTGGGTCGAGTGCGGCGAAGCCGTCGACCACCCCCGACATCGCGGTGTCGGCGTCCCCCACGAGGACCGAGGTCGCCGGGCTGGGCGACCGTCCCGCCGCCCATTGCTGGAGCGCCACCTGGATGGTGGCCAGGCTGCTGCTCGCGCCCGCCACCGAGGTCGACGCCTCTTCCCGGTATGCCGCGAGGTCACCGGGGCTGCCGCAGGCCGTCAGCACGGGGCCGGTCACCGCCAGGACGGCGAGAGCCAGTGCCGCGCGCCATGACGCGCTCACGCCGCCCATGTCAGGCGGTCGCCGGGTCGGAGCTCCCCCTGATTCGCCGTGCCAAGTGGTGCTGGTCGTCGGTCTTGCCCATCGCCTCGGCGGCGTCCTGGGAGGTCGGAGTCATACCGATGACGTACCCGGACTGTGGCGTTTCAAACGGCTGCGACGCTCAGGCCATCGGGCGACGTGAGACGGGTCCGTGCCGCAGCAGGTTGGCCAGCTGCTCAGCCCAGCGACGCGGGCGCAGGGCGGCCGACCCCGCACCCGTCTGGCCGGCCATGCCAGCGACGGCTTCCTCCAGCACGTCCCGGGGGTCGTGGCTCGGCGACCAGTCGAGCTCGCGGCGGGCCCGTTCGCTGGACATGAGGGGGACGTCCCACGCCATGTCGAGCCAGCCCGGGTCGACCGGCTGCAGGCGCAGCGTCCACGCCACCCCGGCCAGCAACCGCAGGACGCGCCACGGCAGGTGCAGCGGGCGGGCCGCCAGTGCCCGGGCGACGTCGGCCCTGGTCAGCACCGGTTCGGCCGCAAGGTTGAACGCGCCGGGGACGACGCCCTCGACGGCAGACACGATCGCGGCGGCGATGTCCTCGGTGTGCGTCAGCTGCAACCGGAAGTCCCGGTCCAGTGGCAGCACGGGCAGGTGGGCGACCAGCTGTGCGGGCAGCAGGCTCGGCAGGGTGTAGCGGTCGAGCGCCCCGCCGATGTCGCCGCGCGCGACGAGCGACGGGCGGATCCTCGTCACGACCGGGCGGCTGCCGCCCGCGGCCTCGTGGGCGTCGAGCAGCTGTTCCGCGGCGGCCTTGTCGCGGCTGTAGGTCAGGTCCGCCGTCCCACCCCTGGGCCAGCTCTCGTCGACGGCGCCGGCGTCCCGGCCCGGGGAGTAGACGCCCACCGAGGACACGTGCACGAGGTGGCGCACACCCGCGGTCCGCGCCGCGCGCAGGACGGCGTGCGTCCCTCCCACGTCGAGCGCTTCGAGGTATGCCGTGTCGCGCGTCGGCTGGAAACCCCACGCCGTGTGCACGACGGCATCGGCGCCTTCGAAGGCGGGCAGCAGTTCCCGCCACGCGTCCGGCTTGCTCAGGTCGACGGCATACCACCGCAGGTCGTCATCGGCGCCTTCGAAGGCGGGCAGCAGCTCCCGCCACGCGTCCGGCTTGCTCAGGTCGACGGCATACCACCGCAGGTCGTCATCGGCGCCCCCTCGCGGCACGCGCCGCGCGATGCCGCGCACGTCATGGCCGCGGTCCTGCAGCTGGCGGGTGAGGACGGATCCGATGTTGCCGGTCGCGCCGGTGACGGCGACGATCATGGCCGGTCCTCGACCGTGCGGCCCGGCAGCAGCACGTCGGGGGCCATCGCGAGCCGCATCTCCTCCAGCCGTTGCCGCTGGTCGTGCGCCCGCTCGAGCAGGCGGTCGAGGTGGGCCGCCGGCAGGCGGGCGTCCAGGTCGGCGAGGGCCCGCAACGACCCCCACGCCAGCGCCTTGGCCTGCACGGCCGCGCTGAGCGCCTCGAGCTCGAGGTAGTCGGAGAGGCGAGACCGCTGGAGCAGGGAGCCGTTGGGCTTCAGCCGCCCCGCTCGTTCGCCCAGCGCGACAAGTCGCTCCTGCCACGCCGACCGCTCGATCCCGAGGCCGACCATGATGGCGAGCAGGGCCGCCCGGTCCTCGGCCACCTGGTCGGCGAGCTCGGCCAGGACGCGCCGCACCTGGGCGTCGCTCTGGCCCTGGGCGGACCTGCGGAAGAGGTCGAGTCCGCCACGCGACGCGCTGTAGTGGTTACGCAGGTAGCGAGCGAGCGAGTCCGGCGGGCGCCGGGCTCCCTGACCGGCACTCATGCCGGCTCCGGCGCCGCACCGGGTCGCAGGACGACCTTGACGAACCCGTCGCTCTTGGCCTGGAACTTCTCGTAGGCCATGGGCGCCTCCTCCAGCGGCAGGTGGTGCGAGGCGAAGTCGTCGACACCGAGCGGGTCGGCATCGGTGAGCAGCGGCAGGATCTCCGGCACCCAGCGCTTGACGTTCGCCTGGCCCATGCGCAGCTGCACCTGCTTGTCGAAGAGCGTGAGCATCGGCATGGGGTCGGTCTGCCCGCCGTAGACGCCGGAGATCGAGATGGTGCCGCCGCGCCGGACGGCGTCGATGGCGGTGCTCAGGGCGGCCAGCCGGTCGACGCCGGCGTGCTGCATGAGCTTCTCTCCCACCGCGTCGGGCAGCAGGCCGGCCGCACGTTGCGCCAGCTTGGCACCGGGACTGCCGTGCGCCTCCATGCCCACGGCGTCGATGACGGCGTCGGCCCCGCGACCATGGGTGAGGTCTCGCACCACGTCGCCCACCGACTCCACGGAGTTCAGGTCGATCACGTCCACGCCGCGGGCGCGCGCCCGGGCGAGGCGCGCCGGCACCCGGTCGACGCCGATGACGTGCTCGACGCCCTGGTGGCGGGCGACGCGGCAGGCCATGTCGCCGATCGGGCCGAGCCCGAGGACGAGCAGGGTCCCCTCCCTGGGGCACGCGGCATACTCCACGCCCTGCCACGCGGTCGGGAGGACGTCGGAGAGGAAGACGAAACGGTCGTCCGGCGGGCCCTCCGGCACGACCACGTGCGTGTACTGCGCCTGCGGCACCCGCAGGTACTCGGCCTGCCCGCCGGGAACCTCGCCGTAGAGCTTGGAGTAGCCGAAAAGCGCTGCGCCAGTGCCGTATTCGCGCACCTGTGTGGTCTCGCACTGGCTGCCCAGGCCGTGACCGCACATCCAGCAGTGACCGCAGCAGACCTGGAAGGGAACGACGACCCGGTCACCGCGGCGCAGCTCGCCCGTGTCGCCGCCCACCTCCTCCACGACCCCCATGGCCTCGTGACCGAGCACGTCACCGGGTGTCATGAAGGCGCCGAGGACCTCGTAGAGATGCAGGTCGGACCCGCAGATGTTGGTGCTCGTCACGCGCACGATGGCGTCGGTCGGCTGCTCGATGACGGGATCGGGCACGTCCTCGACTCGGACGTCACGGCGGCCCTGCCAGGTCACGGCTCTCACAGTCAGCTCCTCGAGTGGGCGCGGTCGGGTCTGGTGCGCTCCGTACCCGTCCACGGAGGGGGCCATGCACGCGAACGTCGTGGCCGTGACGCACCATTGACGCATGACGTCATCCCCCACCCCCTTGATCCGCACCGTCTTCAGTGAGCTGGCGGAGCGGATCTACGGCGGCGACTCCACCCAGGACGTGCTGGATGACGCCGTGCACCTCACGGCCCGCCTCCTGCCTGGCGCCGACCACGTGTGCATCTCCACGCTCACGCCCAACCGCACCCTGCTCACCCGGGCCGCGACCGACGAGATCGCCCTGCACATGGACGCGCTCGAGACCGAGGCGCAGGAGGGGCCGTGCCTGGACGCCATCGAGGCGGATGCCGTCCAGCGGGACCCCGACATCGCCCGTGACACGCCCTGGCCGCGGCTGCAGCGCCTCGTCCTGGGACGCACCCCGGTGCGGGGCATGCTGGGCTACCGGTTGCTCACGGACACCGGGGAGCAGTCCGCGCTCGACATCTTCTGCGACCGTCCCGGCGTGCTCACGACCGACGTGGCCGACCAGGGCGCGCTCATCGCCTCCTTCGTGTCGGTCGCGCTCACCGCCGCCGGTCGCCGCGACACGGCCGACGACCTGCGCCGCGGTCTCGACGACGACCGAGAGGTCGGCAAGGCCGTGGGGCTGCTCATGGCCAGCCACCGGATCCCCGAAGAGCGGGCCATGGCCCTGCTCGAGGAGGTCGCGCGCACCACGGGCGACCGGCTCGTCGTGGTCGCCAAGGACCTCACGGAACGTCACGGCCGTCAGGGCTGAGCCGCTCGAGCAGCGCCACCGCGTCGTGTGGCGCGTGCCCCTCGGCGTCGTTGTCGAAGTACACGTGGACCGCCTCGTGGTCGGTCAGCCACCCGCGGACTCGACGTGCCCACTGGTCCAGCGACCCGGCATACCCACTGCGGTAGAGGTGGGGGCGCCCGTGCAGGCGCACGTATCGGAAGTCGGCCGTGTCCGCGTCGACCCGCAGCAGGCCCGCCCCGTCGCTGAGCACGGTGGCGACACCGTGTTCGCGCAGCAGGCGGCGAGCGGCCGGGGTGTCGAAGCTGCGGTGCCGGGGCTCGATGGCATGGCGGATGCGGTGGTCGCCCGTGGCCCGCGCCTCCGGTTCCTTGACCCGTTCGTCGTGCCGGGCTGCGAGGCCTTGCGCCTGAATCGTGGTGTGCGGCAACAGATCCAAGAAGGCGCCGACCTGTTTGCTGTCGAACTCCAGGGAGGCGGGCAGCTGCCACAGGACCGGCCCGAGCCGAGGCCCGAGCAGCAGCGGACCGGACGCCCAGAAGTTCGCCAGCGCCTGCTCGACCTTGCCGAGCCGCAGCAGGTGGGTGATGTAACGACTGCCCTTGAGGGCAAAGTCCACCTCCGGACGCACCTGTTGCATCCAGCGCCGGAACGACGACGCCCGCTGGAGCGAGTAGAACGTGGCGTTGACCTCCAACGACGTCACGCGGTCACCGAGATGGGCGAGCTCGTCGCGCTGCCGCAGCCCGCGCGGGAAGAAGTCACCGCGCCACGATGCGTAGGCCCAGCCGGACGTGCCCACCCGCAGTCCGTCACCGGCGCCTCGCGCTGACATGCCCGAGCCCTACCCGCATGCGGACGAAGAATGCGGCCTCGACCGTGGGTGCGGTCAGGCCGAAGGGGTCTAGGCTCGGGGGTGCAGGGGGCGGTGCGTCAAGCTACGGCGCAGCCGTCAGCCGGCACGAGGGACGGAGCACGGATCATGCCCAGCAGTCCCGATGACGCCCACATGGCCATGCTCGGAGCCCAGTTCGCCGACCTCAGTGCCGCGCTCACGAGCAAGGACGACTCCGGGCTCGACCCGCACCGCGTGGTGCGGTTCGCGACGCGGTCGATCCCGAACACCGAGCACTGTGGCCTGACCCTCCTGCGTCCCGGTCACGCCCCCAGGACCATGACCACCACCGGCGAGCTCCCCCAGCGGGTCGACGAGCTGCAGTATGCCGTGCACGAGGGGCCGTGCCTCGACGCCTCGGAGACCGACATGGTCGCCATCACCGGCGACCTGGACAAGGACGAGCGGTGGCCGGTGTTCGGCCCCCGGTGCGCGCAGGAGACGGGGGTCCAGAGCATGCTGTCGGTGCGTCTGGTCCTGGCAGCCGACGACCAGGCAGCGATCAACTTCTACTCCCAGGGTCGCGACGCCTTCACCGAGCTCGACATCGGCATCGCCTCGATCTTCGCCCCCTACGCTGCCCTCGCCGTCGAACAGGCGCTGCGCGAGCAGGACGCCGCCAACTTCCACGACGCGTTGTCCAGCAGCCGCCAGATCGGCACCGCCATCGGCATCATCATGGCCCGCAAGCTGGTCACGTCCGACGAGGCGTTCGACATCCTGCGGCAGGCCAGCCAGGACCTCAACCGCAAGCTGCGCGACATCGCCGCCGAGGTGCAGGAGACGGGTGCGGTGCCCACGACGGCGAGCAAGGGTGCCGCGGCGTCGGTGTCCGACGGCGGGCGACTCGGCGGGTGACCGGGCAGCTCGTCGGCGCGGCTCAGCTCGCGTCCCCCTCACCGAGCTCCATCGTGACGCTGGCGGGCAGGGAGATGGTGTGTGCCGTGCGGTTCACCTTGGCCGCGAGGTATGCCGCGTTGGCCACGGACAGGTGGACTCCCGTGGGGATCACGCGACGGACCGACACCCCGAGGCTGCGCAGCTGGCGGGCCTTGTCCGGGTTGTTGGTGAGCAGGTCGATCCGGCTGACGCCCAACGCCTCCAGCATCTGTGCCGCCACGGTGTAGTCACGCTGGTCCTCGGCGTAGCCCAGCGCGACGTTCGCCTCGTAGGTGTCGAGCCCACGGTCCTGCAGGGCGTAGGCGTCGAGCTTGGCGGTCAGCCCGATCCCCCGGCCCTCCTGACGCAGGTAGAGCAGGTATCCGCCGTGCCGTTCCAGCTCGCACACCGCCTCGTCGAGCTGTGGGCCGCAGTCGCAGCGCTGGCTGCCGAACACATCACCGGTGAGGCATTCGGAATGCACACGTACCAAAGGGATTCCGGCACGTGGCTGACGCATGCGCGCACCCGGCTGCGCGGCATACCCACCGAAGCCGAGCGCGACGTGGTCGCGTCCGTCGACGAGGCCGTCGAAGGTGAAGAAGCGTGCGGTCACGTCGTCGCGGCCGCGTGGTGACACCGGCACCTGGACGTGGCTGCGCAGGCTGGCGGCTGGGGGTCGTGTGCTCATGCCTCGTCACCGTCCACGACCGGCGCGAACCGGTTCGAGAGGGCGTACCGCAGGAGCGCGACGTCGCCGACCTGCTCGACCGAAGCCAACGTCGCCCTGCGGTCCGCACTCCACGGGAAGGCGCCGTCACCCACCAGCCGCGGGGCGCGCGAGTCCCCCACGAACAGCGGCGCCACGGCCAGCTGGAGCTCGTCCGCCAGCCCCGACAGCAGCACCTGGGTGACGATGCTCGCGCCCCCTTCGACGACGAGCCGGGCGACGCCGCGCACGGCGAGGTCGGCGAGGACGGCGTCGAGCCCGCCATCCGGGCCGGCGTCGACGACGGTGGCCACGCCGGCGAGCCGGTCACGGGCGCTGGCCACCGCCCCGGTGGGGCAGTAGACGAGTCGTTCGCTTGCGCCCTCGGTGAAGAACGCGGCCCCCGGGTCGAGCTGTCCGCTGCGCGTGACGACGACCTTGACCGGTGAGGCGGTCCGGCCCCGCGCTGCACGCAGCGCGCGCCGGTCCGCCGATCGCACCACGAGGCGGGGGTTGTCACGCCGGACCGTCTCGGCGCCCACGAGGACGGCGTCGCTGGCGGCGCGCTCGGCATCGACCCGGTCGAAGTCGGCCGCGTTCGAGAGCAGCAGCCGCTCGGGGCCTGCGTCGTCGAGGTAGCCGTCGATGCTCATGCAGCAGCTGAGGACCGTGTAGGGCCGGGCCGGCGGCGCGGACCTCGTCCGCTCCCGGGCGGCGGTCGTCGTGGTGGTGGACGTCATGGCCTCGCTCCTTCGGTCAGCGCCTGCTCCCCTACCCGCTCGCCCACGGGTGCATCCGTCACCGCCGCGAGCACCGCTGCCGCCGTGACGTCCCACCCGGTGAGCTCACCCCGCCGGCGGCGGGCGCCGGCCCGCAGCCGGGATCGGTGCCCGGGCTCGGTCAGCCAGCGCCGCAGGGCCGCGGCGAGGGCCGTCGGGTCGCCCGGTGGCACCAGCACCCCGGAGGTCCCGGCCTGGTCACCGAGCGCCTCGGGCACGCCTCCCACGGCGGGCGCAATGACGGGTATGCCGCGGGCGAGCGCCTCGCTCACGACCATCCCGTAGGTCTCGTGCCGCGACGGCACGACGAGGAGGTCCGCCGCGGCATACCTGACATCGAGCTGCTCGGAGGTGAGCGGGCCGGTGAAGGTGAGCCGTCGCGTGAGGTGGGTGTCGGCGACGCCCTGGCGCACGGTGGCCCACCAGGCCGGCGCGACGTCGAGCGGCCCGACACAGGCGCACCACCACTCCAGCTCCGTGAGGTGTCGCAGGGCGGCGACGAGGACGTCGTGGCCCTTGAGCGGCGTCAGCGCCGCCACGCACAGCAGGTTGGTGCCCGCACTGGTGCCGGCCGTGAGCGCCGCCGGGTCCGCCCCGGGTGTTGCGACCCGCATCCGCGCGGGGTCGACGCCGTGGCCGGACACCACCTGGTCCGCAGCCCACTGGCTGGTGGTGACGACGCCGTCCGCGGCACGCAGCACCCGGCCTTCGCGCAGGGCGAGGGCGGGGTCGGCGTCGGGCACCAGTCCGAACGGCAGGTGCACGAGCACGGTGATGGACAGGCGACCGGCCAGCGGCAGGAGCACGTCGTCGGCACCCGAGGCGACGGCGCCGTCGACGAGCACTCGGGCGCCGTCGGGCAGGTCGTGCAGGAGGTTCGTGAGAGCGGCGAGACCCGGACCGGTGCGGGTCGGCCAGGGGCCGGGCACAGCGTGCTCGTGGACCTGCCAACCGAGAAAGGACAGGGCCGTGGCCAGGCGGCGGTCGTAGCGGCTCCCACCGCTGGGCCGCGCGGGGTCGTCGACCCAACCGGGCACGACGAGGTGCAGCTCGCTCACAGACGTCGCTCGTAGCTCGCCCACGCGATGTGGGACTCGGCCAGGCGGACACCCAGGCTCTCGACCGCAAGCGCCGAGGCACCGAGCCGGCCCTCCTCGATGAGGCTGGCGAGCCGGTCGGCGACGTGGCGCGCGAGCACCTCGGTGGTCGTGTTGACACCCGCGAACTCCGGCTCGTCGTCGAGGTTGCGGTAGGTCAGGGCACCCACGACCTCGTGCAGCGCCTCGCTGGCCAGGCCGATGTCGACGACGACCCCGTCTGCGTCGAGCTCCTGGCGTTGGAAGGTCGCGTCGACGACGAACGTCGCCCCGTGGAGCTTCTGGGCCGGGCCGAAGGCTTCTCCCTGGAAGCTGTGCGCCACCATCATGTGGTCACGCACGGTCACGCTGAACATCGTCGTCTCCTTCGGGGTGGTCGATCACGTGGCAAAGGGCCGGGAGGGTGCCGTCGCTGAGCCGGGCCAGGACGTCCGGGAGCTCGGCAAACACGGAGCTGCCGGTGAGCAGTGCGTCGAATGCGTTGTCCTGCAACAGTTCCAGCGCCAGCGCGAGCCGGTCGGCGGTGGTGCGGCTGTCGCGGCGGGCCGGCGCGACAGCGCCGACCTGGCTGGCTCGGATCGCGAGCCGGCCGGAGTGGAAGGCGCCTCCGAGGGAGACGGTGACGTCGCGTATGCCGTACCAGCTCAGCTCCAGGACGGTCCCCTCCGGCCGAAGGAGGTCCAGGGCGAGCTGCAGGCCGTCGGACGTCGCGCTGGTGTGCACGACGGTGTCGAGGTCGGCGAGGACGGCCCGGGCTGCCGAGGCCGGGACGAACCCGACCCCGAGGGCGTCTGCGACGTCACCACGGGACTCATCGACGTCGACGAGCGTCACCCGGGTGCCCGGGATGGCGGCCGCGAGCCGGGCAACCGAGCAGCCGACCATCCCCGCTCCCACGACGGCGACGCGGTCGCCGACGAGGACGGGCGCGTCCCAGACGGCGTTGAGCGCGGTCTCGACGGTGCCCGCGAGGACCGCTCGACGCGGCGGCACACCGTCCGGGACGACAGTGACCTGGTCGGCGGGCACCACGAACCGGGTCTGGTGCGGGTAGAGGGTGAAGACGGTACGACCCTTGAGGTCATCGGGCCCCTCCTCGACCACGCCCACCGTGAGGTAGCCGTACTTGACCGGCCCCGGGAAGTCGCCCTCCTGGAAGGGTGCCCGCATCGCGGCATACTGGCTCGGCGGCACCTCGCCGCGGTAGACGAGGGTCTCGGTCCCCCGGCTGACGCCGGAGTGCACGCTGCGCACGAGCACCTCGCCGGGTCCCGGCCGGGGCAGGTCGGTGGCTCTGATCTGCGCATGCAGGGGACGGTCCACCCACAGGGCGTGCGTCGTCATCCGGGCAGGCCGGGACGGGTGACCGTTGTCGCTCACACCGGTGACGTACCCGGGGAGCGGCTCCCCAAACAGCGCGACGGACGGTGCGTCGGCCCCCGCGCCCACGCGAACGGCCCCTGACCTGCGTGTCCGCTGGTCAGGGGCCGTTTCGTGCTGGTGGGCGATACTGGGTTTGAACCAGTGACCTCTTCCGTGTCAAGGAAGCGCGCTACCACTGCGCCAATCGCCCTAGCTGGGTCTCGACTCCACATGCTGCCAGAGCCGTCCGAGGTGGAGACGGGATTTGAACCCGTGTACGCGGCTTTGCAGGCCGCTGCCTCGCCTCTCGGCCACTCCACCGTGAAGGCGGTCAAACCCTCCGAGCGGATGACCGGGCTCGAACCGGCGACCTCAACCTTGGCAAGGTTGCGCTCTACCAACTGAGCTACATCCGCATTACCCGCGCTATTGGTGTCTGAGGTGGGCTTTCACCCGCCTGCGCGTGCGGACAGACATTATCCGATCCGGCGACTCGTCTCCAAATCGGCTCTCACGCGTGTCATTCGACGCTCCCCCGACGGCTCCTCGCCGTCCTCGCGCAGTGGGGTGAGCGGCCGGTGCGCATCGGCGCGCAGGCCCTCCATCGAGGTGCTCAGCAGCTGCTCCGCATCGTCCAGCCGCGCGGCCACGGCCGCGTCGTCCTCGGGCCGGCGGGCGTCGTCGGCGGCCCCGTTGTCACGCGCCTCGGCGACCTTGCCCTTCACCCACTCCATCGTCTGCACCCGCAACGTCGGTCGCTCCTCGACGGGGTAGAGCTTGCGGATCGCGGCGTTGAGGGCAGCACCGATGAGGATGGCGATCGCCAGCGCGTAGAGCCAGATGAGCAGCACGATCGGAGTCGACAGCGGCCCGTAGATCGACGTCGACTGGTCACCCAACGACGCCGAGATGGTGCCGCGCAGCACGAACGACGCGAGCACCCACATCGCCAGCGTCAGCGCCGCACCCGGGACGTCCCGACGCCACGGCGTCTGCCGCGGCGTGGAGATGTGGAACAGCGTGGTCACGCTCGCCACGGTCAGGAGCACCACCACGGGCCAGTAGAGCAAAGCCAGGATCTCGAGGTTCTCCGGCAGCAGCTCGCGCAGCCAGGTCGGGCCGATCACCACGAGGGGCACGATGAGGACACCGACGACCAGCGACAGGAAGTACAGGCTCAGTGACAGCGCCCGCGTCTGCACGATGCCGCGCACCCCGGACTGGCCGTACATGATCGAGATCGTGTCGACGAAGACGTTGAGGGCGCGCGAGCCCGACCAGATCGAGAGCACGAAACCGATCGAGATGAGGTCGAACCGGCCCTGCTGCAACACGTCGCGAGCAGTCGGCAGGACGGTCGTGTTGACGATGTCGCCCACGAGGAACTGCTCGGCGAACCGCTGGATGCCCATGAGCAGGTCGTCCACGATGTCCTGGCCCAGCCACTGCCCGACGTAACCGACCCCACCGAACAACCCGAGCACCAGCGGCGGCAACGACAACAGCATGAAGAACCCCGCCTCCGACGCGAGGCCCGTCACGCGATACTTCATGCACACCCGGATGGTCTCGATCACCAGACGTGCCAAGGGCAGTGCGCCGGGGACGCGCAGCAGCTCGCGTCGCACCCGGGCCCGGAATTTCACGCGTTCACGGTAACGCGGCCTACAGTGCGATCGTGCCCACCCACGCCGTCACCAACCAGGTCCCGCCGCTCCCCGAGACCAACACCCTCACGGCCAACGCCCCACTCGCGGAAGGGCTTCGGCGCTGGGCGGGCGACGCGGCATACGCCGAGGTCGTCGCCCTCGGTGAGCGCGCGGGGAGTGACGAGGCGCGCGCATGGGCGGTGCAGGCCAACGAGTTCGAGCCGCGGCTGCGCACCCACTCCCCCCGCGGGGAACGCATCGACGAGGTCGAGTTCCACCCCGCGTGGCACGAGCTGATGGCCGTGGGCGTGGGTGCCGGGCTCACGGCCACACCGTGGCTCGCGCCCCAGGGCACCGGTGACCACGTGCGCCGCGCGGCCGGGTTCATGGCGTGGTCGGAGAACGAGCAGGGGCACGGGTGCCCCATCTCGATGTCGTATGCCGCTGCGCCTGCGCTGGCGTCGACGCCCGCCCTGGCGGACCGCTGGGTCCCCGGACTCGCCTCTCGCACCTACGACTTCGGCCTGCGGCCACGGGGTGAGAAGGGTGGGCTCATCGCCGGCATGGGCATGACCGAGAAGCAGGGCGGCTCGGACGTGCGCGCCAACACGACCCGCGCGGACCGGGCTCCGGACGGCCCCGTCGAGGGCGGCGAGACCTACCGGCTGACCGGGCACAAGTGGTTCTGCTCGGCGCCGATGAGCGATGCCTTCCTCGTCCTGGCCCAGACCGACGCAGGGGTCAGCTGCTTCCTCGTGCCGCGCGTTCTCGACGACGGAACGCGCAACTCCTTTGCGCTGCAGCGGTTGAAGGACAAGCTGGGCAACCGGTCGAACGCCAGCTCCGAGATCGAGCTCGACGGCACGTGGGGCGCGCTCGTCGGGGATGAGGGCCGCGGCATACGCACCATCCTCGACATGGTGGCCTCCACGCGGCTCGACTGTGTCCTCGGGTCGGCGGCCACGATGCGCGCCGCCCTGGTGCGGGCGGTCCACCACGCGCGGCACCGGGCAGCCTTCGGTGCCCTGCTGGTCGACCAGCCGCTCATGCAGAACGTCCTCGCCGACCTTGCCCTCGAGGTCGAAGCCGCAACCACCCTCGGGCTGCGCCTGGCGCACGCCGTCGACGAAGGCGACACCGCCCTGTCGCGGCTGGGGGTGGCCGTGGGCAAGTACTGGGTGTGCAAGCGCACGTCACCGGTGGTCGCCGAGGCGCTGGAGTGCCTGGGCGGCAATGGATACGTGGAGGAGAACGGTCTCGCCCGGCTCTACCGGGAAGCGCCGCTGAACTCGATCTGGGAGGGCTCGGGCAACGTCAACGCTCTTGACGTGCTGCGCGGCATCGGGCGTGAGCCCCTCGCCGTCGAGGCCTACCGCAAGGAGGTCCAGCTCGGCGCCGGACACAGTGCCGTCCTCGACCGCGCCGACGAGGTCGTCTCCCTGGCCACGCGGCCCGACGCGGCCGTGGGCGCCCGGCGCATCGTCGAACACCTCGCGACCACCCTCCAGGCCTCCCTGCTCGTGCGGCACTCGCCCGACGTCGTCGCCGAGGCGTTCATCGCCTCACGTCTGGGCGGTGACCGCGGCGCGACGTTCGGCACCCTGGACGCCGGGCTCACCGCAGCGAGCGCCCGCTCGATCATCGACCGCGCCTGGGCAGGCTGACTGGCTCACGGCCTTGGCACAGCCACCTCGGCGAGGTAGGGCCCGCCGCCTCCTGGCCGGATGTTGGTGCCCTGCAGCACGAGCTTGTCGGAACGCACCACGGCGTCGGCAAAGCTCTGCTCACCGGGCCCCTTCGTCGCCCGCGTCCCATCGGTGGGCACATCGAGCGCGGCCGTCTTCCAGCTCAGTCCGTCTCGGCTGGTCCACGCGGCCGCGTCGGTGTCGCGGCCCTCGCCCACGGCGCCGAGCGCGAGCCACCCGCCAGGCACGGCCAGCACCCGGTTGACGTCGGCCGACTCCCCCTCCGGGGACCGCGCGACCTTCCAGTTCTTCCCGCCATTGGTGCTGACCCAGAGCACCGCCACGGGGTCGCTTCCTCCCCGGGTCAACGCCGAACCGGTGACGACGACGCTGGCACCGTGCGACACCACACCCTCAGCCGAGGTCGACACCATGCCCTGGATCGGGGGAAGGTCGGCAGGGACCGTCCACGTCCGGCCGTCGCGGCTGGAGACCCATCGCGGGACGGTCCGGTCCTGCTCGTCCCACTGGTTGACGACGGCCACGAAACCAGCGTCCGTCGCGGTCACGTCGCTGACCGCGACGCCACCGTCTGCGGGTGCCCACAGGCCGGTGTACGTCGGTCTCGACCCAGGATCGGTGGACTTGCTGCCCGAGCGAGCCTCCGACCAGCTCTTGCCGCCGTTCCGCGTGACCCAGATCCTGCCGTCGCTGCGTTCGGAGTCCCAACCCCAACCCGCCACGACCCACGTGGTGCCCTTGACGGCGGCCCCGATGACCGCCGTCTGGTGGAACGTGCCCCGCGGACCCAGCGCCGAGACGTCCAGCGGCGACCACGTGTTGGCGTCGTCGCGCAGCCACCCGCTGACCCTCGAGACGTCGCCCGTTGTCGTGGTGGCCATCTGCAGCACTCGTCCTGCCCCGAGGTCCACCGGTCGCACCACATAGGTGTCGTCACTCGCGGAGGCCCCGGGCAGGGCAAAACCCGTGTTCCGCGTCGTCGCACTGCCGTCGAAGGTCCACACGGTCGGCCGCCCCGCCGTCCCGGATGCCACGACCTGGCTGCCCGAGATCGTCAGCCCGCTCAAGGACACGGTGACCTGCTGACGTGGACGCGGCACTGACACCGCTCGGGCGGTTGATCCCTCCACCCTCCACATCTGCCCGCTCGTCGAGCCCTCCCGCACCGTCGTACCCACGGCGATCCCTCGCGCGCCGACGAGCGCCACGTCCGAGATGTCCTGCTCTCCCGGACCACGCAGGCTCACGTCGCTGACCGCCTTGGCCCGCTCCGCGTCCGCCCCAGCCGCGAGGACCGCGTCGGGCGCAGCCGAGATCGTCGACCCACCGAAGACCCATCGACCCTTGGCGCCGTCCAGGGCACTGAGGTTCTCCTCCGCCGTCGTGGCCAACGCGTTGACCGCCTGGTGCCGCCACGACTTGCCGTCCGCCGTGCCGACGTCGACGCCTCCGTCCCAGCTGTCGGTGCCGTCGTGACTGATGCGCAGCAGCACCACCGGATGTCCGTCAACAACACGAATTCCGTTCGCGCTGCTGCGCGTCCGCTCCTGCACCTGCGCGGACATCGCGCGGCGCGTGAAGCGGGCACCGTCGTCACTGGTGAACACCGATGCCTGGTAGTCGGGCCCCTCACCGTCCAGCGCCTCCCACCCCTCGAAGTCCGTCGTGCCGGAAACCAGGATTCGCCTGCCGATGACGACAACCCCGGTGGGGCTGACGGTCGCGCCCTTCACCGCGAGGCCGGCTGGTGACTCGGCTCGTTTCCAGGTACGCCCGTCCGAACTCGACCAGACCACCGGCACGGTCGCACTCTGGCCGTTCACACCGGCCGCGGTCCCCACGGCGACCCAGCCGAGCGCTGGGTGAGCGGCGACGCCGGTGACGTCGTCCCCGGCACGGAACGCCGGAACCGACGTCCGTTGACGGACCCAGGACGATCCGTCACTGCTCGTCCACACGGCAGCGCCTCGGTCTGCGGACCCCATGGCGAGCCAGCCCAGCCGACCGTGCACCACCAGATCCGCCTGGTCGGACAGCGTGTTCGCCGGGGCACTGTCCCGGGTGACCGACGCGAGCTGCCACGTGTCACCCGAGTCGGTCGAGCGGACGAACCACGGCTGGGTCACCCCAGCCGTCTGCGCCGTCCCCACCGCTACGACTGTTTCCCCGTCGTCGGCAACGCCCGTCAGGGAGGACCATGCTCCGCCCTGCCCAGCCGACCCCGCCCCGGCAGGCGCCGGCTGGAACTGTGGCCGGGGCGGCGACGTCGATGCCGCCGATCCCGTTCGACCCCCGCCGTCATCGTCCTTGCAGCCCCCGAGCATCGTCGCCACGACTGCAACCGTCAGCAGCACCGGCGTGCCCCGCAGCCACGCCGACCGGCCCTTGTCTCCCCACGTCCTCATGCCTCGAGTCTGGCGAGAACGCCGGGACCGACCGCTGAGTTGTCCACAGGGCCCCTGACGCGGGGGCGGACGAGCTCGGCTCAGGTCTCGGCGAGGCGCTGTTGCTGCTCGGCCACGTCGAAGTCCGCCGGCGGCCACTGCGGGTCCATCCGCTCGAGGTGCTCCAGGACGAGGTTCTGCACTGCCAGGCGGGCGTACCACTTGCGGTCCGCCGGCACGACGAACCAAGGCGCGTCGTCCGTCGACGTCTTGTCGAGGACGGCCTGGTAGGCCTCCTGGTACTCCGGCCACAGCTCCCGCTCGTCGATGTCGCCGGGGTTGAACTTCCAGTACTTGTCCGGCCGGTCGAGGCGCTCACCGAGCCGCGCCTTCTGCTCCTCGGGGGAGATGTGCAGCATGACCTTGATGATCGTGGTGCCGTCCTCGACGGCCTTGGCCTCGAAGTTGTTGATCTGCCCGTAACGCCGAGACCACGTCGCGCGGGGAACGAGGTCGCGCACACGCGCGATGAGGACGTCCTCGTACTGCGACCGGTCGAACACGCCGATCTGACCGGCGCCCGGCAGCGCGTTGCGGATGCGCCACAGGAACGGGTGCCGCTTCTCCTCGGCCGACGGCGCTTTGAACGCGGTGTACTTCACGCCCTGGGGGTCCATCTGGCCGACGACGTGCCGCATGATGCCGCCCTTGCCGGAGGTGTCCATGCCCTGCACCACGAGCAGCAGCGAACGGTTGCCGCCGCCTCTGGACTCGGCGTAGAGCCGCTCCTGCAGCTCGCCGATCTCACCGGCGCCCGACGCGAGTGCAGCCTCGCCGGCGGACTTGTCGCCGTCGAACCCCGGTGTGGCGCGCGGGTCGAGGTCGGCCAGCTCGAAGTCCGGCCCGACGCGCAACGCCTCGGTGAACGACGTGGGTGCGGCCACCTTCGTCTTCGACTTCTTGGCGCCCTTCGCGGAGGTCTTGGTCGAGGCCTTCGAGGACCTGAGGTCCTTCGACTTCTTCGACGTGCGCTTGCCCTTGTCCTTGTCCTTGCCCTTGCCCTTCTTGGCCATGAGGGCATCCAATCATCCGGCGCTGTGAGCCGCGAGCGACGTGAGCCGCGAGATCGCGCGGTAGTACTTCTTGCGGTAACCCCCGGCCAGCATCTCCGGGGAGAAGATCTCGTGCAGCGGTGTGCCGCTGGCGTAGACCGGGATCTTGGCGTCGTAGAGCCGGTCGACGAGCACCACGAGCCGCAGCGCCACAGCCTGGTCGGTCACCGGCCGCACGTGGGTCCACCCCACCGCAGCGACGCCGTCGAGCATCGCCCGGTAGCGGCTGGGGTGCACCGTCGACAGGTGTCGCGTCACGTCGACGAAGTGGTCGAGCAGTGCCGTGTCCGCGGCCGTCGCGGCCACGACCTCGTCCTGCGACAACGGCGTCGGACTGCCCAGCGCGTCGGTGTGCCGATAGTCGGGACCGTCGATCGTCAGCACCTCGAAACGCGATGACAGCGCCTGGATCTCGCGCAGGAAGTCCTCGGCTGCGAACCGGCCCTCCCCCAACGCATCCGGCAAGGTGTTCGACGTCGCGGCCAGCGACACACCCGCCTCCGCCAGCCGCCCCAGCAGGGTGGCCATCAGCACGGTGTCCCCGGGGTCGTCCAGCTCGAACTCGTCGATGCACACCAGTTGATGCGTGCTCAGCGCATCCACGGTGGGCTGGAAACCAAGGGCACCAACGAGATTCGTGTACTCCACGAACGTCCCGAACGCCTTCGCCCCCTCTGCCGCATGCCACAGCGACGCCAACAGGTGCGTCTTGCCCACTCCGAACCCGCCGTCGAGGTAGATCCCCTTTGCCTCCACCGCCTTGCCGCGCCCGAACCCCCACCGGCGCCCCGGGCGCGGCCCCAGCCCGGCGGCATACTCCTCGAGCCGTGCCACTGCGGCGGCCTGGCTCGGGTGCTCGGGGCCCGGCCGGTAGGTGCCGAACCGCTCGGCGTCGAAGCGCGGCGGCGGCACCAGCTCGCGGACGAGACGGTCACGGTCGAGCTGGGGGGAACGTTCGGTGATGGAGCCGGGCACGGTGTGCAGCGTAATGAGCGTACGAGTGGGGCACACTGCGGCCATGCGCATCCTCCTGGGGCCGCCCGGCTCCCCCGCACCCGGCAGCGACATCGACGACGCACAGCTGCGCCAGGTGTATGCCGTGCCGCCGGACAGCTCGTGGCTGCGCGTCAACTTCGTGTCGACGGTGGACGGCGCGGCGACCGGCGCCGACGGACTCTCGGGCAGCATCAACACCGAGGCCGACGGGCGCGTCTTCCGGGTGCTGCGCGAGCTGGCCGACGTCGTGGTCGTCGGCGCCGGGACGGTGCGGGCGGAGCAGTACACGGTGCTGCGCGACGAGGACCCCACGTCGCCGCCGCTCGTCGTGGTGAGCCGCACTGCCGAGCTGCCGGCCCGGGTGGCGGACATGTCGTCCCCGGCGGGTTCGGCCCTTCTCGTGACCCGGCACGGCGCCGACCCCGCCGCCCTCGAACGGGCCCGCGACATCCTCGGCAGCGACAACGTCATCCTCGCCGGGGACGACGAGGTCGACCTTCTCCTGATGCGAAAAGAACTGGAGCGCAAGGGTTTTCGCCGCATTTTGTCCGAGGGAGGGCCCAGCCTGTTCGGCAGCATGCTCGACGCCGGCATCGTCGACGAGGTCGACCTCTCGCTGGCCCCTCGGGTCGTCGGGGGTTCGCACCCGCGCATCGTCCGGGGTGGTGACCTCACGGTCGGCCTCGAGCCGACGGTCCTGGTCGAGGAGGAGGGCACGGTGATGGGCCGCTGGCTCGTGCGGCGCTAGGTCTGCCGACCAGCCAGGAACTCGCTGACCTCGCGGTCCCACCGTGCGGCGTCGACGTTCCACTCCTTGCAGTGCCGGGCCGTGCCCCACCGCGGCATCGTGACGAGGTCGGGACGCGCTGCCGCCAGGGCCAAAGACGGCCCGACGGGCACGAACTCGTCGTCGACCGAGTGGATGAGCAGCGTCCGGTGCCGCAGCTCCCCCGCCCGCGCCACCCAGTCGGTCTGTGCCACGTCGACCGCCTCGTGCACGCCGACCAGCCTGCGGGCCGCGCGGCGCCCCATCAGGGCGCGGCTCAGCCCGCCGATGGGCGCGGGCACACCGTTGAGTGCTGCGTGGTGCGTCAGGACGTCGGCCCAGTCGATGACCGGCGCATCGAGCACCACGTCGCTCACCCGGTCGGCCAGGTGCGAGCGGGCCAGCGTCTGCAGGACGATCGCCCCGCCCATCGACCAGCCGGCGAGGACGAGGTCGCGCGCGCCGGCCGACACGGCATACCGCATCGCGTCCTCGACGTCACGCCACTCCGACAACCCGAGGTTGTAGCGACCGTCAGGTCCGCTGCGCGCGCCGAGGTCGTTGCGGTAGCTGGGAACCAGCACGGTGATGCCGAGCTCGTGCAGCGGCCGGATCGCCCGCAGCGTCTCGTGGCGGCGCGCGCCGCGTCCGTGCACCAGGACCGCCCAACGTTCGCTCGGCACCGGCGCCGGCACCACCCAGGCGGGCATGGTTCCCAGCTCGGTGTCGATGTCGACGTACTGCGTCGGCAGCCCCAGCGACCGGTCGGGCGGCGAGGCGTAGTAGTAGGGGTTCCAGCGGCCGAATCCCGGTGCCAGGTGGCCGAAGTCGAGCCCCAGCACCTCCCGCCGCACGCGCCCCCTCGACTCATCGAGGTCGACGATGTCACCGAGGCGCACGTGCCCGTGCTCGTGGTCGAGCCACAGCCCGTAGCGGCCCGGCACGACGGTCTCGGGGGTGACGTCGAGGGTGACGGTGCCCTGGTCGACGGTGAGGATCGAGGTGTCGTCCGGGCGCCGCCGGTCAGGGGTGAGGACGCGTCGGGCAAAGTATGCCGCGGCGCCGAGCGTGCTGGCCGCCGCCGTCGCGGCGAGGGCGCCACCGGCGATCGCGCCGGCCGCAGCCGCCTTGCGGGCCGCGACCCGCTGGGGCGTCGCCATCACTGCTCCCCGTCGCCGAGCACCTCGGCGAGGTCGAAGCTCACGGGCTCCTCGAGCTGTTCGTAGGTGCACGACCGCGGCTCGCGGTCGGGGCGCCACCGCGACAACTGGGCGGTGTGCCGGAACCGGATGCCCTCCATGTGGTCGTAGCGCACCTCGACCACGCGCTCGGGCCGCAGCGGCGTGAAGGACAGGTCCTTACCAGCGTTCCACCGGCTGCCGGCACCGCTGGTCGGGGTGCGGCTGCCCATCTCCGGCTCGGCCCACGCCCACGGGTGGTCGCTGAAGTCGGTGACCAGCGGCTGCAGCTCCTCGAAGAGCTCCTTGCGGCGGGCCATCGGGAAGGCCCCGATGACCCCGACGCTCTGCAGCGTGCCGTCGTCGGTGTAGAGCCCGAGCAGCAGCGACCCGATCGCGTCGGGTCCGCTCTTGTGGGTGCGGTAGCCCGCCACGACGCAGTCGGCTGTCCGCTCGTGCTTGATCTTGAGCATGAGGCGCTTGTCAGGGGTGTAGGCGATGTCCAGCGGCTTGGCGATGACGCCGTCGAGACCGGCCCCCTCGAACTGCTCGAACCACTCCTGGGCGACGTCGGGGTCGCGGGTGGCCCGGGTGAGGAACACCGGCGCCTGCGCATCCGCCAGGGCGGTCTCGAGCGCTTCGCGGCGCTGCTCGAAGGGCAGCTCCATGAGGTCCTCGCCGCCGAGGGAGAGCAGGTCGAACGCGACGAAGCTCGCCGGCGTCTCGGCCGCCAGCTTCTTCACGCGGCTGGCCGCGGGGTGGATGCGCTGTTGCAGCGCGTCGAAGTCGAGCCGGTCCCCCGTTTCGGGGTTGATGAGGACGATCTCGCCGTCGATGACGGCCTGGTCGGGGAAGTTGGCCTTGACCGCCTCGACCACCTCGGGGAAGTAGCGTGTCATCGGCTTCTCGTTGCGGCTGCCGATCTCGACCTGGTCACCGGACCGGAAGATGATCGAGCGGAACCCGTCCCACTTCGGCTCGAAGAGGTGTTCGCCGTCGCGCGGGATCGCCTTGACCGGCTTGGCCAGCATCGGCGGCACCGGCGGCACGACCGGCCCCCAGAGCTTGCGCAGGTCGGCGTCGCGGTCTGCCTTGGGCGTCATGTACTCGTCGTCGGCTTTGTCCTTGCGACGCTTGCTCGGCTGCACCCGCGGCGGCTCCCCCGGCATCTTCGGGTAGTCCGGCGGGAAGTTCAGCTCGCCCAGGCCCCTCTCGTGGACGTCCTTGTCCCACAACGCAATTGCGCCCGACACATCGCCGATCGCATCGTCGATCCCGGCCCACGCGTCACCGTCGGCGGCCAAGATCCCCGGCACCGTCCGTACGGTGAAGTCCGCGGTGGTGACGTCGCGCAGCGCCTCCCAGCTCACCGGCATACTCACCGGCGCGCCCGGCAGGGGGCGCGGACTGTAGGCGGACGCGATGGTGCGGTCACGGCACGCCTGGTTGAAGTCGACGAAGACCCGCTCGCCGCGCTCCTCCTTCCACCAGCTTGTGGTCACGAGGTCGGGCAGCCGGCGCTCGAGCTCGCGCGCGATGCCGATGACGCCGTGCCGCACGTCGAGGAACTCGTGCGTCGGCGCCACCCGCACGAAGACGTGCACGCCGCGGTTGCCGGACGTTTTGGCCCACCCCGTGAGGCCGATCTCGGCGAGCACCTCGCGCAGGGCGTATGCCGCCTCGACGGCGTCCTTGAAGTCGCGCCCGGGCTGGGGGTCGAGGTCGATCCGCAGCTCGTCCGGGTTGTCGACGTTGGCGGTGCGGACCGGCCACGGGTGGAAGGTGACGGTGTTCATCTGCACGGCCCAGACAGCGGTGGCCGGCTCGTCGACGACGACCTGGAGGTGCTTGCGGCCGCTGGGGTAGGTGCACATGACCGGCTCGACCCACTCGGGCATGCCCTTGGGCGGGTTCTTGGTCCAGAACTCCTCGCCGGTGATGCCTTCGGGGAACCGCTGGAGCGTGACCGGGCGGTGCACGAGGGCGCGCATCAGTCCGTCGGTGACGTCCACGGCATACTGCGCGAGCTGGAGCTTGCTGATGCCCCCTGGTGTGGCCTCGTCGTCCGGCCAGATGAGCCGGTCCGGGCTCGAGATCCGCACCTGCCGGGAGCCGTCGGGGCCGCCGGGAACCTCGATCTCCGTCGCCTTCGCTGCCATGGTCGCGAGCCTAGTGGGACGGGTTCGCCGGCCACGGGACCATTTCCCGGGCGCGTAGCGTTACAACCAGTGCCCACCCAACCGAACCGGGTCATCCCAGGCCCAGGAAGGCAACGAACCGTGAGCATGAAGAGCACCGACCGCGAGTACGCCGTCACCAAGACCGACGACCAGTGGCGCGAGGAGCTGTCGCCGGCGGAGTACCAGGTGCTGCGCCAGGCCGGCACCGAGCGGCCGTTCGTCGGTGAGTACACCGACACCAAGACCGAGGGTGTCTACGCCTGTCGCGCCTGTGGCGCCGAGCTGTTCACCTCGGACACCAAGTTCGACAGCCACTGCGGCTGGCCGTCCTTCTACACCCCGCTGGCCGGCGACACCGTCGAGTACATCGAGGACAACAGCCTCGGCATGAAGCGGGTCGAGGTGCGGTGCGCCAACTGCGGCAGCCACCTCGGCCACGTCTTCGAGGGCGAGGGCTACGACACCCCGACCGACCAGCGCTTCTGCATCAACTCGATCAGCCTGACCCTGCGGCCCAAGGACTGAGCCGCCGATGTCGACGGCGACGGTCGTCGGTTCTCAGAGCCGAACGATCGTCCCCGGGTCCTCCTGACCGCCGAAGTACTGGTCGAGGACCGCGCGGAACACTGCCCGGTCCTCGTCGTGCTCGGCCGCGTGGGCGAACAACGTCATCGACGAGCGCAGCTTGACTGCGTCGATGCCGCCCATGACGGCCTCCGGGTCGGCCCCGCCCAGGTCGACCAGTGCCTGGGTGCACTCCAGGAGCCGCGGGCCCAGCACTGGGTGCGCGAGGTAGTCGCGCGCCTCCTGCACACCGCTCAGCGCGTAGCGCTGCGCCATGTCGGAGCGACCCAACCCGGCGACCTGCGGGAAGACGAACCACATCCAGTGGCTGTGCTTGCGTCCGGCACGCAGCTCGGCCAGCGCCGCGGCATACGTGTCGCCCGCGTCCTGCGCGGTGACGAAGTGCGAGAGGTCCGCGGGGCCGGCCACGGTCAGCGCAGCGCCTGGACGAGGTCGGCGACGGCGACCCGCCGACCGGTGTGGAACGGGATCTCCTCGCGCACGTGGCGCCGTGCGCCCGACGCGCGCAGCTCGCGCATGAGGTCGACGATGCGGTGCAGCTCGGGCGCCTCGAACGCCAGCACCCACTCGTAGTCGTTCAGCGCGAAGCTGGAGATGGTGTTGGCCCGGACGTCGGGGAAGTCACGTGCCTGCTGACCGTGCTCGCGCAGCATGTCGCGGCGCTCGGCGTCGGGCAGCAGGTACCACTCGTAGGACCGGACGAACGGGTAGACGCACAGCCAGTCGCCCGGCTGCTCGTCGGCGAGGAACGCCGGGATGTGGCTCTTGTTGAACTCGGCCGGGCGGTGCAGCGCCGCCGCCGACCAGGTGCACTCGAGCAGCGAGCCGAGGCCCGTCCGCAGCAGCGCGCGGTAGGCCGCCTGCAGGTCCTCCATCTTCTCGGCGTGCCACCAGACCATGAAGTCCGCGCCGGCGCGCATGCCGCCGAGGTCGTAGACGCCGCGCGTGACGACACCCTGCTCCTCCAGCGAGGCGAACAGCTCGTCGACCTCCTTGGCCATGACCTCGCGGTCGTCGCCGAGCGGCGCCGTCACCTCGAACACCGACCACAGGGCGTAGCGGATCGTCTCGTTGATCTCGCGGATGCGGGCTGCGTTGGGGTTGCCGGGATGTGGAGCGCTCATGTCCTCATTGTCACCCGCCCGCGCGCCGGTCGCGCAGGTGGGTCAGGACGTTGCTCGCCGCCGCGCGCCCGCTCGCGATGCACGCAGGGACGCCAACCCCTCGGTATGCCGCGCCGGCGACTTCCAGCCCCGGCTCACCGTGCACTCCACGCAGGATGCGGTCCACCCGGTCGACGTGTCCCACGGTGTACTGCGGCAGCGCACCACCCCACCGCTGCACGTGGGCGTCGACGAGACGTGGCAGTTGGCTGCCCAGTGCCTCACTGACCTCGGCCACGGCGATGGCGATGAGCTCGTCGTCCGGCCGGTGCAGGTCCGACGTCTCCTCGTATCGACCCACCGATGCGCGCAGGAACAACAGGTCGTCGCTGACGTCAGCCACCCACCCCCACTTGGACGAGCTGAAGGTGCTCGCCTTGATGGTGCGGCCGTCGACCGCGGGCACGAGGAAGCCCGAACCGGGAAGTGTCGCACCGGGATCCGAGTCCGCGCCGCGAGCCACAGCCAGCGAGATGATGGCCATCGACGCGTACGGGATGTCGGCCAGCTCGCGCGCCACCCCGGGCAGCAGTGGTGCCAGCAGCTTGCTCGTCAATGTCGCGGGGACCGCCAGGACCACCGCGTCCGCGTCGATACGCTCCGGGCTGGGACGTGGTCCCACGACGACGGACCAGCCGTCCGCTACCGATGCCTCTGCGGCCGGCACGCGATGGAGCTCACGCGCGATGACACCGCTGCGGATCGTCACCCCCGACGCCCGCAGCTGCTCGGTCATGGTCTCCGCGAGCAACCCGATGCCACCTGCGACGCCGGCGAACACCGGTGCCGGTGCGCCGTCGCTGGCAGCCGACGACGCGGCGGCCGCGGCGGCCGCGGCGGCCGCGGCCCGCGCTGCGTCGGTGAGCGAGCCGCCGTCTCTCGCCGCGGCATACACCTGCGGTATGCACGCCTCCAGCGACAGCGACCTCGCCTGTCCCGCGTAGACACCACCGAGGAGCGGCTCGACGAGACGGTCGACGACGGCTTCCCCGAGTCTCGACCCCACATAGTCACCGACGGACACATCGACGAATTCGCTTGCTTCCCAAGGAGTTTCGCGGGCGGCACGGTCCACCTCGGCCGGGTCGAGGATGCCCAGGGCTGACGCCGGGTCCGCCGGGATCCCCATCAGCGTGCCCCGGGGCATCGCGTGCAGCGCTCCCCTGCTCCAGATCGAGGCCCCGACCAGCTCGGGGTGCACCATCGCCTCGCCGAGCCCGGCCTCGTCGATCAGCGACACCGCCTCCGGCCGGCGCGCCAGGACCGACTCGGCGCCGACGTCGATGGGAATGCCGGCCACCGGCTCCCGGCGCAGCTTGCCCCCGGGCCGGTCGGCGGCGTCCAGGACGGTCACCGAGATGTCGGCATCCGCACGGGAAAGCTCCCAGGCGCACGCAAGCCCGGCTATCCCCCCACCGACGACCACGACCCGTGACCCATTCATGAGTCCACTGTTTCAAGACCGTGACTGTTTCGACACCACCGGGTGGGAACGTCGGCTCCACTCACCGAGTCGCAGTGGTGTCCAGCACATCTCGCAGCCAGCCAGGGAGCCAGCCATGACCCGTCCGCATCGTCGCACCATCGTCCTCGTCTCCACCGCGGCCGCCGCCCTCCTCGCCCTCACCGCCTGTGCGGGTTCGGGCAACGACAGCTCGGCCGGCAAGGCGGCGTCCGACTCGGCCGCCAGCGCCCCAGATGCCAACAGCCGCAACGGTTTGGCCGACACCGAGCAGGGCACACCCGCCAACCCGGAGTCGGGGGGCGGGTCGGCCGCGGGATCACCTGCGTCGCCCGCCAAGCCCGGGGCGAGCTCGGTCGACCCAGCAAGCCTGCGCGCCGCCCAGCAGCAGCTGGCCCGACGCGCCTCGGTCGCACTCGAGGTGAAGAACATCAACGAGGCGGTCGCCAAGGTCAGGTCGGCCACCATCGCCGCCGACGGCATCGTCCTCGCCGAGAACATCGGCACCGCGGACAAGGACGCGCCGCTCATCGACAGCAGCCGAGTCACGGCGACGACCTACGGCGAGATCACCGTCTCGGTGCCCTCGAGCAAGCTCGACGCGGTCGTCGCCGACCTCGGCTCCGTCGGGAAGGTCATCCGCTCGACCAGCTCGAGCGAGGACGTCGGCAGCCAGGTCGTCGACACGCAGTCCCGCGTGGAGACCATGCGCGTCAGCATCGAGCGAGTCCGGGGCTACCTCGCCAACGCCAAGGACCTGAACCAGACCGTCAGCCTCGAGGCCGAGCTGACCCGCCGCCAGGCCGACCTCGAGTCGATGGAGGCGCAGCTCGCCGCGCTCAAGGACAGCGTCGCCATGTCACCGGTCCAGGTGAGCCTCACCACGCGGCCGGACGTCATCGCCCAGACCGAGAGCGACGACGCGGGGTTCCTCGCCGGCCTCAAGGGCGGCTGGGCCGCCTTCACCGCCTCGGTCCAGGTCGTCCTGACCATCCTCGGCGCCCTCCTGCCGTTCGCCGTGCTGTTCGCCCTCGTGGCTGTCCCGGCGTGGCTCTGGTGGCGGCGCCACCGCCCGGCGCGGACCACCCCGGCTGCGAGCGCGACACCTAGCGCTGGCTGACCTCGTGCACCAGCTCGACCACGCGGGTGAGCACCCCGGGGTCGGTGGTCGGCAGCACGCCGTGGCCGAGGTTGAAGATGTGCCCGGGCGCCGTCTTCCCCTCGGTCACGATGCCGCGCACCTTGTCCTCCAACGGTTCCCACGGCGCGAACAGGAGCGCCGGGTCGAGGTTGCCCTGCACGGCATACCCGTCGCCGAGGCGGGCGATCGCATCGGTGAGGGACACCCGGTAGTCGACGCCCACGACGTCGGCGCCGGCGGCGCCCATGGCCGGGAGCAGCTCGCCGGTGCCGACCCCGAAGTGGATGGTGGGTATGCCGCGTGCCTCCACGGCCGCGAGCGCGGCGGCCGAGTGGGGCTGGACGAAGCGTTCGTAGTCGGCGCGCGGGAGGGCGCCGACCCACGAGTCGAACAGCTGCACGGCTGACGCACCGGCGGCGGCCTGGACGTCGAGGAAGGCGCCGGAGATCTGGGCGAGCCGGGCGCACAGGTCGTGCCAGAGCTCGGGGTCGCCGTACATCAACGCCTTGGTGTGCTCGTGGTTCTTGCTGGGTCCGCCCTCGACGAGATAGCTGGCGAGGGTGAACGGGGCGCCCGCGAACCCGATGAGCGGGGTGGCGCCGAGCTCGCCGACGAGCTGCTGCACGGCCTCGGTGATGTAGGGCACGAGGTCGGGGGTGAGCTCGGGCAGCCGGTCGAGGTCGGCGCGCGAGCGGACGGGCTGGGCAATGACCGGGCCGACGCCGGCCTTGATCTCGAGGTCGACACCGACCGCGGCGAGGGGAACCACGATGTCGGAGAAGAAGATCGCCGCATCGACGCCGTGGCGGCGCACCGGCTGGAGCGTGATCTCGGTGACGAGGTCCGGGGTGCGGCAGGCCTCGAGCATCTCCGTCGTGCCGCGGGCCTCGCGGTACTCCGGGAGCGAACGTCCGGCCTGGCGCATGAACCACACCGGGGTGTGCGTCACCGGCTCACGGCGGGCAGCGCGGACGAGGGTCGAGTCGTGCGGGGAGGTCACGGCGGAAGTCTCGCACGCAGACTCGGGTGCGCTGCCCGCGCGTCCGTCAGAGCGCGATGACCGCAGCACCCACGAGCGACAGCGCGGCCCCCACCTGCTGCACCCGCCGCAGCCGCTCACCCAGGACGAACCGCGCGAGCACGATCGTCACGACCGGGTAGAGCGAGGCGAGCACGCTGGCCACGCTGACCTGTCCGCGGCTGCTGGCGAGCCCGAAGAGGAAGTTGGCCGCCATGTCGGCACAGCCGATGAGGGTCAGCGCCGGGACCTCGCGGGCGACCACCCCACCCGTGCGACGCAGCACCATGGCCAAGGTCGCGAAGAGGACGAACGACGTGCCGCGCATGCCCCACAGGGTCATGAGCGTGGAGGTCTGGGCGCCCCGGTCGATGCAGAAGAGGGCGAGGCCGAACCCGACCGCGGCGACACCGGCCAGCACCACCGGCCGGGCGGAGACCGCACCTGTCAGCTCGGGCCCGGACGCGAGCGTGATGCCCACGATGGCGACCACCATCCCGACCCAGGTCCACGCGGCCGGCTCGTCGCCGGTGGCGACGCCGAGCAGCACCGGCACCGCCACCCCGAGCGCGGCGATCGGCGCGACCACACCCATGGTGCCGGTGGCGAGCGCGGTGTAGAAGCACACGAGCCCGGTCAGCCCGGACAGCCCGGCCGCCACAGACCACAGGGCCCACCCCGTCCACGGCACGTCACCGAGCCGGAACAGCACGATCGCGGACACGACGACGAACGCCAGCGACTGGGTCCAGCCCACCACCGCGAGCGGCGGCCGGCGTCGCGAGAACAGGCCCGCGAAGAAGTCCGACGTGCCCCAGCAAGCGCTGGACGCCAGGGCGAGCAGTGCGACCACGAGACGCAACGCTAGCCGGGCGCGACACCCCGCGCGGCGCGCCGTTCACCGTGATAACGGACCCCCCGGCATACCCTCTTGGACGTGGGCAGCCGAACGGTCCCTGGAGACCACTCCCCCGAGTTCACGCAGGCGTTGAGCGATCTGCGTGGCGCCCGGTTGCGCCCCGAGATCCGGCTCACCGAGGTGCCCGCACCGCAACGCATCGCCCCGTATGCCGTGGCGCTCACCGCCGAGGTCGTCGGCGCCGCCGCGGACGAGGACGAGCTGGCGTCAGGGCGTTTCGTGCTGTTGCACGACCCGTCGATCCCGGACCCATGGGACGGGGCCTGGCGCGCGGTGACGTTCGCCCGCGCCGAGCTCGAGGCCGAGCTGGCGAGCGACCCGATGCTGGGTGCGGTCGGCTGGTCCTGGCTCACCGACGCACTCGACCACCACCACGTCGGCTACACCGCCGAGGCGGGCACCGTCACGCGCGTGGTCTCCGAGAGCTTCGCGGGCCTCGCCGACCGCCCGGCCAGCGTGGAGATGGAGGTGCGTGCGTCGTGGACCCCGGTGTCCGGCAACGTCGGTGACCACCTGCTCGCGTGGTCCGAGCTGCTGTGCACCATCGCCGGGCTGCCGCCGTTGCCCGAGGGTGTGATCGCGCTGCCGGGGCCGCGGCGCTGAGGACGTCCGGCCGCCGGGCCTGTGCAGGTTACCGGTGGCCTGAGGTCGCGACGAGATAGGTTGACACGGTGACCGACATCGACGACGAGCTCGACGCCGGGCCGCTCGCCGACACTCGCACAGCAGACGATGAGACCGACGCGCCGCCCGCGGTGGAGCTCATCCCGCTCGACATGCCCGCCGACGGTGTTCCACCCGTCATCGACAGCGAACGCGGGCTCGACGAGGCCGCCGCCGCGATCCGGGCCGGCGAGGGACCGGTCGCGCTCGACGCCGAACGCGCCAGCGGCTACCGCTACGGGCAGCGCGCCTACCTCGTCCAGGTCCGTCGCGACGGGTCCGGGACATGGCTCATCGACCCCATCGCCGTGCCCGACCTGGGGCCGCTCGACGACGCCATCGGCAACGCCGAGTGGATCCTGCACGCCGCCACCCAGGACCTTCCCTGTCTGGCCGAGGTGGGGCTTCGGCCGCGGCAGCTGTTCGACACCGAGCTGGCCGGGCGGCTGCTCGGCCTGCCCAGGGTGGGCCTCGCGGCCGTGGTGGAGCACTACCTGGGGCTGTCGCTGGCCAAGGAGCATTCGGCCGTGGACTGGTCGACGCGCCCCCTGCCCGAGCCGTGGCTGCGGTATGCCGCGCTCGACGTCGAGGTGCTCGTCGAGCTGCGCAACCTCATGGGCGTCGACCTCGCCAAGTCGGGCAAGGACGGCTGGGCCCGTGAGGAGTTCGAGGCGCTGCTGAGCTTCACCGGGCCACCGCTGCGGGTCGACCCGTGGCGGCGCACCTCGGGGATGCACAAGGTGCGCCACCGCCGCACGGTCGCGGTCGTCCGCCAGCTCTGGGAGGCCCGCGAGGCGATCGCCCGTGACCGTGACGTCTCACCCGGGCGAGTGCTCCCCGACGCGGTGCTCGTCGAGATCGCGATGGCAGCGCCCCGCAGCCCCGAGCAGCTCCCCGGCGGCCACCGTTCGATCCGCCGCTACCAGCGCCAGTGGCTGTCGGCCGTGGCCCGCGCGAACGCCCTGCCCGAGGACGAGCTGCCCCCCATGACCCTGCGTTCCGACGGCCCACCACCCGCGCGGGCCTGGGCCGAGCGCGACCCCGTGGCCGCGGCACGGCTGTCGGACACGCGTGCGGCGCTCACCGAGTTCGCCACCGGCCACGACATCCCGGTGGAGAACGTCATGTCTCCCGACCCGCTGCGCCGGGTCGTGTGGACGCCACCGACGGACCGGTCCGAGGCTGGCTTCGCCGCCGCCCTGAGCGCGCTGGGGGCCCGCGGCTGGCAGACGCGAATCGTGGCGCCGCTGCTCGCGAAGGCATTCGCCGACCACCCCGACACCGACGGCTGAGGGCCCGCGGTCACGGTGACCGCTCTCACGCCGGGGCACCGGTGACCACGTGGTTACCCGCGGGTAGCATCGCAGGCGTACGCACCGGCATACCGGTGTCTCACCCACACCCCTCAAGGGAGGCCATCCGTGCCCCGCACTCTGCGTGAGGTCGTGTTCGTCGACGGTGTCAGGACGCCGTTCGGCAAGGCCGGGGACAAGGGCATCTACGCCCAGACCCGCGCCGACGACCTCGTCATCAAATGCATCCGTGAGCTCATGCGCCGCCACCCCGAGCTGCCGCCGGAGCGGGTCGAGGAGGTCGCGATCGCGGCCACGACCCAGATCGGCGACCAGGGCCTGACGCTCGGTCGGATCGCGGCCCTGCTGTCGGGTCTGCCGAAGACCACGCCCGGCTACTCGATCGACCGCATGTGCGCTGGCGCGATGACGGCCGTGACGACCACGGCGAGCTCGATCGCCTTTGGTGCCATCGACATCGCGATCGCCGGCGGGGTCGAGCACATGGGCCGCCACCCCATGGGTGAGGGCGTCGACCCCAACCCGCGGATCGTCGCCGAGAAGCTCGTCGACCCGTCCGCGCTCGTCATGGGCTCCACCGCGGAGAACCTGCACGACCGGTTCCCCGAGATCACCAAGGAGCGCAGTGACGCGTATGCCGTGTCGAGCCAGGACAAGCTCGCCAAGGCGTACGCGAACAACCAGGTGCAGCCCGACCTCGTGCCCGTGGCGACGCGGCACCAGGAGCGGGGCTGGGGCCTCGCGACGCAGGACGAGCCGCCGCGCCCCGGCACGACGATGGACGACCTGGCCGCGCTGAAGACGCCGTTCCGCCCGCACGGCAACGTGACCGCGGGCAACGCGGCCGGGCTCAACGACGGTGCCACCGCGTGCATCCTCGCGTCGGCCGAGACCGCGCAGGAGCTGGGACTGCCGGTGCGGATGCGGCTCGTGGACTTCGCCTTCGTCGGGGTCGAGCCGGAGGTCATGGGTGTCGGCCCGATCCCGGCTGCCGAGAAGGCGCTCGGCAAGGCCGGCCTGTCGATCGACGACATCGGGCTGTTCGAGCTCAACGAGGCGTTCGCCGTGCAGGTGCTGGCGTTCCTCGACCACTTCGGCATCGCCGACGACGACGAGCGGGTCAACAAGTACGGCGGCGCGATCGCGACCGGCCACCCGCTGGCGTCGTCCGGTGTGCGGCTCATGACCCAGCTGGCGCGCCAGTTCGAGGAACACCCGGAGGTGCGCTACGGCAT
This sequence comes from Actinomycetes bacterium, assembly GCA_023420415.1. Classification (GTDB taxonomy): domain Bacteria; phylum Actinomycetota; class Actinomycetes; order Actinomycetales; family Dermatophilaceae; genus Pedococcus. Next base: position 104,030 of record JAEZWF010000029.1, on the reverse strand, counting down.
GACCGCCATGTGCATCGGCATCGGCATGGGTGGCGCGGTGATCTGGGAGAACCCCCACCACGCCGACTACGGCAAGGACGAGGAGACGGCGGCGTGAGCGAGCAGAAGACCACGACCGAGTTCGAGGAGGTCGTGACCCACACCCCGGTGCGCGACCTCGCGCTGCCGGGCGGTGCGGGCACCCTTGCCCTCATCACCCTCGACAACGGGCTCGACCACACCAAGCCGAACACGTTCGGCCCGGCCACCATCGAGGGCCTGACCAAGGTCGTCGCCGACCTGCGCACGCGCGCCGAGGCCGGTGAGATCCAGGCCGTGGGCATCACCGGCAAGCCGTTCATCTTCGCGGTCGGGGCCGATCTCAAGGCCGTGTCGCAAGCGCGCACCCGCGAGCAGGCGCTCGAGGTCGCCCGAGCCGGCCACGCGGCATTCGCCGCCATCATGGACCTGCCGGTTCCGACGTTCGCGTTCGTCAACGGGGCTGCCATGGGTGGCGGCGTCGAGATCGCGTTGGCGGCCGACTACCGCACCATCTCCGCGGGCGTGCCGGCGCTGGCGCTGCCCGAGACGTTCCTCGGCCTCGTGCCCGGGTGGGGCGGCTGCTGGCTGCTGCCGAACCTCGTCGGCGTGCAGAACGCGCTCAAGGTGATCATCGAGAACCCGATGAACATGAACCGCATGCTCAAGGGGCCGCAGGCGTTCGAGCTCGGCATCGCCGACGTGATGTTCGAGCCGGCCGACTTCCTCGAGGAGTCGCTCCTCTGGGCGGCAGGTGTGGTCAGTGGTGAGACCACGGTCGAGCGGCCCGAGGTCGACCGTGACGAGGCGTCGTGGGAGGCCGCCGTGAAGACGGCCAAGGGGGTCGTTGACCTCAAGACCGGCGGGCAGGCTCCAGGCCCGTATGCCGCGCTGAAGCTGGTCTCGGCCGCGCGCACGGCTTCGCGTGACGAGGGTTTCGCGGCGGAGGACGAGGTGCTGGCCGACCTGGTCATGGGTGACGAGCTGCGGGCTGGCCTGTACTCGTTCGACCTCGTGCAGCGGCGGGCGAAGCGCCCTGCCGGTGCGCCCGACAAGTCGCTGGCGCGCAAGGTGACCAAGGTCGGCATCGTCGGCGCCGGGCTCATGGCGAGCCAGCTGGCGCTGCTGTTCGCCAAGAACCTCGAGGTGCCGGTCGTGATGACCGACCTCGACGAGGAGCGGGTCGCCAAGGGCGTGGCCTACGTCCACGGCGAGGTCGACAAGCTGCTCGCCAAGGGCCGCCTGGGCGCCGACAAGGCGAACCGGCTCAAGGGCCTGGTGACCGGCGCGACGTCCAAGGACGGGTTCGCCGACGCCGACTTCGTGCTCGAGGCGGTGTTCGAGGAGATGTCGGTCAAGAAGCAGGTCTGGGCCGAGGTCGAAGCCATCGTCACGCCAGAGTGCGTGCTGGCCACCAACACGAGCTCGCTGTCGATCACCGAGATGGCCAGTGGGCTGAAGAACCCCGAGCGGGTCGTGGGCTTCCACTTCTTCAACCCGGTCGCGGTCATGCCGCTGCTCGAGATCATCAAGGGTGAGCAGACCGACGACGCTACTCTCGCAACGGCATTCGCCACCGGCAAGGGACTCAAGAAGACGACGATCCTCGTCAAGGACTCCCCCAGCTTCATCGTCAACCGGCTGCTCGGCCGGTTCATGGGCGAGGTCGCGAAGGTCGTCGACGAGGGCACGCCGATCGAGGTCGCGGACAAGGCGTTCGCCGGGCTCGCACCGATGCCGCCGTACGTCCTGCTCGGTCTCGTCGGCCCTGCGATCGCCCTGCACAACAACGAGACGCTCGCCAAGGCGTTCCCCGACCGCTTCTACGTGTCGGAGAACCTGCGCAAGCTCGTGGCCGCCAAGAAGCCGGCGATCTACATCTGGCCCGAGGGCAAGCCGGTCGTCGACCCCGAGGTCGAGGCGCTGTTCGACAAGCCCGCCGACCCCGTGGTGCTCACCACCGAGGAGGTCCGTGAGCGGGTGCTCGGCGTCCTCGCCGACGAGGCGCGCCGGATGCTCGACGAGGGCGTCGCGCAGGCCCCGATGGACCTCGACCTGGCGATGATCACCGGGGCCGGGTTCCAGTTCTGGAACGGCGGGCTCACCCCGCTGCTCGACCGCGAGGGCGTGTCCGAGAAGGTCACCGGCCAGCGGTTCCTGCCGCCGGGCGTGGCCAGCGTCCCCGCCTGACCCGACTCGTTGCCGCTGGGTCGGCATCCGGCTGCGTTCTGGCGGCCGGATGCCGACCAGCCGGCAACGAGTGAACGGTCGGTCCGCACACCACACGTTCGGGCGGAACTGTGGTTCGGCGCCACATGACCCACGCGGGGCGGCGAACCTAGTCTCGCCGTCATGCCGATGACGCCCGCGCTGCTCGACCTGTCCGGACGCACCGCGCTCGTCACGGGGGCCGCCAGCGGCATCGGGGCGGCCTGCGTGCAACGGCTCAGCCTGGCGGGCGCCAAGGTGTATGCCGTGGACCGCGACGCCGCGGCCCTCGACCAGCTGGGTGCCGAGCTGGGTGAGGTGTCCGGAGTGGTCCCGATCGTCACCGACCTCGCGGACCTCGACGCGGTCGACGCCCTGCCGGCCGACGCCGACGTCCTGGTCAACAACGCGGGCATCCAGCACGTCAGCCCGATCGAGGAGTTCCCGACCGACGCGTGGGACCTCATCATCCGGCTGATGCTGACCTCACCGTTCCGGCTCATCCGCCGCACGCTGCCCCACCTCTACGCGCAGGAGTGGGGCCGCATCGTCAACGTCTCCAGCGTCCACGGCTTGCGCGCCAGCCCCTACAAGTCGGCCTACGTCGCTGCCAAGCACGGGCTCGAGGGACTGTCCAAGGTGACCGCCCTCGAGGCTGGCGAGCACGGCGTGACGAGCAACTGCGTCAACCCGGCATACGTGCGAACTCCGTTGGTGGAGAAGCAGATTGCCGACCAGGCACGCACCCACAAGATCGGTGAGGACGAGGTCCTCGAGCAGGTGATGCTCGCCCCCGTCGCACTCAAACGGCTCGTGGAACCGGCCGAGGTGGCTGAGCTCGTGGCCTTCCTGTGCAGCCCGGCCGCCGAGTCCGTGAGCGGCTCGTCCTTCTCCATGGACGGCGGGTGGACAGCACACTGACGTGGACCTGCACGACGACGCGAGATCCGAGGACGGGGTGCCTGCACAGGCCCCCACGGCTGACGCGCGCCGCCTAGGATCGCCACCGATGGACGACGACGACCTCGCCCTGCGCCTGCTGCAGATGCTGGCCGAGAACGCACCCGCCTCCGAGCTCGGTGCGGTGCCCGACTCCGAGGCCCGCAGCCTGGCCCTGCGGGTGCGTGCCGCCTTCGACTCGCGCGGGCGCCGCGAGGCCGAGCTCACCGCTCTCGTCGAGACCGCCCGCGACCTGGCCGCGCTGCGCGACCCGAGCGGGGTGCTCGACGCGATCGTGCGACGCGCCCGGGCCCTGCTGGGCACCGACGTCAGCTACCTCACGCTCTACGACCCGGTGGCCGGCGACACCTACATGCGAGCCACCGACGGCTCCGTGAGCGCCGACTTCCAGGCGTTGCGGCTCACCGCGGGCGACGGCCTCGGTGGCCTGGTCGCCAAGACCCACAAGCCCTACTGGAGCCCCGACTACCCGCGCGACGAACGCTTCCTGCACACGGGCGCCATCGACCACGCCGTCGGCGACGAGGGGCTGATCTCGATCTGCGGCACTCCCCTGCTGGTCGAGGACCAGTTCGTCGGGGTGCTGTTCGCCGCCAACCGGTCGCCGCGCCCGTTCTCGGCCGACCAGGTCGCCCTGCTCGGGTCGCTGGCGGCCCTGGCGGCCGTGTCGATCGTCCAGACCCGCACGGCCGAGGAGGTGCGTCGCCACACCCACGGGGTGGAACGCGCGGCGGCGGCGCACGACCGGTTCGCCGAGCTGGTGCTCGCCGGTGGCGGTGTCGACGACATCACCAAGGCCCTGGGCGACCTGCTCGGCGGCTGGGTGCTGCTCGTGGGCTCTGAGGGCGAGCTGCTCAGCAGCCACGGGTCGGTGCCGCTCTCCGACGACGACACGGCGGGACTGGCGGACTCAGCCGTCGCGCGCGAGAGCCGGGGCACCGGCCGGCTGGCTCACGACACCTCGACCGACATCTGGGCCGTCGACGTGAAGGCACCCCAGACGCCGCTCGGCGTGCTCGCTCTCGGCGGCGTCGGGCAGCTCGACGACGCCGACCAGCGCACCGTCGAGCGGGCCGCCGTCGTCAGCGCGCTCGTGCTGCTCTTCGAACGCACCGCGGCCGAGGCCGAGCAACGCGTGCGCACCGACCTCGTGTCCGACCTCGTCGGTGGGCGCGGAGACCCGCAGAACCTCGCCACCCGGGCCCGGTCGCAGGGCATCGACCCGTCGGCTCCGCACGCCGTGCTCGTCGCCCGCGCCGACGCCGACACTCCCCGCCGCACCCTCCTGCTGGCCGCCCACGCGGCCGCCGGTCCGGGGTCGGTGGTCGGCGAGCACGACGGCCACGTGGTGGCGCTGCTCCCCTCGAGCGACCCGCACGCGGCGGCAGCCGACCTCGCCCGCCGGCTCACCGGCCTGGGCACCGTGACCGTGGGTGCGGCAGGGCCGGTCACCTTGGTCGAGGACCTGCCCGCCGTGTGGCGTGAGGCCGTCCGCACCACCGAAGCCCTGACCGCCCTGGGGCTCGCCGGCCAGGGCGCGAGCGCTGCCCACCTCGGCTTCGCCGGCCTGGTGGTGGGTGCGGAGCCCAACATCGGGGACTACATCACCGCCCAGCTGGGTCCCCTGATCGACTACGACCAGCGGCGCGGGTCCGAGCTGGTCAAGACGCTGCGCGCCTACTTCGACGCCGGTGGCAGCCCGCGCCATGCCGCGACGACGCTGCACGTCCACGTCAACACCGTCAGCCAGCGCCTCGAGCGCATCTCCTCGCTGCTCGGCAGCGACTGGCAACGGCCCGACGCCTCCCTCGAGCTCCAGCTGGCCCTGCGGTTGCTGCGCCTCAGCGAAGGCGCGACTCCAGCGACGTAGCGACGGCGTCGGCCGTCAGGCCGATCTCCTCGAGCAGCTCACCGCGCGACGCGTGGTCGAGGAACCTCTTGGGTATGCCGTGGACGTGCACCGGCACGTCGACACCGGCCTGTCGCAGCGCGAGCGTGACGGCCGCACCGATGCCGCCGCTCTCGAGGTTGTCCTCGACGACGGCCACGGCACCTGCCGACCGGGCCAGGGCCACCAGGTCGTCACTGACCGGCAGCACCCATCGGGGGTCGACCGCGGTGACGGCGTGGCCCTGGGCCTCGAGCTTGGCGGCGACGTCGACGGCCAGTGACGCGAACGAGCCGACCCCGACGACGAGCAGGTCGCAGGACTCCGGCGACGTCTCGTGCAGCACGTCCACGGTCCCGGACTGGCGCAGCGCCGGCACAGCGGGGCCCACGTCGCCCTTGGGGAAACGCAGCACCGTCGGCCCGTCGGAGACGTCCAGCGCCTCACGCAGCAACGTCCGCACCTGCTGCCCGTCACGCGGGGCCGCGAGCCGCAGCCCGGGCACGATCGAGGAGATCGTCATGTCCCACATTCCGTTGTGCGACGGGCCGTCCGACCCGGTCACGCCGGCACGGTCGAGGACGAACGTCACGCCCGCCTTGTGCAGCGCGCAGTCCATGAGCAGCTGGTCGAAGGCCCGGTTGAGGAACGTCGCGTAGACGGCCACGACCGGGTGCAACCCGGCATACGCCAGCCCGCTCGCCATCGTCACGGCGTGCTGTTCGGCGATGCCGACGTCGAAGACGCGGTCGGGATAAGCCGCGGCGAACCCGTCGAGCCCGACGGGGATGAGCATGGCAGCGGTGAGCGCCACGACGTCGTCGCGGTCCTTGCCCACCTGCACCATCTCGTCGTTGAACTCGTCGGTCCAGATGCGCCCGGACACCTCGAACGGCAGCCCCGTCTCGGGGTTGATCTTGCCGATGCCGTGCATGTGGTCGGCGAGGTCGTCGATGGCGTGCTGGTAGCCGCGCCCCTTCTGGGTGATGACGTGCACCAGCACCGGCCCGCCAAACGCCCGCGCGCGGCGCAGCGCCTGCTCGACCGCCTGCTCGTCGTGCCCGTCGACCGGCCCCAGGTACTTCAGGCCCAGGTCCTCGAACATCCCTTGCGGGGCAACGATGTCCTTGATGCCCTTCTTCATGCCGTGCAACGTCTCGTACATCGCGCCACCGACGACAGGGGTGCGCGACAGGGTGTGCTTGCCCCAGTCGAGGAACCGCTCGTAGCCGCGGGTCGTGCGCAGCGTCGCGAGGTGTTCGGCGAGACCACCGATGGTGGGTGCGTAGGACCGCTCGTTGTCGTTGACAACGATGGTCAGCGGGAGGTCCTTGTCGGCGGCGATGTTGTTGATCGCCTCCCACGCCATGCCGCCAGTGAGTGCCCCGTCGCCGATGACCGCGACGGTATGCCGCCCGCGCTCGCCCCGCAGGCGCCTCGCCTTGGCGATGCCGTCGGCCCAGGACAGGGCGGTGGAGGCGTGCGAGTTCTCGACGACGTCGTGGTCGGACTCCGAACGGCTCGGATAGCCGGACAGGCCGCCGGACTTCTTGAGCCGGCTGAAGTCGTGGCGCCCGGTGAGCAGCTTGTGGACGTAGGACTGGTGGCCGGTGTCGAAGACGATCGTGTCAGTGGGGCTGTCGAACACGCGGTGCAGCGCGATGGTGAGCTCGACGACCCCGAGGTTGGGGCCGAGGTGGCCGCCGGTCTTGGACACCTCCGCGACGAGGAAGGCGCGGATCTCCTCGGCCAGCTCGGTGAGCTGGGCAGGGCTGAGCGCCTTGAGGTCGGCCGGGCTCGTGATGGTCTCGAGCAGTGCCACCGGGGTGCGTCCTTTCGCCGGGTGAGGCAACTGCCTGAGTCTAAGCGGAGTGCACCACCGACACCGACTCGGGCAAGCCCGTGACCTGCACCTCACCGGTCCGGTGGAGGGTCACCTCGAACGGTGCTGCGCCCCAGCGCAGACCACTCACGTGCAGCTGGCCGAAGGGTGCCTGTGCCGGTGGTCGCACCTCGAGCCGGCCGGCCGGGACGTCGGCCCGCAGCCCGAGCGCCGTCGTCACGAGCGCACCCACCGACGCGGCCGACCATGCCTGGGGACGGCAGGAGGCCGGGTAGGGAGCCGGGCTGTCGATGAGGGGCAGACCGGAGTAGAGCTCGGGCCACCTGCGGTCGAAGGCGGTGCCTGAGGCCACGAGCGAGCGGGCGACGACGCCGGCCAGGTCGCCGAAGCCCCCACGCGACAGCCCGATCGCCGCGATGGCGGTGTCATGGGTCCAGATCGACCCGGTGTGGTAGCCGATCGGGTTGAAGCCACCGGTGTCGGTCGACATGGTGCGGATGCCGAACCGGTCCAGCAGGGCCGGGGAGGTGAGGCGGGCGCTGACTGCGGCGGCCTCCTCTGCGCTCAGGGCCCCGGTGCCGAGGACGTGGCCCATGTTCGAGCCGACACCGTCCACCGGCGCTCCGTCGCCGTCGAGCGCCATCGCGAGGTAGCGGCCGTCGGCGTCCTCGACCCAGAAACGGTCGCGGATCCGCCCGGCCACGTCCTGCGCCTCGTCGCTCCAGCGGGTGGAGCCAGCCACGCCGAGTGCGTCGAGCAGGTGCGTCGCCCCGGTGAGTGCCTCCACGGCATACGCCTGCGCCTCGACCAGGGCGATCGGCGCGTCGGCGACCCGCCCGTCGCGCCTGCGCATGGAGTCGCCGGAGTCCTTCCAGCCCTGGTTGGCGAGCCCGTGGCCGCTGGTGTCGATGTACTTGAGCAGTCCGTCGGTGTCCGGCCGGCCCGGGCCCGTGAGCCAGCCGAGCGCCGCCTCCAGGTTGGGGAGCAGCGCGCGCACCTGGTCCTTCGGCATGCCCCAGCGCCAGGCGTCGACGAGCAGGCAGACCCACAGGGCGGTCGCGTCGACCGTGCCGTAGTAGAGCGGCGGGAGCTGCATGCTCTGCCCCGGTGCGCCGTATGCCGTCCGCCGCACCTCATGGGGAATCTTGCCCGGCTGCTCGGCCGTCTCCGGGTCGTCCCGGGTCCCCTGCCTGCGCGCCAGCGCCCGCAGCGTGCCCGCCGCCAGCTCGGTCCCGAACGGCAGGGTGAGCCGAGCCGCCCAGATCGAGTCGCGCCCGAAAAGCGTGAGGTACCAAGGGGTTCCGGCTGCTGCGAACGCGTCGTCGGGCCCCATGGGGTCGCGGAGCAGGAGGTGGCGCAGGTCCGCGAGTGACTCGGTCACGAGCGGCCCCAGGCGCGGGTCGTCGGCCTCGACCCGGACGTCGTCCCACGCCACGACGTCGAGCCCGGGGTCCGCGTCGAGCGCACTGGCCCGGCGTCGCGTGGTCGCGATCGTGAGCGCGAGCCGGAGGTCGGCGCCGGGGGCGAGCTCGAACGCCTGCTCCACGACGGCCACGCCGTCACGGGTGTGGGAGGTGACCCCGGCGGCCGTCTGCGGGTCGACCCGGATCGTCACCGTGTGCCGCGGCGTGTCGATGACCAGCCCGCCGTGGTCGGTGCCGACGGGGAGCAGTGGCCCGTCGAGCCGGCCAGCCTTGACCGTGGCGATGTCGGCGCCGTCAGCCCCGAGCTCGAACCGCAGCACCCCGGTCACCGGGGTGGAGGCACGGGACACGACCCGCACCGCCTCGACCACACCGGAGTCGACCAGCTCACGGGTGCGTTGCACCTCGACGGTGGGGTCGGCGCCCGGGTCGCCGAGATCCCTGGCCGAGGAGAGGAACTGCGCCCGACCGGCCCTCGCCTGCCCGCCGACCGAGCTCGGCTCGTCGCCACCCAGCGTGACCAGCAGACGGCTCAGGACCCGTTCGTCGTCGACGTAGAGACCGTGTGCCGTGCCCGTGCGGACCTGGCCGTCCTGGGCGGACAGCAGGGTCACGTTGCCCCGCACCGTGGTGGCCAGGTCGTGCAGCCACGGCTGGCGGTCCGGACTGGGCATGCGGGCGGCTCCTCGCAGGATCGGCGACTGAGTGCTTGACGGGTGACCCCGGCTGGGCCATTCTTCCGGTGAACACGGTTTGAACGTTCAAATCGGTGGCCCGGAGCAACAGTCCCACCACCGGCCGACATTTCGCAAGGGAACGACGTGGGCACGAGACCGACACGGCAGGGCGATCGCGTGACGATCGTCGACGTCGCCGCGGCGGCCGGCGTCTCCCGCCAGACCGTGAGCAACGCGCTCAACAAGCCGCACCTGCTCGCCGCCGACACCCTCGAGAAGGTCCACACGGCCATCAGCGAGCTCGGCTTCGCACCCAACATCGCGGCCCAGCAGCTGCGCCGTCGCCGCGCCAGCGCCTACGGCTTCGAGGTCAACCCCTCCGGCGCAGGCCGGATGGGGCACATCCTCGACGGCTTCCTGGTGGAGATGACCGCGGCCGCCCCCGACCACTCCGCGCACCTCGTCACGTTCGCGCCCGAACGCGACGCGCTCATCGAGGGCTACGACCGACTGCTGGGCACCGGGCTGGTCGACGGCTTCGTCCTCGGCGACACCCGCCACGGCGACCCACGCCCCGACTGGCTGCTCGAGCAGGACGTGCCGTTCGTGACATTCGGACGCATCTGGGACCGGCCGGACCTCGACGGCTGGGTCGACGTCGACGGTCGCGCCGGCATGCGGCTCGGCGTCGAGCACCTGCTGGCCCAGGGCTACGAGCGGGTGGCCTGGTTGGGCTGGCCCGCCGGCTCCCCCGTCGGTGACGACCGCCGCGCCGGGTGGCTGGACGGGCTCACCTCCTTCGGCCACGACGACGACGCAGCCATGGCCGTCGAGTCGGTCCAGGACCTCTCGGAGGCCACGACCGCCGCCGAGCGGCTGCTGCGCCGCATGAACGGGCGCGGGGCCATCCTGTGCGCGTCGGACATGTTGGCACTGGGCGCGATTCGCGCCATCCGCAACCACGAGCTGCGACTCGGCACCGATGTCGGAGTCGTCGGTTTCGACGACTCCGACGTGGCCGAGGCGCTCTCGCTGTCGAGCCTGCGCCAACCGCTGCGTCCCGCGGCCGAGGCCGCGTGGCGCATCCTCGCGCGCGGCACCGCGAGCCGCCCACGCGGCATACCGGCCACCGCGGCCACCGACGCCGACGCCGACGACGACGACGACGCCCGCACCGCACTCCTGCCACCCACCCTGACCATCCGTGCGAGCAGCACACCAGAGCCGTCCGGCACCCCCACCGGACGCACCACCCGAAGGAGCAGCACACCATGAGGCGCACCCCCATCCTCGCCGTCGCGCTGGCGGCCACCTCCGCACTCGCCCTGAGTGCCTGTGGCGGAGGCGGCGGCTTCAGCAGCAACTCGGCCACCCAGAACTCCAAGAGCGGCCCGGTCAAGCTGACCATGATGATCGGCAGCTCCGGTGACGCCGAGACGGCCGCCGTGAAGGAGGCCACCACGGCCTGGGCGAGCAAGACCGGCAACACGGTCGAGGTCATCGCCGCATCCGACCTCGGCCAGCAGCTCGGGCAGGCGTTCGCCAGCTCGAGCCCACCCGACGTCTTCTACACCGACGCCTCGAAGATCGGCACCTACGCCAAGGCGGGCAACCTGTTCGCCTACGGCGACCAGGTCAAGGACGCCGGGTTCGTCGACTCCCTCGTGCAGTCGTTCACCTATGACGGCAAGTTCTACTGCGCGCCCAAGGACTCCTCGACCCTCGGGCTGCAGATCAACACCGACCTGTGGAGCAAGGCCGGGCTCACCGACGCCGACATCCCCAAGGACTGGGCCGGCCTCGAGACCGTCGCCAAGAAGCTCACCTCCGGCAACGTCACCGGCCTCGTCATCGGCAACGACATCAACCGGTCCGGCGCGTTCATGAAGCAGGCCGGCGGGTGGGTCGTCAGCGACGGCAAGATGAGCGCCGACGCCCCCGGCAACCTCCAGGGCCTGCTGGAGGTGCAGAAGATGATGAAGGAGGGGTCGCTGAAGTTCAACACCCAGACCAAGCCCGCCGCGGGCTGGGGTGGTGAGGCGTTCGGCAAGGGCCTGGCCGCGATGACGATCGAGGGCAACTGGATCGCCGGTGGCATGAAGGACTTCCCCAACATCAAGTACAAGACCGTCGAGCTGCCGGCCGGCCCCGCGGGCAAGGGCACGCTGACGTTCACCAACTGCTGGGGCATCGCCGCGAAGTCGCCCAACCAGGCGCAGGCCGTCGAGCTCGTGAAGTCGCTCATCACGCCGGAGCAGCAGATGAAGTTCGCCGACGCGTTCGGCGTCATGCCGTCGACGACCGAGGGACTCAAGCAGTTCGGTGAGAAGTACCCGGACAGCAAGGCGTTCGTGGACGGAGCGGCCTACGGGCAGGGCCCGGTCAACCTCGCCGGCCTCGACGAGGTGATCGGCAAGTTCAACAGCCAGCTCGGGACCATGACCGGCACCTCCGGCGACCCGAAGGCGTGGCTGTCCGACCTGCAGAAGAACGGCACCGCCGCCCTCGCCGGCTGACCCGCCCGGGCCGGCACCCCCGATCGCGGGCGGCGTGCGAACGACCCCTCATCTCGCACGCCGTCCGCTCCCACGCGGCATACCAACGCTGCACACCACTCGGCACACCCACGCGGCACACCCAGGAGAAATGATGAGAACCACCCCCGGTGGCAAGGGAATTCGCGGCCGCGAGGGCATCGCCGGATGGCTGTTCGTCAGCCCGATGATCATCATCCTCGGCCTGTTCCTCGTCATCCCGGTCGTGATGGCGCTGTGGGTGAGCCTCACCAACTGGAACGGTTCGGTGAACCCGTTCCAGGGCGGCCCGGGCGCGGAGTTCGTGGGGGTGCGCAACTACACCGACCTGTTCGCCAAGGACGGCCTGACCCGCTCGAACTTCATGCAGTCGATCGGCAACACGTTCTGGTACGTGCTCTTCGTGGTGCCGCTGCAGACCGCCCTCGCGCTGGGGCTGGCGTTGCTGGTCAACAACAAGATGCTCAAGGCCAAGGGCTTCTTCCGCACCGCCTTCTACTTCCCGTCGGTCACCAGCTCGATCGCGATCTCGACGGTCTTCCTCTTCCTCTTCTCCTCCACCGGCGCGGTCAACGCCCTGCTCGGGGCGCTCGGTCTCGGCCAGCCCAACTGGTTCAGCGACTCCCGTGGCCTGGTCCACCTGTTGTTCGGTGCCGTCGGCGTCGACAACCCGTCGTGGGCGCAGGGTGAGGTCCTCGGCCGCACGCTGTGGGACTGGCTGTCCGGTCCGTCGGTGGCCCTGACGGTCATCATCTTCCTCGTCGTCTGGACGACCTCGGGCACGTTCATGCTGATGTTCATCGCCGCGCTGCAGGACCTGCCGGTCGAGGTCGACGAGGCGGCTGCGCTCGACGGCACCAGCGGCTGGCAGAAGCTGCGCCACGTGACGATCCCGATGATCCGGCCCACGCTCTTCCTGGTCATCACCCTCGGGCTCATCGGCACCTGGCAGGTCTTCGACCAGATCTACGTCATGGGCAAGGGCAACCCCGACGGCACGACCCTGACACCGGCCTACCTCAGCTACCAGCAGAGCTTCGGCAACTTCAAGTACGGCTCGGGTGCGGCCATGGCGTTCGTGGTGTTCGCGATCATCGTCGTCCTCACCCGCATCCAGCGCTGGGTCCTCACCGACAAGGACGAGCGCCGACCCCTCCTGCGCCGGCGGAAGGCGGTCACCCGATGAACCGTCGCGTCTCCCCCGTGAAGCAGGTGCTCCTCTACGTCGCCCTCGTGCTCTTCGCGGTCCTGTTCATCTACCCGTTCTTCATCCAGGTCGCGACGTCGTTCAAGACCGACCCTGACGCTGCGGCGCACCCGTTGTCCCTCATCCCCAACCCCTTCGACCTGCACGCGTGGAAGCAGATCTTCGGCCAGGGCTCGGCCTCCGTGCCGTTCCTCACCTGGATGAAGAACTCGGTGTTCATCGCCGTCGTGGTGACCGTGGCCCGCGTCTTCCTCGACAGTCTCGCCGGATATGCGTTGTCCCGCTTGCGTTTTCGCGGTCGTGGGTTCGTCTTCGCCGCGCTGCTCGCGGTGATGAGCGTGCCCAGCGTCGCGTTGCTGATCCCCAAGTTCCTCATGGTGAACTACCTCGGCATCTACGACACCTACACCGCGATGATCCTGCCCCTGATCGTCGACGGGGCGGGCGTGTTCATCATGAAGCAGTTCTTCGACTCGGTGCCGGTGTCGATCGAGGAGGCGGCGCGGATGGACGGCGCGAGCATCTTCCGCACCTTCTGGTCCGTGGTCCTGCCCATGGCGCGTCCGGCGCTGATCACGTTGACGATCCTGTCGTTCCAGGGCTCGTGGAACGAGTTCACCCACTTCCTCGTGACCACCCAGTCGTTGGAGCACAAGACCCTCGTCACCGGTCTCGCGAGCCTGGTCAGCGGGCAGCTCGGCACCGGCACGCAGTACCCGCTCAAGCTCGGTGCCGCCCTGCTCACGACGATCCCGGTCGCGGTGATCTTCTTCGCCCTCCAGCGCTACTTCATCCGCGGCGCCAACGAGGGCGGCGTCAAGGGCTGAGGGCACTGTCAGACCCGTCGTCGACCATGGGGGCATGCTTCAGGTGACCCCCACCGGCCCGTGGGGCAAGGACGTCCACCCGGCCATGCCCGTGAACACCAAGGAGCTGCTCGCCGACCTGCACGCCTGCCTCGCCGCCGGCGCCGACGGTGTCCACCTCCACCCGCGCGACGACTCCGGCCGCGAGACCCTCGAGCCGTCGGTCGTCAACGGGCTGGTCAGCCGCGTCCGTGAGGTCGCCGCCAGCGACGGCAGGCAGGTCGAGATCGGCCTGACCACCGGCGCCTGGATCGTGCCCGCATCAGCATCGAGCTCAGCACCGGAGAGCCGTACCTTCTCCAGGGCGAGCCGGCCGCGGTCGCCCAGGCCGTGAACGACGCCCTCGACGAGGCCGGGTCGACCTGCCCGCGCCTCACCCACGGCGACGGGGCGTGGACCTGGCCGCTCGTGGCGGATGCCTTCCGCCGCGGGCACGACACCCGGGTCGGTTTCGAGGACAGCGTCCTGCTCCCCGACGGGCGGCGCGCCGACGACAACGCGGCCCTCGTCGCGGCTGCGGTCGGCATGCGTCAGAGCCTGGGGACGTAGCGCTTGCCCTGGAGCGCCTCGTGCAGCAGACCGGCGCTGCGCCGGGCTGCCAGCAGCCGCACCCCCTCGGCCTCGAGGTCGCGCAGCACCTCCGCCAGGGCCTCCGACCCGAGGTGGTCGCCGAGCTCGACGCGCACCTCGCGGTAGGCCTGCCGCATCGCGACCAGCTGCGCGTCGATGTGGCGAGTCGTCAACCAGGCCAACGCGATCGGGTGCCGCCGCCACGCGGCATACCGCCGGTAGTCGGCCGGGCAGAAGTCGAGAAGCCACGACACCGCGGGCACCTGCCAGCCTTCCTGCTCGGGGGGCGGCACGAGTGGCGGCCAGCCGGGCGGGACGGCCGGGGCGCGCGGCCGGTCGGGTATGCCGCGTGGCTGGCTCGGGCGCCCGGCCGCCGGCGCGCTCGACCGAGCCGCGGGGCCTGGTCGAGTCTCGAACATGCGTTCGATTCTAGGTCATGGTGACCGGGCTTGTAATGCGGTCAGGACCTGACCTGATGGCGTCCTAGCGTGGCTGGCATGACCACGACGAACAGCACCCAGTCCCCCAGCGACCGGCCCCTCACCGGTGAGCGCGCCGACTTCGTCGAGACGCTGCGCCGCCACCGTGACTTCCTGCGCACCACCGCCGCCGGCCTCACCGACGACCAGGCCCGCACCCGCAGCACCGTGAGCGAGCTGACCATCGGCGGCCTCGTCAAGCACGTCGCCCAGACCGAGCGGCAGTGGGCGACCTTCATGCGCGAAGGCGCCGGCAGCGCACCCGACATCGACTGGGAGTCGATCGACTGGTCCAACCCGCCGGCGGAGGTCGCGGCCTTCCAGGACTCCCACCGGATGCGCGAGGACGAGACGCTCGAGGCACTCCTGGCCGAGTACGCCCGGGTCGGCGAGGAGACCGACCGGCTCGTGGGGACCCTCGACCTCGACACCCGCCACGACCTGCCGACCGCGCCGTGGTTCGAGCCCGGTTCGCAGTGGTCGGTGCGCCGGGCAGCGATGCACATCGTCGCCGAGACCAGCCAGCACGCCGGCCACGCCGACATCATCCGCGAGGCGATCGACGGCCAGAAGACGATGGGGTGAGCTGCCCACGGGCTGGACAACCCGGCATACCCAAATCTGCGCAGCGGAGTTAGCGTGATTTGGTGACGCACCCCGCACACCAGACCACGTCCCCCTCCACCGCCGCACCGTCCACTCCCCCTGAGCCCCGAACCCTGGGTCAGCTGCGCGAGTCCGGCCACGAGCAGAAGTCGCTGCGCCAGGAGGTGCGCGACAACCTCGTCGCCAGGCTCGCCGCCGGCGAGAACCCGTGGCCCGGCCTGCACGGCTTCGAGGACACCGTCATCCCGCAGCTCGAACGCGCCCTGCTCGCCGGTCACGACATCGTCCTGCTCGGTGAGCGCGGCCAGGGCAAGACCCGCCTGCTGCGCAGCCTCGTCGGGCTGCTCGACGAGTGGACACCCGTCATCGACGGGTCCGAGCTCGGCGAGCACCCCTACTCCCCCATCACCCCCGAGTCGCTCCGACGTGCGACCGAGCTCGGTGACGACCTGCCCGTGACCTGGCGCCACCGCGACGGGCGGTATGCCGAGAAGCTCGCCACGCCGGACACGTCGGTCGCCGACCTCGTCGGGGACGTCGACCCGATGAAGGTCGCCGAAGGGCGCTCGCTCGGCGACCCGGAGACGATCCACTTCGGGCTGATTCCGCGCAGCCACAGGGGAATCGTGGCCATCAACGAGCTGCCCGACCTCGCCGAGCGCATCCAGGTCGCGATGCTCAACGTGATGGAGGAACGCGACATCCAGATCCGCGGCTACGTCCTGCGACTGCCCCTCGACGTCCTCGTCGTGGCCAGCGCGAACCCCGAGGACTACACCAACCGCGGGCGCATCATCACGCCGCTGCAGGACCGCTTCGGCGCCGAGATCCGCACCCACTACCCTCGCGAGCTCGAGGCCGAGATGGCGGTCATCCGGCAGGAGGCCGACCTCGTCGCCGAGCTGCCCGACCACCTCGTGGAGATCCTCGCGCGCTTCACCCGCGGGCTGCGCGAGTCGTCGTCGGTCGACCAGCGTTCAGGGGTGTCGGCGCGCTTCGCCATTGCCGGCGCCGAAACCGTTGCGGCTGCAGCACTTCACCGCGCCACGCGCCAGGGTGAGGACGAGGCTGTCGCCCGCGTCGTCGACCTCGACAGCGCTGTCGAGGTGCTCGGCGGCAAGATCGAGTTCGAGACCGGCGAGGAGGGCCGCGAGCAGGACATCCTCACGCACCTGTTGCGCACCGCGATCGCGGAGACCGCCCGGAGCCACCTCGGCGGAATCGACCTGGCCTTGCTCGTGTCGGCCCTTGAGGAAGGCGCGACCGTCACCACGGGCGAGCAGGTGACGGCACGGGACGTGCTGGCCGGCCTGCCCGTGCTGGGCGAGTCCGACCTCTACGACCAGGTCACCGACCGGCTCGGTGCGACGACCGACGGCACGCGCGCAGGCGCCATCGAGCTCGCCCTCGAGGCGCTCTACCTCGCCCGCCGCATCGACAAGGACAGCGCCGACGGAGAGACCGTCTATGGCTGAGCACCGCTCCCGCTATGCGCGCTACACCGGTGGCCCCGACCCGCTCGCGCCTCCGGTCGACCTCGCGGACGCCCTCGACGCCATCGGCGAGGACGTCATGGCGGGCTACTCGGCCGAGCACGCGCTGCGCGAGTACCTGCGCCGCGGCGGTCGCGACCAGCGTGGCCTCGACGACCTCGCGGCGCGGGTGGCGCAGCGCAAACAGGAACTGTTGCAACGGCATTCGCTCGACGGCACCATGCGCGAGGTGCGTGAGCTGCTCGACCGGGCCGTGCTCGAGGAGCGCAAGCAGCTGGCCCGGGACCTCGACAACGAGGCGCGGTTCGCCGAGATGCAGATGGAGAACCTGCCGCCGTCGACTGCGGGTGCCGTCAGCGAGCTGTCGAGCTACCAGTGGCGGTCCTCGTCAGCGCGCGCGGACTACGAGCGGATCAAGGACCTGCTCGGACGGGAGGCACTGGACCAGCGGTTCGCTGGCATGAAGCAGGCACTCGAGAACGCCAGCGACGAGGACCGGGCCGCCGTGCAGCAGATGCTCGCCGACCTCAACGACCTGCTGGCGGCTCATCGGCGCGGCGACGACACGACCGAGCAGTTCCGCGACTTCATGGACAAGCACGGTGACTTCTTCCCCGAGGACCCGCAGGACGTCGACGAGCTCATCGACAGCCTCGCCGCGCGCTCGGCGGCCGCCCAGCGGATGCTCAACTCGATGACGCCGGAGCAACGGGAGGAGCTGATGTCCTTGTCGGCACAGGCCTTTGGCAGCCCGGCGCTGATGGAGGCGCTGTCGCAGCTCGACTCCAACCTGCAGGCACTGCGACCCGGCGAGGACTGGGGTGGCTCGGAGCAGTTCGATGGGTCAGAGGGGCTGGGCCTCGGGGACGGCACCGGAGCGTTCCAGGAGCTGGCGTCGCTCGACCAGCTGAGCGAGCAGCTCTCGCAGGCCTACCCCGGCGCGCGCATGGACGACATCGACCTCGACGCACTGGCTCGGCTCGTCGGCGAGGACGCCGCCGTGGACGCCCGCACGTTGAGCGAGCTGGAGCGGGCACTGCGGGACTCGGGTTATCTCGGACGCACCTCCGACGGCCAGCTTCGCCTGTCCCCCAAGGCGATGCGCCAGCTCGGGCGGGCCCTGCTGCGCGACGTGGCCGAGCGGCTCAGCTTACGCCAGGGACAGCGCGACACGCGCCAGGCCGGGGCAGCAGCCGAACCGAGCGGGGCCACCCGCGAATGGCAGTTCGGTGACACCCAGCCGTGGGACGTGACCCGCACCGTCACCAACGCCGTCCTGCGCTCGGCGAGCGAGGGCGCGAACACGCGCCGCGGCATACGCCTCGACATCCGCGACGTGGAGGTGCAGGAGACCGAGGCACGCACCCACGCCGCGGTCGCGCTCTTGGTCGACACGTCGTTCTCCATGGCGATGGACGGGCGCTGGGTGCCCATGAAGCGCACCTCGCTGGCGCTGCACCACCTGGTGCAGACGCGGTTCCGCGGGGACCACCTGCAGCTGGTCGGGTTCGGGCGGCACGCCGAGGTGATGGAGATCGAGCAGCTCACCGCGCTGGAGGCGGAATGGGCCAAGGGCACGAACCTGCACCACGCGTTGTTGTTGGCGCAGAGGCACTTTCGCAAGCACCCGACCGCGCAGCCGGTCCTGCTCGTGGTCACCGACGGCGAACCGACGGCCCACCTGGAGCCCGATGGGGATGTTTACTTCGACTACCCGCCGCACCCCCTCACCATCGCCTACACCGTGCGCGAGCTCGACGCGGTCGCGCGGATGGGCGCGCAGGCGACCTTCTTCCGTCTCGGCGAGGACCCGGGGCTGGCGCGGTTCGTGGAGCAGATGGCCCGACGGGTGCAGGGCCGCGTCGTGGCTCCAGAGCTCGACGACCTCGGGGCGGCCGTGGTCGGGAGCTATCTCGGGTCACGCGGGCCGGGCGGCTCGTATCGCGAGCACTTCGGCGACCTGTTCGGGACGCGCGGGTTCTGGGCTGGGTGAGGGCGCGAGTTCGGGCGGCACGGCCCGGTGCGCGCCCGTGAGGGAAGCACGCCTCAAGAGCAGGAGGCTAAGGCGCAACACCGGACCGGGCCCGATCAGGGAGCATGACGGGGGTCTGCTCCCAGTTCAGGGGTCGGTCACGACTCTTTCCCCGGCTCATTCATTTGTACTAGTACGTAGTGGACCACTCCTGCGCCGTGCTTTCAAGGGCGCGTCCGCGAAGCGGAGCCAGTGCCCGCCATCCCTGCCCACGCGGGCACACCGTGCGTAGGGTGGGCGAGAGAGTTCCTTTCCACCTGCCGAGGGAGTTCGAGGATGAGCACGTCACGTCGATGGACACGGACAGCGGTGACCGCGCTCTGGTCGTTGGGCCTGCTCGCGGCAGTTCCCGCCGCGCAATCCGTTGCGGCGCAAGCGAAGTCCCCCGAGCCGGCGGCATACACCACGTACGTCGCCCTCGGTGACTCGTACACGGCTGCACCCCTCGTGCCCCAGCTCGACATCGCTGGTGGTTGTTTCCGCTCGACCAACAACTACCCGAGCCTGGTCGCCAAGGCGCTGAACGTCGCGACATTCACCGATCGCAGCTGCAGCGGCGCCCAGACCAAGGACATGACGCAGTCGCAGCTGGCGGGAGTGACGCCGCAGTTCGACTCCCTGACGCCCGACGTCGACCTCGTGACCCTCAGCATCGGCGGCAACGACTTCGGCGTGTTCGGGACGCTCGTCGGCTACTGCACCACCCTGCGCGCCTCCGACCCGACAGGGACGCCGTGCCGCGATGAGATGCGCAGTGACGGCCGTGACCGGTTGCTCGCCGACGTGCAGCAGACGCGGGAGCGGGTCTCGACGGTCATCGCCGGCATCCGGGAGCGGTCACCGAAGGCACGCATCATCGTCGTCGGCTATCCGCAGATCGCGCCCCGTCAGGGCACCTGCCCCGAGCGCCTCCCGCTGGCCGACGGTGACGTCTCGTATGCCGTCCAGGTGAACAAGCGACTCACCGATGCCTTGCGTCAAGCCGCCGCCAGCAACCAGGTCGACTACGTCGACGTGTGGTCGGCCAGCAAGGGTCACGACGTCTGTTCCGCAGACCCGTGGGTCAACGGCCAGTACACCGATCCCAGCCGGGCGCAGAGCTACCACCCGTTCGCGAACGAGCAGGTCGCCGTCGCTGGACTCGTGCAGGATGCCCTGCGCTGAGCGCCGGTGCGCAAGCACCCAGGTATGCCGGGTGGTTGCCTCCCGTGACCGCGTTCCGGGCCGACCTGGGCACTGAACGGGCACTGCGACTGGTGGAGGCCCGGGTGCTCGGGGAACGGCCCCAGGGCGCCGTTCACCCCGAACCGAGACGCACCGAATCCTGTTGCACCAGTTGAGAATTCACCTCCGCTTGGCGCAGGCGCTTTGTCGGTGGTCGGTCCTAGAGTTGAGGCATGGCCATCACCGTGGATGCCGGCACCGAGACGGGTGGTTCACGTCCGGTGCTGACCGCTGCGACGGCCGCCGTCGACGCCCTCGCCGTGAGCGAGCAGACTCGCGTGTGGGCGCTGACCGAGGGCGAGCTGCGTGCGTCGATGAGCGCCCTCAGTGAGGTGGCCGCGCGGACCGAGGCCGCACTGGTCACCGTCATGGCCGAGGCCCGCCGCCGGGGCGTGAGCACCAGTGGCGGCTGGTCGGGCGTGGACTGGGTCAAGGCGTTCGCGCCCGCGTTGTCGACCCGGGCCGCGATCGACCTCGACACCGTCGCCGCCGCGGCCGACGACCTGCGCCTGAAGGACGTGGTGGCCGCCGTCACCCACGACGACGCCAACGATGGCCCCGGTGACGATGGCCCCGGTGACGATGACCCCGGTGACGATTTTCCTGATGACGCAGCAACCGACGCCCTGGGCTCCGAGGAGCCGGGCCCGAGCGCGCATCCCGACCGCGGCCGGTTGCCGGCCGGGAAGGCAGCCCAGATCATCCGGTTCCACCGCACCGTGCGACCGATCGCCGACCCCGATGACCTGGCCTCGTCGACCATCGAGCTCCTCGCGGGCGCACGCGGGCCCGGCGGCCTGACCGAACGCGAGCTCGCGGTCTGCATCCGCCGCACCGGCGACCTCCTGCGCCAGGACCACTGGGTCGAGCACGATGCCGCAGCCCGCCGCGACGCCCGCTCCCTGCGCAAGTCACACGGCCCGGCCGGACTGTGGCGCTACACCCTGCTCATGGACGAAGAAGGCGCCCAGATCATCGACACCGCCGTCGACGCGCTGGCCAAACCCTCCCCCGATGCCGACACCGGCGAGCACGACCAGCGACGTCCCGAGACCCGCCGCGCCGACGCCCTGCTCGACCTGGTCATTCGCGCCGTGTCCGCCCCTGAGGGCATCCCGCGCCAGGCCAAGACGACCCTGATGGTCACCATCGACCACGACATCCTCGCCAAGCTGGCCCGCGGCCACGGCACCACCCCCGCCGGTGAAGCCCTCACTCCCGAGACCGTGCGCCGCCTGGCCTGCGACGCGCAGATCATCCCCATGGTCCTGGGCACCAGCGGCGAGATCCTCGACCAAGGGAAAGCAGCACGCCTGTTCACCCCCGCCCAGATCCGCCACCTGTGGCTACGAGACCAGCACTGCACGTTTCCCGGCTGCTCCAAACCCGCCGCCTGGGCCGACGCCCACCACCTCATCCACTGGGCCGACGGCGGCGACACCAGCATCTGGAACGCCGCCCTGCTCTGCCGGGCCCACCACACCCTCGTCCACCGCAGCCGGCTCGCGGGCTCGGCACTCGACACTCCACACGGACTGCAGGTCACCTGGGACCTCGCCCCCGGCTCCTACGACACCCGGCTCGAACACCTGCGCCAAGCCGGCACGGTCCCTCGTCCACCAGACCGACCATGACCCAGCCCCACACCCCGCCGCCCGCGGGGCCACTGGCATGTCCCCAGTCCCGGGCGATCTCGCCCGGGTGCTGCGTCTCCACCCGGCCCCAGACTCCCGCGGAGGCCCTGCAGCCCCACCAGTCACAGCCACGTGAGCAAGGCATCGTGGCTGGTCATAGGCTGTCCGACATGTCCGTTGTCGAACACCGCAAGCTCGTCCGAGACCGCGTCCCCCAGCTGATCCGGTCCCGCGGCAGCGAGCCGGTCACCCGCAGCCTCTCGCCCGAGGAGTACCGCGCCGCCCTCTTCGCCAAGCTGGTCGAGGAGGCCCAGGAACTGCGTGAGGCAGAAGACTCCGAGCTGCTCCCCGAGCTGGCCGATGTCTGGGAGGTCCTCACCGCCCTCGTGGCCGAGCTGGACTTCTCCTTCGACGACATCACCCTCGCCGCTCAGTTCAAGCGCACTGTGCGCGGCGGGTTCGATGACCGCACCTGGCTCGAGACCACCTCCGACGACGAGGACATCCGCGAGACCGACGAGCAGGAGCCCGTTCCCGCCTGAGCCGGACGGACACAACCCGAGAACGACCAAGGGGTATGCCGCGTGGTGACCACGCGGCATACCCCTCAGTTGTCGTGGGACGAAACCCTTTGCGGCAGAGGCGAACTCAGCTCGCCACGAGCGAACGGAGGACGTACTGCAGGATGCCGCCGTTGCGGTAGTAGTCGGCCTCGCCGGGGGTGTCGATGCGGACCACGGCGTCGAACTCCACGGTCTCGCCGCCGTCCTTGGTGGCGGTGACCTTGACCGTCTTCGGCGTCCGGCCCTCGTTGAGCTCGGTGATGCCGGTGATCGAGAAGGTCTCGGTGCCGTCCAGCCCCAGCGAGTCGGCGTTCTGTCCCTGCGGGTACTGCAGCGGGATGACGCCCATGCCGATGAGGTTGGAGCGGTGGATGCGCTCGTACGACTCGGCGATGACCGCGCGGACACCCAGCAGGCGCGTGCCCTTGGCCGCCCAGTCGCGCGACGAGCCCGAGCCGTACTCCTTGCCCGAGAGGATCACCAGCGGCGTGCCGGCGGCGCGGTAGGCCTCGGCCGCGTCGTAGATCGTCGTCTGCTCGCCGCCGGAGGTGAAGTCCCGCGTGAACCCGCCCTCGACACCGTCAAGGAGTTGGTTCTTGAGCCGGATGTTGGCGAACGTGCCGCGGATCATCACCTCGTGGTTGCCACGCCGCGAGCCGTAGGAGTTGAAGTCCTTGCGGTCGACGCCGTGCTCGGCGAGGTACTTGCCGGCGGGGCTGTCGGCCTTGATCGAGCCGGCCGGGCTGATGTGGTCGGTCGTGACCGAGTCACCCAGCTTGGCCAGGACCCGCGCACCCGTGATGTCCTCGACCGGCGACGGCTCAGCGGCCATGCCCTCGAAGTACGGAGGCTTGCGCACGTACGTCGAGTCGTCGGCCCACTCGAAGGTGTTGCCCTCCGGCGTCGGCAGCGACTGCCAGCGCTGGTCGCCGGCGAACACGTCGGCGTAGTCCTGCGTGAACATCTCCTGGTTGATCGACGAGGCGATGGTGCGCTCGACGTCGTCCGGCGAGGGCCAGATGTCGCGCAGGAACACGTCCTTGCCGTCGGTGCCCTGACCCAGCGGCTCGTTCTCGAAGTCGAAGTCCATCGTCCCGGCCAGGGCGTAGGCGATAACCAGCGGCGGCGACGCGAGGTAGTTCATCTTCACGTCGGGGTTGATCCGGCCCTCGAAGTTGCGGTTGCCCGAGAGCACCGACGTCACGGCCAGGTCGTTCTCCTGGATCGCCGCCGAGATCTCCTCGTTGAGCGGGCCGGAGTTGCCGATGCAGGTGGTGCAGCCGTAGCCCACCAGGTGGAAGCCGAGCTTCTCGAGGTAGGGCCACATGCCGGCCTTGTCGTAGTAGCCCGTCACGACCTTGGACCCCGGCGCCATCGACGTCTTGACCCACGGCGCCACGGTCAGGCCGCGGTCGACGGCGTTCTTGGCCAGCATGGCGGCGGCCATCATCACCGACGGGTTGGACGTGTTGGTGCACGAGGTGATCGAGGCGATCGACACGATGCCGTGGTCGATCTCGAACGACGCACCCTCGGCGTTCGTGACGGTGACCTTCTTGCTGGGGCGGCCGTTGCCGTCACCCTCCTCGGCGGGCTTGGTGCCGCCGTTGAGGCCGTCCGGGCTGCCCTGCGGCGTCGGGTCGCTCGCGGGGAACGACGACGCGTCGCCGTCGGCACCCTCGTCGTGCGCCACATACGTCGGCAGCACCTTGCGGAACGACTCCTTGGCGCCGGCCAGCTCGATGCGGTCCTGCGGACGCTTGGGGCCGGCGATCGACGGGACGACCGTCGACAGGTCGAGCTCGAGGTACTCGCTGTAGCGCGCCTCCTTGGCCGGGTCGAGCCACATGCCCTGCTCCTTGGCGTAGGCCTCGACCAGCGCGACCTGCTCGTCGGAGCGACCCGTCAGCCGCAGGTAGTCCAGCGTCACGTCGTCGATCGGGAAGATCGCGCAGGTCGACCCGAACTCCGGGCTCATGTTGCCGATCGTCGCGCGGTTGGCCAGCGGCACCGCCGCCACACCCTCGCCGTAGAACTCGACGAACTTGCCCACCACGCCGTGCTGGCGCAGCATCTCGGTGATCGTCAGCACGACATCGGTTGCCGTTGCGCCGGAAGGGATCTGGCCCGACAGCTTGAAGCCGACGACCCGCGGGATGAGCATCGACACCGGCTGGCCGAGCATGGCCGCCTCGGCCTCGATGCCGCCAACGCCCCACCCCAGCACACCGAGGCCGTTGACCATCGTGGTGTGCGAGTCGGTGCCGACGCAGGTGTCGGGGTAGGCCACGCCGTCGCGGTCGAACACGACCCGCGCGAGGTGCTCGATGTTGACCTGGTGCACGATGCCGGTGCCGGGCGGGACGACCTTGAAGTCGTCGAACGCACCCTGGCCCCAGCGCAGGAACTGGTAACGCTCGCCGTTGCGCTCGTACTCGATCTCGACGTTGCGCTCGAACGCGTCGGGGCGGCCGAAGACGTCGATGATCACGGAGTGGTCGATGACGAGCTCGGCCGGGCTGAGCGGGTTGATCTTGCTCGGGTCACCGCCGAGGTCGGCCACCGCCTCGCGCATGGTGGCGAGGTCGACGACACACGGCACACCGGTGAAGTCCTGCATGATCACGCGCGCCGGCGTGAACTGGATCTCGGTGTCGGGCTCGGCGTCGGCCTTCCAGGACCCGAGCGCGCTGATGTGGTCCTTGGTGATGTTGGCGCCGTCCTCGGTGCGCAACAGGTTCTCCAGCAAGACCTTGAGGCTGTAAGGGAGGGTGTCGCTGCCCTCGACCGCCGACAGCCGGTAGATCTCGTAGGAGTTGTCACCGACCTTCAGCTCGCCATGGGCGTTGAAGCTGTTCGTGCTGGCCACTTGCAGGCTCCTTTGGTGCTCGGGTCCGACTTCTTCGTCCGTCACGATTTATCTTGATGTCAAGATATCACGTCGCGGGGGCCGCTGCTGCTCCCGATCCTGCTCCACCCCGCGCCCGAGCGAAACCCGTCAGACCACCGTGGCGTCGCGCCCCTGTGAGATCGCGGCCGGGTAACCGTCGGCGAAGAACCGCAGGTCCTCCTCCGGGCCACCCTCGTACCGGTCGCGGATGCGATGGAAGTACAGCGCTCCCACCTGGAATCCGTCACCCTGGAACACCAGCACCAACGGGTCGGTCTTCGGGTCCGGACCCAGCAGGTACTCCCCGCCGTACGTGCGCCGCATGCACTCCGCGAGGTAGCACGCGGCCCCCACCTCCGTGCCCCACTGCAGTGGCCGGCCCTCCTGCGCCATCTGCGCGAGGAACCGGTCGAGCCCGGCGATGCTGTCCATCGAGAAGTCGAACGGGTCACCGCCTCCTTCGTGGTGGGCGTTGAGCGCCCGCGCGAAGCCCTCGCCGTTCTGCACCGGGTCGGCGATCCGCTCATCCTGCGCTTGCGCGCCCTGTGCTGACCTGCCCTTGCGTCGAAACAGCCCCATGGTCCCTCCTTGTCCTTGTGCCCTGTCCGCGCCCATCCTGTCAACTCCCGCGGATTCACCTCAGCGGTCGTCCACATCCCCTGGCGTGAACAGGGCGATGCACTCGACGTGGTGAGTCATCGGGAACGCGTCGAAGGCGCGCAGGGCGCGCAGCTCATAGCCCCGATCGCGCAGGTATGCCGTGTCGCGGGCGAGCGCTGCCGGGTCGCAGGCGACGTAGGCGAGGGCCCGTGCCCCCAGAGCGGCGACCTGGTCGCACACGCCTCGACCGGCTCCGGTGCGCGGCGGGTCGAGCACGACCACGTCCGCCGTGGGCGGCAGGAGCGGGTTGCGGCGCAGCTTGCGCTGCCGGGTGGCACGTTGGCGCGCCGCGCCCTTCCGGGCGGGCCTCGGCACACCGAACGCGTCATCGACGCGCGCTCCCACGACGAGCGTCGACGGGTATGCCGCGAGGTTGCGTTCTGCGGCCCGGGTCGCCGTGGCGTCCGACTCGACCGCCACCACCCGGCCGGTCTCGCCGACGCGCGAGGCGAGCGCCGCCGCGAAGAGGCCGACACCGGCATACAGGTCGAGGGCAGTCTCGCCCGGCTGCGGGTCGAGCAGCTCGAGGACGACGTCGACGAAGGTCGCCGCGGCCGCTGGATGCACCTGCCAGAAGCCTCGCGCGGACACCTCGAACTCACCCGAGAAACCTTGCGCGACAACGCTTTCCGTCACTATCGGTGGTGCGACGGCGTCAGCCGGGTCCGACGGCACCGGCACCTGCACGGCCTCGCCGACGGAGGGGGCGACCACGTCGACGACCCGGTCCCCCGGCCACGTCCGCTCGAGGACACCGGTCGCGAGCACGCGCGGGTCGGCGATCAGGCAGGTGTCGACCGGCACGACCTCGTGCGAGCGGTACCGGTGCAGGCCGGGCACGCCGGTCTCGTCGACCGCGAACTCGACACGCGTGCGCCATCCGAGCCCGTCGTCAGCGGCGTCCGTCGGCGGCAGCGCCTCCACCACCAGCCCGTGCACCAGGTCGCCGTGCAGGTCGGCCAGTCGCTCCAGCTGCTCGCGGACCACAGCCGCCTTCAGGATCCGTTGGTACGCAACATCTGCCTGCTGGAAGTCGCACCCGCCGCACTGGCCGGGCACGGCATACGGGCACGGTGGTGGCACCCGGTGCGGACTCGGCGTCAGCACCTCGACCGCCTCGGCGCGGACGAACCGCTGCCCCTCCCGTGCCTCGGTCACCCGGGCGACCACGCGCTCCCCCGGCAGGGCCAGCCGGACGAAGACCACGCGCCCCTCGTGCCGGGCGACGCAGAAGCCGCCGTGCGCCACCGGCCCGACGTCGAGCTCGACCTCGTCGCCGACCCGCAGCTCGCTCACTGACCCAGGCGGACCGAGCCGGCCGTGGGGCCGTCGAACCGCTCCTCCTGGCCCTCCGAGGACTCCAGCTGCCACGGCACGCTCGCGACCATGACACCCGGGGTGAACAGCAGACGGCCCTTGAGCCGCAACGCACTCTGGTTGTGCAGCACCTGCTCGTACCACTTCCCGAGGACGTACTCGGGGATGTAGACGATGACCACGTCACGCGGGTGGCCCGAGCGGATCGACTTCACGTAGTCGACGATCGGGCGGGTGATCTCACGGTAGGGCGAGTCGAGGACCTTGAGCGGCACCGGGATCTCACGGCGGTCCCACTCCTCCTGCAGAGCCTTGGTCTCGTCCGGCTCGACGTTGACCGTGACGGCCTCGAGGCGGTTCGGCCGCGTGGCCCGCGCGTAGGCGAGCGCCCGCAGCGTCGGCTTGTGGATCTTGGAGACGAGGACGATCGCGTGGACGCGGCTCGGCAGCATCTGCTGCTCGATGTCGTCCTCGCTCACGCGCAGCTCGTCACGCACCCGGTCGTAGTGCTTGTGGATGCGCAGCATGATGAAGAACAGGACCACCATCGCCGCGATGGCGTAGCCCGCACCATGCATGAACTTGGTCAGCAGCACCACGACGAGCACCGTGCCCGACATGGTCGCGCCCACCGCGTTGATGGCCCGGCTGCGCATCATCCGCGCCCGCTCGGACTTGTCGCGCTCGAGCCGCAGGTGCCGGTTCCAGTGCCGGATCATGCCGATCTGGCTGAGCGTGAACGACACGAAGACGCCGACGATGTAGAGCTGGATCAGCTTCGTCACCTGGGCGTCGTACAGGATGATGAGGAACGCGGCGGCGCCGGCGAGGATGAGGATGCCGTTGGAGAACGCCAGCCGGTCACCGCGGGTGTGCAGCTGACGCGGCAGGTAGCCGTCCTTGGCCAGGATCGAGCCGAGCACGGGAAAACCGTTGAATGCCGTGTTGGCGGCCAGGATGAGGATGACGCCGGCGACGATCGACACGAGGATCACACCGGGGTGGAAGCCCTGGAACACGGCCTTGGACACCTGGCCCATGATCGTGTCCTGGACGTAGTCGTCCGGCACGGGTTGGCCGTTCGCCTGGATCAGCTGCTTCTGCGGGTCCTCGGCGTACTTGATGCCGGTCGCCTTCGCGAGCAGCAGCATCGACATCAGCATCGTGACGGCGATGAGCCCCATCATCAACAAGGTGGTGGCGGCGTTCTTCGACTTGGGCTTCTGGAACGCCGGGACACCGTTGGAGATGGCCTCGACACCGGTGAGCGCAGCACAGCCGGAGGAGAAGGCCCGCAACAGCAGGAACATCATCGCGAACTGGCCGAGTGACTCAAAGCCCTCCTCCGGTGCCAGCTGCAGCGACGCGCTCTCGGCCTGCGGCAGGTTGCCGCCGAGCTCGCGGATGAGCCCCACGACGCCCATGCCGAGGACGCTGATCATGAAGAGGTACACCGGGATCGCGAACGCCTGGCCGGACTCGCGAACTCCGCGCAGGTTCATCGCCGTCAGCAGCGCGACCAGCGCCACCGCCACCCACACCTCGTGGCCGCGGATGAACGGGAACGCCGCCGCGGCGTTCTGCACACCGGAGGAGATCGACACAGCCACGGTCAGCACGTAGTCCACGAGCAGGGCGGACGCGACGGTCAGCCCGGCCTTGGGTCCGAGGTTGGTGTTGGCCACCTCGTAGTCGCCGCCACCTGAGGGGTAGGCGCGGACGTTCTGCCGGTAGGACGCGACGACGACGAGCATGACCGCGACGACACACAGGCCGATCTGCCACGAGTGCGTCAGGGCGAGGAAGCCGCCCGCGAGCCCCAGGGTCAGGAAGATCTCGTCCGGGGCGTACGCCACCGACGACAGGGCGTCGCTGGCGAAGATGGGCAGCGCCAGCTTCTTCGGGAGCAGCGTTTCGCCGAGGCGGTCGCTGCGCATTGCACGTCCGACGAGCACACGCTTGAGGACGCGTCCAGGGGTAGACACGGCGAACACTCTAGGGCGCGCTGATGGGTGCTGCGCGCCACCCCGGACACCAGCACCACCGCGGGCGCGGTGCCGGTGTAGCGTCGGCGTCGTGCATTTCGTGATCATGGGCTGTGGCCGCGTCGGCTCCTCGCTGGCCCTCAGCCTCGAGGCGCAGGGCCACGACGTCGCCGTCATCGACCAGGAGGAGTCCGCCTTCCGCCGCCTCGGCTCTGCCTTCGAGGGCCGGCGCATCACCGGGGTCGGCTTCGACCGCGACACCCTCGAGGAGGCCGGCATCCGCGACGCCTATGCGTTCGCGGCCGTCTCCAGCGGTGACAACTCGAACATCCTGGCCGCGCGTGTCGCGCGTGAGACGTTCGGGGTCGAGCACGTCGTCGCCCGCATCTACGACCCCGGCCGCGCCGAGGTCTACCAGCGGCTCGGCATCCCCACGGTGGCCACGGTCAAGTGGACGGCCGACCAGATGCTGCGTCGCCTGCTCCCCCAGGGCCACGTCCCCGAGCTGGTCGACCCGTCCGGCAACGTCGTCATCGCCGAGGTGCCCGTGAACCCGGGCTGGGTGGGGCGACGCATCAGCGAGCTCGAGGACGCCAGCGGCGCGCGGGCGGCATACCTGACCCGTCTCGGCTCGGCGATCCTGCCGGGCGCCGACACCGTCTTCCAGGAGGGCGACCTCGTGCACCTCGCGACCCTCGCCGGTGAGCTGGCCGCGGTCGAGCGCACCCTCGACGCCCCACCCGCCCCGAGCGACCACTGACCAGGAGGACTCCAATGCGTGTCGTCATCGCCGGGGCCGGCTCCGTGGGCCGTTCGATCGCCCGCGAGCTGTTGCACAACGGCCACCAGGTGCTCCTCATGGACAAGGAGCGCAAGGAGATCCAGAGCCGCATCCCCGACGCCAGCTGGCTGCTCGCGGACGCCTGCGAGATCACCTCGCTGCGTGAGGCAGGGCTCGAGGACTGTGACGTCTGCGTCGCCGCGACCGGTGACGACAAGGTCAACCTCGTCGTCTCGCTGCTCGCCAAGACCGAGTTCGGGGTGCCCCGGACGGTCGCGCGCGTCAACAACCCCAAGAACGAGTGGATGTTCGACGAGGCGTGGGGTGTCGACGTCGCCGTGTCGACGCCGCGCCTGATGACCGCGCTCGTCGAGGAGGCCGTGAGCGTCGGTGACCTCGTGCGGATCTTCCAGTTCCAGCAGGGTCAGGCGACGATGGTCGAGCTGACGCTGCCGGCCGACAGCCCGTATGCCGGGAAGCGGGTCGGGGACGTCGACTTCCCCGGAGAGACCGTGCTCGTCGGCATCATCCGCGAGGACCACCCGATCGCCCCCACCCGGGACGACTCCCTCGAACCGCACGACGAGCTGCTGTTCATCAGCACGCCCGATGTCGAGGACGAGCTCGAGTCGATGCTCAGCCCGGGTCAGCGGATGCCGCGGTCGCAGGACTAGCCGCGGCCAGCTCGCTCGGCGTCCTGCCGCGCACGAGCAGCACGCCCATGACGGCGACACCGGCCAGCCACAGCGGCCAGCCGAGGACGACCTTGGCGACGCCGAGGGCGGCGACCTGACCGGCCACGTAGAGCGGCACCATGATCGCCAGCCGCACGGCGAACAGCGCGATCAGCACCAGGGTCAGGCGGGTGCACACCCGCACCAGGCCGCGGTCACGACGCCAGCCGAGCGGGTCCTCGGCGAGCTCCGGGTCCCCCGCCGCGACCATGAACCCGACGAGCGGCCACCGGGTCACGACGGACAGCACGGCGACCGCAGCCATCACGGCATTCCAGATGATGCCGGGCAGGAAGGCGTCCTCGGCCCGTCCGCTGCGCAGCGCGAAGAACGCCGCGATCGCGGTCGGGACGACGGCCTGCAGCACGAACTTCAGGCTCTGCCGCTGCGCGAGACGCGCCACGGCGAGCACGAGGGTGGCGAAGATGGCCGCGCCCACGGCCGTGCGCAGGTCGTCGCGCCACACCCAGGCGACGACGAACGCCAGCGTCGGCAGCGCGGTCTCGAGCGAACCGCGCCAACCGCCCAGCACCGTCGACAACCGGTGCCGGATGACCTCCTCGACGGTCGCCTGGTGGTGACCGGCCGGGGACGTCGTGGCCGCGGTCGGGTCAGTGGGCACGCAGCGGGACGATCTCGTATGCCGGGTTGAAGATCGTGGGGATCCCCTTGATCGTGGTGACCCGGCCGTTGGCGCGGACGTAGGTGCCGGGCTCGATCCCCTTGATGGTGCGCCGGCCGAGCCACACCAGGTTGATGGTGCGGCTGCCGTCGTAGAGGTCGACCACGAGGGCGGGCACGTTGACCCGCGGACGCAGCGTCACCGCCTTGACGCTGCCGGAGACGGTGGCCTCCTGGCGGTCGACGAGGTCGCACATGGGGGTGCACCCCATGCGTGCGGAGTCCTCCTGCAGCTCGTCCGCCTCGATCTGGGTGACGGACTTGGTGAGTCGCTCCCCCAGCTTGCCCAAGGGGGTCTTGGTGTCGTGCGACATGGTCGTGCCTACCTGACCTCGGTGATCTCTGGGCCCCGCTCGAACGGCTTGAGGTCGTCAGCGCGCCGCGGGTTGTCGCTGTCGCTGTCGTCGGCGCCAGCGTCGGTGGCCGCGCCGGCCTCGCCAGCCTCGTCGGCCTGCTCCTGCACCTGCTGCGGGAGCGTCAGGGTCAGCATCTCGCGCGGGGCCATGGCCTCCTCGCCACGGACCACCACGGTGCCGCGCACGAACTCGACCAGCGGTGCGGCCGCCTCGTCCTCGATCGCCGCGCGCCCGGAGAAGACTGCGCGCAGGAACCACCGCGGCCCGTCGACGCCGGCGAACCGGGCAGGCGCGAACACGGTGCGGCCGTCGGGCCCGGCGGACGGCATACGGGTGCGCAGCTCGCGTCCCAGCTCGCCGTGGGCCTCGTCGGCGGTGCCGCCCTGGCTGACGATCGACTCGGCGATCTCGGCGCGGATGTCGTCCCAGATGCCCATGGTCTTGGGGGCGGCGAACGCCTGCAGCTGCACGGCGCTCTCACCGATCACCGCGGTCGCACCGACGACCTGGTCGGCGCTCTCGTCGATCTCGAGCCGCAGCTCCATGCCGGGCACACCCTGCACGCGCAGGGCACCGAGGTCGAGCCGGCCGTCCTCGTCCTCGACCTCCGAGCTGTCGAACGGACCGACCTCCTCACGTCGTCCGCGGGCGACGGGCTCCGCGCCCGCGTCGTCGCCGTTCTCGTCAGCCGCGTCGGTCACGTCCGCGCTCGTGTCCTCGGCGACGTCGTCGCTGAGCTCCGCGTTCGCCTCGGTGTCCGGCTGGGTGTCCGGCTGCGTGTCGGGCTCGGTGTTCTTGTTGCGTCGAAAGAGTGCCACTGCTCGTCGTCAGTCCTTTGTCGTCGCGGTGTGGTGACCAAAGCCACCACTTGCTCCGTGTCCAGTGTCCCCCCGCGAGGTGTCGTCGAGCGAATCGACCTCGACGAAGCTCACCCGGGCGACCTCCTGCACCACCAGCTGGGCGATCCGGTCACCGCGCCGCACGGTGAACGCCTCGCGCGGGTCGAGGTTGACCAGGTTGACCAGGATCTCCCCCCGGTAGCCCGCATCGACGGTGCCGGGCGCGTTGACGATGCTGATGCCGTGCCGGGCCGCCAGCCCCGACCTCGGGTGCACGAGCCCCACGAAACCGTCCGGGATCGCGAGCGCCACCCCGGTCGGCACGAGCACCCGCTCACCGGGGGCGATGGTGACCTCGGTGGCCGCGCGCAGGTCGGCGCCGGCGTCACCCGGGTGGGCGTATGCCGGGGGCTCCAGCCCGGGGTCCAGCCGCCGCAGCGCCACCTGCACCTGGGCGGGAGCGTCCTTGGCAGGAGCGTCCTTGGCAGGAGCGCCCTGGGCCGGAATGTCATGCGCCGGAACGCGAGCAGGGCCAGTCACCTGGACTGGCCCCGTCTCGCCCTGCTGGGTGCTGCTCACTTATGCCGCGCACTCCCGGCAGACCAGCACGCCGCCCTTCTCGCTCGCGAGCTGGCTGCGGTGGTGCACCAGGAAGCACTTGGAACACGTGAACTCGTCGTTCTGCCGCGGGATGACCCGCACCGAGAGTTCCTCGCCGGACAGATCGGCTCCGGGCAGCTCAAAGCCCTCGGCCTGCTCGGTCTCGTCGACGTCGACGCTGCTTGCGCTCTTGTCGACGCGACGTGACTTCAGCTCCTCCAGCGAGTCCTCGGACAGGTCGTCGTCGGTCTTGCGCGGCGCGTCGTAGTCAGTCGCCATGGTCGCTGTCGCTCTCCCTGATCTCTCATCAACGTCTGGCCCCCCGCTGGCCGGGGAGCGGACTCGCCGGTGTAACGCAGGTGGATGCGGTTTTGTGCCCACCGCAGGCGGGGATTGTGCCTCATCTTCCCCGCGGCGTCACCATCGGGTCGGCATATGGTCCTGCGCCCTTCCACCCGAGGCTCGAAGGGACGCACCAAGGAATGGTCTGCGTTCACCCAGATTTCATCCAGCCGGGGCATCCGGGAGGAGTCCTGCTGCGTTGGCGTGGTTAGAGTCCTTGCTTCGACGTGGCCCCACCCGGGGCAGCTCGCGTCGAAGGACCATCGAGAGGGGTGCAGTCATGACCGAGTTCCACTCCGAGATCTCCCTTCGCGCCGCGCGCGCGACCGAGAGTCTCCAGGCGGCCCGACGGGGCGGCGACGACTACCTCGTCTCCGTCCACGAGGCAGAGCTGGAGAACCTCGCCCGACTGGCCGACGAACACGGGCTGCGGATCCCGGCCCTGCGCGACTACTCCGCGGCCTGAGGATCGCGCGTCCTCATTCCTCCCCGGCGGCCTCGGCCGCATCGCGCAGCACGATCTCGAGCTGGCCGTGGAGGGGTTCGGCGGCGGCGACGACCATCCACTCGTCCGGTGGTCCGCCGGCCAACCCCGTGAACGTGCCACCGGCCTCGGCCAGCACCAGCCACGCGGCCGCCATGTCCCACGGGTTGAGGCCCCGCTCGAAGTAGGCGTCGAGGTGACCGTCCGCCACGGCGCAGATGTCCAGGGCCGCGCTGCCGATCCGGCGGATGTCCCTGATCTGGGGCAGCACGTCCAGCAGCACCGCGGCCTGCCAACGGCGACGGTCCACGGCATACCCGAACCCGGTGCCCACCAAGGCGTGGTCGAGGTCTGGCGGCGACTCGATCGCCAGCCGGCGCTGCGACCCATCGCTGGCGCTGAGCCAGGCGCCCCCACCGCGTCGGGCGTGGAAGACCTCGCCGCTAACCGGGTTGGCGACGGCTCCGGCGACCGGCGTCCACTGACCCGGCACCCGGGGGTCGCCGACGACGACGGCGACCGACACGGCATACGACGGGATCCGGTAGAGGTAGTTGACGGTGCCGTCGATCGGGTCCACGACCCAGGTGAGTCCGGAGTCGCCGGCGCTGCCGCCCTCCTCCTCACCGAGGAAGGCGTCGTCCGGGCGCAGCTCGTGCAGCCGCGCGCGGATGAGGTCCTGGGCACCCTGGTCCATCACCGTGACCACGTCGGTGGCCGAGGACTTGGTCCTGGCCACGCCGAGGTGGTCCGGGCGGTCGTCGACGACGTAGCGGGCGGCCTCGGTCGCCACCGTGCGCGCGACCTCCTCCAGCTGGGCGAGGAGAGCTTCGTTCGGCATGTCGGTCATCAGGCCCGTCCTCAGTCCCGGCCGCACAGGGCCGGCAGCGCGGTGCGCAGGTTGGGGCAGCAGCCGGCGGCGCAGACTGCGGGCGGTGCGACCCGGCCGGGCCAGGTGGGGCGCGGCGGGTCCTCGCCCCGGGCCTCGGCCGCCCGCTCGAGGAGCAGGTCGACGAGACCCGACACGAACTCGGGGTCGATGCCAACTGTCGGCACCCGCACCAGCCGCAGGCCGAGTCGGTCAGCGGTGGCGGCCGCCTCGGTGTCGAGGTCGTAGACGACCTCCATGTGGTCGGAGACGAAGCCGATGGGTGCGAGCACCACGGTCTGGACGCCTTCGGCAGCCAGCTCCTCCAGCCGGTCGTTGACGTCGGGCTCGAGCCACGGCTGGGTCGGCGGACCGGACCGCGAGCAGAAGACCAGCTCACCCTCGAGGTCGGTGTCGAGGGTGGCGTTCACCTCTTCGGTGATGGCCGCACCGAGCTGGATGTGCTGCTGGGAGTAGGCGTTTCCGTCCTCGTCGCCCGGACCGGACGTGTCGTCCATGGCGAGCGGGATCGAGTGCGTCACGCACAGGATCCGCATGGTTGCCGCGTCGGCGCCGTCGCGCAGGAGGGCGCGCACCGCGTCGGTGACCAGACGGCTGTTGGTGCGCGAGAACCCCGGGTGGTTGGCGTAGGGCCGCACCTTGTCCACGAGGAGCGCGGGCCCCTGCTCCGCGACCTCGGCGTCGGCTGCCGCGAGGTCCTCGCGGTACTGCCGGCACGACGAGTACGACTGGTAGGCGCTGGTGAGGACGGTGACGATCCGCCGCATGCCTCGCTCCTGGGCCTCGGCGAACGCCTCGGCCGTGAACGGTGTGAAGTTGCGGTTGCCCCAGATGACCGGGGTCGCGATCTCACGACGGTCGAGCTCGGCCCGCAGGGCGGCGATGAGGGCGCGGTTCTGGTCGTTGATGGGACTGCGCCCCCCGAAGCCGTAGTAGTGCTCGCCGACCTGTTCGAGCCGCTCGTCCGGGATGCCGCGCCCGGCCGTGACCCGGCGCAGGAACGGCAGGACGTCCTCGGGCTTCTCGGGGCCGCCGAAGGAGAGCAGGAGTATGCCGTCGTAGGGCTCGAGCGGGTCCGTGTCCGCCTGGTCGGGTTGGTCGGGGTGCTGGGGGTGCTGGGGCGGCTGGGTCATGGGCGGGCTCTCATCGGTGTCACGGGTGGAATGTCACGGGTGGATGTCACGGGTTGGCCCCGGTGCGCAGGGGCTTGGGCGCGTTGAGGTCGAGCACGACCGCGATGATGCGGACGGCGAAGACGAGCAGGACACAACCCCACACCACGACCGGGTTGATCAGGTCGTAGTGGTGGGCGAGGACGACGAGGGTCGAGCCCAGCAGCGCGGGCAGGGCGTACATCTCGCGGCGCAGCACCTCCGGCACCTGGCCGGCGAGCACGTCACGGATCATGCCTCCACCGATGGCGGTGACGACACCGACGAGCACGGAGGTGACGCCGTCCATGCCCTCCCCGAGGGCGGTGAGCGAGCCACCGATCGCGAAGACCGCGAGACCGGCGGCGTCCAGGACCCGGACGAAGCGGCCGATCCGTTCCACGCCGGGGTGGAAGAAGAACGTCACCAGGCCGGCGGCGAGGGCGCAGCTGAGCAGACGCCAGTCCGAGACGCCGACCGGTGGCACCCGGCCGATGAGGACGTCGCGGATGACACCGCCCCCGAGCGCGGCCGCGGCCGCCAGCACCAGGACACCGAACAGGTCGAGCCGTTTGCGCACCGCGACCAGGCCGCCCGACAGCGCGAACGCGAACACCCCGACCAGGTCGAGGACCAGCTGAAGGTGGGTGTCGAGGGTGAGCATGGCAGGGTCAAAAGTACCCGTGCGGCGTGGTCGCTTTCTCCGTGCCCTCGGGGATGGCAGAGTCGGGCGCAGGACGCCTGACGGGGCTGACCTGCAATTCTGGGAGAGGTAATGCGAGACCTGCGGCTGGTCGGAGTGCACGAGGACGGACAGCACCTGTTGCTGGCCGACGCCGACGGCGAGCGCTTCCGGATCCAGCTCGATGACCCCCTGCGCGCCGCCGTCCGCCGTGACCGGCCACGGCTGGGGCAGCTCCAGATCGAGATCGACGGTGGCATGCGGCCGCGCGAGGTGCAGGCGCTGATCCGGGCCGGCCTGTCGGCCGAGGAGGTGTCCGAGCGATCCGGGTGGACCGTCGAGAAGGTGGCCCGGTACGAAGGCCCGATCCTGGCCGAGCGCGAGTATGTCGCCGGGCTGGCCCGCGGTGTCCGGCTGCGCGGCCGCGGCGGGGGTGGCGCGTCCGCTCCGACCCTGTCGGCCCGGGTGAGCCAGCGACTTTCCGGCCGGGGCGTCGACCCGGCGTCGGCGGACTGGGACTCCGCCCGTGACGAGAACGGCGGCTGGACCGTCGTGCTGACCTTCCCCGCCGGCGGCCGCGAACGCCAGGCCCGATGGGCGTTCGACGTCCAGGACCGCACCGTCTCGGCCGTGGATGACGAAGCGCGCTGGCTCAGCGAGGACGACGCCACCGGCGACTCCTCCCCCGTGCCCGCACCGCACCTCGTCGGTGCCCCGGTCCGCGCGACCACCGTCTACGACGTCGAGGCCGAGGGCGGTGTGGCATCGCCCCGTGCCAGCACCAGGAAGAAGGCTTCCGCGGCGACGCCCGAACCCCAGGGGGACGAGCCGCTCGACCTCATGTCGGCCATGCGCGAGCGGGCCGCCCACCGCGGGCGTCCGCGCCGGCGCAAGAACTCCCCCGCGCAGACCCCGGTCGACACCGCGCCCCGCGAGGACGCCCTGCCGCTGGAGGACCTCGCCTACGACCCGCAGGTCCATGGCGCGCCACCATCGGCCAAGGGCACCCACCCCCAGGACACCGAGCCAGCGGACGCGCAGCTGGATGACACACAGTTGGATGATGCGGGGTCGGCGGTCGGCGACGACGTCCTCCCGGCCGAGTCCACTGAGCCGGAGCCCGCCAAAACCGAGCCCGTCGAAACCGAGCCCGTCGAAGCCGAGCCGAACCACCAGCCGGACGACGAACCGGACGACGAGCCCGTCGCCAAGAAGGCCAAGCGGCGCAGCGGCCGACCCGGTGTCCCCAGCTGGGACGACGTGATGTTCGGGGCCAAGCCCAAGGACTGACCTGGCGGATCTGGTCGGATCAGGTCGGGTCAGCGCCGGTCAGCTCCGGCGCAACCGGGCGGTGAAGCTGCGCCCGTAGGCGTGCCTGGTCCTGGCCACGACCTGGGTGCCGCCCGGCACCGGGCGCACGGTGACGCCGTCGTCGGTGTCGGTGGCCGTGAACCGCCGGCCGCGGATGGTCACGGCGACCTGGTCCCGGCCCATGGTCGGGTCGGACAGCGAGACCTGCGCCTCTCGGCCGTCGCGGAAGATGACCGACGCGGGTCCGTCGATCGCCAGGTTCGCCGCGTGCACGGTCCGCTCGGCGAAGGCCGTGGCCGCGATGACCCCCAGGCCCTCGTGCCGCACCGCCTGCACCTTCGGGTTGTTCACGACCACCGTCACAGCCGAGTTGGTGCGGTATGCCGCGAGGTCGGCTTCGCTCGCGGCCGGCACCACGGCATACGCCAGCGTCGAGGTCGTCGACGGGTGCCGCACCGCGGCGGTGAACACCCGCTTGGTCGCGATCGTGTCGGGGTTGGTGAGCCGGACGTGGCGGCGGCTGCGGGCGACCTCATCGAGGGTCACGTCCACCGCCGCGCCGTCGAGCAGCACGTAGCCGACGGACACGCCTTCGGTGTCGTTGGCCCAGCGCAGCCACGCGAGGTCACTGGCCTGGCCGGTGTCGTCCTCGGCCTCCCAGGCAGAACCGTCGGTGCGTGCGCCGGTGACGCGCACGGTGTCGGTCGGTGCCGCGACGCGGCTGTCGAGGGTCGTGACCACGTCGCGGCCGTGCTCGTCACGCACGTCGGCGGCCAGCACCACGACCTCGTCGTCGAAGGCGAACCACGACTTGGTGGCCCGGGCACTGGCGTAGACGACGAAGTCGTCGGGCAGCTTGCCCGCAACCGAGTCGACGTAGGGGACGTCGTCGCTGAGCACCATGCTCGCCGCGGCCCACGTGCCGAGAACCGTTGCGCCGCAATGGGATCCGGTCGCGCGCGGAAAGTAGACGTAGGTGTTCTGCGACTCCGACGAGGCGGTGAAGCCCAACGGGTGGTCCGGGTTGTCGTACCAGTTGAGCCCGTAGAGCTCGGGGATGGTCCTGCGTTCCTGCACCGGCACGGTCGTGCCCGGGAGCCGGTAGGGCGAGACCGTGGTGAAGAAGTCGACCCCGAACGCGCGCGTCTGGTCCTGCCCCGCCAGGTAGAGGTAGTGCATCCCGTCGCCCTGGAACCACGGACGCAGGTTCTCCCCGCTCATGTACTCGTACTTGCTGATCCGCTCAGAGCTGCGCGACAGCGCGAACGTCCACCCGGGTCGGCGCACCACCAACCGGTCCATGGCGTTGAACGCGACGGCCCGCTGCGGCGGGTTGAGGTCGGCGGCGGGGACGCTGGTGTCGCCCACCACGTCGGCATACCGGGCGATGCTGACCGGTGAGGCGAACCCGTCCGGGTTGGGCGGGGTCGGCGACACCGCGGCGATGTGGCGCACGTACCCACGCAGCGCCCGGGCGTTGCCCGCGCTCGTGTAGTCGATGAGGTCGACCGTCGCCTCGACGACCGCGGCCACGTCGGCATACCCGGTGGTCGTGCGTGACACCGAGCGGCCCTTGACGATCTCCATCATCCAGCCCTCGACGATGACAGGCGCGAAGCCGTCGCGGACCCAACCGTGGACGACGTCGGCGAGCTCGGTGCCGGTCGCGGCGGAGGTGCCGTCGAGCAGCTTCACGGTCTGCACGACCCGGCCGAGCAGGATCTTCCCGTAGGCACCGGTGTAGGCGACGCTGTGGTGCTGGATGAACGAACCGTCCGCGTAGTAGCCGTCGGTGTTGCCGTGCTGGATGTCGTACGGGTCGATGGTGGCGAAGACGGTCGACTGGTCGCTGATCGCCTTGGTGACGCGCGCCGCGTCACCGGTGAGCGCGCCCTGCAGGATGCGGTTGGTCGTGATGTCGGCGAGGTTGGCACCGGTGTGGAACCGGGAGTTGAGGTCGACGTCGCCGTCCTTGCCATTGCGCAGGTACGCGTCCATCGACGCGACATACGTGGGCAGCAGGTCCGGGCGGTATGCCGCGGCTTCGGCGGCGAGCAGCACGAACGTCTTCGTGACGTAGGTCGAGATGCCGATCTCCCACGTGTACCAGTTGCCGTAGTAGCCAGCCGACTGGTCGCCGTAGTGGTTGGCGTGCAGCCAGGACAACCCGTCGAGGACTCGTCGCTGCACGGTGACGTTGCCGACGAGGTCGCTGGCCCCGCCGGGCGTGGCCGTGGCCAGGGCGATGTCAGCGAGCCGCGAGAACGACGCCGACAGGTTGGAGTCGTTCGTGCCCAGTGGCAGGCCGGCGAAGAGCTCGCCCGGGCCGGCGGCGTCCATCGAGGCGAGCGCCGTCCGGGCGGCCTGCTCCACGGCGGCGAGCTTGGTGCGCACCTCAGTGCGCGCGTTCGACCCGGCGGTGCCGGCGAACGACTCACGGGCGTTGGTGAGGATCCGGGCACCGTCGACGTCGTCGGCGGCATACGCCCGCAAGGGTGGCGCGATGGCGAGGAAGGCACCCGCCGGGACCATCGCGAGAACGCTGCGTCGGGACAGGGAAGGCATGGGTGCTCCTGGGTCGTCGTTCGCCAACCCTTTCGACCCAACCACAGGCACGATGGGTGGGCCAACGCTTTCCCATCGGTGCAGACGGCGGGCGCGCTGAACCCCGCTCAGGCCGGCGGCACCGGACAGATCTCGAGGTCGAAGGGCAGCACGTCGGGTGAGGACGATGCGACCCGCGCGGCGGCGGAGTTCATGCGGCGCATGAAGTGTCGTCGGCACAGCACCTCGTACTCGACCAGCGTCTCGGTGCCGGCCTGGGTGTCGCCGACGACGACCTGTTCGCCCTCGACGACCATCACGCCGTCGACGACGCGGGCGTTGTGGGTGGCCCGGCGCCCACACCAGCACAGGGCCTCCACCTGGAGCACCTGCACCCGGTCGGCGAGCTCGATGAGCCGGCGTGACCCCGGGAAGAGCTGGGTGCGGAAGTCCGCGGTGATGCCGAACGCGAAGACGTCGATGCCCATCTCGTCGACGAGGCGGGCCAGCTGCTCGACCTGCTCGGGCGAGTAGAACTGGGCCTCGTCACAGATGAGGTAGTCGACCCGCTGGCCCGACGTGGCGTGCTCGACGACGGTGTCCCAGAAGTCGAGGTCGTCGTGCACCTCGTGGGCGCGGGTGGCGAGTCCGAGCCGCGAGGAGAGCATGTCCTCGCCGGCCCGGTCGAGCTTGCTGAAGATCAGGCCGCCGCGCCCCCTGGCCCGGTGGTTGTGGTCCATCTGGAGCGCGAGGGTGGACTTGCCGGAGTCCATGGTCCCGGAGAAGAAGACGAGCTCAGCCACGAGAGCACACCCTATGGCGTGCAGGGCACGGACCGGGCACGGCTCAGACGCGTGGCGCGACAGTGAACAGCGGCACCGTCGCCTCGTCGGCGCTCAGCGAGCCGTGCAGCCCGACGAGGGCGAGCAGCTGCGGGCGCGCCCGGCGCGAGTCGACGATCGCGAAGTTGTCGCGCATGGCGACCACGAGGTCACCGATGCGCTCGGTGTTGCGGGGCGCCACCGGGCCGAACCACCCCTCGGCGACGGCCTCGTCGCGCCGTCGGATCCAGGCCCGCTCCCCCACCCGCCCCTGCCAGGTGGCGGCGACGTCTTCCACGGCCCCGGGCTCGGTGTAGAGCTGCAGTGCCCGCGGCTCGCCCCCGACGTGCCTCACGCCGGCGGCCAGCTGGGGGTCGTGAGCGAGATCGATGCGCAGGGCGTGGGGGGCGTCGACCATGCCGTGGTCGGCCGTGACCAGCACCGCCGTGTCGGCGGGCACGCTGCGCACGAGGCGGCCCAGCTCGGCGTCGATCGCCTCGAGCTCGTCCCCCCACTCCCAGGACTGGCAGCCGTGGACGTGGCCGACCTTGTCGAGGTCACCCCAGTAGAGGTAGACGAGCGAGCGCGGGTCACGACGCACCGCCGCCACGGCGGCGTCGACCCGTGCGGGCAGGTCGTCGGCCGCCGCGAACCGGCCCCCGCGGACTGCGGCCTGCGTCAGGCCCGACCCGTCGAAGAACGCCGGCCCCACGCGGGTCACCGCCACCCCGTCGCGCTCGGCGGCCTCGAAGACCGTCGCCTCCGGCTGCCACGCGAGCGGGTCCGGGCCGTCCTCCCAGGACAGCTCGTTGACGAGCCGGTCCTCCCCCGGCACCAGCACCTCGTACCCGAGCAGGCCGTGCGACCCCGGCGGCAGCCCGGTACCGAAGGTGCCCATCGAGGTCGCTGTCGTCGACG
Organism: Actinomycetes bacterium; assembly: GCA_023420415.1. Lineage (GTDB taxonomy): Bacteria > Actinomycetota > Actinomycetes > Actinomycetales > Dermatophilaceae > Pedococcus. The sequence continues at coordinate 61,819 of JAEZWF010000029.1, read as the reverse complement.
GGAAACCGGCCGTGAGGCGGTATGCCGCGGGCAGCAGCGAGCGCAGGAAGGGGGCGTGGCCGCCGCGGCGCCGGATCAGCTCGTAGCCCAGTCCGTCGACGAGGACCACGACCGCACGGCGGGCGGGCGCCAGCTCGAGCGGCGCCCGGCCGGCATACCGGGTGACACCCAGGCTCGCCGCGACCGACGGGAGCACGGCGGCAAGTCCCGCGTCGTCGTAACGCGGTGGGACGAGTCCGTCGTGCGGCATCGGTGTCAGCACACCGCCTGGGCCTGGGGACGCACCGCCTCAGCTCCCGATGCTCGCCGAGAGCTCGCGGGCGAAGCCGAGGGCCTGCTGCAGGGCCGCCTCCCCCTCGGCGGCGGCGCTGATGCGCAACGAGATGTCGTCGGAGCTGATGCTGCCTTCGTACCCGTGGTCGGCGTCGCAGTCAGGGTCGCCGCAGGTCGCCGGCAGCAGGTCGACCCGGTTGACGGCGCCCCACCCGAGGGTCAGCGTGATCTCGCGGCCGAGCGAACCGGGTTGGTACTTCTGGGGATTGGCCACGACGTGGGTGAGCATCACACCCCGCACGGCGCTGAGCGGGATGCTCTCGGTCGTCGCCGTCGCGGTGTCCTCGTGGTCGGGCCGTTCGTCGGTGTGGTCGTCCGCGTGGGCGATGACCAGGCGGGTCTCGGTGAGTGCCAGCACGGTGATGTGGCGGCGCACCACGTCGTGGTCGAAGGTCGTCTCCTGGTGGACGAGGTGCGACACGACCGACTCGCCCGCGAGAGCTGCCTGGACGACGTCGCCGACGAGCGCCGGGTAGTAGCCGGCCTGCTCGATCGCGCGCGTCAGCTCACCGGGGAGCGGCGCGAGCGGGGTGGAGGCACTGGACGGGGAGGACGAACCCATGCGCCCATCTTGCCCTAGGCCGGGTGACCCTGCCGCGCCGTCCCCAGGGGTGCGTCAGGTGAGGCTGCGCCGCCCCGGATCCTTGCGTGCCGGTGCGGGGGCGACGGTCACGTCGGCCCCGAGGACGTCCACGCCCGCGGGTTGGGCGTTGACGGGGTTGAGGACAAGGCTCGCCACTTCGGGCAGGTTGTCGGCGAGCACCGAGACCCGCGCGACGAGGTCGGCGAGCGCGGCCCGGTTGACCGGCGCCGCGCCCCGGTGGCCGTGCAGCATGGGCGACGCCTTGACCGAGGAGATGAGGTCGGAGACGTCCACGTCGGTGAGGGGCGGGATGCGGTGGCCGATGTCGCCGAGGAGCTCGGTCGGCGGACCGGCGATGCTGAACGACACGACAGGTCCGAAGAGCGGGTCCTCCTCGCTGCGCACCACGCACGAGACACCCGGGGTGGCCATGCGCTGCACGACGAAGGTGTTGGCCGACAGGGGGGCGAGCCGGTCGTTGAGCGCGGCGTAGGCGTCGCGCAGCTGGTCGGGTGTGCGCAGGTCGACCCGGATGCCGGACATGCCGGGCGAGTGCCGCACGAGCGGCGCGACCGACTTGACCACCACGGGGTAACCCAGGGTGTCCGCGGCGGCGACCGCCTCGTCGGCGGACGTGACCGAGACACTCGCCCACAGGTCGATGCCGTAGGCACCGAGGAGCTCGCGCACCTCGTCCTCGGTGAGGCGGCGGCCCTCCGGCGCCTCGTGGAGCACCCGCTCGACCAGTCGTTCGGCCGCCTCCCGGTCGATGCCGGCCGGACGCACGGGCACCCCGTGGTCACGCGAGCGCCACTCGGCATACCTCGTGGCGGCGGCGAGGGCCCGGACGGCGTCCTCGGGCATCGAGTAGGCGGGCACGACCTCGTCGCGACCGTCCTCGGTGGTGCCGGACAGCCGCTCGACCACCCCACGCATCCCGAGGAACGTTGCCAGGCAAGGCTTTTCGCTCTTGAGGGCGGCGTCGCGAACGGCCGTCGCGACCTCCTCGTCGAGAGTCACCAACGGGGGGATGAAGCAGGTGAGGACGCTGTCGACCTCCGGGTCGGCGAAGGCCGTCGCGAGCGCCTGGGCGAACTCCTCACCCCTGGCCTCGCTGGGCAGCGACACGGGCCCGTGCGACACCTCGAGGCCCCAGCTGACACAGGCCTCGGCGGTGAGTGCGCCGAGGGCGTCGGAGTTGCCGACGACCGCGACCCGGTTGCCGCCCGGCAGCGGCTGGTTGGTGACGAGCTGGGCGACGTCGAACATCTGGTGCACGTTCTCGACCCGGATGACCCCAGCCTGGCGCAGCATCGCGTCGAACGCCTCGGGCCGGACCCGGCTGGTGCGGGCGCGGTGCCCCGGGGGCACGCCGTAGGTGGAGACACCGGACTTCACGACGATGACGGGCTTGATGGTGGCCAGCCGCCGCGCGATCCGGGAGAACTTGCGCGGGTTGCCCATCGACTCCAGGTAGAGCCCGACCGTGTCGGTGTGCTCGTCGTCGATCCAGTACTGCATGAAGTCGTTGCCGGAGACGTCGACCCGGTTGCCCGCCGAGGCGAAGACGGAGATGCCGAGCCCGCGACGGGTGGCCGAGGCGAGCACGGCGATGCCGAGCGCGCCGCTCTGGGCGAAGAGCCCGAGCCGGCCGGGCAGGGGCACCTCCGGCGCCAGCGAGGCGTTGAGCCTCACCGTCGGGTCGGTGTTGATGACACCGAAGGAGTTGGGGCCCAGCACCCGCATGCCGTTCTCTCGGGCCGTGGTGAGCAGGTCGGCCTGCAGCTGCGCGCCGTGCTCCCCCGACTCGGCGAAACCGGCCGAGACCACCAGCAACGTGCGCACCCCGGCCTCGGCGCAGTCGGCCACGACCTCCGGCACCTCCACGGCGGGAACGGCGACGACGGCGAGGTCGATGTGGTCGGGGATCTCCGAGACCCTCGTGTGGGCCGGCAGACCGAGCACCTCCAGGGCCTCGCGGTTGACGGCGTGCACCGATCCGGTGAAGCCCGCCGCGAGGATGTTGGCGAGGATGTGGTGACCGATGGAGTCGCTGCGCCGGCTGGCACCCACGACGGCGATCGAGTCCGGGAAGAGCACCGAGCGCATGCTGACCGACTCGGCGCGGTGCTCGCGGGATAGCCGCACCGCCTCGGACCGTTCGGTGGGCTGGATGTCGAAGCGCAGCGAGACGACGCCGTCCTCGAACCGGCGGGTCACCTCGTAGCCCGCCTCGCTGAAGACCGAGATCATCTTGGCGTTCTGGGGCAGCACCTCTGCGGTGAACTCCTCCACCCCGGACTCCCAGGCGATGACGGCCAGGTGCTCGAGCAGCACCGAGCCAATTCCCTTGCCCTGGTAGGAGTCCGCGATGTTGAACGCCACCTCGGCGCTGGTCGGCGTGATGCGGTCGTAGCGGCCGATGCCGATGATCTGCCCGCGCACCGTCGCCACCAGCGCCACCCGGTCGGTGTAGTCGACGTTGGTGAACCGTTCGACGTCACGGTCGCTGAGGCGGCGCAGCGGCGCGAAGAACCGCATGTAGATCGACTCTTCGGACTGCCCGGCGTGGAACCGGTGGACAGCCTCGGCGTCGGCCGGCGTGATGGGCCGGATGTGGGCCACCGACCCGTCCCGCAGGACGACATCGGCCTCCCACTGCCTGGGGTACCCGGGCGGGAGGTCGACCGCGGTCATGGCGCAAGCATGGCACGCCTGCGCGACGCGACCGCAGACCCTCCTACCTGCGGAACGCCACGCTGCGGAAGCTGGCCCCGGAGTCGTTGCTCACGTAGTACGCGCCCGAGTCGGCCGGCACGGCATACACGAGCTTGCCGCCACCGGCTCCGGCCCAGGCCCAGTCCCCGCTGTTGCCGGTGCCCTTCGGCTGGGCCCACGTGCGTCCGCCGTCGCTGCTCGAGCGCAGCTGGGTCGCCCAGGTGGGGTCCGGGTCGGTGGACGGAAGGGCCCCGACGACCGCCACCAGGTGCCGCAGGTCGGTCGCGGTGACCCAGACCCCGCCCGCGCCGGGAGTCCCGAGGTCGGGTGCGGGCGTGGCCTTGCTCCACGTGGCGCCCTTGTCGGTGGACGTGGCGAGGGCGTATGCCGCGTCGGCCCGGCCGTCGGCCCGGCAGACCGCGACGAGGGCACCGGGTGCGTCGGCCGTCGCCCAGGTCCACAGGGCACCGGTCGGGGCGCACCCGGCGGGGCGCGGCAGCTCGGTCGCCGCACCGGAGACCCGGCGGGCGGTCGAGACGGCCTGGTCGTCGGTGGGGTTGGTGCTGACGTAGGCGTCGGAGCCGTCCATGCTGAGCCAGGCGGTCTCGACCGGTCCGGGCGTGGGCAGGGTGGACACCTTGGTGGCACGGGTCGCGGAGGTGTCGGCCGACCAGACCTCGAGCCCGGTGCAGCCGCGCTGGCCGACGTCGGTGCCCTGTGCGCACTTCTGGGCCGTCACCATCCAGACCTTGCCGCCACCTGCCTCGAGGGACAGGACGGTGCGACCTCCCACGTCGAACGGCGTGAAGTTCCGCCCGCCGTCGGCGGTGCGCATGGTGGTGCCGCCGTAGGCGTAGCCGATGTCGGCGGTCGCGAACCGCAGCCCGGCGAACTGCTCCGGCGCCGAGGGTGTCGCGCGCGGCAGGCCTGCGGCCGTGCCCGTGAGGGTCGCGCGGGCGGTCCAACCGGCACCGTTGTCGTCGGACCCCACGACCGAGACACAGGGCTTGTTGCCGGGCTGGCAGGTCGCCGAGCCCAGGGCCCGCAGCTTGCCGTCGGCTCCCGTGGTGAGCGAGACGAGGCCGAAGGTCGCGGGCGCCGGCAGTGGTCCGGTGCGCGTCGTCGGCGTGGTGGTCGGGCCGGCGGTCGTCGGCGGGGGTGAGCTGACCGGTGCGGTCGGCGCGCTCTGGGTGGGCGTCGGTCGTGGACCGACGCTGGTGATCTGCGTCCCGGTGCGCCCCGACGAGGACGCCACGGCCGGGTCGCGGTCCGCGTCACCACCCTGGCGGTCCACGAGGCCGCCCCACGCCACGGCACCGACGACGACCGCGGCCGCCGCCGCACCGGCATACGGCAGCCACCGCCGGCGCACGGGTCGGCGCGCCTCGGTGACGATGCCCTCCCAGCGGTCCGGGCCGGGCGCGAGGTCGTGCACGTCGGCCCGCTGCGCGGCGAAGAACTCCTCCACCGGGTCGCGTTGGTCGCCGGCCCCGGGCAGGTCGGACAGGTCGCGGTTCATCGGGTCTCTCCCAGCATCCGCGCCATGCGTTGGCGCGCGTCGAACAGGTCTCGCTTGACCGTGCCGTCGGACTTCTCGAGCTGACGGGCCACGGTCGCCACCGGCAGGTCGGCGAAGTAGTGCAGCAGCACCACCACCCGCAGCCGGTCGGGCAGTGCCTCCACGGCCTCACGGACGGTCAGCCGGGTGGCGTGGTCGAGGTCCGGGGTCGCGGTGTCGCGACCCGCCTCGTGACGTTGGTATGCCGCCGCCTCGCGACCGCGCTTGCGCCAGTGGTCGCGCACGAGGTTGGCGGTGACGGTGTAGAGCCACGGCCGCGGGTCGTCGACCTTGGCGAACTCGCGGTAGAGCTTGACGAAGGCCTCGCTCGCCAGGTCGTGCGCCAGGTCCGGGTCACCCACCAGCTTGTTGGCCCAGCCCGCCAGCCGTGCGTAGTGCACGTCGTAGATCTCGCGCAGCGCGGAGTCGGCATCGACCGCGTCGTGCGCAGGCACAGCCCAACCTCCCCGGAGTCCTGGCGCGAGGGTCGGCGCGGCCACAGTGGTCATGCCCTTGTGACGCCGGTGTCCTCGGCTCGGTTGGCCAGTCTGTCAGGCTGGACCCGTGGAGCTTCGGGAGGTCTTGCGACGACGCAGGATGGTGCGGCGTTTCGCGCCGGGGCGCGCCGTCCCCGACGACGCACTGGACCGCGTCCTGTATGCCGCGTTGCGGGCTCCCAGCGCGGGCTTCAGCCAGGGCTGGGACTTCGTGGTCCTCCGGTCGCCCGCCGAGCGGGAGGGGTTCTGGGCGGCGACTGCAGGGCCGGCGGCCGAGCCCGAGCGAGCACCGGACGCGTGGCTGCGCGGGGTCTCGGCGGCGCCGGTGCTGGTGCTGTGCCTGTCCGACCCCGACACCTACCTCGACCGGTATGCGTTGCCGGACAAGGGCTGGACCGACCGCGACCCGGCCAGGTGGCCGGTCCCCTACTGGGATGTCGACACCGGGATGGCCGCCATGAACATGCTCCTCGCGGCCGTCGACGAGGGCCTGGGTGCCCTCTTCTTCGGGGTGCCCCCGGAGGCGCACGAGCGCGTCCGGGAGGCACACGGCATACCTGCGAACCGGCGACTGGTCGGGGTCGTGGCACTCGGGCACGAGGGTGAGCGCGTCGGGGGCTCGTCGCGGTCTCGGCGGCGGCGTCCCGAGCGTGAGGTGGTCCACTGGGGCCACTTCGGGCTCAGCGGCGCGTCGGGGTCGGAGCCGCGCGAGGGGTAGGCGAGGATGGGGTGTTCCCTTCGGCACAGGAGATCACCACCCGCATGGCCCGCACCCGCAAGACCACCGCTCCCGCCGACGACGGCGACTTCGAGGAGCGCATCGCCGACATCGACGTCTCGGACGAGATGCGCAACGCCTACATCGAGTACTCCGTCTCGGTCATCAAGGCCCGCGCCCTCCCGGACGCCAGGGACGGCCTCAAGCCGGTGCAGCGGCGCATCCTCTACTCGATGCGGGAGATGGGGCTGCGGCCCGACCGCGGGCATGTGAAGTCCTCCCGCGTCGTCGGCGACGTCATGGGCAAGTACCACCCGCACGGCGACACGGCGATCTACGACGCCCTGGTGCGGATGGCGCAGCCGTTCACGATGCGGCTGCCGCTGGTCGACGGGCACGGCAACTTCGGCTCGCTCGACGACGGCCCCGCGGCCTCGCGGTACACCGAGGCCAGGCCCGCGTTCGCCGCCGACCTCATGACCGAGGGGCTGGGCGAGGACACCGTCGACTTCGTCCCCAACTACGACGACCAGCTCACGCAGCCGGACGTCCTGCCTGCGGCCTACCCCAACCTGCTCGTCAACGGCGTCAGCGGCATCGCCGTCGGGTTCGCGACGAACATGGCGCCGCACAACCTCGTCGAGGTCATCGGTGCCGCACGGCACCTGCTCTCCCACCCCAGCGCCTCGCTCGACGACCTGATGAAGTTCGTGCCCGGGCCGGACCTGCCGCTCGGCGGGCGGATCGTCGGGCTCGACGGCATCCGCGACGCCTACCTCACCGGCAAGGGGTCGTTCCGGACGCGCGCGACCACGCGGATCGAGAAGGTGTCGCCGCGGCGCCAGGGCATCGTCGTCACCGAGCTGCCCTACCTCGTGGGACCGGAGAAGGTCATCGAGAAGATCAAGGACGCGGTGCAGTCCAAGAAGCTGCAGGGCATCGCCGACGTCAAGGACCTCACCGACCGCAAGCACGGGCTGCGGCTGGTGATCGAGGTGAAGAACGGCTTCAACCCCGACGCGGTGCTGGAGCAGCTCTACAAGCTGACGCCGATGGAGGACTCCTTCCCCATCAACAACGTCGCGCTCGTCGACGGACAGCCGAGGACGTTGGGGCTCAAGGAAATCCTGCGGGTGTTCCTGGACTTCCGGATCGACGTGGTGCGGCGGCGCACCGAGTTCCGCCTCCGCAAGAACAAGGACCGACTGCACCTCGTCGAGGGCCTGCTCGTCGCGATCCTCGACATCGACGAGGTCATCCAGCTCATCCGCTCGTCCGACGACACGGCGACGGCGCGGACGCGGCTCATGGAGGTCTTCGACCTGACCGAGGTGCAGGCCAACTACATCCTCGAGCTCCAGCTGCGCCGACTGACGAAGTTCTCGCGCATCGAGCTGGAGTCGGAGAAGACCGAGCTCGAGCGGCTCATCGAGGAGCTCGAGGCGATCCTCGGCGACGAGAAGCTGCTCACCAAGCTCGTGTCGTCCGAGCTGGCCGAGGTCGCCAAGAAGCACGGCACCCCGCGGCGGACGGTGCTGCTGGAGTCGGCCGGTGTGCCGGCGACGGTGACCTCTCCGCTGGAGGTCGCCGACGACCCGTGCTGGGTCCTGCTGTCCTCGACCGGGCTGATGGCGCGCACGACGTCCGCGGACGCCCTGCCGACCGGCGGCGGCCGGAGCAAGCACGACGTCATCGTGGGCGCGGTCCGGACGACCGCCCGCGGCGAGGTCGGGCTCGTCACCTCGCGCGGCCGGATGATCCGGCTCAGCGCGCTCGAGCTGCCGACGCTGCCGCCGACCAACGACGCCCCCAACCTCTCCGGCGGCGCGCCGCTCGCGGCATACGTCGACCTCCCCGCGGGCGAGGAGCCGCTGACGATCGTCTCGGTCTCACCGGAGTCGGGGGGCGTCGCACTCGGCACCGCCCAGGGCGTGGTCAAGCGGGTGACGACGGACTATCCCTCGCGCAGCGACTTCGAGCTGATCTCGCTCAAGGACGGCGATGAGGTGGTCGGCGCCGTCGAACTGTCCTCTGGCACAGAGGATCTGGTCTTCATCACCTCCGATGCCCAGCTGCTGCACTTCGGTGCCGCGGCGGTGCGGCCGCAGGGCCGGGCCGCGGGCGGCATGGCCGGCATCAAGCTCGGGTCGGGCGCGCGGGTCGTGTTCTTCGGGGCGGTGCCGACCGGTGCGGACGCCGTCGTCGTGACCTCGTCGGGCTCCTCCGGTGCGCTGCCCGGCACCGAGCCCGGGTCGCTCAAGGTGACGCCGTATGCCGAGTACCCCGCCAAGGGACGCGCCACCGGTGGCGTGCGCGCTCACCGGTTCCTGCGTGGCGAGGACACACTCGTGCTCGCCTGGGCCGGGCGGACGCCGGCGAAGGCCGCCGGTGGCAACGGGGTCGCGATCGAGCTGCCCGAGGCCACCGGCAAGCGCGACGGCTCGGGCACGCCGGCACCCACCGCGATCGCCCGCATCGCGTCGGCACCCGAGGTTCCCTGAACCGCTGACCGGGTCGGGGCACCCGTGAGCGGGTTGCCACCGCTCGCTGGGCGCCAGCACGCGTGGACGCATCCCGCAAGTCGACGCCGGGTTACCGAAACGTTACCGATTCGCTGATTGCGGGTTGCACGCGTAAACGTTTACATGGGGTCGGTTCCCTCAGTGCCGAGGCACGTCCGCCTCGGCCCTACGCGAGAAATGGAGGCGGGCACATGGCCCTCCGAATGACCAGACGGCGCACCCTCGGGGTGTTGGCCGGGGCCGTGTCCGTGGCGCTCGTCGCCGCGGGCTGCGGCGGCGGTGACAGCGGCAGCTCGAACAGCGCCGCGTCGCAGGGCGCGGACTCCCGTGGCCCCATCACCTACGTCCAGGGCAAGGACAACTCCAACATCCTCGCGCCCATGGCCGAGAAGTGGAACAAGGCCCACCCCGACCAGAAGGTCACGGTCAAGGAGCAGTCCGACCAGGCCGACCAGCAGCACGACGACCTCGTCCAGAACTTCCAGGCCAAGAACCCCGGCTACGACGTCGTCTCCGTGGACGTCGTGTGGACCGCCGAGTTCGCCGCCAAGGGCTGGCTGACGCCGCTCAAGGACAAGTTCGCCATCGACACCTCGGGCTTCCTCGAGCCGACGATCAAGGCCGCGACCTACAACAACACCCTGTATGCCGCGCCGACCTCCTCCGATGGCGCGATGCTCTACTACCGCTCCGACCTCGTGCCCAACCCGCCGAAGACGATCGACGAGATGTGGAACATGTGCTCGATCGCCAAGAAGAACGGCATGAGCTGCTTCGCGGGCCAGTTCGCCAAGTACGAGGGCCTCACCTGCAACGCCACTGAGTGGATGAACGCCTACGGCGCCAAGGTCGTCGACGACGCCGGCAAGCCGACGGTCGACTCCCCCGAGGCGGCCAAGGGTCTGCAGGTGCTCGCCGAGAACTACAAGAACGGCAACATCCCCAAGCAGGCGATCACCTTCCAGGAGGAGCAGAGCCGGCAGGCGTTCCAGGACGGCAAGCTGCTGTTCCTGCGCAACTGGCCCTACGTCTACAACCTGGCCGCGACCGACGCCTCGTCGAAGGTCAAGGGCAAGTTCAAGGTCGCGCCCCTTCCGGGTGTCGACGGCCCGGGCACCTCGACCCTCGGTGGTCACCAGGCCGCGATCAGCGCCTTCTCCGACAACAAGGCCACGGCGCTGGACTTCGTCAAGTTCCTCACCAGTGAGGAGCAGCAGAAGGACAACATGATCAAGGGTTCGCTGGCGCCCGTCACGGCTTCGATCTACGACGACCAGGCGCTGGTGTCGAAGTACCCGTACCTGCCGGTCCTCAAGGAGTCGATCACCAACGCCGTCCCGCGGCCGGTGACGCCCTTCTACCCGGCGGTGACCAAGGCGATCCAGGACAACGCCTTCGCCGCGATCCAGGGTCAGAAGACGCCGGACCAGGCGGTCAAGGACATGCAGGCGGCCATGCAGGCGGCTTCCGGCGGCTGATCGCCCTCGGCATTCCCATCGGTGTGGGGGTGATCCCCACGGGGTCACCCCCACACCCGCGTCTGAACCATCCCGAAGCACCTCAGGCACCACTTCCTCCAGCACCACATCGCAGCCGCACCGGGTGAGGGTGACGGCACCGCCGGGCAAGGAGTACCCATGAGCGCAGTCGCGCAGCCGACCGAGTCGCAGCAGCAGCAGCAGGCCTCGTCGGGCAAGAAGCCACGCAAGGAGAAGGGCCTCAACGCGGGCCAGGGACGCACCGGGCTGTTGCTCGTCGCCCCGACGTTGCTCTTCCTGACCGTCATCATCATCATCCCGCTGATCCAGGCCGTCCGGCTGTCGTTCCAGAAGGACTCCGGGCTCGACCCGGCGACGGGGATGTTCGTCGAGGGCGGCAGCGCCGGGGTGTCCAACTACACGGCGTGGCTGCTGCAGAAGTGTGGCGAGGTCGACTGCCCACCCGGCACCATCGGCTCGCAGTTCTACGACTCGCTGTGGGTGACGCTGTTCTTCACCGTGGTCGCCGTGACCCTCGAGGTCATCCTCGGCATGTGGTTCGCGATGATCATGAACCGCGACTTCAAGGGCCGCGGCCTGGTCCGCGCGGCGATCCTCATCCCGTGGGCCATCCCCACCGCCGTCACCGCCAAGCTGTGGTTCTTCATCTTCGCCTACGACGGGATCGCCAACAAGCTGCTCGGGCTCTTCGGCGTCGACCCGTTGTTGTGGACCAGCGACCCGTGGCCGGCCAAGTTCGCGATCATCATCGCCGACGTCTGGAAGACCACGCCGTTCATGGCGCTGCTCATCCTCGCCGGCCTGCAGCTCATCGCCAGCGACGTCTACGAGGCGGCCCAGATCGACGGTGCCAGCAAGTGGCAGACCTTCGTGCGGATCACCCTGCCGCTGGTCAAGGTCCCGCTCATGGTCGCGGTGCTGTTCCGCACCCTCGACACGCTACGCATCTACGACCTGCCGGCCATCCTCACCCACGGCGCCGGCGGCACGACCACGTTGTCCATGCTGGTCATCAACCAGATCCGTGAGGGCTTCCACAAGGCCTCCGCCCTGTCGACCATCGTCTTCCTCCTCATCGCGTTCGTCGCGTTCCTGTTCATCAAGTTCGGTGGCGCGGACGTCGTCCAACGGCCACCCAAGAGCAAGAAGCAGAAGAAGAAGGACGAGGCCGACACCGACCTGACCTCCTCCAACTTGGTTGCCAACGCAGGGAGTGCGCAATGAGCACCGCCACCAACACCGCGACGACGGGGGCCGGCTCGACCACCCCGCAGGAGATCACCCACCGCAGCGACCGCGGACAGCGGATCCGCATGTACATCGGGTTGGCCCTCATCGTGATCTGGGGCCTGGCGCCCTTCTACTGGATGGTCGTCACGGCCTTCCGCGACGTCGGCTACACCTTCGACACCACGCCGTGGCCGACCCACGTGACGCTCGACAACTTCAAGACCGCGTTCTCCACCGACCGCGGCAACCACTTCGGCGCGGCCCTGTGGCACTCGGTCGTCATCGGTGTCGTCACGACGACCGTGGGCATGCTGGTCGGGGTCTTCGCCTCCTACGCCCTGGCCCGGCTCAACTTCCCCGGCAAGTACGTCGTGCTGGGCATCGTGCTGGGCGCCTCGATGTTCCCCGGCGTCGCCCTGGTGTCGCCGCTGTTCCAGATGTTCTCCGACTGGGGCTGGCTGCAGGGCACCAACTACCAGGCGCTGATCATCCCCAACATCTCCTTCGTGCTGCCCCTGACGATCTACACGTTGACCGCGTTCTTCGCCGAAATGCCTTGGGAGCTCGAGGAATCCGCGCGCATCGACGGCGCCACCCAGGGTCAGGCCTTCCGCAAGATCATGCTTCCCCTGGCAGCTCCGGGCCTGTTCACGACTGCGATCCTGGCCTTCATCGCCAGCTGGAACGAGTACCTCCTGGCCTCCCAGTTCGCCCAGCCCGCGACCCAGCCGGTCACGGTGGCGATCGCGGCCTTCACCGGCGCCCAGCCGCACCAGGAGCCCTACACCGCGGTCATGGCGGCCGGCACCATCGTCACCGTGCCGCTGATCATCATGGTGCTGATCTTCCAGCGCGCCATCGTCTCCGGTCTGACTGCGGGAGGTGTCAAGGGCTAGGGCTGCGCGCCCCGCCCGAGGCAACTCATGCCACTGTTCAGCCCACCCGGCGCGACGCAGGACCCGCGTCGCCGGGCCCAGATCCGGGGACAACGTCTCGACGTGCTCCTGGGCATCCTCGGCACCTTCACCGTGCTGGCGACCGTCCAGCTCGTCGTCCTCGAGCTGCGGGGCCAGCCCGCGGTTGGTCCGGCGCTCCTGCTCGCCGCGCTCGTCGGGGCGACCTGGCTCACCTGGCGGGCGCGACGCAACAACGCCAGCCGCAGCAACGACGCCCGGTAACGCCTCCGGACGACACACGCGAAAGGGGGCCCGCATGAGCACGATCGGCGATGTCGCCCGCGCCGCGGGTGTCTCCGTGGCGACCGTGTCCCGGGCGCTGCGCGGTCTCGAGCGGGTCAAGCCCGAGACGCGTGACCGCGTCCTCAAGGCTGCCGCGGACCTGCACTACAGCGCCTCCCCCGCTGCCACCAGCCTCGTCTCCGGCCGCACCCGCGGCATCGCCGTGGTCACGCCCTACTTCAACCGGTGGTTCTTCGCCACGGTCATCAGCGGCATCGAGAAGGTCCTGCGCGACGAGGGCTACCACGTCCTGCTCTGCGACCTCGAGGGGCACACCTTCGACACCCGTCTCCCCCTCAGCCAGGGCATGTTCTGGAAGCGCGCCGACGCGGTGGTCCTGCTCAACGTGCCCCTCGACGAGAGCGAACGTGCCCTGCTCGACCGGCTGGGCCTGCCCGTCGTCACCGTCGGCAACCGCCAGGCCCTCTGGCCGTCGGTGCGCATCGACGACAAGACCGCCATGCGCATTGCGACCGAGCACGCCATCGCGTTGGGGCACAAGCAGATTGCGTATGCCGGGACTGTGCCTGCGTCGGTCACCCACCTCCAGACGCCGTTCGACCGGCGGGCCGAGTTCGCGGCCGTGATGGCCGAGCACGGCCTCACCTCGCCGCCTGAGTGGGTGCTCGAGTGCGACTGGACCGCCGAGGACGCGAGGAGGCACGCCGAGGACATGTTCGCCTCGGGGCGGCTGCCGACCTGCGTGGTGGCGGCCTCCGACGAGATCGCCTTCGGGGTGCTGAGCGCGGCCCGACGCAGCGGGCTGGCGGTGCCCGGTGACGTGTCCGTCATCGGCGTCGACGACCACGTGCTCGCCGACATCTTCGACCTGACGACGGTGCGCCAGGACGTGCTCGCCCAAGGTCAGCAGGCCGGCATACTCGTCCTGCAGGCCCTCGATGGGCACCCGCGGGACGCCGACGAGGTCCTCGACGTCTCCCTCGTGGTGCGCGGCTCGACCGCGCCCGCGCCTCAGGTGAGCGACGCCGCTCAGTTGACCCCACCCTCGCGCTCGGTGAGGTCCTCCGGGTCACGCAGGTAGGTCTTCTTCGCCCGCAGCGCTCGGTTGGCGAACCACGTGATCGCCCACAGCACGACACCGAGGGCGAGCAGCCACCCGGCGATCGTGTACTGGAAGCCGTCACGGCCGGTCCACGGACCGACGAAGAACGCGCACAGGATGGCGCCGAGGACCGGCAGGACGGTGGGGGCCACGAAGTGGCGGCGCGAGATCACGTCACGACGCAGCACGAGCACACAGATGTTGACGATGGTGAAGACCCCGAGCAGCAACAGCGCGGTGGTGCCACCGAGGGCTGCGATGACGTCGCTGTCCCCCGCCCTGGTCACCAGGATGATGAGGCCGAAGGCGATGGCCGTGGTGAACAGGATCGACAGGTACGGCGTCTGCCGTCCCTTGTGGACCCGGCCCAGGAACGGTGGCAGCACCTCCTGGCGGGCCATGCCGTAGAGCAGGCGGCTCGCCATGAGCATGTTGATGAGGGCCGAGTTGGCGACGGCGAACATCGAGATGAACGGCAGCAGCTTCTCGATCGGGATCGACGGGGCTGCGGTCTCGACGACCTTCACCAGCGGGGTGTCGCTGTCGCCGAGCTCTCCGACCGGGACGATCGCCACCGCGAACAGGGCGACGAGGATGTAGATGACGCCGGTGATCGAGATGCCCGTGATCATCATCTTCGGGAAGTTCTTGACCGGGTCGTGGGTCTCCTCGGCCATGTTGACCGAGTCCTCGAAGCCGACCATCGCGAAGAACGCCAACGACGTCGCCGCCGTGACCGCGAGGAACGCGCTCTTGTCACTGGGGCTGTCGAACACCATGGTGCGGCTGAAGTCGGTCTTGCCCGCGAAGATCGCGAAGAAGCCGACGAGGATCACCAGCAGCAGACCCGACAACTCGACCAGCGTCAGCACGATGTTGGCCTTGACGCTCTCGCCGACGCCGCGGAAGTTGATCGCGGCCACCAACGCCATGAACCCCAACGCGATCAGCATCACGAGGTTGGTGTTGTCGCTGTCGAGCCCGAAGCCCTTGGCGAGGTTGGACGCGAACGCCCGCGACGCCGTGGAGGCGCTGGTGATGCCGGAGCACATGACGGTGAAGCAGACGATGAAGGTGAGGAAGTGGATGCCGAACGCCTTGTGCGTGTAGAGCGCCGCGCCCGCCGCCTGCGGGTACTTCGTCACCAGCTCGAGGTAGGAGAAGGCCGTGATCATGGCGATGCCGAACGCCACGAGGAACGGCACCCAGGCCGCGCCGCCCACCTCGGCGGCGACGTCACCGGTCAGGGCGTAGACGCCCGTGCCGAGGATGTCGCCCACGATGAACAGCAGCAGCAGCTTGGGGCCCATGACCCGCTTGAGCTCGGTCTGCTCCTCGCCGGTGTCAGCAGTCTGCTCCACGGCCACGGCGTACCTCCGAAGGTTCGCGGAGGCCGCCCTTCACGGCCTCAGCTGTCCTTACAGTGGCGCAGAACACACGGCGAGGCAACGACAAACGCGGGTATGCCGCGTGGCGAGCCACGCGGCATACCGGTGCGTCAGCGTCGGCCGCTCGGGCCGGGTTTGCCCTCAGGCGTCGATGCGCTCGGCACCGAGGTCGCCTGAGGACTCCACGATGAAGTCCTTGCGTGGCGCGACGTCGTTGCCCATGAGCAGCTCGAAGACGCGCTCGGCATCCTCGGCGTCGCGCAGCGTGACCCGGCGCAGCGTGCGGTGACGCGGGTCCATCGTGGTCTCGGCCAGCTGGTCGGCGTCCATCTCACCGAGCCCCTTGTAGCGCTGCAGCGGTTGCTTGACGTTCTTGCCGCGCTTGTTCAGCGCCGCCATCTGCTGGCGCATCTCCTTCTCGGAGTAGGTGTAGATGAGCTCGTTCTTCTTCGACCCCGCGCCCACGACCTCGATGCGGTGCAACGGGGGCACAGCGGCATACACCCGTCCCGCCTCGACCAGGGGTCGCATGTAGCGGAAGAAGAGCGTCAGCAGGAGCGTGCGGATGTGAGCACCGTCGACATCGGCGTCGGTCATGATGATGACCTTGCCGTAGCGCGCGGCGTCGAGGTCGAAGCTGCGGCCCGAGCCGGCACCGATGACCTGGATGATCGCCGCGCACTCGGCGTTCTTGAGCATGTCAGCGACGGACGCCTTCTGGACGTTGAGGATCTTGCCGCGGATCGGCAGCAGGGCCTGGAAGTCGCTGCTACGAGCCAGTTTTGCCGTGCCGAGCGCGCTGTCACCCTCGACGATGAACAGCTCGGACTTGTCGACGTCGGTGGAGCGGCAGTCGGCGAGCTTGGCCGGGAGGGTGCTGGACTCGAGGGCGTTCTTGCGGCGCTGGGTCTCCTTGTGCAGCCGCGCGCTGATGCGCGACTTCATCTCGGCGACGACCTTCTCGAGCAGCTTGTCGACCTCGGCCTTGCCACCGCGCGCCGGCTTGGTGATGCGGGCGGTGAGCTCCTGCTCGACCACCTTCGACACGATCTGGCGCACCGCCGCCGTGCCGAGCACCTCCTTGGTCTGCCCCTCGAACTGCGGCTCGGCGAGGCGCACCGTCACGACCGCCGTGAGGCCGGCCAGGACGTCGTCCTTCTCGGGCTTGTCCGAGCCGACCTTGAGCCGGCGGCTGTTGACCTCTAGCTGCTTGCGGAAGACCTTGAGCACCGACTGCTCGAAGCCGGACAGGTGGGTGCCGCCCTTGGGCGTGGCGATGATGTTGACGAACGAGCTGACCTTCGCGTCGTAGCCCGTGCCCCACCGCACCGCGATGTCGACACCGCACTCGCGCTCGACCTCGGTCGGCGTCATGTGTCCCTTGGAGTCCAGGACCGGCACCGTCTCGGTGAACGTGCCCGTGCCCTGCAACCGCCACACGTCGGTGACGGGGGCGTCGGGTGCGAGGTACTCGACGAACTCGGAGATGCCGCCGTCGTGGACGAACACCTCCTCGTGCGGCCCGTCCTCCCCCGGGGTGCCGGGCAGCCGCCGCTCGTCGCGCACGACGAGGGTGAGCCCGGGCACGAGGAACGACGTCTGCCGCGCCCGCGCCGCGAGCTGCTCGTAGTCGAACTTCGCGTCCTTGAGGAAGATCTGCGGGTCGGCCCAGTAGCGGATGCGGGTGCCGGTGACGCCGCGCTTGGCCTTGCCGACCACGGCCAGCTCGGACGACCGCTCGTACGGCTTGAACTCGTGGTCTGGGCTCTTGTCGCCGCTCGCCACGTCGGGGAAGTAGCCGGGTTCGCCACGGCGGAAGCTCATCGCGTACGTCTTGCCGCCGCGGTCTACCTCGACGTCGAGCCGCGAGGACAGGGCGTTGACGACCGACGCGCCGACGCCGTGCAGGCCTCCGGAGGCGGTGTAGGAACCGCCGCCGAACTTGCCGCCCGCGTGCAGCTTGGTGAAGACGACCTCGACCCCGGTGAGCCCCGTGCGCGGCTCGATGTCGACCGGTATGCCGCGCGCCTGGTCACGGACCTCGACCGACCCGTCCTGGTGCAGGATCACGTCGATCCGGTCACCGAACCCGCCGAGCGCCTCGTCGACCGCGTTGTCGATGATCTCCCACAGGCAGTGCATGAGGCCGCGGCTGTCGGTCGAGCCGATGTACATGCCGGGGCGCTTGCGGACCGCCTCGAGGCCCTCGAGGACCTGCAGGTGGTGGGCGCTGTAGTCGCTGGACGACTTGGTCGTCGCGGCCTTCTTGGCGGTGGTGGCGGTGGCCAAGGTCGCTGGTTCTCCTGTGGTGTGGTGACACGCCCGGGTCGCTCACCCGGACGCACGCCACGCTATCCCGGCGCACCCACCCGCCCGCGCAGGCACGCGGCATACCCCTGCATCGGGTGCCGACACGCCGACGTGACGCGCGGGACCCATCCACCGGACACCCGAGCCTCGAATCCCCCGTAGCGACATGACATCGCCCACATGCCGACCCAATGCCGAGCGGGAACAGGTGGGCGTGCTTGACTGTTTCCACCGATGCCGGAACGGGCAGTCCTCCCCATGGCGGACAACCCGGAACCGGCGTAGGACGTCTCCTAGAGACCAACACGAAGGAAGGCTGACGTGACCACTGCACTGGCACCCGAACTGACCGCGGCTGACCGCTGCGACCGCTGCGGCGCCCAGGCCTACGTGCGCGCTCGCCTTCACGCTGGCGGGGAGCTGCTCTTCTGCGCCCACCACGGACGCGAGCACCTGCCCAAGCTGCGCGAGCACGCCGACATCGTCGACGAGACCGAGCGACCCCACGAGACGCCGGCCACGGCTCCCGACGACGAGCGGTAACCGCCAATAGGCTTCCGCACCATGGAGGCCGCACTCTGGGTCCCCGCCCTCCTGATCGCGATCGGGATGGTGGGGATCGTCATTCCTGTCATCCCCGGGCTGTTGTTGTGCCTGGGGGCCGTGCTGCTGTGGGCGTGGGACGCCGGCACGACCCTGGGCTGGTGGGTGTTCGGCGTGTGCGCCGTGCTCTACCTCGCCGGGGTGGCGCTGCAGTATGCCGTCCCGGGACGACGCATGCGCGCCGCCGGGGTGCGCCGCTCGACGCTGGTGCTGGCCGTGCTGCTGGCGATCGTCGGGTTCTTCGTCATCCCCGTCGTGGGGGCGATCGTCGGGTTCGTCGGCGGGATCTTCCTCGTCGAGCTCGGGCACTCGCGCACCAAGACGGCCGCGTGGGCGTCGACGAAGAGCGCCCTCAAGGCGGTGGCGATGTCGATGGGGATCGAGCTGGTCGCGGGGTTCGCGATCGCGGTGACCTGGGTGGTGGGCGTGCTGCTCAGCCGCTGAGCCGGGTTGCCGCGGTGTGGGCGGGTGGCGCTCAGTACTCGTCGTGTCGACGGTCCCAGCGCTGCTCCATGCGGTCCATGAAACCGCCGCCACGCTGGGTCTTCTGCTTCGGTGAGGCTGGCCGGCGGACGGTGCCGTCGTCCTGCACGGTGCCGAGCTTGGCCTTGCGGCGCTGCGGCGTCACGGCATACGCGACGGCCGCCACCATGATGGCGAACCCGGCCGCGCCCACGGCCCAGATCTGGGTGTTGACCCCGACGAGCACCAGGGCGAGCCCGACGATGCCACCGACCACGCCCACGGCGATGCGACGGCGGGCAGCCGCACGCGCACCGCTGCCCTGCATCTGCGAGGCGAACTTGGGGTCCTCGGCGTAGAGGGCCTGCTCCATCTGCTCGAGGAGCTGCTGTTCGTGCTCTGACAGCGGCACCGTGACCTCCTGCGATTTCGTCCGTCCACCTCGTACAACGCCTGACGGTCCCGAATCGTTGCCTCGGCGTCATTGCCCTTCGCCTCGGCGCCCGACCGGAGGTCATCTGCGCTGCTGAACTCAGGATATGTCGCCCAGCGGGGTTGCACTACCCGTTCGGTGGGGTCCGGTGGCGAGCGTCACGGATGAGGCTGGCGGGACGGATGCTGCCGGCCCCGAACCGGGCACTCGCCCGGTCCACCGCCCGGTCGGCCTCACGCCACCCCGCGTCGGGTTCGTCGAGGAGGCCCTGGATGGGGGCGCCCTCGGTGTCGAGCAGGCCCTCCATCCGCACGCCGACGAGCCGGATGCGGGCGCGCTGGAGACCGAGGGCGTCGTAGAGGGACTTGGCGGTGGCGTAGATGTCGCGGCTGACGTCGGTGGGGTCGCGCAGGGTGCGGCTGCGGGTGATGGTCGTGAAGTCGGCGAACCGCACCTTGATGCTCACCGTGCGGCCGACCATGCCGGCCGAGCGCACGCGGGCGGCCGTGCGGTCGCTCAGCTTGAGCAGCTCGCGGTGGATGTATGCCGGGTCGTCGACGTCGTGCTCGAAGGTCTCGTCCGAGCCGATCGACTTCTCGCGACGGACGGGTTCGACGTGGCGGGGGTCGCGACCCCAGGCGAGGTCGTGCAGGTGGGGACCGGTGGTGTCACCGAGCGCCCGGCGCAGGGTGTCCAGCGGGGTGTGCGCGATGTCGGCGACAGTGTGCAGGCCCAGGCGCACCAGGGCCTCCTCGGTCTTGTCGCCGACGCCCCAGAGGGCGCCGACCGGGAGCTGTTGGACGAACCCGACGACCTCGTCGCGGGGCACGACGACCATGCCGTCGGGCTTGGCCAGGCCAGAGGCGAGCTTGGCGACGAACTTGGTGGGGGCCACCCCGACCGAGCAGGTGATGCCCTGCTCGTCGTGGACGGTGTCGCGGATCTGCTGGGCGATCCTGGCCGGGCTGCCGAGCCGGCGGACCGAACCGGCGACGTCGAGGAACGCCTCGTCCTGGGAGAGCGGCTCGACGACGGGCGTGATCGTGGCGAAGGTCGCCATCACCGCCTTGGAGATGCGGCTGTAGAGCTGGTGGTCGGGCTGGACCACGGTGGCCTGGGGGCACAGGCGCCGGGCCCTTGACATCGGCATCGCGGACGCGACCCCGAACTTGCGGGCCTCGTAGGTGGCGGACAGGACGACGCCGCGGTTGCCGCCACCGCCGATGATGACGGGGGTGCCGACGAGCTCGGGCCGGCTGAGCAGGGAGGCCGAGGCGTAGAACGCGTCCATGTCGACGTGCAGGACGGTGCAGCCGGTGTCGTCCGGCGGGTGCTCGTCGGTGCGTTGCGGGAGTGCGTACTGGCGGCGGCTCATCGCGGCCTGCTGGTCTTCGTGGGGTCTCTATCGGGCTCGGTGGGCGAGCACGTGCACGGTGGTGCCGAGCTGGCCCAGGAAGCCGAACTGCGGGTGGGTGGCGACCGCCTGCTCCAGCTGGAGCAGGGCGGCCCGGTCGGCCTCGGAGTCGACGAAAGCGCTCGGGACGAGGTCGCTGAAGAGCCGCACGCCCTGGACCTCGTCGACCGTGAGCCCGGTCTGCTCGACCATCGCGGCGAGCTGGTCGGCGTCGAACCGGCGCGGCAACGGGTCGTGGACACCCCACCGCCCGTCGGCGCTGGTGAGAGCCGCCTGCGCCTGGGCGAACTGGCCGGCAAGGGCCCGGGCCACGACGACGGCGAGCCGCTGGGCCGAGACGAGGCTGAGGTGGCCGCCGGGTGCGAGGACCGCGGCGAGCGCGGTCAGCGTGGACTGCGGGTCGTCGACGACCTCGAGGGTGCCGTGGCAGCAGACGAGGTCGAACGGCTCCTCACCGACGACGCCGGTGAGCCCGGCGAGGCTCTCGGCATCGCCCTGCACGGCGTGAACCCGGTGGGCGACACCGCGTTCGCCACTGCGACGCGAGAGGGAGGCGAGGGCGTCCGGGCTGGTGTCGACCACGACGACGTCGTGCCCGAGCTCGGCCAGCGGGACGGCGAGGCCGCCCGTGCCGCCACCGAGGTCGAGCACCCGCAGTGGCCGCCCGAGGTCAGCCTGCTGCTGGCCGGCGAGGTCGCGGACGGCCCCCCAGACGGCAGAGGTGCGCAACGAGGTGTCGACGGCGCTGCGTCGCGTGCGCCACTGCTCCTCGGCCACTGCCGTCCTCCTCGCGTCTCTGGTGGAACTCATCCGAGGCTGCGATCGGCGCGCGGGGCGTGAGGGTGCCGCGCGCCTGCTCGGATCCGGTGTGGCAACCCTAGTCGCCGCCACCGTCACACCCCCGCCGCGTCCACCTCCGCGCGCCGCCCCGACTCTGCCTTCCCGACTCGTTGCCGGACACACGGCACTCCGCCCCGAAACCGCCCCCGCATGCCGACCCACCGGCAACCAGTGCCAGCGCCCGCGCCTGTGCGACTTCGGGCCACTCAGGCCTGACCGGCCACCCCATACCGAGCCCCAGTGGCCCGAAGTCGCAGGGTTTCCCGACTCGTTGCCGGATATACGGCATCCCGCCCCGAAACCGCCGCCGCATGCCGACCCACCGGCAACCAGTGCGCCCACCCCGACTTCGGGCCACTCAGGCTTGACCGGCCACCGCACACCGAGCCCCAGTGGCCCGAAGTCGCAGGGTTCCCCGACTCGTTGCTGGACACACGGCATCCCGCCCCGAAACCGCCCCCGCATGCCGGCCCACCGGCAACGAGTCCGGGTGGCAGCAGAGTCAGTGGCCGGAGCTGCCGGGGCTGGAGTGCCACAGCTTGCGGGGTGGGTCCAGACGGTCGGGGCCGGATGCGCCTGGCCCGCCAGGTCCACCCGGCACCACCGCACCCTGGCCGAGGCGGTGCGAGCCGCGGACGTCCTCGCCGGGTGGTCGGGTGTCGGCGTACGGCGACTGCTTGAACCCCGAGGCGTGCACCAGCACCCGCCGCCCCGAGCGAACCTCGGCCCGGTGTGCCTCCTCCAACGCCTCCGCCTGCTCGGTTGCGGCGCGCTCGGACTCGTCCATCGCGGCATACACGGCCTCGACTCCCCCGGCCTGCCACGCCTCCCACAGTGGTCCGAGCTCCCAGGCTCCGGTGGCGCGCAACGAGATGCCGCGCTGGCCGGTGCGGCGCACGACGCCACGCACGAGCAACATCCACGAGTGGAAAACCGTTGCGGCGTAAGGCCCTTGGACGTCCTCGAAGAACGTCGCGTCGACCGGTCCGGTGGAGTCATCGAGGGTGAGGAACACGACCCGGCGGCCGGTGCGGATCGGCGGGGTCTGGGTGGCGACCTTGACGCCGGCGGCCCAGACGGTGGAGCGGCTGCGCGCCTTCAGCAGGTCGCGGCTGCGGGTGACGCCGAGGGCGTCGAGCATCGGTGCGTAGAACTCGACGACGTGGGCGCTGGCGTCGAGACCGAGGATGTCGAGCTCGGCGCGGACGCGTTCGGGACCACTGAGCTCGGGCAGCCCGGTGCCGGGAGTGAGCTCGGGCTGGTCGCCGAGGTCGAGCATGAGCTGGGTGGGCTGCTGGTCGGCGGACACCGCGGTGGCGGCCGCCTGCGACTGGGCAGCGGCTCGCGCCCGCACCGTCGACCCCCCGGACGTCTCGGTCGGCAGCTCGAGCGCGAGCTGTTTCTCCGCACGCCGCCCTCGTCCGCGAGCTGGCGCGACCCGACGGTTCGACCGGGTCACCGCCCGGCTCCACCGGTCGAGCTCGGCGACGTGGAGCAGCAGGTCGCGGCGGGTGGTGCGGCCGCGCCGACCAAGCCCCGCGGCCCCCACCCCGGACGCCAGCCCGGGGACCCCACCACCCACCGCCCCGATGCCGTAGAGCCGGTCGAAGCCGCCCGCCAGCACGAGCCGTTCGGCGACCGGCCGCGAGACCCGCGCGCGGTGCCAGAAGTCGGGCAACCCGGCATACGGCTGCCCGGCGACGACCCGCGCGACCTCCGCCTCGCTGATGCCGCGGACGTCGGCGAGCGAGATGCGTATGCCGTAGTCACTCGCGTCGGGCAGGTCGCTGACACCAGGGGTGGCTGCGCGTTCCACCCCCACCTCGAGTCGCTCGACCCGGTAGGTGTCACCGGAGGCGTTGACGTCGAGGCCGAGCACGGTGATGCCGAGCGAGCGGGCGTCGTCGAGGATGAGCCGCTTGGGGTACATGCCCGGGTCGTGGGTCAGCACCCCCGCGAGGAACGCGGCCGGGTGGTGGGTCTTGAGCCAGGCCGAGTGGTAGGTCGGCAGCGCGAACGCGGCGGCGTGCGCCTTGCAGAACCCGAACGACGCGAACGCCTTGAGCACCTCCCAGATGCGGTCGCACTCCTCGCGCGAGTAGCCCCGCGCGAGCGCCGCCGGCCGCCACCACGCCTCGATCTCCAGCTGCCCCTTGGGGGTGCCGAGCGCGCGCCGCACCTCGTCGGCCTGCGCCAGCGACACCCCGGTCGTCTCGGCGACGATCATGAGCACCTGCTCGTGGAAGACGACGACGCCCTCGGTCTCCTCGAGCGCCGCGACGAGCGTGGGGTGCAGGTAGGACACCTCGCGCCACCCGTGCCGGGCCTCGAGGAACGGGGTGATCATGTCGGACTTCACCGGGCCGGGGCGGAACAGCGAGATGTCGATGACGAGGTCCTCGAACCGCTCCGGCCCGAACTTGCCGATCAGCTCGCGCTGCCCCGGGCTCTCGATCTGGAAGCAGCCCAGGGTGTGGCTGGTGCGGATCAGCCGGAACGTCGCCTCGTCGTCGAGCGGCACCTGCGCCTGGTCGTCGAGGTCCACCTCGACCCCGTCGACCCGCGCGACCTCGGCCACGGCGTGCGCCATCGCCGACTGCATCCGGATGCCGAGGACGTCGAGCTTGAGCAGCCCGAGGTGCTCGACGTCGTCCTTGTCGAACTGGCTCATCGGGAACCCCAGCCAGCTCGCCTCCACCGGCGTGCGGTCGAGCAGCGCACCGTCGGACAGGATCACCCCGCACGGGTGCAGCGCGATGTGCCGCGGCAGCCCGTCGAGCCGTTCGACGAGGTCGAACAGGGTGCGCAGCCGCGGGCTGTCGAGCCCCCGCGCCCGCAGCTCGGGCAGCTCGTTGATGGCGTTGCGGGCATCGCGGGCGCGGATGTGCGGGAACGCCTTGGCGATCTCGTCGATCTCCACCGGCGACATGCCGAGCGCGGCCCCGACGTCACGGATCGCGTGCCGCACCTTGTAGGTGTCCATCATCGACACGCACGTCACCCGGTCGCCACCGAACCGCTCGAGAATGCGCTCGTAGACCTCGGTGCGCCGGGCCGACTCCACGTCGATGTCGATGTCCGGCAGCTCAGCCCGCAACGGCGAGCAGAACCGCTCCATGATGAGGCCGTAGCGGATCGGGTCGACCCCGCTGATGCCGAGCAGGTAGTTGACCAGCGACCCGGCCCCCGACCCGCGCGCGGCCACCCGCACCCCCATCTCACGGATGAGGTCGACGACATCGCCGACGGTGAGGAAGTACGACGCATACCCCAGCTCGGCGATCACCTTGAGCTCCTCGGTGAGCCGCTGCTCGATCGTCGCCAGCTCGCGTTCGCCCGCGCCGGGATAGCGCCACGCGACCTTGTCGCGGCACCGGTGCTCCAGGCGCACCTGCGGGCTCTCCCCCGGTTCGAGCCGCAGCACCTCCGGCTCGGGCAGGTGGACCGACCCGATGCCCAGGTCGTGCCGCGCCGACAGTGCGCACTCGAGCCCGAGCGCGAGGGTGCGCGCGAGCAACACGTCGGCGCGCGACCGGTCACCACCGGTCACCTCGAGCGCCACCGCCCGCATCCTGTCGGTGGTGGCGAGGTGGGCGGCGTCGGTGACCCGGTCGAGGTGGCGGGTGTCGAGGGCCACCAGCCGCCGCGCCGCGTCGAGGACGTCGACGACCGCGGACTCCCCCGGGTCGACGTGACGCACCGCAGCGGTGAGCACCGCGGGCAGTCCCTCGGCGTCGGCCAGCCCCAGCATCCGGGCAGCGTGCCCGCGCGAGGCCGGCGTGCCGGCCGGACCGCCGTGGCAGACCACCTCGACGACCAGCGCCCCCTCGGGCAGTGCGCGCCGCCACACCCCCAGCCGTTCGCGCGCGACGTCGGGCCTCCCGGCCAGCACCGCCCGCCCCACGTCGGAGTCCGGGCCGAGCAGCACCACGAGCGGGCTGACCTCACCCGGCGGCACCGCGCACCGCCCCGCCACCACGCCGCGCGCGCTCACCGGCTCACCCCGCTCACCGCGCAGGTGGGTGTCGGTCACCAAGCGGCACAACGCGGCATACCCGACTCCTGCGGGCACGCCCGCGGAACGGCCGCGCGCCAGGACGGTGACGCGGGGGTGGCGGGGGTCGACGATCGCGCCACCGCGCACAGGAGTGCGTTGGTATGCCGCGGGGCCGGGTGCCGCGCCCGGCCCACCGTCGGGTCCGATGGCGAGGTCGACGCCGAGGACGGGTGCGATGCCTGCGGCGGTGGCGGCCCGGACGAACCGGACCGCACCGTAGAGGCCGTCGCGGTCGGTGAGCGCGAGCACCGGTTGCCGCTGCTGGGCGGCGCGTTCGACGAGGGCCTCGGGAGTCGCGGTGCCATAGCGCATCGAAAACCCCGACGCGACGTGGAGGTGGACGAAATCGGCTGCCCCTGCGCTGGTCATGGCGAGCGGAAACCGTTGCCGGACAATGCAGTTGAGGTGAGCGCGGTTGGCACCAGCTGGTCGTGCGGGATCCCGGCGACGGGGAGTCCGAGGCTGCGGCAGACCAGCTCGAGGAACGTCTCGGCCTGGCGCAGCAGGTCGTCGGCCTCGCGGGCCGTCGCTGGGCCACGTCGAGACGCGACCAGCTCGAAGAAGCCGGCCCACTCGGCCAGCTCGGGCGCCACCGACGGCAGCAGCTCCCACAGGGAACGCGGCCCCTCGTGGCTACGGGAGGTGGTGCGGGCGGCCACGACCGCGGCGGCGGCCCGCAGGGCACCGAGCTGGGCCTGTCGGTGGCGGCCGGCGACATCACGGCTGTGGCAGGCCTCGAGCAGCGAGTGCCGGGAGCGGTCGATCAGCTCGAGCGCGCTGGCCGCACTGGCGGATGCAGTGGTCATCGTGGTGGTCATCGTGGTGGTCATCGTCGCCCGCCTCAGTCCGCGACCCGCAGCAGCTGCCAGCTGGCGTCGTCGTCCCACCGGTCGAGGCCGAGGTCGAAGACCCCGACCCGGCCGAGGCGCCCGACGCTGGCCTCGACCCGCCACACCTGGCGTTCGCGGGCGTCGGTGAGGACGTCGCCGCCCTCGCGGGCGTCACGCCACCAGGCCCGACGCTCCTGCCAGTGGTCGAGGACGGTGCGCACGACGTAGAGCCGCCCCTGCCAGAGGAACGACTCGGGCGCCGTCACCACCGCCGTTGCGCCACCACCATCACTGGTCTCCTTGACGGCGATGGGTTCTTCGTACCGGCGCACCACGGCAGGCTCCTTCGTCAGGGCAGGGTGAAGGGGATGGGCTCTGGCCCTGCGGGCGGGGTCGAGGCGCCGGGCAGGGCCAGAGCCGAGCGGTCGCCTGGTCGGTACGGCGGCGGGGGAACGCCGTCGTACCATCGGCTGGGAACCACTCGTTCGAACAAGCAACTCTCGAACACTTGTTCGATGTCTCGAAGGTACACCCCGCCCCGGACACCGCGTCAAGTGGTCCGGGCGAACTCCGCCAGAAACATCTGGTCGCGACGCGCCCCTCCCCCTAGTCTTCGTCCATGGTGCCGCCGGAAACCCCCGATGTCGCAGCTGCAGGCCTCGCCCCTGACCTCACGAATCACGTTGGGGTGCAACGGGTTCTGGCTGCCCTGGCCACCCAGCACGTCCGTCCTGAGGTGGTCACCCTGCCCGACGCGGTCCGCACCGCGGCGGCCGCCGCCGAGGCCCTGGACGTCACCCCGGGCGAGATCGCCAACTCCCTCGTCTTCCGTGGCGAGTGCGCCGCCGGCGGTGTCTCGCCGGTGCTGATCCTCACCTCCGGCGCCCACCGGGTGGATGTCGTCAAGGTCGCCGACCTGGTCGACGAGGTGGCCCGGCTCGACCGGGCCGACGCCGACTTCGTCCGCGACACGACCGGCTTCGCCATCGGCGGTGTCGCCCCCGTCGGCCACCTCCAGCCCGTCCCCACCTACGTCGACGTGTCGCTCAGCCGCTACCGCCACGTCTGGGCTGCGGCCGGTCACAGCCACACCGTCTTCCGCACCACCTACGAGGAGCTCCTGCGCGTCACCGGCGGCCGCGCCATCGAGGTCGCCTAGACCCAGGCGCCTGTCGCGCTGAACTTTGGCCCAAAGTTCGCAATGGCCGGGTATGCCGCGGGGGCACCACGGCGCGCCCGCGCACCGAACGTGCGCACGCGGCATACGCGCGCCTCCCCCACAATGAGCCCATGACGACACCGAGGCCGGTCGACTGCTGGCTCACCGACATGGACGGCGTGCTCGTGCACGAGGAGACCGCGATCCCGGGCGCGGCCGAGTTCATTGCGGCGCTGCGCGAGAGCGGGCGGCGGTTCCTCGTGATGACGAACAACTCGATCTACACCCCGCGCGACCTCAGCGCGCGGCTGGCGGCGAGCGGGATCGACGTGCCGGAGGACGCGATCTGGACCTCGGCGATGGCGACCGCGCAGTTCCTCGACGACCAGCGCCCGGGCGGCAGCGCCTACGTCGTCGGCGAGGCCGGCCTGACGACCGCGCTCTACGAGGTCGGCTACACGATGAGCGAGCGCGACCCCGACTACGTGGTGCTCGGGGAGACCCGGACTTACTCGTTCGAGGCGATCACCAAGGCGATCCGGCTGATCGAGGGCGGCGCGCGGTTCATCGCGACCAACCCGGACGTGAGCGGCCCGAGCCAGCAGGGCACGCTGCCCGCGACTGGGTCGGTGGCCGCCCTCATCACCGCAGCCACCGGCCGCAAGCCCTACTACGTCGGCAAGCCCAACCCACTGATGATGCGCAGCGCCCTCAACCGGATCGACGCGCACTCCGAGACCACCGTCATGGTCGGCGACCGGATGGACACCGACGTCGTGAGCGGGCTCGAGGCCGGGCTGCGGACGATCCTGGTGCTCACCGGGTCGACGTCGCGCTCGCGGGTCGAGAACTTCCCGTACCGGCCCACGCGCGTGGTCGACTCGGTGGCCGACATCGTGCCGCTGGTGCGCGAGTTTGCGCCCGTTGCCGGCCCGGAATCCTGAGTTTGCTACTTCTGAGTACTACTACGGATGCACCGCACCTGCGGACCGCGGGAGGCTCGATGCCGTCGCAGTCGGGGGAATGCGGCACAGCGGGACACGGACCCGTGGACGCCTCGTGGGGGAACGGTGGCGACCCGGTTCGTGTCCCGCGCCGCATGTTCGCGGTTGCGAGCCGGTCGGGTATGCCGCGTGGCTCAGTCGATCGTCCAGTCGAGGGTGTAGCTGTGCTCGCCGTCGGGGGCGACCTCGAGCCGGAGCCGGCCGGTGATGCCGGCCAGGTCGCCGGTGCCCGAACCCGGCACCACCTGGTAGATCTGCTCCTGGCCGCCCGCCTGCATCGTGCCGAACTGCTGGAACGCCAGCGAGCCCGACCGCTCCCCCAGCGTGCCCTCCGCCACCTCGACTGCGACGTACCCGGCCACGCCGTTCGCCGGGTCACCCGCCGAGAGCATGAGCCCGCGACCGGTGCCACTGAGGTCGCCGTGCCACGTCTTGGTGATCGTCATCGACCCCAGCGGTGGCTCGACCGCGGTGGCCGGCCCCATCTCCACGTCGAAAGTGCCCCGTGCCGTCCCCGATTCGCTCATGCCGCCACCCTGCCACGCCCAGGTGACACCCGCGGGTGACCGGCAGGCGAAACCTCTACAACGCGAGGTTGCGGTGCACCTCGAGGGTGGCCGTGGACCGGTTCATGGTGATGAAGTGCAGCCCCGGTGCGCCCTCGGACAGCATCCGCTCCGCGAGCTCGGTCGCGATCTGCACGCCGACCTCGCGCGTCGCCGCCGGGTCGCCAGCCACCGCCTCGAGCCGCTCCACCACCGGGCGCGGCAACGGCGTGCCCATGAGCTGTGACATCCGGGCGACCTGCTTGAAGTTCGTCACCGGCATGAGCCCGGGCGTGATCGGCAGCGGCCGCCGCTCGGCCACCCGGTCGCGCAGCCGCAGGTAGGTGTCGGCGTCGAACACCATCTGCGTGATCGCGAACGTCGCGCCCGCGTCGGCCTTGCGCACCAGGATCTCGACGTCGTGGTCGAGGTCGGGCGACGCGGGGTGCACGTCGGGGAACGCCGCGACCCCGATGGTGAAGTCGCCGAGTGACCGCACCAGCTCGACGAGGTCGGTCGCGTGGTTGAGCCCCTCGGGGTGCGCCACCCACTCGCCACCGGGGTCACCCGGCGGGTCACCACGCAGGGCGAGGACGTTGCGGACTCCGCTCGCGGCATACATGCCGATCACTTGGCGCAACGCGGCGACCGAGGCGCCGACGGCGGTGAGGTGCGCCAACGGGGTGAGCGTCGTCTCGCGGGCGATGCGCTCGGTGACGCGGACGGTGCGGTCCTGGCTGGTGCCGCCCGCACCGTAGGTGACGGACACGAAGTCCGGGCGCACCGACTCGAGCCGCCGGATGGCGTCCCAGAGCACCTGCTCGCCCGCGTCGTCCTTGGGTGGGAAGAACTCGAAGCTGATCGAGGGCTGCGGTCGCGAGAGCATGCCGGGGATCGACCGGGTCAGCGACTCCGGCCGGGCCAGACGTGACGATTGCCCCAGCGCCATGGCGGTGAGACTAGTCGAGCGGCCACACCGTAGGCTCGTGGCCTGCACAGACCGAGACGGTCCGCGCACCTGCCAGCCGCCCCGCCCTGGAGGAACCGTGTCAGCCAGCCCCCTCGACGCCGCCTCGCTGCGCGCGCGGGTGCAGGACTGCGTCGATGCGACCATCGACCGCCAGCGCGACGTGCTCGCCGAGGTCGGCCCCGACACCCTCGAGCTGGTCGATGCCGTCGCCCGCCTGCTCCAGGGCGGCAAGCGGCTGCGCGCGGCCTTCCTCTACTGGGGCTACCGCGCGGCCGGCGGCCCCGACTCCGAGTCGCTCGTCCAGGTGGCGACCGCGATGGAGTTCTTCCAGGCGGCCGCGTTGATCCACGACGACGTCATGGACGACAGCGACACCCGCAGGGGTATGCCGGCGGCGCACCGCTCGCTTGCGGCGCACCACGAGCGTGAGGCCTGGGCCGGTGACGCGGGGCGGTTCGGTGTCGCCGGGGCGATCCTCGCGGGCAACCTGTGCCTGGGCTGGACCGAGGAGCTCTACGCGACCTCGGGGCTGCCCGCAGCGGACCTGGAAGGTGGGCGGCCGGTGTTCGACCGGATGCGCACCCAGCTCATGGGCGGACAGTTCCTCGACGTGGTCGAGTCGGCCCGCTCCTGGGACGGCATGGAGACCGACGAGCGCATCGCCCGAGCGGAGCGGGTCATCCGGTACAAGTCGGCCAAGTACACCGTGGAGCACCCGGTGCTGATCGGGGCTTCCGCGGGCGGAGCCGGCGCGGACGACCTCGCCGCACTGAGCGCGTACGGACTCGACCTCGGTCAGGCCTTCCAGCTGCGCGACGACCTGCTCGGCGTCTTCGGTGACCCGGCGACGACGGGCAAGCCGGCCGGCGACGACCTGCGCGAGGGCAAGCGGACCGTGCTGGTCGCGCACACCCTCGCCGGCACCGACGACGCGGGCCGCGACGCGCTGGCCCGCGGGCTCGGCGACGCGGACCTTGACGACGGCACGGTCGAGGCGTTGCGCGCCGTCATCACCGACAGCGGCGCGGTCGCGGCCGTCGAGGCCGACATCACCCGCCTGGCAGGGTCGGCGCGCGAGGCGCTCAAGTCGGCGACCGGCCTCACCGACGACGGCGCCGAGGTCCTCGACGCGCTGATCGACAGCGCCACCAGCCGCACCTACTAGCCGGACCTACTGGCCGAAGCTACTGGCCGGAGCTACTGGCGGGGTCTCAGAAGGCGAGCTCCATGGCGCGGCGGCGCACCTCGGTCTTGAAGCCGGCCTCGAGTGCGTCGACCGGCGTGCCGCCACCGGGCAGGGTCTCGTCGCGGGTGAACAGCCACCGCAACGTCTCCTCGTCGGTCATCCCACCGTCCGACAGCACCGTGAACGTGCCCCGCAGGTGGGGCAGCACCTGCTCGACCAGGAACTGCTCGGGCACGGCGATGATGCGCCGCTCCCCGACCCGGTGACCGAGCAGCTCGCGCTCGTCGAGCATGCGGCGCACCTGTGACAACGGTACGTCCAGCCGCTCGGCGATGTCGGGCACCGGCAGCCACGAGCCCACCAGGGTCTCGAGGTCCACCTCAGGTTCGGGGTCGGTGCCGCCCGGGGCGGTCGGTTGGTCACTCACGGGGACCAGCCTGCCAGCCGTCGTCGGCCCTCGACCAGCCGGGGCGACCAGCCGGGGCATGCAGCGGGCGGAGCAGATGGGCCGACCACTCGCAGGTACGCGGTTGGGGTGAATTACATGCATGTAAGTCGAGATGCATCGCGTTTCGTGGTGTACCTTTCACATGCGTCACAATCGCCCCACTCATCACATCTGTCTCGGCCGTCCCGCACGACGGCCGGGCGGACCGCCCGAAAGGCAGCTCCCGACATGCCTCCCGTTGCCGCCGCACCCGCTCTCCCCCCGGCAGTTGCGCTGACACGCCCCGCAGTCGTCCAGAAGGCCAAGCCGGCACCGCACGGCTGGACCACGTACACGGTCCGCAACGGCGACACCCTGGCCGCCATCGCCCTGCGGACCGGCACCACGCCCGGCGCCCTCGCAGCCCGCAACAAGCTCTCCGGCGGCGGCAACCACCTGTCGATCGGGCAGAAGCTGTCGGTCCCGAAGAGCGCCGGCCAGGCCAAGGCCGAGGCGGCGAAGGCCCGGGCAGCCGCGGCCGCGCGCGCCGCAGCCATCCGGCGCGCCACCTACGTCGTGCGCTCCGGCGACACCCTGTCGGCCATCGCCTCGCGCAAGGGCGTCTCGCTCGCCGCCCTGCTCAAGACCAACAAGCTGTCGAGCCGCTCGATGATCCACCCGGGTCAAAAGCTGCGGATCCCCGGCGCTGGAGGCGCACCCCGTGTCGGCGGCGGCGCACCCGCTGTGTCGACCGCGAGGTACAAGGTGCGCAGCGGCGACACGCTGTCGGCCATCGCCTCCCGCACCAGGACCTCGCTCGCGACCATCTACAAGCTCAACGGCCTGAACGCGCGCAGCGTCATCCACCCCGGCCAGTCGATCAAGGTCAAGGGCTCGGCCAAGGCGAGCTCGGGCGCCAAGGCGAGCACCGCGGCATACACGGTCCGCTCCGGCGACACCCTCTCGGGCATCGCCGCCCGCAAGGGCGTCTCGCTCGCCGCCCTGCTCAAGGCGAACGGGCTGTCGAGCCGCTCGGTCATCCACCCCGGCCAGAAGCTGCGGGTCACCGGGGCGCGCAAGGCGACGTCGTCGAGCGGCAACACGTTCGCGGGCCGCACCTACCCGCAGGCCACGGTGAGCTCGGCGAGCAGGAACCGCGCCGCCCTGGCCCACACGTCCGTGCCCAGCCGCAGCCAGACCAAGGCCATGATCGTCGCCACCGCGCGCCGCCACGGCGTCGACCCCAAGCTGGCGCTCGCGGTGGCGTGGCAGGAGTCGGGTTGGAACCAGCGTCAGGTGTCGGTCGCCAACGCCATCGGCGTCATGCAGGTCATCCCCAGCTCGGGTCAGTGGGCCTCCGACATGGTCGGGCGCAAGCTCAACATCATGAGCACCCAGGACAACATCACCGCTGGCGTCGCGATCCTGCGTTCGCTGCAGCGGTCGGCCAAGAGCACCGACCAGGCGATCGCCGGGTACTACCAGGGTCTGTACTCGGTGCAGAAGAACGGCATGTACGCCGACACCAAGTCCTACGTCGCCGCCGTCAAGGCACACCGCAGCCGGATGTGACCGCCGGTCGGGGGGCCGTGGCCAGCGCAGACACCCTGCGTGCAGGCGCGGCCCACCGACCCGCCTGCACGGGTTGCGCCCGTTCAGCACCTACACTTTGCGGGTGTCTTCCGGTGTGACCGAGTCGCTGCTCGGGCGTGTGTTCGACGGGCGTTACCGCGTCCAGTCGCACATTGCCGACGGCGGAATGGCCTCGGTCTACCTCGCGCTCGACACCCGGCTCGAGCGTGACGTCGCGCTCAAGGTGCTGCGCCGCGACCTCGCACAGGACGAGGCGTTCGTCGGCCGGTTCCGCCGCGAGGCGCGCTCGGCCGCCCGGTTGTCGCACCCCAACGTGGTCGCCGTGTTCGACCAGGGCGAGGACGACGGGAACATGTTCCTGGCCATGGAGTACGTGCCCGGCCAGACCCTGCGCGAGGTGATGAAGGCCGAGGGCCCACTCACGCCTCGGGCCGCGCTCGACATCATCACCCCCGTGCTGCAGGCACTCGGCGCCGCGCACCGGGCCGGCATCATCCACCGCGACGTCAAGCCTGAGAACGTCATCCTGCGCGAGGACGACGGCACCGTGAAGGTCGCCGACTTCGGCCTCGCCCGCGCGGTGAGCGCCCAGACCGTCACCTCGCAGACGGGTGTGCTGCTGGGGACGGTCGCCTACCTCTCCCCCGAGCAGGTCGAGCGCGGCATCGCCGACGCCCGCAGCGACGTGTATGCCGCTGGGCTGATCCTCTTCGAGATGCTCACCGGGTCGAAGGCGTTCACCGGTGACACCCCGATCCACATCGCCTACCAGCACGTGCACGGCTCGGTACCGGTGCCGTCGTCGCGCGTGGGCTCGGTGCCTGCCGAGCTCGACGAGCTCGTGGCCCTGGCCACCTCGCGCGACCCCGACGACCGGCCGGCCGACGCGCAGGAGCTGCTCGAGGCGGTGCGCGTGGCGCGCGCCGGCCTGTCCCCCGCCGAGCTCGACCGGCGCCCCGAGGGTGCCGCGGCCGCCGGCGGCGGTGCCAGCACGGTCGCGGTCGAGCGCACGAGCGCCCTGCCGAACGGCATACCCGCCGACGACGCCGGGCCCGCCACCGCGGTGGCCCGGCGCCCGCTGCCACCGGTGGCGCTGCCCATCGACCACACGCCCACGTCGCCGCCGGTGCCGCCACCGGGCCAGGGCGTCGTGGCACGTGGCGGGGCCGGCGGTGGCGGACGCGGTGCACGCAGTCGTATGCCGTGGATCCTGGCGGCGCTGGCCGTCGCCGTGGTCGCGGGGCTTGCCGGATGGTGGTTCCTCGCCGGGCCGGGCTCGCCGACGGTGGTGCCGACGACGGTGGGCAAGACCTTCGCGCAGGCCCAGACCGCGCTGACGACGGCGAACCTCGACGCCAAGGAGCAGCAGCAGTTCGACGAGACCGTGCCCAAGGGCCAGGTCATGTCGACCGACCCGGGCGCGGGAGCCGAGGTCAAGCGCGGCACGGACGTGACGGTCACCGTCTCGAAGGGTCCCGAGCGGTATGCCGCACCGAACGTCGTCAAGAAGTCCGAGGCCGAAGCGCGCGACCAGATCAAGGCTCAGAAGCTCACAGTCGGCTCGGTGAAGCAGTCGTACAGCGAGACGGTGGACTCCGGGCTCGTGATCAGCAGCGACCCCAAGGCCGGCACCTCGCTCAAGCGCGGCGCCAAGGTCAACCTCGTGGTGAGCAAGGGCCGACAGCCGATCGAGGTCACCGACTGGACGGGCAAGCCCGCCGACCAGGCGATCAACGACCTCACCGGCAAGGGCCTCAGCGTCGACGCCACGGAGCAGCAGAACAGCGACACCGTCGCCAAGGGCAGTGTCATCAGCCAGAGCCCGGCCGGCACCACGGCATACAAGGGCGACAAGGTGAAGCTCGTCGTGTCCAAGGGGCCGGTGCTGGTCAAGGTCCCGAACGTCCAGGGCAAGCAGGAGCCCGAGGCGGTCAAGCTGCTCGAGGACGCCGGGTTCAAGGTCAAGGTCGAGCGGTTCATGGGCGGCATGTTCGGCACGGTCCGCAGCCAGGACCCGGCGGCGGACTCCGAGCAGCCCAAGGGCACCACCATCACCCTCGTCGTCGTCTGACGTGCGGTTGCACGTCCCGGCCACCCGCGTGGCCACCCTGCTGCTCGTCGCTGTCACCGCGGTCTGGGGTTCAACGTTCTTCCTCATCCGCGACCTGGTGGCCACGGTGCCGTCGGCCGACTTCCTGGCGGTGCGGTTCGCGATCGCGGCGGTGGCGATGGCGGTGGTGTTCCGGCGCCAGCTGCTGGCGTTGACGCGGCGCGAGGTCGGCATCGGCGTGGTGCTGGGTGTGCTCTACGGGCTGGCGCAGCTGCTGCAGACCGTCGGGCTCGAGCACACGGATGCGTCGGTGTCGGGGTTCGTGACGGGCACGTATGTCGTGCTGACGCCGATCTTCGCGGCCGTGCTGTTCCGCGACCGGCTGCCGTGGACGACGTGGGTGGCGGTGCTGCTGGCTACGGCCGGGCTGGCGGTGCTGTCGCTGCGGGGGCTGTCGGTGGGGTTCGGCGAGGCGCTGACGCTGGGGTCGGCGGCGCTCTATGCGCTGCACATCGTGGGGCTGGGGCGGTGGTCGACCGCCGGGTCGGCGACCGGGCTGGCGACGGTGCAGGCGTTCGTCATCGCGGTCGTGGCGGGGATCGCCGCGGTGCCCGGTGGGCTGACGCTGCCGACCGATGGTGGGCAGTGGGCGTCGTTGCTCTACATGGCGATCGTGGCCGGTGCGGTGGCGCTGTGGGCGCAGACCTGGGCTCAGGCGCACCTGCCGGCGACGCGCGCGGCGATCGTGATGACGATGGAACCGGTGTTCGCCGCGTTCTTCGCGGTGCTCTTCGGTGGTGAGTCGCTGACGGCGCGGATGCTGGTCGGTGGCGCGCTGGTGTTGACGGCGATGTACGTGGTCGAGCTGCTCGGCCGCCGCTCCCCCGGGGCGAGCGCCGAGGAGGACCCACCCGCGGAGCTGCTCCACCACGAGGTCTGATCCCCCGCGGATCCCCAGCGATTCGAGGTATTAGCGCCCCGGAATCCTCGGCGTGTTTACCTCGAATCGCGCGCTGGCGGCTCGTTTCCCGAGTGTTCACCTTCGCCCGGCTCCGCTGCGCGTCGTCGCGCCCTAGCCTCTCGGCCATGGATCCTCAGGCGATCGACGCGGCCGCCTTCGAGTCGGTCGAGTACCCGGACGACCGGATCGACGACGTCCTGAGCTGCGAGACCGACACCGAGCGGCGGCTCCTGCTGACCCACGGCGCGGCCCATGGCAGCGACCGCGAGGTGGTCGACGGCTCGATCTCCGTCGTCAACGCGCTGATCGACCGGCTCGGGTCGCTCGACGCGGTCTCGGCCGACGCGGTCCGCAGCTACTACACAGACCTCTACGAGACGACCATGGTCGAGGGCGGTTTCGTCCACTACCTCGCGGTGTCCGGGTGGCGGCCCGAGGTGACCGACGCCGTGCTCCAGGGGTTGCGGCTCATGGGTGCCGACGCGCACCTCGCGGCACTGCGCGAAGCCATCGGCGAGTTCGAGGCCCAGACCCCGCGGACCCGCCGGCTCGTCGTAGAGCAGGGCAACGACGAGGTGTTCACCGCGAGCGACGCGCAGTTCGAGGCGGCGCAGGACGCCCAGCCCATCCTGGCGGCCAACGCGCGCTGGCTGCGTGACCACCCCGCGCTCGACGTGGTCGGGGACGCGAGCCTCGACACGGCTCTCGACATCATCGTTGGCGCGGAGCCGACACCGGAGCCCGACCCGGCGTTGCTGCGCTGGAAGGCCTAGGCCGGGCCGGTCTCGAGCAGCGGCACGAGCTCGCTGATGGCGAGGTCGGTGGCCGCGTTGTCGACGTCGAGGTGCCAGACGAGGCGGACTGCCGTGGTGCTCACCGGATAGAGGCGTATGCCGCGCGCGGCCGCCGCCTCGACGAAGTCACCGGGCGTCCACCCGGCGCCGGCCACGTCGAGGACCACGATGTTGGTCTGAACCCTTTGCGGGTCAACGGAATCCGGTCGCGCTGCAGCCGCCGCCTCGGCGAAGCGCCGGGCCCGAGCGTGGTCGTCGGCGAGCCGCTCGACGTGGTGGTCGAGCGCGTGCAGCCCGGCCGCAGCGAGGATGCCGACCTGGCGCATGCCTCCCCCGAACCGCTTGCGCCAGATCCGCGCCTCCTGCATGTGGTCGGCGCTGCCGAGCAGCACCGACCCGACCGGGGCGCCGAGCCCCTTGGAGAGGCAGACGCTGACCGTGTCGAAGAGGCGGCCGTAGGTGTCGAACGGCACGCCGGTGGCGACGTGGGCGTTCCAGATGCGCGCGCCGTCGAGGTGCATGGCGACGCCACGCTCCCTGGTGCCGGCTCGTAGGGCCTCGATCTGGTCGAGCGGCTGCACCGTGCCACCGCCGAAGTTGTGGGTGTTCTCCACGACCACGAGGCGCGTGTTGACCTGGTAGGCACCGCCGTCGGGGATCATCAGCGCGAGGGGCTGGGCGGCGTCGAGCTCGCCGTGCGGCGCGATCCACGAGCGGGCGGAAATGTTGGAAAGCACTGCGGCTGCGCCCATTTCGGCCCGCAGCACGTGCGCGAGGGAGTCTGCGATGAGCTCCTCTCCCGGCTTGACGTGCAGCCGGATGCCGAGCTGGTTGGCCATCGAGCCGGAGGGGGTGAACAGGCCGTCCTCGTGGCCGAACATCCCGGCGACGCGCTGCTCGAGCTCACGAACCGTCGGGTCCTCACCGAAGACGTCGTCGCCGACCGGCGCGTCCGCCATCGCGCGGCGCATCGCCTTCGTGGGCTTGGTGAGCGTGTCCGACAGGAGGTCGACGCGAACGGGAGGCGCCATCGACGGTGACGCGGGCGGCATACCTCGGTCTCTCAGTCCTTGGAGAGCATCTCGGCGACGAGGAACGCCAGCTCGAGGCTCTGCTGGTGGTTGAGCCGCGGGTCGCAGACGGTCTCGTAGCGCTTGTTGAGGTCGCCGTCGAGGATCTTCTCGGCGCCGCCGAGGACCTCGGTGACGTCGTTGCCGGTGAGCTCGACGTGGATGCCGCCGGGCACGGTGCCAAGACCCTGGTGCACCTCGAAGAAGCCGCGCACCTCCTCGACGACGTCCTCGAAATCCCTTGTCTTGTAACCGGATGCGGACTCAAAGGTGTTGCCGTGCATGGGGTCGCAGATCCAGGTGACCTGCGCGCCGCTGGCGGTGATCTTGTCGACGAGCGGCGGCAGCGCCTCGCGCACCGTGCGCGCACCCATGCGGGTGATGAAGGTGAGGCGGCCGGGCTCGCGGTCGGGGTCGACCTTGTCGATGAGCCGCAGCACGTCGTCGACCTCGGCCTTGGCGGAGAGCTTGACGCCGATGGGGTTGAGCACCTTGGAGACGAAGTCGACGTGGGCGCCGTCGAGGTCGCGGGTGCGCTCGCCGACCCAGATGAAGTGGCCGCTGGTGTCGTAGAGCTGGCCGGTGCGGCTGTCGACGCGGGTCAGGGGGCGTTCGTAGTCGAGCAGCAGCGCCTCATGGGCGGAGAAGAACTCGGTCGACTTCATGGCCTCGAAGTCGGCGCCACAGGCGTCCATGAACTTCATCGCCTTGTCGATGTCCTTGGCGAGGCGCTCGTAACGGCTGTTGGCGGCGTTGGCGACGAAGCCGCGGTTCCAGTCGTGGACGTGGCGCAGGTCGGCGAAACCACCCTGGGTGAAGGCGCGCACGAGGTTCAGGGTGGCGCTGCTCGCGTGGTAGGCGCGGACGAGGCGCTGCGGGTCGGGGGTGCGCGCCTCGGGCGTGAAGTCGAAGTCGTTGACCATGTCGCCGCGGTAGGCCGGCAGGGTCACGTCCTCGCGGGTCTCGTTGCCGCTGGAGCGGGGCTTGGCGTACTGCCCGGCCATGCGACCGACCTTGACCACCGGCACGGACGCGCCGTAGGTGAGGACCGCCGCCATCTGCAGGATCGTCTTGACCCGGTCACGGATGTTGTCGGCCGTCGCCGCCGCGAACGTCTCGGCGCAGTCGCCGCCCTGGAGCACGAACGCCTCACCCCGCGCGGCCGCGGCCATCCGGGTCTTGAGGACGTCGCACTCACCGGCGAACACCAGCGGCGGATAGGACGCGAGCTCGGTCACCGCCGCCTGGAGGCGGGCGGCGTCAGGCCAGACCGGCTGCTGCGCAGCCGGAAGATCGGCGCCAGCCGCAAGGCTGGCGAGGGGCCCGGTGGGGTGCGTCGTGCTCACGGAGCAAGGATAGGCGCCCGTCTCACTACTCGGCCGCGAGGGCCCGTATGCCGGTCAGCCGCCTTCCCGGGGTGCGTCACCCTGAGTTCGCTGTCAGTGCACACACCGGACCGAATCTGCCGGCGACAAGAAGTAGACGTGCAAGGTGGCAGGTCTGGCCCCGGCAACCTACGACGGCAATCCGCAAGCCGTCGGTCGCATGGTCGAGCACGATCGTGTGGCTCAATTGCCTACACTCGGCTGCGACAGGAGGGACGTACAACTCCTGCTCGTCGCGCGGCGCACAACAAGCGGCCGCCCGGCTGCGACGATGTCTGTCACCGGGCACCGACACAATCGAACATAGGTTCGAATGCCTAGGAGGGTGCGATGTCGAACCGATCGGGGATCGAGTGGACCAAGACGACGTGGAACCCGGTGACGGGATGCGACCGCATCTCAGCCGGTTGTGACAACTGTTACGCGCTCACGCTGTCCAAGCGCCTTAAGGCGATGAGAGTCGCCAAGTACCAGAACGACGGCGACCCGCGGACCAGCGGACCGGGCTTCGCCGTCACCACTCATCCGTCCGCACTCGAGGCACCGTACGGGTGGCGGTCCCCGCAACTGGTCTTCGTCAACTCAATGTCTGACCTATTCCACGCCCGGGTGCCGGTAAGCTTCATTCAGGACGTGTTCGCCGTCATGGCTGACACACCACAGCACACTTACCAAGTCCTCACCAAGCGCGCCGTGCGCGCCCGACGCCTCGCCGACCAGCTCGACTTCCCGCCGAACATGTGGCTCGGCGTCTCAGTGGAGTCCAGCGCCTACTTCCACCGCGTTGACGAGCTGCGCCGCATCCCAGCGGCTGTCCGGTTCCTGTCCTGCGAGCCCCTGCTGGGCCCGCTCGACGCCATCAACCTCGAGGGCATCGGCTGGGTCATCGCCGGGGGTGAGTCAGGACCCAACTACAGGCCGATGGACATCGCCTGGGCGCGCGGCATCCGTGACGCCTGTCTGGACGTCGAGGTGCCGTTCTTCTTCAAGCAGTGGGCCGCACGCAGTCCCAAGCGTCTCGGCCGCGAGCTCGACGGCCGCACGTGGGACGAGTACCCGCAGACCGCTTAAGGAACGACCGAGGTCAGGCGCACCTTGTGGGCTTGGTTGATCCTGCCGTCGCGGTTCGTCTCGATGGTGCCGGCCTCTCGCAGGCTCGTGAGCGCGGGGATCACGTGGGTCTCGCGATATATCGTCTCCTCGACGGCCCAGCGTCGGAGCCTGGCCACGTACTCGGCCGGCTGACCCGCGGCACGGAGTGCAGTGAGGTGGTCGATGAGCAGACGCTCCAACTGCGCGGTCTGAGGATCCTCGATGGCGAAGAGGGCTTCGTCCATGGTGTCGCGTGGGTCGCGGAATTTCACCCCGTAGAGTTTGTCCATGTTCCACATGGCCTCCTTCATCACCGATAGGCCCTTGTGACCGTTGGTGCCGAAGACCAAATAGAGCGACTCGCCTCGAGTGTCGACGAGCTCGAAGTCGACGAGGTGAGCAAAGCCCGCCCTCTGCACAGCCGCCCGGTAGGCTGTGAGGAGGTGCCGCTTCTTCGCGGGACCCTCGGGCATCCCGGCGATTTCTCGCCATGAGGGGTCCCAGCCGAACATCTCGTCGGCCTCCGGGCCCTTGTCCGCGTGGAAGCGGATGAAGTGCTGTGGCCCGAAGGTGACGATGACCTCGCTGGCGGTGTTCGCTGCGATGCGCTTCAGCACTTCGTAGGGAAACGTCGGGAGGCCCCATGTATCCAACACCGCCAGGATCGGGCGACCCCACGCTCCGGACGCATCGAGCTGTTCCAGGAATCGGGCCCCGCAGTCTCCCCGGGCAATGGCAACTCTCGTCTCACCAGTGCGTCCTGCGATGGTGCCGTGCAAGGTCTCCTCCGTGCCGGTCGCAGCGGTCTCCATCCCGACAGCTACGAGCCGCTCGGTGAGGAGTGCAGTGCATCTGGGGTCCCTGTCCACGAAGATCATCGACACCGGCCGCGAGCAGCCTCGCATCTTGTCGGACTCCATCAGAGCCCCGACAGCGTGCACGGGTGACCCAGGCTCTCCTCCGCTGTAGATCCCCGGGCCGGCGTAGCCCTCCGCATATGTCGCCGAGCGGAACGCGTTCTTCGGTGTCAGCAGGATCTCGAACCACGAGCTCAGGTACCGCTTATAGATGGCGTGCTTCACCCCTGTGTGCGGCTGAAGCTGCCACGGCACATTCGTCAACGCTCGATCCCCTGTCTTCCCTGCGCCCCATCGCGACCTCAACCATCGCAGATTAAGCTGCCAACGGCCCGGAGGTTCTTGAGAACGAGGCAGCCTTAAACCGAATCAGCTAGCTGCCCAGAGTCCTGCTGTCGCTCCCTCCATGTCCTGTGAGCCACGCATTCGTGTCCGATTCTTCATTCGGTGTCTTTGACTAGTTGCTCGCCTTCGCCCGACGCTGGGCCGAGTACTCCGACCGAATAGCGTCGTAGCGCTCGTCCGAGAGCGAGGCCAGGTAGGAAAGCGCGTCGCCGGACCAGACGTGCGTTGCGCCGTTGCTGTGCTTCCAGGCGTACTTCGGGTTGTCTCGTAGCGACTCCTTCCAGCAGATGGCCTGTATGTCGTAACTCGTCAGCGTCCGCCCTTGCCGCTTCCCGTTGACCTTAGCGAGCAGCTCGGTGGCGCTATATGGATGAGTTTGGTTGGGGTCGGTCTTGCGGACGGCTACCTGCCCGTCGGCCGTCGGCGACACCGCCACCACCAGGTCGGCGCTCGACATCTTCTTAACCGACTGCATGTTGATGTCGTACACCGTCGCGACGCGCGCCATGTCACCACCGGACTCTTGTGCGGCGTTCATGAGATCGCGCAGCTCGTTTACGAACTCCTCGACCTCCGTGACCATCGTGGCGTTCCGGTCGACCCTCATGAACTGCACTGCATCTGCCGGCGCCGTCGCTCCTAGCGGCAACAACTGCCACGTCATGGAGTCCGCCAGGTCCTTCTTGAACTTGGCCAGCATGAAGTCGCGGTAGTTCAGGACGTTCTGCTGCAGGAAGGGATAGATGACCGCCCCTAGGCCCTGGGCGTTGTAGAGATGAATCGCACGGTCTCGGTATTCGGTGAGCGCCTTAATGTTCGCTGTGACGGCGGGACCGTCTACGTTGGCTGGCCAAAGGTTGTTTGCGCTGACCCTCCCGAGCGCATCGTCGATCCCGATCGACAGATAGCGCTCGCCCCGCTGCTTTGTGTAGAAGATCGAGCGGTTTCTCTGTCGCAGCGCCGCCTTCATGGCTAACTCCCACGCGTTCACGACGAGCATCACAGTGACCTCGTCGCGGTAGGTCATCTGAGGCTTGTTGTAGATCTCCACCGCCGACAGCATCGCCGCGATCGAGTTGTCTGCGAGACGCTTGATCGAAACGTAAGGTGCGCCCACTTTGCTGGTCCCCTTGGTTGGTCGGTCTACCCCTGGCCAGTCCACCTACGCGGAGCAGAAGTAACCCGCTGCGTTGCCGACGAGCCTCTGGGTCCGCTGCGACTTTGAGCACTTGAAACGGCGGCCCTTCATCGTAGTCCGCACTGTTCGCAAGTTGGTCACAGGTCCGCCGAGTCTGCCACCCTCCGCCTCGAACCTCGGTGCCTTCCTCCGTGTCCTGCCAGCGGGGCTCGCGAAGCCTCGTACACCTGTATACGCGCCGTCGCCCGCCAATGGCCAGCAGTGTGGCAGGTTGTGACCATGGCTTGGGAATGGGTGGCGCCAACCGGAACGGTCGTAGTTGCGTTGGCGGGTATGGGAGCCACGTTGCGAACTGCGGCCCAGGGTCGAAAGCACGCAGAGCATCTCGCTACCGAGAACCACCTTCGATCGCGTCAGAGCAGACTTCGCGACGAACGTTTGAAGGTGTACGCAGTTGCCCTGGCCCATGCCGTGCACCGGGAGCGCAAACTTAACGCCACTTGGGCTTCCGATGGCGAGCGCGCCTATGACCTCTCTCCGAAGCCTCCTGGTGCGCGACTGTCGCTGGCGCCCTTGGACGAGGT
The DNA here is from genome assembly GCA_023420415.1 of Actinomycetes bacterium. Lineage (GTDB taxonomy): Bacteria > Actinomycetota > Actinomycetes > Actinomycetales > Dermatophilaceae > Pedococcus. The sequence continues at coordinate 18,363 of JAEZWF010000029.1, read as the reverse complement.
GACGATCCAAGTGCACCTGCTGGCGGAGGACGAGGTCGAGCACGCCTGGCTGGCGTTCGTCTCGGCCTCGGAGAGATTTGACTGGTGGGCCGCTAATGAATACAGCGGGGACCCTCAGGAGGAGGCGCCGAAGGAGTTGGAGGTACCACTAAGAAGGGCTATTGAGAGCCTGAAAGATGCATGCAAACGGTCGGTTGGCTGAGTGAGCTATCCCCTGAGAATGGAGGCTGATCTGGAAGGGCAAAGGCGAACGTCGGGGCAGGGCGTCGGAGGTCACGCCGACGAAGACGGCGTGGAGCCCCCGAGTGCGTCCCGCCGAGAGTCGCGTCGGACTTCGCGAGTCCCTCAGCCGTGTAGCGCGGATACCCTTGCTAGTTCTCAAGCAATGCGGCAAGCGCACGGCTGTCGAACGACTGCCTCTCCGTGATCCGACGGAAGTAATCACTCTCGCCGGATTGGTGGATCGCGCGTGCCATGGCGTCGCCTGCCCTGCCGTTGAGCCCTGGGAGCCATCGAGTCAGGACATCGTTGTGGTTGAAGCGATTCCAGGTGGACACCGCTTCGCAGTAGACGACGCCGATGTCCTCCAATAGGTCGAAGCGTGCGGCATCGACGAGACCCTCGAGAACCGAGTGGATCCAGTTGAGGTTCTGGTTCGCGGAGTCGAAGTTTCGACGGCCCCAATCACCTTGGACGAGGTGCAGGGCCATCCGCTCGCCGAGTCGCGCGGCGTCCTCAGGTCGGGCAGCTGCGAACCTACGGACGGAACTGTCTTTGATGACCACAACGTCGTCGATCATGAAGGCATAGTCATCGAGGTTCTCGAGAGCCACGTCCCAGAGGGGGTTGTCCTTTCTGAGCCCCGAGCCCTTCTCGCGGACATCCGCGCGGAAGTTCGCCTTGTCCGATGTCGGAAGTTCGGCACGCAGCTCGTGCGACCTGCTCAGCGCTTCGGACATCGTCTGTGGACGGCGCAAAGGGTCGTCGAACGTGAAGGTCCTGACAACTGGTCGCCAGGTGCCATCCGGGAGAAGCGGCTGGGTTAGGACCGGGTCCTCGCCGGTCGTCAGCCACCCCAGCACCCTGCCAAGACTGTAAACATCGGCGGCATCCGTGACTGCATGAGGTCGCCCGAAGCCTTCGGGCGCGATGTACCCGTCAGTGCCAAGTCGTGAGGCACTGCCCGTGAGTCCTTGCGTGGTCTCTCCAAGTGGGCGCCGGGCGAGTCCGCAGTCGGCGATAACCCATCGGTATCCTCGCGGCTCCTGCGGGTCGTCGAGCGCCAGAATGTTGTTCGGGTTGACGTCTCGATGCAGATAGCCCGCGTCGTGCATCGCGCCGAGGCCGAGGCAGGCGTGCTCCAGGATTTCGGCGCATAAGGCGTCGACATCGTCGCCAAGTTGCCCAGACAGCCAGAGCCCTTTCAAGCTCCCACGGGCGATCGGCATCGCGTACCAAGGGTGCCCGTCATCGTCTTTACCGTGATCCAGAACGGGCATGAGGTGGTGGTGCGACATTTTTGCGAGCACGTCGATCTCTCTCTCGAGGCGCTCGTCGCAGAGGTCGAACGGCAGCGGCCTTTTCAATGCGACGCCCACGGAACCGTCCATGGACCTGGCCGTATAGACGATGGCCCCGCCGCCGCGCCCGAGGATGTCGCCGGCTTCGTCGTAGATGTAGTCCAAGCTCACCCCCCAAACCTAAGTCCAACTTCGATGAAGTGGGCGATACAGCCCGCACGTTACGAATTCACGAATTCGTCGACCGTGCCGCGATGCGTCACTCCGCCGCCTGTCGGGTAATGACTAACTTCCCTTGTGGCGAGTTGAGGTCGAGAAGGGAATGTCGGCGCTCGGAATGCCAGACTCCGTTCATGACGAACCAGGAGGGCGGACGAGTGGCTCGCGTCATCTTTGATCTGGCGACGGAGGAGGAGTGGCCGCCTGTGAAGTCGGAACGAGTGTGGTGCTTACAGGTCGGTGAGGACAGCTACCGCGTCGACAACGTGCCCTGGTTCGTTCCCGATCTCGCCGTGGGCGACGTGGTGCGAGCCAGGCCTCCCGCTCCGGACACCCATCCCGTGTTCGAGGAACTCGTGAATCGATCTGACCACGTGACCATCCGTTTGATCGTCTTTCGAAGGGGTCCTCTTGAAGGCGACCTGGCGCGAGCGCTTGAGCCATTCACTGCCCTTGGCGTCTACGGAGAAGGCGTGTCACAGTTCGGCATGCTCGCCCTCGACATCGAGCCAACCGCACCACTGCCGGCCATAGTGGCCACGTTGCGGCGAGGTGTCGAAGGCGGTTCGTGGGAGTTCGAGGAGGGCCGAATTACGCCAGCGTGGATCGCGGCGACCGAGATCTAGAGGCGCCCTCATTGCCGTGCTTCGAGTGGCGCGTCTTACCGCCGCGTGTCCGCGCTGGTCCCGACAACCCGGTCATGCCGATGACAGCGCTAAGCGTCTCGTTCTGCTGACCACCAAGCTAGGGCTCGCTTAGCGAACCTCTCAGGCTGCGAATGGTCCGGGTTGAGGCCGAAGTGACCGCTGAGCTGGGTCCGCAGAAATGCGCCAACTTCTCGCTCGCCGGCGCCCCCGGAGAGCAGCGCCAGTAAGGGTCCGAGCATGCAGTCATATTCGTCCTCCGGACCTCCCATTTCAGGTTCGACACCGATCGGGTCCCACTCGTTCACAAGGCGCTGAAGTCTCCGCCACTCCGGCACTGCATTCACCCGGGATCTGATGGCTCGAACCGTCCCGCCATGGACAGGGTCATCCTGCGCCAGACCCATCGCTGTCGCAGCCGCCGCGAGGGCGCGCCACACGGCCGCCGGCGCCCGTTGGTCAGCGGCTACGTCAGCTAGCGCGTCGAGTGCGAGGCCCAGTTCGTTCTGGTCGAGGAAGTCATCGAACAACCACAGGGCATCGTCGTCAGGGCTCGTCAGATGCGAGCGCGCTTCCTCCAAAATCTTGCGCACCGTCGCCCACAGCTCGTTCAACGACATGGACGAATCATCGTCGACGCGGGTGGTCAGCGCGCACATTTCGGTGGCGATGTTGGATCCGCCCGGATCTGCCGCCGTGCGTGGCGGTGGGGACCCCGTCGTGAATCTGCGTTAGAGGTACGCAGCGCTGCCGTGTCACGCCTGGAGATGGGTGGGTCCCTACAACGCCGCCGGGTCGTCAGGGGTCCCTGCGCCAGTAGATGCGCAGCAGCTGCCAGCCGCCCGTGATGAGCAGAGCCGGCCTCACAATGACCTTGGACCACTCGACCACAAGGCCAAGTCCCGTCGCCTGCCCGACCCTGTCGAGAACGTCGCCGGTAAAGAAGACGCCCCCAATCAAGCTGAGCCACGCCTCCCGCCGCGACGCCCCATCCCTGCGCGTCTCAACCATGGTTCACACTCTCGCAGGCCGCGTGGATGATGCGATGAGCTCAGGGTTCCACCGGACGGCGAAATCGCAGCCGCTCCGACAACTTCGACGTTGTCGCCAAGTAGTCCCCGCTCCCGGCGATGGGAATGTTCACACAGCCGGGCAGACCACGAGCCCTGAACACCCGACAAGCAGACCTCACCGACGAGGTCGCGGCCAGAGTTCAGTTTCGCCGAGGCACCATCCGCCAAAGCAGGCTCGCGTCGATGGTGGAGATCCCGACACTTCCCGTCGAAGAGTGGATCCCCCGGGCCCGGCCCGGCTCGAACGGGGCTGCCACCCTCACCAAGCGACGGGCCGGACGCACCCTTACCGGGTAGGTGCGCCTTGGGCGGGCTCGCGAGAATCGTAACGGCGAGAGGGCGAAGACAGTTAGAGGGTTCGATCTCGTGCAGGGCGACGGTGCGCTGTCCGCGTCCTGCCGGGTTGGTGCCACGTGCCTTACTCAACCTCCCAGCCGCGAGCCACGGCTTCAGCCCGCAGACGATCACGGACCGTCACTAGGTCGGAGGCTAGCTCGCTCAGTGCCTCGTCGCTGACCCGCTTCCAGCGGGGCCAGTGCTTACTGAGGCGCCGTCCAAGCGGCTGGTCATCCTCGAGGAGCGCATGCCCACCCAGGTCATATATCTCGCGGACCAGCGAGTCGACGGGTTCGCCGAACGCGGGACGATCCCACGAGAAGATGTCAGTACGCCAGTGGTCACCTGGGCCGCCCATGTTCATGGCGCGATCTTCGCAGGCGACCTCGAGCCGGTCAGCGCAGATGCGCCGACCGGTGCCCGACTCGACGTAGTCAAACGTGCGCACATCGACACTCCCGGTGCGCGCAGAGCCGCCACCGCCGCATACCGTCGTCGCGCGGCCAGCGCGGCGCCATCGTCCCGCGGCACGCGCCTGGCGTCGCCACCGCACGCGTCGTCCTGCCCCGGGCGCGATCTCGGCCGGCGAGCAGCTCCTTCAGCGTTCTCCGAAGCGCTGCTGCGCGGCCTGCCGCGAGATGTCCAAGGCGGCACCGATTACCGCCCACGAGTCACCAGCCGCCCGGGCCGCCCGAACCGCATCGCCGAGGCCCCGTTCGCTGTCCGCAAGCTGCACCTTGGCGGTGACGATGTGTCGGCAGGACGCAGCATCACGCCGCGGGTGCGTCGACGGGTCCACCCGATCCAGGCCGGTGTGGTCGAAGTCGTTCATCGGACTCACCACCGCCTCAGGTAGTCGCAGAACTGCGGCCACGGTCCGTCAGCGTGGGTGATGCGCGCCAGATCATGACTTGCACTGCGATCGCCGCGACGAGCGTGATGCCTCCCGCGAGCGCGAACCGCCAATCGCGGTCGGAGCCTTGGATGAGCAACTGAGCCGGGAAGAAGACGGGCCCAAGGACGTCCCAGACTCTTGGGGGGTGCGGGACTTCCGCCTCCGTCGCGGGCCGAAGGATGGCGCCGAGGCAGACAAATGCCACCACCAGGGCGAGCAAGCCGAACCCTTGGTCCAGCCACCCAGACGAGGGATCGAACAGAAGGAGGTAAGCCAAGCCCAGAGAGGCAACCAGAGAGATCGCCCAATCCACACGTCGAAGGCGGCGCAGCGAAAGCCCGTTCCGACTCACAACGCCATCGTGCCAGAAGCAGAAATGACTGCGGTGTCGTTGCAGCGGGCTGGCCGGCGAGGGCTCAGGCCTCGGGGGTGTCGAGGCCCTTGGCGATCGCGAACCTCACGAGCTCGATCCGGTTGTGCATCTGGAGCTTGCCGAGGGTGTTCTGCACGTGGTTCTGCACGGTGCGGTGGCTGATGAAGAGCTCGGCCGCGATCTCTTTGTAGGACATGCCCGTTGCCACGAGCTTCAACACCTCGGTCTCGCGCTCGGTCAGCTCCGGGATCGGCCGCGACGGGTCGGTCTCGGGCTGGGTCGACATCTTGCGGAACTCCCCCAGCACCAACCCAGCCAGCCCCGGCGTGAAGACCGCGTCGCCACGCGCAGTGGCCCGCACCGCGTCGACGATCTCCTCGCGCGTGGCCGACTTCACCAGATAGCCCGTCGCCCCGGCCTTGACTGCCTCGAGCACGTCCTGCTGCTCACCCGACGCCGACAGCACGAGCACGCGCGTCTCCTCCTTGCCGAGCTGCTGGCACACCTCGTGCCCGCGCATCCCCGGCAGGTTGAGGTCGAGCACGAGCACGGCAGGCCGCGTCGCGCGGGTGCGGTTGACCGCCGAGGGACCGTCGTCGGCCGTCGCCAGCACCCGCATCCCCGCCTCCGACAGGTCCCTCGCCACGGCGTCGCGCCACAGCGGGTGGTCGTCGGCGACCACCACCGTGATGGTCTCGCCCGACCCGACCGATCCGACCGACTCCGCCGGCCCCGGCTCGCTCATCGTGCCCTCCTCATTCCTCACGTGACCCCTGCTTCGGTGCCCGCATCCTGACCGTCACCCCGGACCCTTCCCGGCCCGCGTACGTCGCTTCCCCGCCGAGGTCTGCCAGCCTGCCACGGATGCTCGACGACGCGCCGAGACGTCCAGCGGCGGCGGCCTCGTCGAGGCGACCAGCCGGCATACCGACGCCGTTGTCGCGCACCGTGATCGCGACATCCGCCCCCTCGTCCTCGAGCAGCACCCACGCCTCGGCGCTCTCCCCCGCGTGCAGACGCACGTTGTCCAGCGCCGCACCCACCGCGGCCGTCAGCTCGCCGCCGACGCGGGGCGACACCAGCACCGCATCGGCCGGCGCCACGAGGTGCACCCGCCCGCCGGCATACCGGCCGAGTGTCTGCCGCAGGTCGACATCGGCGCCGAGCGCAGCCGCGGTCTCTTCCGGGGTGGTGCCGCTGACGAGCGCGCGCAGGGCTCGTTCCTGGTCGGCGGCCATCGCCCCCAGCTCGGTCGCCGGACCACCCAGCTGCGAACCGCGTCGGTTGATGAACGCCAAGGTCTGCAGCACCCCGTCGTGCACGGTGCGCGCCAGCCGCTCGCGCTCGCGCACGCGCGCCTCCAGGACCAGCGCTTCGCGCAGCCGGGCGTGGCCGTCACGGGCCAGGTCACAGCAGTAGCCGATCAACGTCCCGATGAGCATGAGGATGACGATGTTGTTGATGGTGTTGGGCGTCGGCGTGCCGACCTCGACGACGTCCACGACCCCGATCACCAGCCCGGCAACCGCACCGCCCCGCCACCCGCGCAGCACCGCCGCCGACACCACCCCCGCGGCCGGCCACACCGTCGGCAGAGTGCGGCCGCCGGCCTCGATGGCTTCGGCACTGTCGACGAGCCGGGTCGCGAGGATCGCCGCAGAGGCCAACGAGAGCTCGACCACGACCAGCCACAGCCGGCGCCGCCGGTAGAACACCATGAACATCGTCCACGCCCCGAGCACCGCGAGAACGGCCCAGGCCAGCGCCGGCCGGATGAGGTCGGCGGGGCGGTCAGCGAGGGAGTACGCGGCATACAGCAGCGCGATCGGCCGGAAGACGTCGATCCCCCGCCAGAACGCGGTGACGATCGCCGGCTGCGACGCCGGGTCGAACCCCGGGACGCGGGAGTATGCCGCGTGGTCCACGACGTCGGCGGGCGTCAGGACGCGGCGCGCGCGCCCGGCTCGCCCTCGTCGTCCGCCTGTGCGGCTGCGCGGTCGGCCGGTTCGATGTCGGCGGTCGCGTCCTCGATGGCGTCGCGGTCGGAGGCGCCGGACCCGTCAGCCACCTTGCCCTCCCCCGCGTCGAGCGCGTCCTCGAGCTCCTTGACTGCGGTGCCGGGCCGGGCCGCCTCCTGGATCTCGCGCGCCTTGGTCTTGGCGGCGGCGACGATGCGGTCCTTCATCGACGTGGCGTACATGTCGACGTACTCCTGACCGGACAGCAGCATCAGCTCGTACATGATCTCGTCGGTGATCGAGCGCAGGACGAACCGGTCGTCCTCCATGCCCTCGTAGCGCGAGAAGTCCAGCGGCTTGCCGATCTTGACGCCGATCCGCATGACCTTGGGCAGCTTCTTGCCGGTGGGCTGGGCCTTGTCGGTGCCGATCATCGCGACGGGCAGCACCTTGACCTTGCCCTCGAGCGCCATCCGCGCGACACCGGTGCGCCCGCGGTAGAGCCGGCCGTCGGGGCTGCGCGTGCCCTCGGGGTAGATGCCGAGCAGCTCGCCGCGGCGCAGCACCTTCAGGCCGGAGCGGAGGGCGGCGTCGCTGGCCTTGCCACCAGAGCGGTCGACGGGCAGTTGGCCGACGCCCTTGAAGAACGCCGCCGTGAGCTTGCCCTTGATGCCGCGCCCGTCGAAGTAGTCGGACTTGGCGAGGAACGTCATCCGTCGCGGAACCACCAGCGGCAGGAAGATCGAGTCCGAGAACGACAGGTGGTTGCTCGCGAAGATCGCCGCGCCATCCTCGGGGATGTTCTCCTCCCCCTCGACCCACGGCCGGAACAACAGCTTCAGGATCGGCCCGAGTACGACGGTCTTGAGCACCCAGTAGAACACGCGCGTTCCTCCTCTCGACGCGTGAACTCTACGGCACGGATGGTGGGTGCGTGGCGGTCGCGCCGGACCGGTCTGGCTACCTTGCGCGGCGAGTGCCACGTATCGTTGGCGCGTCGGCAGCAACGACGTGAGCGGAATGCCGAGCGCTCACCGGGACTTGAGGACGTCATGGGCGACAAGGACGTGGACGCGCAGTTCGCCGACATCGTGGCGCGCTGGGACGAGGTGCCGTCCCTGCCGGACGTCCCCGACTCACCTTCCGAGGGTGTCAGTGACGACCGCGTCGGTATGCCGCGTGGCGCGGCTGAGGAGGATGCGTCACCCTCCGCGCGTGACACCCACGTGGACGGCTCCGTGGTGGACGGCTCCGTGGTGGACGACTCCGTGGTGGACGACTCCGTGGTGGACGACTCCGTCGCGGACGAGACCGAGCGTGATGGGCGCTTCGGTGTGAACCCGGCGCTCGAGCCCTCCTCCAACCCGACCAACCCGCCCCCGGTGCGCCCGTTCGTGGTGTGGCGTGGCGTCGAGCCCGACCCGGAGGACGAGGACCACACCCCACCGGAGCTGGTGGACCTGCCGGTCGACGACGACGAACACTTCCAGCCCGGGCCGGTGCAGCCGCTCCCGCCGCAGGAGGACCTGCAGTTCTGGGGCATCATCGTCGGCCTCGTCGGCGGACCGTTGCTGCTGCTGTGGCTCGTGCTCTTTCGGCCCAACGTCAGCGACTGGTGGACGTTCGGCGCCCTCGTGCTCACCGTCGGCGGCTTCGTCCTGCTGGTGATGCGCCAGCCGCACACCCGCGACGACAACGACCCCGACAACGGCGCCCGCGTCTGAGACCCACGTCGCCCCGCTCGAGACGAACCACGGTGACGACCCCGGCACTGCCCATACCTGATGAGAACGCTGGGTCACTGCTCCGCTGAGCGGAGCAGTGACCCAGCAACCACGAACCCTCCCCCATACTCGTGGCCCGCTGGGCGGAGCAGTGACCCAGCGCCGCCCACACCTGTTACGGCTCCCCGGTGTTGCGCCCAGCGCAGCAGTGCCTCAGCGCTCCGTCGGCATCCGTTTCACAGTCGGCCCGCGCTCGGGTGCCGGCGCAGATCCCTGCGCAGAAGGCGCCTCGACCTGGTCCTCGACCTGATCCTCGGCCTTGGCCTCGGCGTCCTCGACCGTCGACTCCGCGACGGCCGGCCCGGTCTCGACCTCGGCGCTCGGCGCCGCCGCCGGGTCGAGCTCGACGTCGACCCAGGTGGGGCGGTGGTCGCTGGCCGCGATGAGCTCCTCGGTGGGGAGGTCGACCGGCCGGTGCGGCAGCACGGTCAGCCCCGGCGAGGCGAAGATGACGTCGAGCGCCCTACGGGGCGCCTTGGCCGGGTAGGTCGGCGTCGTCGGTGACACGAGCCGCAGCGGCGACGCGAACGCCTGCCACGCCTTCCCCGTCTCACCCTCGTTGAGATCTCCGGCCAGCAGCACCGGCCCCGCAGCCCCGCCGGCCACCCCAGCCTGCGTCAGCGTCCGCAGGATCTGCCCCGCGTGCACCGCCCGCTCGTCCGCGTCGAGGCTGAGGTGCACCGACGCCACCACGACCGGTTGGTCACCCGGCGGGCCGACGCGCAGCACGGCATACCCTCGCGTGCGTTGCAGCGCCGCGACCCGCAGGCGGTAGTGACGCAACTCCGCCACCTGCACCCGCAATGACGTGAAGATCGTCGTCCCGCCGCTGCCCCGGTGCTTGCCCGACCAGTACATCCCGCACTCCGCCGCGAACATCGACACGCGCCACGGCGCGAACAGCCGACGCGGAACCTCCTGCAAACACAGGACATCCGGGTCGATGGCACGCACGATGCGCGCGGCCGCGTGCTGGTCCAGGGTGAAGTCCTTGAGGTTGTACGACGCGACCCGCATGACACTCACGACGCGTCGTCCTCCCGTATGCCGCGTGCCAGGTCCGCGGCGCCGATCAGGCCGGCGTCGTTGCCCAGTGAGGCCGCGACGATCCGTGCCTCGGGCCGGTAGCCGCGGCCGGTCAACGTGCGCCGGAACATCGTGCGCGCCGGGTCGAGCAGCAGGTCGCCCGCGGCGCTCACCCCGCCGCCGATGACGAACATCCCCGGGTCGAGGGCCGCCGCGAGGTTCGCCATGCCGACCCCTAGCCAGTGCCCGACCTCGGTGAACAGCTCGGTCGCGGTCGGGTCGCCGTCGCGCGCGGCATCGCTGATCATCGGCCCGGTCAGGGCCATCGGGTCCCCACCGGCCCGCGCCAGCAGGTCCGTCGCCAGCGGGCTCCCGGCCACCATCAGCGACCGCGCTTCGCGCACGAGCGCGTTGCCCGACGCGTACTGCTCCCAGCACCCCTTGTTGCCGCACTCGCACCGTTGACCGCCCGGCACGACCTGCATGTGCCCGAACTCCCCGGCGATGCCGAACGCCCCGCGCACCACCTTGCCGTCGAGCATCAGCGCGCCGCCGATCCCGGTGCCGAGGTTGACCATGACGACGTTCGTCTCGCCGCGGGCCGCCCCGAAGCGCCACTCCGCCCACACCGCGGCGTTGGCGTCGTTGTCGACCGCGATCGGCACCCGCACCCGGCGCTGCAGGTTGTCGCGCAGGGGCTCGTCCCGCCACGACAGGTGCGGCGCGAACACCACGGTCGCCCGGTCGCGCGCCACGAATCCGGCCGCCCCGATCCCGACCGCCACCACGTCGTCGCCGGCTGCGTCCGCCACGTCAAGCAGCTCCGTCACGACCTCGACGATGGTGTCCTCGACGACGTTCGGGCTGGTCGAGCGGTGCGGTGTGTCACGCCGGGCTCGGCCGACGACCGACCCGTCCGTGCGCACCAGCCCGCCGGCGACCTTGGTGCCGCCGATGTCGATCCCGATCGCCAGGCTCACTGCCCCGACTCCTCACTCACCTCGATGTCCTCCACGCGCGGGCGGTGTGCCCGCGCGCCACTCGACCGCGTGCCACCCGACCGCGCACCCTCCGCGTCCGGCGCGGTTCTCGTCTCGCGCCCCTGCGCGGCGATGTCACGCAACGTGGCCGCGAGCGCGCCGGCCAGGTCGGCCAACCGGTCCACGGTCTCCGGTCGCACCGAACGCAGCAACGCGATCCCTTGGCAGACCGGACACACCTGACACGAAATCGCTTGTCCCACACCAGTTTCCGTGCCGCAGGTCGGGCACGCGTCCGCCGTCGCGCCGCCGTCACCGGGGGCCGCGTCGCCCTCGGTTCGGGGCGCCTCGGCGTCGTCCTCGGTATGCCGCGTGCCCGCGGCATACCTCGCCGTCGCCGCCCAGCCCCCGAGGGCGTCCATGAGCCGGGCCGCCTCGTCGGCGACCGAACCCACCGGCGGTCGGGTGTCGTCAACCACGCGGCCACACCTCCTCGTCGGGGACGAAACGCACCGTCAGCCGGCCGTCACGGACAGACGCGCTCTCGACCACGCATCGTTGCAGAGCCGCGGGCAACGTGAGCACCCGACGGTGGTCGCCCACCGTCACGATCAGCTCGTCGTCCCGTCGCTGCAGCCCCAGGTCGGACGCGTGGGCCAACGGCAGCGGCAGCACCAACCGGAAACCCTCTCCATCCCGCTCCACCACCATGCCGCGGTGCCGCACCGGCGCGAGCAGCTCGTCGCCCTCGGCACCGTCCACGGCGGGGGCGAGTCCGGCCAGCGCCTCGACCCCGATCGGCTCGCTCGCGAGGTAGGGGCTCACCACCACCGGCAGCCCGGCGAACGACTCCCGCACCTGCTCCAGCCCCTCCTGCTGGGCGGTGTTCCACCCGCTGCGCCAGGCGTCGACCGTCCCACCGGCACCATCCGCATCGCCGGCCGGGAAGACGCGGTTGACCACGACACCGTCGACGACGAAGCCGTACAACGACAACGACGTCCACGTCCGCCGCGACTCCGCGATGACCACCCGTTCCGGCGTCAGCACGAGCCGCACCGACGTCGCCTCACCGGTCAGCAGCTGCTGCACCTCACGCATCTGCCGGTGCCAGCCCGTCACCGTCGCGACCACCTCGGGCTCCGGCAACGGCACCCCGGCAGCAGCCGCCGCAGCGGGCCGCAGCGTGCGGATCAGCCCGCGCTGCGCCGGCAGCAGCCGTTCGAGGTGCCACGCCAGCGCTTCCGGCAACGCCAGCAACCGCAACGTCTCGGCCGTCGGCGCACAGTCGACGACCACGAGGTCCCACGGCCCCTGCTCGGTCTGCGCGCGCAGCTCGAGCAGGGCGGCGATCTCGTCGGCCCCCGGCAGCCGCGTCAGCTCCTCGGCCACTACGCCGTCGACACCGATCGTGTCGAGCACCGACAGCAGGTAGTCCTGCACCACCCGCCACGAGTCGCCCAGCAGCCGCGGCGGGCTCACCTGCAGCGCCGAGAGTCCCGGCTCCACCTCGACCGGCTCACCCGACGACCCGAGGTCGACCGCGAGCGCGTCACCGAGTGAGTGCGCGGCGTCCGTCGACAGCACGAGCGTCTTGACCCCGGCCCGGGCGGCACGCACGGCGGTGGCAGCGGCCGTCGTCGTCTTGCCGACCCCGCCCTTGCCGGTGAAGAGGATGACGCGCAGCGGTCAGCCCTCGACGCGCTTCTTGAGCTCCTTGAGCGCGGTGTCGATGATGACCTTCTCGGCCTTGCGCTTGAGCATGCCGAGCATGGGGATCTTGACGTCGACCGCGAGCCGGTAGGTCACGGTCGTCGCGTCCTTGCCCTTGGCGGCCAACGTGTACGACCCGTTCATCGCCTTGAGGACCGTCGCCTCGACCAGGCCCCACGACACGACGCCGGTGCCGTTCTTCTTGACGTCCCACTCGTAGTCCAGGACGTAGGTGTCCTTGATCGCGCCCGCGTCCAGGGTGAACTGCACCTGGTCGGCCCAGCCGTCACCCTCCTCGGTCAGGACCTCGACCTTCTTCACCTCGGTGGCCCACTCGGGGTAGCTCTCGAAGTCGGCGATGACGTCCAGGACCTCACCGGGCTTGGCGGCGATGTCGATGCTGGACTCGGTGCGGTCGGCCATGCGCGGAAGGCTACCCCGAGCGCTCGGACCCGGTGTCGCCGAGCGGGCGTTCGAGTGCGTCCTTGAGGGCGTGGACGGCCCGTTTCCAGCGCAGGGTATGCCGCGTGGTCACGTCCCACGGCGCGCTCGCCGCAGCAGTGCCGCGCAGGTAGTGGTGCACGATCGCGCCCTCCCAGTACGGCTCGATCCACACCTCCATGTCGCCCTCGACCTGGCCGGTCACGGTCCAGCGCACACCCTTGACGCCGCGGTCGCGAACCACCGTCCGGCGCAGGTGCGGCCACACGCTGTCGAGCCACGCGTCGTCCGCCAGGCTCGCACGGATCACCGACGGCGCAGCGCCGACAAAGGTGTCGTCGGCGACGTCGACCCGGCGCGGCGGCATACCCGGCAGTGTCCACCATCACGACCACGGGCGGACGGGGACCTCCCCAGCGGCGCCTACCCACCGGTAGTCTGGGGCCTCCGTGGCACCGCCGCCGCCCGAAGGAGACTCCGTGCAGGAAAACGTCGCTCCCCCGCTCGTCCAACCGAAGACCGAGGGCAGTCTCGCCGACCTGCCGGGTCGCAACGCCGCGAACGACCCCACCAACGTCGCGTTCTCGCGTCGCTCCGGGTCGTCGTGGGTCGACATCACCGCGGCGGAATTCGACCGCGACGTGCGCGCCCTGGCCAAGGGCCTCATCGCCGCCGGCATCAAGCCCGGCGACCGCGTCGCCATCATGGCCAAGACGCGCTACGAGTGGACGCTCACGGACTTCGCGATCTGGAGCGCCGGCGCCGTGACGGTGCCGATCTACGAGACGTCCTCGGCCGACCAGGTCGCGTGGATCCTCTCCGACTCCGGCGCCAGCGCGATCATGCTCGAGACCCCCGCCCACGAGGCCACGCTCGGTGAGGTGCGCGACCAGCTGCCCGGCCTCAAGGAGGTCTGGCAGATCGACGGTGGCGCGATCGAGCAGCTCAAGGCGTCCGGTGAGTCGGTCAGCGACGAGGACCTCGCCGCCGCGACCAACGGCGTCAACCGCGCCAGCGTCGCCACGATCATCTACACCTCGGGCACGACCGGCCGGCCCAAGGGCGTCGCCCTCACCCACGACAACTTCCTCGGCCTGTCCGAGAACGCCATCACCAAGCTCAAGCAGGTCGTGTCCGCCGAGGGCGCCTCGACGCTGCTGTTCCTGCCACTGGCCCACGTCTTCGCCCGGTTCATCCAGGTGCTGTGCGTGGACGGCGAGGCGAAGATGGGCCACAGCGCCGACATCAAGAACCTGCTCGACGACTTCGCCGGGTTCAAGCCGACGTTCATCCTCGCGGTGCCACGGGTGTTCGAGAAGGTCTACAACCAGGCCGAGGCCACCGCGACCGCCGACGGCAAGGGCAAGATCTTCGGCGTCGCCGCGCAGGCTGCGATCGACTGGTCCGAGGCCCAGGACACCGGTGGCGCCGGCCTCGGGCTGCGGCTCAAGCACGGCGTCTTCGACAAGCTCGTCTACACCAAGCTGCGCGCCGCCATGGGCGGCGAGGTCATGTATGCCGTGTCCGGCGGCGCGCCGCTCGGCACCCGTCTGGGGCACTTCTTCCGGGGCATCGGCGTGACGGTCCTGGAAGGCTATGGCCTCACCGAGACGACCGCGCCCGCCACGGTCAACATTCCCGAGCGGGTGAAGATCGGCACCGTCGGCCCGCCGCTGCCCGGTGTGGGCATCCGCATCGCCGACGACGGCGAGGTCCTCATCAAGGGCGTCAACGTGTTCGACGGCTACCACGACAACGCGGAGGCGACCGAGGGCGCGATGGAGGACGGCTGGTTCCGCACCGGAGACCTCGGCGAGCTCGACGAGGACGGCTACCTCAAGATCACCGGCCGCAAGAAGGAGATCCTCGTGACCGCCGGCGGCAAGAACGTCGCCCCCGCGGTGCTCGAGGACCGGCTGCGCGCCCACCCCCTGGTCTCGCAGACGATGGTCGTCGGCGACCAGAAGCCGTTCATCGCCGCCCTGGTCACCCTCGACGAGGAGATGTACCCCGGCTGGGCCAAGAACAACGGCATCGAGGACGTGCCCTTCGAGCAGGCCAAGGACAACGAGGTCGTCCAGGCCGAGCTGCAGAAGGCCGTCGACGAGGCCAACAAGGCCGTCTCCAAGGCCGAGTCGATCCGCAAGTTCGTCGTCCTCGACGGCGACTTCACCGAGGAGAACGGGTACCTCACCCCGAGCCTGAAGCTCAAGCGCAACATCGTCATGCGCGACTTCCACGACCAGGTCGAGGAGCTCTACGCGGGCGGCCAGCGCTGACCTGACGCCGACCCTCTAGGGTCTTCCCGTGCCCGAACGCCACCGCCCACCCGCACCGTCGGCAGCGGTGGCGTTCGGCATCTGCTGGCTCGCCTACTTCGGTGTGCTGCAGTGGTCGGTCGTGCGCTACCGCGTACCGATCGTGCTCACCCTGACGGCCGCGACGGTGCTGTTGGCACTGTGGCAGTGGCTCGGCTGGCGCGTCTCGCTGACGCGGGCCGGTGTCGCGGTCATGCTGGCCGGGTCGGCCCTGGCGACCATCGCCGTGCCCCTGTTCTCCTACCTGTCACCGAGCGGGTTGGCTTTCGCCACAACGGTTCTGGTGGTCGTGCCGCTGCTGGTCGCGGCACTGCTCTGGGCCGGTGGGGCGCGCGCGTCGCGGCTCGCGCTCGCCACCGTCGTGAGTGGGTATGCCGCGGCCGCGGCGACCGCGATCGTGTCGTCGCCCCGGCCGCGCATCGACGTCTGGGTGACGCTGCAACAGGCGTCGGACGCCCTGGGCCGCGGCGAGAACTTCTACGCGATGGTCTGGACCGGCTCCCCCGGCATCCAGGACGCGTTCACCTACCTGCCCTGGACAGCCGTGCTGCTCGCACCGGGGCGCTGGATCGCCGGTGACATCCGGTGGGCCCTGGCCCTGTGGACCCTGTCCATCGTGGTCGCGGTCGCGCTCCTGGCGAGGGGCGCGGGTGGCACCCGCGCCACTGGCGCGGCCACGCGGCATACCCCCTCACCGTCGTGGGTCTGGACCACCGCGGCCGTGTCCGGCCTGCTGCTGCTCGCTCCCGGCACCCTCACCCAGCTCGACCAGGCGTGGACCGAGCCGCTGCTGCTGGCCGGGATCGCGTGGTGGGCCGTGCTCGTGCAGCGGGACCGCGCGTGGTGGGCGGTCGTGCCACTGGCGCTGGCGTGCGCCAGCAAGCAGCACCTCGCGCTGCTGCTGCCGGTGCTGCTGCTGTGGCGGCCGTTCGGGTGGCAGCGGGCGGTCGCGACGGGCGCGCTGACCGGCGTGCTCATCGCACCCTGGTTCCTCGCGAGCCCGGCCGACTTCGTGCACGACACGGTCAGCCTGCTCGTGTCGTTCCACCCGATCAAGTTCGCGAACACGCTGTACCTGTTGGCGCTCAACACTTTTGGCGTCACCCTGCCGTTCTGGGTGACCGGGCTGGTCGTGCTCGGGACACTCGCCGCCGTCTGCTGGACCGTGTGGCGCCGCCAGCCGCCACTCGCGTCGCTGCTGCGCTGGCTGGCGTTGGTGCTGCTCGCCGCCAACCTGGTCAACAAGCAGGCGTTCTACAACCAGTTCTGGCTCGTGGGGGCCCTCGTGGTGCTGTCGTTCGCGCTCAGCGCTGGGGATCCAGGCGCTGCTCCTCGCGGTCGAGGATGGCCTGGACAGCGGCATACGTCTCCGAGCGATAGGCCCCGATCGACCGCTCGTCATTGAGTGCGTCGCGCAGCGCGTCGACATAGCGCCGCTGGATGATGACCAGCTGCTCCCGCACGCCCGGCTTGGGCTGCACGTCACCGCGCAGCCGCCCGAGCAGCACCGGCACGAACTGCTCGTTGACCCGCTGCACCACCTGGCTGTCGATCGGCTGCCCGTCAACGGTCATCTTGTCCAGTGGCCCCAGCTGTGCGGAGGCGTCCGTGAGCATGGTGCGCATCAGTGCCGTGAACTCGTCGCGCCGCTCGTCCGGGGTCACCTCCGGGAAGTCGAGCCGGCGGATCAGCCACGGCAACGAGCCCCCGAAGCCGACCAACGTCACCAGCGCCACCACGAACGCGACGAGCACCAGCGTTGCACGGTGCTCGGTGTTGATGGGGATGGTCTGGGCGGCCGCGAGCGTGACGACACCACGCATGCCCGACCATGCGAGGACCACGCCGCCACGCCGGGTGATCGGGTGGCTCTCCTGGAAGTCGACGTCCGCGGTGCCCCGCGCCAGCCGCCGCTGGAAGTGCTGGACCCGGCGCTCGGCCTGCTGCGACTGCGGCTCGTAGCTCTCCTGGTAGGCGTCGAGCCGGTTCTCCAGCGCCGCGAGGTGGGCACGCACCCGTTCGTTGCGTTCGGGCTGCACCCGGCGCTCGACGAGCACCGGCGCGAAGACGCCCAGCACCCGCAGCACCACGGTGACCAGCAGCGCCACCCCCGCGATGGCGAGCACCGTGCCGACGCTGGACTCCTCCCGGGCGGCGTCGAGCAGGGCCGGCAGCTCGAGCCCCATGAGCAGGAACACCCCGCTCTCGAGGGCGAAGCTGATGGTGGCCCAGTGGATCGCCTGGGCCTGCCGGTCACGGGCCGGGAACCGGCGCGGCCCGACGTGACCGGTGACGATGCCGGCGACCACCACGGCGAGCACGCCCGAGGCACCGATGGCCTCGGCCGGCGCGAACGCGAGGAACGGCACCGCGAACGAGATCAGCGTCGTCAGCACCGGGTCGGCGAGCCGCTGCCGCACCAGGATCGTCACCCACGCGACGGCCAAGCCGACCAGCACCGCGCCCACGACGGCGACCGCGAAGTCGAGCACCGCCTGGCCCAGGCTGAACGACCCCGCGAGCGCCGCGAGCGAGACCCGCAGCAGCACCAGGGCCGTGGCGTCGTTGACCAGGCTCTCGCCCTCGAGCACGGTCATGAGCCGGTTCGGCAGCCCCAGCCGCTTGCCGATGCTGGTGGCGGCCACGGCGTCGGTCGGGCTGACGACCGCACCGAGGGCCACCGCCAGCGGGAACGGGATCTGGGGGAAGCACAGGTGCACCGCGGCCCCCACGGCGAAGGCCGACGCGACGACGATGACGACCGACAGCCACGTGATCATCCCGAGGTTGCGGCGCAGGTCGATGACCGGCAGGCGCAGCGACGAGGAGTACAGCAGCGGTGGCAGGACCCCGGCCAGCACCAGCTCCGGCTCGACCTCGATGTCGGGCACCCACGGCGTCGAGGCCGCGGCGATGCCCAGAGCCACGAGCAGCAACGGCGCCGCGATGCCGGTGCGACGCGAGAAGACCGTCGCCGCGATGACGACGGCCAGCCCGAGTCCACCGACGAGGAGCAGCTGGTGCATGACCGGAGTCTAGGAAGCCGCACGCGATCGTGCCGCCACCCGCGCACGGGTGGCGGC
>JAEZWF010000048.1 GCA_023420415.1 Actinomycetes bacterium | reverse complement strand
CGGCCGCCGCGGCGCCCCCCGCCGACGGCGGGACCGCCGCGGCGACCGCCATCATGACCACCGACACCGTCGCCAAGCAGGCCAGCCACAGCGGCCCCGGCTGGAGCATCGGTGGCATGGCCAAGGGTGCCGGCATGCTCGCCCCCGGACTGGCGACCATGCTGGTGGTGCTCACCACCGATGCGGTGATCGACGCCGATGCCTTGCAGGGCAGTCTTTCCGCGGCCTGCCGGCGCACCTTCGACCGGATCGACTCCGATGGCTGCATGTCCACCAACGACAGCGTGCTGCTGCTCTCCTCCGGCGCCTCCGGGATCACCGTCGACGCTGCGGAGTTCACCGAGGCGCTGACCGCCGTCTGCCACGATCTCGGTCAGCAACTGCTCACCGATGCCGAGGGTGCCGCCCACGACATCGCCGTCGAGGTGGTCGGCGCGGGGTCCGAGACCGATGCGCTGGAGGTGGCCCGTTCGATCACCGCCAGCAACCTGTTCAAGTGCGCGATCTTCGGCCGCGATCCCAACTGGGGCAGGGCATTGGCCGCCCTGGGCACCACCGATGCCGCCTTCGATCCCGACCGGGTCGACGTCAGCTTCAACGGGGTGATGGTCTGCCGCGCCGGAGGGATCGGTGAGGACCGCGGGCTGGTCGATCTGGCACCCCGCGCGGTGCATGTGCTCGTGGACCTGCACGCCGGCGGTGAGACCGCCACCGTCTGGACCAACGACCTCACCTATGACTACGTCAAGGAGAACGCGGAGTACTCCACATGAGCGAACCCGGCAGCGAACCCACCACACGGGGCGATCTGGGCCCCAGCGAGAAGGCCGCCGTCCTCACCGAGGCCCTGCCCTGGCTGGACTCCTACGCCGGCACCACGATCGTCATCAAATACGGCGGCAACGCGATGATCGATGAGGACCTCAAGCGGGCCTTCGCCGAGGACATCGTCTATCTGCGCCGCAGCGGGGTGCAGCCGGTCGTCGTGCACGGTGGCGGCCCGCAGATCTCGGCGATGCTGAAACGCCTGGACATCAGCTCCGAGTTCCGGGGCGGCCTGCGGGTGACCACCCCGGAGGCGATGGATGTCGTCCGGATGGTGCTGATGGGGCAGGTCAATCGGGAGCTCGTGGGGTTGATCAACACCCATGGGCCGCTCGCGGTCGGATTGTCCGGTGAGGACGCGGGCCTGTTCACCGCCGCCCGCAAGGGATTGCTGCTCGACGGGGAGGACGTCGACCTCGGTCTGGTCGGCGAGGTGGCCCACGTCCGGCCCGAGGCGGTGCACGACCTGATGGAGGCCGGCCGGATCCCGGTGGTGGCCACCGTCGCACCCGATGAGGACGGCACCGTGCACAACGTCAACGCCGATACCGCCGCGGCCGCGCTGGCCGTCGCGCTCGGCGCCGAGAAGCTCGTCGTGCTCACCGACGTCGCCGGGCTCTACCGCAACTGGCCCGAGGATCCCGAGGTGATCACCGGGATCACCGCCTCCGAACTGCGGGCCATGCTGCCCAGCCTGGAATCGGGGATGGTGCCCAAGATGGAGGCCTGCCTGGCCGCCGTCGACGGGGGACTGAGCCGGGCCACCGTGCTGGACGGCCGCGTACCGCACGCCCTGCTGCTGGAGATCTTCACCAACGCCGGTGTCGGCACCCAGGTGGTCGCCGACCCGATCGGTGACATCCCCGCCACGCAGCAATTCGTACCGCAGAAAGGAAACCGGCCATGAGCGAGCTCGCCGAACAGTTGCCGCACGGTTCGGGCAGCGAGCTGGTCGATCGCTACCAGCACGCGGTGATGAACACCTTCGGGCCACCCAAGCGGGTCTTCGTCCGTGGTGAGGGTGCGCACGTCTGGGACAGCGACGGCAACCGCTACCTCGACCTGCTGGCCGGCATCGCGGTCAACGGTCTGGGCCACGCCCACCCGGCGGTGCTGGCGGCGATCACCGCCCAGCTCGCCACCCTCGGCCACGTCTCGAACTTCTTCGCCACCCCGGCGCAGATCGCGCTTGCCGAACGGCTGGTCGCGATGGTCGGCGGCACCGGGGGCGATGCGAAGGTGTTCTTCGCCAACTCCGGTACCGAGGCCAACGAGGCCGCGTTCAAACTCACCCGGCGGACCGGCCGGACGAAGCTGATCGCGATGGAGGGTGCCTTCCACGGCCGCTCGATGGGCGCCCTGGCGCTCACCCACAACGCGAAGTATCGCGAGCCGTTCGAACCGCTGCCCGGTGAGGTCACCTGGGTGCCCTACGGTGACACCGACGCGCTCGCCGAGGCGGTCGACGACACCGTCGCCGCGGTGGTGATCGAACCGATCCAGGGCGAGAACGGCATCATCGTGCCCCCGGACGGCTATCTGACCGCGGCCCGCGAGATCACCCGCGAGCACGGCGCGCTGCTCTGGTTCGACGAGGTGCAGACCGGGGTCGGGCGCACCGGGCGTTGGCTGGCCAGCCAGCACGAGGGGGTGGTCGCCGATGTCGTCACCCTGGCCAAGGGGCTCGGCAACGGCTTCCCGATCGGTGCCTGCGTCGCGACCGGCACGGCGGCCGACCTGCTGCAACCCGGCATGCACGGCACCACCTTCGGCGGCAACCCGGTCGCCGCGATCGCCGGATTGGCCGTGCTGCAGGTGATCGAGCGCGACGGCCTGCTCGACCACGCCACCGCACTCGGCGAGCGGCTCGAACAGCGGGTGGCCGCGCTCGAGCATCCGCTGATCGACCACGTCCGCGGCCGTGGCCTGCTGCGCGGCATCGTGCTCACCGAGGAGATCGCACCGGCCGCCTACGACGCGGCGCTGCAGGCCGGGTTCGTGATCAACGCGCCGCGGCCGAACGTGATCCGCCTGGTCCCGCCGCTCAACCTCAGCACCGAACAGCTCGACTCATTCATCGACGCCCTGCCCGCCATCCTCGAGCAGGCCCGCGGAACCAGCAAGGAGAACGCATGACCCCCCGGCACTTCCTCGCCGATGACGACCTCACCCCCGACGAGCAGGCGCAGGTGCTGTTACTGGCCGCCGAGTTGAAGGCCGCACCGTTCGACCACCGGCCGCTGGCGGGCCCGCGGTCGGTCGCGGTGCTCACCGACAAACCGACCCTGCGTACCCAGGTGTCCTTCAACGCCGGAATCGCCGAACTCGGCGGCAATCCGATGTTCGTCGACGGCCGGTTGGCCGGGGTCGGGATCCGCGAGACCATCCCGGATGTGACCCGGGTGCTGTCCCGCCAGGTGGCGGCGATCGTCTGGCGCACCGGCGCCCAGCAGCGGATCGTCGAGATGGCCGAGTATGCCTCGGTGCCGGTGATCAACGCACTCACCGATGACTACCACCCCTGCCAGATCCTCGCCGATCTGCAGACGCTCACCGAGCGGAAGGCCGCCCAGAACGGCGGATCCCTTGCCGGGCTGCGATTCGCCTACGTCGGCGACGGGGCCAACAACATGGCCCAGTCCTATCTGCTCGGCGGCGCGGTGGCTGGCCTGCGGGTCCGCATCGGCGCACCGGCGGCGTACCACCCGAGCCCGGAGGTGGTGGCCCGCGCCGCGGCGATCGCCGCCCGGACCGGTGGGGAGATCCTGATCACCGACCAGGTCAGCGAGGCGGTCGCCGACGCCGACGCGGTCGCCACCGATACCTGGGTGTCGATGGGTCAGGAGGGCGAGGATTCCGAACGCCTGCAGGCTTTCGGGCCGTACGCCGTCACCGACGAACTGCTCGGCCATGCCGACGCGGAGGCGATCGTGCTGCACTGCCTGCCCGCCTACCGCGGCAAGGAGATCACCGCCGAGGTGCTCGAGGGGCCGCGATCGGTGGTCTGGGACGAGGCCGAGAACCGGCGGCACGCCCAGAAGGCGATCCTCAGCTTCCTGCTCGAGAAGTCCGGCTCGGACGACCCGCAGCGATGAACGCCGTCGTCAGCAAGGCGGCCCGGCAGGGCGCGATCGTCGATCTGATCAGCGCCGGGCTGGTCCGCTCGCAGACCGAGCTGGGTGACCTGCTCACCGAGCGCGGCATCACCGTCAGCCAGGGCACGCTGTCGAAGGACCTGCTGGAGCTGGGCGCGACCCGGATCCGCACCGGGGAGGGCCAGTTGGTCTATGCGGTGCCGGGGGAGGGTGGTGACCGCAGCGCGGTCGCCGGGGAGTCCCGCTCCGCGGACCAGAAGCTTGCCCGGCTGGCCAACGAGTTGCTGGTCTCCGCCGACGCCTCGGCCAACCTGGCCGTGCTGCGCACCCCGCCGGGTGCCGCCCAGTATTTCGCCTCCGCCATCGACAAGGCTGCCTGGGACACGATCCTCGGCACCATCGCCGGTGACGACACCGTCCTGGTGATCACCCGCGACCCCACCGGTGGGCCCGCCGTCGCCGAGCGGATGCTCCAGCTCGGCACCCACACCCGCACCGACCGATAGATTGGCCCGCATGCCTGAGCAGACCAGCAACCCCCACGACAGCAGCGATTCCAAACAGAACAGGGATTCAGGCCAGACAAGCGATTCAGGACGCAAGGGCGAGTCAGGCGAGGGGCGGCTCTGGGGCGGCCGGTTCACCGGCGGACCGAGCGAGGCGATGTTCGCGCTCAGCAAGTCGACCCAGTTCGACTGGCGACTGGCCCGCCACGACCTCCTGGGCTCGCTCGCCCATGCCAAGGCGCTGCATGCCGCGGGCCTGCTCACCGACGACGAGTACGCCGGCCTGCGCGACGGGCTGTCGGGGATGCTCCGCGATGTGACCGAACCGGGCCGCGCCGATGCCAGCCCGATCGGTCCCGCGCCGAGCGATGAGGACGTGCACGGGGCCCTGGAGCGGATCCTGATCGAGCGGATCGGCCCGGAGCTGGGTGGCCGGTTGCGCGCCGGCCGGTCCCGCAACGACCAGATCGCCACCCTGGTGCGGCTCTATCTGCGCGAGGAACTGCGTCAGCTCGCCGGAGCGGTGGCCCAGGTGGTGCAGGCCCTGCTGCAGCAGGCCGCCCGGCACCTGGCCCTGCCGGTGGCCGGGGCGCAACCGCTGGACCGGCCCACGGTGATGCCGGGGCGCACCCACCTGCAGTCCGCGCAACCGGTGCTGCTCTCCCACGCCCTGCTCGCCCACGCCTGGCCGCTGCTGCGCGATGTCGAGCGGATGCGGGATCTGGACGCTCGGCTCGCGGTCAGCCCCTACGGTTCGGCCGCACTGGCCGGCACCTCGCTCGGCCTCGACCCGGAACTGGGCGCCACCGAGCTCGGCTTCGACACCAGCGTGGAGAATTCCATCGACGGCACCGCGGCCCGCGACCTGGTCGCCGAGGCGGCCTATGTGCTCGCCCAGGTGGGGGTCGACCTGTCCCGGATCGCCGAGGAGGTGATCCTCTGGTCCACCGTCGAGTTCGGCTTCGCCACCCTCAGCGATCAGTGGTCCACCGGCTCCAGCATCATGCCGCAGAAGAAGAATCCCGACGTGGCCGAGCTGGCCCGCGGCAAGTCCGGGCGCTTCATCGGCAACCTGACCGGGCTGATGACCACGCTGAAGGGTCTGCCGCTGGCCTACAACCGGGACCTGCAGGAGGACAAGGAACCGGTCTTCGACACCATCGATCAGCTGCAGGTGCTGCTGCCGGCGATGGCCGGGATGCTCGCCACCCTGGAGTTCCATCCCGAGCGGATGGAGTCCCTCGCCCCCCGCGGGTTCTCGCTGGCCACCGATGTCGCCGACTGGCTGGTGCGCCAACGCGTCCCCTTCGCCAGTGCGCACGAGATCGCCGGCGCCACCGTGCGCTACTGCGAGCAGCAGGGCACCGAACTGTCGGAGCTCACCACCGAGGACCTGCCGCGGATCGCGCCGGAGCTCGGCCCCGGGGTGCTCGAGGTGCTCACCGTCCGCGGTTCGGTGGACAGCCGCGCCGGGAAGGGCGGCACCGCGGTGGCCCGGGTCACCGAACAGCTCGAGCAGGCCGAGGGGGCGCTGCGGCGGGCAGGGGAGTGGAGCGACTCCCCGCTGCGGAATCCGCAGCCCTGAGGCGTACCGGATCGCTAAGGTTGTCGCCGTGAACGCTGTCCTTGATGAACTGCTCTGGCGTGGCCTGGTGGCCGACTCGACCGATCGGGAGGCGCTCTCGGCGCACCTGGATGCGGGGCCGGTCACCAGCTATGTGGGCTTCGATCCCACCGCGCCGAGTCTGCACATCGGGCACCTGGTCCAGCTGATGGTGGTTCGCCACCTCTACGCCGGTGGACACCGTCCCCTGCTGCTGGTCGGTGGTTCCACCGGGCTGATCGGTGATCCGAAGCAGACCGGGGAACGGGTGATGAACGGTCGCGAGGTGGTGGCCGGCTGGGTGGAACGGCTGCGCGAGCAGATGAGCCGATTCGTCGAGCTCAGCGGCCCGAACCCGGTGCGGTTCGTGAACAACTACGACTGGACCGCCGAACTGTCCACCCTCGACTTCCTGCGGGAGGTGGGCAAGCACTTCTCGATCAACCGGATGCTGGACCGCGACGTGGTCGCCCGGCGGTTGGATTCGGGGATCTCCTACACCGAGTTCAGCTACGTGCTGCTCCAGTCGTTGGACTACCACGAGCTCTTCAAGCGGTACGGCTGCACCCTGCAGAGCGGTGCCCAGGACCAGTGGGGGAACATCACCGCCGGGATCGACTACATCCGGCGCACCGAACGCGCCACCGTGCACGGGCTGGTCACCCCGCTGCTCACCAAGGCCGACGGCTCCAAATATGGGAAGACCGAGAGCGGCACGGTCTGGTTGGACCCGCAGCTGACCAGCCCGTACGCCTTCCACCAGTTCTTCCTGAATGCCGAGGACGCCAAGGTGGCGGAATACCTGAAGGTGTTCAGCCCGCGCAGTCGGGAGGAGATCGACGATCTCGCCCGGCAGGTGAGCGAGGCACCGCAGCTGCGGGCCGCCCAGCGGGCGCTGGCCGACGACATCACCGATCTGGTGCACGGGGAGAGCGAGCGCCGGGCCGCGGTGGCGGCGGCGGCCGCGCTCTTCGGACGCAGTGAGTTGAGCGAGCTGCCGGTGTCCACGCTGTCCCAGGTGGCCGGTGAGGTCGGTGGCGGCAAGGTCGAGGCCGGTGCGGAGCTGCCCCTGGTGGTGGATGCCCTGGTGACGGGTTCGGTGACCGACTCCAAGGGAGCCGCCCGGCGTGCGATCACCGAGGGCGGGGCGTACCTGAACAACCAGAAGGTGACCGATGTGGAGCAGCGGGTGACCGACACCGATCTGCTGCACGGTCGCTACCTGGTGGTACGCCGGGGGAAGAAGACCGTCGGCATGGTCGAAGTGGTCCGTTGACGCTCGTGTGGGGCCCCGGGACGGGGTCCGACCGGGTGTGACCGAGGACACCCCGTCTCGATTTGACCCACCGCCCGCACATCCGTAATGTTCTCTGAGCCCCGAGGGTGCAAGGGACGCAGGAGAGCGGCGAAAGCCAGCCTCACGGCCCGGCCCAGGTGGGCACTCCACTGGTGCACAGGACGACCGGACGGATGTGTGTTCAAGAAGAACCCATCCACCCGGCGGCTGAGTGCTGGCTGGATCCGGAACTGACCGGTCGGTTTGACGCCGACCAGCCGGCCCGGTAAGGTTGATCGAGTTGCTCCGAGCTCCGGTTCAGAGCGGCAAGTCACCCCGAATCCCCGGTTTGACAAGGGGAAACGCGGTAACTAAGATTGATCGAGTCGCTCGGGAAGCCGAGGCGGAAGAGCGACTCAGGTGTGGCCAAGGTCACACCGATCGCCCCGGAAGCGGAGTTGACACCGCGGAAGGAAGCGAGTAAAGTAAGACAGGTTGCCCCAAACGAGGCCGAGAGGCCCCAGGCGGTGTGCGAACGAAACTTGAGAACTCAACAGCGTGCTTAAAAGTCAATGCCAAAGATGCACAGAAACCCCGTGCTCTGGCGACTGATCGGATCACCGATCCGTCAACGGAGGATGGATTTCTTTGAGTTGATTATTGATAGATCCAGCAATGGATCCTGTCAGGAATCAGACTCGTTGATTTTGAGGCGGACTTCGGTCTGCCGAATTTTTTCAACGGAGAGTTTGATCCTGGCTCAGGACGAACGCTGGCGGCGTGCTTAACACATGCAAGTCGAACGGTAAGGCTCTTCGGAGTACACGAGTGGCGAACGGGTGAGTAACACGTGAGCAACCTACCCTTGACACTGGAATAAGCGCTCGAAAGGGCGTCTAATACCGGATATTACTTCTTCAGACATCTGATGAAGTGGAAAGCTCCGGCGGTCAAGGATGGGCTCGCGGCCTATCAGCTAGTTGGTGAGGTAACGGCTCACCAAGGCTTCGACGGGTAGCCGGCCTGAGAGGGCGACCGGCCACACTGGGACTGAGATACGGCCCAGACTCCTACGGGAGGCAGCAGTGGGGAATATTGCACAATGGGCGCAAGCCTGATGCAGCGACGCCGCGTGCGGGATGACGGCCTTCGGGTTGTAAACCGCTTTCAGCAGGGAAGAAGCGAAAGTGACGGTACCTGCAGAAGAAGCGCCGGCTAACTACGTGCCAGCAGCCGCGGTAATACGTAGGGCGCAAGCGTTGTCCGGAATTATTGGGCGTAAAGAGCTCGTAGGCGG
>JAEZWF010000059.1 GCA_023420415.1 Actinomycetes bacterium | reverse complement strand
CCCCTTGCGTGCGGCGTGAATTGTTGCCTGAAGAACTCCAATTCTGTTGCAGCACAGGGGCATTCTCATGTTCCGACGCGCCCGATCACCTCACACCGCCACGCCCATCGGTGGATCGAGGCTTAGTCGAGAACTGATGCCGAGCTGGTCACCTGTCAGGTGCACGACTCCGCCACACGCCCGCTGCTCAACCGAGTCCCCGCTTGCCGCCGTCCGAGGTCCTCCATCTCCGGCCTCAGCTCCGACCGCCATCCGAGGTCACACGCGTCTTGCAGGTCGAGGTCGTCAACCAACGTTGACAGTGTTCCGCTCGGTCAGCGTCGGCTCACCTGGCTGTCGAGAGGCGGTGCTCTGGTGACGGTTTCGATGCGGGTGATGAGTGCAGGTGATGGGTACAAGTACCTGCTCCGCACGGTCGCCGCGGCCGATGGCGACAGGTCGCTGTCGACGCCTCTGACGAGGTACTACGTGGACGCGGGAACCCCACCGGGCCAATGGCTGGGCTCAGGTGTCGCCTCGCTCGGCAAGGGGCAGCTCTTGGTCGGTGATCGGGTGTCGGAGGCCCAGCTCCAGCTCTTGATGGGGATGGGTCGCGACCCGATCACTGGCGACCCGCTCGGTCTGGCGTTCCCCGTCTACAAGTCGGTGTCCGAGCGGATCGATGCGCGGATCGCTGGCCTGGACGCGGGCCTGAGTCCGGGCGCGAAGGCGGCGGCGGTCGCGCAGATCGAGGCCGAGGAGAGCGCGCGTGGGACGCGGCGTGCTGTGGCGGGGTTCGATTTCACGTTCTCGATCCCGAAGTCCGCCTCCGCGCTGTGGGCGGTCGCCGACGCCGGGACGCAAGCGCTAATTGGTGAGGCGCATCATCGGGCGGTTGCGGATGTGGTTGCGTTCATGGAGCGAGAGGTTGCAGCCACCCGCACCGGTGCAACCGCCGGGGACGGGGCCGTTGCACAGGTCGATGTCACCGGGCTGGTGGCGACGGCGTTCGATCACTTCGACTCCCGCGCGGGCGACCCTCACCTGCATACCCACGTCGTCATCTCCAACAAGGTCCAGACAGTCTTGGACGGGAAGTGGCGGTCGCTGGATGGGCGGCCGATGCACGCCGCCGTGGTCGCGCTGTCGGAACTGCATGAGGCGGTGTTCGCCGATCACATGACGCGAACCTTCGGGGTGGAGTGGGAGGCACGGGACATGGGCCGGGACCGGAACCCGGCGTGGGCGATCACGAGCGTGCCGCAGGAGCTGGTGGCCGAGTTCTCCACCCGTGCCCGCCACATCGACGTCGAGAAGAACCGGCTGATCGACGAGTACGTCGCCCGGCACGGCCGCCAGCCGTCCACGGCGACGATCATCAAGCTCCGCGCCCAAGCGACCCTCGCCACCCGGCCGGACAAGGAGGTGCGGTCGCTGGCCAACCTCACCAGCGAGTGGCGCACCCGCGCCGCCGACGTGCTCGGTCGGGACGCCACCGGATGGGCCCAAGCCGTGACCGACAACGACCCGGTGCTGCTGTTGCGGGCCGATGATGTGCCGTTGGACGTGATCGCCGAACTCGGCGCCTCGGTCGTCGGGGTGGTGGGTGAGAAGCGGTCGACGTGGCGGCGCTGGAACCTGATGGCTGAGGCGTCGCGGCAGACGATGGGCTGGCGGTTCGCCTCGATGCGGGACCGGGAAGCGGTCGTCGGCATGGTGGCCGATGCTGCCGAAGGACTCTCGTTGCGGCTGACGCCGCCCGACCTCGCCACCAGCCCGGGGGAGTTCCGCCGGGCGGACGGCACCAGCGTGTTCCGGCCCAAGCATTCGACCGTGTTCTCCTCCGAGCTGTTGCTCGCCGCTGAGGACCGACTGCTGGATCGTTCCCGCACCATGACCGCACCGACAGTCCCGCTTCGCACGGTGGAGAAGATCACCGCCCGGCCAGATCATGAGGGGCGGATGCTCGGTGAGGATCAGGCCGACGCGCTGACGAAGATCGCCGTCTCCGGGCGCATGCTGGACGTGCTCGTTGGTCCGGCCGGTGCTGGGAAGACCACGGCCATGTCCGCGCTGCGGCGGGCATGGGAGAAGGAACACGGCGCCGGGTCCGTGGTCGGGCTGGCGCCGTCCGCGGTCGCGGCACAGGTACTTGCCGAGGACTTGGGGATCCCGACGGAGAACACGGCAAAGTGGTGGCAGAACCAACTCACCCGTGGCGAAACGTTCCAGTCCGGCCAGCTCGTCATCATCGATGAGGCATCTCTGGCCGGCACCCTTTCACTGGATCGCATCACGCACCTGGCCGAGTGGGCGGGAACGAAAGTGCTGCTGGTCGGGGACTTCGCCCAGCTTCAGTCCGTCGACGCCGGCGGCGCATTCGGACTGCTCGTGAACGACCGGGATGATGCGCCCGAACTGGTCGATGTCCACCGCTTCGTGAACACCTGGGAGAAGACGGCCTCACTCTCGTTGCGGCACGGGCGGACGCAGGTGATCGACACCTACCTCGACCACGGCCGCATCCGCGACGGTGACGCCGAGGCGATGACGGATGCTGCCTATGCCGCTTGGCGCGCCGACCGGAATGCGGGGTTGGTGTCGGTGCTGATCGCCGAGACCCGCGACGACGTCACCACCCTCAACCAGCGCGCCCGCGCGGACCTGATCCTCGACGGCACCTTTACACCGGGCCGGGAGGTGGAGCTGAACGGCGGCACCGCCGCCGGAGTCGGAGACACGATCATCACCCGCCGCAACGACCGCCGCCTCCGCAACAGCAAGGAGTGGGTACGCAACGGCGACACCTGGACCATCACCAACGTCCGCGACGACGGCTCGATCACCATCCGCAAGACCGGTCGCAGGTTCGGCGGCTCGATCCTCCTCCCGGCGTCCTATGTGGCCGAGCACGTCGATCTCGGGTACGCGGTCACCGCCCACCGCGCCCAGGGCGTCACCGTCGACACCGCCCACGTTCTGGTCGAGCCCACCACGACGCGGGAGAATTTCTACGTCGCGATGACAAGAGGCATGCGTTCCAACCGTGCGTATGTGATCCTCGACCGGATTGACGATGCTCACACGGAGTCGCATCCGGGCGAGAACCCGGATGCCACCGGCAGGAGCGTGCTGAACGGGGTGCTCCAGCACGTCGGCGCTGAGCTGTCCGCGCACGAGACCATCACCGCCGAACACGAGCAGTGGGGCTCCATCGCCCAACTCGCTGCGGAGTACGAGACGATCGCCGCCGCTGCGCAACGCGACCGCTGGGCGAGCCTGGTTCGTGCATCGGGGCTCACCGCCGAGCAAGTCGACACCGTGCTCGACTCGGAAACGTTCGGCGCACTCACCGCCGAGCTGCGAAGGGCCGAGGCGAATCACCACGACATGGACCGACTGCTCCCGCGCCTCGTCGCCGCGCGCGGGTTCGGTGATGCTGACGACATCGCTTCCGTCCTTCACCACCGCGTCGAACGCGCGACCGCACGGCCGGCAGGGTCGGGCCGCACCCGCAAGGCACCGCGGTTGATCGCCGGCCTCGTCCCGCACGCCGACGGCCCGATGTACACGGACATGCGCCGAGCACTTGATGAGCGGCGTGAACTGATCGAGGCCCGCACCGACGCGGTACTCGACGCCGCACGCGACGCCCGGGAAGCCTGGACGAAACCGCTCGGCGTGCCTCCTCGCGATTCGCGGAAGGCAACAGCATGGCGGCGACATGCCCGCACAGTCGCGGCCTACCGGGACCGGTATCGCATCACCGACGACACACCCCTCGGATCGCCCCCTCAGTCAACCGCCCAGAAGATCGACGCCGCCCGTGCCAGAACAGCACTCGACAAGGCAAGGGACATCTCTCGTGAACACACAGCGAATGTCGAGCGTTCGCCGGTCGAGCAAGTCTTTCTCGGCCCGAGCCTGTGATCTAGGCCTGCCCCACAGTGCCTTGCCGACACGTGTTGATTGGGGTGTGGAATGGACTCCGAGCGGGATAATAGTGTGCGCGCCTTCAAAGAGTTCGATCTGGTTGCGTATGCCCCTGATCGCGACGCTCCACGATGCACCTGGTGCCGGGCGGCATCGGGCATCCTCCCGAGGGCGACGCGCGTAAGCGTCGACGCAGCGCGCCACACGTGCACCGCTCACACCCGAGGTGCCTCAACCCGTACGTTGCGCACCGCCCCTCGCGATATCGCCGCCGTGATCGCCAGCTGAGGTGGCCACCCCTGCCGCACGCTGGAGCGCTTGTATCACGTTCCGGAGTTCGGGTACACCACGCAGCCCGACTGCGGTCGGGTAGAGCCGGCAGGCCAGAGCGGGCGCTGCTCCTTGACGGGCGAAGGGGTCGGCGCCGTTGATGAGGATTGTCGGTGACCCCGTGAATCCCCGTTGCTGGGCTTGCTCATCGCTGACGACGATGGAGCGGTGTACTCGCGCGTCTGTCCCGCACTGGCTCACGGCAGCCGTGATCAGCCGCACCGCGGCTGCCTCGCTGGTGCAGTCCGGGACGACGAGCAGCTCAACGTCGATCGTCTTCATCACCACCGATGGTTTGAGCGCGCAGTCGTAGGGCGTTGGCGATGACGCTGACGCTGGAGAGGGCCATGGCGGCGGCGGCGATGATGGGTGAGAGCAGGAGCCCGAAGACGGGGTAGAGGACGCCGGCGGCGATGGGGATGCCGAGGGCGTTGTAGACGAAGGCGAAGAACAGGTTCTGCCGGATGTTGGCCATGGTCTTCTCGGAGAGAAGACGTGCGCGCACGATCCCGGTGAGGTCGCCCTTGAGCAGGGTGATGCCGGCGCTTTCCATGGCGACGTCCGTGCCTGATCCCATGGCGATGCCGACGTCGGCGGAGGCCAGGGCTGGCGCGTCGTTCACGCCGTCGCCGGCCATCGCGACGACGTGACCTTCGCCGCGGAGCTTGGTGACGATGTCACTCTTGTGGTCGGGCAGCACTTCGGCCTCGACGTGATCGATGCCGAGCGTCTTGGCGACTGCCTGGGCGGTGACCCGGTTATCGCCGGTGAGCATGACGACGTCGATGCCGTCCGCGCGCAGAGCCTTCAGGGCGGCGGGGGTGGTTTCCTTGATGGGGTCGGCGATCGCGAACATACCAGCGGAGTGGTCGTCGATTCCGATGTGGATGACGGTCGCACCGTCGCCGCGGAGCTCGTCGGCGCGGGCGGCGAGCGGGCTCGTGTCGAGGCCCTCAGAGTTGAGGAACGTCGCGCTTCCGATGGTCACCCGGTGGCCGTCGACGGTCCCCAGGACGCCGCGCCCGACGGGTGAGTCGAAGTCGGTCACGTCTGGAATGTGCAGGCCTCGCTGGGTGGCGGCTTCGATGATGGCCATGGCGAGTGGGTGCTCGGAGGCGCGTTCGACGCCGGCGGCGATGCGCAGCAGCTCGTTGTCATCACGGTCGCTGCCGGTGGTGACGATGCCGGTGACGGTGGGTCGTCCTTCGGTGAGTGTGCCGGTCTTGTCAACGACCAGGGTGTCGACCTTCTCCATGCGTTCGAGGGCTTCGGCGTTCTTTATCAGGACGCCCAGGCCTGCGCCGCGACCGACACCGACCATGATCGACATGGGGGTGGCCAGCCCGAGCGCGCAGGGGCAGGCGATGATCAGGACCGCCACGGCGGCGATGAGGGCGTGGGCGAGCTTCGGGTCCGGGCCGACCAGTGCCCAGACGATGAACGCGACCACGGCGATGGTGATGACGGCGGGCACGAAGATGCCGGCCACCTTGTCGGCCATCCGCTGGATCGGGGCGCGGGAGCGTTGCGCGTCGGCGACCATGGCAACGATTCGGGCGAGCATGGTGTCGCGTCCGACCTTCTCGGCGCGCATGACCAGGGCGCCGCTGCCGTTGATGGTGCCGCCGATGACGGTGTCGCCGCTGTTCTTGGTGACCGGCATGGACTCACCAGTGACCAGGGACTCATCGACGGCGGAGCGGCCATCCTCCACGGTTCCGTCGACCGGTACCGCCTCGCCGGGGCGGACCCGGAGGCGGTCACCGAGCTGGACGGTGTCGAGGGGGATCTCTTCGTCGTCGCCGTCGGCGGTGATGCGGCGGGCGGTCTTGGGGCTGAGATCGAGCAGGGCTTTGATGGCGCCGGAGGTCTGCTCGCGGGCGCGCAGCTCCAGGACCTGCCCCAGCAGGACCAGGGTGGTGATGACGGCGGCGGCTTCGAAGTAGACGTCGACGGTGCCCGCGTCACCGCGGAAGGAGTCGGGGAAGACACCCGGCGTGAAGGTGGCGATCACGCTGAACAGCCACGCGATTCCGGTGCCCATCGCGATCAGGGTGAACATGTTGAGGTTGCGGGTGCGGACCGAGGCCCAGCCGCGGACGAAGAAGGGCCACCCGGCCCACAGCACGACGGGTGTGCCGAGCGCCAGCTGGAGCCACACCGAGGTACGGGCCGGGATGAGGTCGTGCAGCCACGGGATGAAGTGGCGTCCCATCTCAAGGACGACGGTGGGGATCGTCAGCGCGGTGGCGACCCAGAACCGGCGAGTCATGTCGGCTAGCTCGGGGCTGGGGCCGGTATCGGCGGTGACGGTCACCGGCTCCAGGGCCATCCCACAGATGGGGCAGGACCCGGGCCCGGGGCGGCGGATCTCTGGATGCATAGGGCAGGTCCACTCCGTCGCCTCGCCGCTGATGGGCGCATCGTGGCTGGCGGCGGGCATTGTTGCATGTTCGGCTGCGGGACCGATGAACGCGGCGGCGTCCGCGTGGAATCGGTCACGGCAATGCTCCGAGCAGAAGTGGTACTGCTGACCGTCGTGGTCGAGGACGGGTGCTGTCGAGGCGTTTACGTTCATGCCGCACACGGGATCTGTGAGCGGCTCCGTCGCGGTGGATTGGTCGTAGTGGTGCTCGTGGTTCATCACGGTTGGCTCTCCTGCGCGAGCGCGTCCATCGGTGTCCATGCCCGGGCGGCGAGCGTGGCGGCCAGCGCCCTGGGTGTCGCGAAGGTCATGCGGTGTCCTTCGTTCTGGCTGTCGACGCTGATGGGACCAGTTCGCCCGTCTGGGCCTCCACCTTGATGAGTGGACACCGGCCAACTGGGCGACATCCGCCTCGGACGGTTCCCTCGCAGTTGCCGCAGGTTCATGGCGGGCAGCCGAATATGTGTCTTTGTGGTGATCATCCGCTTCTTCCTGGACTCGGACCATTTAACGCCATATACCCCGCCGGGGTATATGCACAGCAGCGGGTTGTTTTCTGTGTCGGGGCGCAGAGGCCGTGGCCTGGTGAGAACTAGGGCAAGGTCGGGTCGTGGGGGTCCGTCAGGATGGGTTTCCCCTGTTTCCGTGGTTCATCCACAGCATCATGGCGCCCATCATGGCGAGGCAGCCCAGGGCGTAGAGGAGGCCGCCGGCGCCGAGGCCGCCGGCGGCGATGAGCATTCCGATGACGACGAGCATGGGCACGCACATGAGCCACATCAGCCAGCCGTGACCGTGCCCGGGGCTGGGCGCCGGGGTCTCGGGTGTGGGTGTCTGGGTAGGTTGCGTGAACTGTGCGTAGTCGTTGGACGGTGAGTGCCGCGTGGCCATGGTGGGTCTCCTTCGTATGTTCGTCCCGGGCCGTTTGCCCTGTGTCTTCAGACTCGTCGCCCGATGTGGCGGTATGGCCTTGGGTTGATGAAGGGTGGGTCAAGATGTCGGCCGGGTCACTGGACGACGACTTCGGTGGTTGCTCCGGCATCGGTGGTGCGAAGGACCTTCCCGTCGACGACAACGATGATCTCGACCTTGCCGTCAGTGGTGCGCTCGGCGAACAGGGAATCGGCGGTGCCGATGGTGTCGGGGTGCAGGGTCCAGGTCGTGCCGGCGTCGTCACTTGTCGCCAAGCGTCCAGCGCTGGTGGTGGTGACGATGGTCTGCTCGTCTGCCCACGCGACCAGCACCGCGGTCTCCTGAATCGCCCCGGCGTGTCCGGAGACTTCGAACCTTGGGAAGGTTGGAGTCATGTCAGGGAAATCTACGAAGCGGTACCCGTTGGAGTTGAAGCAGCGGGCGGTGCGGATGGTCGCGGAGCGGTCGCCGGAGGAGTCGGAGTGGTCGGCGATGCGGCGGATCGCGGGGCTGTTGGGCGTCAGCTCGGGTGAGACGGTGCGGCAGTGGGTCCGCCAGGGCGAGGTGGACGCCGGCGCCCGGGCCGGGCTGAGCAGCGAGGAGTCGGAGCAGGTCCGCCGGCTGAAGCGGGAGAACGCGGAGTTGAAGCGTGCGAACTCGATTCTGAAGGCGGCCTCGGCTTTCTTTGCGGCCGAGCTCGACCGGCCACACGGCTGATTGTGGACTTCATCCGGGCTCACGCTGATCGGCGTGAGCCCGGTGGTCTGCGGTGGGGTGTCGAGCCGATCTGCGCCGTGCT
Organism: Actinomycetes bacterium; assembly: GCA_023420415.1. Taxonomy (GTDB): domain Bacteria; phylum Actinomycetota; class Actinomycetes; order Actinomycetales; family Dermatophilaceae; genus Pedococcus. Next base: position 21,384 of record JAEZWF010000059.1, on the reverse strand, counting down.
GTCCGAGCATGGTCTGCGGATCGCCCCATCGACGTACTACGAGCAGGTGTCGCGTCCGGTGACGGCCACACAGTGGCGGGATGCGTTGTTGATCAACGAGATTCGTCGCGTGCACGCCGCCAACTGCGGGGTGTACGGCGCCCGGAAGGTGTGGTTGCAGCTGAACCGGGAGGGTGTGCCGGTGGCCCGGTGCACGGTGGAGCGGCTGATGGCCGATGAGCATCTGGTCGGTGCCCGGCGGGGCAAGGTCAAACGCACCACGGTGACCGATGCGGGAGCGGCCCGCGCTGATGACCTGGTCGGTCGCCGGTTCACACCGACGGCCCCGGACCGGTTGTGGGTCGCCGATTTCACTTATGTGAGCACCTGGTCGGGGTGGGTGTACGTGGCGTTCGTCGTCGACGCCTACGCCCGCCGGATCCTGGGCTGGTCGGTCAGTTCCTCGATGACCACCGACTTCGTGCTGCATGCTTTCGAGCAGGCCGTGTGGACCCGGAACCGTTACGGCACAGCCGATTTCACGGATCTGGTCCATCACAACGATCGCGGGTCCCAGTACACCTCGATCCGGTTCGGGCAAGCCCTGGCCGAGGCCGGGATCGCTGGATCCGTTGGCAGCACGGGCGATTCGTACGACAACGCCCTCGCCGAGACGATCAACGGGCTGTATAAGACCGAACTGATCAAGCCGCGCAAGCCTTGGAAGGGCGTCGATGACGTGGAGATCGCCACCGCAGAGTACGTCGACTGGTTCAACTTCAGGAGGCTGTACGAGTACTGCGGCGACATCCCACCGGCCGAACTCGAGCAGGCCTACTACGCTCAACTCACAGCCCAGCAATCGGCTGAGCTGACCGTTTGAGAGAGTCTCCGGACACGCCGGGGCGGTTCATCCGGTGGCGTGAGCTTCTGCCAGGTCGCTGCGTCGTCAGTGCTGAGGAGCAGGCCTGCAGCGGTCGTGGCCAGGAGAGTCCCGGAGGTGGGTGAGGCGGCCAGTGCCCGGGGTGGGGCGGCGATGCTGCGGTCTGTCCAAGAGCGGCCGTCCGTGCTGGTGCGCAGGGTCCCGTCGAATCCGGTCACGCCCTTGGGTCCGACGGTGAGGGCATGGAAGTCGGATTCTCCACCTCGCGAGGTGACCTGCCAGCTGAGGCCGCCATCGGCGGAGGTGATGAGCCGACCGGCTGAGGCAGATCGACCCCGATGCCCGGATGGCCGGAGGCGTAGAAGGTGCCGTTGGGCCCGACAGCGAAGCCCATCAGGTCGATGATCGGCCCGTTCTGGCTCAGCTCGCCCTTGACATGACGGAAGAGCCCTTCGTGGGTGGCCAGCAGTAGCTCGCCAGTCTCCGGGTCTCGCGCAACGGCGTGGATGTGAGTGATGGCGATCGGCGCGTTCGACTCATCCGCTTCCGATGGAGGGCTTGAAGCCGTCCCGGCAGGTCGGGAGCCGGATGCGTCCGGCGCGGTCGTAGCCACGCAGGCGGACAGACCACCGAAGGCGAGGACCAGGGCACCGGCTGACAGCGCCCGCAGCACTGGCCCGTTCACTTGGCATACTCCAGGGCGATCATCATGCCAGCCTCGGCGTGGTAGATGTTGTGGCAGTGGATCATCCAGTCGCCCGCGTTGTCGGCATCGAGGTCGATCGCGAAGGACTGCATCGGCGCCATCAGGACGGTGTCCTTGCGCAGACCAGAGGGCAGCGCGAACGTGTGACCGTGCAGGTGCAGCGGGTGGGTCATCATCGTCATGTTGACGGCGTTGATCCGCAGCCGTTGCCCGGCCGTGACGGTGAGGGGTTCGTTCTTCCCGAACGGGGCCCCATTGATGCCCCACCGGTAGGGCTTCATCGAGCCCTGGAGATTCAGGTCGACGGTCGCATCCGGTGCCTTGGCGGGCAGCTTCGCGGACTCCGCCGGCTGCAACTGGGAACCGATCAGCACCTGCCCGGACAACTCGGGTGGGGTGACATCCGCACCGGGCGCGGCACCGCCCGCGGTGCGGACCAGGGCCATGGCCTGGCCGCCGCTGGTCTTGCCGAACGGCCTGGCCACCAGCGGGAAAGCCCCGTCCTTGAGGGTGACGACCGCGTCGTAGCGTTCGCCCATCCCGATGTAGAAGGCATCGACCTCGCTCGGCTGGACCGCATGCCCGTCGGTGTGCGTGATGGTCATCCGGTGCCCGCCCAAAGCGACGGTGAAGATCGTGTCGGAGGCAGCGTTGATGATCCGCAGCCGGACCTTCTGGCCGGGTTTGGCGGTCAGGACCTCGGGATCGGTGGGGGGTCTGCCGTTGACCAGGAAGAACGGGTATGTGACATCGCCGGCGTCGCCCCACGGCCCGGCACCCATCGACATCCCGCCCATCGAGCCGTGGTCCATCCCGCCCATGTCGCCGGAGGAGGCGGTGCCGCCGTCGGCGATGAGCTTCTTGAGCACGGCGTCGGGGGTGGTGCCGGTCCCGTCGATCCAGTCATCGAGGACGACGATCCACTCGGCGTCATATCCGCCTTGTTCGTTGGGGTCGTCGATCACCATCGGTGCGTACAGGCCGCGGTCGAGCTGGACGCCGACATGCGGGTGGAAGAAGTAGGTGCCGGGGTCGGGGACGGTGAACTCGTACACGTACTGGGCGCCTGGCTTGACCGGGTCCTGGGTCAGGCCAGGGACCCCATCGGCGGCGTTGCGCAATCGGATGCCGTGCCAGTGGATGGTGGTGTCCGCGGGCAGCTGGTTGTCCAGCGTGAGCCGTAGGAAGTCACCCGCGGTCGCCCGGACCAAAGGCCCGGGGGCGACGTCTCCGTATGCCCAGGTCGACACCTGCCGTCCGCCCAGGTCGAGGGTGACCGGTTTCGCTGTGAGGGTCTTCTCGATCAGTTTCTGCCCCGGGGACGGCGGGATCGGGGTCGGCGTGCCGAACGTACGGGACGGCGTACCGGTAGACCCGGGCGATGATGTACAGGCGGCTAGGGCCGCGGTCGCGGTGACACCCAGGCCGCCGAGCAGGACGTTGCGGCGGGACAGTAGGGGCGAGGTCATGATGCCTTTCCGGGTCGGGGAGAGAGAGTCAGTGGCCGTCGGCGATCAGACGGCGACGCTGTTCGTACTCCTCGGGGGTGACCTCGCCACGGGCCAGGCCTTCCTTGAGCAGGGTCAGCGGGTCCGGGCGGTCAGCCCCGGCGGTCGTGCGATCGCGTCCGGGAAGCAGTGCCCGGATGACCAGGACGATGACGAGCCAGAACGCGAGAGTGCCGCTCCCCATGATCAACCACATCCACCACTCCATGCCGTAGCCCCACATCATGAGCGTGCTCCTTGCCATTGCCGTCGTCGTGAACCCAGTGGTGTCGACACGATCCATCCTGTGCGGTGTAGGTCGTGATCAGACTCTCGCTGAGTTGAGGTTTGACGAAGATCCGGGACGCGCTACCGACGAGGCGGCGTCGACAGCACGGGTGGGCGAGAACGGTGGGAGAGAATGTCGAGTGTGAGCACCACACACCCAACCCCCGGACCAAGTGTTCTCGTCATCGAGGATGAGAAGACTCTCGCCGGGATGATCGGCGCCTACCTGTCCCGCGCCGGGTACCAGGCTCGCGTCGTGCACACCGGACCGGAAGGGGTGCAGGCGGTGCGTGATCAGACGCCCACGTGGTGATCCTCGACCTCGGGCTGCCCGGACTCGACGGCATCGAGGTGTGCCGCCAGATCCGCACTTTCACGGACTGCTACGTCATCGTCGTCACCGCCCGCAAGGATGAGATCGACACCCTCATCGGCCTGTCCGTCGGCGCCGACGACTACGTCACCAAACCGTTCAGTGTTCGCGAGCTCGTCGCGCGGGTTCAGACCGTCCTGCGCCGACCCCGCACCGGCACGTCCCGTGCCCATCGTCAGGAGCCGGTGTGGGTGTTCGGGGAACTTCACGTGGACTCGGTTGGCCAGCAGGTCCACCTCGCCGGTGATCCGGTGGCGCTCACCCCCACGGAAAGAGACCTGCTGATGACACTCGCCGAACGGCCCACCATGGCCTTCTCCCGCCGCCAGCTGATCGACGAGGTCTGGGGCGACGACTGGGTCGGTGATGAACACCTGGTCGATGTCCACATCGCCCACCTCCGCCGAAAGCTCGGCGATGACCCGGACACGGCCCGCTACATCAGCACCGTGCGCGGCATCGGCTACCGGATGGGCAAGGGATGAACACCTCACCCGGCGCCCATGCGTCCCACGGCCTCGCGTCCCGACTGCTGGCCGGGCAGTCGATCGTCCTCGTTGCCGGCGCCCTCACCGCCGGACTGGTCGCCACGATCATCGGCCCCCCGATCTTCCACGACCACCTCCTCCAAGCCGGCCACCCGTCGAACTCGCCCGAGCTGGCCCATATCGAGATGGCCTACCGGGACGCCTCACTCATCTCGGTCGGCGTGGGGCTGCTCATCTCCCTGCTGGCCGCCACCGCAGTGACTTGGTTCCTCACCCGGCGTCTGCGACGCCCCCTGGACCAAGTAACCCACGCCGCCCGAGAGCTCAGCAGAGGCCACTACGCCACGAGGGTCCCACTGGTCGGTTCCGGCACCGAGTTGGAGACCCTCGCAACCGCGTTCAACACCATGGCGGCCCGGCTCGAAGGGGTCGAGGACACCCGCCGGCGGATGCTCTCCGACCTCGCGCACGAGCTGCGGACCCCGATCGCCACCCTGAGCGCCTACCACGAGGGCCTGCACGACGGCATCGCCTCCCTCGGACCCGACTCCCGCGCCGCCCTGACCGAGCAGACCGAGCGACTCACTCGGTTGGCCGACGACATCGACGAGGTCTCCACAGCCGAAGAAGGCCGCCTCGACCTCGATCTGCACGACCACGCCGTTGCCGACCTGCTCTGGGCCGCCCACGAAGGAATGCGAGAGCGCTACGCCGCCCAGGGCGTCAGCCTCGTCATCGACCCCACGGCGGCAGCAGGCCTCGCCGTGAAGGTTGACCGGCACCGCATCGGGCAGGTCCTGACCAACCTCCTGACCAACGCCCTCCGGCACACGCCACCCGGGGCGACCGTCACCGTCGCCGCCCAACGCGACGGGGCGGAAGTCGGCATCAACGTCACCGACAACGGCGAAGGCATGACACCCGAGCAGCTAGAGCACGCCTTCGAACGGTTCTACCGCGGGGACTCGGCACGCACTCGCGACCGCACCGGCTCCGGCATCGGCCTCACCATCAGCAAAGCCATCGTCGACGCCCACGGCGGCAGCATCACCGCCGCAAGCGCAGGTTCCAGCCTCGGGACCACCTTCATAGTCAGCCTGCCCACGACGCTCAATGACCAGAGCCGTTGAGCAGTACAGCCTGGAGGCCGCCCGCGAGAACGTCGAAGACCTGGCAGGCTGATCGTACTCGGTCCGCGACATTGCAGCCTGCGCTGAAGGATCAAATCGCCAGCAACCAAACGCAGACAAGCCCCCTGTACCCCATGATCGGGAGTATAGTAGAGCGTGAGGCAGGTTCTTCTCATCTGCGGGTCCTCCGGGACGGCCCACCACGGGCGCTCATACACGTACTGCCTTCTCGACGGAGAGCACGTGTGACGAGAGGCCCGCCATGTTCCGCCTTTTCTGGACGATCAGTGTCCACAGCCGCTACTACCTGCGCCGTTACATGCCGAGCAACCGGCTGCTCGACGCGATCCGCAGGCGACGCGGTCTCAGATGGGGCATCCCGGCAATGCTGATCGCCGCGCCCTACCTCCTGATCGCGAGCATTTGCACCCGCCTCATCGATGATGGCGGCCCCGGCTGGCTTCACCTCGTCGTATTTTGGGCGATCTGGAACGCGATGAAGTTCGTCATCATGGGACCGGTCAGCCTCGCCCTCCTGGTCCGTGCCCGGACCCAGGAAGCAGTCGCGCGGCGCCGCGCACGCGCTGAGCAGGTCACCCACGACCACTCGATGAATCAGGAACCCGTATCGGCGGGAGCACTCCGATAATTGCGGCGACTAATTGCGGCGACCTACAGCCTGGACCGGCTCAGCCGGGTCGTTCCGCAGATCATGGCGGACCTCCACGACGCCGGCGTGATCATCTACACCGCCGACCGAGAACCGCAGCCCCTCGGCGACACGACCACGCTGCTCGATATCCAGATCGCCACGATCCACGCATCTTCCTCCCGGGTCAGGCGCATCAAGCACTGACCCGAGCGCGCCGGCCGCCCGGACGGATCGTGACTCCTTCCACGTCGAGCGCGCGCCGGACCGCCTGTTGACTCACCCCGAACCGCAAGCCGACCTCTATCAGCGTCGAACCACCCTCGTAGAGTTCGACCGCCTCAGTCACGTCGGACTCATCGAGGCCGCGCCTGCGGATCGGGATCGACCGGCGGACAAGATGGGCAGCCACTGTGCGGCGGTGAACACTGAACCGCTCGCCCAACTCAACGAGGGTCGCGCCTTCCCGATACAGGGCCACCAGCTCGTCGACCTGCGCCGGGCGCAGAAAGGTTTGAGCTATCCCAACTGCACGCACCATCCGACCCCGCGAGTCCACAACCGACGGCTCCAAAGGCCGCCAAGAACGCTTGTATACGCCACGCGACCTGCGGGACACCACCGTTTTCAATGCCGAGTAGGGGTTCTCAAACTCTCTACCGAGGTCCACCAACGAAACGAAGGACCAGACACGCTTTTTGCGTCTGGTCCTTCGTTTCGTTTGAGGGCGCAGGAGTGCGCCCTGACGCACCTTTCGGCCCCCAAACCTAGGACGGACGGAGGGCTCCGACGGTGTAGGTGACGCGCACCGAGGAGTCCCACGTCCAGGGCTGGTCGCGCGTCTCCTCGGTGCGCCCGCACACGCGCAGGAACTCCTGCCACGGGTCGTCGGTCTCGCGGGACCACGGAAACAGGCGCGCCAGCACCCGCGCGCAGATGTCGTCGTCGATGCGGAAATCGACTCCCTGTGCGGTCAACACATCCCACGCGTGGGCGGCGGCCTCGACGATGCCCATCGCGGCGAAGCCGGACGCGTCCCCGTTGCCCCGCGGGTGGAAGCCGAGGTGCCCGTCCGGTGCGGTGGCTGTCACGGCCACGAGCAGCCCACCGGTCGCGTCGATGCCGCGGACGATGCCGGCCGTCCCCAGGTCGGGGTCGGGCCAGAAGTTCTGCGGCGGGTGCCCGGGTCGCCAGGGCGGCGGTTCGACGAACGGGGCATAGCTGTCCAGGTGCTCGACGCGGCTGGCCAGGTTGAGTGCGTAGAACGCGAAGTCGTCCATGAGGTGGGCTGCGGTGTCACGACAGTCCCAGTCGAGCCGGTATGCCGCGCGGTTCCACGCGTCGTCCGGCACCTGGGCAAACCCGGCCATCACCGCGTCGACGATGCGGCGCAGGTCCTCAGCAGTCGAGACAGGAAGGCTGTCCGCGGGCGGCGGGGAGTCCGGTGAGCTCATGACGCCGACCATACGAGTGGCTGGCGTCACCAGCCCACCGAGTTTCGGACCGGCCGCCCCCACTTCATGTCCCGCAACATGCCGTGGAAACCCGATCCGGACGGCATGTTGCGGGACATGAGGAGCGGCGGCGACGGCGGGCCGGAGTGGCGGACGGCGGGTCAGCGGGTGGGCCGGTCCAGGAAGGCTGCGGCGCTCGCGGCGGGGGTGAGGTCGAGGCGGCGCAGCAGCTGGGCGTTGAGCGCGACGACGACGGTGGAGACCGACATCAGGATCGCCCCCACGCTCATCGGCATGACGAACCCGACCGGCGCCAGGACGCCGGCTGCGAGCGGGACGGCGGCAAGGTTGTAACCCGCGGCCCACCACAGGTTCTGCTTCATCTTCCGGTATGCCGCCCGCGACAGCTGGATGACCGACAGCACCGAGCGGGGGTCGGACGACGCGAGAATGACACCCGCCGATCCGATCGCCACGTCCGTGCCGGCACCGATCGCGATCCCCACGTCGGCGGCAGCCAGGGCCGGTGCGTCGTTGACCCCGTCGCCCACCATGGCCACCTTGTGCCCCTCGGCCTGGAGCTCGGCCACCTTGGCCGCCTTGTCCTCGGGCCGGACTCCCGCGAAGACCCGGTCGATGCCGAGCTGGCCCGCGACCGTCTCGGCCACCGCCTTGGCGTCACCCGTGATCATCACGACCTGCACCCCGGCGGCGTGCAGCGCGTCGACTGCCTCCTGCGACTCGGGCCGGATCTCGTCGGCCAGTCGCAGCGCCCCGATCACCTCACCGTCGCGCAGCACGTGCAGGATGATCGCACCCTCGGTGCGCCACTGCTCGGCCACCGGCAGCTCCTGGGCTCCGCGCTCGTCGAGCAGGTGCGGACCGCCGACCTCGACCGCCGCACCCTCGACGACCGCCCGCACCCCGACGGCAGGCGACGACGAGAAGTCTTGCGCCGCAGGCACTTTCAACCCCCGCGCGCGTGCAGCGCCGACGATGGCCCGCGCGAGGGGGTGCTCGCTGTCGGTCTCTGCGGCGGCCGCGAGCGACAGCAGCTCGTCCTCGGAGTGGTCCCCCCGGGGCTCGACACCGGTGACAGTGGGCTCGCCCTTCGTGAGCGTCCCGGTCTTGTCGAAGAGCACCGCGTCGACCGTGCGCATCGACTCCAGCGCCAGGCGGTCCTTCACGAGCACGCCACCCTTGGCGGCCCGCTCGGTCGCGATCGACACGACGAGTGGGATGGCCAACCCGAGGGCGTGGGGGCAGGCGATCACGAGCACGGTGATCGCGCGGACCACGGCGTCGTCGGGTCGCCCGATCGCGGTCCACACGATCGCGGTCACCACCGCCGACCCGAGTGCGAACCAGAACAGCAGCGCGGCCGCGCGGTCCGCGATGCGTTGCGCGCGTGAGGACGAAGCCTGGGCGTCGGCGACGAGCTTCTGTATGCCGGCCAGGGTCGTGTCGTCGCCGGTCGCCGTGACCTCGACCCGCAGACCCGAGTCCGTGGCCACCGTTCCGGCCACCACCGGCTCTCCGACCTCGCGGCGCACGGTCTTCGACTCGCCGGTGACCATCGACTCGTCCATGCTCGCCGACCCGTCGACGATGCGACCGTCGGCGGGCACCGACGCGCCGGGCCGCACGATGACGACGTCGCCGACAGCCAGGTCGGCGGGGGAGACGGTGACGACCTCGTCGCCCACGACCTTCTCCGCCTCGTCCGGCAGCAGCGCCGCGAGCGAGTCGAGCGCCGAGGTCGTCTGCGCCAGCGACCGCATCTCGATCCAGTGACCGAGCAGCATGATCACGACGAGCAGCGCGAGCTCCCACCAGAAGTTGAGCTCCATGTCGAGCACCCCGAGCGTGGCACCCCATGACGCGACGAACGCCACCGTGATCGCGAGCCCGATGAGCAGCATCATCCCGGGCTTGCGGGAGCGGATCTCCGACACGGCGCCGGTGAGGAACGGCTTGCCACCCCACAGGTAGACGACGGTGCCGAGGACCGGCGAGACCCACTTCACCCAGCCGCCATGGGGCAGCTCGTAGCCGAGCAGCTCGGCGAACATGTCGTTGAACACCACGACCGGGATCGCGAGCACGAGCATGATCCAGAACAGCCGCCGGAACTGACCCACGTGGTCGCCGTGACCACCGTGGCCGCCCGACATCGAGTGCCCGCCGTGCCCGTCGTGCCCGTCGTGGGTCTCGGCGTGGCCGTGCTGGTGAGTCGTCTGCGGAGAGCTCATGACAGTCACCATATACCCTAGGGGGGTATCTGTGAACCCCGCCCTGTCACGCTGTCGCTGTGCTCCTGCTCACCTGGCTGGTCGTCGCCGTTGCCGCACCGGTCGACTGGTGGGCGGCGGCCGTGGGCGCCAAGCGCGTCGAGACGGTCCTCAAGCCCCTGGTCCTCGCCGCCCTGCTGGTCGCGGCCTGGTCGATGGGCGGGGGCTGGGCCCTTCTCGCGGCACTTGCCCTCAGCCTCGTCGGAGACATCGCGCTGCTGTCCGAGAGCGAGCCTCGGTTCGTCGTCGGGCTGGGAGCGTTCCTCCTGGCCCACCTCGCCTACGTGGTTGCCTTCACCCTGACCGGTATGCCGTCGGGCCGGCTCGCGCTCGCCGGTGCGGCCCTCGTGGCGCTCGCCGCCGCGACAGCGGGGCGGCGCATCGTCCCCTCCGCCGTACGCGAAGGTGGGCCTGCGCTGGGAGGCGCGTGCGCGGCATACATGGCGGTCATCGGCGTCATGGTTGTCGGGGCCTGGGCGACGGGACGACCGCTGGTGGCGCTGGGAGCGACCGTCTTCATGGTGAGCGACACGGTGCTGGCGTGGAACCGGTTCGTGCGCCCACTGCGGTTCGGCCCCCTCGCGGTGATGGTGACCTACCACGTCGGACAGGTGCTGATCGTGATCGGGCTGCTGCGCTAACCTGTGCTCGTGGCACGGTTCCTGCTCCTTACCTAGCCGCGGACGACGCACCGAGACGGACGTCGACGCGGCCAGCCCCTCCTGCGCGAGGGGCTTCGTTGTGAGTGGACCCAGATGAGACGACGAGGACGAACATGAGCGAGACGCCGTACCGGTACACCGCCGAGCTGGCCGACACGATCGAGACCACCTGGCAGGACCGGTGGGAGGAGCAGGGCACCTTCCACGCGCCCAACCCCGCAGGCCCGTGGGCCGAGCCGGAGAAGGTCGGCGACCGCGAGAAGCTGCTCGTCCTCGACATGTTCCCCTACCCGTCCGGTGCGGGGCTGCACATCGGCCACCCGCTGGGCTACATCGCCACCGACGTGTTCGCGCGCTACCACCGGATGACGGGCAAGAACGTCCTGCACTGCCTGGGCTACGACGCGTTCGGGCTGCCGGCCGAGCAGTATGCCGTGCAGACCGGGCAGCACCCGCGCAAGACGACCGAGGAGAACATCGTCGTCATGAAGCGCCAGCTGCGACGGCTGGGGCTGGCGCACGACGACCGGCGCTCGATCGAGACCATCGACCCGAAGTACTACAAGTGGACCCAGTGGATCTTCGAGCAGATCTGGGACGCGTGGTACGACGTCGACGCGGTGCGCGAGGACGGTGGCAAGGGCAAGGCGCGGCCGATCAGCGAGCTGGTCGCGCAGTTCGAGTCGGGGTCGCGGGCGGTCCCGGACGGACGTGACTGGGCGGCACTGTCGGAGGCGGAGCAGGGGGAGGTGCTGGACGGGTTCCGTCTGGCCTACACCTCGCAGGCGCCCGTCAACTGGGCGCCCGGTCTGGGCACCGTGCTGTCCAACGAGGAGGTCACCAGCGACGGCCGCTCCGAGCGCGGCAACTTCCCGGTCTACAAGACCAACCTGCGCCAGTGGATGATGCGCATCACCGCGTATGCCGACCGGCTGGCCGACGACCTCGACCGCGTGGACTGGCCGGAGAAGGTCAAGCTCATGCAGCGCAACTGGATCGGACGCAGCCAGGGCGCGCGCGTGCGGTTCCCGGTGGTGGGTCAGGACGCCTCGATCGAGGTCTTCACGACCCGGCCGGACACGTTGTTCGGCGCCACCTTCATGGTGGTCGCACCCGAACACCCGCTGCTGGAATCCATTGTCTCCCAAGGCAACTGGCCCGCGGACGTCAACCCGGCCTGGACGGCAGGTGCGGCGACCCCGAAGGAAGCGGTCGCGGCATACCAGCTGGCGGCCTCGCGCAAAAGTGACGTCGAGCGGCAGACCGAGGGCAAGGACAAGACCGGTGTCTTCACCGGCGCCTACGCGACGAACCCGGTCAACGGCGAGCAGATCCCCGTCTTCGTCGCCGACTACGTGCTGATGGGTTACGGCACCGGCGCGATCATGGCGGTGCCGGCTCAGGATGCGCGGGACTGGGAGTACGCCGAGAAGTTCGGGCTGCCGATCGTCCGCACCGTCCAGCCCACCGAGGGGCACGACGAGACCACGGCGTTCACGGGTGACGGGCCGGCCATCAACTCGGCCAACGACGAGATCTCGCTCGACGGCATGGGCGTCGAGGAAGCCAAGGCCGCGATCATCGACTGGTTGGTGGCCAAGGGGTTTGGCGAGGCCACGGTCAACTACAAGCTGCGTGACTGGCTGTTCAGCCGGCAGCGCTACTGGGGCGAGCCGTTCCCGATCGTCTTCGACGAGAACGGTGTTGCCCACAAGGTGCCCGAGGCGATGCTGCCGGTCGAGCTGCCGGACGTGCCCGACTACTCGCCCAAGACGTTCGACCCGGAGGACTCGTCGTCGAGCCCGGAGGCCCCGCTGTCGCGGGCGACGGACTGGGTCAACGTCGAGCTCGACCTGGGTGACGGGCGTGGACCCCGGACGTTCACCCGGGAGACCAACACGATGCCCAACTGGGCCGGATCCTGTTGGTACTACTTGCGCTACCTCGACCCGGACAACGACGAGGCGTTCGTCGCGCCCGGCAACGAGGCGTACTGGATGGGCAAGCACGCCGAGCCGGTCGAGGGGGCGCCGGCTGGGGTCACCGACCCCGGTGGTGTCGACCTCTACATCGGTGGTGTCGAGCACGCCGTGCTGCACCTGCTCTACGCGCGGTTCTGGCACAAGGTGCTCTTCGACCTGGGCCACCTGACGAGCGAGGAACCGTTCCGCAAGTACTTCTCGCAGGGCTACATCCAGGCGTACGCCTACCGCGACGACCGCGGTCAGCCGGTGCCGGCGGCCGAGGTGGTCGAGGTGTCGGAGGCCGACGGCGGCGACCCACAGAACCCCTCGTTCACGTGGAACGGCGAATCTGTCACCCGCGAGTTCGGCAAGATCGGCAAGTCGCTGAAGAACGTCGTCAGCCCCGACGAGATGTACGAGGCGTACGGCGCGGACACGTTGCGCGTCTACGAGATGTCGATGGGTCCGCTGGAGCTCTCCAAACCCTGGGAGACCCGGGCGGTCGTCGGAGCGCAGCGGTTCCTGCAGCGCTTGTGGCGCAACGTGATCGACGAGCAGACAGGCGAGCTGCGGGTCGTCGACGGCCCCCTCGACGACGAGACCAAGCGCGTCATGCACAAGACCATCGACGCCGTCACCCGTGACTACGCGACCTTGGGCTTCAACACCGCCATCGCCCGCCTCATCGAGCTCAACAACGCCCTGACCAAACTCGACGCCGTGCCGCGCGAGGCCGCCGAGACGATCATCCAGATGGTGTCGCCGGTGGCGCCGCACATCGCCGAGGAGCTGTGGCGACGGTTGGGTCACGACGAGACGATCACCTACGTGCCGTTCCCGGTGGCCGACCCCGCGCTGCTCGTCGAGGACACGGTCACCTGCGTCGTGCAGATCAAGGGCAAGGTGCGTGACCGACTCGAGGTGCCGGCCGACATCACCGAGGACGCGCTGCGCGAACAGGTGCTGGCGCTGCCCAAGGTTGTCGCCGCCACCGAGAACGGCATCCGCACGGTCATCGTGCGCGCGCCCAAGCTCGTCAACGTCGTCCCCGCCTGACCCGCACGGTTGTCGAGTGATGCACTGCCCAGCCCGGTAGCCTGCGCAAGGTGAGCGTCGCCCTCGTCACGGACTCCACGGCATACCTGCCTGCCTCCGTCGTCGACGCGCACGGCATCCACGTGGTGCCGCTACACGTCATCATCGGGGGCACGGAGTTCAGCGAGGGCGTCGACGTGACCACCGGCGAGGTGGCCGAGGCGCTGCGCAGGTTCAAGCCGGTCTCGACGTCACGCCCGTCACCCCAGGCGTTCCTCGACGCCTATGAGAAGGCGGCATCCAAGGGAGCGGATTCCGTTGTCTCCGTGCACATATCGGCAGACATGTCATCGACCGTCGAGTCCGCTCACCTGGCAGCACAGCAGTCACCCGTGCCCGTGAGAGTCGTCGACTCTCGGTCCCTCGGCATGGCCATGGGGTATGCCGTCGTGTCGGCTGCCGAAGCGGCGGCCAGTGGCGCGTCGCTGGATGACGTGGCAGAGGTCGCACGCCGGCGCGCGGAGGAGTCGACCGTGGTGTTCTACGTCGACACCCTCGAGCATCTGCGCCGCGGTGGGCGGATCGGGTCGGCGTCGGCCTTCCTCGGGTCCGCCCTGGCGATCAAGCCGATCCTCGGGCTCGACGACGGCCACATCCGGCCGCTGGAGAAGGTGCGCACGTCCTCGCGCGCGATCGGCCGGCTCGAGGAGCTCGCCGTCGAGGCCGCAGCCAAGGCGACGGACGGCGTCGACATCGCCGTGCACCACCTCGACTCGGCGGCCCGGGCCGAGGACCTCGTGACGCGGTTGCGCGAGAGGGTGCCCGAGGCCGGCGAGGTGTCGCTCGTCGAGCTCGGCGCCGTCGTCGGGGCGCACGTCGGGCCCGGCACCCTGGCTGTGGCGGTGTCGCCGCGCGTGAGCGGGGCGGCGGGCGCAGCGGTCACATGACGACGATGGCCGGGGTGGACTGGTCGGTGGGCGGGCTCGTCCAGGGCGCGGTAGCGGCAGTGGCGGCCTTCCTCCTGGGGTCGGTCAACCCCGCGACGATCCTCGCCCGGCTCCTCGGCAAGGACCTGGCGCACTCCGGTTCCGGCAACCCCGGAGCCACCAACGCCGGCCGCGTCCTCGGCGCCAAGTGGGGTGTGGTCGTCGGTGTGCTCGACGTGCTCAAGGGCTACCTGCCGGTGGTGCTCTCGGCGCACTTCCTCGGGCCGGTGGTGGCCCTCGTCGTGGGGCTGGCCGTCGTGCTCGGCCACATCTGGTCGCCGTTCCTGCTCGGGCGTGGCGGCAAGGGTGTGGCGACCTCGCTCGGCGCGATCCTCGCGGTGGCACCGTGGTTCGGGCTGGCCATGGTGGTCGTGTTCGGGTTGCTCGTGTGGCGGATGCGGTGGGTGGCGGGGGCCTCGGTGGCGGCGTGCCTGCTGCTGCTGGCCGCGGGGGTGTGGAGTGTGGTGGCGTCGGAGTCGTTCGCCGACCGGGCTGCCGGGGTCTGGTGTGTGGTGGTCGCGCTCGTCGTCATCTACCGTCACCGCCGCAACATCGAGCTCTGGGTCGCCGCGCGACGGGACTCATCCACAGGCTGAGGTTCCGCGCGCGCGTGTCCACAGGCGGGCGCGGGCGTCCTGTCGGGTGCGTGGACGGCTTCCTAGCGTGCCGGTATGCCGTTTCGTCGCCGCCCGCCCGAGCCGTCACCCCGTCTGCGTGCCGTGTTGGAACGAGGCAGGCAGGGCGCGACCGGTGAGTCGCCGTCATCGTTCTGGCAGCCCGAACGGTCCTGGCTGGCGTCGCCTCCCGGAGGCGCTGCCCCGTCGGCCGGTTCGACGAGCACGGTAGGCGGTCCGTCGCCGCAGCGTCCGCGGCGCCGTGCGGATGGCGTCACGGCGGACTCGGACGCGGAGGACGCGGCATACGAGGCGGAGGACGCGGCATACGCGGTGACCGCGGCACGCGTGACCAGCCATCGCTCGGGGCGGCACCGACGGCCCATGCCGCCCTCGCCCGCGTGGGTCGTGGTGCCGGCGTCGTTGCGCGGCGGTCGGCTCACCGGCCCGCGGGCGGCGGTGGCCGGTCTGGTCGTGGTGCTCCTGGTGGCAGCTGCGGTGTTCGGGGTGCGGGTCGTCATGGCGCGAGCGGCCAGCGAGCCCGAGCCGCTCACGCCCTCCACGTCCGGAGCCACGCTGCTGCGTGGCTCCACCTTCACCTCGGCAACGACGGGAAGTGCCGGTGGCGGTGGGCCGCCGGCCCAGGCATCGGGAACGGTGACGGTCCACGTCGTCGGGCAGGTGGCCAAGCCGGGAGTGGTGCGCCTGCCGGCGGGAGCACGCGTGACCGACGCCATCGCGAAGGCCGGTGGGGCGCGCGAGGGTGCAGACCTGTCCGTCATCAACCTCGCGCGACCAGTGGCTGACGGGGAGCAGGTTCGGGTGCCCAAGCCGGGGGAGGTGCTGCCCGGCGCGGGCTCGGCAGGTGGCACAGCGGCGGGCGGTGCTGGCGGTGCGACGGGTTCCGGTGGTGTCGGCGGTGGGGGATCCGGGGCGGGTGCGCCCGGCGGGACGGGCGCGGCCGGGGGCCTGGTCAACCTCAACACCGCGACCGCAGCGCAGCTCGAGGAGCTGCCCGGTGTGGGACCGGTGCTGGCCCAGCGAATCCTGGACTGGCGCACCGAGCACGGACGTTTCACCACGGTCGACGAGCTCGGTGAGGTGAGTGGGATCGGGGAGAAGATCTTCGCCCAGCTGCAGCCCAAGGTGACGGTGTGAGTCGCCCCGTGACTGGGGTGGTGACGCCGCCCGAGCACGCGGCGAATCTGCGTGGAGCGCGAGGCGCCCCGGACGGCGCCGAGCCCCGGGAACGGGTGGGGTTGGACTTGCGGCTGCTCGTCCCGGCCCTGGCTGCCTGGGCCACGGCCGCCGCTGCTCTCGGGGCGGGCGTGCGGCTCCTCGTGGGTCTCGCGGTGGGTGCGGCTGTCACGGGTGTGCTGGTGGCTCGCTTGCTGCGCCGACGGTGGCACGGCAGTGGTTGGGTGGCGCCGACCTCGCTGGGGCTGTTGGCGTCCGCGGTGGCCCTGGTCTCGCTCGCGGGGCACGTCGCGGTGCGTAGTGCGGGGCCCATCGCCGAGCTGAGCCGAGAGCGTGCCATCGTCGTGCTGCGGGGCACCGTGGCCACCGATCCTCAGGTCCGCGCGACGGGGGGCGTGGCCGGCGCCATGGTGTTCTTCCGGTTCACCGTGCGTGAGGTGGACGCGCGCGGCGAACGCACGCAGGTCCGGGCTCCGGTGCTGGTCATGGCCGACGAGGGCTGGCGGGACCTGCGTTGGCGCGAGCAGGTCCAGCTGCGCGGGCGGCTGGTCGTCGCCGACGACGGCGACGACGTGGTGGCGCTGGTCCGGCCGACCGGTGCACCGGAGCGCACGGCACCACCTGGTGTCGTCGCGAGGGCTGCTGAGCACCTGCGGGCGGGTCTGCGGCAGGCTGCGTCACCGTTGCCGGCGGATGCGCGTGGGCTGCTGCCGGCGCTCGTGATCGGTGACACGAGCCGCACCCCGCAGGACCTCACCGACGCCATGCTGGTCACGGGCATGACGCACGTCAGCGCGGTGTCCGGTTCGAACGTCGCCGTCGTGCTGGCCTTCGCGCTGGGAGGCGCATCCCTGTGCGGTCTGTCGCGACGATGGCGGCCCGTCCTCGCGCTGGTCGTGCTGGCGGGCTTCGTCGTGCTCGCCCGTCCCGAGCCCAGTGTGGTGCGGGCCGCGACGATGGGCGCGATCGGGCTCATCGGACTGAGCCGCTCACGACGCGCGGCCGGGCTGCCGGTGCTGTCGGCGGCGGTGGTCGTGCTGCTCGTGGTCGACCCGTGGCTGAGCCGGTCCTTCGGCTTCGCGTTGTCGACGCTGGCGACATTGGGCCTGTTGCTGTTCACCCGCAGCTGGGGTGACGCGATCGGTCGGTGGCTCCCGACCCGGCTGCGGCGCTTCGGTCCGGCGATTGCGATTCCCGTTGCGGCACAGGCGATGTGTGGTCCGGTCGTGGTCCTGTTGCAGGGTTCCGTCTCGGTCATCGGCGTCGTGGCCAACCTGCTCGCTGCGCCGTTCGTGGCGCCGGCGACGGTTGCCGGGGTGGCCGCCGCGGTGGTCGCGCCGGTGTGGCCGTTCGGAGCGACGCTGTTGTGCTGGGTAGGAGCCCTGCCCACCATGGGTATCGCCTGGGTGGCACGCACCTGCGCGGTCGTGCCAGGCGGCACGTTGCCGTGGCCGGACGGTGCCACGGGGGCGGTGCTGTTGGCGGCGATCACCGTCGCGGTGGTGCTCACCGGCCGGCGGTGGGTGCACCTCGTGCGATGGCACCCCCTCGCGGCCCTGGCGGTCCTGATGCTGGTGGTTGCCGCGGCAGCGCCCACATCAGCCGCGACGTGGCCGCCTCCGGGCTGGAGGTTTGTGGCCTGCGATGTGGGACAAGGGGATTCGCTGGTGCTGCGCACCGCGCCTGGCCACGCGGTGGTGGTCGATGTCGGGCCTGATCCCGAGCTCGTCAACGCGTGCCTGCGTCGTCTCGGCGTCCGCGTGGTCGACACGGTGGTGCTCACCCACTTCCACGCCGACCACGTCGACGGGCTACCTGGTGTGTTGAGTGGGCGAGAGGTGCGGCAGGTCATGACCACCCCGGTCGCCGAGCCCGCCTACCAGGTGCAGGAGGTGCAACGCTGGACGCGCGCACGCGGCATACCCATCGTCACGATCGCGGCAGGCGACCGCCTGACGTGGCCAGGGGTGCAGGCAGACGTGTGGTGGCCGGCGCGTCGGCTCTCAAGCGGTTCGGTGCCCAACAATGCCAGCGTCGTCCTGGCGGTGCGGTCCGGCCCGGTGGACCTGCTGCTGTTCGGGGACGTGGAGAAGGAAGCCGGTCGGGCGATCCTGCTCGGGCTGCGTCGAGACCCTGAGATGTCTTCTCGCGCAAGGCAGTTCGATGTGGTCAAGGTGGCTCATCACGGCTCGGCAAACCTCGACCCGGACCTCTTGGCAGAGGTGGCGGCGCCGCTCGCGGTGATCAGCGTGGGCAAGGACAACGACTACGGGCACCCGTCACCCAAGGCGCTGCAGCTGTTGGGGCGCAACGGGTATGCCGTGCTGCGCACCGACCAGCGTGGCGACATCGCCGTCGTCGCCACGGGTGAGGAGGTGGGCGCGACGTGGCGTCGGAGGTGAGACTCAGTTGCTGGCGAGGATGCGAGGCTTGGCCTTGGCGGCCTCGACCAGCGCGTCGATGGTGGCCTGGACCGCGGGCACCCGCTGCAGGTCCGTGGTGGTGACGACGCTGATGGTGCGGCGGGATGCCGGCTTGATCGGGCGGGTGACGACGTCGTGGTGGTGGGCCGTGCGCAGGATCAGGTCGGGGATCAGGGCCACGCCCAGGCCTTCGGCGACGAGGCCGAGCACGGCGACGTAGTCCTCGGTCTCGAAGCCGACGTTGGGGGAGAAGCCGGCCTCCGAGCAGAGCTGGAGCAGGTGGCCGCGACAGCGGGGGCAGCCGGCGATCCAGTTGTCGTCGGACAGCGTCGAGAGGTCGACGACATCCTGCTGGGCGAGCGGGTGGTCGTGGGGGAGGGCGAGGCGCACCTCGTCGTCGAGCAGCTTGTGCTGGACGAAGAGGTCCATGTCCTCCTCGCCGCGGCCGACGTCGGTGCCCTCGTACGCGAAGGCGACCGCGAGGTCGCACTCGCCGGCCTTGAGGGCCGCGAGCGACTCCGGCGGCTCAGCCTCGGTGAAAGTCACCTGCACGTCGGGAAAGCGCTCCTTCACCAGCGCCAGCGCGCGCGGCACGAGCGTCGCCGAGCTGGAGGGGAAGGCCATGAGCCGCACCCGTCCGGCCCGCAGCCCCGCGATGGCGGCGACCTCCTCCTCGGCCGCGTCGAGCGCGGACAGCACGGCGACGGCGTGCCGGGCCAGCACCTGCCCGGCCTCGGTGAGGCGGACGTTGCGCCCGACGCGCTCCACGAGCACGGTGCCGGTGCGCTGCTCGAGGCGGCGCACCATCTGGGAGATTGCGGGCTGGGAGTAGCCGAGGGCTAGGGCGGCGCCGGTGAAGCTGCCCTCGTCGGCGATCGCCTTCATCACGCGGAGACCTGCTGCGTCGATCATGCTCTCAGGATAACTGACCGTTATCGACTTTGACGATTCGCCAACGCGTCGTGATGGTTGCGTATGCACGCGGCGGTCGCACGTGCGGCCCTCGCCGCTGCGGGGCGGGGCATCTGGTGGCGGCCCGGGCGACGTCGGTCGGCCTGCCTCGGGTGTGCGCCGAGGATGGCGTCGTTTCCGTGAGCGACCAAAGACCCCTGCGCATTCCGCATGGCGGGCTGCGGGTCGTCGCGGTCGCCAACTGGTGACGACCGAGGCCACGGTGATCACTCTCTGGTTGCTGGGTCACTCTGGTTGCTGGGTCACTGCTCCGCTCAGCGGAGCAGTGACCCAGCAACCAGAGACCTACACGGCTCCCCTTCTCTCTCGGTCGAGGCGATCCACACGACGGGCGGACGACCTAGGACCCCTCACGACATCCCTGCACGCCCGCCGTGGCGTGGGACGCCATGGAGCAGGACTGCCTGTGGATGACGGGGTGGACCAAACGCATGCAATCCGTACACTTCGAGGGCAGCGCGTCACCGTCGCAGGGTCGGCACGCGGGGAGGGGTATCGATGAGGACGTGGACCGCACGCTCAATCTCGGCGATCGCCGTTGTCGGCGCGCTCGCCCTGGCGGGATGCAACGGGGGAGGCGACGACCCTACGACGAGCACGACGAGCAGCTCGTCGTCGTCGACGACGTCGAGTCCGTCGTCCACCACGACTGCCAGCCCGTCGACCACGACATCGGCCACCATCGATCCGGCCAAGCTCCCGCCCGAAGCCACCGAGAAGACCGAGGCAGGCGCCAAGGCCTTCGCCGAGTTCTACCTAAGCGAATTGTCAGCTGCCGGCAGGAGTGGGGATACGAAGCTTGTTCGATCCCTAACCGCACAAGCGTGCAAGGCTTGTCACTCGTTCCTTGATGCAATCGACGATCGAACCAGCGACGGCCAGAAGCTGGATCGCGATTCGCTGAGCATCGACGATGCAACCGTGCTCAGTATGGCTGGAGACAAAACAGCCGCCACTGTTGGAGTCCTAGCAACCGATGCGACGAAGCGCGTCGTGGATCGTGATGGTTCGCCAGTGAAAACGATCCAGGGCGCGAAGATCAACTTCGAGGTCTCGGTGCGGTGGCGCGAAGCCGTCTGGGTGGTCGAGGGGCTGGTTGCTAAATGAGTAAAGGAGCGTTCGTCCTTCTCCTCGGTTGGCTTCTTCTCGGCGCCCCATCGGTTGCGGCTGCCGACTCGACTCGTCCTCCTCCCCCGCCTCCCCCTCCTCCCTCGGAGTCGCGTTCAACGCCCGGCGCCGGCGCTGACAATGACTATGTTGAAACTTTCGGCCAGAGGCCCACTCCGACTCCGTCCGGCGAGGACAAGAAGGGACGTGACACAACGCGACCCGTCGCTGTGAAGGCTGATCCGTTCGAGTATCGGGTGGTGGTGGCGTGTAAGCCGGCTCGGATTTCGGACACTGCGGGTGGGGAGGCGACGAACTGTTCGTACGCGCAGAAGGCGTGTTCGTATCGGTATCCGGCGTCGGATCCGCGGTCGCAGGAGACACTCATGCGGCTGGAGCAGCGGCTGAAGAAGCCTGGCACGGGGGCTTGGAAGCTGGTGCGGGAGATGTGTGGTCCGGATCAGGTTCCGCCTGGTGTCCCGGTGCCGCAGGTGCCGACGCTGGCGCAGATCCAGACCGCGTTCAAGCGGCTGCCGTTTTCCAAGCCCACCGTGTCGATCCAGCCCGTCGGCAACGTCACGCTTGTGAACCTGCCGACGTACTTCGAGGCCCGCTGGCCGGGCGACGCTGGTCTGGAGCCGGGGGAGACGAGCAAGCCGGTCAAGCTGCTCTCGTGGAACGTCGAGTTCCGGATCG
>JAEZWF010000057.1 GCA_023420415.1 Actinomycetes bacterium | reverse complement strand
CCCCTTGCGTGCGGCGTGAATTGTTGCCTGAAGAACTCCAATTCTGTTGCAGCACAGGGGCATTCTCATGTTCCGACGCGCCCGATCACCTCACACCGCCACGCCCATCGGTGGATCGAGGCTTAGTGCTGGCTGGTCCCGCACCTGGCGCACACGCGGAGGACGACATATCGATGAACGGAGGGTCCACCGGCGGCGGAGCCCGGGTAACGCTGACAGCTAAGCAACTCGAGGACGCCCGCAAGGGTGCGGCCAAGGCGGCCGCTGCGGCGGCGGCTGGCAAACCGGTGGCGCACTGGGAGTACAAGACCGAGGTGAACTGCATCGAGGGCGGCGACGCCGGCTGCGCCACATCCGCGGCAGCGTGCGACAACGGGCAGTTCCAGTCGCGCGTGCTCCGGCGGATGGTTGGTCCGGATGGCAAGCCGGTGAAGGGCGCTGACGGCAGCTGGGCAGCCTGGGGTCTCACCTGCTTCCCCGAGCAGATCCCGGGCAACCGGCTCCCCTCGCTCGCCCAGATCCAGCAGGCTTTCCGGCAGATCGACTTCGCCAAGGGCGGCCTGTCGATCCAGCCCGTCGGCAACGTCACCCTCGTCAACCTGCCCACCTACTTTCAGACCACCTGGCCGGGCACCGGGGTCCAAGCGGGCGACACCGACACCACCACTCTCATGGGCTACCGCCTGGAGATCCAGCCGGTGCTGCGCGGACTCGTCTACGTCTACGGCGACGGCAACTCCAGCGAGCCCACCGACTCCCTCGGCGGGAAGTACCCCGACGGCGACATCACCTGGACGTACAAGTCGACGGGCACCTACCCCATTCGGGTCGACACGACGTACGGCGGCCGGTTCCGCCTCGAAGGCGGCCCCTGGATCGAGATCCCCGGCACCGTCACCGTCGAAGGCGCCCCGCAGAACCTCATCGTCAAGGAAGCCAAGGCCCGTCTCGTCACCCGCTGAGGCCGCGGCCTTCCGGACAGCGTCGATCACAGGAGTGTCCCCATTCCCTCCTTCCGTAACCTCTGACGTCGCACCTCTAGTTCGACCTCCATTTTCGTCATACGATAAGAGCATGGTCAGTGAGGAGCAGATCAAGAAGTGGGCGGACGAGGCTGAAGCCGGCTATGACGTCGATGAACTGAAGCGACGAGGCCGCGGCCGCCCGGGGCGTGGTGCTGAGGCGATGCAGGTGGTTGCCGTCCGCCTCACTGCCGAGGAGCTCCAGGCTCTCGATGAACTCGCAGCCAGGAAGGACATGAGTCGCTCCGAGGCAATCCGCGCTGCGCTCGCCCACTTTGCAGCGTGAGGGTCCATCCACATGCGCTGAAACACGGCGTCGCCGCCGAGGACGCAGCCCGAGCCGCTGCATGGCCGGTTTGGGTCGAGCCCCTGGGTGACGATGATGAGGATCGTCGCGAACTTCGCTTGGGATTCGACCGAAGCGCACGGCTGCTCGAGACAGTCGTGGTTATCGAGTCCGACGGCGAGCTGGTCATCCACGCCATGCCAGCCCGCAGGAAGTACTTGGATCTGCTGTCCTGAGAGGCACCTTCCGAGCCGCCCTAACGCGCCGCGTCGTCACCCGCCCGCAGTCGGTCGAACGCCTTGCGCCGGTGTAGCCGCGGAAGTTGCGCACGTATCTGCTCGGCGCACGCTTGTGCCGAGCTGGCAGTGGAATCGACCCGGATGTCGGAGTCACCAACTGCGTAGACCTGCTGCTCCTGGGAGCGTGCCAGGCCACGCGGCCTGTCACCGCGCGCCAGTTCGCGGCGACTCAACTCATTCGGGTCGCACCAGACCTCCACCAGCGTGACGTCAAACCCATCGAGAACCTTGAGCAGGTCGGTCAGCCGCCAGGCCTCGCTCAGCGGGTAGTCCATGACGACGTCGTTTCCGGCGGATGCGAGCCCCGCGACGGCGCGGTGATAGCCAAGGCGGGTCCGACGCAGAATGTCTGCCGCCTGCCCGTCCATCAGCCGACTGGTCTGGGCCGTCGATCGCATGGCTCCTAGGGCATCCACCGGGAAGTAGAACCACGGATCCGGCATGAGTGGGAGCAGGGCCAAAGCGATGCTGCTCTTGCCCGAGCTGGACGCACCGTTGATCAGGAGGATGCGCCCATGGTGTGACGAGTCCACGGGTTTGACCGTAGCGGGTGCTTCACACGGGAAGCTTGAGGTTCGCTCGGGTCAGTAGACCGAGCGAAGCTACATTTCCCGCAAGACGCGGAAAAGCTGAGGCGCGTGGGGGCCGGCGCGGGGGTCAGTCGGTTTCGTTCTTGAGCTCGCGCATCATGAGGGCGCCGACGACGTCCTTGGGGGCGCGGCCGTCGTGCACGACCGCCGCGACCTGCTCGATGATCGGCACCCGCACCCCATGCTCCTCGGCGAGCTGGAGGATCGACTCGCAGGACTTCACGCCCTCGGCGGTCTGCTTGGTCACGGCCACAACCTCCTCGACCGACATCCCGCGCCCCAGGTTCAGGCCAAAGGTCCGGTTTCGCGACAACGGCGACATGCACGTCGCAATGAGGTCGCCGACCCCAGCGAGCCCCGCAAACGTCTTCGGGTCCGCCCCCAGCGCCATCCCGAGCCGGGTCGTCTCGGCCAGGCCCCGCGTGATGATCGACGCCTTGGAGTTGTCGCCCATCCCGAGCCCCTCGGCCATGCCGACCGCGAGCGCGATGACGTTCTTGACCGCCCCCGACAGCTCCGTCCCGACCACATCGGTGTTCGTGTACGGCCGGAAGTACGGCGGGTTCGACGCCTTCGCCACCAGCTCGGCCACTGACTCGTCGACACAGGCCGCGACACTCGCGGCCGGTTGCTTCTGGGCGATCTCCTTGGCCAGGTTCGGCCCCGACAGCACCACGATGCGCTCCGGCGCGACTCCCCCGACCTCGGCTATGACCTCGCTCATCCGCTTGGTCGTCCCGAGCTCGACGCCCTTCATCAGCGACACCACCGCGGCGTCACCAGGGATCACCGAACCCCAGTCCGTCAGGTTCGCCCGCAACGTCTGCGACGGCACCGCCAGCACCACGATGTCAGCCCCGGCCGCCGCCTCGGCAGGGTCCGTCGTCGCCGAGATCCCGTGCGGCAGTGCGATTCCCGGCAGGTAGTCCTCGTTCGACCCGGCATTGACCTGGTCGACCACCTCCTGCCGGCGCCCCCACATGCGGACGTCCGTGCCCCCGTCGGCCAGCACCGCGGCATACGCCGTGCCCCACGAGCCCGTCCCGAAAACGGCCGCCGTCGTCACGACGCCTCCTGCTGCCCGCGGGCCTGCTTGCGGAAGTTGCCGGTCTCCGCCACCCCCGCCTTGCGCGGGTCGAAGCGCTCGGCCGGCGCCTTCTCGCCACGGATCTCCTCGAGCTGGGCGGTGATCGCGTCCATGATCCGCGACGTTGCCTCGCGCAGCAGCGCGGCGGTGATCGGCTTGTCGTAGAGGTCGCTCAGGTCAACCGGCGGACCCGCAGTGACGTGCATCGTCTTGCGCGACAGGAAGCCGATCTTCTTCGAGTACGGCGCCAGCAGCTTCTCCGGCCCCCACTGGGCCACCGGGATCACCGGGCACTTGGTCGCCAACGCGATCCGCGCTGCCCCCGTCTTGCCAGTCATCGGCCACAGGTCCGGGTCGCGCGTGAGCGTCCCCTCGGGGTAGACGCCGACGGCCTTGCCCTCGTTGACCGCGGCCACGGCCGCGCGGAACGCATCGGCCGCCTGACCCGTGTTGCGGTAGACCGGAATCTGTTGCGCCCCACGCAGAATCGCGCCGAGCACCGGCGCGCGGAAGACGCCCTCCTTGCCCAGGTAGAACGGCGGCCGCCCGTTGTCGACCATGAAGTGCGCGAACACGATCGGGTCGGTGTACGACAGGTGGTTCGGCGTCGCCACGAACCCGCCCGTCTTCGGCAGGTTCTCGGCCCCGTGCCAGTCACGCTTGGTCAGCACCATGAGGATCGGCCGCAGGATCGCGACAACAGCCCGATAGGCGAACGGCAGGTCTCGGCGGCCTGGGGATGCCACGTGGTCTCCATCTCGAGCGGGTCGGGTGCCTGAGCATCCTCGCGGTTCGCCGGGGTCGGTGTCGAGCAGGCCCGCCACGGCTGGGACGATCGGACGCGATGACCAGCGACCACTCGTGGCACCTCGTCGTTCCCGTCAAGGGCGGCAACGGCGCCAAGTCGCGCCTCCAACCGCCCGTGGGCGTCGACCGCGCCGAGCTCGCGCTGGCGTTCGCCGCGGACTGCCTGGCGGCAGTCGTCTCCGGTATGCCGCCTGGCCGGGTCTTCGTCGTCACGTCCCATCCGCGGGCGGCGGCGTTGGCGACCGGACTCGGCGTCCGGGTCGTCGCGGACCCCGGTGGCGGGCTCGATGCAGCCGTCGCAGCCGGTCGCGATGCCGCCCTCACCTCGGGCGCCCCGCTTGCGTCCGCGGATTCGGTCGCCCCAACCGCCAAAAGCGCGGACGCAAGCAATCCGGAGGCGAGGAAGGACGGTGCCGCGGTGGCGGTACTGCTGGGTGACCTGCCGGCGCTGCGACCGGAGGACCTGACGCAGGCACTCACTGCCGCCGCGGCATACCCCATCGCCTTTGTCCCCGACGCCGACGGCACCGGCACGGTCCTGCTCACGGCGACCGACGGCCGGCAGCTGGAGCCGCGCTTCGGCGAGGGGTCCGCCGCGCGGCACAAGGCGGCCGGGCACACGCGGCTCGACCTCGAGCTGCCCCGGCTGCGCACCGACGTCGACGACTCCGGCGACCTCGAGCACGCCCTCGCCCTCGGGGTGGGCCCGGCGACGGCCACGATCCTGGCGCGCCGCGCGCACTAGGGTGACGGCCATGCAGGCGAGCGTGCACACCTTCGACGACGCGACCGGGGCCGGCTCGGTGCTGCTCGACGACGGGCGCGAGGTGCCGTTCAGCGCAGAGGTGTACGCAGCCAGCGCGCTGCGGCACGTCCGCCCCGGTCAGCGGGTCAGCATCGACCTGACCACCGACGCCACAGACCCCACCGACGACAACCGCGGCACCATCACCAAGCTCTGGATCGTCGGCATCGGCGACGACCAGACCATCGGCTGACCCGTCGTCACAGGCCGCCGCCCGTCGCCAAGCCCCCGGCCCCCGCGTGTCGAGGGGTCAAGGCTCGCTGAAGGAAGCGGCTCTGCTTCAGCGCGCCGTGACCCCTCGACCGGCTGGATCAGGCCAACCGGATCGAACGACGCCCCTCAGCCGACCTCGTAGTCGGCGCCGAGCGCGTCGAGCTTGTCGCCGAACCGCTCGTAGCCGCGGTAGATCAGCTCGATGCCGTGCACCTTCGACTGCCCCTCGGCGGCCAGCGCCGCGATGAGGTAGCTGAACCCGCCACGCAGGTCGGGCACGGTGATCTCCGCGCCCTTGAGCGGCGTCGGCCCCGAGATGACCGCGGAGTGCAGGAAGTTCGCCCGACCGAACCGGCACGGCGACCCGCCGAGGCACTCGCGGTAGAGCTGGATGACCGCACCCATCTCGCCGAGGGCCTCGGTGAACCCGAGCCGGTTCTCGTAGACCGTCTCGTGCACGATCGACAACCCACCGGTCTGGGTTAGCGCGACCACCAGCGGCTGCTGCCAGTCGGTCATGAACCCGGGGTGGACATCGGTCTCGAGCACCAACGACGACAGCTGGTCGCCGGTGTGCCAGAAGCGGATGCCCTCGTCGTCGATGTCGAACTGACCGCCGATCTTCCGGAACACGTTGAGGAACGGCATCATCGCCTGCTGCTGCGCTCCGCGCACGTAGATGTCGCCCTTGGTCGCCAGCGCCGCACATGCCCACGAGCCGGCCTCGATGCGGTCCGGGATCGCCAGGTGGTCGTAACCCCCCAGCCGGTCGACGCCCTCGATCTTGATGACGCGGTCGGTCTCGACCGAGATGATCGCGCCCATCTTCTGCAGGATCGCGATGAGGTCGAGGATCTCCGGCTCGACGGCGGCGTTGCGCAGCTCGGTGACGCCCTTGGCCCGCACCGCCGTCAGGAGCACCTGCTCGGTGGCGCCCACGCTCGGGTAGGGCAGCTTGATCCGCGTGCCGCTCAACCCGTTCGGGGCGGTGAGCCGCAGGCCCTCGGGCCGTTTCTGGACGTCGGCGCCGAACTCGCGCAGCACGTCGAGGTGGTAGTTGATGGGGCGGTCGCCGATGCGACAGCCGCCGAGATCGGGGATGAACGCCTCCCCCAGCCGGTGCAGCAGCGGCCCGCACAGCAGCACGGGCACCCGGGAGGTGCCCGCGTGGGCGTCGATGTCGGCGACGTGCGCCTGCTCGACGTTGGTGGGGTCGAGCAGCAGCTCACCGTCACGGTCGGTCGAGTCGATCTTGACGCCGTGCAGCTCGAGCAGGCCGGAGACGATCTTGACGTCGGAGATCTCCGGGACGCCACGCAGCCGGCAGCGGTCCTCGGCGAGCAGCGCGGCCACCATCGCCTTGGAGACGAGGTTCTTGGCGCCGCGCACCTCGATGTCGCCCACCAGGGGTGAGCCGCCGTTGACGGTGAGGATGTTGGCCATGGGGAGAAGCATCCCAAACGACGACGGAGGCCGACACCCCGAGGGGTGCCGGCCTCTGTCTGGTGCTGGCGGACGGGCCGAGCGGCCCGCCACACCGCAGGAGCGTCAGGCCTTCTTGGCCGTGCGCTTCGTCGCGGTCTTCTTCGCCGTCGTCTTCTTGGCGGTGGTCTTCTTCGCGGTCGTCTTCTTGGCCGCCGTGGTCTTCTTGACCGCCGCCTTCTTCGCGGGTGCGACCTTCTTGGCGGTCGTCTTCTTCGCGGCGGTGGTCTTCTTGACCGCGGCCTTCTTGGCCGGTGCCGCCTTCTTCGTGGTGGTCTTCTTCGCCGCCGCCTTCTTGGCGGGAGCCGCCTTCTTCGCGGTCGTGGTCTTCTTCGCGGTCGTCTTCTTGGCGGTGGTCTTCTTCGCCGGAGCCGCGGACTTGGTGGCCGTCCCCGCAGCGGCGCGGGCGCCGGCGACCGCAGCCTTCGGCAGCGAGCGCGGGTTCTTCACGACGTCCTTGAACGCCGACCCGGCGCGGAACTTCGGCACGGTCGTCTTCTTGATCTTCACCGTGGCGCCGGTGCGCGGGTTGCGGCCGGTGCGCGCGGCGCGGGCCGCCTGCTCGAAGGTGCCGAAGCCGGTGATCGCGACGCTGCCACCCTTGGCAACCTCACGGATGATCACGTCGACGACGTTGGTGAGGGCGTCGCTGGCGGCCTTGCGGCTGCCGAGTCGGTTCTCGAGCTCCTTGATCAGTTCTGCCTTGTTCACGTCTTCCCCTCCAAAGGGTTTGGGGCGCCGGACTCCCTTAGCCCGGCTGGTTGGAGGTCGAGCCGCTGCCCGACTTGGGACCGACGTTAGGGCGGTTGAGCACGCGAGTCCACCATGTCGGGGCCTCGATCCTTTGTCTCGCAACGGATTCAGGCGCCTCCGGCGGGTCAGGTATGCCGCCTGCTCGCCTCACGCCGCCGCCTCACCTCATCCTGCCGGTCGCGGTCGAAATCGCAGGATCCGTTGCAGCGCAACGGATTTCGCCAGAACCCATCTGCCCCTGGCCCGGCAAACCCGCAGGTCAGGGCGTCGCGAGTGGCCCGCGCGACGGCCGGCGAGACACCGCACAGAAAGATCCGCGCAACACGCCGAATTCGCCCGCCCCACGGCGTGTTGCGGGCCGTGGGGACGGGCTTTCGCTGGTGGTTTCGGCTGGTGCCGGCCGGCGTCAGGCGGTGACCGTGGTCGGCTTGTGCGCCGGCCGGCCAGCCTCGAAGTCGGTGATGTCCTGCTCGTGGCGCAGGGTCAGACTGATGTCATCCAGGCCCTCGAGCAGCCGCCAGCGCGTGTAGTCGTCGACCTCGAACGTGGCAACGATGTCGCCGGCCGTCACGGTGCGCGACACCAGGTCGACGGTGACGGATGCGCCGGGTTCGTTCTCGAGGTACTTCCAGATGAGCTCGATGTCGGACTGGTCCAGCTGGGCCGTCAGCAGTCCGCCCTTGCCGCTGTTTCCGCGGAAGATGTCGGCGAACCGCGACGACAGCACCACCCGAAAGCCGTAGTCCATCAACGCCCAGACCGCGTGCTCGCGCGACGACCCGGTCCCGAAGTCCGGCCCGGCCACCAGAACCGAGCCCGCGGCATACGAGTCGTGGTTGAGGACGAACGTCTCGTCCTTGCGCCACGCGGCGAACAGGCCGTCCTCGAAGCCGGTGCGCGTGACCCGCTTGAGGTAGACGGCCGGGATGATCTGGTCGGTGTCGACGTTGCTGCGGCGCAACGGGACGCCGATGCCGGTGTGCGTCGTGAACTGATGCATCAGCGACTCCCCTCACTCGTGCCGACGAGGCGGTCGGCATCGGCGGCATCGGCGGCGTCCAGGTCGGCCGGACTCGACAACGTGCCACGCAACGCGGTGGCAGCGGCGACGAGCGGGCTGACGAGGTGGGTGCGCCCGCCCTTGCCCTGGCGTCCCTCGAAGTTGCGGTTGGAGGTCGACGCGCTGCGCTCCCCGGGCGCGAGCTGGTCGGGGTTCATGCCAAGGCACATCGAGCAGCCGGGCAGACGCCACTCGGCACCTGCGGCCGTGAAGACCTGGTCGAGGCCCTCCTCCTCCGCCTGGACTCGGACCCGCGCCGACCCGGGCACCACGAGCATTCGCACGCCGTCGGCGACCTTGCGGCCCTTGACGACGTCAGCCGCCGCGCGCAGGTCCTCGATCCGGCCGTTGGTGCACGAGCCGACGAAGACGGTGTCGACCTTGATCTCGCGCAGCGGCGTGCCGGGTGTGAGGCCCATGTACTCCAGCGCATGCTGGGCGGCGGCCTTGGCGTTGTCGTCGCCGAGGGTCTCCGGGTCGGGCACCGACTCACCGAGCGGCAGGCCCTGACCGGGGTTGGTGCCCCACGTGACGAACGGCGTGAGGGTCGAGGCGTCGAGCACGACCTCCTCGTCGAAGACCGCGTCGTCGTCGCTCTTCAGCTGCGACCACTCGGCGACCGCGGCGTCCCAGTCGGCGCCCTTCGGCGCGTGGTCGCGGCCCTGCAGGTAGTCGAACGTGGTCTGGTCCGGCGCGATCATGCCCGCGCGGGCACCGGCCTCGATCGACATGTTGCACACCGTCATTCGCGCCTCCATCGACAGGGCGCGGATGGCGCTGCCGCGGTACTCCAGGACGTAGCCCTGGCCGCCGCCGGTGCCGATCTTGGCGATGACGGCCAGCACGATGTCCTTGGCGGTGACGCCGGGCTGGAGCTCGCCCTCGACGGTGATCGCCATGGTCCTGAACGGCTTGAGCGGCAGGGTCTGGGTGGCCAGGACGTGTTCGACCTCGGACGTGCCGATGCCGAACGCCAGCGCACCAAAGGCGCCGTGGGTCGAGGTGTGCGAGTCGCCGCAGACGACGGTCATGCCCGGCTGGGTCAGGCCCAGCTGCGGTCCGACGACGTGGACGATGCCCTGTTCGGCGTCACCCATGGGGTAGAGCCGGACACCGAACTCCTCGCAGTTCCTGCGCAGCGTCTCGACCTGGGTCTTGCTGACGAGGTCGGTGATCGGGCCGGGCGTCGTGGGGACGTTGTGGTCCTCGGTCGCGAGGGTGAGGTCGGGACGGCGAACCTGCCGGCCGGCGAGCCGCAGCCCGTCGAAGGCCTGCGGCGAGGTCACCTCGTGGATGAGGTGGAGGTCGATGTAGAGCAGGTCGGGCTCGCCCTCGGCCTGGTGGACGACGTGGGACTCCCACAGCTTCTCGGCCAGCGTTCCAGCCACCTGCACACACTCCTTCACCCGTTGCGTCGCGGCGCCGCGACCGGTGCGGCAGCGCGCCTGGGATCGAGGTTCGCACTTGGGACACGCCCACGGATTTGCGTCTCATCGAATGAGACGTCAATATCAGTGCATGGACAACACCAGTGGAGTCGGCGTTCTCGACAAGGCAGCCATCGTCCTCGGCGCCCTCGAGGCCGGGCCGTCGACCCTCGCCCAGCTGGTCACCGCGACCGGCCTGGCCCGCCCCACGGCGCACCGCCTCGCCGTCGCGCTCGAGCACCACCGGCTCGTGACGCGCGACCTGCAGGGCCGGTTCGTCCTCGGGCCACGCCTCGCCGAGCTGGCCGCCGCCGCCGGCGAGGACCGCCTCCTCGCCGCCGCCGGCCCCGTCCTCGGCGCGCTGCGCGACCACACCAACGAGAGCGCGCAGCTCTTCCGCCGCCAGGGCGACCACCGCATCTGCGTGTCGGCCGCCGAGCGCCCGGTCGGTCTGCGCGACTCGATCCCCGTCGGAGCGACCCTGTCGATGCTCGCCGGCTCGGCCGCCCAGGTGCTGCTCGCCTGGGAGGAGCCCGACCGCCTCCACCGCGGCCTGCACGGCGCCAAGTTCACCGCCACCACCCTCTCCGGAGTCCGCCGCCGCGGCTGGGCCCAGAGCGTCGGAGAGCGCGAGGCCGGCGTCGCGTCGGTGTCAGCCCCGGTGCGCGGACCGAGCGGTCGCGTCGTCGCCGCCGTCTCGATCTCCGGCCCGATCGAGCGGCTCTCGCGCCAGCCCGGTCGCCTGCACGCCGCGACCGTGATCGCCGGCGCCAACAAGCTCTCCGAGGTGCTGGCCCGCCACCACGCACAGCAGCAACAGCAGAACGACGCCTGAGCCCAACAGGGCAACCAGGCCGGCCACGCGCCATACCCCCCCCCCCCGCCTTGAACTTTGGGTCAAAGTTCGCGTGCGCTTGGAACCTTTCAGGCCCTCGCAAACTTTGGGTCAAAGTTCGCGAGGGCACGGACCAGGTATGCCGCGTGCACGGCAAAGCGCCCCCGTCCGGATCGGACGGGGGCGCTTTCGCGTGGTAGCCCCGACGGGATTCGAACCCGCGCTACCGCCTTGAGAGGGCGGCGTGCTAGGCCGCTACACAACGGGGCCCTAGCTGGTCTGCCTGGTCCTCGCGAGAGGTCCTGGCAGCGGAGTGAACCATACCGGCAGTGGATGGGTTTCTCCGAATCGGCGGTTCCTGCACGGCATTTCGCGCGGGAGCCGACGATGGCTGGGGTACCAGGACTCGAACCTAGACTAACTGAACCAGAATCAGTCGTGCTGCCAATTACACCATACCCCAAGGGGGTATCACTCCCTGCGCGCCCGAGGGGCCTTCAGCGGAGTGAACCGAGGAGCGATGCTACCGGTCGCCCCGGCGCGTTCCCAAATCGGCTGCCCCGACCTCCTCGGGCGCACCCGCGAGCACCTCGTCGAGCGACGTCACGAGCCTCACGTCGGCGGGCACGGGCGCCCCGTCGGGCAGCTCACCGGAGCGCAGTAGCCAGTGCGAGACGAGTCCGGCGTCGCGGCTGCCGATCGCATCCGCCGCCAGCTCGTCGCCCACGTATGCCGTGTGCTCGGGCGTGCTCCCCAGCTCACCGCAGGCGTGGTGGAAGACCCGTGGGTCGGGCTTGCCGATGCCGAGGTCGTCGGTGGTGACGACGACCTCGGAGACCGACGCCAGGCCGCTCGCCCCGAGCTTGGCCGTCGTGTAGGTGCGCGAGGAGTTGGTGAGGATGCCGACCGGCAGCCCCGCGGCCCGCCACCGCTCGACGCCCGGCAGCACGTCGTCGAAGACGCGCAACGCACCGGTGAACGCCGGCTCGTACGCCGCCTCGAACGACTCGTACCGGGCAGGGTCCCACTGCAGACCCAGCCAGCGCACGACCTCACCCAGCCGCTCGCGACGCATGGTCACGAAGTCGACGTCGCCCGCGGCATACCGGCCGAACCACGCCTCGGGGTCGCGTCGGAAGCGCTCCCCCGCGGCGGCCGCGCGTTTGTCGTCCAGCTCGGGCCACACCGCGCGAAAGGCGGCACGGCCGCCGACGCGCATGGCATCGGCAGTCGTGATCAACGTGCCGTCGAGGTCGAGCAGGACGGCTTCGACGGCCCCGGGCAAGGCATCTGCCACGGGCACTCAGCCGAGGTGGTCGCGCAGCCGCTGCAGGCGGTTCAGCGTCGCGGTCTTGCCGAGGATCTCCATCGACTCGAACAGCGGCGGGCTGACCCGCGCACCCGACACCGCCGTGCGCAGCGGCCCGAACGCGAACTTCGGCTTGATCCCCATGCCCTCGACGATCGCCGAGCGCAGCGCGGCCTCGATCGCCGCGGCCTGCCACGCCGACTCCGACCCGAGCACACCCGACCGCTCGTCGCTCACGTCGCCGAGCGCCGAGATGGCCGCGTCGAGCACTGCGGGAGCGTCCTCCTTGAGCTGCCCCAACGCGTCCTCGGCGTACTCGAACTCGTCGTCACCCACGAAGAACGGCCGCACCAGCGGCGCCGCCTCGGTGAGCAGCGCCATGCGGGTCTGGATCAGCTCGGTCACCTTGCGCAGCCGCGCCAGCTCACCGAGCGAGGGGTTGCCGGACAGCACGCCCTCGGCCTCGAGGTAGGGCAGCAGCCGCGACGCGAGCTCGTCGACGGAGAGCTGACGCACGTAGACGCCGTTGAGCCACTCGAGCTTCTTGAGGTCGAAGATCGGGCCGACCGGGTTGACCTTGCGCCAGTCGAAGTCCTTGCTGAACTCGTCGAACGTGAAGACCTCGACATCCTCGCCCTCGGCGCCCTGGGCCGGCGGATAGGCAAGCAGCGCAAGGAAGTTCACGAGCGCCTCGGGCAGGTAGCCCTGCTCGCGGAACCACGTCAGCCGAGCCGCCGGGTTCTTCCGCTTGGAGATCTTGGACTTGTCGGTGTTGCGCAGCAGGGGCATGTGCGCCCACTTCGGCGGCTCCAGCCCGAACCACTGGTAGAGCAGGATGTGCTTGGGGGTGCTGGAGATCCACTCCTCGCCGCGCACGACGTGCGTGATGCCCATCTCGTGGTCGTCGACGACGACGGCGAGGTGGTAGGTCGGGAAGCCGTCGGCCTTGAGGATCACCTGGTCGTCGGGTCGCGGCGCCGACACCCGCCCGCGGATGAGGTCCTCGAAGGTGAGCTCCACGTCGTCGGGGATGAGCATCCGCACGACCGGCGTCTCGCTGAACCCGGGCAGCTCGGCCCGCTCCTCACGCGTCTTGCCGTAGCAGAGCCGGTCGTACCCGGTGGGCTGCTTGGTCTTCTGCTGGATCTCACGCATCTGCGCCAGCCGCTCCGGCGTGCACCAGCAGTAGTAGGCCTTGCCCTCCTCGAGCAGCCGGTCCACGTAGGGACGGTAGGTGTCGAGCCGCTCGCTCTGCCGGTAGGGCGCGTAGGGGCCACCGATGTCCGGCCCCTCGTCCCAGTCGAGGCCGAGCCAGTGCAGCGTGTCGAACACCTGCTGCTCGCTGTCCTCCCGGAACCGCGTGCGGTCGGTGTCCTCGATCCGCAGCACGAACTTGCCGTCCTGCTGGCGCGCGAACGCCAGGTTGAACAGCGACATGTACGCCGT
The DNA here is from genome assembly GCA_023420415.1 of Actinomycetes bacterium. Taxonomy (GTDB): domain Bacteria; phylum Actinomycetota; class Actinomycetes; order Actinomycetales; family Dermatophilaceae; genus Pedococcus. The sequence goes on along the minus strand of JAEZWF010000057.1, from coordinate 72,320 downwards.
GCCGACGTGCGGGTCGCCGGTCGGCGACGGCGCGACGCGCAGCCGCGGCGACTTCGAGGTGGGCGCGGGGGTGGCGGGCTTCTCGCTCATGATGCGCCGATTCTAGGGACCTCGAGCGATGGTGAGGTATGCCGCGTGGCCCGGCCACGCGGCATACCTCGCTTATCGACGCACGAAGGTGTTGGTCAGCGTGCCGATGCCCTCGATCTCGACCTCGACCCGGTGACCGGAGTCGACAAGGCCCACCCCGGCGGGGGTGCCGGTGAGGATGACGTCGCCGGGCAGCAGCGTGAACGCCGAGCTGACGTGGGACACCAGGGTCGGGACGTCGAAGATCATCTGCGACGTCCCGCCGTCCTGCACGGTCTCACCGTCGAGGCGGGTGGTGATGCGCAGGTCGCTGACGTCGAGGTCGGTGTTGACCCACGGCCCGAGTGGCGTCGAGGTGTCGAATCCCTTTGCCCTGGACCACTGCCCGTCATCGCGCTGCCAGTCGCGGGCGGTCGCGTCGTTGGCGCAGGTGTAGCCGAAGACGACCTCGGGGACGCGGTCCTTGGGGACGTCCTTGGAGATGCGGCCGATGATGACGGCGAGCTCGCCCTCGTATGAGATCTCCCGCGCGCCGGCCGGCATCACCACCGGGTCGCCCGGGCCGACGACGGCGGTGTTGGGGATGAGGAACATCATCGGGCTCTTGGGGGGTTCGCCGCCCATCTCCTTGGCGTGGTCGGCGTAGTTGCGACCGATGCCGATCACCTTGCTGCGCGGGATGACCGGCGCGAGCAGGCGCGCGTCCGCGAGCGGCACGCGCTGGCCGGTGAAGACGACGGGTTGGTAGAGCGGGTCGCCCTGGATCTCGGCGATGACCTCCTGCCCCGGGTCGCCCTCGACCACACCGAACGTCGGGTCATCACCTGTCGTGTATCTCGCGATGCGCACGCTCCGACCCTACTGGCCCCGCCCCGACCCGCGCGCGCCTGCTTGCGTCTGCGAACTTGCCCACCAGCGGGGCAAACTCGCGGACGCAAGCGCCCCGGCGTGCCGGGTGGCTCAGTGCGCGGCGAACTCGCGGCGGTAGCGCTGGGGGCTGGTGCCCACGACGCTCTGGAAGTGGGTGCGCAGCAACGATGCCGACCCGAAGCCACTGTGGGCCGCGACCTTCTCCACCGGCAGGTCGGTCTGCTCGAGCAGCTCTCGCGCACGCAGCACCCGCTGCTGGACGATCCACCGGTGCGGCGTGGTGCCGGTCTCGGCGACGAACCTGCGCGCGAACGTCCGCTCCGACATCATCGCGAGCCGCGCCAGGTCCGGCACCGTGTGCTGGGTGTCGAGGTTGTCGGCGATGTGCGCCAGGACCGGCTGCATGCTCTCGCACTCGGTGACGGGGATGGGCGTCTCGACGTACTGTCGCTGGCCACCATCGCGCTGCGGCGGCACCACCATCCGTCGCGCAATCCTTGTGGCAACAGCGGATCCCAGCTCGCGGCGCACCAGGTGGAGGCAGGCGTCGATGCCGGCGGCGGTGCCGGCACCGGTGATGATCGAGCCCTCGTCGATGAACAGGACGTCCATCGACACCCGGGTGCGCGGGAAGCGGCGGGCGAACTGCTCGGCATACCGCCAGTGCGTCACCGCGCACTTGCCGTCGAGCAGCCCGGTCTCGCCGAGCACGAACGCGCCCGTGCAGATCGACAGGATCGTCGCGCCGCGGCGGTGGGCCTCGCGGATCACGTCGAGCAGCTCGGTGGGGTACTCGTCCCGGATGCCGCCGGCCGGGATGACGACGAGATCGGCGTCGATGGCGTCCTGCCACTGGTGGCTCGGCGTGTAGTGGCCGCCGCTCGTGGTCGGCACGGGCTCGCCGGCGACCTCACCGCAGGTGATGAAGGTGAACGGCGGCACCCCGTCGTCGGTGCGGTCGAGCCCGAACACCTCGCACACGACCGCCATCTCGAACATGGCCATGGGGTTGGCGACGAGCGCCGCGATGGTGGAGAGAGCCATGTCTGGGAGTATGCCGCGGATCTGGCAGGAAATCTGCCCCTGTCGTCAGTTCTGCCACTCGTGGCGGGATCGATGCGAGCGCAGCATTGTTGCCATGACCGCACTCATTCTCATCGCCCTCGTGACCGCACTCGTCGTCTCGCTCGAGCGACACCACCGCCGCACCTGGGGCCTGCCCCGCGCACCCCACGGCGCCGACTCCACCATCGCCTTCACCGACCTCGACCACGACTGGGACCGCGTCTGGCACGACGCGGCCGCCCGCCGCTGAGCCGCAGCGGTCCCCGGCCCGGCGCCCCCGCGAGTCTTCGGAACATTTCCCTGGTTCCAGCCACGGAAATGTTCCGAAGACTCGCGAGTTAGCCTCGGTGCCCGTGGAGACGTGGGCGATCGAGGACTGGCAGGCGCGGGAGGCCGCGCATGCGGCTCGCGCCGATCGACTCACCGCTGCACACCGGTCCCGCCGCGCCGACGGCCGCGCGCACCCGGTCGAGGACTTCCTCTTCACCTACTACCGCTTCTCCCCCGGTCAGCTGCGCCGCTGGCACCCGGGCGCATCGGTCCGGCTCGCAGACGCCGCAGGTATGCCGCGTGGAGACTGGCGCTTCTACCGCCAAGTGGGCGCCGACGTTGAGCTGGACCACGCGGCATACCTCGAAAAGCGTGGTGGGACAGTCGAATTCGTGCGGGCGCTGCTGACGTCGACGGCGGGGCGACCAGCGCAGCTCGGGTGCTTCGGGCTGCACGAGTGGGCCATGGTCTATCGGCAGCCCGCCGAGGAGGTGCGGCACGCGGGGTGGCCGCTGCGGCTGGGTTCAGAGGGGACCGACGCGGTCGTCGAGGGGCAGCGGATCCGGTGCACGCACTTCGACGCGTTCCGGTTCTACACGCCGGAGGCGAGACCCCTCAACGTCGTGCAGCCGACGCGTGAGCGGCAGGTCGAGCTCGAGCAGCCAGGCTGTTTGCACGCCGGGATGGACCTCTACAAGTGGGCGGCCAAGCTGTCACCGGCGATCCCGAGCGAGCTGGTGCTCGACTGCTTCGAGCACGCGCGGGCGATTCGCGAGCTCGACATGCGCGCCGCCCCGTACGACCTTCGCGAGCTCGGCTACGAGCCGGTGCGGATCGAGACCCCCGCGGGACGAGCCGAGTATGCCGCCGCGCAACGCGACTTTGCCGCCCGCGGCCAAGTCCTGCGCGCTCGCCTTCTTGCCGCCTTGGACCCCATCTCATCGTCGCCGACCCCCGCACACGGCAAATAGGCGCCGCCCGTCGGCCGGGTCCTCCTGCAGGTGGACCCAGCCGACGGGCGGCGGTCGGTTGGGTTGCGAGCCGTGTCAGTTGGTCTTGGCGTCGGTGTCGCCGTCGTCGGCGAGGATGCGGTAGATCGCGCGCCGCGCCTCGGCGAGCGCCTCTCGGGCCGCCTCGATCGACTCGGTGCGCCCGGTCATGCCCACCTGCTGGATCGCTCCGTGCAGGGCGTGCACCTCCTGGCGCAGCTCGCGGAACCCACGCTGCGGCGTCGTCGCCGCCGCGAAGGCCTCGGCAAGCTCGGCGGCGTGCTCCGCGGCATACGCCCGTCCGTCGTCGGTGAGCGCGAACACTTTGCGGCGCGCGTCGCCGTCGGACTCGTCGGGGGCGATGAGCCCCTCCTCCTCGAGCGCCCGCAGCGCCGGGTAGATCGAGCCGGGGCCGGGCTGCCAGGTGGCGTCCGAGCGCTCGGCGATGGCGGTGATGATGCCGTAGCCGTTCATCGGCTCCTCGGCCAGCAGCGCGAGGATCGCGCGCCGGACGTCTCCGCGCCGGCCGCGCCGGGGGCCGCCGAAGCCGCCTCCACGCGGGCCGCCGAAGCCCGGACCGAATCCCGGAGCGCCGGGGCCGAAGCCGCGGTCGCCACGAGGGCCACGTCCGCGTCCGGGGGCGAACCCCGGTCCGCCGAAGCCGCGACCGTGCGGGCCGCCGCGCCGCGGGGGGCGCGGGTGGGAGTGGTTGCTGTTCCTGGGGCTGTTGATGTCCATGCGGTTCATGGGATGACTCCTTGTCATTCGACTGTGGGGTGCGGGGGCGTCGCACCAGCAGCGGCTATCCGGCCCGGCGGCTCTCTCTCGCACTATCGACGATCTTCCGTCGATATATCGACATCATGTACCTATCGATATATCGATGTCAACCCCGCGTGCTTGCGTCCGCGGATTCGGCTGCTCCAGCGACCACATCCGCGGACGCAAGCCGGACGGCATACCGGGACGTCCGCGGTTTTGCCCCGCTGGTGGGCAACTTCGCGGACGCAAGCGGGCGGCATACCGGCGCCACTGCGTGGGCACCCCACGCAGCAGGTGACGCCCGACCCGTAGGCTGACCGCCGTGTCGAAGGTTCTGACGTCCCTACCTGTTGGTGAACGTGTCGGGATCGCCTTTTCCGGCGGTCTGGACACCTCGGTCGCGGTCGCGTGGATGCGCGAGAAGGGGGCGGTGCCGTGCACGTACACCGCCAACCTCGGGCAGTACGACGAGCCCGAGATCGACACGGTGCCTGACCGCGCCGGCCAGTACGGCGCTGAGCTCGCGCGCCTCGTCGACTGCCGGGCCGCGCTCGTCGAGGAGGGGCTGTCGGCGATCGCGTGCGGCGCGTTCCACATCCGCAGCGGCGGCAAGACGTACTTCAACACCACTCCCTTGGGCCGCGCGGTCACCGGCACCCTGCTCGTGCGCGCGATGAAGGAGGACGGCGTCGACATCTGGGGCGACGGTTCGACCTTCAAGGGCAACGACATCGAGCGCTTCTACCGCTACGGGCTGCTCGCCAACCCGGCGCTGCGCATCTACAAGCCGTGGCTCGACGCCGACTTCGTCACCGAGCTCGGCGGCCGCCACGAGATGAGCGAGTGGCTCACCGCGCGCGACCTCCCCTACCGCGCCAGCGCCGAGAAGGCCTACTCCACCGACGCCAACATCTGGGGCGCGACCCACGAGGCGAAGACGCTGGAGTACCTCGACGAGTCGATGGAGATCGTCGAGCCGATCATGGGCGTGCGGTTCTGGGACGAGTCCGTGCAGATCGCGCCCGAGGACGTCACTGTGCGGTTCGTCCAGGGCCGCCCGGTTGCCATCAACGGCAACGACTTCGACGGTGACGCGGTCGCACTCGTCGACGAGGCCAACAAGGTCGGAGGTCGTCACGGGCTCGGCATGAGCGACCAGATCGAGAACCGCATCATCGAGGCCAAGTCGCGCGGCATCTACGAGGCGCCGGGCCTCGCGCTGCTGCACATCACCTACGAGCGGCTGCTCAACGCGATCCACAACGAGGACACCATCGCCAACTACCACGCGGAGGGCCGGCGGCTGGGTCGCCTTCTCTACGAAGGCCGTTGGCTCGACCCGCAGTCGCTCATGCTGCGCGAGTCACTCCAGCGCTGGGTCGCCTCCGCGGTCACCGGCGAGGTCACGCTGCGGCTGCGGCGCGGCGACGACTACTCGATCATCAGGACCGAGGGGCCGGCGTTCAGCTACCATCCCGAGAAGCTCTCGATGGAGCGCACCGAGGACGCGGCCTTCGGCCCCGTCGACCGGATCGGCCAGCTCACGATGCGCAACCTCGACATCGCCGACAGCCGGGCCAAGCTCGAGCAGTATGCCGCGTCGGGCCTTCTCGGCGTCGGCCAGACCGAGCTGGTGGGCGACCTTGAACCCGGTGGTGCGAAAGCGATTTCAGCCAACCCGCTCGCGGCCAACGTCGACGACGAGGACGACGCGCTCGACCGCGCGGCGATGGAGTTCGGCACCGACTGACCGGCCCGAAGGGTCAGCGGACGGGGACTCCCGCCCGAACCAGGCCATAGGTCACGCCGTCGACGAGCGCCTCCCAGGAGGCTTCGATGATGTTGCCTGCGACCCCGATCGTCTCCCACGAGGTCGAGCCGTCGGAGGTCTCGATGAGCACGCGGGTGACGGCGTCGGTGCCGTGGGCCGCGTCGAGGATGCGCACGCGGAAGTCGATGAGCTCCAGCTTGTCGAGCTCAGGGTATGCCGGCGCGAGCGCTTGGCGCAGCGCGTGGTCGAGCGCGTTGACGGGGCCGTTCCCCTCACCGGTCGCGACGACACGTTGCCCACCCGCGCGCAACTTGACGGTGGCCTCCGAAAGGGCGTTCTCCGCACCTCGGGCGTCGGTGATGACCCGCCACGACTCGACGTCGAAGAAGTCCTGCGTCGCCCCCTCCACCTCGCGACGCAGGAGCAGGTCGAACGACGCATCCGCCGCATCGAAGGTGTAACCGCGCAGCTCGAGGTCCTTGACCTTGGCCAGCACCCGTGCGAGCAGCTCCGGGTCACCCGACAGGTCATAGCCGAGTTCGCGCCCCTTGAGCTCGATCGAGGCGCGACCGGCCATGTCCGACACCAGCATTCGCATGTCGTTGCCGACGTGCCCAGGGTCGGTGTGCTGGTAGAGGTCTGGGTCGACCTTGATCGCCGAGGCGTGCAGCCCGGCCTTGTGCGCGAACGCGCTCGCCCCGACGTAGGGCTGTCGTGAGTAGGGCGGCACATTGGTGATCTCGGAGATCGAGTGCGCGATCCGGGTCGCCTCGCGAAGCCGCTGGGTCTCGAGCAGAGGCAGCCCGCGCTTGATCTGCAGGTTGCTCACGACGGTGAGCAGATCGGCGTTGCCGGTCCGTTCGCCGTAGCCGTTGATCGTGCCCTGCACGTGGCTGGCCCCGGCGTCGACCGCCGCCATCGAGTTGGCCACGGCGCAACCGGTGTCGTTGTGGCAGTGGATGCCGACGCGCGCCGACGTCGCGGTGACTGCATCGGCCACCACATCAGCGACCTGGCCCGGCAGCATGCCGCCATTGGTGTCACACAGGGCGACCACCTCGGCGCCGGATTCCATTGCGGCAGAGACGACTTCGAGCGCGTAGGCGCGGTCCGCGGCATACCCGTCGAAGAAGTGCTCGGCGTCGAGGAAGACGCGCCGCCCCTCCCCCGCCAGGAACGACACGGTGTCGCGCACCATCTCGAGGTTCTCCTCGAGCGTCGTCCGCAGCGCCGACTCCACATGGCGCACATGGGATTTCGCGACCAGGGTGACCACGGGTGCCTGGCTGTCGACGAGGGCGCGGACCAGGGGATCGTCGGCCGCGCGACCGCCGGCCCGCCTGGTCGCGCCGAACGCCGCGAGGGTGGCGTTGCGCAGGTTGAGCTCGGTCGCGGCGCGGGCGAAGAACTCGGTGTCCTTCGGGTTCGCGCCCGGCCAGCCGCCCTCGATGTACCCCACGCCCAGCTCGTCGAGGTGCGCGGCGATGGCGAGCTTGTCCGCGACGGAGAGGTTGAGCCCCTCCTGCTGTGCGCCGTCGCGCAGGGTGGTGTCGTAGACGTGCAGGTCGCTCATCGTGGGTCCTCGGGTTCGAGACGGGTGGGGCGGGCGTCCTGGTGTGATTGTCCCCTGTCGCGCCCCGGGCCGGCGCGGGGTGTGCCCGGCCACGGTTTCGTCGACCAACGAAAAAGACCCCCCGGGTGTGGGAGGTCTGCGCGACGAAGGGTCTTCGTCGCGCTAGTCGATAATCACCATGGCGGTGGCCACGTGCCAGGACGTCATGTGGCACAGCGTGACACGTCCCGTTCGCCCCGTGGACGGTGGGTCCGCATCGTGGTCACCTCGGGCCGCCCGCCCGGCCGCGACGACGAGGTATGCCGCGTCGTTCCCGACCGCGACACGACGGGCTTGCCGCGTGGACGACCTCGGTCCACCGGGGCCGTCCACGCGGCATACCCCCGAAGGGCCGTGGGTCACGCGGGACGTGACCCACGGCCCATCCGATGCGGCGGTCAGCTCATGCGGAACGACGTGATGTTGTTGTTGAACCGCACCAGCCCCCGGTCGTGGTCCTGGTACCTCGCAAACCGGTCACCCGTGTAGTTGGCACCCGTGTAACCCTTGAGGTCACAGCGGTTCCGGGTCACGAAGGACGACACCCGGTTGTTCCACGCCGGCGTGATCGACGACCACGACCAGTCCGGCGACGTGGTGTCGGCGTCACATCCACGCGGTGCCTTGACGACCAGTTGACCGCGCGCATTGCTGTAACCAGCCGCGTCGTAGAAGATCCCCACGGTCACCCAGCTGGCCATGGCACTCTCACCCTCGAAGCTCGACCGAGCCAGCGAGTCAGAGAAGCACTGCGGTGACGTTTCGCCCGCGTAGAGAACGCATTGCTCGGCGGGTGCGGCCTGAGCCATCGCGGGCCCGACCATCACTCCCCCCAGAGCGATTCCGGCAGCGGCCGCCGTCCTGATCAATCCAGTACGCATGATTTCTCCCCAATCATCCGACTTGTCAGTTTTCTCTTGTGAAGAGGCAGATGCCCCGATGTGAAGGTAGCGCGGACGGTGGGCGACTGCATCCGCAAGCGGCCCGGTGCCGGCCGAGTGGACGTGCAGGCGGCCCGGCGCGGTCGTAGCGTGCCCACCATGGGCACAGACGCGACGAACCCCCGGCAGACCAGCGTCTTCCGGCGCAAGCCGGTCGAGCAGATCGTCGAGGGAGTGGGTGAGCAGGGCGGCGGCCTCAGCCGTCACCTCGGACTGTGGCAGCTCACCGCGATCGGCGTGGGCGGCATCATCGGAGCTGGCATTTTCTCCCTGGCGGGCAGCGTCGCCAGCGGCGGCGAGGGGGGAAAGGGCGTGGGCCCGGCGGTTGTATTCTCCTTCTTGGTGGCCGGAATCGCTTCTGCCGCAGCAGCTTTCAGCTATGCAGAGTTTGCGGGCATGATCCCCAAGGCGGGCTCGGCCTACACGTACGGGTATGCCGTGCTGGGTGAGCTCGTCGGCTGGTTCATCGGGTGGGACCTGCTGCTGGAGTACATCGCCATCGTGGCCGTCGTGGCCATCGGCATCTCGGGGTACTTCGGGTTCCTGCTCGACCAGTTCGGGCTGGACCTGCCGACGTGGATGCTCGGAGCCCCCGGCAGTGGTGAGGGACACCGGGTCGACCTCTTTGCCGCGCTGCTGTGCCTGCTCATCGCCTACCTGCTCAACCTCGGCATCAAGAACGCGGCGCGCGTCGAGACGCTGGTCGTGGTGATCAAGGTGGCGGTCGTGCTGCTCGTGATCGTGGTCGGGTTCTTCCACATCAAGACCGACAACTTCACGCCGTTCTCCCCGGCCGGCTTCGGCGGCGTCATGACGGGTGCGGCGACGGTGTTCTTCGCGGTGTTCGGCTATGACGCGATGTCCACCGCGGCCGAGGAGAGCAAGGACGCACAACGCCACATGCCCAAGGCGATCCTCTACTCGCTCGCGATCTCGATGGTGCTCTACGTGCTGGCCTGCCTCACCCTGGTGGGCATCCAGAACTACACGAAGATCGACCCCGAGTCCGGCTTCTCCAGCGCCTTCGCCAGCATCGGCCTCGACGGCATCGGCACCATCATCGCCGTCGGCGCCATCGTCGGAATCCTGACCGTGATGTTCACCTTCATGCTCGGCGTGACCCGCGTGTGGTTTGCGATGAGCCGCGACGGGCTGCTGCCGCAGTGGTTCGCCAAGACCCACCCCACGCGACACGTGCCGACCCGCGTGACCTGGCTCGCCGGCATACTCTCGGCTCTCATCGCGGGGTTCATGCCGATCGCCGAAGCCGCCGAGCTCACCAACATCGGCATCCTGCTGGCCTTCGTCGTGGTGTGCATCGCGGTGATCCGGTTGCGTTACACGCGTCCCGACCTGCCCCGCACCTTCAAGACGCCGGGTATGCCGTTCGTGCCGGCCATCGGCGTCATCTTCAGCCTGTGGCTGGTCACGTTCCTGCAGTGGGAGACCTGGCTGCGGTTCGTGGCCTGGTTCCTCATCGGCCTGGCCGTCTACTTCGGCTACTCCCGCCGCCACAGCCTCCTGCACCCCCGCTGACCGGGCCCGCACCCCCCGAACCCCTGGCGAACTTTGGGTCAAAGTTCCTCAGCACCGGAAAGGTTTCAAGCACTGGGAAACTTTGGGCCAAAGTTCAGCGAGTTGCGGCACGAGCCGTGGCCTGGCGGATCAATCTCGCCACCCGTTCTGGGTCCTTGAGGTCCGCCCACGTCAGCCGCACCACCTCATACCCCGCAGCGCGGAGCCTGTCCTCACGCTGCTTCTCGGCGGCCAGTGCATCCCGCCCGTCCGCTCCGTCGTACTTCACCATGCCGTCGAACTCGACGACGACGCGGTCACCAACCAGGAAGTCAACCCGCCCGATGTGCCCCAGGCTGTCGCGAAGGTTCACCTGTGTTCGGAAGGCAAGACCCAGCCCAGACAACAGCATCCTGGTCAGACTCTCCCCGGGTGACTCACACGACCTGTCTGCCATCCCGAGGGCGGCCGCCACTCGGCCGCGCTGTCGTGGGCCTAGAACCGCCCGCTCAGCAGCCGCCGTGAGGTGTGCATCCGTGACCAAACCACGATGTAACGCGGCGTCCACTGCGACCAGCCCTGACGGCACCGACCGGGCTGCGACCTGGACGACCGCCAGAGCCGCCGACACCGCCCTGATCCCGCCGACGAGCTGACACGGCTCGTCGGCAGGGAGCGGGTGCACCTCGAGCCCGGTGCTCCGAGCGCGGCGCGTGACCTGACCACACACGTCGACGGACGTGGTGTCGACATCGTGAAGTGGCAGCCCATGGACAGCGAGAGCGGCATGGTGCGAGGCCCAGCTTCGGACCGGACGAGCCAGGAGAGTCGCCCTGACCGTCAACACGTAGCGCAGCTCACCGCTCAGACCGTCCAGAGCCTGTGGCAGCGCGTAACCACCATGGCAGAGCCGCACCAGGTCGCCTCGCCGGGCCAGCCGAAAGAGGTCTTGGTTGCTCAGTCCGAACTGGTGCGCCTGCGCCGAGCTGAACACGCCGCACTGGGCGCTGGCGACCAGAATCAAAGCCGCGTCGAGAACCACCATGGCGCGAGCGTGACCGCAGCGCGGGCACCCGCGGAAGGCCGCGGCATACCGGCTGTGGAAAAGCCGCCCCGAAGATCCGGCCTGTGGATGACGCCGCCCCGCGAACTTTGGCCCAAAGTCACCTCAGGCGCGGAACATTCCGAGCACTGGCGAACTTTGGCCCAAAGTTCGCCAGCCGCCGGCCAACATCAGCGCTCAGGGCGAGCGAAGCGCAGTCAGACGAGGCGGGTCAGCCAGCCGCGGGTGTCCTCGGCGCGGCCGTACTGGATGTCGAGCAACCGCTGCCGGATCGCCCGCGTCACCTCGCCGCCACCTTCGCCGGCGGTCGACGGCGCGGACCCGCCGGCCCACACGAGCTCACCGACCGGCGTGATCACCGCGGCCGTCCCACACGCGAAGACCTCGCGCACCTCGCCCGACGACACCCCGTCGATCCACTCGGCCACCGGGATCGCGCGCTCCTCCGGCGTCAGCCCGAAGTCCTTGGCCAGCTCGAGCACGGAGTCGCGCGTGACGCCCTCGAGGATCGAGCCGGTCAGCGCGGGCGTCACCAGCTTGTCGTCGCGCGTGACGAAGAAGAGGTTCATGCCGCCGAGCTCCTCGATGTTGGTCTCGGTCTCGGCGTCGAGGAAGACGGCCTGGTCGCAGCCCTGCTCGATCCCCTCGAGCTGCCCGGCGAGCGACGACGCGTAGTTGCCGCCGCACTTGGCAGCACCGGTCCCGTGGCGTCCGGCGCGCGACACGTCCTTGGTCAGCCACAGGCGCACCGGCTTCAGCCCGCCCGCGAAGTAGGCACCCGCGGGCGAGGCGATGACCGAGTACGTCACCTCCGCCGCAGGCCGCACCCCGAGGAACGCCTCCGACGCGTACATGAACGGCCGCAGGTAGAGGCTCTTCTCGCTGCCGTCATAGGCCGGCACCCACGCGTGGTCGACCTCGAGCAGCGCGCGCAGCGACCCGAGGAAGTCCTCCTCGGGCAGCTCGGGCAGCGTCATCCGGCGGGCCGACCGCGCCATCCGCGCGGCGTTCGCCTCGGGCCGGAACGTCCAGATCGACCCGTCCTCGTGGCGATAGGCCTTCATGCCCTCGAAGATCTCCTGGGCATAGTGCAGCACCGCCGCCGACGGCATCAACGTGATGGGCCCGTATGCCGTGACCTTGCCTTCGGTCCACCCCTCACCCTTGCGCCACGTCGCCGTGACCATGTGGTCGGTGAAGTGGACGCCGAACCCCGGGTTGGCCAGTACCGCCTCGCGCTCCGCGTCCGGCCGCACGTCGGCGCGGCGGTCGACCTCGAAGGTCAGCGGGGTGGCGGTCTCGGTCATGGGTTGCCTCCTGCGGCTGGAGCACGCGACGGTGCGGGTTCTCCTGCCGAGGTTACCTGCCCGACCGGGCGCGTCGGGCAGGAGTGGCGAGCGCCGCCGGGGACCTAGAGCCGGCCCGCGATCGCCTCACCGATCGCGGCCGTGGTGCGTACCTCGTCGCCGCGCTCGGCGAGGTCGGCCGCGACGGCAGCCTCGACCCGGGCGGCGTCCTCGGCCCGCCCCAGGTGGGCGAGGAGCATGGCGACGGACAGCACGGTGGCGGTGGGGTCTGCCTTGCCCTGGCCGGCGATGTCGGGAGCAGACCCGTGCACCGGCTCGAACATGCTCGGTGTCGTGCGCGCGGGGTTGATGTTGCCGCTCGCGGCAAGCCCGATGCCGCCGGCGATGGCGGCGGCGATGTCGGTGATGATGTCGCCGAAGAGGTTGTCGGTGACGATGACGTCGAAACGACCCGGGTCGGTGGCGAGGAAGATCGTGGCCGCGTCGACGTGCTGGTATGCCGTCTCGACGTCCGGGAACTCCTGGCCCACTTCCTCGACGGTGCGCCGCCAGAGGTGGCCGGCGTGGGTGAGCACGTTGTGCTTGTGGACGAGGGTGAGGTGCTTGCGCGGCCGCGCCTGCGCGCGGGCGAAGGCGTCGCGGACGACGCGCTCGACACCGAACCGGGTGTTGACACTGACCTCGGTGGCGATCTCGTTCGGGGTGCCGGTGCGCAGCGAGCCGCCGTTGCCGACATAGGGACCCTCGGTGCCCTCACGGACGACGACGAAGTCGATGCCGTCCGGGGCGACGCGGTCGACGGCCAGCGGGCTGGCGACACCGGGAAAGAGCTTGGCCGGGCGCAGGTTGACGTAGTGGTCGAGCGCGAACCGCAGCGGCAGCAGGACACCGCGCTCGAGGACGCCGCTCGGGACGGTCGGGTCGCCGATGGCGCCGAGCAGGATGACGTCCTGGCTGCGCAGCTCCTCGAGCACCGAGTCGGGCAGGGTCTCGCCGGTGGCGTGCCAGCGCTTGGCGCCGAGGTCGTACTCCGTGGCGGCGACCTTGACCCCGCTGCCGGCCGTCGCAGCCTCGAGGACCTTGAGGCCCTCGGCGACCACCTCGGGCCCGATGCCGTCGCCGCCGATGACGGCGAGGTTGACGGTGTCCGCCGCGGTCTGCGCCGCGGTGGTCTCGGGGGCGGTCGAGGCGGGGTCTGCGGTCATGGTTTCAGCCTAGGGACGGTCTTGCGATCTGGGACTGATGTCTCGAATGACGAACGGCCCCGGCGATCGCTCGCCCGGGGCCGTTCGTCGTGGCGACCATCGTGGCGGTCGCCGGGTCGGTGCCGTCAGTGGCACTCAGTCGTCGGAGTGACCCTGCTCGCGCAGGTCCATCGACTCCTGCAGTGCCTGACGTGCCTTCTTGGCCTCTTCGCTCATGTCTTCTCAGTCCTTCGTGGATCTCCCTGTGTCACAACAGGGTTCGGGTTCGATTGGTCCGTCGGGGCCACACCCAGATGCCGAGCTTGTGGATCTGGGGGCCACTGTCAGCCACGCAACGCGGGATCTCCGCGGCGAGGTGGCTGACTACCGGAACTCGCCGCGGCTGATAAGAATCACGACCTGCCGCTGCATGCCTTCGAGATTAGAAGGACGTCCAACTATTCGATACCCGGTTCCCACGGTGTGAGACGCCTCTGGACGTGACGGCCACCACAGCAGGGGGCCGTCACGTCCAGAGCGAGCGCGGTGCGGGCGTCAGGAGGCGGCGCACCCGGACACGCGCACCGAGACCCGCTTGGCGTCGTGGTCGGAGTTGAACCCACCGACGGTCTTGCGCACCGTCACCTTCTCGATGCGGTCGTTGGCGGTCCGGACGACGCCGATCTTGTCGATGCCGTGCACCGTGATCCGGCTGTCGCGGGCCGTGAACTTCCCCATCTCCATGCGGTTGAAGTCGCCGCCGTAGACGACGGTGTAGCCGCGGTTGCTGAAGTCCTTGATGAGCTCGGACTGCTTGGCGAAGTGGATGTTCCACATCTTCTTACGCCAGTCGTCGGCCCGGTTGTAGCGGCCGTTCCAGGCGCCGGAGACCATGTGGGTGTTCATGAGGATCGTGGTCTGGCGCGACTGCTTGTTGTAGACCTTCAGCCAGGTGACGTAGCGGTGTGGCGAGACCTTCGCCATGCCGTTGTGCATCTTGCGAACCCCGGTGTCCTTGACCACCCACGGCGAGTCACCGGCCACGCGGATCGAGATCGGGATGGCGTATCCGGTGAAGTAGTGCTTCCAGCGGCCGTTGCCACCAGTGCTGTTCTCGGAGCGGACGATGTTCTTGTAGTAGTCCGGCTGGATCTCCTGCCACATGATCACGTCGGCGCCGAGCTTGGCGGCCTTGTCGACGTCGGCGCGCACCTTGCCGGCGCTCATGAGCGGGTTGGACTTCACGTTGAGGCTGACCACGCGGATCGGCTCGACCGTGCGCTTGCACGAGGTGGCCGTGAGCTTCGCGGCGGTGGCGTTGGTGCCGGCGTTGGCCCCGGCGAGCCCGACCCCGGTCGCGATCGAACCGGCGAGCGCGGCGCCGGCCACAGCAGTGGCAATGAGCTTGGTACGCATGAGATTCCCCTCCAGAGTGCGTGTGCGGTTGCCACCACACTCCCGGCACCGCGCGCTCCCGACAATGGGGAGCACTCCCCCGCCGACGCCAATACGCACGTATGCCGCGTGGCCCACGATGGGGGCCACGCGGCATACGCGTCGGTTGGTCTGGGTCGGGACGCGCCTCAGTCGGCGAGGTCGACCACGCTCACCTCGGCGCCGACCTCGGCGACGACGGCCGAGAGGACGTCTGCCGGGATGCGGGTGTCGACGGTGAGCGCCACGAGCGCCTCGCCGCCCTGCTCCTTGCGCGCGACCTGCATGCCCGCGATGTTGATCTGGGCGTCACCGAGCAGTCGGCCAACGGTGCCGACGACGCCGGGACGGTCGGCGTAGGTGAAGAACGCGAGGTGGTCGGCCAGCGGAACCTCGAGGTCGAACCCGTTGACGCCTACGATCTTCTCGACCATCCGCGGACCGGTCAGCGTGCCCGCCACGGAGACGACCGAGCCGTCGGCAAGGGTGCCGCGCAGGGTCGTGACGTTGCGGAAGTCCTGGGTGGTGGGGTCGGTGAGCAGCCGCACCTCGCAGCCGCGCTGCTCGGCCAGCAGCGGGGCGTTGACGTAGGTCACGGGGTCCTCGGTCACATCGGTGAACAGGCCCTTGAGCGCAGACAGCTTCCACACCGACACGTCGTGCTCGGTGATCTCGCCCTGGACGTCGACATCGAGCTGCACCGGCACCGAACCCGCGAGGGCCGTGAAGATGCGACCGAGCTTCTCCACCAACGCAATTCCCGGGCGGACCTCCTCGGGCACGTTGCCACCGTCGACGTTCACGGCGTCGGGCACGAGGTCGCCACCGAGTGCTAGCCGCACGGACTTGGCGACGGCGACGCCGGCCTTCTCCTGGGCCTCGTCGGTCGAGGCACCGAGGTGGGGCGTGACGACGACGGACTCGTGCTCGAAGAGGGGGCTCTCCGTGGTGGGCTCCGTGGCGAAGACGTCGATGCCGGCGCCGGCCACCCGCCCCTCGCGCAGCGCCTCGGCGAGCGCCTCCTCGTCGACGATGCCACCGCGGGCGGCGTTGATGATGCGGACGGTCGGCTTGACCTTGGTGAGCGCCTCCTTGCCGATGAGCCCGAGGGTCTCGGGGCTCTTGGGCAGGTGGACGGTGATGAAGTCGGACTGCTCGAGCAGCTCGTCGAGAGTGACGAGCTGGGCGCCGAGCTGGCCCGCGCGCTGCGCCGAGACGTAGGGGTCGTAGGCGAGGATCTCGACACCGAAGCCCTTGAGTCGCTCGGCGACCAGCTGGCCGATCCGGCCGAACCCGACGACACCGACCTTCTTGTCGAGCAGCTCCACACCGGAGTACTTGCTGCGCTTCCACGCACCGCCCTTGAGGGCCTCGTTGGCCGGGGCGATGTTTCGAGCGGTGGACAGCAGGAGGCCGACGGCGAGCTCCGCGGCCGAGGTGATGTTGGAGGTCGGGGCGTTGACCACCATGACGCCGGCCTGGGTGGCAGCCGGCACGTCGACGTTGTCGAGACCGACACCGGCGCGCGCGATGACCTTGAGGTTCTTGGCTGCCCCGATCGCCTCGGCGTCCATCTTGGTGGCCGACCGGATCAGCACGGCGTCGACATCGGCCAGCGCCGGCAGCAGCGCCTCGCGGGAAGCACCGTCGACGTGGCGGATCTCGAAGTCGGGCCCGAGGGCGTCGATGGTGGCGGGCGAGAGCTCTTCGGCGATGAGCACGATCGGCTTGGTCACGTGGCTGTCCTTTGGGGGCTCGAGTGGGTGGGGTGGGCACCACGCTGTGCCGCGGCCAGCATAGAGCGCGGCTCACCATGTGGACTCGCCCGCTCGCAATGTGACACGAAGGTCACACCCAGGCCTGCTCCCACTCCCCCACCTCGGGCCACTCACGCTCGATGCGGTCGTGCGCACCGACCCTCAGTGGCCCGAAGTCGCGCACCTCTCCCGCTTCGGGCCACTCAGGCTCGATACAGCCCTGCGCACCGACCCTCAGTGGCCCGAAGTCGGACGAGGGGTGCCACGGGTGCACGATGGGTGCCATGCGCGTTGTCGTGACGGGAGGAGCGGGCGACCTGGGTGCTCGGGTGGTCCGCGAGCTGGAGTCCATGGGCCACGAGGCGGTGGTCGCGAGTCGGCGGACGGGGATGGACCTGGCCAGCGGCGAGGGAGTCGCGCAGGCCATCGCAGGCGCCGACGCCGTCATCCACGCCGCCAGCAACCCGGCCAGGGCGCAAGCCGTCGACGTCGGTGGCACGGTGCACCTCATGGACGCCGTGCGTCGCCAGCCGGCGCCCCCGCACGTGGTCTTCGTGTCCATCGTCGGCGTCGACAGGGTCCCCTACCCCTACTACCGCGCCAAGGAGATGGCTGAGCGTGTCATCGGACTTGGCGACACCCCGGCCACCATCGTGCGGGCCACCCAGTTCCACGTGTTGGCCGCATACTTCGCGCGCATGGGCGCCGGCCCGGTCACCCTCAGCATCGGCGACATGACCATCCAGCCGGTCGACATCGACTGGGTCGCTCAGCGGCTGGCGCAGGTCGCCACGGGCACCAGGCCCGCGGCATACGTGCGCCACCGCGACCTGGCCGGTCCGGAGGTCTTCACGACCGAGCAGCTGTCACGCCTGATCGCCGACCACGACGGCCGCACCCCGCCGAGGGTGGTGCGGCTGCCCGCCGTCGGGGGCGCCATGCGCTCGTTCGCGGAAGGCGATCTCGTGCCGGCCGGCGACACGGAAACTGGCGGTCGGACATTCGCCGAATGGCTTGCGACGCAACCAGTTCCACTCCCCCGCGGCCGGCACTGAGGTCAGCGGCCGAGGCGCGACGCGAGCACGCGGCTGACGACGGCCACCACGACGACAAGGGCAACCGCCAGGAGCAGGAGCCCCCACGAGCCACCCGCCCAGGCCTCGATGACTGCGAACCCGACCGTCGTGTAGATCGCGGCCCACGCCAAGGACCCGACGATGTTCGCGGGGAGGTAGCGGCGCAACGGCATACGCAGGGCGCCCGCGGCCGCGTTGACGAGGGTCTGGGCGCCAATCGTGAGGAACGACAAGGCGACCACGGGGGCACCCCACCGCTCGACGACGCGTTCGGTGCGGACCACCGCCGGGCGGTCGAGGTGGGCGGTCAGGCGGCCGCTGCGTGCGCTGCCCGCGCGAAGGCCTCGGCCTGCCCAGTAGGTCGCGTTGGACCGCGCCAGCACCACGACGAGGAAGAACCCGTAGACCGCCCAGAACGGCCAGCCCTCGACGAGATCGTCCACGGGTCAAGCATCGCAAACGCCGCACCCCTCACAGCATTGGGTGCCTCACCGCTCGGGAATCCGAACGACAAGGCACCCAATGTGGAGCCGGGTCCCGGCGCATGGTCAGCGGGCGGTCCCAGCTCGCCCGCGCGTGTCAGCGGGCGGCGGACCCCTCGGTGTAGTCGCTGTCGGTGTCCTTCACCCAAGCCATCAGCTTGCGCAGGTCGCGGCCGGTCGCCTCGATCGGGTGCTGGGCGCCCTTCTCGCGCAACGCCTTGAACTCGGGCGCACCGGCGTCCTGGTCGTCGATGAACCGCTGGGCGAACGTGCCGTTCTTGATGTCCTCCAGGACACCCTTCATGTTCTCCTTGACGCGCTCGTCGATGACGCGCGGGCCCGACACGTAGTCGCCGTACTCGGCCGTGTCCGACACCGACCAGCGCTGCTTGGCGATGCCGCCCTCGACCATGAGGTCGACGATGAGCTTGAGCTCGTGCAGGCACTCGAAGTAGGCGACCTCGGGCTGGTAGCCGGCCTCGACCAGCGTCTCGAAGCCGTACATGATCAGCTGGCTCGCACCGCCGCACAGCACCGACTGCTCACCGAAGAGGTCGGTCTCGGTCTCCTCGGTGAACGTCGTCCTGATGCCGCCGGCGCGCAGGCCACCGATCGCCTTCGCGTAGGACTTGGCGAGGTCCCAGGCCTTGCCGGACGCGTCCTGCTCGACGGCCAACAGCACCGGCACGCCACGGCCGTCGACGAACTCGCGACGCACGAGGTGGCCAGGCCCCTTGGGGGCGACCATGACGACATCCGATCCGGCCTCGGGCTTGATGTAGCCGAACCGGATGTTGAAGCCGTGGCCGAACAGCAGGGCCGCGCCCTCCTTGAGGTTCGGCTGGATCTCGTTCGCGTACACGGTCCGCTGCACCTGGTCGGGCGTGAGGATGACGACGAGGTCGGCGTCCTTGACGGCGTCGCCGACGGACTTCACCGTGAGCCCCTCGTTCTCGGCCTTGGCCTTGCTCTTGCTGCCCTCGGCGAGGCCGACGGTCACGTCGACGCCCGAGTCGCGCAGGCTGAGCGCGTGGGCGTGGCCCTGGCTGCCGTAGCCGATGACGGCCACCTTCTTGCCCTGGATCACGCTCAGGTCAGCGTCGTCGTCGTAGAACATCTCGGCCACGGTGGCCAACTCCTTTGGTTGCGGTGGTGTTGCGGGTTGTGTTGCGGTTCTTGGGTTTTCAGGCTGTCGGTATGCCGCCTGGCCAGCTCTCGCCGACCCCTCGCCTCAGGCGCTGCGCAGGGCTCGGTCGGTGATCGAGCGCGAGCCGCGCCCGATCGCGACCATGCCGGACTGCACGAGCTCCTTGACCCCGAAGGGTTCGAGCACCTCCAGGAAGGCACTGAGCTTGTCGCGGTTGCCCGTGACCTCGATGGTCAGGGTGTCGCTGGCGACATCGACCACCTTGGCGCGGAAGAGCTGCACCGTCTCCAGGACGTGGCTGCGGCTGTTGACGTCGGCGCGCACCTTCACGAGCAGGATCTCGCGCTGTACCGAGGCGTTCGGCTCGAGCTCGACAACCTTGAGCACCTCGACGAGCTTGTTGAGCTGCTTGGTGACCTGCTCCAGGGGGAGCGCCTCCACGTCGACCACCACGGTCATCCGCGAGATCTCGGGGTGCTCGGTCGGGCCGACGGCGAGGCTGTCGATGTTGAAGCTGCGCCGGGAGAACAGGGCCGCGATGCGCGCGAGGACGCCCGGCTTGTTCTCGACGAGCACTGACAGGGTGTGCTTGCTCATCGCCCTGCACCTTCCTCCTCGAGCTGGTCGATCACGGCCTGCTCCTCCTGCTCCTCCTCGCGATCCCATTGCGGCGCAGTGTCCTTCGCCACCTGGATCGCGTCGTTGCTCACGCCGGCCGGCACCATCGGCCACACCATCGCGTCGCGGTGGACGACGAAGTCGACGACGACTGGCACGTCGTTGATCTCCATGGCCTTCTGGATCGTCGCGTCGATGTCCTCGGGCCGCTCGCAGCGCAGGCCGACGCAGCCGTACGCCTCTGCGAGCTTGACGAAGTCGGGGACGCGGCGCCCGACCGAGGTGTGCAGGTCGGTGTTGGAGTAGCGCTGGTTGTAGAACAGCGACTGCCACTGGCGGACCATGCCGAGGCTGCTGTTGTTGATGACGGCGACCTTGATCGGGATGTTGTTGATGACGCAGGTCGCGAGCTCCTGGTTGGTCATCTGGAAGCACCCGTCGCCGTCGATCGCCCAGACGGTGCGCTCCGGTTCGGCGACCTTGGCTCCCATGGCGGCGGGGACGGCATACCCCATCGTGCCGAGGCCTCCACTGTTGAGCCAGGCGTTGGGTCGCTCGTACTGCACGAACTGGGCCGCCCACATCTGGTGCTGCCCGACCCCGGCGACGTAGGTCGACTCCGGCCCGGCGATGGCGCCGATGCGCTCGATGACCTGTTGCGGCGCAACGGATTCCTCACCCTCGGGCGTGGTGTAGCCCAGCGGGAAGGTGGCCTTCCAGCCGGCCGCACGCTCGCGCCACGCCGCATAGTCGCCCGTGCGGCCGGACTCGTGGTCGGCCGCCACGGCCTTGGTCAGCTCCTCGAGCACCTCGAGCACGTCACCGACGATCGGGACGTCGGCGACGCGGTTCTTGGAGATCTCGGCCGGGTCGATGTCGGCGTGGATGACCTTGGCCTCAGGTGCGAACGTCGACAGCTGGCCGGTGACCCGGTCGTCGAAGCGGGCGCCGAGGGTGATGAGCAGGTCCGACTTCTGCAGCGCGGTGACGGCCGCGACCGAGCCGTGCATACCCGGCATCCCGAGGTGCAGCGGGTGGCTGTCGGGGACGGCCCCGCGCGCCATCAGCGTTGTCACGACAGGGATCTGGGTCAGCTCGACGAACTCGCGCAGCGCCTGCGAGGCGTTGCCCCGCACCACGCCGCCACCGACGTAGAGGACCGGTTTGCGTGCCTCGGCGATGAGCCGGGCCGCCTCGCGGATCTGCTTCGTGTGCGGCTTGGCCACCGGCCGGTAGCCGGGCAGGTCGAACTTCGGTGGCCACGCGAACTCGGTCTTGGCCTGGAGCGCGTCCTTGGAGATGTCGACCAGCACGGGCCCGGGGCGGCCGGTCGAGGCGATGTGGAACGCCTCCGCCACGACGCGCGGGATGTCGAGCGGGTTGGTGACGAGGTAGTTGTGCTTGGTGATCGGCATCGTGATGCCGCGGATGTCAGCCTCCTGGAAGGCATCCGTGCCGATCGCGGTCGAGCTGACCTGGCCGGTGATGGCCACGATCGGCACCGAGTCCATGTAGGCGTCGGCGATCGCGGTGACGAGGTTGGTCGCGCCCGGCCCTGACGTCGCCATGCACACGCCCACCTTGCCGGTGGCCGCGGCATACCCCTCTGCCGCGTGACCCGCGCCCTGCTCGTGCCGGACGAGGATGTGGCGCACCTTGGTCGAGTCGAGGAGGGGGTCGTAGGCCGGGAGGATCGCGCCGCCCGGGATGCCGAAGACGGTGTCCACGCCGACGGCCTCGAGTGAGAGGACGAGGCTCTGTGCGCCGGTGACCTGCACGGGTCCTCTGGCGCGGGTCTGCTCGGCGATCTGGCTGGGGCTGGGCGCCGGCGGGGGTGCCGGTTTCGCGTCGCTCACGTCTCTCACTGCTTTCGGTTCTCGTTGCTGCTGTGTCTGGCCACAAAAAAACCCTCCAGTTCCCTGGTGGGAACGACGGAGGGCAGCGCGCCGGCTCTCGGAAGGGCCTGCGCGCTAAGGAAGTACGAGAATTCGTGCCACACGAGAACCTTCCCGCGCGCCGCCCGGCGTGTCAACGGGCGAGACGCCTCGTCCCGCCATCCGGACCTGTCGTCTCAGTCACAGCAGGGCCCGGCCCACCGGTACCGACATCACCAACCCCGGTGCCGCAAACCCACCCGATCGGCCGACTTCAGTGCGATCCGCCTCCGGATGGCCCCGGCACGGCATACCTTCCTCCCGTGGGACGACGACGTCAGGAAAGACCCGCCGAATGCCCCCGGTGCCTGCACCAGCTGTTTGCGCCCGCCACCGGGCTCGAACCCTGGTGCACCGCCTGCGAGTGGAACCTTGAGACGTACGACCGAGCCATGTCGCCCTACCGCGGCACGACCGCGTTGAGCCGCTGGGGGTACCGGCGGGGGCTGGCCGTCGATGCGGCTCTGGTCAACGGTGCCGACCGGATGCGATCGACCGATGGCCGCGCGACCCTCGCCTACTGGTGGCTAGTGGCAGTCTCCGCCGTTATCGTGCTCGCCGCCCTGGTCTGCGTGGGAGTGGCCGCGTGGCTGTGGGTCGCGACGGACCTGCCGGTCGGGGTTCGGCTGGTGTTCACGCTCGCGCTCCTTGCCTTGGCATGGTTCCTTGCCCCCAGGGTCGGATCGGCGCCGAAGGTCGGCCGGCTCGCCGACGGCCAGGGACCCGAGTTCCGCAGGCTGGTCGCCGACGTCGCGGCCGCCGTCGGCGCGCCGCCGCCCGACATCATCGTCTTCGACATGGGCCTCAACGCCGGAGTCGCCCGCGTCGGCTGGAGGGGCCAGTCCGTGCTCGCCCTCGGCGCGCCCCTGTGGACCATCCTCACGCCTGCGGCACGGATCTCGTTGCTGGCCCATGAGTTCGGGCACCTTGTCAATGGCGACCCAATGCGACGCCGCGCCACGCTCCCGGCACGCACCTTCGGCGCCCGCGCGGTTGCCGCGACCGGTGGACGCAACCCGTGGAGCCGCGCCTTCGCCACCGCAGAGACCGCCGCTTGGCACGGCGGTGACAGGGCCGGGTTGGCCGGCCTGCTCATCGGAGGCACCATGGCCGCGGTGAACACGGCGGGAGCGACGGTACAGCTGCTCGTCGACGCGGTGGCGATGCCCGACAGCCGCCGGGCAGAGCTGCGCGCGGACCTCAAGGCCATCGAGGTCGGCGGCACGGCGGCCTTCGTCGAGAGCGAGGACTACCTGTTGATGGCTGACGGGATCTACCAGGACCTGTGGGACCGCGCTCCGCGCATCGGTCCCGAGGACCTCCCAGATGCCATCAGGCAGTCGGCCGAACTTCACGGGCGCGAGCTCGACGTCCTACGACAGGCGTCCGTGCGTCACACCGACCTGTGGAGCTCGCACCCGTCGTCGCGCGACCGCATCCGCGTCGCCGAGTCGACGTCGCCGGTCCAGGCGACTCTGCAGGTGCCCTCCGACCGGTGGTCGGCCATCGACTCGGAGATGTCGGCGTGGTCCGCGCACATCCACAAGACGCTGTTGGGTACCCGCGACCGCATCTCGGCCACAGGTTCGCGGTGAAGGTTCGCGGCGCTCAGTCGCAGACGGCGCCCCTGCTGGCGCTCTGCACGAGCTTGCGGTACTTCGCCAGGACACCGCGCTCGTACTTGGGCGCCGGGTGCTCGACCCCGGCCTCGCGGCGCGCGGCCAGCTCGGCGTCGTCGACGAGGAGGTCGAGGGTGCCCTGAGCGACGTCGAGGCGTATGCCGTCACCGTCCTTGACGAACGCGATGGGGCCTTCGTCGACGGCCTCGGGAGCGACGTGGCCGACACAGAGGCCAGTGGTGCCTCCGGAGAAGCGGCCGTCGGTGAGCAGCAGGACGTCCTTGCCGAGACCGGCGCCCTTGATGGCACCGGTGACCGCGAGCATCTCGCGCATCCCGGGGCCGCCCTTGGGTCCCTCGTAGCGGATGACCACGACGTCGCCGGCCTTCAGCGAGCCGTCCTCGACCGCGTCCATCGCCGCGCGCTCGCCGTCGAAGACCCGCGCGGTGCCCTCGAAGACATCGGAGTCGAACCCGGCCGACTTCACGACCGCGCCCTCCGGCGCCAAGGTCCCCTTGAGGATGGTGAGCCCGCCGGTGCGGTGGATCGGCTCCTGCATCGCCCGCACCACCTTGCCGTCGACATCCGGGGGCGCGATGTCGGCAAGGTTCTCGGCCATCGTCTTGCCCGTCACGGTGAGGCAGTCGCCGTTGAGGAGACCCGCGTCGAGCAGAGCGCGCATGACGACCGGCACTCCCCCCACGCGGTCGATGTCGGTCATGACGTACTGCCCGAACGGCTTCACGTCCGCCAGGTGGGGCACCTTCGAGCCGATGCGCACGAAGTCGTCGAGCGTGAGGTCGACGTCGGCCTCGTGGGCGATGGCGAGCAGGTGGAGCACCGCGTTGGTCGAGCCGCCGAACGCCATGACGACGGCGATCGCGTTCTCGAACGCCTCCTTGGTCATGATGTCCCGGGCGGTGATTCCACGGCGCAGCAGGCCGACCACCGCCTCACCCGAGCGTCGGGCATAACCGTCACGCCGCCGGTCGGTGGCCGGCGGCGCCGCCGAACCGGGCAGCGACATGCCGATCGCCTCGGCGACCGACGCCATCGTGTTCGCGGTGTACATGCCGCCACAGGCACCCTCGCCGGGGCAGATCGCGCGTTCGATGGCGTCGACGTCCTCGCGCGACATGAGGCCGCGCGCACACGCACCAACCGCCTCGAAGGCGTCGATGATCGTGACCGTCTTCTCGGTGCCGTCCGAGAGCTTCGCGATCCCGGGCAGGATCGACCCGGCATACAGGAAGACGGAAGAGAGGTCGAGGCGCGCGGCTGCCATGAGCATCCCGGGCAGCGACTTGTCACACCCGGCGAGCAGTACCGAGCCGTCGAGCCGTTCCGCATTCATCACTGTCTCAACGGAATCCGCGATGATCTCGCGCGACACCAGCGAGAAGTGCATGCCCTCGTGGCCCATCGAGATGCCGTCAGACACCGAGATGGTGCCGAACTCCAGGGGGTACCCGCCCGCCGCGTGGACGCCGTCCTTGACCGCCTTGGCGAGCCGGTCGAGCGACAGGTTGCACGGCGTGATCTCGTTCCACGACGACGCGACACCGATCTGCGGCTTGGCGAAGTCCTCGTCGCCCAGACCGACCGCGCGGAGCATGCCGCGGGCCGCGGTCTTCTCGAGGCCGTCGGTCACGTCGCGGCTGCGTGGCTTGATGTCGACGCCGTCAGTGCTGGGCTCGGTGGTCGTCATGGTCGGAGTCTAGGACCGGAGTCCAGCACGTGGGACGCCGGTCTCACGGAGCAGTCACCCCCGGGCGGTGTGGCAGCGGTCGAGAGCCGCGGTGCCGATGCCCAGGTCGGCCCACGGCCCGGCATACCTCAGCACCGCCACCGTCGACGTCGGGAAGCCCTCGGCGAGGCAGTCGTGCGCCTGCGACGAACCGTCCCCCTCGGTGAGACCGCTCGCGAGCGCCGCCATGGTCGGGTTGTGCCCGACGACGACCACGACCTGCGCCTCGCCGGCGCGTTCACGCACCTCCTGCAGGACGGTCTGCGGGCTCGCGTTGTAGAGCGCGCGGTCGTACTCCACCGTCTCGCCGCACGCTCCACCCTCGGCAGCTGCGTCCCAGGTCTGGCGAGTGCGGACCGAGCTCGAGCACAGCACCAGCTCGGGGCCGATCCCGTTGTCGTGCAACCACTGTCCCGCGGCGCGGGCGTCCCTGCGACCACGGCCCGTGAGCTCACGCGCGTGGTCGTCCTTGCCCGGCACCTGCTCGGCCTTGGCGTGGCGGAACAGGATGAGCACCTTGTCGTCGCCGGCGAGGGTCATACCCCGAGCATGGCCCCGTGAACGGCTCACCGCCACCCCCGCGTCAGATCGCCAGCTCGGGCTTGATGCGCAAGGCGTTCCACGTGCCCGCGCGCCGAGCTGCGAGCGAGGAGAGGACAAAGGCGCCGACGAGGTATGCCGCGAGGACGGCGAGGTCGGGCCAGAGGCCTTCCAGCGAGCCGCCATACATGAGGCGCCGGATGCCGTCCACGGCGTACGACATGGGCAGAACGTGGTGCAGCGGGTGCAACGGTTCCGGCAGGGTCTGCCACGGGAACGTCCCGCCGGCACTGACCAGCTGGAGCACCATGAAGACGAGGCCGAGGAACTTGCCCGGCGCCCCGAGCCC
Organism: Actinomycetes bacterium; assembly: GCA_023420415.1. GTDB lineage: Bacteria > Actinomycetota > Actinomycetes > Actinomycetales > Dermatophilaceae > Pedococcus. Next base: position 46,178 of record JAEZWF010000057.1, on the reverse strand, counting down.
AGCCGCCAGTGCGTGCAGGATCATCACGAACGTCATGGACACCGCTGCCATGAAGGCGATGAGGAGCCACGGGTGGGCGGCGTCGATGCCGACGAAGCGCAGCACCACGGCATACACGAGCACGGCTTGGACGAACCCGAGGACCGCAGGCGCCAGCCACCCGCCGAGGGCCGTGCGCCAGCTCGGCTGACCCGCTGCGAGAGCGCGCGACGACAGCGGCTTCACGAGCAGGAACAGGACATAGGCACCGATCCACAGGGCCAGGCTGAGGAAGAAGGGGGCCAACCCGGCACCATAGCTCGCCGCCGAGGCGAGCGAGTTCGACTGCACGCCAACGGGATTGCCGAGCGTCTGCGCAATCGCCTTGCGCGACTCGGCGCTCGGGTTCGGGATCGACGTGAGCCCGTCCTGCAGCCCCTTGCTGAGCTGGGCCGAGCCGGTCTTGAGCTGGTCGAGACCCGTGGCGAGGTCACCGGCGCCCTTGCTCAGCTTGGTGGCACCGTCGAGTGCGCTCTGCTGGCCCGTCGCGAGGGTCTGCGCCCCGGTCGCCAGCTTGCGGTTGCCGGCCGCGAGGTCGGTGGCACCCGAGGCGAGCTTGGCGGCGCCTGAGTCAGCTTGGGAGATGCCGTCATGGAGAGGTCCGGCGGCGTCGGCCAGCCGGTCTGCGCCGGTGGCCACCTGCTGGGCACCGGCGGAGAGCTTGGTGAGGTCGTCCGAGGCCGCCTGCACCTGGGTGTTGGCGTCGCGCAGCGGTGCCGCCACCCGGTCGGCGGCCGCCAGCACCCGCTGCACCTCGTCGTCGGTGAAGCCGGCGCTGCGCAGCTGCTCGGCGAGGCGACCGCGGGCGGACGTCAGGTCGCCGGTGATGGTGCTGCTGGCCTTCGCGACGCGCTCCCCCGCAGCCGCCACCTTGGCGTTGCCCGCGGCAACCTGGCTCGCCCCATCGGCGAGGCGGCGGGTGTCGGACGGGAGGCTGGCCGTGCGCTGGTCCAGCGTGGCGAGGCCAGACCTGAGCGTGCCTGCCCCGGATGCCAGCTGGTCGGCCCCGGACGCGGCGGCGTTTGCCCCGGTCGAGAGCTCCTTGGCACCCGCCACGAGCTGGCGCTCCCCCGCGACGAGGTCGGTCGAACCCTTGGACAGCTGCTGCGCTCCCGTGTCGGCCTTGGCGATGCCATCGCTGAGCTGCTTGGCGCCGTCCGCCGCCTCCGACACCTTGTCGTGGATCGTGGTGAAACCAGCGAGAAGCTGGCTCGCTGCAGTCGAGCTCACCTGGGAGGCAACGGACTTGGACACCTCGGCCACCACCTGGTTGGCGATGGTGCGGGCCAGGTAGCCGTTGGCGTCGTTGGTCTCGAGCTGGAGCTTTGCCTGGCGAGGCTTCTCCTCCGCACTCGACGCGAGCGCTGCCGAGAAGTCCGCGGGGACGACCAGGGCGAAGTCGTAGTCCCCTTCCCGGACGCCGCGGTTCGCCTCCTGCCGGGAGACCTGTTTCCACCCGAAGCTGCGGGACTTGACGAGCTCGTCGGCCACCTGGTCACCGACGTCGAGGCGGTCGCCGTTGGCGAGAGTTGTCCCCTTGTCCTCGACGACGAGGGCGGCCGGCACGCGGGACAGGCCAGCATACGGGTCCTTGTTGGCGTAGAGGTAGAGGCCGCCATAGAGCGTGGGCACGAGGACCATCGCGATCACCGCGAGCCGCGGGAGGCGTCCCGCGGTGACGCGCCGCAGCTCGGTGAGCGCCAAGCGAATGGCGGTCATGAGGGGTCCCCTCGAAGTATCCGCAGGAGCGCAGCGGGGGAAAGACTTCGTGGGGTGCTCATGCGGACACCTCGAGCTCGGTGGTCTCGCCGACGGCGAAGTGGGGCGGGTCGCCGAGGGCGCGGACGGTTGCGTGGCTGCACCCGACGACGACGGTGAGGCCGGTCGAGGCGAGCCGGTGGGCCGCGCGCCACCACTCCTCCGGGCTGCCGCCGTGGCGGTCCGGGGCCGCCACGACGAGGACCCGGGTGGTGACGCGGCTGGCGGCGATGTCCGTGAGCAGGAGCGTGCGGTCGGTGGCGTCCAGCGCCTCGAACCGCTCGTGGGCGAAGTCCGCGAGTCCGTGAGCCGCGAGGACGGCCCGCGTCGCGGCGCGGTCCGAGGGCCGTCCGGCCAGCGCGAGCTGCTCGGCGACAGCGGAGTGCACGCTCACGGCATCCTCCGGCGAGGTCACGTCAGGCACATCGACCAACGACACGTGGCGTCGGCGCAGCACCGGATCCGGGTCTCCGTCCAAGGTCACCGAGCCGGAGGCGAGCGGCACGCGGCCGCCGAGCGCGAGCGCCAACGCGACCGAGGGGTACCCGGGGTCAGCCGCGACCAGCACCGGGTGACGCGGCGTGGCGCGCAGACTCGTCGGCAGGAGCAGCAGTCCCCGCACTCCTGCGACCTCGACCCGATCGGCGATGAGCTCCATGGTTTCCGTCCTCAGAACTTTCGATACACATCTGTATTCAATACAGGAGTGTATCCTCAGAGCGTGACCACCGCCAGCCAGCTGACTCCCCGCCGCCAAGCCACTCGGACGCGTCTGCTCACCGCCGCCGCCGAGGTGTTCGCCGAGCGTGGCTTCCACGGCGCCAGCGTCGAGGACATCTGTGAACGGGCCGGCTTCACCCGCGGGGCCTTCTACTCCAACTTCGCCAGCAAGGACGAGCTGGTCATCGAGCTCTACGCCGAGCACGCGGCCCTGCTCCGCCAAGCCATCGCCGAGGTGGCCGCCCAGCCCGGCCTCACCCTCCCCGACCTGCTCGAACGCGTCGTCGACATCTGGACCCGCGACCCGGACGAACGACGCCGCTGGTACCTCCTCACCACCGAGTTCGCCCTCCACGCCGTCCGGGACGACGACGCCCGGCGAGCGTGGCAGCGGCTGCAGGCGCAGATCCGCAAGGAGCTCGGCGCGCTCATCGAGTCGATCGCCGCGCACCACGACCTCGAGCTCACCGTCCCGACAGCTGATCTCGTGCGGCTGCTCACGATCGTCCTGCAGGGCGGCCTCGGCCAGCACCTGCTCGAGCCGCGCACGGTCCGCGCCGGGGCGCTGGAGCGGGAGTTCCTGCCGCTGCTCGTCGAGGCCACCACGCGCTGACCGACAGCCACCCCCAGCCGCGACCACGCGGCATACCCCACCGATAGTCTCGAGCCCATGCCGAAGGCGCCCGCACTCGTCGACGTGACCCCCAGCCGACCCGCCGACCGCGCCTGGCTCGACGAGGCGGTGCGGCGCATCCACGCCGACGCCAACCGCAGCGCCGACACCCACCTCGTGCAGGTGCCCGTCCCCGGCCTCCCCGACATCGACCTCTACCTCAAGGACGAGTCGACCCACCCGACCGGCAGCCTCAAGCACCGCCTCGCGCGGTCCCTGTTCCTCTACGCCCTGTGCAACGGCGAGCTGCGCGAGGGCACCACCGTCATCGAGGCATCGAGCGGATCGACCGCGGTGTCCGAGGCCTACTTCGCTCGGATGCTGGGGTTGCCCTTCATCGCCGTGATGGCGCGCAGAACCAGTGTCGAGAAGATCGCCCTCATCGAACGCGAGGGCGGCCGCTGCCACCTCGTCGACGACGCCGGCGAGGTCTACGAGGTGGCGCGCCAGCTGGAGGACGAGCTCGGCGGCCACTATCTCGACCAGTTCACCTATGCCGAGCGCGCGACCGACTGGCGCGGCAACAACAACATCGCCGAGTCGATCTTCGAGCAGATGGGGCGCGAGCGGCACCCCGTGCCCCGGTGGGTCGTCGTGGGCGCCGGCACCGGGGGCACGAGCGCGACGATCGGCCGTTACGTGCGCTACCGCGGACTCGCGAGCCAGGTCTGCGTCGTCGACCCGGAGCACTCCGCGTTCCTGCCCGCGTTCGCCGAGGACCCCGAGGGTGTCGCCAACGCCTGCGGGTCGCGCATCGAGGGCATCGGGCGGCCCCGGGTGGAGCCGAGCTTCATCCCCGCCGTGGTCGACCGCATGATGCTCGTCCCCGACCCCGCGTCCGTGGCCGCCATGCGCTTCCTCGCAGACCGCACCGGGCTGCGCGCCGGCGCCTCGACCGGCACGAATCTCGTTGGGGCACTTCGCCTTGCGTGTGAGATGAAGGCGCGTGGCGAGAGCGGAAGCATCGTGTCGTTGCTGTGCGACGGCGCGGACCGGTATGCCGGGACGTACCGCTCCGATGCGTGGGTCACCGAGTGCGGTTGGGACCTCACGGGACACACCGCGACCCTCGCGCGCGCCTGGGACGAGGGCATCTGGGACGAGGCAGCCCGCCGCGACGCCTGACGCAGCCGTCACCGAGCCGACTGGGTCGGCGCCCTCAGCCGCCCGAGACCGCGTTGATGACGTGCACGGTCGACGCCGCACCCACCTCGGTGTCGACGCCCTTGGCCCGCTTGGCGTCCTCTCCGTCGACGAAGACATTGACGTGCCGCCGGATCTCACCGCGCTCGTCCCGGACCCGCCGGGCAAGCACCGGCCACGGCTCGAACGCCCGGTCGAGCACCGTCGACAGCGGAGCGGCTCCGTCGTCCAGCTCCACCGGCAGCTCGGCCGCACCGTCGGCGAGGTCGCGCAACAACCCCGGCAGCACCACGCGCACCGTCATGGCAGCGTGACCGCCCGCACGACGAGCACGTCCGGCAGCTGGCTCGCGACGAGGGAGAACGACTCGCCGTCGTCGGTGGAGGCGTAGACCTCGCCGTTGCGGGTGCCGACGTAGAGCCCCGGCTCGTCGTGGGTGTCGGTGCCGGCGGCGTCGCGCAACACGTTGGTCCAGCTGTGTGGCAACCCCGTGGTGAGCGCCCGCCACGTGCCACCGGCGTCGTCTGACCGCGCGACCTGCAGCTGCGCGTCGGGCGGGACGCGCTCGCCATCCGAGGCGATGGGCACCAGCCAGACGGTGTCACCGCGCCGCGGGTGGGCGACCGCCGTCATGCCGAAGTTCGTCGGCAGCCCTGCCTCGATCGAGGTCCAGGTCACGCCGTTGTCGTCGGAGCGGTAGACGCCCTTGTGGTTCTGCGCGTAGAGCCGCGTCGAGGTGGAGCTGTCGCGCGCGACCTTGTGCACGCACTGCCCGAACTCCGGCCACTCGTCGTGGGGCATGAAGTAGGCGTGGATGCCGGTGTTGCCCGGAGACCACGACTGCCCGCCGTCGGTGGTGTTGTAGACACCGCCGGTGCTCATCGCGACCAGCATCGAGCCGGGGTCGGCCGGGCTGGGCAGCACCGTGTGGATGGCGCCGCCCCCGAACCCCTCACCCCACTCGGGCCGGTGCGGGTGTTCCCAGAGGCCGCGGTTGAGCTCGAACGTCTCACCGCGGTCGGCACTGCGCCACAACCCCTGTGGCTCGGTGCCCGCCCACACGACGTCGGCGTCGTGCGGGTCGGCGACGAGCTGCCACGTCGCCTTGAGTGCGGTGTCGGTGTCGGCCGGGAACTGGATCGACCCCTCCGGGTGCTCGACCCAGGTCGCGCCGAGGTCGTCGGTGTGCTGCAGCGACGGTCCCCAGTGCGACGAACGGAAGCCCACGAGCAGCCGCGTCGGGTCGGTGCGCGTGTCGAACAGCAGCGACAGCACCTCGCTCATGAGGAAGTGCGGTCCGCCGAGCGACCACTCCTGCCGGTCCGTGCTGCGTGCCAGCCACAGCCCCTTGCGCGTGCCGATCCCGACGATGGTCTCGCTCATGGGGCTCATGCTGGCACTCCTCGTGGTCGGTGGACACCGGTCAGAGGGGTCGACCTGGAAACGCGTCGAAACTCATCGGCCGATGTGAGCGGCCGCCCCTACGCGCGCACGAGGTTGCGCAGCGGCCGCCCCGCGGCATACGCCCCCAGCTGCTCCTGCAGCAGACGCGTCGCCCGCGGTGTGAACGCCGTCGACGCACCGCCCACGTGCGGGCTGATGAGTATGCCGGGTGCGGACCAGAGCGGGTGGTCAGCCGGGAGCGGCTCGGGGTCGGTGACGTCCACCGCGGCACGGATTCGCCCGGTCTGCAGGTGGCGGACGAGGGCGTCGGTGTCGACGATGCCGCCCCGCGCCACGTTGACCAGCAGCGCACCGTCGGGCATGGCGGTGAGGAACGCGTCGTCGACGAGGCCGGCCGTCTGTGGCCCCAGCGGCAGGATGAGGATGACGACGTCGTGGCGAGGCAGCAGCTCGAGCAGCTCGTCGACACCGTGCACCGACGGCACCAGCTCGTCGCCCCCGCGGGCCCTCGAGGCCACCGCGGTGACCGTCACCTCGAACGGCAGGAGCCGCGCGGCGATCGCCCGCCCGATCGAGCCGTAGCCCACGACCAGCACTCGCTTGTCGGCCAGTGCCGGCCAGAAGCCCTGATAGGGCAGCCAGTGCCGATCCTGTTGTGCTGCAACGAACTCCGGGATGCCACGCAGCGCCGACAGCGTCAACGTCAAGGCCAGCTCGGCCGTGGAGGCGTCGTGCACCCCGGCGGCGTTGGCGAGTTGCGCGCCCGGCGGCAGGTGCTCGGGCACCCCGTCGTAGCCGGCGGTCAGCAGCTGCACCAGCTCCAGGTTCGGCAGCTGCTCCAGTGCCCCCAGCCGTGGTCCGGCGCCGATGTAGGGCGGCACCACGACCTGCACCTCCTCGGGCCGGCTTGGTGGGCCGTCGAGGTCCCAGACCTCGATCTCGAGTCCCGGCACCGGCCCGACCGCCTCGACCCAGTCCTGTCCCGGCAGCGTCACGAGTGGCATGGGTTTCACGCTAGCTCGCGGGCCGCTCCCAGCGCCGCTCCGGTCCACGTCGAGGCCGCCATCACGCACAATGGGGTATGCCGCCCAGCCGACGCCGCAGATCCGTCACCACCGTGGTCGCCGCCGCCGGTGCCCTCGCCCTCGCCGCATGCAGTGGTGAGACGTCGGGGGCCGGGAACGGCGTGACCTCACCGTCGATGTCGACGTCGTCGAGCGCCACCAGCTCGTCGCCGACGAGCTCCGGCGGCTCGAGCACGACACCGGACACCCGCCGGTCCACCGTGGCGAGCGGCCTCGACGTGCCGTGGGCCGTCGCCTTCCTCCCCGACGGCTCCGCGCTCGTCACCCTGCGCGACCAGGCCCGCCTCGTGCACGTCCGTGACGGAGCCGCACCGGTCACGCTCGGTACCATCCCCGGCGTGGAGCCGGGCGGGGAGGGTGGTCTGCTCGGTGTCGCGGTCTCCCCCGACTACGCCAGCGACCGCCGGGTCTTCCTCTACTACACCGCCGCCGAGGACAACCGTGTCGTGCGGCTGACCTTCGACGGCACCCGGGCGAGCGAACCCGAGGCGATCCTCACCGGCATACCCAAGGCCGGCAACCACAACGGTGGGCGACTCGCGTTCGGGTCTGACGGGTTCCTCTACGTCACGACCGGTGACGCCGGCGAGTCCAGCCGCGCCCAGGACCGCGACGACCTCGGCGGCAAGATCCTGCGCATCACCCAGGACGGCGCGGCGGCACCGGGCAACCCGTTCGGCAACCGCGTGTGGACCTGGGGCCACCGCAACGTCCAAGGCATTGCCTGGGCGCCGGACGGCCGCATGTTCGCCAGCGAGTTCGGGCAGAACACGTGGGACGAGCTCAACCTGATCGAGCCCGGCAGGAACTACGGCTGGCCTACGGTGGAGGGCCGCGCCGGCCGGTCCGGTTTCACCGACCCCCTGGCGCAGTGGCCCACGTCGGACGCCTCACCCAGCGGCATCGCAGTTGCCGACAACGCCGTCTGGATGACGGCCTTGCGGGGTGAGTCGCTCTGGCGAATTCCGTTGACCGCCAACGGGACTGGTGACCCGCAACGCCTCCTCGAGGGCGAGCTCGGCCGTCTGCGCGATGCCGTGCTCGGTCCGGATGGCCGGCTCTGGGTGCTGACGAGCAACACCTTCCGGGGAGACCCGCGCGAGGGCGACGACAAGCTGGTCGCGATCCCGCCGGGCAGCATGGGCTGAGGCGTCAGCTGCCCGGGGTCACCACGCCGTTCTCGTAGGCGAAGACGACGGCCTGGGCCCGGTCGCGCACCCCCAGCTTGGTCAGCATCCGGCTGACGTGGGTCTTCACGGTCTGCTCGGACACCACGAGCCGCGTGGCGATCTCGAGGTTGGAGAGGCCACCGGCGACCAGCTCGAGCACCTCCAGCTCCCGCGGTGTCAGCTCGGCCAGTCGCGGCGACTGGCGCGGCACGACCCCCCGCCGGGAGGTCACCTGTGCGATGAAGCGGCGCGTGATCGCCGGCGCCAGCAGGGCGTCCCCGCGCGCCACGACCCGCACGGCATGGGCGAGCTCGTCCGCCGGAGCGTCCTTCAGCAGGAACCCACTGGCGCCGATTCGCAGCGCCTCGTAGACGTAGTCGTCGATGTCGAACGTCGTGAGCATCAGGACGTGCGACCGGGTCGGGCTCGGCGCGTCGAGGATCGCGCGGGCGGCCTGGAGGCCGTCCATCTCGGGCATCCGCACGTCCATGAGGACGACGTCGGGCTGCAGCCGCGCCACCTCGCGCACTCCCTGCGCGCCGTCGGCGGCCTCGCCGATGACGCTGATGTCGGGCTGCGCTCCCAGCAACGCCCCGAACCCCTGCCGGACCATCGCCTGGTCGTCGACGATGACCACGGAGATCGACATGCCGCGACCCTATGCCCCGGCCGGTCGCGCACCGGCCAGTGGCAGTCGTGCGGACACCTGCCAGTGGTCGCCCTCGCGGCCCGCGGTCAGCTCACCACCGACCGCCTCGGCGCGGGTGCGCATCCCGACCAGGCCGCTGCCCCCGCTGGCCTCCGTCGAGGGCGTGGGAGCGCCGATCACGTTGGCCACGAAGAGGTGCAGCGACTCCTCGTCGAGCTCGACGCGCACGTGACAGGGTTGCCCGGGGGCGTGCCGCGACGCGTTCGAGAGCGACTCCTGGACGATCCGGTATGCCGCGAGGCCGACGGCCGCAGGCACCTCACCCAAGGTGACGGGCAAGGCGTCCCAGGTGAGCGGCATACCTGCGGCCTGCGCGGAGGCGAGCAGGGAGGCGACGTCGGCGCCGCCGGGGACGGGCGCGACGAGTCGTTCGCCATCGTCCGAGCGCAGCACACCCAGGACCCCTCGCACCTCGGTGAGCGCGGCGCGGGCCGAACGCTCGATCGACGTGAACTCCTCACGTGTGGCGGCATCGACATCGCTGAGGCGGTAGGGCGCCGACTGGGCCTGCACGACGATGAGCGACATGTGGTGCGCCACCACGTCGTGCAGCTCGCGCGCGATCATGCTGCGCTCCTCCAGCACGGCTCGTCTCGCGCGCTCCGCCTCGCCCAGCTCGGTCTCGCGGGCGAGCTGGCGCCTGGACAGGATGAGCCAGCGCACGAGCAGTGCGACCGCAGCCAGGGCCGCCTGCCCCCACGCCCAGTTCTTGAGGTCGCCGTCGAGGACGACCCCGAGGAACGCCCCAGTGCCACCGACGGCGATGAGCACCTCGGGCCACGGCGCCCGGAGGCACACCACCACGAGCAGGGCGAGCAGCACGAGGAAGTACACGACCGGCCACGGCATCGCCCAGTCCGGCAGTGCGGACCGTGACGCCCAGAAGCCGGCGCCCACGGCCAGCGCCAGCCCCCAGGCCAGCAGCGGGCGAACCCGCGCGACCAGCAGCGGCCCGACCTCGAGGAAAGCCACGACCGGCAGCAGCGATGGCGTCACCGCGTTGGTCAGCGGCAGGGTGGGCCACGCGATCGCGAACAGCAACGCCGCGACCAGGGCGATGGTGACATCGGCGTTGCGGGTGGCCAGCCGTCCGGGCAGCGCCAGGGCTCGGCCGGTTCCCCGGACCACGTCCCGCCACCGCTGACGGCGCGGGCGGGCCGGCTGGGTCGACTTCCTGAACACGCAGCGAGCCTACGGTCCCGGGCGGGGCGCGCGCGTCACTCCCAGGAGTGACATCGGGCTACCCCACACGTAGCCGTCCAGGACTTGTCTGCACCTGCTGCCTTAGGCGAATTCCCCTCTCGCGCATGATGTTTCGTCGCGTCACACCTTCCTAGCTTCGCCGTCATGAAGACCGCAACCACGTACCTCACGATCTGCCTCGTGATCGGCGCCTGCTTCTGGGCGATGCTCGAGTCACCGAGCGCACTCGGCCGCAGCACCACCGCACCTAACGTCTCGGCCACTGCCGTCGACGCGCTCGTGCACCAACCCGGCGACGTCGCCATGGTGACCATCCCTCAGGGCTTCGGACGCTCCATGGGCTACACGCCGCAGGTCCAGCAGGGTCTGCTCGTCGACCCGACCGGGGAGTGCTCGGGCCCGCTGACCCTGCCGACGAGCTTCGACCCGGTCTGCCGCCGGCACGACCTGGGCTACGACCTCCTGCGGTATGCCGACAAGTCCGGCCAGCCGCTGCCCACGTCCGCCCGGCGCGCCCTCGACGACCAGTTCGACGCGGGCCTGCACGCTGCGTGCGCCGCCGATGACTGGGGGTGCGTCGCCCTTGCCGACACCGCCGCGACGGCCGTGCGCCTCAACTCCTGGCGGCAGCACTGGGCCGCCCCGTGGCACGAGACGCCGGCCAGCATCGTCCAGGCCGCAAGCGGAGTCCTGGTCGTCCTGGCCGGGCTCGGCCTGGGCGGCGTAGGCCTGGGCCACCTCGACAGCCGCCTGCGTCCCCACAGCCGCCCCCGCCTTCGTCGCCGCGCGTCCACCGCCGTGGTCGGCGCGCCCGTCCCGAGTGCAGCGGCCGCATCATGAGTGTCGCCGTCGCCTCGCGAACTGCACTGCGCCCCAAGGCAGTCGAGGTGCCCGCAGCACCGCGGGTATCCACCAGCACCGCTGTACTCCTGGGCCTGGTCGTCGGGTTGTTCCCGTCGCTGATCCCCCACGGGCCCGTCCTGCGCGGCACCTCCGTCGGGCTGTTCGTCATCACCGCCACCGCACTCGCCCGCCGCTTCCGGACCCCCGCCCCGCGACTGGGGCAGCGCGCGCGACAGCTCACCCTCACCGCGAGCGCGGTCCTCCTGCCCGCATTCGCCTGGTGGGCTGTCGGCGTCGAGGCGGCGCAGCGGGCCCGTGCGGGCATGCCACCGGCGGGCGCCACCCACTGGGCAGTGGCTGCCGCCGTGGCCGTCGCGACCGGGCTGCTCCTGCGCGGCATCGGGTGGCTGGCCCGGCACTGGCGGCGGACCTGGCGGCCCGTCCTCGGGGCGACAGTCGCGGCCACCGTCCTCGCCCAAGGCATCCCCGTGCAGGCGGCGGGGACGTCCTCGGCCCAGGTGCTGCAACAGAGCTCACCGGTGGGGGCCGTGCGGGCGTATGCCGCGCTGCGCCCTGACGAGTCGGTGCGCGATCGGGCGGCGCGCGCCGCCGACCTGCTCGTGGCCCGCGGCGGCCTGGCCAAGGAGCACGTCGTGGTCGCGGTCCCGACGGGTTCGGGGTGGGTCGACCCGGCCGCGGTTGCGGGCCTGGAGGAGCGGTTCGGTGGCGACGTGGCCACCGTGTCCCTGCAGTACGCCTCCACGCCCAGCTGGGTCGCCTACCTCTTCCAGCGCGAAGCCGCCGAGGACGGTGCCCGCGAGCTCCTCGACGCGGTGGCGGCCCGGGTGTCGGCCCTGCCGGCGAGCAGGCGACCCCAGCTGCACCTCTACGGCGAGAGCCTCGGCGCCGTCGCCGGGCAGGCCGCCCTGGCCAGCCCCGGCCGCGCCGGCCACGTCTGCTCGGCCCTGTGGGTCGGCTCTCCGGGCGGCGCCCGCGCCGGGGTCGGTCGCGAAGCCCTGGTCAGCAACCCCGACGACCCCGTGGTCCAGGCGACGCCGTGGCTCGCCGTGCGCCCGACGGACGCCCCTGCACCGTGGCTGCCCGGTGTGAGCTACGCCCAGGCCGCGTTCGACTTCGTCGGCTCGCTCGCGGTCCCCGAGGGGCACGGCCACCGGTACGGGCCCGACCAGGTGCTTGCCCTGCCGACCTGCCCCGAATCCGACTAGGTTGGCCGCCACCGGGGAAACCACCACGCGCCCAGAAAGGGACGACCCATGTCAGCAGTGGACGAGATCCTGTCGCAGGTCGACATCAACCAGCTCGCCCAGGAGGTCGGCGCACCGCCGGACGAGGTCGAGCAGGCCGCGCGCACGGCGCTGCCCGCGTTGCTCGGTGGGCTCGAGGCCAACGCCGCCGACCCGGCCGGCAGCGCCTCGCTCCAGCAGGCCCTGGGCCAGCACAGCTCCTCACTCATCGACGGCGGCGTCGACCTCTCCCAGGTCGACACGACCGACGGCGCCAAGATCGCGTCGAACATCTTCGGCTCCAACGAGGAGCAGGTTGTCAATCAGCTCGGTGGCGTCGGCGGTGGCGCGTCCAAGGGCATCATCGCCAAGCTCATCCCGATCCTCGCGCCGATCGTGCTCTCCTGGCTGGTCAAGCAGGTCACCGGCAAGGCTGGCGGTGCAACCCCATCGGCGCAGGGCGGTCAGGCCGGCTCGGGCGGCCTCGGTGACATCCTCGGTCAGGTGCTGGGCGGCGCCACGCAGGGCGCCCGGCAGGGCACCGGCGGCGGCTCCGGCAACATCATCAGCGACGTCCTGGGCGGTCTCCTCGGCGGCGGCCGCCGCTAGGAGCGCGCGCCGACCACGCGGCATACCGGCATGACGTCGGTATGCCGCGTGGTCACGTCGGGCGACCGCGTCGCCCGAGACGTCAGGTCAGCTTGGCGAGGATCAGCTCGCGCGCCTTGCCGGCGTCGGCCTGACCCTTCATCTCCTTCATCACCTGGCCGATGAGCGCACCCGCGGCCTGGACCTTGCCGTCGCGGATCTTCTGTGCCACATCGGGATTGGCCTCGATGACCTTGTCGACGGCGCCCTCGAGCGCACTGTCGTCCTGGACGAGCTCGAGCCCGCGCGCGTCGGCAACCTCGGTCGGTGTGCCCTCGCCGGCGATCACGCCGTCGAGGACCTGACGAGCCAACGAGTCGTTGAGCCGACCCGACTTCACCAGCTGGTCGAGCTCGGCGACGTGGGCGGGGGTGACGCCGAAGTCCTCCACGCCCTTGCCCTCGGCGTTGGCGCGGCGGGCGAGCTCACCGAGCCACCACTTGCGCGCAGCCGCGGGGGTCGCACCGGCCGTGACGGTCTCCTCGATGAGCTCGAGCGCGCCGGCGTTGACGACGTCGCGCATCTCCAGATCGCTGTAGCCCCAGTCGGACTGGAGCCGCGCCCGGCGCTCGGCCGGCGGCTCGGGCAGGGTCGCCCGCAGTGCCTCGACCGTCTCGGCGCTCGGCGCGACCGGCACCAGGTCGGGCTCGGGGAAGTAGCGGTAGTCCTCGGCGTCGGACTTCTCACGGCCCGCGGTCGTGACCCCGGTGTCCTCGTGCCAGTGCCGCGTCTCCTGGGTGATCTTGTGTCCCGCGTCGAGCACTGCGGCGTGCCGCGAGATCTCGTAGCGCACGGCCCGCTCGACCGAACGCAGCGAGTTGACGTTCTTGGTCTCGGTGCGGGTGCCGAGCGGCACCTCAGCCTGCTCCGCGCTCGTCGGGTCGCCCACGCGCGGACGCAGCGACACGTTGGCGTCACACCGCAGCGACCCCTGCTCCATCTTCACGTCCGAGACGTCGAGCGCGCGCAGCAGGTCGCGCAGCGCGGCGACGTACGCACGCGCCACCTCAGGCGCCCGCGCACCCGCACCGGTGACCGGCTTGGTGACGATCTCGATGAGCGGGATGCCGGCCCGGTTGTAGTCGACGAGGGAGTGGTCGGCCCCGTGGATGCGACCCGTGGCACCGCCGACGTGCAGCGACTTGCCGGTGTCCTCCTCCATGTGGGCGCGCTCGATCTCCACCCGGAAGGTCTCGGTGCCCTCCCCGGACTCCGCCGGCACCTGTACGTCGAGGTAGCCGCCTGCAGCGATCGGCTCGTCGTACTGGCTCGTCTGGAAGTTCTTCGGCATGTCCGGGTAGAAGTAGTTCTTCCGGGCGAACCGGCTCCACGGAGCGATCGAGCAGTTGAGGGCGAGACCGATCCGGATCGCCGACTCGACGGCCTTCTCGTTGACGACCGGCAGCGCGCCCGGCAGCCCGAGGCAGACCGGGCAGACCTGGCTGTTGGGCTCGGCGCCGAACCCGGTCGCGCAGCCGCAGAACATCTTGGAGGCCGTGCCGAGCTCGACGTGCACCTCGAGCCCCAGCACGGGGTCGTAGCGCTCGATCGCCTCGTCGTAGTCCACGACCTCGTCGGTGACGCTGGTGGTCATCTGCTCAGGCTCCCTTCACGGCGTTCGCCGATGCGCCGAGCTCCGGCGCCTTGGCGAGCAGCGGCCCGCCCCACTGGTCCAGCAGCATCGTCTCCAGCGCCGCACCGACGCCGTAGAGTCGCTCGTCCTTCGTCGCCGGCGCGAGGATCTGGATGCCGGTCGGCAGCCCGTCCTCATCGGCGATGCCGCTCGGGATCGACATGCCGGGCACACCGGCGAGGTTGGCCGGGATGGTCGCGATGTCCTGCAGGTACATCGACATCGGGTCCTGCAGCTTGTCGCCCAGCTTGAACGCCGTCGTCGGCGACGTCGGGCTGACGAGCACGTCGACCTGGTCGAAGGCCTTGGCGAAGTCGTTCGCGATGAGGCGACGGACCTTCTGCGCCTGCCCGTAGTAGGCGTCGTAGTAGCCGCTCGACAGCGCATAGGTGCCGAGGATGATGCGCCGCTTCACCTCGTCGCCGAAACCGGCGTCGCGCGTCGCGGCCATGACCTGCTCGGCGCTCGGGTCGCTCACGCCGTCGGGCAGCACCCGCAGGCCGTACCGCATGGCGTCGAACTTCGCGAGGTTCGACGACGCCTCGCTCGGCAGGATCAGGTAGTAGGCCGCGAGCGCGTAGTCGAAGCTCGGGGCGGACACCTCGACGACCTCGGCACCCGCGCCCTGGAGCAGCGCCACCGCCTCGTCGAACCGCGCCCGCACCCCCGCCTGGTAGCCCTCGCCACCGAGCTCCTTGATGACACCGACCTTGAGCCCCTTGACGTCGGCGCGCCGGGCGGCCTCGACGACCGGTGGCACCGGCGCGTCGATCGAGGTCGAGTCCATCGGGTCGTGACCGCCGATGAGCGAGTGCAGCAGCGCGGCGTCGAGCACGGTGCGGGTGCAGGGTCCGGCCTGGTCGAGGCTCGAGGCGAGCGCCACGAGCCCGTAGCGCGAGACACCGCCGTAGGTCGGCTTGACGCCGACGGTGCCCGTGACCGCGGCCGGCTGGCGGATCGAGCCGCCGGTGTCGGTGCCGATCGCCAGGGGCGCCTCGTATGCCGCGACGACGGCGGAGCTGCCGCCGCCGGACCCGCCGGGGATGCGGTCGAGGTCCCACGGGTTGTGCGTGGGACCGTAGGCGGAGTGCTCGGTGGAGGAGCCCATGGCGAACTCGTCCATGTTGGTCTTGCCGAGGATCGGCAGGCCGGCGTCGCGCAGCTTGGTCACCAGCGTCGCGTCGTAGGGCGGGATCCAGCCCTCGAGGATGCGCGAGCCGCAGGTCGTGGGCAGGCCCTTGGTGGCCATGACGTCCTTGACGGCGATCGGCACACCGGCGAGGACGTGCAGGTCCTCCCCGTCGGCGCGCCGCCGGTCGATGTCGGCAGCGGCGGCGAGCGCCCCTTCACCGTCGACGTGGAGGAACGCGTGCACCTCGCCGTCGACCTCGGCGATGCGGTCGAGGTGGGCCTGCACGGCCTCGACCGAGCTGACCTCGCCACGGGCGAGGAGGTCGGCGAGCGAGGCGGCGCTGGCGCGGGTGATGTCAGTGTTCACGGTGGTCCTTGGATCGGGTCCGGCTCAGTCTTCGGCGAGGATGCGGGGCACGGAGAAGCGCTCCTGCTCCTGCGCCGGCGCCATCGCGAGCGCGACCTCGGCGCCCAGCGAGGGCCGCACCTCGTCGGCACGGGTCACGTTGGTGATGGGCAGCGGGTGGGACATCGGCTCGATGTCGTCCGCTGCGACCTCCTGCACCTTGGCCACGGACTCGAGGATGACGCCGAGCTCTCCGACCATGCGGTCGAGCTCGGCGTCGGACAGGTCGATGCGGGCGAGGCCGGCGAGGTGTGCGACGTCGTCCCTGGACAGTGCGGACATGCCCGTCAGTCTAGGGGTGAGCAAGCCCTCACCCCGACGCGGTGCCACCCACCTCCAGCCGCCCTACACTGGCTGCCATGAGCACCCCACGAAGTTTCTCCCCCGCTTCGCTCCTCCGAATACTTCGTGGGGACCCCGCATGAGCAGCAGCCTGCCCACCGACCTGTTCACCGCCATCGACCACGTGGGCGTGGCAGTGGCCGACCTCGAGGAGGCGATCGCGTTCTACCGCGACACCTTCGGCATGCAGCTGGCCCACCAGGAGGTCAACGAGGAGCAGGGCGTCCGTGAGGCGATGATGGCCGTGGGTGGCAGCGGCTCGCACATCCAGCTGCTGGCACCGCTGTCCCCCGAGTCGACCATCGCCAAGTTCCTCGACCGGTCCGGCCCCGGCGTGCAGCAGGTGGCCTACCGCGTCGAGGACGTCGAGGCGGTCAGCCAGACCCTGCGCGAGCGCGGCCTGCGGATGCTCTACGACGAGCCCCGCCGCGGCACCTCCAACTCGCGCGTCAACTTCATTCATCCCAAGGACGCCGGCGGCATACTCGTCGAGCTGGTGCAGCCCGCCCACGAGACCCACTGAGATCGTGACCGAGCCAGATCGCGGCACCGCTTGGTTCGAGCAGCTGTATGCCGCGGCCGCGGCCGGCGAGTCACAGGTCCCCTGGGACCGTGGCTCCCCTGCCGTGCCGCTGGTGGAGTGGGCCGAACGCGAGGGCATCCGCGGCGACGGCGACCCCGCACAGCCACGGTCTGCCGTCGTCGTCGGCGCCGGGTACGGCCGCGACTCGGAGTACCTCGCGAGCCTGGGCTTTCGGACCACCGCTTTCGACATCGCCCCCACCGCGGTGCGGGACACCCGCCTGCGGTTCCCGGACAGCCCCGTCGACTACGTCGTGGCCGACCTGTTCGAGCTCCCGCCCGAGTGGCTCGGCCGCTTCGACCTGGTGGTCGAGGACATGAACCTGCAGGCCCTGCCCGAGTCGGTCCGCCTGCGCGCCACCCGGGACGTGGCCTCGTTGGTGGCCCCCGGTGGCACGCTCGTGGTCATCATGGTCGCCCGCGACGAGGGCGTGACCGTCGACGGACCGCCGTGGCCGTTCACCGAGCGCCAGCTCGACGGGTTCGCCTCCGGTGGGCTCGTACCGGTCAGCCGCGAGCGCATCCCGTCGGCCAGCACCCCCGGAATGAGCGTCTGGCGGGAGGTGCTGCACCGACCGCACCCGGCCGCGGCGTCGGGTGAGCCACGTCACGGGTGACCGGGGTCTCACCCGGTGACCACGCGGCATACGCGCCAGTAGGTTCGCAGGCACACCGTGCCCGAGGGCGCCCGATCGCCCCACCACGACGACGCCGAGGAGCAGTTCCAGTGCAGGAGATCCGCGACGCCATCCTTTCCGGTGACCGGACCGAGCAGACGTATGCCGGCCTCACCATTCCCGAGTCCTACCGCGCCGTGACGGTGCACAAGGACGAGGTCGACATGTTCGAGGGCATGCCCACCAAGGAGAAGGACCCGCGCAAGTCCCTCCACCTCGACGACGTGCCGCTTCCCGAGCTGGCACCGGGCGAGGCCCTCGTCGCGGTGATGGCCAGCGCCATCAACTACAACACCGTGTGGACCTCGATCTTCGAGCCGGTGTCGACGTTCGGGTTCCTCGAGCGCTACGGCCGCACCTCGGAGTACGCCAAGCGGCACGACCTGCCCTACCACGTCGTCGGCTCCGACCTCGCCGGTGTCGTCCTGCGCACCGCCCCCGGCGTCACCAAGTGGAAGCCCGGCCAGGAGGTCGTCGCGCACTGCCTGTCGGTCGAGCTCGAGGACGCCGACGGCCACAACGACACGATGCTCGACCCGCAGCAGCGGATCTGGGGCTTCGAGACCAACTTCGGCGGCCTCGCCGAGCTGGCCATCGTCAAGTCCAACCAGCTCATGCCCAAGCCCGCCCACCTGTCGTGGGAGGAGGCGGCCTCGCCCGGCCTGGTCAACTCCACGGCATACCGCCAGCTCATCTCCAAGAACGGCGCGGCCATGAAGCTCGGCGACCGCGTCCTCATCTGGGGCGCCTCCGGCGGCCTCGGCTCCTATGCCACCCAGATGGCGCTGGCGGGCGGCGCGACCCCGGTCTGTGTCGTCTCCTCGCCCGAGAAGGCGCAGATCTGCCGCGACATGGGTGCCGAGCTGATCATCGACCGCTCGGCCGAGGGCTACCAGTTCTGGAACGAGGGCGGCACCGAGCAGAACCCGCGCGAGTGGCAGCGGCTAGGCAAGAAGATCCGCGAGCTCACCGGTGGCTACGACGTCGACATCGTCTTCGAGCACCCCGGCCGGGAGACCTTCGGCGCCAGCGTCTACGTCGCGCGCAAGGGCGGCACCATCGTCACGTGCGCCTCGACGAGCGGCTACCTGCACGAGTACGACAACCGCTACCTGTGGATGAACCTCAAGCGGATCGTGTCGAGCCACTTCGCCAACTACCGCGAGGCGTGGGAGGCCAACGAGCTCATCAACCGCGGCCTGATCAACCCGACCCTGTCCAAGACCTATGGCATGGACGAGGTCGGCCAGGCGGCACTCGACGTCCACCAGAACGCCCACCAGGGCAAGGTCGGGGTCCTCACCCTGTCGCCGCAGGAGGGGCTCGGCGTCACCGACCCCGACAAGCGCGAGGCGTTGCTGCCCCAGATCAACCGGTTCCGCAACGCCTGAGGCCCCGAGCCCCTGACCTGCGCAAACACCCGCGCGGCGCCCCCTCCCCGGACGGGTGAGCGCCGCGCGGGTGTCATAGTCTTCGGCGCATGTCCCTCCTGAGCCGCTGGCGCGACTTCCGCCGCACGCAGCGCGAGACGCTGCGGGCGAGCAACCACCCGCACGAACGCGAGCACGGCGACCCCACGCCCGTGCCCGACGACGTCCTCGCCGACGTGCTGCCGACCGCCGCCCAGGCGTCGGGGGCACCCGTCACCAGCGGCCGTGGCGACGGCGACGGGGAGCGCCCGGCCGACGGTGCCACCCCGGACGGTGCCACCCCGGACGGCGGCACCAAGGACCGCGGCGCCAAGGACGGCGGCGCCAAGGACAGCCTCTTCACCCCGCACCCCGAGCGCTACGGCCGGCTCGGACGCCCCCTCAACCGCCAGTCGCCGTTCTACATGGGCTTCTTCGGCGGCATCGGGGTGCTCACGGCCCTGCTGCTGTGGCACACCATCGGACGCCTCACGACGACGATCACGCTGCTCGTCGTCGCCTTCTTCCTCACCCTGGCGCTCAACCCCATCGTCGAGGCCCTCACCAAGCGCCGCGTGAACCGCGGGCTGGCCGTCGCCATCGTCTTCGCCGGTCTCATCGGCATCTTCGTCATCCTCGGCTACGTCGTCGTGCCGCCCGTCATCTCCCAGGGGGCCCAGCTCATCCAGGCCGCGCCGGGCTGGCTCAACGAGGTGCTGGGCAGCAAGTGGATCCAGGAGCTCGACAAGAGCTACGACGTCGTCGACAAGGTGCAGGACGAGTTCAACAAGCGCATCACCGACAGCAGCTTCATCAGCCAGGTCTTCGGCGGTGTCCTCGGAGTCGGTGCGGCCGTGGTCGGCGGCATCTTCCAGGGCTTCACCGTGCTGGTCCTGACCCTGTTCCTGCTCGCGTCGTTCCCCCGCGTCAAGCAGGCGGCCTTCGCGATGGTGCCGGCCTCGCGCCGCCCCCGGGTCACGTCGCTCTCCGAGGAGATCATGCGGCGCACCGGCTCCTACGCCATCGGGCAGGTCGCCGTCGCCTCGATCAACGCCGTGTGCTCCTACGTCATGATGACGATCGTCGGCATCCCGTATGCCGCGGTGCTGGCCGTCGCGGTCGGCTTCCTGGGCCTGATTCCCATGGTGGGTGCGACGATTGGCGCAGTTGTCGTGTGCGTCGTCGCCGTGTTCGACGAGCCGCGCAAGGCGATCATCGCGGCCGTCTACTTCGTCATCTACCAGCAGGTGGAGAACTACATCGTGGCGCCGCGCGTCATGCAGCGCACCGTGTCGGTGCCGGGCGCGGTGACCGTGATCGCGGCGCTCGCGGGCGGCACGCTGTTGGGAGTGCTGGGCGCGCTCCTCGCGATCCCTGTCGCGGCCGGACTGCTGCTCCTCTACGAAGAGGTGCTGCTCCCCCGCCAGGCCAGGCACTGAGGCGTATGCCGCCTGCTCGCCTCCGCGCGGCGCGTCACCCTCAGCGGTAGGCGCCGCCCGGTCGACGGCGCTCGCGTGCGGTCCAGCAGGCCGCGTGCCAGTGCCGCCGGTCGTCGATGCCGCCGAGCCCGTCGGCCGGCCACACGACGACGTGCGGTGTGCCCGGCACGACCTGCTGCTGGCAGCCCGGGCACAGGTACGAACGCTGCGACGACGCACCGGTGACGCGGCGCACGAACCACTCGCCACCGGCATACCGCTCGCGCCGTGGCGCGCCACCGATGGCGCGGTCGAGGTTCAGCGGGACGTCGTCGCGGCGACGTCGGTTGGCGCGGGGCACGCATCCGATTCTCCCAGAGCGGGCAGCCGCTCCCGAAGTCGAGCCATCCCCTTGTGCGCGGTGACCCGCACCGACACCGGCGAGCAGCCGAGCACCTCGGCGATCGCCGCGTCGGGCAGGTCGTCGTAGTAGCGCAGCACCAGCACCGCCCGCTGCCGAGGTGACAGGGTCGCGAGCAGCTGCCACATCTGGTCGCGGTCCTCGGTCGCACCCGCCGGTGAGGCGACCGCTCCCGCGCCGTCGCTCGTCACGAGGTCGTGCGAGACGACCTCGCGGCTGGAGCGACGCCGCTTGCCCGAGACGAAGGTGTTGACCATGACCTTGCGGACGTAGGCGTCGACGCTGTCGGCCTGCTCGACCCGGCGCCAGTGGAGCAGCACCTTGGCGAGGGTGTCCTGGACCAGGTCCTCCGCGTCGTGGCGGTTGCCGGTGAGCGACAGCGCCGCGCCCATCAGCCGGGGCAGCGCAGCCTCGACGTAGCGCTCAGCCGACTCCGGTCGCGGCGCCGCTCCCCCGAACAGACCCATCCCTCAGCGTCCCTTCGCAGCCGGGACGTTTGCCTTCACCTTGGACGTGACGATCCCGTTGAGCCGGGTTGCCTCCGCGATGGCCTGGTCACGAGGCAGTCCGTTGACGACCACCGAGACGATGACGTCACCGACGAGCCGAGAGGCGAGGTAAGAGGTGATGCCGTTCTCGGTGCCGGTCGACAGCCACGTCGTCGCCGGGTCGACACCTGCCCAGGCCAGGCGCTGCTGGTCAGGCATCCACCGGCAGCCGCCCTCGTTGCGCTGGAGCTCGCCGAACCGCTCGGCACCGGTCCCCGGCACCCACCCCGTCACGGAGATGTTGACAGCTGGGTCGTCGAGGTTGCCGGCCCCGGCCCAGGCCATGTTCTGTGTGCCGGCGACCGGGTCGGGCTTGGCATCGCGTGCGTCCTGGTCCGGTTCCCCGGTGTTGTCGCACATCTGCACACCTGAGGCTGTCGGCATGTTCGCACCCGTGATGGGGTCGCCGGGGTACTTCAGCCCGTTGCCCAGCTCCTCCTCGCTGGGGTAGACGTCCGCAATCTCGTAGGCCGCCTCGGGCGCGACGGGTGTCGCCTTCGGGGCGCCCGGCTTGGACGCGGCGTTGGGTGCGCTGCGGCTCGCACCGAGTGGCTCTCCGAGGGCGGGTGGGAACTTCTTGTCCAGCAGCAGCGTGGCTGCCGCCGTCGCGGTCTCGGTGGCGACCCGACGAGCCCCCTCGGCGGTGTCCGTGAGGGCCGAGCTCGCGACCAGGACGTCACCCACGCGGACCACGGCCAGCGACGTCGTGCGTGTGGTTCCCCCCATGTTCGCGGTCCCGGTCCACAGCAGCGAGCTGTCGGACGGACCGGCGTCACCCGGGCCGTTCCACGTCCGTGCGTCCAGGTCCGGCGCCGTCAGGCACGGCAGGGCCCCTCGACGCAGGTCTTCCATGGCAGCCTCGCCGGTGCCGGTGGTGAAGCCGGCCACGCCGAGGTTGGCCGCGCCCGTGCCGCCAGAACCCTCGACCTCGAACAGTCGGCTCCAGCCGGCGATGGGCTGGCGCCGGTCCTTCAGCTCCTCCCACCGGCAGCCACCGGCCTGACCCGAGAGGTCAGGGCTCGAGGAGATGTTCCCGACCGGCACCAGACCGTTCGCCATCACCCCGGACAGTCCGTCGGGGAACCGGTAGGCGAACGAACCGGACCCAGGCACCAGGTTTGCGCTCGCGTTGCTCACCGCGGGCTTGGTTGTCGCCTTCGTCGTTGCTGCGGGCACGGGGTCCAGGGCACGCTGCGGACCCCACAGCCCGGTACCGACGACCACCGCGAGCGCGGTCGCGCCGACGACGCCCGCGGTCGTGGCGCCCACGACGCCGGCCCGCCGACGCCGCAACCGGTCGGCCCGCGCCCAGCTGGCGTCGCGCAGCCCGGTCAGGTCGTCGCCCGATGCCGGCCGGGCGGCCCCGAAGGTGTCGCGCAGCAGGCCCTCGACTGCCTCGTCGGTGTCACGCACGCGAACCCCCTTGGTCGGTGGGCCGCGCCGGGCGGCCCTTCACCCACCCAGACGGGTCGACCTGGCGGTGACGTTACCCCGGTATGCCGGCCACGCGGCATACCGAGTCGTCCTCACCTCAGGCGTAGGTGCGAAAGCCGCGCCCGGTCTTGCGACCGAGGTAACCCGCCGTGACGAGGTGCTCGAGCAGCGGTGCGGGGGCGAACCCGCGCTCGCGGAACTCGAGGTAGAGCTCGCGCTGGATCGCCAGCGACACGTCCAGCCCGACGACGTCGAGCAGCTCGAACGGCCCCATCGGCAGGCCACAACCGGTCTTCATCGCGGTGTCGATGTCGTCGGCGGAGGCGTAGTTGGCCTCGAGCATCTTGACCGAGTCGTTGAGGTAGGGGAACAGCAGCGCGTTGACGATGAAGCCGCTGCGGTCACCACAGGTGACGGCGTGCTTGCCGACCTTGGCGCACAGGTCCTGGACCGTGGCGACGACGTCGGGGGCGGTCGACACGGTGTGCACGACCTCGACGAGCTTCATGATCTGGGCCGGGTTGAAGAAGTGCATGCCGATGACGTCCTGCGGTCGCGTGGTCACGGCCGCCAGCTCGACGACGGGCAGGCTGGAGGTGGTGGTGGCGAGGATCGCCCCCGGCTTGGCAATCTCGTCGAGGTTCTCGAAGAGCGCCTGCTTGACCGCGAGGTCCTCGACGACGGCCTCGACGACGATGTCGACGCCGGCGAGCGCCTCCAGCGAGGTGGTGCCGGTGAGGTGGCCGAGGGCCTCGTCACGGGCTGCGGCATCGAGCTTGCCGCGCTGGACGGCCTTTTCGAGCGACTTGGTGATCGCGGCCGTCACGGCGTCGACCTTGGGCTGGCTGCGGGTGACGTAGGTGACGTCGTAGCCGGCCTTGGCGAAGACCTCGACGATGCCGGTGGCCATGGTGCCGGAGCCGACGACGCCGACCGTGCGGACGGGGCGCACCTGCGCGACCGCGCCCTCGCGCGCCCCCGGGGTGAGCGCGTCGTCGACGACGCTCGAGGAGCCCGGCTCGGCGTAGGTGTAGAACCCGCGGCCGCTCTTGCGGCCCTTGAGACCCGCGCTGACCATCTGCTTGATGATCGGGCTCGGCGCGTGCAGCCGGTCGCGGCCCTGCTTGTACATCGTGTCGAGGATCTCGTAGGCGGTGTCGAGCCCGATGAGGTCCATCAGCGCCAGGGGGCCCATCGGGTAGCCGCAGCCGAGCTTCATGGCCGCGTCGATATCTTCCCTTGTGGCGTAACGGCTTTCGTACATCGACACCGCGTGGTTGAGGTAGCCGAAGAGCAGCGCATTGGCGATGAAGCCGGCCTTGTCACCGACGACGACCGGCTGCTTGCCGAGCTGCTGCGCGAGGGCCTTGACGTCCTCGAACACCTCGTCCTCGGTGACGACCGTGCGGATCACCTCGACGAACTGGAGCACCGGTGCCGGGTTGAAGAAGTGCATGCCCACGACCCGCTTGGGGTTGCTCGTGGCGACGGCGATCTCGGTCACCGACAGGCTCGAGGTGTTGGTCGCCAGGATCGCGTCGGGGCCGACGATGGCATCGAGCTTGCCGAAGATCTCCTTCTTGAGGTCGAGGTGCTCGGGCACTGCCTCGACGACGAGCTGGCAGCCGGCCAGGTCCTCCATCGCGGCCGAGAACCGCACGCGGCCGTGCAGGGTCGCCTGGTCCTCCTCGCTCAGCTTGCCGCGGGAGACGGCTCGGTCGGTGGACTGCTGCAGCACCCCGCGCCCCTTGTCGACCGCGTCCTCGTCGACCTCCACCGCGACGACCTCGATGCCGTTGCGCGCGAACACCTCGACGATGCCGGCACCCATCGTGCCGAGACCGACCACTCCGACCGTTGTGAACTCACGAGCCATGCCGGCGATCCTCCCAGACCTCATGTGCCGTGGGGCCGCCGGGCGGCGTGAGCCTCACCACGCGCACCCCACCCCTGCGCTGGGCCGGTCTGGGCGGGTTCACCACTCGTGGCCGGCCCCGATCAGGGCGGACTCCATGTCAAAGCGTTGCTCACGGGACAGGCCGCGTATGCCGCGTGGCGCCGGGATGTCGACCGCGCGGCAGTAGTCGCGCAGCGCGTGGTCGTAGGCGAGCCGGGCGGCCATGAGCCGCTCGGCCTTGTTGGGGTGGTTGGACTGGTCGACGTAACGCACATGGGCCGCGAGGCGGCTCAACTCGAGCGCGAGGAGCACCGGCGGGATCGGTTCGGGCTCGGGTCGGCGAGCAGCAAGCCACGCCTCCACCCGGCGCACGACCGGGCGCAGGACTCGCGGCGGTCCCCCACCGGTCAGCCAGCGCACCGCACTCGCCAGTGAGCCGATGACCAGGGCGAGGGCCGCCAGGTTGACCAGCGCATACGGCATACCGACTCACCTCTGTTGTCCCTGAGTGTGCGCCCACGCCCACCGTCACGCAACGCCCTGTGCGTAGAGTGACGCCTCGTGCGGCTGGTGATTGCAAAGTGCTCGGTGGACTACGACGGACGGCTTTCGGCCCACCTGCCCCTCGCGACCCGGTTGCTGCTGGTCAAGGCCGACGGGTCGGTGCTCGTCCACAGCGATGGTGGTTCGTACAAGCCGCTCAACTGGATGTCGCCGCCCTGTGCGATGGCCGAGGTGAGCCCGGAGGAGCACGAGGCAGCGGACGGGGTGACCAGCGTCTGGCAGGTGCAGCACGCCAAGAGTGACGACCGGCTGCGGGTGCTCATCCACGAGGTGCTGCACGACTCGAGCCACGAGCTCGGCGTCGACCCCGGCCTGGTCAAGGACGGCGTCGAGGCCCACCTGCAGAAGCTGCTGGCCGAGCACATCCACACCCTGGGTGACGGGTTCACGCTGGTGCGCCGCGAGTACATGACGGCGATCGGGCCGGTGGACATCCTCGCCAAGGACCCCGGCGGAGCGAGCGTGGCCATCGAGATCAAGCGGCGCGGCGACATCGACGGCGTCGAGCAGCTGACGCGTTACCTCGAGCTGATGAACCGCGACCCGCACCTCGCGCCGGTGTCAGGCGTGTTCGCGGCCCAGGAGATCAAGCCGCAGGCGCGCACGTTGGCGACCGACCGCGGCATCCGGTGCGTCACGCTCGACTACGACGAGCTGCGCGGCATCGACAACAGCGAGCACCGACTCTTCTGACGCTCGAGGGTGGTCAGACGACCGCGTGGTCGGCGCTGCCCGGCCAGCTGCGCACGTCGAACCCGTCGGCGTCGACCGACACCTCCGCGGGCACGGCGTTGGGCAGGTACTTAGCGGCGGCCAGGTCGGCGCGCACCGGGCCGTTGATCCGCGGCAGCACGAACGACATCACCCCGCCGTGGGTGAGGACCAGCACGGTCTCACCCCGGTGCAGGTCCGCGATCGACTGCAGCGCCTCGCGGTAGCGGGCGATGACCTCAGCCCCCGACTCGGCAGCGGGGATGCGCCGGTCCAGGTCGCCGTGCACCCAGGACCTGAAGATCGATGCCAGCTCGGGGTCGTCGTGGGGGCGTCCCGCGAGCGCACCGGTGGCGAACTCCTGCAGTCCGTCCACGGCCACCGCGTCGGTGCCGAGGACCTGCGCCGCCAGCTCGGCCGACTGCTGCGCCCGGTGCATCGTGCTGCTGAAGACCCGCGCGACGTTGCGGCCACCCAGCGAGTCGGCGAGGTCGCGCACCTGCTGCTCGCCGAGCGGCGTCAGCCAGCCGCCGTCGTCGGAGAGCACCGACGGGTTGCCGTACTCCGCGTCACCGTGGCGCGCGACCAGCAGGGTGGCCGGGCAGTGCAGGTCGCTCACCCTCCGACCCTATGCTCGTGCGTCCGCGAGCAGGCGCAGGAGGCGGCCGGTCTCTTCGCGCATCGCCTCGCGTCCGGGCCCGAGGTACTTGCGGGTGTCGACCAGCCCGGGGTCGGCATCGAGCCGCTCACGGGCGGCGCCGGTGAACACCGACTGCAGGTGGGTGGCGATGTTGACCTTGGTCATGCCGGCGCGGACCCCTGCCACCAGCCCCTCGTCGGGCACACCGGACGACCCGTGCAGCACCAGCGGCACCGGCACGGCGTCGCGAATGGCTGCGATGAGGTCGAGGTCCAGCGCCGCGTCCCGCGTCGTCATGGCGTGCGACGAGCCGACAGCTACCGCGAGCGCGTCGACGCCGGTGTCGCCCACGAATGCCGCCGCGTCGGCGGGGTCGGTGCGCACACCCGGCGCGTGGACGCCGTCCTTGCCGCCGATCTCCCCCAGCTCCGCCTCGACACTGACGCCCATGGCGTGGCACTCGGTGACGACCTCGCGGGTCTGCTCGCGGTTGTCGCCGTCCGGCAGCGTGGAGCCGTCGAACATCACCGAGGTGAAGCCCAGGTCGAGTGCCTCGCTCACGAGGTCGCGCGAGACGGCGTGGTCGAGGTGCAGCACGACCGGCACCGTCGCCTGCTCGGCGAGCACCCGCGTCGCCGCGGCCAGCGGGGCGAGGGAGCCGTGCCACCTCACTGTGTTCTCGCTGATCTGCAGCACCACCGGCAGCCCGGCGTCCTGCGCCGCGCCGACCAGGGCCTCGGCGTGCTCGAGGTGGATCACGTTGAACGCACCCACACCACGACCTTCCTCGCGCGCCTCCTGCAGCACGGGAACCAGAGGAACCAGCACTCAACCCACCTCTTCGATGTCGACGGTCACGGAACCACGCAGCGCGGCGATGTCGCTGGCCGACACCTCACCGGCTACCGGTTGCAGCACTGCGGCGGCCGACCAGGCCACGGCGTCACCCAGGATCTCGGGCCAGCCCAGCCCGTTCGCCAGGCCGTGGGCGATGGCCGCGACCCCGGCGTCGCCCGCGCCGGTGGCGTTGCCCCGCAGCGCACGGTCGAGTCTGGCTCGTTGCACGGACCCGTCCGGTGCGACGTGCACCATGCCGTCAGCACCCAGAGATGCGACCACGTGACGAGCGCCCTTGTCCTGCAACGCTTTTGCTCCGGCAACCGGGTCGTCCAGCCCGGTCACCTCGCGCAGCTCGTGGTGGTTGGGCTTGACGACGTCAGGGCCCGCGCCGAGGCCGCCGAGGAACGCCTCCAGTGAAGCGTCCAGCACCACCAACGCTCCCGCGGTCCGCGCGCCGGCGACCAGCGCGGCATACCCGTCGGGGGCAAAGCCGGGTGGCACGCTGCCGGACGCGACGACGACCGCGGGGCGCAGCGCGCTGACGGTGGCGCCGACGTGCTCGACGAGCGCCTCGCACTCGGCAGGGCCCCACGGCTGACCGGGTTCGTTGAAGGCCGTTGCCTCGCCGTCGACCTCGGACACGACCGTGACCGTGCGCCGGCTGGGCACGTCGCAGTCACGCAGGTCGTGGCGTATGCCGCGGGCATCCAGGTCCTGTCGGATGCGGGCGCCCGCGGTGCCCCCGACCAAACCCGCGGCGACCACCTTGTGCCCCAGCCCGGTGAGCACCGACGCCACGTTGAGGCCCTTGCCGCCCGCCAGCTCGCGCACCCGAAGGACCCGGTGGCTGGCATGGGGGACGAGGCGTTCGACGTCGTAGGTGATGTCGAGTGCCGGGTTGGGCGTGACGGTGACGATCACGACAGATCCCATGCGAGACAAGCAGATCCGAGGCTGCCGGCGCGATCTCCGAGGGTCGCCCGCTCGATGCGTGGCATCCGCTGGAAGGTCAGGGTGTCCTGCACCTTCGCACGCAGTGGTTCGAGCAGGAGGTCGCCGCTCTGGGACAGCCCCCCGCCGACCAGCACGTGGTCGACACCGGTGGCGCTCACCAACATCGCGACGGCGCGGGACAGTGCGGTCACGGCACGGTCCCACACTGCGAGGGCCTCAGGGTCACCGTCGGCCACCAGGCTCGCCACGCCCCTGGCATCGACGGGAGGAGCGCCCGGGGGCACGTGCGCGGCATACCCCCGCGCGACCGCGGAGGCGGAGGCGAGCGTCTCGAGGCACCCGCGGGCCCCACACGGGCAGAGCGGGCCGCCCGGCTCGACGATGACGTGCCCCACCTCGCCGCTCCAGCCGTCAGCGACCACAAGGTGCCCGTCGAGCATGAGCGCCCCGGCGATGCCCGTGCCGAGGGGCAGGAACAGCACGTGCCTGCTCCCCCGGGCGGCACCCCACTCGACCTCGGCCCGCAACCCGGCACGCACGTCGTGGCCGAGCGCCACCGGCAGGCCGAGCCGCTGGGTGAGCGGCGCGGTGACGGCCAGGTCGCGCCACCCGAGGTTGCTGGAGTAGACCGCCAGGCCACGCTCGTCATCGACAATGCCGGGCACGACGACTCCGCACGCCACCACCTCGGCCTCCGGTGCCTGGGCGCGGAGCTGGTCGAAGGTTCGCGCCAGGGCGTCGACGAGGGCACCCGGGCGGTGCAGATCGGGCGGAGTGGGCGTCAGGCTCGTGGTCACCTGGACGCCGTCACGATCGACGAGGGCAGCCTTGACCCGGGTGCCGCCGACGTCGATGCCGGCCACGACGGGTGCCCCCACGCTCACACCACCTCGACAAAGACCCCGGCCGCGCGCAGGTCGGCGACCGCGCCGGCGTCGGCCGAGTCGTCGGTGACGAGCAGGTCGATCTCGGTGACGGGGCAGATCCGCGCGAAGGCGCGCGCCCCCACCTTGGCGCCCGTCGCCACGACGACCACGCGGTCGGCGCGCTGGACCATGAGGGAGTTGATGCCGGCCTCGCCCTCGTGGAAGCACATGGCACCCTCGGAGCCGGACACGGCGTCGACGCCGAGCACGAGGGTGTCGAGCCAGAGCTCACCGAGCACCATGGTGGCCAACGGGCCGGACAGCTCGTAGGACTCAGGCCGCGCGACCCCACCGAGGGAGACGCAGCGGACGAACGGGCGCAGCACCATCTCGGTGGCGATGTTGAGGGCGTTGGTGACGACGGTGATCGCCGGGCGCGTGGACGCCATGGCGAGGTCGGAGCGGGCGGCCAGCCGCCGGGCGACCGCACTGGTGGTGGTGCCGCCGTTGAAGCCGACGACCGTGCCCTCCTGCGGCAGGTCCGCGGCGTGGGCGGCGATGCGCTCCTTGGCAGTGTCGTTGCCGGCCTGCTTGTAGCGCGCGGGCAGGTCGTAGGCGACGGCGGTGGCGACGATGCCGCCGTGCGTGCGCGTCACCAGCTGCTGGGCGGCGAGGTCGGAGAAGTCGCGACGCACGGTCGCCTCCGAGACGCCGAGGCTGTCGACGACCTCGCCGACGCTGAGCCGGCCGCGCTCGGCGAGCAGCGCGAGCAGGGTGCTCCACCGGGCGCCGCGGTCCGCGGTCTTGATCTGTCTGGCACTCATGCCGCTCCCTGGCCGTCGCTGTCGTGATCGAATCTAATCGCTTTCGGGGTCATCCGATCAAGATGTGCGCGAGATCGGGCAGCGCTTGAGCGTCCCAGTGAGCGGGCGTGTGCTGCATGACCGATGGCTTGACTGATCGAATACGATCGAACATGATTCGAATCAGTCGCATCTAATCACATGTCGTCACCCCATGTGCCCGTCAGAGAGGTCCTGTTGGTCATGACCGAGTACTCGAGCCACCTCGCCGCGGAGATCGCGACCCAACCCGATGACTGGGAGGCCGTGCAGAGCCGGCTCGACGAGGCCCGCACCCTGCTCCCCGAGGAGGGCGAGACCGTCGCCGTCGTCGGCTGCGGCACCTCCGCGTTCATGGCCCAGGCGTATGCCGTGCTGCGCGAGGCGTCGGGTGCCGGGCGGACCGACGCGCACGTCGCCAGCGAGTTCCCGCACACGCGCGACTACGACCGAGTGGTGGCCATCTCACGCTCCGGCACCACGACCGAGGTCATCGACCTGCTCACCGCGCTCAAGGAGCGCGGACAGCGCACGACCGCGTTCGTCGCCACGGCCGGCACGCCCATCCCCGACATCGCCGACCAGACCTTCCTGCTGCCGGAGGTCGACGAGCAGTCGGTCGTCCAGACCCGCTTCGCCACCACGACACTGGCCCTGCTGCGCGCCTCGCTGGGTGAGGACCTGACCGAGGTCGTGTCCCAGGCACGCGCCGTCCTAGCCGAGGATGAGAAGTCCGCGCTCGAGGGTCTCGTCGACGCCGAGCAGGTCACCTTCGTCGGCCGTGGCTGGAGCATCGGGCTGGCCCAGGAGGCCTCACTCAAGCTGCGCGAGTCGGCGCAGTTCTGGACCGAGAGCTACCCGGCCATGGACTACCGCCACGGACCGATCAGCATCGCGGCGCCCGGTCGCGCCGTCTGGGCGCTGGGCCCGGCGCCGGAGGGGCTGGCCGACGACGTCACCGCCACCGGAGCCTGGTTCGAGGACCGGCCCCTTGACCCCATGGCCGACCTCGTGCGCGTGCACCGCCTGTGCCTGGCCAAGTCGGCACGGGCCGGACTCGACCCGGACCAGCCCCGCCACCTCGCGAGGTCCATCATTCTGTCGTGACCACCGACGCGACAGCACAGACCGAGCCTGCCCCCACCCTGCTGACGGGGCGGCTCGTCACCGACGGCGGCCTCGTCCCTGACGGGGCCGTCGTCGTCATGGGCGACCGCATCGCGTGGAGTGGCGCCCGGGGCGAGCTGCCGGCCCAGTTCCGTTCAGCCGCAACGCCGGTGGGCTGGCGTGACGACCTCACCCTCCTGCCCGGCCTGGTCGACATCCACTGCCACGGCGGTGGCGGCGGTGAGTTCGGCCCCGACGCCTCGGCGGCCGGTCCCGCCGTCGCCCACCACCACCGCAACGGCACGACGAGCCTCGTCGCCTCCCTCGTGTCCGCGCCGCGCGAGACGATGCTCGCCGGGATCGAGGCGTTGGTGCCCCGCGCCACGGCCGGCGACCTCGCCGGCATACACCTCGAAGGTCCGTTCCTCTCACACGCCCGCTGTGGCGCCCAGGACCCCGAGGCCTTGGGCGACCCCGACCCGGCCTTCGTCGACGCCGCCGGGGAGGCCGCCCAGGGGTGGCTGGCCCAGATGACCTTCGCGCCGGAGCTCGCGGGCGCGGGTGCGGTGCCGGCCGCACTGGCCCGGTGGGGTGCGCTCGCTGCGGTCGGCCACACCGACGCCGAGTGGTCCGTCGCGGCTGCGGCTCTGGCCGGCGCGGGCGACGGCGTGCGCGGCGGACGACCGCTGGTGACCCACCTCTTCAACGGTATGCCGCCCCTGCACCACCGCGCCCCCGGTCCGGTCGCGGCTGCGCTGGCTGCCGCCGCCCGCGGCGAAGCCGTGGTCGAGGTGATCGCCGACGGCGTGCACCTTGCCGATGGGACGGTGCGCATGGTGTTCGACACCGTTGGGGCGCACAACATCGCGCTGGTGAGCGACGCCATGGCCGCAGCCGGTCTCCCCGAGGGCGACTACACGCTCGGCCGATTCGACGTGCGGGTCAGTGGACGCGAGGCCCGACTGGTGCCCGGCGGGTCGCTGGCTGGCGGCGTGTCGACACTCCTGGAACAGGTGCGATGGCTGGTGCAGGACCTCCGGGTCTCACTCGAGGATGCCGTGACGGCCGCATCGCTTACTCCCGCAACGGCGCTCGCGCTCGACGGCGTCGGCTCGCTGACAGCCGGAAATCTCGCGGACGTGGTCGTGGTCGACGGCTCGCTGCAGCTGAAGCGGGTCATGCGTCGGGGCGACTGGCTCGACTGACGCCGCAGATCCGTTGCGGCGCAACGGATCGCTCCAGATTGAACCGACGACGTATGCCGCGTGGCCGGCTTCCGCTGCCGCCTCGCCTTCGCGGGCGGGTCGGCTCAACGGCGCTGTGGACGAGGCGGACGGCGGGTGGGGTCGTGGTTCCCGGCTCACCTTTGCGGGTCGTCGGCATTCGGCTTTGTCTCGAGCGAATTCCTTTCTGGGTCAATGGGATTCAGTTGTGCATAACCCTTCCCGTTGTCAGCCGGGTGGGCTATACTCGAACACATGATCGATACCGTGGAGTGGTTGCGAGAGGCGAGCGAGGGGCTCGATCGACTCGCCACCCAGCCGCGTGCCGAGTCGATCGAGGACAACGTGCAGCTGGTCGCCGACTGCCAGTCACTCATCAATCGCCTACAAGCCGTGCAGTCCGTCGCCATGGCCAACGTGACCGCGATCGACGATGTCGTCGACTCCAGCACCGGCGAGGTCACCGAACAGTTCCGCGGGTACGACCACCATCGCATGGATGCCGCCGCCCTCGTCAACGACGAGCTCGGCATGACCACCCGCGCCGCAGAAGGCAGGGTCGGTGTCGCAGCAGCCTTGGCGCATCGCTACCCAACCGTCCTGCAAGCCATGGGGCACGGGCGCATCGACGCCCACCGGGCCAGCATCATCGAACACGAACTGGCCGATGCCCCCGACGACACCGTTGAGGCGGTGCTCGCCACGATCGAACCGTACCTGGGGACGGAGACCGGTGGCCGGTTGCGGCAACGCGTACGCCGCGCCCTGGGCCAGGTTGCCGCAGAGTTCCTGCGACAGAAGGCAGCCCAAGCACGCCGGGACCGGTCCCTGCAACGCTGGCCGGGCAGCGAGCCCGGGGTCGACACCT
Organism: Actinomycetes bacterium; assembly: GCA_023420415.1. GTDB lineage: Bacteria > Actinomycetota > Actinomycetes > Actinomycetales > Dermatophilaceae > Pedococcus. Next base: position 13,027 of record JAEZWF010000057.1, on the reverse strand, counting down.
GGACTGCGTCCCTGCCCGTCGAACAGTCGGCCAAGGCATGGTCCGCGATCGACACCCTCGCCCGCGAGTACGTGCGCACCGGACAGAACAGCTGCATCGAGCAGGCTCGAGCGGACGCGATGCTCGCGTTCATCGACGGCAACGCCCGCGCCGAGTACGTCATCCAGGTCGCCGTCCCCGAGTCCCGACTCAATGGTGCACTGGCAAACGTCACCGAACCCCAAACGCCACCGCACACCGCAGGCCGGCCCGCGACCGCTGCCCGGATGACCAGTGCAGCCACGGAACAGGTCGCGGACGCAGCGGCGGCCCCTGCCCAGAATGCTGCTGACCTGGTCGACACGGCCGACCTCGATGCGTGGGTGCGGCAAGTGCTGCGCGACAACGGAATCGGCCAAGCCTGCACCATCACTGGGCCACCCACACTCACAGGACCCCCAACCCGAGCCATCCCCGAGGACAGGAGTGCCGACGGCAAGGGCGACACCAAGGGCACGGGCAAGGGCAAGGGCAAGAACCGTAAGAGGAAGAAGCTGCGTGCCGCCGATGCGTCCAGCGCAGCCGCGACCGCAGACAGTCGGCCGGTGGCGCTGCCCGCCCTGGTCCCGCGGCGGGTGCGGATTGACATCCTGCCCTGCGACGAGTCGACCGGCGCGTACTCCTCCACCCCTGTCAGCTCCTGGACCATCACGCCCGCTGACGCGCACACGGCCCACGACTCACGTGACGCGAGCGACGCCGAGGCAGCGTTCGCCACCGCGACGGTGCGACGATGCGCGGTCCCGGAACCGGTGGTGGTCGCCTACCGGCCCACCGAGGCCATGAAGCGCACCGTCAAGGCCCGCGACGGACGCTGCCGGTTCCCCGGCTGCACCGTCGCCGCGACGTTCTGCGATCTCGACCACGTGCAGCCATGGAAGAAGGACGGCACCGGCGGCGCCACCACCGTGGGCAACCTGATCTGCCTGTGCCGACGTCACCACCGCACCAAGCAACAGCCCCGCTGGTCAGTGCGCATGCTCCCCGGCGGCACTGTCGAGTGGACCGACCCGCTCGGCCGACAACGCATCACCCACCCCGTCAACCACCTGCGCCCCGAGCCCGAGCCCTGGCTCGACAGCACCGGGTGCCCCCTCACCGACGCACGCCTCGACCACCCCAACGACGTCAGCGGCGCGGTCGAGCTCCCCTCACTGCTCGAGGAACACCTCGAGTACACGATCGACCGGTTCTACGCCGACACCGGAACCCCAGCCGAACGCATCGCTGGTGGTGCAATGCCGCGGCCCCGACGCGCACGCCGCTGCGACTTCCGCACCGCCAACAGCCAGCTCACGGCCCAACTGCACACCGCCCTGCGCCACACAGCCGACACCAAGACCAGCACGCGCACCCAGCGCCGCTCAGACGACTACCCACCACCGCCGTTCTGATGCGGCGTCGAGTCGACCAGTGGACCTACTTGAGCGTGCCCTGCGACAGGGACCCCTGCAGCTGACGCTGGGAGAAGATGTAGACGACCAGCACCGGCACGATCGTGATGACCACGGCCGCGAAGAGCTGACCGAAGTCCACGGCATACCCCGCCTGTGAGGCAAAGCGCGCCATCCCTTGGGAGAGAACGTAGTTGCTCTCGTTCGTGTTGAGGGCGACCGGCAGGAGGAACTGGTTCCACAGGCCCAGGAAGTTGAAGATGGCGATCGCCACGATGCCCGGGCGCGCCATGGGCAGCATGACCTGGGCGAACGTGCGCCACTCCCCCGCACCGTCGAGCTCGGCGGCCTCGGCGATCTCCTGCGGCAGCGCGCGGAAGAACGGGAAGAGGAAGAACACCGTGAACGGGAACGCGAACGCCACGTACGTCGCGATGAGGCCCGGCAACGTGTTGAGCAGGCCGGCATTCTTCAGGACGAAGAACAGCGGCACGATCGCCAGGAAGACCGGGAAGGTCAGCCCGGCGAGGATGAGGTAGTAGACGATCCCGCTGCCCGGGAAGGGATAGCGCGCGAGTGAGTATGCCGCCGCGGCGCCCAGGATCATCACGAGGACCAGTGAGCACGTGACGACGATGACCGAGTTGAGCAGGTAGCGACCGATGTTGGAGTCGGTCCAGGCCTTGACGTAGTTGTCGAAGCTCCAGTGCTGCGGCAGCGCCAACGGGGACGAGAAGATCTCGCCCGTCGTCTTCCACGAGGACAGGAACACCCACACGAGCGGCAGGATCACGATGATCGACCACAGCGTCAGCACGATGTGGGAGACCACCGTGACCGTGCGGTCACCCGTGGAGCTGGGGCTCTCGTTGGGGGCGACGACCTTGGTGTCGCGGGCGGTGCGGGGTGGGTTGGCGACGGCCATCAGCGGTCCTTCCCCTTGGTGAGGCGGTTGACGAGGAAGACGACCGCAGCGAAGAGCAGCGTCACGACGGCGAGGAAGACGCCCATTGCGCTGGCCATGCCGAACTGGCCCTTCTTGAAGGCCGTGTTGAACAGGTCCTGGGTCATCGTCAGGGTGGAGTTCTGCGGACCGCCGCTGGCGTTGAGGGCGGCCATGTAGACGAACGCGTCGAGAGCGAGGATGCCGAGGTAGACATAGGCGGTCTGGATGGTCTCGCGCACCATCGGCAGCGTGACCATGAAGGTCATGCGCAACCGGCCGGCGCCGTCGACGCGGGCCGCGTCGTAGAGCTCGGCCGGGATGCCCTTGATGGCGGCGATGAACAGCACCATGTAGAAGCCGACGAAGCCCCAGATGATGACGAACATCGTCACCGGCATCGCGGTGCTGACCTCGCCGAGCCACGCGAAGGACTTGAACTGGTCGAGACCGAGACCGGTCAGCATGGCGTTGACCAGGCCACTGGACGGGTCGAACATCTGCGACCAGATGAGGCCGATGACGATCGCGGGGATCGTGTAGGGGAAGAACGACACGATCCGGTAGAACGACGACCGCGACAGGCCACGCACCGCACCCGTGCTCGAACCTCCGACCGTCACCATCGTGGCCAGCGCCAAGGAGAGCGCGATCGTCACGAACGGCACGACCAGCGCAAGCAACAGGTTGTTGCGCACCGCCTTGAGGAAGATGTCGTCCTGCAGCAGTGCCTTGTAGTTGGCGATGCCGATGAACTCGAACGTGTCGGAGAACCCGCTCCAGTTGGTGAGCGAGTAGATGAACGCCTGCGCGAACGGCCAGAGCACGAAGACGCTGTAGAAGGCGAACGGGATGCCGAGGGTGACGAGCACGAAGATCCGGCGGGACCACGGCATACGACGACGCCTGCGACGGGCCACCTTGCCGGCAGGTTGGGGCGGTGCAGTCGCAACGACAGCGCTCATGAACGGATTCTCCGATTCCGCAGGGGGTTGGACAAGGACGTGCCCGGCCCGGCTGCGACAGCCGGGCCGGGCACCAGGGTCACTTGACCTCGACCTTCTTGACCGACGGGTCGTTCGCGACCTTGTCGGTGATCTTCTGCAACTGCGTGGTCAGCGCCTTGGCGTCGATCTGCCCGGAGAGGAACGCGTTCCAGGGCACGAGCATGTCCTGGTTCATGCCGTAGTTGTCGACGAAGTTCCACGTGAAGACGTCGGTGCCCGCGTCCTTCAGCATCTTGCCCTGCGACTGCAGCGCCGTGGAGCCGAAGCCGTCCTCGGGCACGGTGTCCTTGACGATGGTCGGGGCCAGCTTCGTCTTGGCGAAGTTGGTGGCCGCCTCCTTGGAGAGCATCGTGCGCAGGAGCTCCTTGCCGGCAGCCACGTTCTTGGCCTTGGCGGGAACGATGAACGGCTCACCCGCCGCCGAGTGCAGCGCCGTGTACGGCAGCTTCGACCCGGACGTGAGGGTCATCTCGGGGATGCCCGTCATCTTGAAGTCCGCCTTGGTCTGCTTCTTCATCTCGTTCTCGATCCACGAGCCCGAGGGGTAGAGCAGGGCAGCCTGGTCGTTGCTCCACTGGGCCTGCGCGGCGGTGAACTGCGTGCCACCACCACCGGGCTTCATGTAACCGTTCTTGACGATCGTCTCCAGGGCCTTGAACACGCCCTGGATGGCGGCGTTGGACCAGCAGTCCGGCTTGAGGTTCTCCACCGCGAGGCGCACCTCGTCGCCGCCCTCCTTGATGGCCGAGCCGAGTGCGAGCGTCTGGTAGTAGGTCGCCGCCTCCTTGCCCCACAGGAAGAGGAACTTGCCCTTCTTCTTGGCCTCGGCACCGAGCGCGATCGCCTCGTCCCACGTCTTGGGGGCGGTCCAGCCGTTCTCCTCGAACAGCGAGGCGGAGTACCAGACGGCGTAGATCGTCTGGACGTAGTTGATCGCGACCAGCTTGCCGTTGAGCGTGCCCGGTGCCTCGACCCCGGGGTACAGCGTGTCCTTGATCGTCGTGCCCTCGAGGTTCTTGGCCTCGAAGACGTCGGTCAGCTCGCTGAGCTGGTCGGCGATCGTGTTGAGACCGATCGAGTTGGCACCGGAGTTGTCGATGAGGTCCGGCGGGTTGCCGCCGACGAAACGCGGCTGCAGCTCCTGGGCGATCTGCGTCGACGGCTTGACCGTGACCTTGCTGCCGGCGTGGTTCTTCTCCACGATCTGGGCGGCGAAGGTCACGTAGTCGTAGCCGTAACCGCCGTTGAAGATGACCGCTTCGGACGTGCTCTTGTCGGCCATGCCGAACGGGTTCTTGTCGCTCTTGGTGCCGCCTGCGCTGCTCGAGCTCGAGTCGGAGCCACCGCCGCCGGTGGCGCACCCCGCCAGCGAGAGAGCCGGAATGGCGACACCTCCCGCGACCGTCAGTTGCAGAATCGTGCGCCGATCCACCTGCTTGCCTCGAGGGTCCATCCAGTCCTTCTTCCCGGGTCCCGGGCGGCCTCATTACCGCCCGTGCGTGGACGACACGCAAAACGGTGCCGCAATCAGCACATCGTGCTGCGACGTGATCGAATGTGTCAAGGAACTTGACCGAAGCAATCACGATCGATCACAGTTCGTGACGTGCGAGAACCCCGCGAGACGTCCGTGCGCCTCGACCTCCTGCCCGTCACCGGATCCCCTCCGGGCCCCGTCAGCTCCCTTCCCCAGCTGGTGCCCGTGCGCGCCGCCGGGACGGCCCGGGTGGGCGACGGGGCACCGCGGGACATGCTAGAGCGCGTGGCCCGTGGACGCCTGACGTCCCCACTGCCCTACGGCGTGTTGAGCGACTACGACCGGGCCGAGCTCGACCTCGAGCTGCCCGTGGTCGAGCTCGACAACGGGCAGGTGCGCGCCCAGGTGCTCCCCTCGCTCGGCGGCCGGGTCTGGTCGCTGGTCGACCTGGTCACGGGGCGCGAGCTGCTGCACCGCAACCCGCGCCTGCGCTGGGCGAACTTCGGGCTCACCGACGCGTGGTTCGCCGGCGGCATCGAGTGGAACCTCGGCACCACGGGTCACGCCACCACGTCCAACCTGCCCATGCACACGGCCGTCCTCGACACCGAGCTGGGGCCGGTCGTCCGACTGTGGGAGTGGGAACGCACCCGCGACCTCATCCTGCAGGTCGACCTCTGGCTGAGCGGTCCGCGCCTCATGGCCTCCACCCGCATCGTCAACCCCGACCCGGAGCCCAAGCCGCTCTACTACTGGACCAACATCGCCGTCCCCGAGACCGCCGGCTCGCGGGTCCTCGTCCCGGCTGACACGGCGTGGCGCACGGACTACAAGGGCGTGCTCGACCGGGTGCCCGTCCCCTTCCCCGACGGCGACGTCGACGTGAGCATCCCCCGTGCGAGCCGGTATGCCGCGGACTACTTCTTCGAGGTCGGCGACCAGCGTGGGCGCGTGGTCACCGCCGTCGAGCCCGACGGTCACGGCTTCGCCCAGACCTCGACCGGGGCCCTCCACGGACGCAAGCTCTTCCTGTGGGGGCATGGTCCAGGTGGCCAGCGGTGGCAGGACTGGCTGGGCGCACCCGGCACCCGCTACCTCGAGATCCAGGCCGGCGTGTGCACCACCCAGCTCGAGCACGACGTCATCGAGGGTCACGAAACGCGTTCGTGGACAGAGGCTTTCGGCGCACTGGACCTCGATCCGACCGTCGTGGCGGACGAGTATGCCGCGGCGTCGGGCGCCGCTCGCGACGCCGTCCACGCGACGACGCCGCCTGACTGGCTCGAGGAGCAGCACGCCCGGTGGCTCGCCTCGGTCGTCCACACCGACCCCGGCGACCTGGCCCACACCGGCTCCGGCTGGGGCCGCGTCGAGCTCGCCCTGCGCGGGATCGAGGCTCCCGACGGCCTGGTCTTCCCCGAGGTGGACGACGACAGCCGCCTCCTCGGGCCACTCGCCGAGACCACGGATCCCACTGGCCTGCAAGCGATCTCACCCGATCGGCCCGTCCTGCCCGTCATCTCCGACCGCTGGCTCGCGCGCCTGACCAGCCTGGTGGAGGACGACACGGACGGCCAGGGCACCTGGTGGGCCCACTACGCCCTCGGCACCGCGCACGCGGTGCGCGGTGACATGCGAGCCGCGCACGCGGCATACACCCGCAGTGTCGAGCTGCAACCGAGCGCGGTCGCCCTGCGCGGGCTCGCGGTGATCACGAAGGACGCGGCGCAGCGCGCCCACCTCTACGCGCAGGCGCGCGAGCTCGCACCCGACGACCGGCGGCTGGCGGTGGAGGTCCTCGCCGACCTGCAGGCGGCCAGCCGCCACGAGGACGTCGTCGACGTGGTGGCCGGTCTGCCCGGACCGATCCGCGGCCACGGCCGCACCCGGATGATGCTGGCCGAGTCGCTGGCGTCGCTCGGGCGCGGGGACGAGGCGATGGCGATCCTCGCCGACCTCGAGGTGCCCGACCTCGCCGAGGGCGACCGTGCGCTCGCCGAGGTGTGGGAACGGCTGCGCCCCGACGAGCCGGTGCCCGCGCGGCTGGACTTCCGGATGTCAGGCGACGCCCGCGACGGCGCCTGACGCGGGCTCACGCGCGTACGCCGCGGACAGGGTGCGGTAGGGCCGGGAGGCGAAGGCGACGAGCACCGCGATCAGGGCGATGAGCCCCGCGATCACGAAGACGAGGGCGATGCCACGCGCCTCGCCGCTGCCGAGGAGCCAGCCGAACCGGTCCTGCCCGGCCTCGCTGCGCATGTAGGGGATGAGGCCGTACTGCGCGATGGGACCGATGAGGAACGCCGAGATCGGGCTCGCCGCCACCTCGACGCTCTGGGCGAAGCCGAAGACCCGCCCCTGCTTGGCGAACGGCACGACCCGCTGGAAGATCGTCTGCTCAGCCGCCTCCGCCATCGGGATCAGCGACATGAACACGAGCATGCCCGCGGCGTACAGCCACCACCACTCGCGGATGGTGAAGGTCATGCCGAGGACCGCGACCGCGACGTTGACGAGCAGCAGCGTGCGCAGCGGCGAGGAGCCCAGGCCGAACTTCGCCACCAGGCCGCCACCGACGATGAAGCCGACGCTCGTGACGCCCAGGACGATGCCCCACACCTCGACGCTGAACAGGGTGAGGCCGTAGGGGTCCATGAGCGCCATGTAGACGCCACCGACCAGGTTGTTGAAGGTCGAGAAGATGATGAGCGCGAGCAGCCCCGGCACCGCGCGGATCGCCGACCAGGCGCTGGCGAAGTCGACCGCGCGCCGCGGGCCGTCCTCCACCTCCGGCTCGCGCTCGGGGATCTCGATGGTGAGGATGTGCGCGAGCGCAAGCCCGGTGAGGACGATCGCGATCGCCACGGTCCACCCCATGCCCACCAGGCCGATGGACAGGCCGCTGAAGACGCTGGTGACCATGAAGGCGACGCCCTGCACGGTGCCGACGAGACCGTTGGCCTTGGCGCGCTCGTCACCCGGCACCAGCAGCGTGACCGTCGTCGACAGGGCGATGTTGCGCATGCTCTCGACGACGCTGCCGACGAGGATGACGCCGGCGAAAACCCAGAACAGCGGGCCGTTCCAGTCCACCAGTGCGCTGGCCGGGAAGGCGAGGAACATCCCGCCCGCGACCAGGTAGGTCACGAAGGTGACCATCGACGAGGCGGCCATCACCTGCTTCTTGCGGTGCCGGTCGACGATCGTGCCGAAGAGCGTCCCGCAGACGGCGATGAGCAGCATGAACGAGCCGCCGATGATCGACGTGGCCAGCACCGACCTGGTCTCGAGGTAGGCCCAGAAGGTCAGGGCGAACCACAGGTAGCTGCTCGTGACGTTGGCGACGAGGGTGTTTGCCAGCACCTTGCGGAAGGCACGCAGGGTCTGTGGCCCCTGCGTCACACCGTCGGGCAGGTGGGCCTCGTGCGTCACGCCGGGTGGCAGCTCGACGTCGGGACTGGCCTCCTGGCTCGGCTCCTCCATCGGTGCCATGGACATCGCGAACTCCTTCAGCGTGGTGCGGTCGTGAGGGATGGACCGGCGTGCGGGCCGGAACTCATCGCCCACCCCCACCGTAGGAGCACCTGCGGACAGTTCCTGACCGGTTTTCCTCACGCCTGGCGGGCGAGGTCGGCCCGGGTGACCGGACGCAGCGGCGGCTCACCGGCCGCCAGTCGCTCGACCTCCTCGACGGCCGCGTCGCCCAGCCGGTAGAGCTCGGTGCCGAGCGACCCCGCGACGTGCGGCGTCACCAGCGCGTTGGGCAGCACCAGCAGCGGCGAGTCGGCAGGCAGCGGCTCGGGGGTGGTGACGTCGAGGACGGCGTTGATGCGTCCGCTGCGCAGCTCGCGGACCAGGGCCTCGTGGTCGACCAGGGCGCCCCGCGCGGTGTTGATGAAGGTGGCGCCGTCCTTGAGCAACGCCAACTTCGTCGCGTCGACGAGGTGCTGCGTCTCGGGCAGGTCTGGCGCGTGCAGCGTGACGATGTCGCTGGTGGCGAACAGCTCCTCGAGCGTCACCAGCCTGGCGCCCAGAGCGGACGCACCGGCCTCGTCGAGGTAGGGGTCGGCGATCACGACCTCGAAGCCGAACGGCCGCAGCAGCTCGCAGACGAGGCGGCCGATGCGAGACGCGCCGATGACACCTACCCGCTTGGCATAGTTCCCGATGCTCGGCCAGTCGGTGACGTCCGTGCCTTCCGGGTCGGCGCGGTATGCCGCGGCGGCGGCGAGGATTCCCTTGCCCGCCAACAGGATCGTCGCCAGCGTGTACTCGGCCACCGGGACCGCGTTGACATCCGCGGCGGAGGTGACCCGCACCCCACGCTCCCACACGGCCGGGGTGAGGTGGTGCTTCACCGACCCCGCCGCGTGGACGACCGCACGCAGATGTGGCGCCCGCTCCAGCTGTCGCGCGTCGAGCAGGGGCGCGCCCCACGACGTCAACAGGATGTCGGTGCGCTCCAACACCTTTCGCGCTGCATCGGACTCGAGCTCGGTGAGCACCGGGCCGGTGTCGACGTCAGCGACGGCTTGCAGTCGTTCGATGGCGCTGGTGCTGAAGACGTTGTCCCGCAAGCCTTCTCGCATGGCGAAGGCGACACGGGGCCGACTCGCGCTCCCCTCAGTCATGCCAGGCCTCCAGCCACGAGCGTGTCACCCCGAGCGCAGTGTCGAGGTCGGGTATGCCGTCGAACCATGCCTTCTCCCACTCCAGCACGAGCGGCCCGTGAACTCCTCGCGCGTCGAGTGCGCGCAGCACCTCGCCGATGGGCAGCGACCCCTGACCGGTGAGGGCTGGCCTTGCCCCGCGTTCGCGCGCCACCACGTCCTTGACCTGGGTGTGGGCCAGCCAGGGCTCGAGCGCGGCCAGGGTCTGGGCCGGCTCCTCCCCCGCGATCCACGGATGGGCGGCGTCCCAGATCGCCCCGACCGGCGCGCCCGCCAGTTCGTCGGCGCCGAGGACACGCGCCACGTCGACTCCTCGTGGGTGGCTGTCGTGGGTCTCGAGCAGCAGCCGGACGCCCCGCGCCGCGGCCACGTCCCCCGCCGCGGCCAGGCGCCGCACCGCCCTCGCGTCGTCGTCGCCGACCTCCTCGCCCCCGACCCCACCGGGAAACACCCGGACGCCACCGGCACCGACCTGTTGCGCCAGCTCGAGGTGCCGCAGCAGCGACCCCACCACCGGCTCGTCGTCGCCGGGGGCACAGGCCTGCACGTAGCTCGCGAGCGCCAGCACCTGCAGACCCGCGGCCCGGCAGGTCTCGCCCACCGCGGCCGCCTCGTCTGCCGACAGGCCGAGGTGGACCGGCTCGTCCGCCCCGACCCGCAGCTCGACACCCATGCAGCCGTGACCTGCCGCGAGGGTGAGGAAGTCACCGAGGGAGGCACCCGGCATACCCAGGCTGGAGACGCCAAGGGACGACGAGGGCCACTGCCACGGTTGCGCGCTCACGCGCGCCAGTCTCACACGGGCGCGGGTGTCACCAGCGGCAGGTCGCGCGCCTCGCGGATGATCTGCACGAACCGGCCCATGATGTCGGTGAGCCCGAAGTCCTTGGGGGTGAACACTTCTGCGACCCCGAGCTCCTTGAGCGCACGGGCGTCGGAGTCCGGGATGATGCCGCCGACGATGACCGGCACGTCGCCCGCACCCGCCGCTTTGAGCCCGTCGAGGATCTCCGGCACGAGCGCCATGTGTGACCCTGACAGGATCGAGATGCCGACGAGGTGCACGTCCTCGGCGACGGCGGCCGCGACGATCTGCTCGGGTGTGAGCCGGATGCCCTGGTAGACGACCTCGAAGCCCGCGTCCCGCGCCCGCACCGCTACCTGCTCGGCACCGTTGCTGTGGCCGTCGAGACCGGGCTTGGCCACGAGCACACGCAGCCTCTCCCCCAGCTCCTCACCGGTGAGCCGGACCTGCTCGCGCACCTCGCGCAGCTCGGCGCTGCCCGGGCCACCGCCCGACACCGAGCCGCTGACCCCCGTCGGCGCCCGGAACTCGCCGAAGACCTTGCGCAGCGCCTGAGCCCACTCGCCGGTGGTCACCTCGGCGCGCGCGGCCTCGATCGACGCCGCCATGAGGTTCGTCCCGGTCCGGGCGTCGTCCTGCAGCCGTGCGATGGCGGCCTGCGCGCGGTCTCGACGGGCCGGGTCGGCGTCCCGCTCGTCGCGCCAGCGGCGCACCGCCTCGGCCGCCTTGGCCTCGACGTCGTGGTCGACGGTCTGGATCGCGGTGTCGAGGTCGGCGGTGAGGGGGTTGGGCTCGGTGGTCTCGAACTTGTTGACGCCCACGACGATGTCGTCGCCGGCCTCGATGCGCGCCCTCCGCAGGGCGTGCGAGGCAACCAGGGCCGACTTCATGTAGCCGCTCTCGACGGCCGGCACGGCCCCGCCCATCTCGGCCACCCGCGCCATCTCGGCCCGCGCGCCCTCGACGAGCTCGGCGACCTTGGCCTCGACGACGACCGAGCCGGTGAAGAGATCGTCGTACTCCAGCAGGTCGGACTCGAACGCCAGCACCTGCTGCATCCGCAGCGACCACTGCTGGTCCCAGGGGCGCGGCAGCCCGAGCGCCTCGTTCCACGCCGGCAGCTGCACGGCGCGGGCACGGGCGTCCTTCGACAGCGTCACCGCGAGCATCTCGAGCACGATGCGCTGGATGTTGTTCTCCGGCTGGGCCTCGGTCAGCCCGAGGCTGTTGACCTGCACGCCGTAACGGAACCGTCGCTGCTTGGCGTCCTGCACGCCGTACCGCTCGCGCGTCACCTCGTCCCACAGCTGGACGAAGGCGCGCATCTTGCACATCTCCTCGACGAACCGCACGCCGGCGTTGACGAAGAACGAGATCCGCGCGACCACCTCGCCGAAGCGCTCCTGCGGCACCTGCCCCGAGTCGCGTACCGCGTCGAGCACCGCGATCGCCGTCGACATCGCGTAGGCGAGCTCCTGCACCGGCGTCGCCCCGGCCTCCTGCAGGTGGTAGCTGCAGATGTTGATCGGGTTCCACTTGGGGATCTCGGCAACCGTGTAGGCGATCATGTCGGTGATCAGCCGCAGCGACGGCTCGGGCGCGAAGACGTAGGTCCCGCGCGAGAGGTACTCCTTGATGATGTCGTTCTGGGTGGTGCCCGCGAGCGCGCGCACCGCGGCGGCCGGGTCCTCGCCCGCAGCTTCGGACTGCTCCTGTGCCGCCACCTGGTACATCGCGAGCAGCCACATGGCGGTCGCGTTGATGGTCATCGAGGTGTTCATGGAGGCGAGCGGGATCTGGTCGAACAGCGCGCGCATGTCGCCGATGTGCGAGATGGGCACGCCGACCTTGCCGACCTCACCCCGGGCCAGCGGGTGGTCCGGGTCGTAACCGGTCTGGGTCGGCAGGTCGAAGGCGACCGACAGACCCGTCTGCCCCTTGGCGAGGTTGCGCCGGTAGAGGGCGTTGCTCGCCGCGGCACTGGAGTGGCCGGCATACGTGCGCATCACCCAGGGGCGGTCACGCTCGGGCCGCGCCGGCTGCGCCGCTTCGGTGACCGGCTCCTCGGTATGCCGCGGGGCCGGCGAGGGCGCGCCACTCACGTCGTCCCTGCCCGCGTCGTCAGTGTGCTCGGCCATGGGGCCGAAGGTACCTGCGGGTAGGGCCGCGCAGGGAGGTGCTCAGGCGGTGACAGCCACCACAGTGGGGTCCTCGGTGACGTCGCGGAGCACCAGCGATCGGTGCAGCCGTGACGCACGCAACAGGCGTCCGGTGCGGTCCGACATGTCGACGACGGCGAGGCGGCGACCCGCGCGGCGGGCCCGGTTGTAGGCCTCGACGAGGACGCCGAGCCCGGTGGCGTCGCCGATCTCGGCGTCGGCCAGCCGCATGAGGACGTCACCGCAGCCGGTGTCGATGATCTCGTGCAGGAGCAGCCGCACGTCGGGCACCGTGTGCACGTCGATCCGGCCCGTGATCGCGACTTCCTGGGCCGTGTCCATCGTGCGGACCACGACCGGCAGGACACCGACGGTGCTGACCGACATTGCGAACCCCCTCGCCTTGCGTGCCGACATTCACTCACACCGACGGCGCCCGTGGGGGGTTCGGTTGTCGGGGATCAGGTCAAGATCTGATAAAGGTCACCCACACCCAGGGCTTGCGAGTCTTCGGAAGTTATTAATGGCTGGGG
>JAEZWF010000001.1 GCA_023420415.1 Actinomycetes bacterium | reverse complement strand
CGGCGGGGGAGCCGGAGTCGATGTTTCAGGTGCCGATCACGGCGCACTGGGTGGTGTCGACCTCGACCGACAACGGGGCGACGTGGACGCGGTTCAACTCCTTTGAGAAGACCTCGACGACGACGGTGCGGGTCAACGAGATCCAGGCCATCGTCGTCCGCTGACGCGGCAGGTCGCGACGCATCTGGCCCGAGCGCCACGCGGGCATGTGCGCCCCGCGACGCCTTCCCACCGCACATGCGCCCCTCCCGCGGGGACGACAGGCCTTGACCCGACTGGGTAGGCTCTGCCCGGTACGCACGGATCCGAGGGGGATTTCGACATGGGTGGCAACACCACGGCATACCGTCCGCGCACCGAGGCCGACCACCTGCCCAGGCCGGCCGGCCCGGGCAAGGACCGCAACGTGGGGCGGGGGCTCCTCGCGCTGCTCGGCCTGCTCGTGCTCGTCGTGGGCGTCCCGGTCGCACTCGTCTACTTCGTGGGCAACCCGTTGCCGACCAGCGCTCCGACGCGTGACTGGCTGACCGCCGACATCACCGTCACCGCCATCATCAAGGTCATCGCGGTGTTGGTGTGGATCGTGTGGGCCCACTTCGTCGTGTGCATCCTCACCGAGTGGCGTGCGGTGCGCGCCGGCCGGGTGCCGGACGTCGTGCCGTGGGGTGGCGGCAGCCAGCTCATCGCCCGTCGCCTCGTCGCCAGCCTGCTGCTTCTCGGTGGCACCGCGACCATCGCCCAGGGTGTCGCCTCGGGTGCGACCGCCCCCGCCTCGGTGCCCTCAGCCTCGCCGACGATGACGGCGGCGAGCGCGCCGCTGCAGGCCGGGTCCGGTCCGACCATCACCCCCGCACAGGCTGCAGCCGTCGAGGCCGAGCGGGTCGCCGCCGGCCAGGTCGAGGAGTCGACCAAGTACTACGAGGTGAAGCCGCCGCAGGGCCGCAACCACGACACCCTCTGGGACATCGCCGACCGCACCCTCGGCGACCCGTTCCGGTACAAGGAGATCTTCGAGCTCAACAAGGGCAAGGTGCAGGCCGACGGCCGCCGCCTCACCGACTCCGACCTGATCCACCCGGGCTGGCAGCTGGTCATGCCCGCCGACGCCAAGGGTGCGGGCGTGCGCAGCGTCGCTGCGCCATCGGCCCCCGCGCAGACCACGGGTATGCCGGGCAAGGGCTCGGTGACCACGGGCGCCGTGGGTGCCCAGACGGGCGCCGGGGCGTTCGCGCTGCAGGACGGCGCCGTGGACCACGCCGATGCGGCCGGCACCGTGGACGAGCGCGGCATCCCGGGCGGTCTGCTCGGGGGCGGCCTGGTCCTCGCCGGCCTGCTGGTGGCGGTCACGGCTCGCCGGGGTCCCTACGGCACTCCGGGTGAGGACGAGAACGCGCTGCGGCTGGCCGCGAACACCCACCGCGCGACCTTCCTCGACACCGCCCTGCGGGTGCTGGCCGAGTCCCGGGCCGCCGCAGGGCAGTCGATGCCTGACGTGTCCGTCGTCTACGCGAGCGACGAGCAGGTCGTCGTCCACGTCGTGGGCGCGGCAGCGGCCCCGGCCGCCCCGTGGACCGCGTCCGAGGACGGCCGCTCGTGGAGCATCCACGCCGACGAGCTGGGCAACCTCGCGTCCAGCGCCCTTGCTCCGTACCCAGCCCTGGTCAACGTCGCCCGGTCCCACGGTTTCGACCTGCTCGTCGACCTCGAGTACGCCTCCGGCCTGGTCGCCATCGGCGGTGACCCGCTCATCGCCCGCGAGGCCGTGATGTCCACGGTCGTCGACCTCGCAACCCACGCCTGGTCCGACGGTGTCGACGTGCAACTGGTCGGCTTCGGCGACGATGCCAGCCGGCTGCCCACGTCCAACGTCCGCGTCGCGGCCGATCTCGACACCGCGCTCGACGAGCTCGAGGGGTCGGTGCGTGCCGCGACTGACCTGTTGCAGCGGCTCGGCGCCGATGGGGTGCTGAACGGTCGGCTGCGCGGTCGGCACGCAGAGCTCGCACCCAAGGTGCTGGTGCTGTCGGGTGCCCCGAGCGCCCAGCAGCTGCAACGGATCTCGGCCCTTCAGGCATCCGGCCGCACGCCGTTGTCGGTGGTCGTGGTCGGCGATGTCGTCGGCGCCCGCTGGCGGTTCGTGGTCGACTCGAACGGCACCGTCGACCTGGGGGTGCTGGGCGTGAGCGGCACGGTCCGCCGCTACACCGCCGAGCTCCACGACCGCATCGGCACACTGCTGGAGCAGGTGTCGACGGAGGCCCGCGACCAGGCGCAGCTGGCCGCCTCGGCGGCACCGTCGGGCGTCGCCCACGACCTGGGATTGGACCAGCGCGACCTGCCCGACCCGGGTGGTGTCTCAGCCGGCGTCGACGCACCTGTGCGCGTTCGGCTGCTCGGCCGCGTCGAGGTCACGGCGCCGGGTCTGGACCACGGCCCGCACCACGGCCTGCTCACCGAGGTGATCACGATGGCGGCTCTGCACCCGGAGGGCCTGCACGAGTCCGTCCTCGCGGCAGCCCTGTGGCCGCGCGGCGTCGAGGAGGACGTCGTCGACGAGATCCTCGCCGACGCGCAGAGCTGGGTCGGCAACGACGCGACGGGCCGCGCCCGGTTCCACCTCGGCGACGACGGCCTGTGGCACCTCGGTCCAGATGTGCACGTCGACTGGCTCGACCTGCAGGCGCGCGTGGCCCGGGCCGGTGACGACGCCGAAGCCCTCGTAACCGCACTCGACCTGGTCGACGGCGAGGTCTTCTCGGGGACCCCGGCGGGTCGCTACACCTGGCTGGCGTTCCACCGCTCGGCCCGTGACGCACGATCGCTCGTCACCGCAGTCGCCCGCTCCGCGAGCTGGGCGCGAGCCGAGAAGGGCGACCGGCAGGGCGCAGCCGAGGTGCTGCGCGCCGGGCTGGTCGCGGTGCCCGAGGCGCAGGTGCTGTGGCGCGCACTCATCCGGCTCACCCAGGACACCGACCCGGCAGGCACGGCCGGCGTGGTCGCCGACCTCGAGCAGGCGGTGGCGCCACAGCTGCTCGAGGCCGAGACCGAGGCGCTGGTTGCGCACGTGCTGCCCTATCGTTCCGGCACGGGGTCGTGACCGCGGCCGCGTCGTGATCGCGGCCAGCGGCCGGGAGGGAGTGGAGACCCGGTGCGTCTGCTGCTGACCGCGGTCGTGGGCAACCAGCCGCACGACATCGCCGTCGACGCCGACGACGACGCATCCGTCGGCGACCTCGCGGCCGCGCTCGCGACCGCATTCCCGACGTCGGCTGCGCCCGTGGCCGGTGAACGCCCCGCGTTGCGGGTGGTGGCCGGCGGGGGAGACGCGGCGACGCAGCAACGGCGGGCGGACGGCATACCGGCATCTGTGCCGGCACTCCACCTCGGGTCGCGGGCCCTCGACGGCAACGAGCCCCTGTCGATGAGCCTCGTGCGGCACGGGGCCGTCGTCGGGGTGGGCGCCCCGGTGGCCGACCCGTTGGCGGAGCCGACGGGGCTGGTCGAGGTGCGTGTGGCGAGCGGTCCGGGCGCCGGTGCCGTCGTGCGTCTCGACCCCGGTGAGTATGCCGTCGGGCCGGGGCCAGCGTGCGACCTCGTCGTGTCGGGCGGGGGGCTGCCGGCAGACGTGGCGGTGCGGCTCGCGGTGCGGGTCACCGGCGAGGTCGTGGTGACGCCCGACCCCGCTGTCATCGGCGCTACCGGTGGGACGCCCGGACGCACCCGCACCCTCGACGGGCCGATCGTGCTGCCCTCCCGGACCGAGCCAGAGCCCGAGCCGAAGCGGCGCAAGAACGCCAAGGGCGCGTTGCCCGACAACACCGAGACGGTCGACCCGGACCTGCCCGCCCCGCTCGTGCACCTCCAGCGTTACCCGCTGACCGAGGCGGCGACGTGGGAGCCGGGGCAGGCACTGGTCGTCGGCGACTCACTGCTCGCGCTGGCCGTGCCCACCGCCCCGGACGCCTCGTTGTCGCCGACCCCCACCGGTGCCACGCTCGACTACAACCGGCCGCCGCGGCTGCTGCCGCCGGCGCGCACGACCGACTTCACCCTGCCGAACGAGCCACGCAAACCCGACCGCACGCCGGTGCCGATCCTCATGGTGTTGCTGCCCGTCGTGATGGGGGTGGCGATGTACCTGTGGACCAAGTCGCCGTGGTCGCTGATGTTCATCGCGATGTCGCCGCTCATGGCGATCGGCAACTTCAGCACCACCCGTCGGCAGAACAAGCGGAGGTATGCCGACGAGCTCGCCGAGTTCTCCCGGCGCACCCTCAAGGTGCAGGACGACGCGATGACGGCGTTGGCGGAGGAGCGCACCGCGCGCCGCCGCGACTTCGCCGACCCCGGTGAGCTGCTGGTGACGGCCGTGGGCCCGCGGACCCGCCTCTGGGAGCGGCGCGTGTCCGACCCCGACTGGCTGGTTGCCCGGGTGGGAACCGCGGACCAGCCCTCGGACGTCCACGTCACCTCGCCCGACCGCGAACAGCACGAGGGGGCGATGGCGTGGACGGCGCCGGATGTCCCCGTCACCGTCCCGCTCGCGGAGGTCGGGGTCACCGGCGTTGCGGGGCCGCTCGACCAGCGGATGGCGCTGGCCCGGTGGCTGGTGGGACAGACCTGCGTGCTGCAGTCGCCGGACGACGTCGAGGTGGTGCTGTTCACCGACGCGTCCGCCCCTGGGGCCGCCGACCAGTGGAACTGGGTGCGGTGGCTGCCACACGTGCGTTCCGACGCCGACGACACCGAGCTCGCCCACGTGGGTGTCGACGACATGTCGACCAGCCGGCGCATCTCCGAGCTCTTGGCCGAGCTCGAACGCCGCACCGCCAAGCCGAAGGACGGCGCCGCCGCACCACCGCCGGCGCGGCCGATCCTCGTCGTCCTCGACGGGGCCCGAAACCTGCGGCTCCTGCCCGGCATGGTCACCCTGCTGCAGGCGGGGCCGCCGGCGGGCATCCTGTTCCTCTGCCTCGACGAGGACACCCGGTTGCTGCCCGAGGAATGCCTGGCCGTCGTCAACGCCGCGGGAGCCGCCTCGACCGTGGCGGTCACCACGCGGCGCACCGTCGAGGCGGTGCGGCTCGACCTCGTCACCGGTCAGTGGGCCGAGCGCGTCGCCCGGGCCATCTCCCCGGTGCGTGACGTCAGTGACGTCGACTCCTCGTCGTCCCTGCCGGGGTCGTCGCGACTGCTCAGCGTGCTGAGCCTCGACCCTGTCACCAGTGAACGGGTGCAGCAGCAGTGGCGCTCCGTGGGTCGGACGACGCAGGCCGTCATCGGTGAGGGAGCAGACGGGCCGTTCGCCATCGACATCCGCCGTGACGGGCCGCACGGCCTCGTGGCCGGCACCACCGGCTCCGGTAAGTCCGAGCTGCTCCAGACCGTCATCGCCTCGCTGGCGGTCAACAACCGGCCGGACGAGATGAACTTCGTCCTCGTCGACTACAAGGGTGGGGCGGCGTTCAAGGACTGCAACAAGCTGCCCCACACCGTCGGCATGGTCACCGACCTCGACGGCCACCTGACCACGCGCGCGCTCGAGAGCCTCGGTGCCGAGCTGCGCCGCCGCGAGCACCAGTTGGCCCGGGCCGATGCCAAGGACATCGAGGACTACCTCGCGGGTCACCAGCCCGGTGACGAGCCGATGCCGCGGCTGCTCATCGTCATCGACGAGTTCGCGGCGCTGGTCGCGGAACTGCCCGACTTCGTCACCGGGCTGGTCGACATCGCCCGCCGCGGCCGGTCGCTCGGCGTCCACCTCATCCTCGCCACCCAGCGCCCCGCGGGTGTGGTCTCGGCCGAGATCAAGTCCAACACCAACCTACGAATCGCCTTGCGGGTCACCGATGCCGGCGACAGCCAGGACGTCATCGAGTCGGGCGACGCCGCGCAGATCGCCAAGTCCACGCCGGGTCGCGCGTACGCGCGCCTGGGGCACAGCAGCCTCATCCCGTTCCAGTCGAGCCGGGTCGGTGGGCGACCGCGTGGCGTCGAGGCGCGGGCTGCCGTCGCGTTGCGGCCGATCGAGTTCGCCGGTTTGGGGACGCCACTGCCCGAGCAGGCGGCCGTCGAGGAGGAGGGGGACATCTCGGTCCCGACCGACCTGGCCGCGCTCGTCGGCGCGGCCACCGCAGCCTCCGCGGACTCCGGCATCAGCGCCCCGCCGCCGCCGTGGTTGCCAGCGCTCGACGAGCAGGTGACGATCGACGACCTCCTGGGTCAGTTCCCCACGGCCACACCGTCGGCCGACAATCTCGTGCTGCCCTTCGGGCTCGCCGACGTGCCGCGCGAGCAGCGACGCGATGTCGCGGCATACGACCTGGCCCGGGACGGGCACCTCGCGGTGGTGGGAGCGCCACGGTCGGGGCGCTCGACCGTCCTTCGTGCGCTCGCTGGCGCGGTGGGGCGCTTCCTCGACCCGCGCGACGTCCACCTCTACGGCGTCGACTGCGGCAACAACGCGTTGCTCCCCTTGGTGAACCTGCCGCACTGCGGCGCGGTGGTCACCCGCGACCAGACTGACCGGATGGACCGGCTCGTCGCCGCGCTCCAACGCGAGATCAGCAACCGGCAGCAAAGCCTTGCGGTGCAAGGGTATGCGGACATCGCCGAGCAGCGCGCGGCCGCGCCGGAGGAGGAGCGGCTGCCCTACATCCTCGTCCTGCTCGACCGGTGGGAGGCGTTCTTCCAGGCCTACGACGGCCTCGACGGCGGGCGGCTCGTCACGGCGTGGCAGCAGATCCTCCAGGAGGGCGCGGGCGTCGGCGTGAAGCTCGTCGTCTCGGGTGACCGCACCCTCACGACAGGGCGCATGTCGACGCTGCTCGAGGACAAGCTGATGCTGCGGATGGTCGACGCCGCGGACTTCTCGACCATCGGCATGACGGCCAAGCAGGTGCCGGGGTCGATGCCGGACGGGCGTGCGTTCCGGGCCGAGGGGCTGCTCGAGTCGCAGGTCGTCCTGCTCACCGACGACGCGGCCGGCACCGCGCAAGTCGGTGAGCTGCAACGGATCGCGCGTGAGGCCAAGGAGAGGTATGCCGCCGTGCCGGCTGCGCGACGCCCGTTCCGGGTCGACGTCCTGCCGGTGCGGATCGGGCTGGCCGAGGCGCTCGAGCTCGGCTCCGAGGTGGGCCAGCACGAGCTGCCCGTGGGCGTCGGTGGGGACACGTTGGGGCTGCGCAGCCTCGACGCGCTGCGCCAGGGGCCGGCGCTCCTGGTGGCCGGCGGGCGTGGCACGGGTCGGTCGACGGTGCTGTGCACGATGGCCGAGTTCGCGCTGCAGCGCGGTTGGCAGGTCGTGGTCTTCACACCGCGCATCAGCCCGCTGCGCGACCTGGCTGGCCGCGACGGCGTCCACGGACCGTTCGATGACAGCTCCGACGAGTCGGACGTGACGGCGCTGCTGCGCTCGCTGGAGAGCGGGCCGACGCCGATGCTCACGCTGGTCGACGACGTCGAGCTGTTCGGCGCCGACGACTGGGTGCCGACGCTGCTGGCCGAGCACATCGCCGCGTTGCGTGACACCGGGTCGGCGTTCGTCGGTGCGGGCACGCCGTCGGAGATGGCCTCGCTCTACCGGGGACCGGTCATCGCGCTCAAGCGCACCAAGTCCGGTGTGCTGCTGTCGCCGCAGACCCAGGACGAGGCCGACATCCTCGGCGTCCGACTGCCCCGCTCGGCGGTCGGGCAGACCCTGCCGCCTGGTGGCGGTTTCATCGTGAAAACCGGTCAGGCAGAACGCATCCAGGTCATCTGGCCAAGCTGACCCGAGCTGGCTGCCGGAGCCGCTCCTGTGGATTGTCCCTCGGTTCGTCGGGCAGATCTGTAGGGTTTCCTCCGGCAGGTGACAGACGGTACCGCTAGCAGGGGGTCGTGCACAGATGCCGGACAGATCGCGCCCGACCGAGCCGAGAACCACGCGCTCGTCGAGACGCCGGTTCGCGCTCGCTGCTGGCCTAGTGGTCGTACTGGCGGTCGGGTCAGCGGGTGCGGTGAAGGGTTGGGATCGCTGGCAGTCGCGCTGCTCAGCCCAGAGCGCGAAAACGCCGGACAAGGCACTGCGATCGGTTGAGGCGACCCCGGTGGCTCAGCTCGACCTCAGCAGGCTGGACCCGTCCCACACGATCGACCCCAACGCCGTCCGCGGCGTCCTGGCCTCAGCTCGAAAGCCGGGCGGCGGCTTCCAACCGGTGTCGCGGGTCCTCGTGGCCGACGCCGCGAAGCAGGACAAGGACTCGATGGTGTCGATCGAGGACGCGGTGCAACCGGTAGGAATGGTCAACGGCAACCCCGTGCTCGCAGTCATGGGTTCTTGGCTCGGTGGGACATCTGGCTCCCTTGTCGTCATGAACCGGACCAGCGGCAGCCTGCAGTGGGGCCGTCAGTTCTCGGGCGGAGGTGCACATGCACGTCACCTGCCGGGCCGGCTGATCCTGCTCCAGCAGAGCCCCCGACCGATGGCAGCAGCATTCGCGGTGGATGACGGCAGCCTCCAGTGGTGCACTTGGCTCGGTGACGAGGCGCCCACGTCCTACGACCCAACCTTCACCTCGGCCGTCTCAGCGGACGGGGGGCTGTACGTTGTCCACGAGCCCAGCGAGGAATCGGTGGACAGGAGCGTACGGCTGGTTCGGGTAGACGCCTCGACTGGCGTGGTTGGGTGGGAGCAGCCGGTCTCCGGTGTAGATCGGGTCAGCAGGGTGGACGTCCTGGGCGGTCAGGTTCTGATCAGCCGCCCGGACCCGAGGATGTACATCAGGGCGCGCTGGGAGCTTCTCCAGCGGGACCCGAAGGCGGGCATGCTGATGGCCCGCTCGGCAGCGAATGGCAAGCCCAGCTGGACGTATGCGGGACCGGACCGCTCGCGCTGGGCTGTGAACGTGATCGGGACGCGAGGCGAGACTGCCGTGGTGGCGGCTCGCCGGGTGACTGCCGAGCCGGTGAGCGAGGGCATCACCGAAGAGGCACTGAACCGCAGCTGGCTGGTCGGACTCGACTCAGGCGGCAAAGAGGTGTGGCGACAGGACCTCGGCACCGCCCTCGTCTACGACCTGTCCAAGCAGGCCAAGCTCGCTGGGAACGTGGTCATCACGCAGGAAAGCAAGACCGGGCAGCCCGTGCGCCTCGTGGCCCATGACATCGCCACTGGAAAGGTGCGGTGGACCCGCGTGACGAGCCGAACGGTGCCCTTGATCGACCTGTCGACCTCCACGGTGGTCGACAACCACCTGATCGTGGCCGGATCGGGCAAACGGGGCGGACTCCGCTCCATCGACCTGGCCACGGGAGTGGAAGAGCCCGTCCTCACGGACGGCAACATCCGGTACGTCGTCGGGAACGGCACTGCGATCACGGTGGCTGCTGACGGCCTGCTGTTCACCCTTGAGCGGAAGTGACAGAGCATCATTTCGCCGGACGCCTCACGGGTCGGACGAGTTGTGGACATTTGGGCCGGATCTTCCCTATCGTGGCGGGCGTATGCCGGGGGAAGCCGGTGACATCACATATCTAGGGAGGGGCCCATCATGGGTGAAGTTGGTGGCGATCTCGAGACGCTGCGCAACCTGCACAAGGGACTGGACGACCACGCGCAGAAGGCTCTCGACTTCAAGCGTGCGCTCGACGGCCACGTCAACAACGCGGTGTGGAAGGGCACGAACGCCGACAAGTTCCGTCAGGCGTGGGCGGAGTTCCGTCCCGTGTTCGACAAGCTCAACACGTCGCTGACCGAGGGGCGCGACGACGTGAAGAACCAGCACAACAACATCGCTGCGGCAACGGGCGAGGGCGCTCGCATCTGATTGCTCCGCGCGACTCGTGGGGCCCGCCCCCCGAGGGGGGGGGGGGGCCCCCACGGTCGTCTCCAGGTATGCCGCGTGGCCGCCGCCCGCGGTGGCGGCCACTCTGCTCCCGGCCGCACGGCATACCTCGAGGTTTGTGACCGTGCCGGTGGACTCAGCCGCGACGCCCGAAGAGTCTGCCGAACCACCCCTGCGGCGCTTGGTCGGCAGACGCTGACGAGGTCTGGGACCCGGGGCGATCCTGGTCGCGGGATGCCGGAGCCTTTGGGCCGTTGCGATGGCGGCAAGGTCATGGGGTCGATCTCGGAGACCGCGTCCGCGTCGGGCAGCGCGTCCTGCTGACGAAGTCGTTCGACGAGTTGATCGAGCGCGGGCCGGTTGCGTTCGAGGTACTCGTGCACTCCATCCCAAAAGGGGTCGGTCGCGGAGTCCTCGAGTTCGCGCGCCGGGCCTGTGTCGAAGTCGGTCCGGACCGTCCCGTCTCGGTCGATCTCGAGCTGGAGCAGAGTCCACCCCTCTTCGGGCTCCCCCACTAGGGCCTCGTTCAACGCATCGATGTCGTTGCCCGCGTGGGAGTCGGGGCGGAAGTACTCCGACGAGAGGCCGTCCGGCCCGAGCACGATGGCGATCTCGGGGTGCTTGAGCACGCTGCGGTCGGTCGTCCCACCGTCGCCCAGGTAGGCCCACCAGGAGATGACACGGATCCAGCCCTCGGGAGCGATCGCGCGGTAGCGCGCGACGAGTCGTTCCAGCGCCTCACGTGCCTGGTGGTTCACCACGAGTCCTCACTCACTTGCTGGCGAAGTCGTTCCGGTGTGGGCGCCTGTCGCGGTCTTCCGCCGCGAGTGGCGCCCGGTAACAGGTGATCTCAGCCACGGCGCCCGAAGAGCTTGCCGAAGCGTCCCTGGTTTGTCTGGGTCGAAGCCTGCGGTCCGTCCAGCACGCCCTCAGCTTCGAGGCGTGCGGCCAGCTCCACCAGCGCAGGCCGGTTGCGTTCGAGGTACTCGTGCACTCCGTCCCAGAAGGCGTTATCCATGGACCCCTCGAACGACTGCGGTGCCTCGTGGCTGAAGTCCGCACGGACGGCACCGTCGCGATCGGCCTCGACGCGCAGGACCGTCCAGTCGGCTTCAGGTTCGCCGGCGAGCGGCCCCTCGAGATCCTGCAGGTCGAAACCCGCCTGTGGGTCGAGCCGGAAGTATTCACCGGTGAGGTTCTCGCCGTCGCGCACGATGGCAATCTCCGCGTGCTTGTACGTGCCTCGGTTGACGCTGCCGTCGTCATCCGCGAGGTAGGAACCCCAGTAGACGAGCCGTACCCAGGACTCCGGTGCTGACTGCTTGAGCTTGGTGACGAAGGCGTCGACCAGCTGCTGTGCTTCAGGGTTCACGCGATCTCCACCAGATTCTCAGCCGCGGCCGAAGAACCTGCCGAATCGGCCCTTCGGTTCGGCTGGCGATGCCGCCTGGGTGGCGGGTGTGGCCTTGGGCCGTTGCGATGGCGGCAACGTCATGGGGTCGACCTCGGAGACCGTGTCCGGGTCGGGGAGCTGGTCCTTGGTGCGGAGGCGGTCGACCAACTGCTCCAAGGCGGGTCGGTTGCGAGACAGGTAGTCGTGCACGTCATCCCAGTAGGGATCCGTGGCCGAGTCCTCAAGGTCACGCGCCGGGCCTGTGTCGAAGTCGGTCCGGACCGTCCCGTCTCGGTCGATCTCGCTCTTGAGCAAGGTCCACCCCTCTTCAGGCTCCCCGGCGAGGGCCGCAGTCATGTCCTGAAGGTCGAAGGAGGCCTGAGCATTCGCGCGGAAGGACCGCTGCTCCAAGGTGCCGCCTTCGAACACGACGGCTGTCTGCGGATGGATGGCAGACCCTCGGTCGGTCTTCCCATTTTCGCCGAGGTACGCCCACCAGACCACGATGCGCACCCAGGTCGACGGTGCCGACTCCTTGTACTTCGCGACGAAGTCGTCCAGGTGCTTCTGTGCTTCTGGGTTCACCCTGTCATCCTCACTTGTTGACAAACACGTAGTCGACATCCACTCCGTCCACCCAGGTGGTGACGTGGAACTCGTCGGGTCGAGTTGTGCTGTTGCCTGAGCGATACACAGGCGTCAATTCGATGTCGACATCTTTGCCCTCGCCCAGCGCCTTGCGCAGCGCCTTCTCCATGCTGGCATAGGCCCCTTGGTTGAGGTTGGCCAACCCGTCGTCGATGGGCTTGCCGTTGCCGGGTAGGACGTTGAGCTTGTTGGTCGGGCCACCGAGGGAGTCGGCGATCAGGTGGAAGCCGACGTCGCTGTCCTTGGCGTCGGGCCCGTTGCCGATGTCGCGCTGGAGCTTCGGGTCGCGCCCGGCCGCCTCGTTGGTCAACTTGCCGCGGACGAAGCTCGTGCGGCCGAACTCGTCCGTGGTCCACGCCATGTCCTTGTACGCATAGGTCACACCCGGGTGGGGGTTGTTCGCCGCCCGGTTGAGGTCCTCCATGTTGTTGAACTTGAAGACGCCGGGTTCGACGTTGTCGCCCTTGGCGAGCAGCTTGAAGGACTCCGCGGTCTCGTCGAAGACCTTGCCGTCCCGGGTCAGGAGCTTTGAACCCGCCTCGACCGCGTTGGCGCCCTTGCGGGTCCACTTGCCGCCCGTCGCCGCCCAGCCCACACCAGGGATGACCGCGGCCATCGACAGGGAGCCATCGATGACGTTGCCCTCGGCGTAGTACCAGATCCCGTTGATCGCGTCGATGGGTTCGCCGATGACGGGGATGAGCCCCAGTCCGTCGAGCACCAGGTGCCCGATGTTGGAGAACCAGCCCTTGTCCTCGCCGGCCCGTGCCTCGATCTCCGCGACCTTGAACTTGATCAGGGCACTGGCGTCCTGGGCCACCTGGATCGAGTCGGTCGAGCCACCCAGCCGGGGAGTCATGCCTGCGGCGATGGCCTCCTGCGCAGCCTGCCCCTTGTCGGTGGGCCAGCGACGCTCGGAGATGAGGTACTTGAGCATGCCGTTGACCTCGACCTGCTTGCCGTCCACCTCGATCTTCGTCGTGGGCCCCTTGGCGAACAGCTCGAGGGCGGCGTCCTGGTTGCGCCCGACAGCCTTGAGCAGCGACGCCAGCGGGTCGTAGGCGCGCCCACCGCCCGGCTCGACCGCACCGATGTAGCCGCTGCCTCCGGGGTAGGAGTCTCGCTGCCACGTGCCGGGCAGGTCGATCTTGCGCTCGTAGTCGTAGACCGCCTTGGTGACGCCGACCGTGAACTCCTTGGACCACGTGCCGCGCCCGACGACAAGGGCGAGCCAGGACGCCTGCCCCGGGCGCTTCTTGTCGCCCACCATCGCCTCGGTCCACTTCTGGGTGTAGTCCGCGGGCAGCTTGAGGTCCGGACCGGTCTGCTGCGTGGCGATGCCGAGCGCCGTCCCGAGACCGTTCAGCAATGCCGCGTAGTCGCGGTCGAAGTCCTTGATCTTCTGCGGGTCGGTCGAGGCGTTGTACATGGAGAGGTACTCGCGCCGACTGCCCGTGTTCTGGACGAACTGCCCGATCTGCTCGGGGGAGAGCTGCTTGGCCAGGGCCGAGGCGAAGTAGGGGTCGGCGCTGTTCTCGCTCAGGATCTTGAGGATCTCGGGGTCGATCTCGCCGCCGCCGTCGCGAATGTTCTGCGCGACCTTGTCGGCGAGCGCCTTGGCCTGGGCCGGCGTCTTGGTGGAGATCGACGACTCGTCGAACTGCACGAACGACTGGACGCCGGGGGTGGAGGCCTCGATCTTGATCGCCATCGCCAACCGGCGGCGCAGACCCACGATCTCGCCCTGCAGCCAGCCCACCACCCGGTCGGCGGGGTCGACCGACGAGCCGCTGAGCATGACCCGGGTCAGGTTGTTGCGCACCGTCCACTGGTCCTCGGGGACGGCCGTGATGGCCTTCTCCGCACTGGTGACCAGGGTCCGCATGCCTTCGATCTGGATGCTGACGGTGCCCATGTCACATCCCGGCGAGGTTGCGCCAGTGCGTCTGCCAGGCGGTCGACTCGACCTTCGCCGGCTGGCCCTTGATCGCCTCGTCGAACTCGGCCAGCGCGTTCGTGCGGCAGTTCGACAGGGTCCGCTCGTGCTGGGTGAGCGTGCCGTAGAACGTGTCCGCGATGGGCGACTGCCAGCAGTTGGCGTCCATGGCGTCCTTGACCGCCTTGAGGCCGTCCTTGAGCTCGTCCGCGGGCCCGACCGAGCTGGACCGGTTGGCCTTGATCGCGGCGAGGTACGGGTTCGGGACCATCACCGGGTCCTTTGCGTCGTCACTCACGACGAGCTCCCGGGTGTGGCGCCGTGCTCGGCGATCCAGGTGTCGAGGTAGGTCTCGAACCGTCCGAGGGACTCCTCGTCCATGATCCCGTTGCTGCGCTTGGGCTGGTCGTAGCCGAGGTTGCTGCGGAACGTGCCGTCGGCGTCGACCTCGAGGTCGAAGACGGTCCACCGGGTGCTCGCCGTCTCACCCTCCTTGGTCGTCACCTCACCCGCCGACGCCGTGTTGTATGCCGCGACGAGGTCGTAGAGCTGTTCGTCGTAGCCGACCTGCCCGAACAGCCAGCGGTCGCCACCGTTGACGACTGCCAGGGTCAGGTAGTTGAGCACGGGTGGCCCGTCTCCGTCGGGCGTCGCCTCCCAGTTGCCCACGAGCCGTGCCCAGTTCTGCGGCGCGACCTCGGTGAACCGCTGCGCGATGGCCGCGATGTGCTGCTCGTTCTCCAGTGGATTCATCGACCCCTCCGTCAGTCCGGTCCGGCCCACCTGGCCGCCCCCACCGGACCCGAGCCACCGTAGCGAACGCCTACCGGACATGTCACCGCATACGCACCGCATTTGGACGGACCGGGATCGTCGCCCGATCGACCCCGACTCTTCATCGCGCGGCAGCGTTCGCGTTGCCCGGGCACGGGCTGGCGCCGACCACCCTGACGGCATGCACACCACACGTCGCACCGTGCTGCGAGCCGGCCTGGTGGCCGGAACCGCCGCCCTCGTCCCCGTCAGCACCGTGATCGACGCCCGGCCCAGTGCCGCGGCGGTCATCCCGGCCTCCAACCCGTTCACCCTGGGTGTCGCCAGTGGCGACCCGGCCCCGGACGGCTTTGTCATCTGGACCCGGCTCGCGCTCGACCCCGTCGCCCCGGACGGGCTCGGGGGTATGCCGTCCAGTCGCTACCCGGTGAACTGGCAGGTCGCGACGGACGAGCGTTTCGCCGATGTCGTGCGGGCGGGCGCGGTCCAGGCCGGACCCGCGTCGGCCCATTCGGTGCACGTCGAGCTGCAGGGCCTGGAGCCGGGTCGCGAGTACTGGTACCGCTTCCGGCTGGGACGTCACCTGTCGGCCGTCGGCCGCGCGGTGACGACGCCGGCGCTGGGTTCGTCGCCCGCCAGCCTGGCGATGGCCTTCGTGTCGTGTTCCAACTTCCCAGCCGGCTACTTCACGGCGTACCGCCGGATGGCGCAGGAGCAGCCGGACCTGGTGCTCCACCTCGGTGACTACCAGTACGAGGGCGGTGGCACCGGTGTCGGCCGCGCCCACGTCGGACCGGAGACGAAAACCCTTGCGGGATATCGGCAGCGGTACGGCCAGTACAAGTCCGACGAGGACCTCCAGGCTGCCCACGCGGCCGCTCCCTGGCTGGTGGTGTGGGACGACCATGAGGTCGACAACAACTACGCGGACGACATGCCGGAGAAGCCGGCCGAGCAGCCGACCTTCCTCGAGCGTCGCGCCGCCGCCTACCAGGCGTACTACGAGAACATGCCGCTGCGCCGCCGTTCCGTGCCCGCCGGTCCGGACCTGCAGCTCTACCGCCGCGTGCAGTGGGGCGACCTCGCCAACTTCCACATGATGGACACGCGCCAGTACCGGTCCGACCAGGCCTGCGGCGACGGCTACAAGGACTGCCCGGCCGCCGCCGACCCGGCCCGCTCGCTGCCGGGGGCGGAGCAGGAGCAGTGGCTGCTGGACGGGTTCCGTCGGTCGACGGCTCGCTGGGACCTGCTGGGGCAGCAGGTGTTCTTCGGGCGCCGCGACAACAACCCGACCGCCGCCACGACGGTGTCGATGGACGCGTGGGACGGCTACCCCGCGTCCCGCCAGCGCGTCACCCAGGGGTGGGTCGACGCCGGCGTGCGTAACCCGGTCGTCCTCACCGGCGACGTCCACGCGCACTGGGCCAGCGACCTCTACCTCGACTACGACAACCCCGGCGCGGTCGTCGGCTCCGAGCTGATCACGAGCTCGATCACCAGTGGTGGCAACGGATATGACGAGCTCGACGGTCGCCACCCGTGGGCGGACTGGAACCCCAACCTGCGGTTCTGGACCAACCTGCGCGGCTACGTCAGCACCACCATCACCCGCACCGAGCTCACGGCCCGCTTCCGCTGCGTGCCGTTCGTGACCGCCCCGGGTGCCGAGGCCTTCACGCGCGCGACGTTCGTGCTCGAGGACCAGGTGCGCGGGCTGCAGCAGGTGCAGGACAACCCGCTACCCGCCGACGTGACCGCACGCATGGCCCCGCGCACGGACGAGCAGAAGATCGCCGACACCATCCGCGAGGAGACCCATGGTGGCGAATAGCCGTGTGCCCCAAGGAGATTGACGACAAAGGTATGCCGCGTGGTCGAGGCGACCACGCGGCATACCCCTTGCGTTGGGCTGGCGACCGCTAGCGGCCACCCAGCCTGCGCCGCCAGACCGTCAGGGCGAGGCCGAGCGCGAGCAGCATCCCGGCCAGCGCCAGCGTCGGGACGACCGCGGCGCCGGTGAACGGCAGGTCGGCGACACCCGGTGCGGGCTGCTCGGTCACGACCGGTGGCTTGGGCTTGGCCGGAACCGCGGGCGGTGCCGCCACCGTGACGGTGAGCGTCGAGGTGTAGACGTTGCCGGCGGAATCCGTGACGCTGTAAGGGATCTCGGCCTGGCCGCTGAACCCGTCAGCAGGGTCGAAGGTGATGGTGCCGTCAGGGTTGACGGTCCAGGTGCCGACACCGGGTTCGGTGTAGGTCTTGAGGCACTGCACGGCAGCCTGGGTCGACACCCGCGACGTCGCAGTCGCCTTGGTGCCGGGCAGGAGGCAGACCGAGTCGGGGAGGAGGGCCTCTCCACCCGCGGCCACGTCATTGCCGAGCACCGACACCGTGACCGGCTTGCCCGCAGGAGTGGTGGCACTGTCCGGGTTGGCCTGGCCAGCGGTCTCGACCACCACGGTGATGGTGGCGCGGGCCGGCGTGCCGTTGGTGTCGCGCACCTCGTAGTCGACCGCGGTGGCCTCGCCCGCGAACCCTGCGACGGGGGCGAAGGTGACGGTGCCGTCCTGGTTCACGGTCCAGGTGCCCTGACCCGGGATGGTCACCGTGGTGACCAGCTGACCGCTCACGGGGTCGACGAGTCGGACTGTGGCCGGGTCGAGCGGCGCGTGGTCGGCACCGGCCGAGTCGTTGGCCAGCACGTCGATGGTGACCGGCGTCGCCGACGGTGTGCGGGCGCTGTCGTCCACGGCGACCGGCTTCACGCCGGACACGGTGATCGTGATGGTCGACCCGGTCGTGTTGCCGTGTGAGTCGGTGACGGCGTAGTCGACCGGGGCGGTCGCTCCGGTGAACGACGGCTCCGGGTCGAAGGTGACGGTGCCGTCCGGGTTGACGGTCCAGGTGCCTTCGCCGGGCACGACGAGGGTCTTGCCGCCGTCGGTCGCAGCGGGGCTGGTGAAGACGAGCGACGAGGGGTCGAAGCGACCGTCCGACCCGTCGGCGTCGCGACCGGGGGTGTCGTTCACCAGCGGGCTGACGGTGACATCGACGTTCTGCGGCGTGCTGTCCCGGTCTGGGGTCGCCGACGGCCCCGGCTGCACCGTGACGGTGAGGTTGGCGGTGTCGGTGTCGCCGTTGGAGTCGGTGATGCGGTACTCGACCGGTGCGGTTGTGCCCGAGTAGCCGTCCTTCGGGGTGAACGTGACGGTGCCGTCGGCGTTGACCTGCCAGGTGCCCTCGGTGGTGACGAGGGTCTTGCCGCCGTCGGTGGCTTCGGGGCTCGTGAAGACGACCGAGCTCACCACGAGCGGGTCGGAGGGCGACCCGGCCGCGTCGTCGGTCAGCGCCGGGAGGGTCACTGGGGTGTTGAACGGCGTGCTCGCGGCGTCGTCGTTCGCCACTGGGAGGGGGTCGACGGTCACCATGATGGTCGCGGTGGCCGTGTTGCCGTGGGAGTCGGTGACGGCGTAGTCGACAGGGGTGGCCTCCCCGGTGAAGGAGGGCTCGGGGTCGAAGGTGACGGTGCCGTCGGGGTTGACGGTCCACGTCCCCTCACCCGGCACCACCAGGGTCTTGCCGCCGTCCGTCGCGTCCGAGCTGGTGAAGACGACCGAGCTGGTGTCGAACGAGCCCGGGGTGCCGTCGGCGTTCGGGCCGGGCACGTCACCGCTGAGCACCGGGATGGTGACGGTCGCGTCCTGCTTGGTGGTGACGGCCTCGTCGTCGGCGGTCGGGCCGGGACGCACCGTGACGGTGAGGTTGGCGGTGTCGGTGTCGCCGTTGGAGTCGGTGATGCGGTACTCGACCGGTGCGGTCGTGCCGGAGTAGCCGTCGGCCGGGGTGAAGGTGACGGTGCCGTCGGGGTTGACCTGCCAGGTGCCCTCGGTCGTGACGAGGGTCTTGCCGTCGTTCGTCGCGGCGGG
>JAEZWF010000020.1 GCA_023420415.1 Actinomycetes bacterium | reverse complement strand
GCACGAAGGAAACCGTGAAGCCGATGGCGACCGCCTGGTCGGCCGCCAGGTGGTTTTCCAGCAGCCGGGTGAAAACCGGGGTGAGGAAACCCTGGCCGACGATACCGCCGAGGATCGCCAGGGCGTTCATGCCGATCTGCACCACGGTCAGGTAATGGCCGGGCGCCGTCTGCACATGGATGACGCGCTGCGCGTTGTGGTTGCCCTCGTCGACCAGCTGGCGCAGTTTCAGGGGGCGCGCGGCGGCCAGGGCGATTTCGGCGATGGAGAAGAAGGCGCTGGCCAGGATGATGCCCGCCAGCAGCAGGAGGCTTTGGGTAACGCTCATATACAACGGCTCTGAAAAGACGAGGCGCGAGGGTAGCACGCCGGACATGCCCGTTTGGTGGCGGGCATGTTCCCTTCAACCCCGGTAATAGCGCGGCGCAACGAAGGGCATCTTGCTGACGGCCATGGCCACCGGCTTGCCGCGCACCAGCGCCTGGACCGAGGTGCCCAGGCCCGCCAGGTGGCTTTCCACATAACCCATCGCCACGGGCGCGCCGAGGCTGGGGCCGAAGCCGCCGCTGGTGATGCGACCGATCGACTGTTCCTGATCATCCACCAGCCGGGTGCCTTCCCGCACGGGAATGCGTTCGGCCGGCAGCAGGCCGACGCGCCGCTGCGCCACGCCGTCGCGCAGTTGCTGGAAGATGCGCTCGGCGCCCGGGAAGCCGTCGGCGCGTGCGCCATCCGGACGGCGGGCCTTGGAGATCGCCCAGCTCAGGCTGGCCTCCACCGGGGTGGTCTGGGTGTCCATGTCATGGCCGTACAGGCACAGGCCGGCTTCCAGGCGCAGCGAATCGCGGGCGCCCAGGCCGATGGGCTGCACCTCCGCTTCGTCCAGTAGCCGGCGTGCCAGCGCTTCGGCATGGGCGGCCGGCACGGAGATCTCGAAACCGTCCTCGCCGGTATAGCCCGAGCGGCTGACGAAGCAGGCATGGCCGAGCAGCTCGACGCGGGCGATCTGCATGAAGGTCATGCCCGCCACGCTCGGCGCCAGACGGCTCAGCACCGCGGCAGCCTGTGGTCCCTGAAGGGCGAGCAGGGCGCGGCTGTCGAACAGCGCCTCGATCATGCAGCGCCCGGAAAGGTGGCGTTGCAGGTGTTCCAGGTCCTGCTGCTTGCAGGCGGCGTTGACCACCAGCAGCAGGCGCTGGTCGCCCAGGTTGGCCACCATCAGGTCGTCGAGGATGCCGCCGTTCTCATCGGTGAACAGCGCGTAGCGCTGCTGGCCAACCGGCAGGTCGAGAATGTCCACCGGCACCAGGGTTTCCAGCGCGGCGGCCGCCTGGGCCCCGTGCAGCACGATCTGCCCCATGTGCGAGACATCGAACAGCCCGGCTTGTGCGCGGGTGTGCAGGTGTTCCTTGAGGATGCCGGCGGGGTAGTGCAGCGGCATCTCGTAGCCGGCGAAGGGCACCAGGCGGGCGCCGAGTTCCTGATGCAGCGCGTGCAGCGGGGTGTAAGCCAGGGTCATGCGATTCTCCTTGAGTAGGGTGGCCTGCACGAGGCGCATTCGGCGGCCGGGAAAGCGCCGACCGCCCTGCGTAACGGCGTGGTGGACGGTACGTAACGACACGTAACCGGACTCAGGGTGGTCAACGCGTGCGTTGACCACCCAGCAACCCGCACCGAGCGCTATCAACACTCGATGATGTTCACCGCCAAACCGCCCCGGGCGGTTTCCTTGTACTTGCTCTTCATGTCGGCGCCGGTCTGGCGCATGGTGGCGATCACCTTGTCCAGTGATACGTAATGGCGCCCGTCGCCACGCAAGGCCAGCCGCGCAGCGTTGATCGCCTTGACCGCGCCCATGGCGTTGCGTTCGATGCAGGGAATCTGCACCAGTCCGCCCACCGGATCGCAGGTCAGGCCCAGGTTGTGTTCCATCCCGATCTCAGCCGCGTTCTCGATTTGCAGCGGGCTGCCGCCCAGTACCGCGGCCATCCCGCCGGCGGCCATCGAACAGGCCGATCCGACCTCGCCCTGACAGCCCACCTCGGCACCCGAGATCGAGGCGTTTTGCTTGAAGATCATGCCGATGGCGCCAGCGGTGAGCAGGAACCGGATCACCCCGTCCTCGCTCGCCCCGGGCACGAACTGCATGTAGTAATGCAGCACCGCCGGGATGATGCCGGCCGCGCCGTTGGTGGGGGCAGTGACCACGCGCCCGCCGGAGGCGTTCTCCTCGTTGACGGCCAGCGCATACAGCGTGACCCAGTCCATCCCTCGCAGCGGATCATCGACGTCGCCGTCGACGCTCAGCTTGTGGAATAGTTCCGGTGCCCGACGCGGCACCCGCAGCCCGCCCGGGAGCCTGCCCTCGGTGGCGATGCC
This sequence comes from Actinomycetes bacterium, assembly GCA_023420415.1. GTDB lineage: Bacteria > Actinomycetota > Actinomycetes > Actinomycetales > Dermatophilaceae > Pedococcus. The sequence continues at coordinate 315 of JAEZWF010000020.1, read as the reverse complement.
GTTGCTGACGCACTGCTTCATCGCCTCCCAGATCTCTAGCAGCTCGGCGCGGATGGTCTCCTCGTCGCGCCAACACAGCTCGTTTTCAAACACCAGCCGCGCGATGGATTTTCCGGTCTCATCGCAGAGCCGCAGCAGCTCGTCGGCGGTGTTGAACCTGTGCGGCACAGGCGTGGTGTCCTCCACCACCTTGTCTTCGGCATCCGCGTCTCCGGAGACCACGAAACCGCCGCCGACGGAGTAGTAGGTGCGCTGTTCCAGCACCTGTTCGCAGCAAAACGCGGTGGCGATCATGCCGTTGGGGTGGGCTGGCAG
>JAEZWF010000017.1 GCA_023420415.1 Actinomycetes bacterium | reverse complement strand
CCATCAACGGGGCGACCACCCCCCCGGTTTCATCACCCCAACCCCCGTATTGCGCGTCATCCACAGGGCGCCCTCGGGTCCGGGTTCATCCACAGGCGACAGAGCCGGCTGATGCAGTTGAGGCTTGCGATCGTCACGCTCCAGCCATGGCAGACCCAATGCTTGACTCCGCCGTCGCAGCAGTGGTGGCCGCCCGGTCGGGCGTCATCACGGCCCGCGACTTCATCCGTCTCGAGGTGGACCCGAGGCTGGTCCGGGAGTGGGTGAAGGTCGGCCTGCTGGTGCGAGTTCGACGCGGCGCCTTTGTCGACAGCACCGTGTGGGCGGCAGCCGGCACCGATGAGCAGTATCGGCTCAAGGTGCGAGCAGTCCTTCGTTCACGGACGACGGAGGAGTATGCGACCCATCACTCCGCCGTTGCGCTCCACGGTCTGCCCCTGTGGCATGTCCCGCGCGACCTGGTCGTGGTGGCCGCAGATGTCGAGGAGAGCACGACGGTGTCAGGTCTCAGGGTGATGCCCACGCGCGGACTCATCCACGAGGTCGAGCTGGAGGGCCTCCGGGCGCTCAGCATCCCCGACGCAGTGGTGACCACGTCGTCCGTGAGCACCGAAGCCGGTGTCGTCGCTGCCGATGCGGCCCTGCATGCTGGCGACTGCTCGGTGGACGAGCTGGAGGAGGCCGCCGAAAGGCTCGGGCCGAGCCTGCGCGGCAAACGACGACTGCGCAACGCCGTGGCCGCAGTCGACGCGAAGTGCGAGTCCGTGGGGGAGAGCCGGACCCGGTTGATCCTTGCCGCGCTGGGGCTGCCCTTCGACAGCCAGGTGCCGATCCGGGATGCCGATGGCCTGGTGGGACGGGTCGACTTCCTTGTTGCTGGCCGAGTGATCGTCGAGTTCGACGGGGCGGTCAAGTACGGCGGTGATGGCGGGAGGGAGGTCCTCATCGCCGAGAAGCGCCGCGAAGACCGCCTTCGCGAGCTCGGCTATGCGGTCGTGCGCATCACCTGGGACGAGCTGGCCGACCCGGCGACTCTGCTCAGCCGGATCCGGGCTGCCTTGTCGCGGCTCGCCGCCTGAGCGGGAGGCTGGCAAAGCGGGGGTTGCTGACATGAAACGGGTGGAAATGACCCCCGTTTCATGCACGCAACCCCCGTTTTGCGGGAGGCGCCGCCAGCCCGAGGTATGCCGCGCAACGTGGGGTTTGCGCCAGGGCGGGTCAGTGGGCGTCGGCGGCGTTGCCGCGGCCGCGGCGCACGTAGGTGTACCCGAGGAAACCGAGCACGATCCCGGCGACGCAGCACCACGGCCACCACGACCGGTCACCGGTGTGCAGGGACGGCACGACCAGCGTGACGACGAGCGCCACCACCCACGCGCCGATGCCGCCGAGCACGATCCGGCCGGTGCTCCAGGCCAGCGGCTGCAGCTCCTCGGCGGCGTCGGGGGAGCCCGACGGTGACGCGGTCGCGGCGCCGCGCTCCGCGGCATACCGGCCCTCCTCGGCGACACCGCGCTCGCGGGCGGCCTCGGACGGCTCCGACTCGGTCACGATCGTCAGCGTAGCCTTCACCACCGGGCCGCACGCAGGCCCTACCCTGTCGGCCATGGCCAAGCCCTCCTCCGCGCCCCCTGCGCAGCGCCCCGGTCCCTCCCGCACCGGACTCGACGGCTTCTTCCGCATCACCGAACGAGGTTCCAGCGTCGGCCGCGAGGTCCGCGGTGGGCTCGTGACCTTCTTCGCGATGGCGTACATCGTGGTGCTCAACCCGCTCATCCTCGGCACCCAGGCCGACGGCACCGGCGCTTTCCTCGGCGGGGGCGACGTCCCGCACGCCCTGCAGCTGGTCGCCGCCGGCACCGCCCTCATTGCCGGTGTCATGACGCTGCTCATGGGCATAGTCGCCAACTACCCGATGGCGATCGCGGCCGGTCTGGGGCTCAACGCCTTCGTGACGTTCGGCATCGCCAAGCTGCCCGAGATGACGTGGGCCGACGCGATGGGCCTCATCGTCCTCGAGGGCATCATCATCACGATCCTCGTGCTGACCGGTTTCCGGCAGGCCGTGTTCAAGGCGATCCCGGCGCAGCTCAAGACCGCGATCTCGGTCGGCATCGGCCTGTTCATCACGTTCATCGGTCTGGTCGACGCCGGTGTGGTCCGACGTCCGGCCAGCGGGCCGGTGCCCGTCGAGCTCGGCATCGGCGGCTTCCTCAACGGGTGGCCCACGCTCGTGTTCGTCATCGGGTTGCTCACCATCGTGATCCTGTTGGTGCGCAAGGTGAAGGGCGCCATCCTCATCGGCATCGTCGGCGCCACCGTCCTCGCCGTCATCGTCGAGGCGATCGGCAAGATCGGCAGCCAGACCGACGCGACCGGCAAGCTCGTCAACCCCGCCGGCTGGGGTCTGAACGTCCCCAAGCTGCCCGACCAGGTGGTCGACGTGCCGAACTTCTCACTGCTCGGCGACTTCAACCTGCTGGGGTCGTTCGGCAAGATCGGTGCGGTCTCGGCGATCCTGCTCGTCTTCACCCTGCTGCTGGCCGACTTCTTCGACACCATGGGCACGATGGTCGCGATCGGTGGCGAGGCCGGCCTGCTCGACAAGGAGGGCAACCCGCCGAACTCGGACAAGATCCTGCTCGTCGACTCCCTCGCCGCCGTCGCCGGTGGTGCCGGGTCGGTCTCGTCCAACACGTCCTACATCGAGTCCGCCGCCGGTGTCGGCGAGGGTGCGCGCACCGGCCTGGCGTCAGTTGTCACCGGAGTGCTGTTCCTCCTGGCAACGTTCCTCGCCCCGCTGGTCAAGATCGTCCCCTACGAGGCCGCGACGCCCGCGCTGGTCGTGGTCGGTTTCCTCATGATGCAGCAGGTCAAGGGCATCAGCTGGGACGACCTCGAGATAGCGATCCCGGCGTTCCTCACGATCGTCCTGATGCCGTTCACCTACTCGATCACGGCGGGCATCGGCGCCGGGTTCGTGGTCTACGTCGTCATCAAGATCGTGCGTGGCAAGGCCGCCCAGATCCACCCGCTGCTGTGGGGTGTGTCGGCGCTGTTCGTCATCTACTTCGCGATCGACCCGGTCAAGACCCTGCTCGGCGTCGGCTGACGCAGGGGCCGCCGAACGCAACGGCAGTGGTATGCCGCGTGGCCGGGTGAGCCGGCCACGCGGCATACCTGCGTGGTGGCCGCCGGGACGTTCAGGAGCGGGGTGAGGGGACCAGCTGGGGGCAGTCGACGGCGCCTTCGCGCAGGACCTGCCGCTGCGTGGGCTTGGCCTCGCGGTAGCGGCGGCGCCCCTCGTCGGTCAGCGCGACGAACTGGGCGCGTCGGTCGTTGCTGCAGGTCTTGCGGGTGATGAGGCCGTCCTTCTCCAGCCGTGACACGAGCCGGGAAAGGGCGCTCTGGGTGAGGTGGGCGTGTTCGGCGAGGGCGCTCATCGGCAGCTCGCAGGCCTTGCCGGAGTGCAGCTGCTGGAGCACCTCGAACTCGCTGGCGTTCAGCCCGTGCTGCTCCAGCTCGCGGTCCAGCGTGCACATCATCCGCTGGTAGCGGCCCATCAGGTCGTGCCACGACTGGGCCAGGGCGTCGTCGTCCGCTCGGCTCATGCGCGTGATCCTACCACGTGCAGGTGCAAAAGTTGTTCATGCATTATTTGCTTGTGCATTGAATGCAAGTGCATGCATGATGGGCGACATGACGTCAACTCATGACCTCTCCCACGCTCCCGCTCCCACCGCGAAAACCACTGACCCGCAAGGCGTTTCCCACGCCACCGTCGCCACCGGCGCTGGCTGGAGCCGCGACATCTGGCTCCTGCTCGTCGTCCTCTGTGGCGCCCTCTTCCTCGACGGTCTCGACATCTCGATGGTCGGGGTCGCCCTGCCCTCGATCGGCGCCGACCTCGGCCTAAACCCCAGCACGCTGCAGTGGATCGTCAGCGGCTACGTCCTCGGCTACGGCGGCCTGCTGCTCCTCGGCGGCCGCAGCTCGGATCTGCTCGGACGGCGACGCGTGTTCCTCGGCGCCGTCCTCGTCTTCGGTCTCGCCTCCGTGGTCAGCGCCGTCCTCAGTGACCCGACCGCGCTCATCGCGCTGCGCTTCGTCAAGGGCGTCGCCGCCGCGTTCACCGTGCCGGCGGGCCTGTCCATCATCACCACGACCTTCGCCGAGGGGCCGGCGCGCAACCGGGCCCTGTCCATCTACACGGTCTGCGGCGCGAGCGGGTTCTCGCTCGGCCTCGTCTTCGGCGGCCTGCTCACCGAGCTCGGCTGGCGGGCGACGTTCCTGCTGCCCGGGCCGGTGGCGCTGCTGCTCGCCGCTGCCGGGTGGCGGCTGGTGCCGCGCGTGGCCGCGCAGGAACGGATCCGGCTGCGCGACTTCGACCTGCTGGGCGCGGTCTCGGTGACCGGTGCGCTCCTGCTCGCCGTGTATGCCGTCGTCGAGGCGCCGTCGCGTGGCTGGGCCAGCCCGGTGACGCTCGCGTCGTTCGCCGTCGCGGCCGCGCTCGCCGCCACGTTCGTCGTGACCGAGCTGCGCCACCCCGCGCCCCTGGTGCGGCTCGGCATCCTGCGCTCGGTGCACCTCGTGCACGCCAACCTCTCCGGCGCGGCGATGTTCGGTGCCTACGCGGCCTTCCAGTTCCTCGTGACGATCTACCTGCAGAGCTCGCTCGGGTGGTCTCCGCTCGCGATGGCCCTGGGGTTCCTGCCGGCCGGGCTGCTCGTGGTTGCCAGCTCGACCAAGATCGACCGCGTCCTCGACCGGTTCGGCACCCAGCGCCTCATCGCCGTCGGGCTCACCGCGTTCGTCGTGGCCTACGCGCTGTTCCTGCGGGTCCAGCCCGGCGCGTCCTACTGGGTGTTCCTGCTGCCGACGATGCTGCTGCTCGGCTTCGGGTTCGCGCTCACCTTCCCGTCGATCAACAGCCAGGCGACCGCCGGTGTCGCCGACCACGAGCAGGGGCTGGCCTCCGGTCTGGTCAACACCAGCGTCCAGGTCGGTGGCGCGGCGATGATGGCGGTGGTCACCGCGATCCTCGGGTCCGCCTCGGCCGAGGGTGGCGCGCCCGTCCCGGGCGAGCTGCTGCCCGGCATGGTCACCGGCGTCGCCGTCGTCGTGGGACTGGTCGTGCTGGCAGCGATCGGCTCGTGGGTCGTCGTCGCCCGGATGGCGCGCAGCGCCCGGGTCGCGCAGCGGGATGCGTTCCTCGCCACCGAGCGGGTGCGCGTCGACGCCTGAGGCGCGCCCCACCAGACCAACGACAACCACCAGGTATGCCGCGTGGCGCCCGCGAGGGTGACCACGCGGCATACCCGTGTGGTTGGGGGCAAAGAGTTGGTGGGCAATGATCGGGCCGTGAAACCGCCCGGACCGCCCGTGAAACCACGGTGAAAGCGGCAGCCCCCACCCTTGGGAGCATGCACACGAACGACACACTCGCAGTCCACGCCGAAGGGCTGGTCAAGACCTTCGGCGACCAGCGGGCCGTCGACGGGGTCGACCTGCAGGTCCGCCGCAGCGAGGTGTTCGGCGTCCTCGGGCCCAACGGCGCCGGCAAGACGACGACCCTGAAGATGCTCGCCACCCTGCTGCCCATCGACGGCGGTCGCGCCGAGGTCTTCGGCCACGACGTGAGCCGCGAGGGTCACGTCATCCGCCAGCTGCTCGGCGTCACCGGGCAGTACGCCTCGGTCGACGAGAACCTCACCGCCACCGAGAACCTGCTGCTCTTCGGCCGCCTCCAAGGGCTCTCCCGGGCCGACAGCAAGCGCCGCGCGGCCACCCTGCTCGAGCAGTTCGACCTCACCGAGGCCGCGGCCAAGCCGATCAGCGCGTTCTCGGGCGGCATGCGCCGACGGCTCGACCTCTCCGCCAGCCTCATCACCCGGCCGCCGCTGATCTTCCTCGACGAGCCGACCACCGGGCTCGACCCGCGCACCCGCGGGCAGATGTGGGAGACAATCCGCGAGCTCGTCGACGAGGGCTGCACGGTCCTGCTGACCACGCAGTACCTCGACGAGGCCGACCAGCTCGCCGACCGGATTGCCGTCATCGACCGCGGCGTCAAGGTTGCCGAGGGCACCTCGGACGAGCTCAAGTCCTCGGTCGGACGCAGCTCCCTCACCGTGCACCTGGCCGACCGCGACGACCTCGTGGTCGCGACGACCACCGCCCGAGCTCTCGTCGGTGAGGACCCCGTGCCCTCGCCCGAGTCGCGGCGGCTGTCGGTGCCACTCGAGCGCAGCGAACAAGCCGTCGACGTGCTGGTTGCGTTGCGGGAGAAGGGAATCGGCATCGAGTCCCTCACCGTGCAGAAGCCGTCGCTCGACGAGGTCTTCCTCGCCCTCACTGGGCACGCCGCCGACTCCGACACCGCAGACTCCGACACCGCCGACACCGATGACTCCGACACCGACGACTCCACCACCCTGGAGGCCGCATCATGAGCACCCTGACCACCACCCCACCCGGCGACGCGACCCAGCGGGTCACTGTCGACACCGGCGTCCTCGACCGCCGGCTCGCCACCCACGTGTCCCTGGGCCAGACCGTCGCCCAGACGATGACCTTGGCCTGGCGCGCCACGATGAAGATGCGGCGCAACTTCGAGCAGCTCTTCGACGTGACGATCCAGCCGCTGCTGTTCACCGCGATGTTCGCCTACATCTTCGGCGGCGCCATCAGCGGCAGCGTCAAGGACTACCTGCCGATCATCATCCCCGGCCTCATCGGCCAGACCGTCCTCACCGCCTGCGTCGCCACCGGTGTGCAGCTGCGCGAGGACATGGACAAGGGAGTGTTCGACCGGTTCAAGGTGCTGCCGATCGCGCGGATCGCACCGCTCGCCGGCCCGATGGTCGCGGACCTGATCCGCTACGCCATCGCCTCCACCCTGACCTTCGCCACCGGCATCGCCATGGGCTACCGGCCCGGTGGCGGCGTCCTCGGGGTGCTGGGCGCCATCGTGCTCGCGATCTTCGCCGGCTGGTCGCTCGCGTGGATCTTCACGTGGTTCGGCACCGTCGGCAAGACCGCCCAGGGCGTGCAGGGCATCTCCCTCATGGTGATGTTCCCGCTGACCTTCCTGTCCAACGCGTTCGTGCCGACCGAGACGATGCCGGGCTGGCTGCGCGCGTTCGCCGACGTCAACCCGGTGAGCCACGTCATCTCGGCGATCCGCTCCCTGGCCAACGACGGGCAGGTCACGGGCGAGGTCGGCTGGGCACTGCTCGGGTGCGCGGCCGTCATCGCGGTCTTCGCACCGTTGTCGGTGCGCAGCTTCAACCGCAAGATGTGAGGTATGCCGGCCGGTCACCTCGGTGACCGGCCGGCGCCGGTGCGGCGTCCTCCCCACCGGCACGGCCGGCATACCTGCGCATGCGCGTCGGTGCGGGAGCAGGGAGCCGCAGCCGGATAGCGTGACGGGCGTCCCCGCCGCCCCACGAACGGAAACCGATGGTCAACGTCCTGCTCGCGGGCGGGATCGCCATGGTCGTGTCGCTGCTCGGGACGCCGGTGTTCATCCGGTTCCTCATCCGGCGCCAGTACGGCCAGTTCATCCGCGACGACCTGGCCCACCACCACTACAAGCGCGGCAAGCCGACCATGGGCGGGGTCATGATCATCGCCGCCGCGGTCTTCGGGTACTTCGCCTCGCACCTCCTGCTGCAGGTCGTCGGCTCCACCGGCGCGTTCCCCGTGATCCCCGGCCGGGTCTCACTCGCCGCCCTGCTGGTGCTCTTCCTGCTGGTCGGGATGGGCGCCGTCGGCTACATGGACGACTACATCAAGATCTCCAGGGCGCGCAGCCTCGGTCTCACCTCGAAGCAGAAGCTGCTCGGGCAGACCGTGGTGACGGTGGTGTTCGCCCTCCTCGCACTGCTGGTCAAGGACGAGCACGGCCGGTCACCGGCCTCGACCGCGATCTCGGTCATCCGTGACACCCCGGTCGACCTCGCGGTGGCGGGTCCGGTGCTGGGCGTGGTCCTGTTCGTCCTGTGGGCCAACCTGCTCATCGCCGGCGCGTCCAACGGCGTCAACATCACCGACGGCCTCGACGGACTCGCCACCGGCACGTCGGTCATGGTCTTCGGCGCCTACGCCGGCATCAGCCTGTGGCAGTACAACCAGAGCTGCTCCCTGACCCCCGGCGTCGGCTGCTACGACATCCGCGACGGGCTCGACCTGGCCGTGGTGGCGTGTGCGATCGCGGGGGCGTGCTTCGGCTTCCTGTGGTGGAACGCCTCGCCCGCCCAGATCATCATGGGCGACACCGGTTCGCTCGGCCTCGGGGCCGCGCTCGCGGGGATGGCGATCATGACCCGCACCGAGCTGCTGCTGGTCGTCCTGGGCGGCCTGTTCGTCATCATCACCATGTCGGTCGTGATCCAGGTGGCCAGCTTCAAGCTCACCGGCAAGCGGGTCTTCCGGATCGCGCCGCTGCACCACCACTTCGAGATGGTGGGCTGGGCCGAGATCACCATCGTCATCCGCTTCTGGATCATCGCGGGAATCTGCGTGATCGCCGGACTCGGCCTGTTCTACGCGGAGTGGATCGCCACGCAATAGGTGGGTGACGGGGCGGCGGTATGCCGCGTGCTCACCCCGGTGCCCCTCCCTTGTGCTCAGCCCCGCGCCGCGGGTGGGCTCGGGGACTGGCTCGCCAAGAGCGCGCGGGCCTCGTCCAGCAGGTCCTGGGCCGGTCGGTCGGCGTACTCGTCGACGAGCGCCTCGAGCCGGCCCGGTACGACGCGCTCCGCCAGGGCAGCCAGCGGCTCCCAGGTAAGTGACGGCATACCCCGGTTGTAGCGCCATCGGTGACCGACCGCCATGGTGCGCACCGCGTCCTCGTGCGCCGACGGGTCGCCGTGGCGCAGGCCCCATGCGCCCACCGCCACCATGAGCACCCCGCTCAACGGGAGGTCGTCGGTCGGGACGCCGACGAGCCCACCGTCAGCACCCCGCAACAGCAGGGCGCGCAGCTCCGCGGCCCGCGGGTCGGGCCCGGGCGGGGCGTGCAGGACGTGGGCGGTGAGCGCACCCGATGCCGCGATGAGCACCCATGGCGTGACTCCGCCGGCCCAGCCGGGCAGGTCGACGAGCACCTCGTCCACAGCCCGGTCGAACCCGGCCAGGCCGGCCTCGACGTCGCCGCGGGCCAGGGCGAGCTCGGAGCGCGCGGCGATGAGCAGCATCCGCGAGCCCAGCTGGCCACCCTCCGGCAGGTCGCCGATCTCGTCGAGGATGCGCTCCGCCCCGTCGAGGTCGCCGTCGAGGATGAGGGAGGCCGCGGAGGTGAAGCGAAGCGAGTTGGCGTCGTCGACGGCGTGCAGCCGCATCATCATCGGCCAGGCCAGCTCGGCGTGGTGCGCCGCGAGGTGGTGGTCGCCGCGGTAGCTCGCCAGCTGTGACAGCTCGGAGTGCAGCGAGGCCTCGATGTACGGAGTGAGCCCGCCGGAGTCCAGGGCCCGCCGCGAGTACGTGGCAGCTGCCTCGATGTCGCCGCGGTTCTCGGCGCCCAGGGCCGCCCACATCAGCAGCATTGCCGCGTTGTAGGGGTCGGTCTCGGCATCGGCGAGAGCGGCGAGGCGTGAGCCCGGGTCCTCCTCGTCGTCGGCCACGAACATGGTGTGCGTCGCGCGCGCCCACGGGTGCGTCGGCTGGCCCCACCTGGTCATCGCCGCGCGGATCCCGTCGGTGTCGCGACCGGGGATCCAGCTGAGGTGCACCAGCAGCAGTGCCGCAGCCTCGAAGGCTGCGTCGGTCTCGCCCGCACCAGCGGGGTCCCAGTCGGCCAGCAGCTCGGACGCCGCATCGGCCACGGCGAAGATGCGCGGGTGGTTGCCGGTGATGGTCCACAGACTGCCCAGGGTGCTGAGCAGCCGGACGGCGACCGGGGCTCGACCGGTCGCCAATGCCCGCCGCAGCACGTCGGTGAGGTTGTTCTCCTCGGTCAGGAGGGCATCGATGCTGGCAATCTGGTTGGGGGAGAAGAAGATCGAGCCATGCGCCTCGACGAGGTCGACCGCCCAGCGGTCCTGGGCCGCCACCGCGTCGTCGTGGTGGCCGGAGTCGAGGAGCTGCTGCGCGGCATACTCACGAATCGTCTCCAGCATGCGAAAGCGCGTCGCCCCGCCCGACTCGCCGACGGTGACGACGGACTGGTCGACCAGTGCCTCGACGAGGTCCATGCCACCGGGTCCGAGGACCGCGGTGGCGGTCGCGGCATCGAAACCGTCGTGGAACACCGAGAGCCACGCGGCCGCCTCCCGCTCGCGTGGTGACAGCAACCCCCACGACCACTCGATCACCGCGGCAAGGGTGCGGTGTCGTTCGGGAGTGGTGCGGTCACGGCTGCGCAACAGCCCGAACCGGTCGTCGAGGGCGTCGCGGATCTGCTCGACCGACATCGTGCGCACCCGTGCGGCCGCCAGCTCGACCGCGAGCGGGAGCCCGTCGAGCCGGCTCACGACCGCGTCGACGGTCTCGGGGTCGAGGGTCGCGTCAGGTCGTGCGGCCCGGGCTCGGCGGGCGAAGAGGTCGGCCGCGTGGCCGGTGCTCAGCTGGGTGAGGGGCACGACCCGCTCGGCGGCGATGCGCAGCGGTGCGCGGCTGGTGGCGAGCACGCTGAGGTCGCGCGTCGTGACGAGCAGGTAGGCCACGAGGCCCGCGACCGACTCGAGCACGTGCTCGCAGTTGTCGAGGACGAGCAGCGCCGGCCCGGTGTCGAGCTCGCGGGCGATGCGGCCGCGGACGTCTGCGGCCTGGGCGGGGGTGAGGGTGCGCCGCGTGGTCACCGACCCGCGGATGCCGAGGGCCGCACCCACCTCGGCGACGACATCGTCGCCCGAACCGACGCCCACGAGCTCGACGACGTTGACCCGCGGCTGAGTGGCCTCGCGGGCGAGGACGTGGGCGATGCGGGTCTTGCCGATGCCGCCCGGGCCCAGGACGGTGGTGAGCCGGCCGCTCGCCAGCGCGGCCCGGAGCCGGGCGAGGTCGTCGGCGCGACCGAGCAGCTCATCGGGGTCGTATCGGACTCCGGTGTGTACCGGGGAGTCGGCGGCGAGCAGCTCGCGGTGGATCCGGCGCAGGGCCGGGTCGGGGTCGCACCCGAGCCGGTCGGCGAGGTCGCGGCGGTAGGTGTCGTAGCGGGCGAGTGCCGGGGCCGTGCCGACGGCCCGTGCCTCGGTGCGCAGCAGCTCGGCGAGCAGGGTGGCGTCGTCCGGGGCCTGGGCGTGCAGGTCCGCGAGCAGCGGCAGCGCCTCATCGGCGTGGCCGCTGCGGGCGAGTGCGACGGCGTGGACCCGACGGGCGGCCGCCATGGTGCGCGTGGCCGCGGCGCGCAGGTCGGCCAGCGGTCCGTCGGCTGAGTCGCTGACGACCGTGGCGGTCACCTCGGCGGCGAGTCCGACGGCCTCACCCGGATGGTCCGAACGCAGCAGCTGCTCGGCCCGGGCGGCGAGGTCGGTGAGGGCCCAGGCGTCGACAGCCGGTCTGCCCAGGCCGAGGTGGTAACCGCCCTCGCGGCGCGCGACGAGGTCACGGTCGACCGCGCGCAGCCGCGACACGAGGACCTGCAGCGCCTTGGTGGGGTGCGCGGGCGGTTCGTCACCCCAGACGAGGTCGACGAGCCGGGTGTCCGAGAGCCCGGCCGGGTGGAGGGTCAGGGCGGCGAGCAGCGCTGCCGGGCGCTCGCCCGAGATGGCGGTCCCGTCCATGGCGACCGCGTCGAGGAGGCGCAGCCGGATGGTCACCGGACCACCCTAGGCGGCCCGGCCGTTCGCTCGGGTGAGGTATGCCGCGTTCCGGCGCCCCGCGGCATACCCGGGCTCTGGACCGAAGTCCCCGAGAGACGGGACGCCTCCGCACCTTGGCGACCGCGGCCCGCGGCCCGCGGCCCGCGGCTCGCGGGGGTGGGCCGGCGGCCCGCGGCTCGCGGGGGCGGGCCGGCGGCGGTGCACCTGGCCGGGTACCCGTCCGGAAATCGTTAGCACAGGTAATGAGTTATGCTAAGGAACGACAAGGAGTGAACCCATGACCCCACCGCCCGCGCGCAAGAGCCGCGCCGCCGACACCGGTCTCACCCCTGCCGCCGTCTCCGCGCTCGCCGGCGAGCTGCGACTGGCATGCATGCGCATCTCCCGCCGCGTGCGGTTCGAGAGCACGCATGTCGTTGCGCCGCACCAGTTCTCGGTGATGTGCCGGCTGGAGGACGCGCCACGCACCCCGGGTGAGCTGGCGGAGATCGAGAAGGTGTCGGCACCCAGCATGACCCGCACGGTCGCCGGTCTCGTCGAGCGAGGGCTCGTCGAGCGCACGGACGACCCGGCCGACCGCCGTCAGGTGATCCTGTCGCTGACACCCGCGGGCGTGAGCCTGCTCAAGGAGATCCGCCGCAAGCGCGACGCCTGGATGTCCGTGCGCGTCAGCCACCTGACTCCCCAGGAGCAGGAGGTCCTCCAGCAGGCCTCCGCGATCCTCACCCGGGTGGCGAACGAGTGAGCCCCACGTTCTCCTCGCTGTCCGTCCGCAACTACCGCATCTACGCCACGGGCGCGCTCGTCTCCAACGTCGGCACCTGGATGGGCCGGGTGGCCCAGGACTGGCTGGTCCTGACCGAGGTCACCAACCACAGCTCGTCGGCCCTCGGCATCGTGACGGGCCTGCAGTTCCTGCCCTTCCTGCTGCTCGCGCCGTGGACCGGCATCGTCGCCGACCGGTTCCCCAAGCGGCGGCTGCTCGCCGTGACCCAGACCGCGCTCGCACTCTCGTCGCTGGGCCTCGGCATCGTCACGGTCACCGGCAACGTCGAGCTGTGGATGGTCTACGTCGCGGCGTTGTGGACCGGTGTCGCGACGGCCTTCGACAACCCCGCCCGGCAGACCTTCGTCTCCGAGATGGTGCCGCGCGAGCGCCTGACCAACGCCGTGTCGCTCAACAGCGCGTCGTTCAACGCCGGTCGCCTCATCGGACCCGGCATCGCCGGGCTCACCATCGCCGCCGTCGGCACCGGCTGGACGCTGCTGGTCAACACGCTCACCTTCGTGGCGGTGCTCATCGCGCTCGGGGCCATCCACCGTTCGGAGCTGCGACCGTCCCCGCGCCTGGCGCGCGGCAAGGGTGCGATCAAGGAGGGCGTGCGCTACGTCCGCAGCCGCCCCGACATCCAGCTCGTCATGCTGCTCGTCTTCGTGCTCGGCACGTTCGGCATGAACTTCCAGGTCACGACCGCGCTGATGGCCACCAAGGAGTTCGGCAAGGGCCCTGAGGAGTACGGCCTGCTCGGCTCGATCATGGCGATCGGCTCGTTGACCGCCGCCCTCCTGTCGGCCCGTCGCGGCGAGGCTCGTCTGCGGACGCTGCTCGTGGCCCTGGCCGGCTTCACCGTGTCGACCGCGTGCGCCTCGCTGGCCCCCACCTACACGACATTCGCGATCGCGCTCGTCCCCACGGGGCTCACCGCGCTGACCGCGCTCACCACCGCCAACGCGATGGTGCAGACCCGCGTCGACCCGGCCATGCGGGGCCGAGTGATGGCGCTCTACATGGCCATCTTCATGGGCGGCACCCCGCTCGGAGCCCCGCTCATCGGCTGGATCGGCGACGCCTGGGGTCCCCGGTGGACCATCGCCATCGGCACCATTGCGGTCGGCGTCACGCTGTTCGTGGTGTCCTTCTGGCTCGTCCGGCACGAGAATGTGCAGGTGACGTTCGAGAGCCAGGCCCGCCCGCGGATCCAGATCCGCACCGTGCCCGTGCGCCCGCCAGAGCCCGTCCCCGAGGCCGCCCGATGACGGGCGCGACCTCGGGCGAGACGACGGGGGTATGCCGGTGACGCCCGTCTTCCGGCGCCGCGTCACCATTGCGGTGCTCGTCATCGTCGTGGCCGCCGCAGTGATCGCCAGCTTCCTGCGCTGACCCGCCCGAAAGCGCAGCTGCCGCCGCGGCATACCTCCGGCACTTTCGGCCACTGGCCCGAAAGCGCAGCTGCCGCCGCGGCATACCACCGGCACTTTCGGCCACTGGCCCGAAAATGGGGCGGGGCTACTTGGACAGCGTGCAGAGGATGACGATGCCGAGCGCGCCGAGCACCTCGTCGTAGCCGTCGGGGCACTTGCCGCCCACGGGCAGCACCTCCAGGGGGAGGCGCGGGGTCGTGGTGCCCGACGGCTTCGGCGTGCTCGTCGACGGCTTGGGCGTCGGGGTCTGGCCGGTGACGCCACCGACCACGCCGCCCACGATGCCGCCGACCGTGTCCGTGACGCCGCCCACCGCGCCGGTGACCGGGTCCGTGCCGGCCGTCGTCGACGGCTTCGGCGTCGAGCCACTGCCGGGCTTGGAGCCGCCGGCCTCGACCGTGCCCTCCTCGCTGGGCTTGGGCTTCGGCTTCGTTGTGGGCTTCGGCTTGGGCTTGGGGGCGGGCTTGGCGGCCAGCACCGGGTCGTAGGTGGCCATCGTCTGGGGCTCACCGGTCGGCAGGAACGGCGAACCGGAGCGCTGCGCCTCGGTCAGGCCGGCGTCGGGGACCACGGTGTAGCCGCCCCGGTAGCCGGCCGCGATGGCCAGCACCTGGTCGGCGTAGGCGTCGCTCTGGTTGTAGCGCAGCACGGCGGCGCGGGCGCCCGGCGTCGTGCTGAGGTCGCCGGGGCCGCTGCACAGGTAGACGGCGGTGGCCGTAGAGGCATCGACGATGTTCTGGGGGTCCTTGCGGCCGTCGCCGTTCGCGTCGACCCCGACGGTGCGCCACGTGCCCGGGATGAACTGCATCGGGCCCACGGCGCGATCCCAGGTGCTGTCGCGGTCGAAGGCGCCACCGTCGGTGTCCTTGATGACGGCCGTGGCGTTCTGCCCGTTCAGCGGGATGCCATAGATGCCCGGGCGGACCGTGCCGTCCTTGTCGATGCCGTTGCCGCCGTAGCGGCCGTGGTTGGACTCGACCTTGCCGATCGCGGCGATGAGCGCCCAGTCGATGCGGCAGCCGGGGTCGGCGGCGTCGACGAGCGTGGCTGCGCGCTTGTATGCCGCGAGCGCCTGGGCCGGGATGCCGGTCACCGTCATCGCGCCCGGGAGGATGGACGGCTGGTACTCCGGCGTCGGCGCCAGCTCCTTGGGTGCCGGGAGCTCAGGCAGCGGGGGGAGCTCGATCGGGGCGACCTCGCCGAGGGGCTTGTCCGGCACCTTGATGAGGGGCGCGGAGTCGGTGACGATCTGGGTCTGCGGGTTGCCGCCGGTGAAGGCCAGGGCCACGCCGCTGCCCACGAGGGCCACGGCCGGCAGCGCACCCGCCAGCTGGCGCCACGGCATACGCACCGTGCGCGTGCTCCCTGTCGTCCTCGACATTCCTAGGCTCCTCGACGTCGTCGTCCCACCCCGGGGTTACGTGGGGTACAACGAACCGCGAACGCCGAGGTTACGCGGTTTCGGGCTGACCGGCCGGGATCGTGACCGGCCGGTCACCCGAATGGCCGAGCGTTCTCAGCCGACGACGTGCTCGATGCAGGCGATCAGCGCCGTCACGTCGTCGGGGTCGACGGCCGGGAAGGTGGCCACGCGCAGCTGGTTGCGGCCCAGCTTGCGGTAGGGCTCGACGTCGACGACACCGTTGGCGCGCAGCGTCTTGGCCACGGCGGCGGCGTCCACCGCGTCGTCGAAGTCGATCGTCGCCACGACCTGCGAGCGGGCGGCCGGGTCGGCGACATAGGGGGTCGTGTATGCCGTGCGCTCGGCCCAGTCGTAGAGGCGCCCCGAGGAGTCCTTGGTGCGCTCGACGGCCCAGGTCAGCCCGCCCTGGGAGTTGAGCCAGTCGACCTGGCTGCGCAGCAGCGCGAGCGTGCTGATGGCGGGGGTGTTGTAGGTCTGGTTCTTGCGCGAGTTGTCGATCGCGGTGGGCAGGCTGAAGAAGTCGGGCACCCAGCGGCCGGTGGCGGCGATCTCGTCGACCCGGGCGAGGGCGGCGGGGGAGAAGGCGGCGAGCCACAGCCCACCGTCGGCGGCGAAGCACTTCTGCGGGCCGAAGTAGTAGACGTCGGTCTGGGTGATGTCGACGGGCAGGCCGCCGGCGCCGCTGGTGGCGTCGATGAGCACCAGCGCGTCGTCGTCGGCGCCCTCGACCCGCTGGACCGGGGCCATGACGCCGGTCGAGGTCTCGTTGTGCGGCCAGGCGTAGACGTCGATGCCGGCCTCGGCCTGTGGGGTGGCGAGGGTGCCGGGCTCGGCCTTGATGACGGTGGAGTCGCCGAGGAAGGGCGCGTTGTTCGTGACGGTGGCGAACTTGCTCGAGAACTCACCGAAGGCGAGGTGCTGCGCGCGCTCACGGACGAGGCCGAACGCGGCGATGTCCCAGAACGCCGTCGAGCCGCCGTTGCCGAGGATGATCTCGTAGCCCTCGGGGAGGCTGAACAGCTCGGCCAGGCCCTCGCGGACCGCGCCGACGAGGTTCTTGACCGGCGCCTGACGGTGGGAGGTGCCGAGCACGGTCTCGCCGAGGGCACCCGTGCCGAGCGAGGCGAGGTAGTCGACCTGCTCGGGGCGCACCTTGGACGGACCGGCGCCGAACCGCCCGTCCTTGGGCAGCAGGTCGGCGGGGATGGTCTGGGCGGGCGCTGCAGCGGTGTCGGTCACGGGTTCACCTTCGAAGGGGGCAGCCGCGGTGGGGCGGCGGGGTCAAGAGGACGGACGCCATTGTCGGGTGACAGTCTCGCATCGGTGTCCGCGTGCTGGGACGTGAGGTCCACCACCCGGACCAGCCACGCGGCATACCGGGGCGCTTGCGTCTGCGAACTTGCCCCGCTGGTGGGCAAATCCGCAGACGCAAGCCAGCGGGGGCCGGGTCAGGCCTGGAAGCCCTTGACCGAGTCGAGCCCGCGCGGCCCCTCGCCGACGTAGCGGGCGCTCGGGCGGATGAGGCGTCCGGTCTTCTTCTGCTCGAGGATGTGCGCCGACCAGCCGGCCGTGCGCGCCGACGCGAACAGCGGCGTCATCATGTCGCCCGGCACGTCGGCGAAGTCGAGCAGCACGGCCGCCCAGTAGTCGACGTTGGTCTCCATCTTGCGCTCGGGGTAGCGCTCGGCGAGCGCCGCGATGGCGGCCTTCTCGAGCTCGAGCGCCACGTCGTAGCGCGGTGCACCGAGCCGCTTGCAGGTGTCGCGCAGCACCGCCGCCCGGGGGTCGTAGGCGCGGTAGACACGGTGGCCGAAGCCCATGAGCCGTTCGCCGCGGTCGAGGACGCCCTTGACGTATGCCGTGGCGTCGCCCGTCTGCTCGACGCCCTCGATCATGTGCTGGGCCCGCGACGGGGCGCCGCCGTGAAGGGGGCCGCTGAGGGCGCCGATCGCCCCCGAGAGGCAGGCCGCCACGTCGGCGCCGGTCGAGGCGATGACGCGGGCCGTGAACGTGGAGGCGTTCATGCCGTGCTCGGCCGCGGAGATGAAGTAGGCGTCGATCGCCTCGACGTGCTTGGGGTCGGGTTCGCCGCGCCAGCGGATCATGAACCGCTCGACGATCGTCCTGCCCTCGTCGACCCGTTTCTGCGGCACCATCGGCGAGTCCTGGCCGTGCGCGGACTGGGCGATGAACGACAGGGCCATGACCGAGGCCCGGGCCAGCTGGTCGCGGGCCTCCTCGTCGGTGACGTCGAGCAGCGGCTTGAAACCCCACACGGGCGCGAGCTGGGCCAGCGCGGACTGCACGTCGACGCGGATGTCACCGGTGTGCACCGGCAGCGGGAACGGCTCGGCCGGCGGCAGGCCCGGGTCGAACTCGTTGTCGACCAGCAGCCCCCACACCTGGCCGAAGCTGACCTTGCCGACGAGGTCCTTGATGTCGACACCGCGGTAGCGAAGAGCGCCGCCCTCCTTGTCGGGTTCGGCGATCTGCGACTCGAAGGCGATGACTCCCTCGAGGCCGGGCTTGAAGTCGCTGTCGGACATCGGTGTCCTCTCGTCGCTGGTCTGCCTGTCGGCACTGACACGGGCGCGCCGGGGTCGGGCGCGGACGCGGAGTGCCCCATTCTGCCCTGTCCTACTCGTGAGTCACCATGGCCCCATGGCATCCCCTTCGACACCCGGCCGGTTGCGACCCGACGACGACCACGACGGCGAGACCTTCACCGGCGACCTCACGGGGCAGCACGCGGAGAACACGCGCTTCCTCGAGTGCGTCTTTCGCGAGTGCGACCTCTCGCAGGTGCGTGCACCGCGGGCGCGGTTCGCCGAGACCAGCTGGTATGCCGTGCGCGGAGCAGGCGTGGACCTCGCCGAGTCGACGTGGCTGGACTGTGTGGTGTCGGGTGGCCGGTTGGGCGCGGTGCAGCTGCACGCGGCCGAGCTGCGGCGGGTGCGGTTTGAGGGGTGCAAGATCGAGTTCCTCAACCTGCGGTCGGCGAAGCTCGCGGACTGCGAGTTCGTCGACTGCCAGCTGGTGGAGCCCGACTTCGCGGAGGCGAGCCTGGAGAAGGTGCGGTTCGAGGGGACACGGCTGGTGTCGGCGGACTTCCGGGCGGCGCGGATGAAGTCCGTGGACCTGACCGCTGCCGAGCTGGTGGCGCCGAGCGGGCTGACCGGGCTCAAGGGCGCGACCGTCTCGCGCCTGCAGCTGATCGACCTCGCACCCGCGCTCGCCTCAGAGCTGGGGATCCGCGTGGCCGACTGAGCCTGCGACCTCGGGCCACTGCGGCTTGATGCGGCGCGTGTGATCGAGCGCGTGTGGCCGGAAGTCGAGGAGGGCGTACGAGGGGTGCGGCGGGCGCTCCACCCGGCCACGCGGCATACGCTCGCTGTCGTGCCGTTGCTCCTGGACCTGACCCCGCTGCGGGTCAACCCGGCATACCGGCGGCTCTATGCGGGGTTCACGTTCGCCAACGTGGGTTCGCAGCTGGCAGTCGTCGCGGTAGGTCTCCAGGTCTATGACCTCACGAAATCGACTGCGGCAGTAGGCCTGGTGGGGCTCTTCGCCCTCGTGCCGTTGGTTGCGATGGGGCTCTACGGCGGGGCGCTCGTCGACCACTTCGACCGGCGCGTGGTGGGCCTGGCCGGTCAGGCCGTGGCGTTCGTCACGAGCATCGCGTGCGCCCTCCAGGCCTGGCTCGGCAACACGCACGTGTGGGTCCTCTACCTGCTCGTCGCGGTCTGGAACGGCGCCTTCGCGGTCACGTCGCCCGCGCGCACGGCGATCTACCCGCGCATCCTCGACCGCGAGCTGCTGCCGGCCGCCAACGCCCTGTCGGTCTTCGCGATGAACGCCTCGCTCACCGTGGGGCCGCTGCTCGCGGGGTTCCTCGTCGACTGGGGCGGGTTCAAGGCGGCCTACACCGTCGACGCGGTCATCACGACGGCCGCGCTGTGGGGCCTGTCGACGTTGCCACCGCTGCCACCGGAGCGGGCCGACGGCGCGAGCGAGGCGCCCACGAGGCCGGGCCTGCGGTCGGTGCTCGACGGGCTGTCGTTCCTCGCGACCCGACCCAACGTGCGCATGACCTTCGTCGCCGACATCGCAGCCATGTTCCTCGCCCAACCGCGCGTGCTCTTCCCGGCGGCGGGTGCGGTGATCTTCGGCGGCGGCGCGAAGACGGTCGGTGCGCTCGCCGCGGCGGCCGCGGTCGGTGGGATCGGTGCGATGTTCTTCTCCGGGCGGCTCGGGACGGTGCGCCGACAGGGCCTGGCGATCCTCGTCTCGATCGTCGGGTGGGGCGCCGCGATCGCCGGCTTCGGCGCGTCGATGCTCGCGGCCGGCGGGGTCCTGACGAGGACACAGGCGTTGTATCCGGCGTTGCTGGCGATGGCGGTCGCCGGGGCGTCCGACTCGGTGAGCTCGGTCTTCCGCCAGACGATCCTGCAGGCGGCGACGCCGGACCACCTGCGCGGCCGGTTGCAGGGGGTCTTCATCGTCGTCGTAGCCGGCGGCCCGCGGCTGGGGGAGATGGCGGGCGGATTCCTCGCCTCGCATGTGGGGGAGGGGCGGACGGCGCTGTTCGGCGGGGTGGCCTGCGTGGCAGCGATGGTGGTGCTCGCGCGGCTCCAGCCGGGTTTCGTCCGCTACGACGCCCGCCACCCCACACCCTGACCCGCGCCGCCGGCGCTGGTTGGATAGCGGCGTGGCTGAACCAGATCGCGTCCTGCCCGATCCGTGGCCGATGACCGAGCCCTTCGACGAGGGGATGCTCGACGTCGGCGACGGGCACCGGCTGCGCTACGAGCAGTCGGGGAACCGTGACGGCATACCCGTCGTGTTCCTCCATGCGGCCCGGGCAGTGGATCCGCACCGAGTGCTCGAAAATGGTTCGACCCCAACAGGTTTCGCATCGTGCTGTTCGACCAGCGCAACTCGGGCAGGTCCACGCCGAGCGCCGCCGGACCCGTGGTCGACCTCTCGACCAACACCACGCCCCACCTCATCGCTGACATCGAACGGCTGCGCGAGCACGTCGGCGTGGAGCGCTGGATGGTGGTCGGTGTGTCCTGGGGCGCAACACTCGGACTCGCCTACGCCGAGGCAAACCACGACCGGGTGACCGCCCTGGTCCTCGGCGCCGTCACCAACACCAGTGCCCGCGAGGTCGAGTGGATCACCCGCGACATGGGCCGGGTCTTCCCGCGCGAGTGGGAACGCTTCGTCGCCGGGGTGCCCGAGGCCGACCGCGAAGGCAACCTCGCTGCGGCATACGCACGCCTGCTGCACGACCCCGACCCGGCGGTGTGCGAGCAGGCGGCGGTCGACTGGTGCGCGTGGGAGGACACGCACGTGGCGACGTTCCCGGGAGCGACGCACGACCCGCGCTACGACGACCCGGCGTTCCGGATGACGTTCGCGCGGCTGGTGACGCACTACTGGGCGAATGCCGGGTTCGTCGACGACGGCCAACTGCTGCGCGACCTCCCGCGGCTGGCCGGCATCCCGGGAGTCCTCGTCCACGGTCGGCTCGACATCAGCGGGCCGCTCGACATCGCATGGGAGGTGGCCCGGGGCTGGTCGGACGCCGAGCTGGTCGTCGTCGGCGACGCGGGTCACGGCGGCGGGTCGTGGTCAGGGGAGCTGCGCGCCGGGATCGCCCGGCTGGCCGAGCGCGTCGCGTGACTCCTGCGCGCGCCGCTCGAGCAGGGTGCGTTCGCCGGCGTTGCGGGTTCGGCGGGCCGCCTCGGTGAACGCCTCGGCCGCCCGGGCGTGCAACCCGGCCCGCGCGAGCAGGTCGCCGTGCACCGCCGGGATGGTCGGGGAGTCGCCGAGCGCGTCCGGCGCCACCGCCTCGAGCACCGCCAGCCCGGAGCCGGGGTCGAACGCGCGGCCATGGGCCACAGCGCGGTTCACCTCGATGACCGGTCCCGGGGCGGCCTGCGCGAGCACGTCGTAGAGCCCGGCGATCGCCCGCCAGTCGGTGTCCTCGGACCGGGCGGCCCGGGCATGCTGCGCCGCGATGGCCGCCTGAAGGTAGTAGCGGCCGACCGGGCGACCGCGCGCGGCCAACGACTCGGCGCGGCCCAGCGCCGCGAGCCCACGACGGATCAGCAGCTCGTCCCACCGGCCCCGGTCCTGGTCCTCCAGCAGCACCGGCTGGCCATCCGCGTCCGTGCGGGCCGGCATCCGTGACCCCTGGAGCTCGAGCAGCGCCTGCAGCCCGTGGACGTCCGGCTCGTCCGGCGCGAGGTCGGCGAGCATCCGCGCCAGCCGCATCGCCTCCTGCGCGAGATCAGGGCGCATCCAGTCGTCACCGGCGGTGGCGCTGTAGCCCTCGTTGAAGATCAGGTAGATGACGGCCATGACGTCGTCGAGCCGCTTCTCGCGGTCGGCGCCGACGGGCAGCTCGAACTCGGCGCGGGCCTCGCTCAAGGTCTTCTTGGCGCGCGAGATCCGTTGTCCCATGGTCGATTCCCCAGCGAGGAAGCCGCGTGCGATCTCCGTCGTGGTGAGCCCGCCAACCAGTCGCAGGGTCAGCGCCGCCCGCGACTCGGGCGTCAGTGAGGGGTGGCAGCACAGGAAGATGAGCCGCAGGACGTCGTCCTCGATGTGGTCCACGTGCGCGTCCAGGTCTGCCATGGCGTCGTCCTCCTCCCGCGCGAAGTGTGCGAGCTCGGCCGTCTTGCGACGCAGCGTCTCGGCACGCCGGATCTGGTCGATGCCGCGCCGCTTGGCGGTGGTCATCAGCCAGGCCGCGGGATTGTCGGGTATGCCGCGGGTCGGCCACTGCTCGAGCGCGGCGACCAGCGCGTCCTGCGCGAGGTCCTCGGCCACCTCGACGTCGCGCGTCATCCGGGTGAGGGCACCGACCAGGCGCGCCGACTCGGCCCGCCACGTCGCCGTGATGGCATCGGTCGTGTTCGCCTCGGGCATGAGGCGAGCGTAGGGGCGGCCACTCGCTTGCGTCTGCGAATTTGCCCCGCTCGTGGGCAACTCCGCAGACGCAAGCAAGCGCGGTCCGAGGGGTCGGTCAGCCCTCGGCGGGCGTCGGCGGCTCGTCCGCGATCTGGCGCATCGTGGCGACCATCGACACCTCAGGCCAGTGCTTGACGTGCAGCTCGGCGAAGTCCTGCTGACCCGCGATGGCCTCCTCGAGCGAGTCGTACTGCATGATCGCCCAGCCGCCGACGACCTCCTTGGACTCGGCGTACGGCCCGTCGACCCGCGTGACCTCGCCCTTCTTGACGACGAAGTTGACGGCATCCTCGGTGCCGTAGAGGCCGCCGCCGTCGAGGAAGTGCCCGGCCGCGGCCTCCTTGCCGATGTACTCGTCCATCGCGTCGAACAGCGCCTGCGGCGGGTTGGCCTGTCCCTCTTCCATCCGTACGAATCCCATGAAACGCGGCATCTCGATCAGTCCTTTGCTAGGTGGGTGGAGCTTCTCGTGCCCGTACGTCGAGCGGACCCTGCGGCTTTCGACATCGACGCGCGAAAAATACTGCGCCGGGTATGCCGCGTGCTCACCTTCCCGCCTCGCGCCCCGCGCCCCGGGCAGCGTCGGGGTGACGTCGGGGTGACGTCAGCGGCCCTGCAGCCAGTGCAGGGCGGCCAGCTCGAGTTTCGCCCTGGGGCGGCCCCACCAGGCATGGTCGGACAGCGCCGCGCGCGCCGCGAGGTAGCCGCAGCCGCCGTGCACGCCCCCGCCGGGGTGGGCGCCCGCGCTGCCGAGGTAGAGCCCGGCGACGGGGGTGCGGGGTCCGCCCAGGCCGACGGTCGGGCGAAACACCAGCTGCTGCTGCAGCTGCGACGTGCCCCCGCCGACCGCGCCGCCCACGAGGTTGGCATCGGCGGCGGCCAGGTCGGAGGGCAGCTGCACCCAGCCGTCGACCACGAGGTCGCGCCACCCGGGTGCGAACCGGTCGAGCATCTCCCCGAGCTGGTCGGCGAGCCGGTGACCGCTCGCGCCGTCGGTGACCTCCCGCGGCAGGTGCGAGTAGAGCCAGACCGTCTCGGTGCCGTCCGGAGAGCGGGTGGCGTCGGTCGTCGTCATCTGGCCGAGGAGCGCGAACGGCTCGTCGGGGATGACGCCCGACTCGAGGTCGGCGCCCCACCGCACGAGCCCCCCGCTGTCGCGACCGACGTGCACGACACCGGCGCCACGGGCCGACTGCGCCGTCCACGGCAGGGGCGCAGACAGGCGCAGGTTGACCTTGACCGTCGGCAGGTCCCACTCGAACGACTCGAGGTCGCGCAACAACCCTGGCGGCACCTGGTCCGGCGTGAGCAGCTGCTCGAAGAGCGCGGGGGCACTGGTGTCGGCGATGACCGCGCGCCGAGCCGCGACCCGGCGGCCGGAGGCGGTGACCACCCCGGCAACCCGACCGGCCGAGGTGACCACGCGGCCTACCGGCTCGTCGGTCTCCACGACGGCACCGGCGGCCTCGGCGCGACGCCGCAGCGCCTTGGCCAGCTCGCCGGCCCCGCCCACGGGCGACGGGAACCCGACGTCCTGCGCGAGCATGGTCATGAGGAAGGCGAAGACACCGCTGCCCGGTGCCGACAGGGGGATGTCGGCGTGGGCAGCGTTGCCGGCCAGCAGTGACCGGGCGCGCTCCCCGCCGAAACGGTGGTGCCACATCCGGTGCGCGGGAAGAATGAACTCCCTTGCCACGCGCGGGAACTCGCGTCCGCCGACGTTGCCGACCAACCGCCCGGTCGCCCGCACCGGCGGCCAACGCGTCAGCAGCGCGTCGAGCAGCGGGTCACGCACCGTGCGCCACAGGTCGACCAGCTCGAGCCAGGCCGCGCCATCACCGGGGTGGTCGTCCTCGAGCGCCGCAGCCGTCGCCGCCGGGTCGCGTTGCAGCAGCGCGCCCACCGTGTCATCGGGCCGGCCGACATGCGCCACGACGTGGTCGGGCGTCGCCCAGCGCAGCCCGTGCGCCTCCAGGTCGAGTCCGCGCAGCACCGGCGACGCGACTGCAAGGGGGTAGCAGGCCGAGAACTCGTCCATCACCCAGCCGTCACGGTCGACCGAGGCGATCGCGCCGCCGACCTGGTCCCGGGCCTCCAGCACCAGGACGTCCCAGCCGGCGTCGGCGAGGACGGCCGCTGAGACGAGCCCGTGGTGCCCGGCTCCGATGACCACGGCGTCGACGGTCTGCATGTTCGTCACGCTACCCAAGCGGGCGGGCGGACAACCGCTCAGCAGCGACGTTCCTGCCCTGCCGGTCAGGAGAGCCGGCGCGGGTCCTCGGCCTGCATGGCCCACCGGACCACGCCGGTCGCGGCGCCGCCGACCCGTCGTCCGACGAGCTGCTCGGTCACCGGCAGCCACGGCAGCCGCAACGGCCACCTCGCCCACCGCGGCAGCATCGACACCGCGCCCGCCGCCAACGCGGCATACCCCGGCCTGGCCGCGAGCGGGAGTGGCGGGTTCACGAGGAGGAACCGCGCCGCCTCGCGCGCCGCCGGCGTGCCCTCGAGCTCGGGCCGGTAGGACTCGATCGCCGCGCGCAACCCGGAGACCGTGGTCGGCGCATCCTCGACACCCAGCAGACCCGCGACGAGGGCCGCCTGCTCGACGTAGCGGTCGGCCTCGGCGTCGGTGAGGGGTGCTGCGGCGTAGTGCTGGTGGGCCGTGAGGAAGCTGTCTGCCTCGGCGACGTGCACCCAGCGCAGCAGGTGGGGGTCGCTCGCGGCATACGGTCGGCCGTCGGGCGCGGTGCCGCGGACGCGGCGGTGGATGGCGCGGACCCGCCGGATCGCCTGCTGCGCGTCCTCGACGGTGCCGAACGTCGTGGTCGCGAGGAACTCGCTCGTGCGCTGCAGCCGCCCCCACGCATCACCCTTGTAACCCGAGTGCCCAGCCACCCCCGCCATCGCCAGCGGGTGCAGGGACTGCAGGAGCAGCGCTCGTATGCCGCCGGGGAACATGGCCGCGTCGGCGTGCACCTTCCAGATGGGGTCGCCGGGGGAGAACCAGCGCTCGCCCTCGGAGTGCCAGATGCGGTCGGCCGTGGCCCGGGCGTCCGGACCGGCGACGCGCGAGCGCACCGCTCGGCCGAGCTGGCGGCGGGCCGCCTGGGGTAGGCCGGTGATCACGGCCTGGGCTGGCCGGGGCGGGGAAGGTTCCTCGGCAGCTGCCGGAGCCGCTCGGCCGGGGTGGGGAGCTCGGACGGGCGCGTGCGCATCGACAGGTCACTGTTGGCGATGAGCTGCGCGATCGGCGTCGTCGTGGCCGGGTGGACGGCGATCGGGTCGTCGCCGGAGAAGACGACCCAGACCGGCTCACCGTGCGGGTTGGTCGGGTCGAACGTCTTGAGCACCGACCCGTCGCGCACCGTGGTGGCGTGCTCGATGGCGCGCCGCTTGGCCTTCTGCCGGTCCAGCGCCGACTGGGCGGCCTTCATGGCCGGTTCCTTCGCCTGCTGCGCCAGCACGACGACGTGCGGTCCGTACTTCACGCCCCACTTGACGATGCGTGCTGCTGCCTGCCCCTTGCCCGGCATGGCTCCTCCTGACCCGATGGCTTTCCCTTCACCCTAATCTCGGAGCATGGATGATGATGTGCTGCGCGTCGACGCTGTGCGCGTTGACTACCGGGGCGAGGGGCTGTCGGAGGCCGAGCTGGCGCCGACCCCGTGGCAGCAGGGCCGCCGGTGGGTCGATGACGCGATCGCCCGGTCGCAGGTGCGCGACGACGTGCCGGAGCCGGCGGCACTGTCGGTCGCGACGGTCGACGGCTCCGGGCACCCCAACGTGCGCACCGTGCTGATGCGGTTCTTCGACGAGCGGGGGCCGGGGTT
Source organism: Actinomycetes bacterium (assembly GCA_023420415.1). Taxonomy (GTDB): domain Bacteria; phylum Actinomycetota; class Actinomycetes; order Actinomycetales; family Dermatophilaceae; genus Pedococcus. Next base: position 140,917 of record JAEZWF010000017.1, on the reverse strand, counting down.
CGTGACAAGCACCGACTCGACGAAAGGTGTTGAGCTGGCTGGGAATCCGGCCATCGCCGCCTCGCTCACGTGGCCGGCGATGTTCCGTGCGATCCGGTTCCGCGGGGTGGCCGAGCCGCTCGGTCGCGAGGAGCTGACGGCCTACTTCGGCAGCCGCCCGTGGGGGTCGCGCATCTCCGCGTGGGCGTCGCACCAGTCCCAGCCGATCTCGGGACGGGAGGGCCTGGAGGAGGCCTACGACCGGTATGCCGCCCGGTGGCCGGACCGGGGGAACGCGGACGACGTGCCCGTCCCCGACACCTGGGGTGGCTACCGGATCCGCTGCGACGAGGTCGAGTTCTGGGGTGGGCGGCGCAACCGGCTGCACGACCGGCTGGTGTTCACCCGGGTCGGAGCAGGGTCGCTCGCGGACGCCGCTGCCTGGCAGGTCTCGCGCCGGCAGCCCTGAGCCGCAATACGGGGGTTGCGTGCACAAAACGGGGGTCACGAACGCCCGTTTCGTGTCAGCAACCCCCGGTTTGCGGGAAGCGCCCCGGTGGAGTCCTCGGAGGCATACCCGTCCGTATGCCGGAACGGGTGGACACTGAGGCCCCTCCAGTCCGTCATGCTGTGACCGCAGTCACACGCGGTGCGCCATCGTCGTCGTCCGCGGTCCGTCCACACCGACCGCCGACCACGACCCGTCCAGGGCCTGACCGTTCAGGAGTCCCATGGCCACCCCCACTGCGATCCACCCTGTCGTCGCCGACGTCACCGCCCGGGTGACCGAGCGCAGCCGCGCCAGCCGCACGGCATACCTGGGGCGTCTTTCCCGCGCCGCCTCCGAGCTGAGCCTGCGCCCGGCCCGCACCGACCTCGGCTGCTCCAACCTCGCGCACGCCGTTGCGGCGTGCGGCGGCGATGACCGTGCCGTCCTGTCCGCCGAGACCGGTGTCAGCCTCGGCATCGTCACCGCCTACAACGACATGCTGTCGGCCCACGCGCCGTTCGAGCACTACCCGCAGCAGGTCAAGGAGACGGCGCGCGGGCTCGGTGCCGTCGCCCGCGTTGCCGGCGGCGTGCCGGCGATGTGCGACGGCATCACCCAGGGCCGGGCGGGGATGGAGCTCAGCCTCTTCAGCCGCGACGTGATCGCCATGTCGACGGCGATCGCGTTGTCCCACGACGTCTTCGACGCCGCACTGCTGCTCGGCGTCTGCGACAAGATCGTGCCGGGGCTCGTCGCTGGCGCGTTGTCGTTCGGCCACCTGCCGGCGGCGCTCGTGCCGGCCGGGCCGATGGCCAGCGGCCGCTCGAACGCCGAGAAGGCCGAGACCCGCAAGGCATATGCCGCGGGCGAGGTCGGGCGCGACGCGCTGCTCGCGAGCGAGGTGGCGTCGTACCACTCGCCGGGCACCTGCACGTTCTACGGGACTGCCAACTCCAACCAGGTGCTGATGGACGTCATGGGCCTGCACCTGCCGGGAGCCGCCTTCGTGTCGCCCGACGACCCGCTGCGTGACGCGCTGACCGACGCCACGACGCGTCGGGTCATCGAGATCGCCGCGAGCGAGAACCGTTACGGCACAGGGCAGATCGTCGACGAGAAGGCCGTGGTCAACGGCATCGTCGCGCTGCTCGCCACCGGCGGTTCGACCAACCACACGATGCACCTCATCTCGATGGCGGCCGCCGCGGGCATCGACCTCACGTGGGAGGACTTCGACGACCTCGCGACCGTGGTGCCCCTCGTCGCCCGCATCTACCCCAACGGCTCGGCCGACGTGAACCACTTCCACGCTGCCGGCGGCACGCCGTTCCTCGTCCGCACCCTGCTCGAGGCCGGACTGGCGCACGAGGACGTGCTCACGCTGGCCGGCCCAGGCTTGCGCCGCTACACGCAACGGCCCTCCCTCGACGCGGGCGGGCGGCTCGAGTTCGTCGACGCCCCAAGGGAGTCCGGCGATCCCGAGGTGCTCCGACCGGCCTCCGACCCGTTCGAGCCGGACGGCGGCCTCAAGGTGCTGCGGGGCACCCTGGGCCACGCCGTCATCAAGACCTCGGCGGTGGCGCCGGAGCACCGCATCGTCGAGGCGCCCGCCCGCGTCTTCACCGACCAGGTCGGCTTCCTCCAGGCGTTCTCGCGGCGCGAGCTCGACCGGGACGTCGTCGTCGTGATCCGCGAACAGGGGCCGTCCGCCAACGGCATGCCCGAACTGCACGCACTGACCCCGTCCCTCGGCGTGCTGCAAAAGCGTGGGTATGCCGTCGCGCTCGTCACCGATGGCCGGATGAGTGGCGCGTCCGGCTCGATCCCGGCCGCCATCCACGTCACGCCCGAGTCGGTGCACGCCGGCCCGATCGCCAAGCTGCGTGACGGTGACGTGGTGCGGGTCGACTCGCTCACCGGCCGGCTCGATGTGCTCGTCGACGAGGACGAGTTCGCGGCACGGCTGCCCGAGCCCCGGGTCACCGCGGACGGCGTGGACATCGGGCGCGAGCTGTTCGCACCGATGCGGGCTGCCGTCGGCCGAGCGGACGAGGGAGCGCACGTGTTCGGTGCCCTGGGGCCCGAGTTCGACCACACCGCGGCACTGCCCACCGACCAGACTGCCCTGACGGAGGAGACCCGATGAGCGCGACCACCACCAACGCGCTTGCCCCACAAGGGGTTTCGGCCAAGCCGGTCATTGCCAGTGAGGCGGATGTCCTCGCGCTGTCACCCGTCATTCCGGTCGTGGTGGTCGATGAGGTCGCGCAGGCGGTGCCGTTGGCGCAGTCGCTGCTACGCGGCGGCATACGCGTCATCGAGCTGACGTTGCGCTCGGAGGCCGGGCTCGGCGCCATCGAGGCCGTCGCTTCGGAGGTCGAGGGCATCGTCGTCGGAGCCGGCACCGTCGTGCGACCCGAGCAGGTGCAGCAGGTGGTCGACGCCGGCGCCCAGTTCGTCGTCACGCCCGGGTCGCCGCCCAAGCTGCTGGAGTCGGCGCTGGCGTCGGGGCTGCCGCTGCTCGCCGGCGCCGGCACCCTGACCGAGATGCTGACCCTGGCCGAGGCCGGGCTCGAGGTGCAGAAGTTCTTCCCGGCCGAAGCCAGTGGCGGTCGCGGCTACCTCACGTCGGTGGCCGGCCCGTGCCCGCAGCTGCGGTTCTGCCCTACCGGCGGCATCACCCCGGACACGGCTGCCGACTGGCTCGCGCTGCCCAACGTGGGGTGCGTCGGTGGGTCATGGCTGACGCCGAAGGACGCTGTGGCACAGGGGGACTGGGCTCGCATCGAGGCTCTCGCCGCCGCGGCGGCCGCGTTGCCACGCTGAGGCGCCCGTCGGTGGCCGGTCGCGTGAGGGGCGACCGGCCACCAGGACCAGCGGGGGCGAAGAAGTCTGGGTCAGGTGTTGAACGGGCGCACCGACAGCTGGTGCACGGACGCGCTCGAGCAGGCGTCCACGGCATACGGGGCGAACTCGGCCGCCTTGTCGCCGGGGAGGTAGACCCGGAACCCGGCCGCCTTGGTGACCTTGCAGCCGAAGTTGCCCGCCTGGGCGACCTTCACGAGGGCGACGGCGGTCTTGCCCGGCTCCAGTCGCATCGTCGGTGCGGGCTGGCCGGGTTCGCGGTCCGCCGCGGCACCGAGCTGGGCGCCGCTGCCGGACGCCGTCAGGGACACCCCGGGGTAGCCGCGGGTCTGGCAGACCTTGCTGCTCGTGTTGGTGGTGAGGATCTGCACGACGATGCTCCCGGCCCCGGCCCCACCGGGCTGGGCCTCGGCGCGAGTGCGCATCATCCCGGCGGTGCAGGTGGGCGTGCCCGCGGGTGCGGGGCTGCTCGAGCCCTTGCCCGTGGCCTTGCTCGGGCTGGCCGTCGAGCTCGCCGAGGAGGACGGCGTCGACGAGCCGGACGCCGAGCCCGCTGACCCGCTCGTAGCCGAGGTCTGCGACGTCGCCGATCCGGCCGACGTCGTTGGTGTTCCCGATCCGGACGAGCCGGTCGTCCCGGGCCCCGAGGCCGTGTCGCTGCCGCCGCCGCAACCGGCGAGCGTGGCGGCCAGCAGCACCCCCGCGCCCGCGAGCGCGAGGGCGCGCGTCGACCCGTGTGCCGTGTGGTGAGTGGTCGTCATGACGTCACCTTTCCCTTTCGACGTGGTGCCGACCGGTGGTCCCGGCCGGGTCGCGTCCTCCATCCCTGTCGACGTGCCAGCAGCGCACCCGGTTGGGGACCGCAACCAGACCGTGATGCGGACGGTTCTCCGCGATGGCGACCGCGTGCCCCCCGGGCACGGAACAGCCCGCGGGCCTTGCCATCCGAATCGAGCGGTGGCGATGCGCAGGGGACGACCTGCGCGGCCCGCGGGCTGCGGTGGTACTGCTGGGATTGCGCGTTGCGCCCTCGAAGCAGTCGAGGTCAGCGCTAGCGCGCAGCCACCTCACGCGTCCTATGGGAAATCACTTCCTGGACCACCTCCTTTCCGTGTACCACGACGCTAAGCCGGACTGGTCGGGTCCTGCAACGGCTTTCTCCGTGGGCGGACAAGCACCCTCGCCGGCTCAGTTGGCCGTGGCCGTCCACCGCTGCCCGCCGGCTCCGGTGTCGGTGGCCTGGGTGACGCCGCCGTCCGCCCCGGCCGTCAGCGACAGGCCGCTGTGCTTGGCCTTGAGCACCAGCGACGCGCCGTCCCTCACGACAACCCACCGCTGGTTGGCCGACCCCGTGCACGTGTACGACCCGACCGCCTGACCACTCGTGGTCGAGCTGTAGGGCACATCTGCGCACAGACCGCTCCCGGCGTTCTTGAGCTGGTAGCTCCCGTCGTCGGTGTTCTGCGTGGCCACCCACTTCTGCGCGGCGTTGGCGCCCGGTGTGGTCATGGCCAGCAGGCCCAGGTCGGTGTCGGTCGCCGTCAACGCCTTCCCGCCCGTGGTGAACGAGTACTGTCCGTCTGCCAGCGGCGGCGGGACCACCTCCTCGGTGCCCGTCGTCATCGCGAACACGTGCACCGCGGCGTTCGCCGGCAGGGTCACCGCGACCAGCTCCTTGGCCGGGTCCTTCGGCACCGTCTTGGTGTAGAGGCGGTACTCCGTCGTCGGGTAGGCAGGCCCGTTCGGTGTGTTCTTGCCGAGCGTCCGGACCGCCACCTTCGCTCCATAGCTGTCCTGCGCGAGGCAGCACCAGTTCGGCATGCCGAGCGTGCCGGTGCTGGAGGTGCCGTCGGCGTAGTGGAGCGTCACCGAACCGCTGGCCGAACCGCTCGTGCCGGTCCCGAGGAACGCGACGACGTTGCCGTCGCCGCTCGTCCGGATCGTCTCACCACCCGTCGCGAGGTTGTCCTTCGTGCCGGGTTCGCTTGCGGGCCAGGCGAACCCGAACCCGTTCGCCGTCACCTTCGCACCCGGCGTGACACCCTTCTCCGTCAGCTTCTCGGCGAGGAAGCTCGACCCGCCGCCGTCGATGTTGCCCGGCGCCGGCTCGGCCGACCGGGTCACGCCGACGTTGTTGAAGGTGCTCGCCAGGTTGGCGTGGGCGACCGTCGTCGTCGCGGTGTCGGTCACGGTGCGGCTCACGTCGCGAGCCGTGTATGCCGCGGAGCCCGTCAGCGAGTAGCTGCCGGGCTTGGCACTCGTCCCGGCAGTCACCCGGTACTTCGCGGTGAACGTGGCCCCGTCCTTGAGGGCCGTGGCCGTCGTCGGACCGACCGGGGAAACGGTCCAGCCCGCGGGAGCGGTCACGCCAGTGCGGGTCACGTCGACCGGCTTGCCGGTGTTGTTGGTGAACGCGACCGTCGTCTCGCTCGTCTCGCCCGCGACCGAGATGGCCGGCGTCTTCACGTCCAGGGTGACGTTGCGTTCGGACGGGTGCGACCCGCCCACGGCGCCGGCCCCAGTGATCCGCACGGTGGTCGCGGCCGCGGTCGGCAGCGACGCCGTCTTGACGTGCGCGACTCCCGTGGCCGGGTCGTAGAACCAGCCGGAGGGGCTGGCGTCGAGCTCAGCCTTGCTGGCGCGCTTGGGCACCGCCTGGCCGCCGACGGTCACGGTGTCGGGCGTCGCATCGGTGTGCACGGACAGGCCGTAGGAACGCGAAGCCGGCTTGCCGGCATACGAACCAGTGAGCGCACCGATGCGGACCTCGACGGGTCCGCGTCCGGTGACCGGCGCGCTGACGTCGAACTTCTGGGTCGCCGAGGCGCCCGTCTTCTGTGCGGCCTGGGTGCGGCCGTCGTCCTCGTAGTTGGTGAACGACGAGGTGCCGCTGGGGTAGACGTCGAGGTCGAGCCGGCCGGCCTTCTTGCCAGCAGCCCAGTCCATCGTGCCCTCGGGGAACATCGGCACGACCGCCCCGGCCCGCACGAACATCGGCAGGGTGTCCAGCGGCGCCTTGTAGCCGTTGATCGTCTGGCCACCCTGGTAGACCCGGCCGGTCCAGTAGTCGACCCACTGGCCCTTGGGCAGGTAGATGCCGTCGCGCACCGAGGAGTCCTCGTAGACCGGTGCCACGAGGAAGTCCCTGCCGGCGAGGAACTCGTACTTGGCCGCATCGCCCCACGTGTTCGGGTCGTTCGGGTACTCCAGGTAGAGGGGCCGCGTCGCACCGACGCCGTCCTTCGTGGCGTTCATCGTGTGCGTGTAGAAGTACGGCAGCAGCCGCTCGTGGAGCATGAGGTACTTGCGGTTGATGCTCGTGTAGGGCTCGCCGTAACGCCAGGGCTGCTTGTCGCTCGCCGCCCAGCCGCTCATGGCGTAGGTCATCGGCAGCATCATCTTCCACTGCAGGTCGCGCACGTAGGTCTTGGCGCTGCCGCCGAAGATGCCGTCGACGTCACCGGTGGTGACGGGCTGACCCGACATCGTCGACCCGGCATAGGTGGGGATCTGCCAGCGGATGTAGTCCCACGACCCGCTCTGGTCGCCGGACCACGGTATGCCGCAGCGTTGCGTGCCTGCCCAGCCCTCGACCGTCACGACGGTCGCGCGGTCGGGGCTGTTGTCCTGGATGCCGTCGCGCGACTGCTCGCACGCGTCGAGCGCGAACCGGTAACCCGGCCCCACCCACGCGACGTCGGTCTTGCGGACCCGCACGCCGGCGGCGACCTCGGACTCCTGGTTGGTCAGGTCGGATTCGGTCCACAGGCCGAGCTCGGCGCCGTAGGAGTTGAGCACGTCGCCGGTCTCGGGGAGGTCCTCGTAGCCACAGCCGTAGCCGTCGTTGACGAGCATCCAGCCGAGCGGCATCTGGTTGTCCTTGTAGCCCTTGGCGATCGCCGTGCTGTCGCGCAGGGTCTCGCGCTCGCCGCGGTTGGCGTTGTGCAGGTAGCAGTCGGCGTCGCCGATCTCGAGGGCGTACATCGGCAGCGCGAGCGGTCGCCCGGTGAGCTCGGTGTAGCCGTTGATGGCCGCCTTGGCGTCGCCGACGAAGTAGTAGGCGTCGAACCGCTGCTCCTCGTGGGTCGTCGAAGCCGGCGAGGTGAACGAGTAGCTGCCCGGCGCGAACGTGTTGCGCAGGACGCCGTAGCCGTTGCTGGACAGGTAGAACGGTGCGGCGTTGGGGTTGCCGCCGTCGTTCCAGTTGTAGTCGCGCGAGACCTTGATGGTCTGGCCGCGGTGGCTGAACCGGCCGTTCTGCATGCCGCCGCCGAAGTACTGCTCGCTGGCGCCCTGGGCCAGCGTCTGCGTCGTGCCGGCGGATGACCACGACAGCGGCGCGGTCTCGTCCATGAGCCTGGTGCCGTCGGCCTTGGCGAGGTGGAGGGTGATCGGCTTCTTGGTGATGGTGAGCTTGGCCGCACCGGTGGAGATCACGTATGCCGTGTCGCTCTCGGTGAGCGTGGAGCCGGCCCCGGCGTAGTCGTTCTTGACGACGATGTCGGCGTCGGGGGCGTTCGGGTCTGCGGGGTCGCTGTTGGCGGGGTCGGTGAACGTGCCGTCGGGCGCCATCTCGACCCGGATGAGGCCGTCGTCCTTGGCGGTGACCCGGACCTTCGCCGTGCCTGCGCTGATCGTGTAGCTGTCGCCGTCGCGGGTGATGCCGGTGGCATCCCCGAGCGGAGTGCCGGCGGCTGCTGCCGGAGCCGCCGAAGCCCCCGGGGCGGCCGAGGGTGCGGCGGGTGCCGCCGCGCTCGCCGTGGTCGTGAGGCCGGCGGTGAGGCCGGCCACGACCAGCGCACCGACGGCCAGTGGGCCGAGGCGATGCGCGAATCGCTGATCGATCATGATTGGTTCTCCTCCGAAGTGCTCACAAACGCGCGACCAATGCGGCGACGCTAGAGCAGGCCGACCCGCCGTGGGTCGTTGCCGGGTTAAGGAGTTGGTCAAGATCGACGGACGGTCCAAGCTCTGGGGGGCGCAGACGTGCGCGCCCAATCCGGTGGCTGGCCGGCGGCTAACCGGCGGCGGGCCGGATCGCCGCCGGGTCGACGGCGATCCAGGTGGCCTCGGCCCGTCCGAGGAGCTCGCCGTCCGCGGCATACAGGGCAGTGCCGCTGAAGAACTTGCGCCCCTGCGCCCCACACGGCCACGCCATGACGACGTGCGGCTCACCCGGCGTCGGCACCTGCCGCACCCACGCGGTCATGGTCCCGAGCACCATCGGCCGCCCGGCGAACCCGGCCGACCACCCGCCCGGGCAGTCGAGCGCGGCCCACACCGTCGCCACGTCGACGTCGGCCCCGGGGGTCCACGCCGCGGCATACGCGTCGCCGTCTTGGAGGCGCCCGGGGCGCAGGCCGAGCGCGTCGTCGCCGCGCTGGGTGCCGCAGGTGAAGCACGTGGGGAAGGGGTGGTCGGACAGCCCCTCGTAGCGGTCGCCGGCCGCATCGGCGACGGCAAAAGAGACAGCCGCGGGTATGCCGTCCACGGCCGGTCGCGCGGCCGAGCTCGCCTCGAGCACGAGGTGGTCGCCGTCGGTGACGCGGGCCGTGCCGTCGTCGCCGGTCGTCACGGTGAGGGGTCGGTCGAGGGGCGGGGGCGTGCGCAGCCGGACCGTGACGGCGGGACGCTCGTCGTCGGTCGGCACGAACGCGGCGGCGGTGCCGGAGACCCAGCCCCCGTTGCCCGAGTGCGGCGGTCCACAGAACCGAGCAGGGACGACGAACTCACCGGTGGCTGGCATGCCCCGACGCTATCCCCCGCACAAGGTGCGTGAGCGAAGCGTTGGCACGAGACAGAATGGGGACGGTGAGCTCCCCGACCCCGCCGCCCGCCGGCTCCGGCCGCTCGGCGGCCCAGGAGAGCGACGAGGGCCAGGACTTCCGGCTCCGGTCGATCGCGCTGTCGGCCTACGGACCCACCGTCGTCGCCGCCATCGGGGCCGGCGCGATGGCGCCCGTCGTGGCGCTGGCAGCGCTGGATCTCGGTGCGACACAGTCGATTGCGGCGTTCACCGCCGGGCTGGTGCTGGTCGCCGAGCTGTTCTTTGCCGTGCCCGCCGGGGCGCTCGTGCACCGGGTGGGGGAGCGGCGGGCGCTGCTGTGGGCGTGTGCCGTTGACGGGCTGGCGTCGTTCGCCGCGTTCGTCGCGCCGAGCCTGCCGGTGCTCATGGTGGCGGTGTTCGCGATGGGGTTCACCGGCTCGATGTTCCTCGTCGCGCGGCAGGCCTACCTCATCGAGGCGGTGCCGTTCCGGATGCGCGCGCGGGCCATGTCGACCCTGGGTGGGGTGCACCGGATCGGGCTGTTCGTCGGGCCGTTCATCGGGGCGCCGCTGATCCACGCGTGGGGGCCGAAGGCCGGGTTCGCCGTGGCCGGTGTCGCCGGGGTGGCCGCCGCGCTGCTCGTGTGGTTGGCCCCCGACATCACCGCCGAGCACGAAGCGGCCGAACGTGCCGCCTCCGAGGCCGGGGCACCCGAAGCCAAGAGCACCCTGGGCCTGATCTGGGCGCACCGGCGCACCTACCTCACGCTCGGCCTCGGCATCCTCGTCATCGGCGCCGCCCGCTCGGCCCGCATGGTGCTCGTGCCTCTCTGGGCCGCGCACGTCGGCCTCTCACCGAGCGCGACGGCGGTCATCTTCGGCATCACCGGCGGGGTCGAGATGCTCCTCTTCTACCCCGCGGGCTCGGTGATGGACCGGTTCGGCCGCTTCTGGGTGGCCGTGCCCTGCGTCGTCCTGCTCGGGATCGGTCTGCTGCTCCTCCCACTGACCACCAGCGCCGCCACCGTCCTGGCCGCCTCGACGCTCGCCGCCGTCGGTAACGGCCTCGGCTCGGGCATCGTCATGACCCTGGGCGCCGACAACGCCCCGTCGATCGGGCGCTCGCAGTTCCTCGGCGGGTGGCGGTTCGTGTCGGTCGTCGGTGGCAGCGGGGCGCCCCTGCTCATCAGCGCGGTCACGGCGCAGGTGTCGCTCGCCGCCGCGTGCCTCACCCTGGGCGGCCTCGCCCTGCTGGGCACGGGCTGGCTCGGCTACTGGGTTCCCCGTTACGACCCCACCAGGCGCTGACGCGAGGTATGCCGCGGAGCCGGCACCGCGGCATACCTCGCCCTCGTCGTGGGAGGACCGGCATATCGGCGGCGCCCGCATGGTTGAATCCAGCGCCGGGGTGAGCCGGCCAAAGAAGGGCGCCGCGTCGGCGGCGAGTGAGAGGCTGTGAGCGTGACGGACCTGATCGACACCACCGAGATGTACCTCAAGACGATCTTCGAGCTCGAGGAAGAGGGCATCCCGCCGCTGCGCGTGCGCATCGCCGAGCGCCTCGGTCACTCCGGACCGACCGTGTCGCAGACCATCGCCCGGATGGACCGCGACGGCCTGGTCACGCTCGCCGGCGACCGTCACCTCGAGCTCACCGAGCAGGGCCGGCTCCTCGCCACGCGGGTGATGCGCAAGCACCGCCTGGCCGAGCGGCTGCTCATCGACGTCATCGGGCTGGAGTGGGAGTACGTCCACGACGAGGCCTGCCGCTGGGAGCACGTCATGTCCGAGCGGGTCGAGCGCAAGATCCTGGCCCTGCTCAAGGATCACCAGGACTCGCCCTACGGCAACCCCATCCCGGGCCTGGACGAGTTGGGTGAGGACGACCCCGTCGAGGACTTCCGCAGCGGCCTCAAGACGCTGACCGAGCTGGCCGGTGACGAGCCCGAGACGGTGCTGGTGCGTCGCATCGGCGAGCCGGTGCAGGTCGACCACGAGGCCCTCAGCCTGCTCACGGTCGCCCGGCTGCTGCCGGGGGAGCGGGTGCGGGTCCGGCGCGAGGACGGCCGGGTCGTCGCGGTGCGGGAGGACGCGCCGGAGGAGACGGGCGTGTCACTGCCCGACGACGTCGCCCAGCACGTGTTCGCCGCCCTCGTCTGAGCACGGTCTGAGGCGCCCGCTGAGCACCGTCTGACCCGTCGTCGGAGCACGCCGGGCATCAGCCGTTTTGCCCATGTCTGGTCGAAAACAGAGACTCCCGTGACCTGAGCGTGACATTCGGGGGGTCATCCGTTACGGTTGCCGAGGTTCTTCAGACCCCCGAGGAACCGGTCCCGCGTGGCAACGCCTAGTCCTGCCGCCACATCGGGGCGCACAGCACAACACCGCTTGGCAGGAGCGGGGGACCCACTTGTGGGCCGTCCTCGGATGGTCCTTGGGGTTAAGTCCTCACGCGCGCGCCCGCTAGGTCGGGTGGCAACCGTGTGGGCCGGGTGACCTCCACCCGAACCCGACAGCTCACCTCGTAGGCGCCGGAGGACCCTTCACGTGGCATCTCAGCCTGCTGGCCGTCACCGCGCGCCAGGTCGTTTCAACCCCGTTTCCGAGATCAGCGGCATCGTCGCGCAGGCTGCCCAGCCCGCCGTCAAGACGTCCGCAGTCCTGGCCGCTTCCGGTGGTCTGGTCGCCTCCTTCGCCCTGCCGGCCTCGGCCGCACCGGCGTCGAGCGCGGTCACCACGAAGGCCACGGCTCCGACCGCTGCCCCCGTCGCTGTCCAGGCCCCCGAGGCCGCTGCACCGCAGGCGACGAACTCCTTCGGCCTGATCGGCTTCAAGGCCGTGGCCAAGCCGAAGCCCAAGCCCAAGCCGAAGCCCGTCGTCCGGGTCGCCCCGGTTGAGCAGGCGCAGCAGCAGACCCGTCAGGCCGTGCGCGACACGAGCTCGTCGGTCAGCCGCTCCGCCGAGCGCACCTCGACCAAGGCGTCGACGCCGAAGAAGGACTACACCAACCTGGCGCCCGCCGCCGGTGGCGTCCTCGCGATCGCGGCGCAGTACGCGGGTCTGCCGTACAAGTACGGCGGCACCAGCCCGTCCACCGGGTTCGACTGCTCCGGCTTCACGTCCTACGTGTTCCGCCAGGTTGGCAAGAGCCTGCCGCGCACCGCTGAGGCTCAGCGCCAGGCCGCCACGCCGGTCTCGAACCCGCAGCCCGGTGACCTCGTGTTCTTCGGCGCCCCGGCCTACCACGTCGGCATCTACGCCGGAAACAACATGATGTGGGACAGCCCGCGCACCGGCTCGGTCGTGAGCAAGCGCTCGATCTGGACCAGCGCAGTCACCTACGGTCGCCCCTGAGGCGCCTCACGCACCACCTCGAAGGCCCCGCCCGTCTCCTGACGGTGCGGGGCCTTCGCGTATGCCGCGTGGCTGGGTCCGCGGCCGACCCCACCGCAGACCCGGCCACCGGGGCGAGGGAGCGCGAGCCGTGTTTGGATGGGTGCATGGCTGCCGTGGAGATCGATGTCTGGGCCGATGTGGTCTGTCCGTGGTGCTTCATCGGCAAGCACCGGCTCGAGCAGGCCATCGCCGAGAGCGCGCTGCCGGCCGAGGTGACGGTGACCTACCACGCCTTCGAGCTCGACCCGGACGCCCCGCGCGGTGACGGGTCCACGGTGTTGTCCTGGCTGGCGCAGCGGTACGGCACCGACCTGGACGGCGCGCGGGAGATGGCCGAACGCCCCGCGACGCTGGCACGACCGGACGGCATCGTCATCGACGTCGACCAGCAGTTGCGGTCCAGCTCTTTCGACGCCCACCGCATCATCGCCCTCGGGTTGGAGCAGGGCGGTCCCGCCCTGCAGGCCGCCGTCCTCGAACGGCTCTACGTCGCCCACTTCTCCGAGGGCAAGGCGATCGACGACATTGAGACCTTGCAGCGGCTCGGCACTGAGGCCGGTCTCGACGGGGGTCGGCTGGCAGCGGTCCTGGCCGGTGACGAGTTCGCCGACCATGTGCGGGCCGACGAGCAGGCCGCTCGCGAGATCGGGATCAGCTCGGTGCCGTTCTTCATGGGCAACCGCAAGGTGGCCCTGTCCGGCGCGCACTCGGCCGAAGTCATCGGCCAGCTCATCACCGCCGCGCAGGAAGAGGACCCCGCCCCGTCGAGTGCCTGACCACTCCCCGGGAGTCGGTCTCAGGCACTCAACGCGCGCTCGAAGGCCGCGGAGGTGCGTGGCCCGAACAGCACGAAACGCACCAGGTCGACGTCGGCGTGCTCGGCGGTCCAGCCCTGCACGGTGCTGACCGCGATCCGCGCGACCTCGTCGGCGTCCCACCCGTAGGCGCCGGCGCTCACGGCCGGGAACGCCACCGACCGCGCACCGACCTGCGTTGCCACCTCGAGCGAGCGGCGGAACGCCGAGGCGAGCAGCTCGGGGTCGGTCTGGCCGCGGTTCCGATTCGGGCCGACGGTGTGGATCACCCAGCGTGCGGGGAGGTCGCCGGCTCCGGTGGCTACCGCGTCGCCCACGTCGAGGCCGTTGCGGTGGGTGGTCTTGCGCAGGCGTCGACACTCCTCGAGCAGCCGCGGACCCGCCGCCTGGTGGATCGCCCCGTCGACACCACCGCCACCAAGGAGGGTCGAGTTGGCTGCGTTGACGATCGCGTCCACCCGCTGGGTCGTGATGTCGCCGCTGACCGCCTCGATCGTTGCCATGTCAGTCACGGTATGCCGTATGTCGGCCGGGCGGTGCTGCACGTGTTGCCGGTGGCTCGGCACCGGGAGCCGTTTGGCGGCCCGGATGCCGAGTGCTCGGCAACGAGTCGGGCGGTGCTGCACGTGTTGCCGGTGGCTCGGCACGGGGAGCTGTTTGGGGGCCCGGATGCCGAGTGCCGGGCAACGAGTCGCGGGCGCAGGGGGACGCGTGCCGCGTGGTGACCACGCGGCATACGGGTCAGGGGTTGACGGCGAGGAACACGAAGGCCGCGAGCAGCACGAGGTGCACCCCGCCCTGGAGGCGGGTCGCGCGGCCCGGCACCACGGTGAGGACGCTGACGACGACGGTGAGCGCCAGCAGCACCATCTGGGTCGGGCCCAGGCCGAGGTTGAGCGGGCCGTCGAGCCAGATCGAGGCGATGGCGATGGCGGGGACGGTGAGGCCGATGCTGGCCATGGCCGACCCGAGACCCAGGTTGAGACTGATCTGGATGCGGTCACGGCGTGCGGCGTTGACGGCGGCGATCGTCTCGGGTAGCAGCACCAGCAGCGCGATGACGACACCGACGAAGGACTGTGGGAAGCCGGCGGCGGCCACGGCGTCCTCGATCGCGGGCGACTCCACCTTGGCCAGCCCGACGACGGCGACGAGCGACACGAGCAGCAGCACCAGGCTGACGATCGTCTCGCGGCCCGTCGGCGGGTCGGCGTGCTCGTCGGCCTTGAGGGGGCGGCCGTCCGGGCTGACGGGCAGGAAGAAGTCGCGGTGACGGCGGGTCTGTGTCGACACGAACATCGCGTAGAGCGCCAGTGAGGAGATCGCGGCGAACACCAGCTGCGGGGTCGAGAACTCGGGTCCGGGCTCGCTGGTGGTGAACGTCGGCACCACCATGGTCATGACGGCCAGCGCCGTGACGGTGGCGAGGGCCGCCCCGGTGCCCTCGGCGTTGAACGCCACCAGGCCGTGTCGCAGGGACCCGGCCAGCAACGAGATGCCGACGATGCCGTTGATGGTGATCATCACGGCCGCGAAGACGGTGTCACGCGCCAGGGTCGAGGTCTCGGAGCCTCCGGAGATCATGAGGGTCACGATCAACGCGACCTCGATGATCGTGACAGCCACGGCCAGCACGAGCGACCCGTAGGGCTCGCCCACGCGGTGGGCGACGACCTCCGCGTGGTGGACCGCGGCGAGGACTGCTCCGGCCAGGGCGATGGCGACGAGGACGACCGGGACGATGCCGAGGTCGTAGCTGCCCCACGTGATGGCCAGCAGCACCAGCGCGATCACGGGCGCGACGGTGGTCCAGGTGAGGTAGGTCCTGAGGGTGGAAGGCGGGCTGGGGCTGGTCGTTCTCGCGGCCATGTCTCATTCTCCCAGACCGGTGTGGGTGCTGGTGTCACCGTCCATGACGGTCGGACGGGCACACAGGCGTGCGGCACACGAGGGTTGGTATGCCGTGAGCCTGCGGTGAGGTGTCAGGCGTCCTCGCCCTTGGGCTGGGGCGCATCCTGGTCGGGCCCGGGGGGGGTGCCCTGTGACCGGCGCTCCTGCAGCGCGCGTTCGCGGGCCAGGCGCGCCGCGCGCTCTCGCTCCATCGCCTCCCGCTCGAGCCGTTCGCGTTCTGCCCGTTGGCGTTTCGCCTCAGCCGTCTGCGCCTCGGCGCGCTCACGCACCTTGCGCAGGAACTCCGCGTCGTCATCGGGGTTGGCTGCCTGGTAGCGGCCCGGCCGGTCGTACTCGGGGAATCCCGGGTCGTTCTCACGGCCGCGGTTTCCCTTGTAGGGCAAGCCTCGCGACGAGCTGCCCTCGGGCCGTCCGGCCACGAGCCACGCGACCGCACCGACCACCGACGTGACCAGCACGACGAAGACCCAGGTCCCCTTCGACAGGTTCCGGATGCGGGACTCGTCAGCCATGATCACGTCGAGCAGGCAGTAGATCCACAGCGCGGTGCCGAGAATCCCGAGTCCGAGTTCTGCCCTGATCACAGTCGGCAGAGTGGCACAGCGACGGCCTGCACGAGGTCGGTTTCGGTCAAGTCGGCTCGCGGGGGGAGCCGTGGCCGCTCAGCGCCAGCTCAGCGTCAGCTCAGCGCCGCAGGATACGGGCCTCCCACGGGCGCAGCGTTGCCGCGGGTTCGGCGTCGCCGAGGTTGCCCAGCACCAGCTCGGCGCCCTCCCACCCGGAGATGTCGGGGATGTCGTCGCCCGTGAGCTCGAGATCCTCGGACGAGAAGTTGGCGAGCACCAGCAGCTCGGTGTCTTCGTGGGCCCGGATGAACGCGTAGAGGGTGGGGTGGTCGGCTGCGAGCATGGTGAAGTCGCCTTGTGCCACAACGGGTTCGGTGTGCCGGAGCTCGATGAGTCGCCGGTAGTGGTGGAAGACCGAGTCGTCGTCGGCGACGGCGTCGGCTGCGTTGATGTCGGGGTAGTTCGGGTTGACCGGCGCCCACGGCATACCGGTCGTGAAGCCGGCCTGTTCGCTGTCGTCCCACTGCATGGGGGAGCGGGCGTTGTCGCGGCTGCCGAGGCGCAGGTTGGCCAGCACCTCCTGCGGGTCCGCACCGGCCTCGGTCGCGGTGCGGAAGTAGTTGACCGACTCGACGTCGAGGAAGGCGCTGGCGTCGGCGAAGGGCACGTTGGTCATCCCGAGCTCCTCGCCCTGGTAGACGTACGGCGTGCCGCGGTGCAGGTGCAGCACGGTGCCGAGCAGCTTGGCGGAGGCGACGCGGTGCTGCGGGTCGTCGGAGCCGAACCGCGACACGGCGCGTGGCTGGTCGTGGTTGTTCCAGTAGAGCGAGTTCCACCCTGTCTCGGCGAGCCCCGCCTGCCACCGCCCGAACGACGCCTTGAGGTCGCGCAGGTCGACCCTCCTGCGGTCCCACTTGTGCTCGCCTCGGTCGAGGTCGACGTGCTCGAACTGGAAGATCATGTCGACCTCGTGCCGATCAGGGTCGGTGAAGAGGACGGCCTGCTCGACGGTCGCGTTCGGCATCTCGCCCACGGTGAGGTACTTCTGCTCGCGGCCCTCGAACACCTCGCGGTGCATCTCCTGGATGAACTCGTGGATGCGCGGGCCGGCGATGAAGTGCGGTGTGCCGTCGCCGAGAGTCGTGCCCGGCTTGGGCGGGCCGTCCGCCAGCGCGCCGGTGGAGGAGACGTCCTTGGAGATCATGTTGATGACGTCCATCCGGAATCCGTCGATGCCCCGGTCGAGCCACCACCGCATCATCGCGTAGACCGCCTCCCGCACCTCCTCGTTCTCCCAGTTGAGGTCGGGCTGCTTGCGGGTGAACAGGTGCAGGTAGTACTCGCCGGTCTCGCGGTCGAGCTCCCAGGCCGGTCCGCTGAAGAAGGACTCCCAGTTGGTCGGCTCCGCGCCGGGCTGGCCGGCCTCGAAGCCGTCCCGGGGTGGCCGCCACCAGTACCAGTCGCGCTTGGGACTGCTTGTGCTGGAACGGGATTCGATGAACCACGGGTGCTCGTCGCTCGTGTGGTTGACGACGAGGTCCATGACGACGCGTATGCCGCGTGCGTGCGCCTGCTCGATCAGTTCGTCGACGTCGGCGAGGGTCCCGAACGCGGGGTCGATGTCCTCGTAGTCGCTGATGTCGTAGCCGTTGTCGTCCTGCGGGCTGCGGTAGATGGGGGAGAGCCAGAGCACGTCGATGCCGAGCGACTTGAGGTAGTCGAGCCGGTCGATGATGCCGCGCACGTCACCGATGCCGTCACCGTTGCTGTCCTGGAAGCTGCGCGGGTAGATCTGGTAGACGACCGCCTCGCGGAACCACTGTTCGTCGCTCATGCCCGCAGTCTTTCGGCGCGCCGGGGCGCAGGCAACCACGCAGCTTTCGGCCAATCGCCCGCACTCTTCCATGCCCAGACCGTGCGGGCCACGCAGCTTTCGGCCACTCGCCCCGAAAGCTTGGCCGATGCCCTGTGGCGACGGCCTGCTGGCCGGATATCCCAGCATCTCGGCCGGGCCAGTCGATCCTCGTTGCCCGCCAACGCCGCCCGCCGCAACCCTGCTGGGCATGTCCACCACCGCACCCGTCACCACCGGCCGCGCCACCTCGGGCTGGTCGCTCACCTGGCCGTTGCTGGCGGGCGCCCTCGTCGGCGGCGCCACGGCATACGGAGCCACCGGCAACGACGTCGCGCCGGTCGTGGCTGCCTCCGGCTTCGTCTACCTGACCGCTGCCGCGCTCGGTCGCCGTGCGGCCGCGTGGCCGGCGTTCCTCGTGACGTTCGTCCTCATCGGCGTCGCCAAGGCGATCGACGGGTTCGACCCGACGATCGCGATGCTGGGCCTGGCGGTCGTCCTGGCCGGCATCGGGTTCGCCCAGAACCGTGACCGTCCCACGTGGGGCCTGCCGCTGCAGTCGGCGGCCATGCTCGCCACCGGCGCCATCGCCCTCTGGGCAGCCGGCGTCAACCCGACTCTGGCCGCAATCCTTGTCGCTGCAGGGCTTTTCGTGCACGCGGCGTGGGATGCCCATCACCTCCGCACAGGCCGGGTGGTCGTGCCGTCGATGGCCCGCTTCTGTCTGGTCCTCGATGTCGTGGCGGGCGCGCTCGTCCTCATCGCCCTCGCCTGACCAGCCGCGCGGGTATGCCGCGTGGTCGCGGAGGCGACGCACGTCGCCACCGCGACCACGCGGCATACCCGACACGTGCGTCAGCGCGAGGCGAGGCCCTGCCAGATGAGGATGACACCGAAGACGAAGAAGGCGATCGCGGCGCCGATCTTGATGACCTTCTCCGGCAGCCGCTTGCCGAGGACGGCGCCGACCACGATGGCGAGCGCGTCGGCCGCGACCATGCCGAGGGTGCTGCCGACCCACGTGCCGAACCAGTCCTCCTTGGTCGCGAGCGTGATCGTGGCGAGCATCGTCTTGTCGCCTAGCTCGGCGAGGAAGAACGCGATGCCGACAGCGATGATCGCGGCGCCCTTGCTGCGCTTGGCCTTCTGGGCCTCCTCGTCGGTGAGCTCGTCACCGCGCAGGGTCCACGCGCCGAAGATGAGGAAGGCCACGCCGGCGATGAGGGTGATGATCCACTGGCTGTCGGCGAACGCGCCGCCCACCCAGCGGCCGATGGCGACCGAGCCGAGGTGCACGATCGCGGTCGCGGCCGTGATGCCGAGGATCACGTCGCGGGCCTTGTACCTCGTGGCGAACGTCATCGCCATCAGCTGGCTCTTGTCGCCGAGCTCGGCGACGAAGATGACAGCGGTGCTGAGCAGGAATGCGTACAACGGGCTCTCCTAGCCGCCCGGCCGAGGAGAGCGCCGACCTGGACGTCCCTTCGACCAGGCACGTCCAACATGGGTCGTGTCAACTGGTCGAAAGTCTCGTCCGCCACAAAGGTGGCCCACCGCACCGGACCCGGGGGTCAGTGTGTCGACGCGGCGATTGGGGACTACTCCCTTTCAGGCGCAACGGTAGCGGCCCGGACCGCTCACGTGCCAACCGACGCCGCGGACTGGACCATGCGCGCGGCCCGGGCGCGGCGGGCCCGGGCACGACGCAGGTACTGCTCGAAGGTGATGCGACCGAGGGTCCGGTCGATGAGGTCGACGACCTCGTCGCGGTCCGGGGCGCGGCCGTCGGGGTGGGCGGCGAGGGCCTGGACGACGATCTTGCGGGTGCGTGGGTCGAGCTCGTCGAGGAGCTCGGCGTGGTCGGCCAGCTGCGGCATGACGGGGAAGTTAGCGGCCGCCGGACCGGCGCGGTTGGTTGTGCCGCGCAACACCGGCTGAACGGCTGATACGGGTCGAAAACGTTCGTCCAACCGCAGGTGCGTCCACTTGGTGAGCGGTTGCGTGGGCGACGAGTCGTGAGTATGCCGCTCGGCCGGCACGGCGCGCGTGCCACCTCACGCCGGGCGAGCCCGGCGACTGATTCGATTTCCGGCCGGAGTTGGGTGTCTGATGTGCCCATGATCGAGATCCTGGACGCACGAGAGCTGGAGCGCGCCCGCGCCACTGGGGCGCTGGTGGCCGACATCCTCCAGACGCTCAAGCGGCGGGCCGTCGTGGGCACCAACCTGCTCGACATCGACGACTGGGCCCAGGGCATGATCCGCGACGCCGGTGCGGTCTCGTGCTACGTCGACTACGAGCCGTCGTTCGGGCGGGGGCCGTTCGGCCACTACATCTGCACGTCCGTCAACGACGCAGTGCTCCACGGGCTGCCGCACGACTACGCGATCGCCGACGGTGACCTCGTGTCGCTCGACCTCGCGGTGTCGCTCGACGGGATCGTCGCGGACTCGGCGATCAGCTTCGTGGTCGGCGAGACGCAGCCGGCCGAGAGTCTGGCGCTCATCGAGGCGACCCGGGAGGCGCTCGTCGCAGGGATCGCGGCAGCGCGGCCGGGTGCCCGGATCGGAGACCTGTCGCACGCCATCGGGGAAGTCCTTGTGGCGCAGGGGTACTCGGTCAACACCCAGTTCGGCGGCCACGGCGTGGGATCGACCATGCACCAGGACCCGCACGTCGCGAATGCCGGCCGGCCGGGTCGCGGTTTCCGGCTGCAGCCCGGCCTGTTGCTGGCGCTGGAGCCGTGGGTCATGGCCGACACCGACGAGCTGGTGACCGACGACGACGGGTGGACGCTGCGCAGCGCCACGGGGTCACGGACAGCGCACAGCGAGCACACGATCGCCATCACCGACGACGGCGCCGAGGTGCTCACCCTTCCGCGCTGACGGCATACCTCTGTGCGGTCGGCAACCCGCGGCGCAGGTCAGCGAGCGCGTCCGGCTCCGTCCGACTCGGCCTTCTGGCTCCAGACCTCGGCGGCGGTCGCCATGTGCGCAGCCAGCACGCCTCGCGCCTTCTCCGGGTCGCCGGTGCGCATGGCGTCGATGATGGGCTGGTGGTGGCTCTTGCTCATCAGGCTGCTCGAGCCCTGGTCGGGGGCGGCCAGCACGGAGATGCGCATCAGGTCCTTGATGCTCGTCCACATCTGGAGCAGGGTCGCGTTGCCCGACAGCCGGCACAGCGCCTCGTGGAAGCCGAGGTCGCGCTCGAAGCGCTCGGCGTAGGTCATGTCGGCCGTGGCTTCGGGCAGCTGGGCCTCGAGCTCGTCGATCACGGCGGCGGGGTCATCCGAGGCGAGGATCGTCGCGACGGCCTGCCCCTCGAGCGCTGAGCGCACGTCGTAGAGCTCGACGGTCTGGGGCCCGGTGAGCCGGCGGACGTGCAGGCTGCTGCGCTCGCTGCCTTCGAGGAGGCCGCTGTTGTGAAGGGTCCGCAGTGCTTCCCGGACGGTGCCGCGGCTGACGCCGAACTGGGCTGCGAGCTCGACCTCGGCCAGCTTCTCCCCGGGGGCGAAGGTGCCGTCGAGGATCGCCGCGCGGAGCTGCTCGAGCACCTGCTCGCGCAGGGTGCGGTTGACGATTGCCATTGCCACGAGATGTGCCCCTTGATGTGCGTCCGGAACGGCCGTCGGCGCGACCTGCCCGATTCTCCGTCGTTCAGATGTTGGTCGTCAACTCTTGACTGTCAGCAGTCAACTGTTAACAATTATTGGACGCCGCACACTGGAGTGCGGCCTCGAAGGAAGGCACACGCCATGACCACCTCGACCCCCACCACCGGGCTGCGGATGCGCGGCCCCGTGCACGGCACCGGAGACCAGACGCGGGTGGCGTTCGGTTCCACCGCCGGCGCGGTCATCGAGGCCTACGACTTCATCGGCTTCGGCACTGCGGCGGCCCTCTACTTCGGGACCGTCTTCTTCCCCAACGAGGACCCGCTCATGGGCACGCTGGCCTCGTTCGCCACCTTGGGCGTCGGCTTCGTCGCCCGCCCCCTCGGCGGCATCATCGGCGGCCACCTCGGCGACCGCATCGGCCGCAAGCCGGTCCTCGTCGCCTCCCTCATCATCATGGGCCTGGCAACCGTCCTCATCGGCTGCCTGCCGACGTACGCCCAGGTCGGGGTGCTGGCTCCGGCGCTGCTCGTGACGATCCGGATCATCCAGGGCCTGGCCTACGGCGCGGAGTGGGGCGGGGCGATCCTCATGACCTACGAACACGCCCCGTGGCTCAGGCGAGGCAAGTTCACCGGCATGGTGCAGGCCGGCTTCCCCGTCGGGCTGCTGCTGGCCAACCTGGCGTTCCTCGGATCGGTGCAGCTCCCGGGCGACTGGGCCTGGCGGGTGCCGTTCCTCTTCAGCGCGGTCCTGGTCATCGTCGGCCTCGTCATCCGGTCGAAGGTGCCCGAGTCGCCGGTCTTCGAGGAGGTCAAGGACTCCGGCGAGCTCGTCCAGAACCCGATCAAGCAGGTCCTGCGTGACGACTGGCGCAACATCCTGCGCGGCATCGGGCTGCGTGTCGCGGAGACCGCCGGTTACGCGATCTCGATCACCTACATGATCAGCTACCTGCACAGCAACGACCTCGCCAACTCGGCGCAGACCATCCTCGCGCTGTGCATCGCGTCGGCCATCGGCATATTCGCGACGTTCGGGTGGGGCGCTCTCACTGACCGGATCGGTCGCCGACCGCTCTACCTGTGGGTGACGCTCTTCAACTGCGCGTGGGCGATCCCCATGTTCCTCCTCGCGAACACCGGACTCTTCATCGCCGTGGTCCTGACGGTCGTCGTGAGCTACTGCATCAGCCAGAACGCGCTTGCCGGCTCACAGGGTGCGTGGTTCCCCGAGCTGTTCCAGGCCAACACCCGCAGCTCCGGCGCGTCCCTTGCCTACCAGGTCTCGGCCATGGTCTCCGGCCTCACGCCGTTCCTCACCACGTTGCTCTACATGGCCTTCGGCTGGCTCGGTCCGGCCCTGCTGTTCCTGGCCTACTCCGCCATCGGCCTGGTGGCGACCCTCGTCACCCGTGAGACCTGGGGACCTGCCGAGCGACGAGAGGCGCAGCGCATCTCCGACGCGACTCCGCAGCCGGCGGGCGCCCACCACCACAGCTCGGCCACCCCACAGCACACCGCAGGAGTGATGCACTGATGACCACCGTCGAGCAGACCCGGACCACGATCGAGCGCGAGCGACACGCCCGCGTCGCCGAGGCGGCATACGAGATCCGCATGGGCGTCCTGGAGCAGGGGGAGGCGCAGGGCGAAGGCTATGTCGGCCAGGCGCTCGGCATCGCGGACGTGCTCGCAGCCGTCTACTGCGACAAGCTCAGGCACCGGGCCGATGACCCCGAGTGGGAGGGACGCGACCGCTTCCTCCTCTCGATCGGGCACTACGCCCTGGCGTCGTATGCCGCGTTGGCGGCCGCGGGGGTGATCCCCCGGGAGGAGCTCCAGACGTATGCCGCGGACGGCTCGCGCCTGCCGATGTCCGGCATGAAGTCGTACACGCCGGGGATGGAGATCTCCGGTGGGTCGCTGGGGCACGGCCTTGGTCAGGCTGTCGGGATGGCCTTGGGACTGCGGTTGCAGGGGCGCGAGGGCCAGCTCGTCTACAACCTGCTGTCCGACGGAGAGCTGAACGAGGGCTCCACGTGGGAGGCGGCCATGTCGGCCTCGCACTGGCAGCTGGGCAACCTCGTCGCCCTCGTCGACCTCAACGGGCTGCAGGCCGACGGTCGCACCGACGACGTCCTGCGGCTCGAGCCGCAGGAGGAACGGTGGGCGTCGTTCGGCTGGGACGTGCAGCGCGTCGACGGCAACGACCTCGAGGCCGTGCTTGCCGCGCTGGACCACGTCACGGAAACCGGTGCGGCACAGGGAGTTCCGAAGGTGATCCTGTGTGACACCCGTCTGGCGAAGGGTGTCCCGGTGCTCGAGGCCAAGGACAAGCTCCACTTCCTGCGAGTCGCTGCCGAGGAGTGGCCGATCGCCAAGGAACAGCTCACCGCCGGACACCGGGAGGCCCAGTCATGACCGCCACCACCACTACAGCCGACGCCACGACCTCGGCTGCGCCCGAGGCCGTCCCCGTCAAGCGTTCGGCCGCCATGATCGCCTCCATCGCCGACCCGGGAGTGCCGACGACCTCAGCGCCGTTCGGGCACGCACTGGCGGCCCTCGGCGAGCGTGACCAGCGCGTCGTCGGTCTCACGGCCGACCTGTCGAAGTACACCGACATGCACGTCTTCGCGGCGGCCCACCCCGAGCGCTACTTCGAGATGGGCATGGCCGAGCAGCTCATGGTCGGTGCCGCCGCAGGCATGGCAGCGGTCGGGCTGGTGCCGTTCGCGACGACCTACTCCGTCTTCGCGACGCGGCGGGCCTACGACTTCCTGTGCCTCGACGCGGCCGAGCCACGGCTCAACGTCAACATCGTCGCTGCCCTGCCCGGGCTGACCACGGGCTACGGCCCGTCGCACCAGGCCACCGAGGACGTCGCGATCCTGCGCGGCATGCCGGACCTCACGATCTTCGACCCGGCCGACGCCGTCGATGTCGAGGCGATCGTGCCCGCTGCCGCCGCGATCGAGGGGCCCACGTACACCCGGCTGTTGCGCGGTCAGGTGCCGCGCATCCTCGACCGGTACGACTACACGTTCGAGGTCGGCAAGGCCAAGGTGGTCCGCCCTGGCGACGACGCGGTCATCGTGTCGTCCGGGCTGATGACGATGCGGGCACTGCTCGCTGCCGACACGCTGTCCGCGGACCACGGCGTCGAGCTCTCGGTCGTGCACTGCGCGACGCTCAAGCCGTTCGACGAGGCGACAGTCGTGGCGCAGCTCGACACCGACCGGCCGGCCTTCACCGCCGAGAACCACACGGTCGTGGGCGGCCTGTTCGAAACAGTGGCCGGCGCCTTGGTGCGACGCGGAATAGCCAAGCAGGTCAACCCGATCGGGCTCCCGGACGAGTTCCTCGATGCCGGGGCACTGCCTACCCTCCACGACAAGTACGGCCTGTCCACCCAGTCGCTCGTCGACCGAGTCCTCGGCGCGCTGCGCTGAGCAGTCCCACCATCGTCATCCCACCACACCGCACAGCAAGGATCACCGTCATGGGTTTCAACACAGGAGTCGGCACACGGACTGCCGTCGTCACGGGCGCCTCGTCGCTCAAGGGAATCGGCTTCAACACCGGCCTGCGTTTCGCTCGCGAGGGCTGGGCGGTGGCACTGCTCGACATCAACGAGCGCGGCCTCGAGCAAGCGAAAGCGGCACTGCTGCAAGAGGTTCCGGATGCGCAGGTGGCGACCTACGTCATCGACGTCACGGACCCGGACGCGGTCAACCGGGTCGCCGAGGCCGTCGCCGCCTCCGACCTCCCGCCGGTGGGCACACTGTGCAACATCGCCGGCATACCCAGCCCCTCGTCGTTCTTCGACCTCAAGCTGCCCGAGTGGGAACGGGTGATGGCGGTGAACCTCACCGCGCCGTTCTTGCTGAGCCAGGCCTTCGTGCCCCAGATGATCAAGGGTGGCTATGGCCGCGTGGTCAACATGTCGTCGGTCACGGCCCAGCACGGTGGTGGCGTCTTCTCCAAGACGTCGTATGCCGCGGCGAAAGCGGGCGTGCTCGGCCTCACCCGAGGCATGGCCCGCGAGCTCGCTGAGCACGGCATCACGGTGAACGCGGTGGCTCCCGGTGTGGTGGACACGGACATCCGGGTCGGCAGCGACGAGGAGACCGAGCAGGCGCTGGCGGCTGCGGTCCCGTTGCGGCGGCAGGCGCGGCCGGAGGAGATCGCCGCACTGTTCGTCTGGTTGTCCTGCGAGGACTCGGGCTACATCACGGGAATCACGCACAGCATCAACGGCGGCACGTACATCGCCTGACGGCGGTCGGGGAAGGAGGCACTATGTCCGTGCGTGGGCCCGAGGTCGTTGGCGTCTCGACCATCACGTTCCGCCACCGTCCGTTGGACGAGGCATTGCATCTCATCGCGGCACTGGGCGCGGTCGAAACCGAGCTCGGGGCCATCCCCGACGTCGTCGACCACGTGCCGGTGCCATTCGACGGGAACGTGGATCCGTATCTGGCGCTGCTGCGGGGGTACGGGTTGCGTGCCGGGGCGGTGAATGCGGACATCGGTGACATCAACGACCCCGACTACGACCGGGAGGCGCTGCGAGTTCGAGCCGAACCCCTGTTGCGGCTGGCCGCGGCAACGGGTGGCTCCCTCATCGTCAACTGCGGACGGCAGAGCTGGGAGGACTTCGTCGACGAGGATGCCGACCTTGCGGCGATCGCGGAGAACCTCACGTTTCTCGGGGCGCTCAGTGCCGATCGCGGGGTCAGGCTGCTGGTCGAGGTGCTGCACCACCGCCGGTGGATCCACACGACAGCTCGGGCAGACCAGCTGCTCGCCATGGTGGACCCGTCGGTCTTCGGTCTGGTCCTCGACACCGCCCACCTCGGTGCCTCGGAGGAGGACGTCGTCGCCTGGGCAGCAGCCCACGCGGACCGGGTCGAGCGGGTGCACCTGCGAGACGCGGTCCCGGGCGACCTCAACGTCGGCATCGGGCGGGGCACGGTGGACTTCGCCGGCGTCATCCGCGCCTTGGAGAGCCGGGGGTTCACCGGCTCCTACATCCTCGAGCTGGAGACCCACGACGTCGAGGAAGCGGACCGTGAGGCGGACGCCCGGCGCAGTCGGCAGCTCGTCACCGCGCTGCTGGAGCAGGCGCGCTGAGGTCTACCCGGTCCCTTCGGGCAGTGCGCGGGCACAGTCGAGTGGGCCGGCTGGCCGCGCTCAGTCCGGGCGGGACTTGGCGCGCACAGCGTCGAGGTGAGCCTTCGTCGGCTGCACGACGTTGGCGGCATACTCCGGGTGCCTGGGTAGCCACTTGGCGACGTAGGGGCAGACGGGCACGACTGCGCGTCCGGCTGCGATGACGTCGTCGACCACGGTCTGGACGAGGTCCGACGCGAGGCCCTGGCCGGCATACTCCTCGGACACCGCGGTGTGGAAGAGGATGCGCTCGGGCTTTCCGTCTTCGTCGATGTCGGTGTAGAGTTCCTCGCCGATCTCCTTGTCGTCGCTGCCGTCTTCGCCGTGGTCGACGAGCACGTAGCGGGAGTCCTCGGGGCGGTGCTGCACTTCAAAGCGTTCCGTGGCCATGACTTCTCCTCGGTCGTGGTTGCCCTGGTCGTCGTTCGTCAACGCACGATCCTGCCGTCGGAATCGCGGGGCCGCACGGGGTGGTGGCTGAGGATCGAGACCCGGTTGAACGTGTTGATCGCGGCGGCGACCCACTCGGTGGCGACGAACGCGTCGTCGCCCAGGACGTTCCGGGCGCCGGCAAGGTCGGCTGCCGAGTCCTCCGTGAGGGGAAGTCTGGTGGCGGCCTCGGTGACTGCGAGGACTGCGACCTCGCGCTCGTCGTAGAGGTCTGTCTCGCGCCACGCAGGCAGGAGGTCGAGCTTCTGTTGCGGCACTCCTGCGGCGCGGGCCTCGCGGCAGTGCAGGTCGAGACAGTAGGCGCACCCGTTGAGCTGCGAGCCGCGCACCTTGACCAGCTCGATCTCGGTCGTCGTGAGTCCTCGCTCCTGCGCGGCCCGGGCCACAGTCGATGAGAAGTGCCGGGCAGCCTCCCACGCTTCCGGAACGACCTTGTCCATGAACGGGCGCACGGTTCTCCTCACCTCGTCGGTGGCGTCATCGTCATCGAGGCCATGACCACAGTCAATCGGATGCCCGCGCGCGTCAGTCCGTCCGCCGCCGCCGGGCGATGCGCCATGGGACCCCTTCACATGCAGGAGTTGGGTACGAAGGGCGGCATCCCACCCAAGGACCTGCACCAGTTCGTCGAGCTCTTCCGTCGCATCCAGACGCCGTACTACGAGAAGGCTCGTAGACACTTCAAATGCGCGGGTGTGCGAGAAGAGTTCTCAGACGCCGGTACCGAGCAGGTCTAGCGACCCGAGGCCCTTCGCTACATCGCCAACCACGATGGCGACTCTCGCTGGGACTGATTAGTTCGAAGGAGCCGTGCGCACGCGATGGGTCCGTTTCGTGCCGAGCGCGGCTGCGTCACTCTCGGTTCCACTCGCCGCAGCCTTCCGCTGTGAACACCACTGCTGAGCCACCAACCACGGCGACCACGCGAGGAGCCGCGAGGACGAAGTTGTTGGCAATGATGTTGCCCGCAGAATCGCGCGTCTCCCAGTAGCAGTCCTTCACGTTCCTGACGACGAAGGTGCCGCGCTTCATCTGCGAAGGGACGTTGTAGGTGCCGTCGTAAACGCGGGTGCCGTTCTCCTCTGCCTTCCGTGCCTCGGCAGAAGCCCCGATGCCGGAGCGCCACTTCTTGGCTTGGGGATGCTTCGGGCACAGCACCATCCAGAGGCGAAGCTCATCGACCTGGCCGTCGCT
Organism: Actinomycetes bacterium; assembly: GCA_023420415.1. Classification (GTDB taxonomy): domain Bacteria; phylum Actinomycetota; class Actinomycetes; order Actinomycetales; family Dermatophilaceae; genus Pedococcus. Next base: position 112,840 of record JAEZWF010000017.1, on the reverse strand, counting down.
GAAGTCCTTCATGGTCGCGTAGGGGTCGGTTGGGTCGTTGGACCCGCAGTATTGGTAGACCGAGTACAGGATCTGTTCGTCTGTCTCGGTCTCGTTCTCGAACTCCCCGTAACCGATCTTCTTCGCTGCTGCTACCACCCCTCGTTGCAGGGTCGTGATGACGGGAACGGTCTGGCTGGCCTCGTCCAAGTCACCCAGCGAGGCGTCGCAGTCGAGGCGCTGCTTCCACAGGTCGCCGTAGTCAGGCGTCCCATCGGCCGCGAGCGCGACGGTGTGCTCCTCGTACTCCACGTCGTTGTCGAGGTTGCCGCAGACCAAAGTGACGGCTGGCGATGACGTTGGCGCCGTGGTGGTGGTTGACGTCGTAGACGCGGGCGTGGTGACGCTCGGAGCGTGGGTGGTTGTCTCGGATGCGGTGGTCGAGGTCCTCGCGCTGGTGGCGTCGGCCGTTGGTTCACCCCCGCTACATGCCGTGAGGGAGACGGCAGTGGTAATCGCAATGACGAGTCCGGCCTTGAGTCCGGTCACTCCTACTCACCCCCGCATTCCGCCGATCGATCTCTCGCAAGTTATCGAGTGCTGGAGGCAGCCGCAGGCGATCCGCTGAAGTTCTGTCCGCTTGTTCCCCACGCCGGTCGCACAGCTACCGATCCGCACGCAGACAAGTCCGAGTTTCATCCTCCGGTCGCATGGCAACCACCGCTCACTGTCGCCCGAGCAGATCGCCATTAAGGCGCGCCAGCAGGCCGGGGAGGCGGGCGACCCCGTGCCGCCCATCGGTTCCACGTACAGCCGCGAGCGGTTCAGGTCCTGACGTGGGTAACGCTGATGCACCCGACGCAGCCCGGTAGTCGGCTCAGATCGGCGTCTAGGGCCGACAGCGCGTCGACAGCCCGAGCCGCCGACCCGGCTGCAGCCGCCACGCCGACCAGAACCGACGCAGGGTCGAGAGCGGCTGGCTACAGGCACCGTGGGCCGACAGCCACGCCGCATCGGCTCAGATCGGCTTGGTCGGTTGTGGCACAGGCCGACCGATGGCAACCAGATGGCAACTGGCTGGTTTGGAGACCGGCAGATTGGCAGCCATAGGCCTCTGACCTGCGGATATATCAGTGCCCTCGGGCAGATTCGAACTGCCGACACCCGCTTTAGGAGAGCGGTGCTCTATCCCCTGAGCTACGAGGGCGGGGTTGCGCTTCCGTCCCACGGTCGCGCGTGACGTCGAGGACGCCCGACGAAGGTTAGCCGACCGAGCGGCCCCACACCGAACCCGCCGGATGCCGCGCAGCCAAGCACGGCCACGCGGCATACCTGCGCGAAACGTCCCTGCGGGTGCGCACTTTGCATCGGCCACGAGCGCCGGGGCTGGCTCAATGGATCCGGAGGGACCAGGGCCGACCCCTGGAGGGGATGTGCGGACTGGTCCCAGGCGAGTCGGCGCGCCCCGGCCGCCCCCACCCCCGCGGGCTCGTTTTCCCCGTCAGTTGAGCCGGCAGGGGTGGGCCCCGGGCGTGCTGTCACGTCATCGCCAACACGAGAAGGAGGAGCCCTGACACCCCATGTCCGGCGCGAAGCCGCAGGTCAGAGCCGAGGCGACCGAAGAATTTTCGACACCCGCGCAGGCACGAGAAGTTGCGGTTAACAGGCCACCCAAACGCTGCAACCTTCGGATCCAGAAGTCATTTGACGTGGAACCTTCGGATTCCATGTCGCTGGCTAGCAGAACCCGCCTCGAAGGCGCACGCGAAGCGCCTCACCCGTTCGGTTGATTTCCACTGGAAAGTCTTCTCCTACGTCAAACGGCGGAGTCACGATGACACCTGTCAGCAGCTAACGCAGGCTGACGACGCAACAAGGACCAACCGCACCATTCATGGCCTCGAGGAGCCTGACCTCGACCGGCAGGTACGGAATCCGCAGCACCGGCGCCCCGGCGCCACCAAAACCCCCGCATGACCCCAGTAGTTCCTGACGTGTCACCCCCTTTGAGACCGCCCGGAGGCCTCCGATGTTTCGCCTAGTCCACCCCCTCGCTCGCACCGCGCGAGTGACCGCCCCTGTGGCGCGACGTCTCGGCCCACGGGCCCTGGCGCTGGCACTTGCGCCGCTGGCGGCGGTGGGAGCCCTGGCGGCAGCACCGCAGGCGGCGTCCGGCGCCACGGCCACCTACAAGGTCGCCACCGTCTCCCTCCCGAACGGCAGCAAGCCGGTCCTGCGCTGGAACCCGTGCCAGCGCGTCGTCACCTACAAGGTCAACCTCGCCTCGGTGCCCTCCGCCTCACGCGCGACGATCCTCGCCGAGACCAAGGGCTCCGTCGCCCGAGTCGGCGCGGCGACGGGAATCACGTTCTCCTACAAGGGAACCACGAGCGAGGTGCCCCAGCCGGGTTCCGCCTCGCGGCAGAGCGCCGAGGTCGTCATCGCCTGGACCGCGCCCAGCAAGACCCAGTACTCGCTGTCCGGGTCGGTCGCCGGCCAGGGCGGTTTCTCCTACGCCTGGTCGGGTCGCACGGTCAATGGCCGCACGACCTACTCGTATGCCGCGCAGCGCGGCTTCGTCGTCCTCGACACCGCGCAGGCGCTGAGCCAGCTCAAGGGCGGTTACGGCACCGGCCTGCGCCGCACCAACCTCGTCATGCACGAGCTGGGGCACGCCGTCGGCCTGCAGCACGTCAGCGATACCCGCCAGCTCATGTACCCGTCGCTGCGCAGCGCCGGCCCCTCCGGGTTCGCCGCGGGTGACAAGGCCGGACTCGCCAAGGTGGGCCGCGCCGCGGGGTGCCTCACCACCACCAACCTGCCCTACGCCGACCTGAGCTGACCCCTCCAGACCCCGTCACGGGCCCGCGCACCCCTGGGTGCGCGGGCCCCTTTTTTCATGCCCCGGTATGCCGCGTGGTCGCCTTCGCGGTGCCCGATTCGGGTGTGCGCCAGCGGGATCGGACAAGCCGGACCAATCGGGCATCGTGCATTAGCAGACGAGACCGGGTGATGGAGGGCGTTTTACCAAACCCAGAACCAAACCGGGGATTCCTTGCCAGACCAACGACGGCGCCAGCCCGACTCGACGGCCGATGTCGTTGACCCCTCAGCGCGGCCACGATCGGTGATGGCTTCAAGGGGAGGCCAACCGCGGATTCAGGCCCGCACTCGACACGTCATGCAAAGGAACACCTTCATGCACAAGAACACGCGCAAGCGCGCAGCTGCCGTCGCCACCGGTGCGGCCCTGGCCCTCGTCGCCGGCGGCGTTGCCTACGGTTACTGGACCACCGGCGGGGCCGGCACCGGTTCGGCCTCGACCGGCGACGTCACCGCCATCACGATCAACACCACGAGCACCCAGGAGGGCCTCTACCCGGGCGGCGCGCCGGTGGCCATCTCCGGTGACTTCACGAACCTCAACAAGAGCGCGGTCTACGTCACTGCCATGCAGCTCAAGGTCGAGTCCGTCTCGAACCCCGCGTGCAGCGCTTCCGACTTCACCGTGACCAACCCGACGACGTTCGACAACAAGATCCCGTCGGGCACCCACGTCGGCTCGTGGTCCGGCGCCACCATCAAGCTGGAGAACCTGGACAAGAACCAGGACGCCTGCAAGAACGTCACCGTCAACCTGGCGCTGACCAGCAGCTGACGCTGATCGCGCGGGTCTGAGCCGGCCCGGCGGCGTCACCGTCCCCCTGCACGCCGCCGGGCCCACCCCGGCCCCACGCCCGTCCCGAGCTGTTCCACCGCACCCAGGAGCACCGATGCCCGACACCCGGCAGCAGCGCCAGCGACGCACCCTCGTGCTGATCGCGATCGCCGTGCTGCTGCTCGGCCTGCTCGGATCCTGCGGTCTGTGGCTGACCCGGGACGACGCGAAGCCCCAGCCCGGTGCGCTCACGATCGTGCCGCGCGAGCAGGCTCCGCCCCAGACCGGTGACGCCAGCGATGGCGGCACCGTCGACGCAGCACCGCCCGTGGCGCCGAGTCCCGAGCCCACCACGACTCCGGCACCGGCCGGTGGTTCGACGGGTGGCTCGTCGAGTGGTTCGACGAATGGTTCGAGCCAGGATGCCGGTGTCGGCGGCGAGCAGGGAACGCGCGCCGCCACCGGTGCCGCCGCCTCGAGCTCGCCGACGCGAGCACCAAAACCCAAGAGCACCAACGGTTCTCAAGCCAACGGTGGCGGCCACGTCAGTGGTGAGGGCAGCAGCGAAGGCAACGGCGAAGGCAAGGGACACGCGCCCTTCGCAGCTGTCGGTCACATCGACCAGCTGCGGCCCGGCGCCATCTCGACGCTCGAGGTCGTGGTCACCAACCCCGACCGCGTGGCCTACCGCATCCTCGACCTGTCGGTGAAGGCGGCGGATGCGAGCCCGGGCTGTCGGGCCAGCACCAACCTCGTCCTTGGCAGCTACCGGTCGACCAAACCCGGCGCCCGCACCTACGTCGTGCCGGCCAAGGGGCGCATCACGGTGCCGCTGTCGGTCATGATGCTCGACACCGCCGCCTCCCAGGACGCGTGCAAGAGCGTCACCTTCCCGCTCACCTTCAGCGGCTCGGCGACCCAGGGGAACAACGCGTCATGACTCGCTCACCCTGGACCCGCCGCCTCAGCGCGGGCATCGCCGGCGCCACCGCGCTAGTGCTCACCAGTGCGATGGCACATGCCGTGTGGTCCGCAGCCGGCGCGGGCGCCACTTCGGCCAAGGCCGGCACCGCCGCGGCACTGACCGCGACCGCTGATGTCCCGGGCGCGCTCTACCCCGGCAGCTCAGCCACGTTGACGTTGAAGGTCAACAACCCCAACGGTTTTGGCGCCACCGTCACGGCCGTCAGCTTCGGCACGATCACTGCCGCGAATGGTTGCTCAACGGCCGGGATCACCGTGACCCCACCGGCATCGCTGCCGCGCGCCGTTGTCGCCGGCGGTTCCGTCACGCTCACCGCGACCGTCTCGATGTCGACATCGACGTCCAACGCCTGCCAGGGCACGACGTTCTCGGTTCCCGTCACGGCCACGGGGAGGGTCTCGTGAACGCCCTCACCCGTCGCGGTGTCATCGCCGTCACCGCACTCGCCATCTGTGCGATCGCCGGCGTCGGGTCCGCCACGGCCTACTGGACCACGGGCGCGGCCAATGCCACCGCCAGCGCAACGGCAGCCACGCTCAGGACGCCGGCCGCGCCGTCGGTCACCTCGAGCGGCACGACCTCGCTGACCGTGAGTGGGGCGCTGCCGAGCAACCAGCTGCCCGGCACGGCATACACCCTCAACCGCGGCACAGCGACAGTGCAGTCGTGCTCGATCCCTTCTGGCGCAACGACTTTCAGCTGCTCCGACACCGGACTGGCCCCGGGCACCACATACTCCTACACGCTCAGCGCCTCGCTCGGCGCGTGGACCGCGACGTCGTCGACGGCCACGGGCACGACCCAGTGCGCGGCCGCGCCGACCTTCGTCGTGACCCCGTCGACCACGACACCCACGGTCGGGGCCGCCTTCGGTGTCACCATCACCAAGCGCAGCTGCACTGGAGCCACCGACACGACGTTCACCGGCAGCCAGGCCATCACCATCAGCGGCCTGTCCACCAGCCCGTCCGGCAAAGTGCCCGTCGTCCCCGCCACCGCCACGTTCACGGCCGGCGTCGCCACCGGGGTGTCCCTCACCCCCTACGCCGCCGAGACCACGACGATCACGGTCACCCAGGGCCAGGTCACCGGCCGCTCGGTCGCGATCACCGTGCAGCAGGCGCCGGCCTACACCCTGCGCCTCACCGACGTGACCCACTCGTCGAACAACGCCTCCGGCCCGGTCGACCTCGCCTGTGCCGCCGGCTCCGGCAGCGACGAGGCCCCGACCACCTGCTCCCAGACCACCCCGACCCTCTCGGGCAACGGCAAGGCCTGGGGCGGCACCCTGACCCTCGTGGACCGGTGGGGCAACGTCCGCACCAACACGGGCGCGCCCATCGCCATCACGGTCGCCAACTCGGCACCGGGCCAGCCGAGGACGACCGTGTCGATCCCGACCGGTGCGAGCTCGGTCGGCTTCTCCTTCACCGGCCTGCCGAACGGTTCCGGCACCAGCACCGTGACGATCCAGTCCTCCTCGCCGGCCCTCGACCTCACTATCACCGGCGTCGGCTGACCGCCGTCCGGGCGCCGTCCGAGCCCACCGGCATACTGACCCGGTGCCCCTCGCCGCCGAGACGCTCGACCTCCGCCCGATCCAGCGCCGCACGGTCGCCACCCTCGTCGGCACCCAGGTCCTCGTGGGCGTCGGCGTCTCGGCCGGCGCGGCGGTCGGTGCGCTCCTGGCCGAGCAGACCAGCGGATCGGCCGACCTGTCGGGACTCGGCGGCACCTTCCAGGTACTCGGGGGGGCGCTCGTCGCCATCCCCATGGCCCACGTCATGGCCGGGCGCGGGCGCAGGTGGGGGATGCTCACCGGCTACCTCATCGGCATCGCTGGCGCGGTCGCGATCATCGTGGCGGCGGCGACCGGCAGCTTCGCCCTGCTGCTCGTCGGCACGACCCTCTTCGGTGGCGCCAACGCCGCCAACAACCAGGCGCGTTACGTCGCCGCCGACCTCGCGGAGGAACGGCACCGCGGCCGCGACCTGGCCCTCGTCGTCTGGGCGACCACGGTCGGTGCCGTCCTGGGCCCCAACCTTGCCGGGCCGGGCGAACCCATCGCGCGTGCCCTCGGCATACCAACCCTCGCCGGCCCCTACGTCTTCTCCCTCCTCGGTCTCGTCCTCGGCGCGCTGCTCATCACCTGGCGGCTGCGACCGGACCCGCTGCTGCTGGCGCGCCGCGTCGAAGCCGTCGAGGCCGACGAACCGCTCGAACGGCAGCAGGGCGGCGTGTTGCGCGGATTCCGCGCGTTGGCGGCCCACCCGGGCTCACGGCTCGGCGTCATCACCACCGCCGTCGGCCACACCGTCATGGTCAGCGTCATGGTGATGACACCGGTGCACATGAACCACGGCGGCGCGAGCCTGCGGATCATCGGGTTCGTCATCAGCGGCCACATCCTGGGGATGTTCGCCTTCTCACCCCTGGTCGGCATGGCCGTCGACCGGTGGGGCGGCCGCGCGATGGCCGTGACGGGGGCGCTCATCCTCTCGGTGGCCGGGGTGCTCGCCGCGCAGGCTCCGCTCGGCTGGTCGCCGGGGCTCGCGGTCGGGCTCTTCCTGCTCGGGCTCGGCTGGTCCTTCACCCTCGTCAGCGGGTCGACCCTCGTGGTTCGTGCGGTGCCGCTGCGCGAACGCGCCGGGGCGCAGGGCGCCTCCGACCTCGCGATGGGCCTGGCCGCCGGTGGCGGGGGAGCGCTGGCCGGTGTCGTCGTCGGCCAGCTCGGCTACGACGTGCTGGGTGCCGCCGCTGCAGTGCTCGCGTGCGTCATCACGGTGTCGGCCGTGCTGATCCGGCCCAATGATTCCAACCAGATTCGTCCCACGCCCGCGTTGCCGGGCGAACTCGACAGCCAGGCCCGTTAGCCTGCAACGGTGAGTGCCCCGTCCGACCAGCCCCTGCCCTCGGCCGAGCCAGACCCGCGGGGGGAGCGGGTCGCGGCGGCCGTCAAGACGTGGCAGCGGCACCTCGTCGACCTGGGCGGCCGCAACACCCTGCTGTGGTACCGCGACCTGCCCAGCGGCACCCTCGACCTCACCAACGCCCACCCCGGCGGCCTGGCCATGCTGCTCGCCGGCCGGCCCACCAAGCTGTCCGACCTGGTGCGCGAACCGGCCGCGCTCGACGACGCCCGCAGACGGGCTCGCACCATCCGCGCCAAGACCGTCGAGCTGCTGGAGGAGCGCGGCATCGCCGTCGGCTTCATCGCCATCGGCATGGCCACCTGGACCATCCGCGGCGCCGGTCGCGCGCCCGCCGCCCCCGTCCTGCTGCGCTCGTGCGTGCTGCGCCCGACCGGCGCCGCGCGTGAGGACTTCACCCTCGACCTCGGCGCCGACGTCCTGTTCAACCCCGTCCTCGAGCACTACCTGCGCTCCGAGCAGGGCATCGACGTCGACTCCGGGGCGCTCGAGGAGCTCGCCACCGCCGGTGGGGCCTTCGACCCCATCCCCGTGTATGCCGCCCTGACGCGGCTGTGCGCGTCCGTGCCGGACTTCGTCGTGTCACCCCGGCTCGTGGTGGGCACCTTCTCCTACGCGAAGCTGCCGATGGTGGCCGACCTTGCGGCGCAGGGCGCGTCGCTCGCCGACCACGACGTGGTGGCTGCCCTGGCCGGCGACCCGGGTGCGCTGCGTGCCGTGCGCTCCGAGGTGCCGGACAGCCCGGTGGATGCCGACCCGGTGCACGAGCTGCTCGTACTCGACGCCGACTCCAGCCAGCAGGCCGCGATCGACGCGGTGCGCTCCGGTGCACACCTGGTCATCAAGGGCCCGCCGGGCACCGGCAAGTCACAGACGATCGCCAACCTCGTCGCCACCCTGGCCGGTGAGGGCAAGCGGGTGCTGTTCGTCGCCGAGAAGCGGGCCGCGATCGACGCGGTGCTGTCGCGGCTCGAGCAGGTGGGTCTCGGTGACCTCGTCCTCGACGCCTACGACGGGGCCTCCAACAAGCGGCGCCTGGCCCAGGAGTTCGGGCAGGCGCTGGAACGCTCGGCGCAGACCCGCGACCCCGACACCGGCGAGCTCGAGCGCGCCCTGGTCGACCGGCGACGTCAGCTCGTCGACCACGCCGCGGCCCTGCACGAGGTTCGCGAGCCGTGGGGCGTCTCCGCGCACCAGGCGCAGGAGGCGATCTCCCGGCTCGGAGCCGAGCCCCACCCGCCCACCTCACGGGTGCGGCTGCGTGGTGAGCAGCTGGCCGGTCTCTCTCGTCAGCGGGTGGACGAGCTGGGCCGACAGCTGACCGAGGCAGCCTCCCTGGGCGCGTGGGCCAGCGGCGACGCGGCCGAGCGTCCGGACCCGTGGTTCGGCGCACGCATCACCACCACCGACGAAGCCGTCCGCGCCCGCGACATCACCTCCCGCCTCGCGCAGGGCGGACTCGACGAGGTGGCCGAGACCATGCGAGAGGTCTTCGCCGAGGTCGAGCTGCCCGAAGCAGGCCGCCCCACGGACTGGGGTGACGTCCTGCAGACCGTGGGCCGGGTGCGCGACACCCTCGAGGTGTTCCGGCCCGAGGTCTTCGACCTCCCCCTCGGTGAGCTCGTCGCGGCCACCGGCTCCGCGGCATACCGTCGCGAGCACGACATCGACCTCGGCTGGTGGTCCCGTTGGCGGCTGCGCAGCCAGGCCCGATCGCTGCTGCGCCCCGGCACCCCACCGGCCGACCTGCACGCGGCGCTCGCCGATGCGCAGACCCAGCGCACGGCGTGGCAGCAGATGGCCGGCGCCGGTGGCCGACCCGAGATCCCGGTCGACCTCGACCGGGCGCGCACGGCATACCGCACCCTGGCCGACGAGCTGACCTGGCTGGGCGAGCGACTGCGGCCCACCTCCGAAGGCGGCGCCCTGCTCGAGTCCGACCTGCCGACTCTGCGCCGACGGCTCGCCGAGCTGGCGGCCACCCCCGAGCGGCTCACGGTCGTGCCGCGCGTCGTGGGCGCCTTGGACGCCCTCCGCGAAGCAGGCCTGGGGCCGCTCGTCGACGAGCTCGCCGACCGTGGCGTCGCGGCGGACGACGTGGCACGCGAGCTCGAGTTCGTCTGGTGGGCCTCACTGTCCGACGACCTCATCGTGCGCGACCCTCGCTACGGCGCCCACGACGGCGCGCAGCTGCAGCGCGTGGCGCGTGAGTACATCGCCGCTGACCGCGCCCACCTGCAGGCCAGTGCCAGCCGGGTGCAGGCCGGAGCCGGACGCCGGCTGCGCGAGGTGCTCGCCGACCACCCCGAGCAGGAGGCGCTCGTGCGCGCCGAAGCCGGAAAGTCCAGGCGGCACAAGGCTTTGCGCGACCTGCTGCCATTGGCCGGCGAGACGCTCACGGCCATCAAACCGGCCTGGGCGATGTCTCCGCTGGTCGTCGCGTCGGTGCTGCCGCCGGGGCGCTGGTTCGACGTCGTCGTCTTCGACGAGGCCTCCCAGATCCCGCCCGCACAGGCCGTCTCGGCCATCTCCCGGGCCGGGCAGGTCGTGGTCGCCGGTGACGAGAGGCAGCTGCCGCCGACGTCGTTCTTCACCTCCGCGGTCGACGACGAGAGCGGTGGTCCCGGGGACGACGAAGCGCTGACCGAGGGCTTCGAGTCGGTGCTCGACGTCCTCACCGCCGCACTGCCGACGCGTCGCCTGTCGTGGCACTACCGCTCCCTGGACGAGCGGCTCGTGGCGTTCGCCAACCGTGAGATGTACGACGGCTCGCTCGTCACGTTCCCGGGGACCGGGACCGAGCCGGTAGTTCGGCTCGAGGCTGTCGAGGGAGCCGGCGTGGTGCAGCCGGGCGAGGAGGCGATCGAGTCGACCGACGCCGAGGTCGAGCGGATCATCGCCCTGGTGCTCGAGCACGCGCGCACGCGCCCGGATGAGTCCCTCGGTGTCATCGCCCTCGGCATCAAGCACGCGAACCGCATCGACGAGGCGCTGCGCCGGACACTCGCGGCCGAGGCCAACGCCGATGTCGCCGAGTTCTTCGACGAGGACCGGCCGGAACGCTTCTTCGTCAAGAACCTCGAACGCGTCCAGGGCGACGAGCGCGACGCCATCATCCTGGCGATCGGCTACGGCAAGACCCCGCACGGTCGCGTGCTGCACCGGTTCGGACCGCTCAACCTCGAGGGCGGCGAGCGTCGCCTCAATGTCGCGATCACCCGGGCGCGGCGGCGGATGACGGTGGTGTCCTCCCTCGTCGCCGCCGACCTCGACCCGTCACGGCTCAGGGCGCGGGGTGCGCAGATGCTGCGTGACTTCCTCGCGTATGCCGCGGACCCCGACGCGGATCGGGGGCGCGAAGGTGCTGCATCCGGCACGGTTGTGCCCCCGATCGCAGATCCGCTGCGGGCCGAGTTCGCCGAGCGGCTGCGCAAGACCGGGCTCGTCGTGCACGAGGGATTCGGGTCGCAGACGCACCCCATCGACCTCGCCGTCGAGGACCCCGACCGACCCGGCTCGGTGCTCGTGGCCGTCGAAACCGACGGCGCGGCATACGCCGCCATGCCCAGCACCCGCGACCGCGACCGGCTCCGGGGCGAGCAGCTCGGGCGGCTCGGTTGGATGCACGTGCGGGTCTGGTCGACCGACCTCTTCCGTGACCCGGCGCGCGACGTGGCGCGGGTGCACTCGGCCGTGCAGCAGGCCGTGTCGGCGCGCAACGCCGCCGAGAGCACCCGAGCGGTGTCCCAGCCCGAGCCCGAGCCGGAGCCGGAGGTCGGCGAGCAGGTGGCCGACAGCGACCAGAAGTTGGCCGATTCTGCGGAAACTGGCCGGAACGTCGACCAGGAAACCGAGAACCGGCCACCATCCGAGGCGCCCGGGCCTGACGGGCCGGAGTTCACGCCCGAGCCGGACCAGAAGGCCCGGCAGCGACGCATCGTGCGCGGGCGCAAGCGCAAGGCCAAGCCCGACCAGACCCGCGACGACACCGACGAGGGCTGGGGCGAGCGCTCCGACGACGCGGCCCACGATCGCTGGCTGCGCGAGCAGCGCCCGCCGCACTGGGGCCGCGACTGAGCCAGACCAGCACTGGTTGCCGGTGAGTCGGCATGGTGGCGCGAAAGAGGGGCCGGATGCCGAGCGAGCGGCAACGAGTGGGGCGCATGACGAAGGCGCCGCACCCCGTGGGGGATGCGGCGCCTTCGGCGATCGGTGGACGCGTGTGGCGTCCGGTGCTCAGTGCCTGAGCGCCTGGGTCAGGCGCGGCGGGTGAGCGCGTCGCGGATCTCGCGCAGCAGGACGATGTCCTCGTCCGGAGCAGCGTCCTCCTCGGTCTTGGAGAACCGGGACTTCGCGGCCTCGTAGGGCTTCACCACGAAGAAGTACACGATGAAGGCGAGGAACAGGAACGAGATCAGCACGGTGATGAACGCACCCAGCGAAACGCCGCCCGGCTTCCAGGAGGAGAAGTCCGGGGTGCCACCGGCCTTGCCGATGAGGTCCATGAGAACCGTCACGAACGCCTCCACAACCTTGGCGAATGCGCCCGCGATGATGAATGCGACGGCAAGCTCGACGAGATTGCCCCGCATCACGAAATCCTTGAAACCCTTCATGGGTTGTCCCGCCCTTTCGATGTTGATGCCGTTACGGCGAGTAACCGTAGCGACAAATGCGCCCCACCGCGCAACATGCACGCAGGGTGTTTCGTCGTCACGAATCGGTCACAACTTGATGGTTGTGCTGCGTCGCCCCCGTAAGTGGCGTGTTAATGGCCTGTTCGGGGCGGACCAGGCGCGGCCACGGCTCGCGTCACAGCGGGTCACAGCGGCTCGGGCCACGGCGAGTCAGCGGCTCGGGCCACAGCGGGTCACAGCGGGTCACAGCGGGTCACCGCGGACGCAGCAGCACCCGCAGGTCCGGCCGCCCGGTGGCGTCGACCGGCGCGCCCGCGATGGCCTCGGCCGCGCGCGGGTCGGCCGCCACGACCAGTCCCGGCCCGCCCGCGGCATACCCCGACGACGACCCCTGGCCTTCGATCACGGCACCGAAGTCGGTGCGCACCGGCCGGTCCACCCGCAGCACCTCGACGTCGCGGGCGACCACGGCGCCGGCGCCCACGAGGTCGACGCGGTCGCCGGCCGACACCATCGCCACGGCGCCCTCGTCGGCGACGCTGACGTGGACCGCGAGCTGGTCCTCGCCCCGGCCCTCGAGCAACGACCGGGTGCTGAACCGGCTGGCCGTCAACGTCTCGCCACGGGCCACGGGGCTCACCACGACCCGCCCCAGCGCCTCTGCCGGCCCCCTCACCGCACCTTCGGGGACCAGCCCCGCTGGCCACCGCACCACCCGCACCGCCTGTGGTTCGACCGGCGACCCAGCCGGGATCGCCCGCGCGGCCACGAGCACCGGCACGGTCGGTTCGCCCGGCTGGCGCACGACCGCGAGACCGGCCAGCACGGCCACCACCGCGCACCCCGCAGCCAGGACCCGCCGCAGCACGTGCCGTCTCCACCCGGCCCGTCGGCCCGGCGCACGCAACGCCGCGACGGCTCGTCGCACCATCCCCACCACCGTGTGCCCCCTCGCAACCCTCAGTTCGAAATCCCTAGTCCGGCAACGCAAACGGCAGCTGTATGCCGTCCAGTGCCCGTCGGCACGCGCACGTCGCCTCGGCGTCGCTCTCGTCGGCAGGCATGGCGGTCAACGCGGTGCGCAACACCTGCTTCAGCCCATCGATGTTGCGGGCGAACACCTGCAGCACCTCCTCGTGCGTGACGGCGTCACCACCCTCGACCCCGGCGTCGTGGTCGGTGACGAGCGCGATGGTCGTGAAGCACATGGCCAGCTCGCGGGCGATCGCGGCCTCCGGCATCGCGGTCATGCCCACGATCGACCAACCCGCGGCCTGGTGCCACTGCGACTCGGCGCGCGAGGAGAACCGCGGCCCGTTGATGACGACGAGCGTCCCCGAGTCGACCACCGGCAGCCCGGCCTCGCTCGCCGACCGCGCCGCCACGGCACGCCCGCGCGGGCAGTAGGGATCGGCGAACCCGACGTGGACGACCTGCCCCTCCTCGCCGTAGATCGTCTGCTCGCGCCCCCAGGTGCGGTCGACCACCTGGTCGGGTACCACCACCGTGCCGGGCCCGTTGGCGGGCACGAGCGACCCGACCGCACACGGGGCCAGCACCTGCCGCACCCCGACCGAGCGCAGCGCCCACAGGTTGGCTCGGTAGTTGACCCGGTGGGGCGGGAACCGGTGCCCCTGCCCGTGCCTGGCGATGAACGCGACCTGCCGCCCGCCGACGTCGCCGATGACGAGGTCGTCGCTCGGGTCGCCGAACGGCGTCGTCACCTTCACCCGTTGCGCCGACTCGAAGAACTCGTAGAAGCCCGAGCCGCCGATCAGCCCGAGCGTGGCGCGCGGGCCGCCGGTGCCGTCACTGGGGGAGAAAGCCATGCCGGCAGCCTACGCACGCAGGTGAGCACGCGGCATACGGGCGAAAACGGCTGTGGACAAAGGCGACGGCGCCCGTCCCCTGTGGAGGACGAGCGCCGTGAGGTATGCCGCGTGGCCGGCTCAGGCGGCCGAGCCGCCGGTGCTCGTGGTCGCCTTGGCGGAGCTGCTCGACGAGTCGCTCTTGCCCGACGAGCCCGACGCTGACGAAGACGCAGACGAACCGGAGTCGGACTTCCCGGAGTCGGACTTGGACTCAGAGGACGCCGGCACCGACGAGGACGAGCCGCTGCGGGAGTCGGTGCGGTAGAAACCGCCGCCCTTGAACACGACACCGACCGGGCTGAAGACCTTGCGCAGCTTGCCGTTGCACTCGGGGCAGGTGGTGAGCGCGTCGTCGCTGAAGGACTGCACCGTGTCGAAACGGTGGCCGCAGTCGGTGCACGCGTAGGTGTACGTCGGCACGGTTGCTCCTGGAGGTCGTGGGCCGGTCGGGATGCCGCCCGGCAGACTGGCACTCGAAACGTTCGAGTGCCAAGTGTAAGGCCGAACCGGCCGTGCTTTGTTCCCCACTGGAGTGCCTGAGGACGACCGTGGGGTGGGTCCGCGGCACTCAGCTGCGCGGAGGTCCCTTGGTCCAGCCGGCGAGGCGGCCGTACTGGCTGACCGCGCGAACCCGCTTCTCGGCCTTGCTGCGCACCTCGGCGGTCGTGACGATCAGCAGCTGGTCCCCGGTGCGGATGACGGTGTTGCCGGCGGGCACGAACCCCTTGTCCCCGCGCACGACGAGGGTGACGTTGGCGCCCTCGGGCAGCCGCAGCTCGAAGATCTCGACACCGTGCAGCTTGCTGGCGGGACCCACGCCCACCTGCATCAGGTCGGCGTCGAGCTCCTCCAGCGGCGTGGCCTCCACGGCCAGGTCGAGCGCGCTGTAGTCCTCGACCACCCCCAGCCGTCGGGCCACCCACGGCAGCGTGTTGCCCTGCACGATCGTGAAGATGATGACGAGCACGAAGACCAGCTCGAAGATCCAGCTCACCTGACCCGCGCCCGCCGTCGCCGGCACGGTCGCGAGCACGACCGGCACCGCGCCCCGCAGACCGGCCCACGACAGGAACGCCTGGTCACGCCAGCCGATGCGGAACGGCGCCACCGAGACGATGACCGACAGCGGTCGCGCGACGAGCAGCAGCACCAGGCCGATCACGATGGCCGGCACGATCTGGTCGCCCATCTGGCTGGGTGAGGCGAGCAGGCCGAGGAGGACGAAGAGCCCGATCTGCGCCAGCCAGCCGAGCGCGGTCGACAGGCCCTGGACCGCCGGCCCGTGCGGCAACCGCGAGTTGCCGAGGACCAACGCCGCCAGGTAGCACGCGATGAAGCCGCTGGTGTGGATCGACGCGGCCGCGGCATACGCGAGGACGGTCACGGCGACGACACCGATGCTGAACAGACCCGACGAACCCGGCGCCACCCGCTTCATGAACTTGCCGCCCAGCCAGCCGATGGCAAGTCCCACGAGGGCGCCGACGGCGAGCTCGTATGCCGCGGTGATGCCGAGCTGCCACCAGGGCTCCGCGTGGGACGGGTCGGCGCTGCGGGCGGCGAGGGCGGTCACGAGGATGACGACCGGGGCGTCGTTGAACCCCGACTCCGCCTCGAGCATGCCGGTGATGCGGCGCGGCAACGGCACCCGGCGCAGCACCGAGAAGACGGCTGCCGCGTCGGTCGAGGACAGGATCGCGCCGACGAGCAGGGCGGTGTTCCAGTCGAGGTTCAGGACGAACCGGGCGGCCAGCGCCACGACGAACACGGACACGAGCACGCCGACGGTCGACAGGACCGCGGCCGGTGCGACCGACCGCTTGATGCCCTCCCAGCGGGTGCTCAGCCCGCCCTCGGAGAGGATGAGGATGAGGGCGCTGTAACCCAGGACCTGGGTGAGCTCCTCGGACTCGAAGTCGATGTGCAGCAACGGTCCTGACTCGCCGATGGCCAGGCCGATGGCGAGGTAGAGCAGCAGCGACGGCAACCCGGACTTGACCGAGAGCCGCACGGCGACGACGGAGACGAGCAGCACGATCGAGCCGATCAGCAACGCCGGCGTGAGGTCGTGCAACGTGAAGGACTCGCTGGCGGCAGAGGTCAATCCGGTCGGCACGGCCAGTCACGTCCTTTCCGTCGTCGAGGTGCGGATAGTCTCGCAGGGTGTCGCGCTGGAAACTCATCCGCCGCATCGCCGTGGCAGTCGCGGCGCTGCTGGTCGTGGTCATCGGAATTGCTGCGGTTCTCGCCGTCACCTGGGTGAGGCGGCCGTTCCCGACCACCGAGGGCGAGCTCCAGGTGCCGGGGCTGGGAAGCAAGGTGACCGTCCTTCGTGACGACCGCGGCATACCCCAGATCTATGCCGACTCGGCCGAAGACCTTTTCAAGGCACAGGGATTCGTCCACGCGCAGGACCGGTTCTTCGAGATGGACCTGCGTCGTCACATCACGGCCGGGCGGCTCTCCGAGCTCGTCGGTCAACAGGGACTCGAGACCGACCGCGTGATCCGCACGCTGGGCTGGCGGCGGGTCGCCGAGCAGGAGCTGCCCACACTCAAGCCGGAGACTCGGCGTTACCTGCAGGCCTACGCCGACGGCGTCAACGCCTACATCAAGCAGGCCGGCACCCCGTCGAAGATGGCGCTCGAGTACGTCCTGCTCGCGCAGAAGGTCCCGGACTACCGCGTCGAGGACTGGACGCCTGCCGACTCCCTCGCCTGGCTCAAGGCGATGGCGTGGGACCTCAAGGGCGACTACGACGCCGAGCTGATGCGCGCCCGCCTGGCCGGCACCATGTCGATCAACCAGATCAACGAGCTGTGGCCGCCCTACGACTTCGAGACCAACAAGGCGATCCTGTCGCCGCAGGACTGGCAGAGCGGCGCCTCACCGGCGGGCAGCTCCGGCGGCGGAGCCAACTCGGCCGTGCCGTCGCTGCCGCCGCGTGGGGGCGCGACGAGTGCGGCCGTCCCCTCGCCGACGGACAAGGGAGTGCAGGCGGCGTATGCCGCGGTGTCGCGTGCGCTCGCGGCGGTCCCCGCGACGGTGGGTCGCGGTGACGGCATCGGGTCGAACTCGTGGGTGGTCTCCGGCAGCCGCACCGCGACCGGAAAACCGTTGCTGGCCAACGACCCTCACCTTGGGACGAGCATTCCGGGCATCTGGTACCAGGTGGGGCTGAACTGCCGCACCGTGTCGGAGGCGTGCCCGTTCAAGGTGACCGGCTACTCCTTCTCTGGGCTGCCGGGTGTGGTCATCGGGCACAACGACAAGGTCGCCTGGGGGTTCACCAACCTCGGGCCGGACGTGACCGACTTCTTCCTCGAGCAGGTGAGCGGTGACTCCTACCTGCGCGACGGCAAGCAGGTGCCGCTGACCATGCGCACCGAGACGATCAAGATCGGCGGTGGGGGAGAGCAGACCATCACGGTGCGCTCCACCCGCCACGGCCCGATCCTGTCCGATGCGCTGCAACCGGTGGCCGAGGCCGGTGACACCCCTCCGGTCAACGGACGCACCAGTCCCGGGTCCTACGAGGTCGCGCTGCAGTGGACCGGGCTCGAGCCCAACAAGACGGCCGACGCGATCTTCGCCATCAACAAGGCGCAGAACTTCGAGGAGTTCCGGGCGGCTGCGGCTGACTTCGCGGCCCCGGCGCAGAACCTCATCTACGCCGACACCGCCGGCAACATCGGCTACCAGGCGCCGGGCCGCATCCCGATCCGCACCCGGTACATGGAGGCGGCCCCGGGGTACTGGATCCGCCCGGGCTGGGTGTCGTCGTGGGACTGGAAGGGCTACGTGCCGTTCGAGGAGCTGCCGTGGACCTACAACCCACCTGAGGGTTTCATCGTCACGGCCAACCAGGCGGTCACGCGCAGCGGCAGCCCCTTCCTCACCAACGAGTGGGACTACGGGTACCGGGCGCAGCGCATTCGCGACCTGCTCGCCAAGGACGACAAGGTGACGGCCGCGACGATGTCGAGGATCCAGGGCGACACCCGCAACCAGTTCGCGCCGACGCTCGTCAAGGCCCTGCTGTCGGTCAACCTGGGTGGCGACGACTTCACCAAGCAGGCCCAGGACCTGTTGCGTGGCTGGAACTTCACCCAGCCGGCCGACGACTCCGATGCCGCTGCCGCCGCGGCTTACTACAACGCGGTGTGGGCGCGGCTGCTGGACCTGACCTTCAACGACGAGCTGCCCAAGGACCTGCGGGCCAACGGTGGTGACCAGTGGATGGCGGCGATGACGCAGCTGCTGACCAAGCCCAAGTCGGCGTGGTGGGACGACAAGCGCACCGCCGGCGTGACCGAGGGGCAGGCCGAGATCCTGCGCAAGGCCCTCGTTGAGGCCCGTCTCGACCTCACCAAGCAGCTCGGCAAGGATCCCAGTGACTGGCGCTGGGGCCGGTTGCACCAGCTCACGCTCGAGCACCAGGTGCTCGGCGGCGACGGCGTGCCGGGCTTCGTGCGCGACATGTTCAACAAGGGCCCCTATGACATGCCGGGCGGCTCGGCCATCGTCAACGCCAACGGCTGGGACGCGAGCAAGGGCCTCGACGGCGACCCGGGCGACGCCTACGACGTCGACTGGGCTCCCTCGATGCGGATGGTCGTCGACCTGTCGAACCTCGACGCGTCGCAGTGGGTCAACCAGACCGGCAACAGCGGCCACGTCTACTCCGACCATTACTCCGACCAGACGCAGGCGTGGGTCAAGAACGAGCTCTACCCGTGGCCGTTCACCGAGAAGGCGGTCCGCGAGGCGGGCGGCGACGAGCTCACCCTGGTGCCCCAGTCCACCAACGCCTCACCCGGCCGCTGACCTCGGCGGCGAAAGCTGGTCGGTTCTCGCGTTCGTGGTCGGGATAACGGCCAGCGGGTCGAGAAGCGGCCAACTTCCGCGCGCGGGTGGTCAGCCAGCCGCGAGGTGGAGAATGCCGTCATGACCACGGAGCACGAGGAGCAGGCAGCCCAGGCGGCGTTGCCGTGGCGGCAGCGTCGCAGACGGCGCCTCCTTGATGCCGCGCCGAGCTGGCGTTTCCTGCAGGCCATGTGGGCCTTTCCCTACCTCTGCCTGGGCTTCGTCGTGGCGTGGGTTCTGGGTGGGGAACTGCCCGAGGGCTTGCCCCTCCTCATCGTGTTCTCGGTCGTTGCGCTAGCGGAGACCGTGTTTCTCGTGCTGTGGCTGCGACGGCCGGTCGAGGGTCCGGCGCGCCGTGCGCCCTGGCGCCCCAGCCGCAGTCCCGAGTCGGGACGCCACTAGACGAGACTTTGCACGGTTGCTACGCCTTGTTCCCGAGGCGGAAGCAAGGCGTAGCGGCCGGCGCATCTACGGCTGGGTGCAAACCGACCAAAGGAGCGGACCATCATTGCGATCCAGGCCTCACCTGGCCGCTGACCCCGCCGGCGAAAGCTGGTCGGTTCTCGCGTTCGTGGTCGGGATAACGGCCAACGGGCCGAGAAGCGGCCAACTTCCGGCCGCGGGTCCCATCAGTCGCGCTCGAGGGGGGTCAGCCCGTCGGCGGTGAGGACGGCGTCGACGGGGCGGTCGTGCTCGTCGTGGGGGAGCGGTTCGCCCGAGACCTCCCACGGGTGCACGACCGCGATCGTCACCGCCGCGGTACGCGGCAGGGCGCGGTCGTAGCAGCCCTTGCCCCGCCCCACCCGCGTGCCCGCGCGGTCGACGGACTGGGCGGGCACGAAGACGACCCCGGCCCGACCGATGGCGTCCAACCCCAGCGGCGTCCCGTGCGGGTCGTCGACCTCGCGCCAGTCCAGCTCCCAGTCGGGCCGGGTGATGGGGACCATGACGCGTATGCCGCGTGCCTCCAGCGCCGCGATGAGCGCCTCCGTCGGCGGCTCCGACGGCAACGACTCGTAGACGGCGACCCAGTCACCGGGAGCCAGCCCCGCGGCATACCCGGCCTCGAGACCCAGCCGGGCGATCGCGGTGGCATCGGCCGCGCGGTCACGACCCGGCACCAGGTCGCGGCGGCGCTCGCGCACCGCGGCGCGCACCGCGTCCTTGGGCTGGGCCGAACCGGTCATGCCCTGAATCGTCGCACTAGGGTTGACAGCATGAGCGACGCCGGTCTGGCAGCAGCAGTGCAGCGCATGCGCGCGCGCGACATCGACGAGCGCGCCATCCGCGTCTTCACGCACTACTACCGCGAGCTCGAGGCGGGCAGCACGGGCCTCATCCCGGAGTCGAGCATCGACCCGATCGGCGACGTCCCCACCTTGGAGGACCTCGACGTCACCGAGGAGGAGCGCGCGGAGGCGCTGGGTCGCACGGCGGTGGTCAAGCTCAACGGCGGGCTCGGCACCAGCATGGGTCTGTCCGGGCCCAAGTCGGTGCTCGAGGTCCGCGACGGCCTGAGCTTCCTCGACGTCATCGCGCGGCAGGTGCTGGCCCTGCGCAAGCAGTACGACGTGCAGGTGCCGCTGCTGCTCATGGACTCCTTCCGCACGCGGGACGCCTCGGTGCGGGTGCTCGAGGCCTACCCGGACCTCGCCGTCGACGGCCTGCCGCTGGACTTCCTCCAGAATGCCGAGCCCAAGCTGCTCGCCGACGACCTCACCCCGGTCGACTGGCCGGACGACCCCGACCTCGAGTGGTGTCCGCCCGGGCACGGGGACGTCTACGTTGCGCTGGTCGCCAGTGGCGTGCTGAAGGCGTTGCAGGACAAGGGTTTTCGATACATCTTCCTGTCGAACTCCGACAACCTCGGCGCCACGTGTGACCCGACGATCCCGGCGTGGATGGCACGCGAGGGCATCCCCTATGTCGCCGAGGTGTGCCACCGCACCGCGAACGACCGCAAGGGCGGCCACCTCGCGATCCGCAAGTCCGACGGCCAGCTCGTCCTGCGCGACAGTGCCATGACCCCGGACGAGGACCAGAAGTACTTCCAGGACGAGCACCGGCACCGGCTCTTCCACGCCAACAACCTGTGGGTCGACCTCGACGTGCTCGCGCAGGCGCTCGCCGAGCGCGACGGCGTCCTCGGTCTGCCCATCATCGTTAACCGCAAGACGGTCGACCCGAGCCGCAAGGACACCCCTCCGGTGATCCAGATCGAGTCGGCCATGGGCACCGCGGTCGAGGTCTTCGAGGGCTCACGGGCCCTGCAGGTGCCGCGCAGCCGGTTCCGGCCGGTCAAGACCACGAACGAGCTGCTCCTGCTGCGCTCCGACCTCTTTGCCCTCGATGACGAGAGCCGGGTGGTGGCCCGCAGCGACCGGCCCGACCCACGTGTCGACCTCGACGACCACTACAAGCTGATCGACGACTTCGACACCCGGTTCCCTTCTGGCGCACCGTCACTCGCGGACTGCACCTCACTGACCGTGCGCGCCGACGCGACGTTCGGCGCAGAGGTGCGTTGCGTCGGTGACGTCGTCGTCGAGGGAGACGAGCCGATCCGGATCGAGGACGGCGCCACCCTCGACGGAAAGCTGTCCGTCTCGTGATCTCGGTCGAGCAGCACCTGGACCGCATCCTGTCCACCGTGTCGGTGATCCGGCCGTTCGAGCTGGGGGTGCTCGACGCCCAGGGGTGTGTCCTCGCCGAGGACGTGACCGCGCGCGGCTCCCTGCCCGGGTTCACCAACTCGGCCATGGACGGGTATGCCGTCCACGCCAGTGACGTGGCCGGCGCGAGCCCGGAGTCGCCTGTCGTGCTGCCGGTGGTCAACGACATCGCCGCCGGGAACACGGCCGCCCTCTCGCTGGCCGACGGGCAGACCATGCGGATCATGACCGGTGCCCCGATGCCGCGCGGCGCCGACGCCGTGGTGCCGGTCGAGGCCACCGACGGTGGGGTCGTGCGCGTCGAGGTGCGCAAGGCGTCGGTCGTCGGCCAGCACGTGCGCGAAGCAGGTGAGGACGTCGAGGCCGGCACGGTGGTCCTGCGTGCGGGCACCCTGCTCGGTCCGGGCCAGATCGCCCTGCTCGCCGCGTCCGGCGTCGCCCGCGTGCGGGTCGCGCCGCGGCCCCGGGTCGTCGTGCTGTCGACGGGTGACGAGCTCGTCGAGGTGGGCCGGCAGCCCGGCTTCGGTCAGATCGTGGACTCCAACTCGGTCATGCTCACCGCGGCCGTCACCGCAGTCGGTGCCACGCCCTACCGCGTCGGCGGTGTGCGGGACGACGCGCGCGAGCTGATGGAGACCCTAGAGGGACAGCTGGTGCGGGCTGACGCGATCATCACGACCGGCGGGGTGTCCATGGGCGCCTTCGACACGGTCAAGGAGGTGCTCTCGCGCGTGGGCACGGTCCAGTTCGACAAGGTCGCCATGCGCCCCGGTATGCCGCAGGGTTTCGGGACGCTCGGCGAGGACGCGGTGCCCGTCTTCACCTTGCCCGGCAACCCGGTCAGCGCCCTGGTGTCGTTCCACGTGTTCGTGGCACCTGCGCTGCGGGCGATGGCCGGGCGGCCCGAACCGTCCTTCCCACCCGGTTACCTGCCGGCTGTGGCCGCCGAGCCGATGACCTCGGTGCCCGGGAAGATGGAGTTCCTGCGCGTGACCCTCGAGGACGACCAGGCCCGGCTCGCCGGGGGCCAGGGGTCGCACATGCTCGGCGCCCTGGCCGCCGCCGACGCGCTCGCCGTGATCCCCGAGGACGTCACCCAGGTGCAGCCCGGTGACCCCATCGAGTGCCTGCCCCTGCTCGGACGGGAGGGGCAGTGATCATGAACAGCGGCCGCGAGGAGCCCACCGAGCTGACGCACGTGCGGGCCGACGGGTCCGCGCACATGGTGGACGTGTCCACCAAGCAGGTGACCGCCCGCCAGGCCAGCGCAGCCGGCCGAGTCCTGTTGTCCGCCAACGCCATTGCCGCCCTGCGGGGCGGTGACGTGCCCAAGGGCGACGCCCTCGCGGTCGCGCGGATCGCGGGCATCCAGGCCGTGAAGCGCACACCCGAGCTGATCCCGCTGGCCCACCCCATCGCGGTCCACGGTGTCGAGGTCGACCTGGCCGTCGCCGACGACGCGGTCGACATCACCGCCACCGTGCGCACCGCCGATCGCACCGGCATCGAGATGGAGGCGCTCACAGCGGTCGCGGTCGCGGCCCTCGCCCTCATCGACATGGTCAAGGCCGTCGACAAGCACGCGCGCATCACCGACGTCCGCGTCACCGCCAAGTCCGGCGGGCGCTCCGGCGACTGGAGCGAGTCGTGAACGAGCCCACCGGCGACCCCGCCCCTGAACGGCACGGCAGCCAGCCGGCATACCGTGCCGTCGTCATCACCTGCTCGACGCGGGCGGCGACCGGCGTCTACCCCGACCGGGGCGGTCCTCTCGTCGTCGAGGCGTTGCGGCAGTGGGGGTTCGAGGCTGACGACCCCACCGTGGTGCCCGACGGTCCCGAGGTGGACGAGGCGCTCTCCGCCGCCGTCGCCGCACGGCCAGACCTCGTGGTCACGACCGGTGGCACCGGGTTGTCGCCCACTGACGGCACGCCGGAGGCCACCAGGGCGCTGCTCGACCGCGAGGTGCCAGGCATTGCCGAGGCGATCCGCGCGGCCGGTGTCGCCAAGGGCGTGCCGACCGCGATGCTCTCGCGTGGGCTGGCCGGGCTCGCAGGCACCACCCTGGTCGTCAACCTGCCCGGCTCGAGTGGTGGGGTGAAGGACGCGCTCGAGGTGCTGGAACCCGTTGTCGCCCACGCGATCTCGCAGGTCCGGGGCGGCGACCACTGATGTCGGTCTGGCCGGCCGCGGTGCACGGCGAGACGCCCGCCGGGGAGCCCGTGACGCTCGATGCGCTGCGGCGCCGCGACAAGCGCGAGTGGGTCGAGGTGCGCGCCCGCAACCGCGAGTGGCTGGGCCCCTGGGAGGCGACGGCGCCGGGTCCCGGGCAGCCGGCCGTGTCGTTCGCCGGGCTCGTGCGCCACTACAACCGCGAGGCGCGCGCCGGGCGGATGGCACCGTTCACGATCCGGTTCGAGGGTCGGTTGGTGGGACAGATGGTGCTGTTCGGCATCAGCTGGGGGTCGCTGCTGTCCGCGGCGGCGGGCTACTGGATCGACGAGCGCGTGGCCGGACACGCCATCGCGCCGACCGCGCTGGCCCTGGCCGGGGACCACGCGTTCTCCACGCTCGGCCTGCACCGGCTCGAGGTCAACATCAGGCCCGAGAACGCGCGCAGCCTCGCCGTCGTGCGCAAGCTGGGCTTCCGCGAGGAGGGGACGCGGGCGGCATACCTGCACATCGCCGGTCGCTGGCGCGACCACCGGTCGTTCGCCCTGACGACCGACGACCTCGGCGGACGCACCCTGCTCGAGCGATTGCACACCAATCACACCAGTCACATTGGCGACACACCGCCGCACGTCCCCGGGAGCAGCACGCACGGCACCTAACGTCGTATTCGTGCAGCCCGGCGGTCTCAGCTCTCTCATCTTCGTGGTCATCATCGGTGTCTGGGCTGCCTATTTCATCCAGTACTGGGTGCGCCGCCGCGAGCACCTCGCCACCGCCCGGTCCGTCGACCAGTTCTCCGAGTCGATGCGCGTCCTCGAGCGGCGCAGCCCGCTGCCCGCGACCGACCTGTCGAGCCCGCGTCGCGAGTCGTATGCCGTGAGCCCGGCTCGGGCGTCGCGCCCCCAGATCCTCGTCAAGCGCGCCGAGACCCCGGTCGCCTTCGAGGCGCCGTCATCGATGGGTGAGTCTGCGCCCCTTGGTGCGGGTGCGGCGACGCCAGCTGCTGCCACGGCGCGTCCGCCGCGCCGCGAGGCCCCTGCCGTCGCCGCGGGTCCGAGCCGTGCGCCCGGGCTCGCCCTGCTCGGCTCGCTCGTGACCTTCGTCGTCGTGGGCGCGCTGGCTGCCTTCTCGGTCCTGCCGTGGTGGGCCGCGGTGCTTCCGCTGGCTGCCGGTGTCGGCTCGTTCTTCTGGGTGCGGCACACCGTGCAGAGCGCGCGCCTCGCCAGGGCGGCCTCGCGGCGTCCGGCGCCTCGTCCTGCTGTACGGGTGGTACGCGAGGCGCCCGCTGTGACTGCGCCTGCCGCGCCGGTCGTGCCGGTCGTGCCGGTCGCCGCCGAGCACGAGGTCACGACTCCCGAGGTGGCGGCGCCACGAACCACGGACCTCTACGACATCCACGCGGTCGAGCAGCCGGCCCCGGTTGCCACCCAGACGCCGGCGCCCGCGGAGGCGACCCCGGCCGCCGAAGCCGCACCCGCGGCATACCCGCCCGTCCCCCTGGTCGACGAGGACGACATCCCGCTCACGTGGGACCCGGTGCCGGTCCCGCGCCCGACCTACACGATGAAGGCGCGCGCGACCCGTCCGGCGCCGACCTCGGCCGACCTCGTGGGCGATGCGGACACCGAGTACGCCGACACCGCGGACGATGCAGCGACCCAGCTGCCCGAGCGTCGCGTCGCGGGCGCCTGAGCGCCAGCGTCTACTTCGACTCCCACACGGCCCGCGCGCCGGAGTCGCCAGTGAGGAACACGTAGAGCGTCGTGCCCGCCGCAGTCGCGATCACGGCCAGGGACAACAGGATTCGCACCAGCTTGGCGTCGCCGCGGCGCAGGTAGAGCCACTGCGCGATCGTCGTCACGGCCAGCGCAACGGCCCAGGGAAGGACCTTCTCGCCGTACTCCTCGTGCTGGGAGATGAACGGCGGGTTGCCCATGCTGTCGGCAAGGCTCTCGCCCGCCCTCGTGGTGATGGGGACCGCGACGGCGCCGATGACCGCGCCGAGCGGGACGAGGAAGGTGAGCTTGCGCTGCGCCGCCGGCCACAGGCTGACGAGGATCGCCGCGAGGGCGGTGAGGGGGAGCAGCACGACGACGAGGTGGACCAGCAGCGGGTGGGCCGGCAGGCCGTTGATCTCCATGACCGGGGAACGTAGCGGGAGCTCCTGTGGTTCAGCCATGAACTCTCGGGGCGGCTGCGTCGTCCTTTCCCGGTGAGGGGTGTGGCGGGAAGATCAGGTGCGGGCGGGGACGGTGACCGAGTGGCGATGGCGGCAGGGACGGGCGAAGGAGTGGCGGTGGAGGCGGACCAGCGCGAGGCCGTGCTGCAGGCTCTGCACGACCGGCACGCCGCCGAGCTGTGGCGGTTCGCCCTGCGGCTGACGCGGGACGCCCAGGTCGCCGAGGACGTCGTGCAGGAGTCGCTGCTGCGGGCTTGGCGCGACCCGCAGCTGGCCACGCGCACCGAGCCGCAGCATCGCGCCTGGCTGTTCACCGTCGTGCGCAACCTCGTCGTCGACCGGTGGCGCAGTGCCGCGTCGCGCCACGAGCTGGCCGGGGTGGAGCCGCCGGAGGTGGTCGAGCCGGACCATGCGGTCGAGGTCCTCGACCGGTGGCTGATCACGGACGGGTTGGCGCAGGTGTCGAACGACCACCGCCGGGTCATCACCGCCGCCTACTACGAGGGGCGCTCCGTCGCGGAGATCGCCGCCGACCTCCAGGTGCCGGAGGGCACCGTGAAGTCGCGCCTGCACTACGGGCTGCGCAGCCTGCGCCTGGCGTTGCAGGAGAAGGGGGTGACGCGACCATGAGCCCGCGTGACGAGTTTGCGCAGTGGGACGCGGCATACGTGCTGGGGGCGCTGAGCGCCGCTGAGCGGGCGCGCTTCGAGGACCACCTCGCCGGGTGCGCGTCCTGTCGCGCGGCGGTCGCCGAGATCGCCGGTATGCCGGGACTGCTCGCCCAGGTGCCCCCGGCGGAGGCGCTCGCGCTCGGGTCGGGCGAGGAGACGCTGGCGGAGCCACCGGCATCGCTGATGCCCGAGCTGCCGCGGGTGGTGGGACCCGGGGCCTCGGCTGGGTCGCGGTTGGGGTCGCGGCGACGGTGGATGGCGCCGGTGGCCGCCGCGGCCGTCGCCCTGCTCATCGGCGGCGTCGCCGGGTATGCCGTGTCGCAGCGCGGCTCCGAAGGTGCCGGTGAGGGGGACGGGGCTGGGGTCGTGCTGGCGGCGCCACAGCGGATGGCGTTTGCACCCGTGGCCGACGACATCCCCATGACGGCCGTGGTCGACGTGGTGCCGTTGCGGCAGGGGACCGAGCTGCGGATCGAGTGCCAGTACTGGACGGACGGCTCGACGACGGGTTCGGCGGACGACTCCACGGGCCGATCGGGCGGTGGCTCCGCGCGCTACAGCGGCGGAGCGGGGCCTCGATACTCCCTGTGGGTACTGGACCGTGCCGGACGCGGCACCCAGGTCAAGGCGTGGACCGCCCAACCCGACACGGTCATGCACCCCGTGGCCGTCTCCGACCTCGACGTGGCCCAGATCGCGTCGCTGGAGATCCGGCTGGCCGACTCGGACACGACCGTGCTGCGCGCCGCAGTGAGCTGACCCGCGAGGGCTACCGCGGCAGGACGGCCGATGAGCCGGCATCGCCGAGCGGGCGCCTGGGCGTCCGGATGCATGTGAAGAGGGCCGGACAAGTCCTGTCCGGCCCTCTTCACATCGGTGGAGCTGAGGGGATTCGAACCCCTGACCTTCTCATTGCGAACGAGACGCGCTACCAACTGCGCCACAGCCCCTTGATGCGGACGAAACTGTAACACCAGCCTCGCACAGGTGAGAAAACGGCTGGCCGCCGCGGCATGGTGATAGTGCTGTAAGGGGGACGCCGGTCCAGACTGTCGGCCCGAGGTGGCTCACTGCCCTCCCGAACCTGCGCCCGGGACACCGGTCCCTGTCGGCAGCCCTATGGTCGGACCGAGGCTGACGAGGTATGGCACGGCCGGCGTCAGACGGGCGACGAGCCGGCTGCCCTCGAGAAGGGCTCGCGTGGGCGCCAGTGCGGCGTGGTCGGTGAACGCCGTGGAACTCATGATGTGTTCGACCACGCCGGCGCAGGAGGCGACGGCCAGGACTCCCTCGTCCCGTGGTGTCGGTGACCGGGTGCCTTCGATGACCTCGCGCAGCTGGTCCCGGACCTGACGCGCGGTCGCCTCGTTGGGTCGACGTCGGGGCGGCAGCCATCGGCGAATCGGTCGTGGCACGTTGCTCGCCTCGCCCTGTGTGGCCAGGTCCGCGCCCACTGCGTCCCACAGGTCGGGTGCCAGGGCGTTGATGGCGTGCATGACGGTGAGCGAGCCACTCCTCGTCGCACCCTGCAACCGTCCCGCCCAATGTCCGACGAGGCCAGCAGCCTCATGTGAGGTTGAGAGCTCCACAGCTGTGGTGGCCGCGCCGTCCACCCATTTGCCAGCTCCAGCGTCGACGACGTCGACCAGCGCTCCTGCCGCCAGGGCTACCGGCATCGCGGCCGCGCGGGGTCGCAGCCATTGGTCATCCTGCCCAAGCAGCCACAGCACGTGCGCGACCAACAACTCTCCCACTGCGGCATTTTCACAGGAGACCGGCGCAGACGCAGGTCAGTGCCCACCAGGTCGTCCACGGCGGCGACGCAGCTCAGCCAGCACGGCGCGGATTTGGGTGTTTCGTAGCCAGACGTACAGCAGGAACGGGATGGTTAGGGCTCCCGCAGCGATCCAGTCGTTCGGCTCACTCACGGCGCTTCCAGCTGTCGGCCGTGAGGGTCGCGAGTGCTGGCCCTGGAGAGATGATCGCGGCGGAGGCCAGCGCTTCCCACCCACTGCGATGCAGCGCGAACACATTGATGAGGAATCCGGCGACCACACACAGTAGATAGATCCCTGCGATGAATCCCCAGCGACGCCGCCTCTCGGTCACCTGATCCTAGGCGCGACAGAGGGCACGAGAGCGGCTGCTAGTGGTAGCCCGTCGGCACGTCGCGGCAGCCCGGCCTCGGCCTCAGGTCGAGCGGGCGCGGGCGTAGCGTTCGAAGACGACTCGGCCGGCGAACGTCCTCGTCTCGATCAGCTCGAGCTCGATCCGTTCATCGACCGCAGGGAAGTAGGGCGTCCCCCCGCCCACTAGCACCGGGTTGCGGAACACGTGGTACTCGTCCACCAGCCCCAGCCCGATCGCCTCGGCAGCGAGCGTCGCCCCGCCGATCCCGACGGGCTTGTCGGTCGACGCGAGGACCCGCTCTACCTCCTCCGCCAGCGACCCCTCCGCGAGCCGGGCGTTGCTACCGTCGACCCGCTCGAGGGTGCGGCTGAACACGATCTTGGGCAACGCGACCCAGAGCTCCGCGAACTCGGCCTCGTCGTGGGTGCCCCGCACCGAGGGGTCGGTCTCCCAGACCTGCATGGTCTCGTAGAGCTTGCGCCCCAACAGGTGTGCGCCGAGCGCCCGCGTCTGCTCGACGTGGAACCGGAACTGTTCAGCGTCCGGCGCGCCCCAGTCGAAGGCGCCCTCCCGGTCCATGACGTACCCGTCCGCCGAGGGACCCATCGAGTAGACCAGCATGCGACCGATGCTAGGCCCGCCCGCAAGCAGTCACGTCAGCTCGAGCAGGAAGCCCTGGGCCGGCGCCAGCACCGGCATCGGCAACCCGACCTCACCGAGCACCGCACCGCTGAGCGTCAGCTCACCAGCCAACGCCTGCCCCCACCACGCCGGCTCGACGTGCTGCACGACGTGAGGCAGGCCGGCTTCGGGACGCACGCGCACGGCATACGAGCGGTCGGGGTCGAGGCCGCGCAGGCGCACGAGTCCGGGCACCGCCTGCGGGCCCGTCTCGGTGCGCAACACCGTGTATGCCGCGTGGCTGCGGTCGGTCGCGACCGTGCCGGTGACCAGGATGGTGTCGTCGTCGGCGGTGTCGCGGACGAGGTCGCCGGAGTGGAACAGCGGACGCAGCTCGCGGTAGAGGGCCGACCACCGGCTCAGTGCCTCGAGCTCGTCGTCAGTGCACTGGGTGATGTCCCACTCCAGGCCCGAATGTCCTTGGAGCGCAACGAGCATCCGGAATCCGAGGTCGGTGGTGCGGTGGGTCGTGTGGGCCGTCGCCGGGCCGATGTGGGTGCCCATGGTCTCGGCCGGCACCAGCAGCGAGGTCCAGCGCTGGATCTGCACGCGCTCGATGGGGTCGTTGCAGTCGCTGGTCCAGATGCGGTCGGTGTGTGCCAGCACCCCGAGGTCGACCCGGCCGCCGCCGCTGGAGCACGACTCGATCTCCAGGCTCGGGTGGGCTGCACGGAGCCGGTCCAGCAAGGCGTAGAACGCGACCGTCTGCTCGTGCACCGCGGGCCGGTCGGCCCCCCGGTCGTCGGTGCGGACAGCCTCGTGCAGGTCGCGGTTGTGGTCCCACTTGATGAAGTCGATGCCGAGCCTGCCGACGAGCGCGCTGATCTGGCCCTCGACATGCGCCGCCGCGTCGGGGTTCGCGAGGTCGAGCACCTGCTGGTGCCGTGACTCGCGCGGCCGTCCGGCGCGGGGGCCCAGCACCCAGTCGGGGTGGACGCGCACGAGGTCGGAGTCCTCGTTGACCATCTCCGGCTCGAACCACAGCCCGAACTCCATGCCCAACCCCTTGACGTGCCGCACAAGGGGTTCGAGCCCATCCGGCCACACCTCGCCGGAGACGACCCAGTCACCCAAGCCGCGGTGGTCATCACGCCGTCCGCCGAACCAGCCGTCGTCGAGGACGAACCGCTCAACCCCGACCCGGGCCGCGGTGTCGGCCAGCCGTTTGAGGGTGGGCAGGTCGTGCTCGAAGTAGACGGCCTCCCAGGTGTTGAGCACCAAAGGCCTTGCGCCAGTGGCGCGTTCACGAAGCGCGCGCTGACGGCGGTGCAGCCGTCGCGACAACCCGTCGAGGCCATCCGTGGCGTGCACGAAGACGACCTGCGGCGCGGCATACGTCTCGCTCGGTGCCAGCCGCACCTCACCCGCCTCGAGCAGCTCGCCACCCCCGAGCACGCCTTCGTGCATGCCGGCCCCGTCGGGGAGCCGCTCGAGGAGGTGCTCGTGGTTTCCGCTCCACGCGACGTGCGTCGCCCACACCTCGCCGTGACCGAAGTCGAACCCGGGCGTGCCCGCGACCAGGAGCAGCGTCGCGTCGTGCCCCGTCCGGCCCCGCCGCGACGCGCGCAGGTGCGTGCCCTGCTGCAGCAGCGACCGCTGCGGCGAGCGCTCGCGGCACCACCGACCGGTCAGGTCGAGCACCTCGCTCGCGCGTGACGGCAGCGGCATGACGGCGCGCAACGCGGCCACGTCGAGAGTGGAGTCGCCCGTGTTGGTGACGGACGAACCGACCGTGAGCACGCCGTGCTCGTCCAGCGCCACCGTGAGTCGCACCTCCACCCCGTCCTCGTATGCCGTCGACGTCACCTCGCGCTCGCCCGTCCGGGACGTCTCCACGCGCCACCGGGGGTCGGTCGAGCCCCCGCCGCGGTGCGCGGCATACCCGGGCGTGCCGAGCCAGCCATCCGCGGAGGTGGGCAGCAGCGTCAGCGGCCACGGCTCATCCAGGGCGTTCGGCGGCACAGGCCCCTGGCTGAGCAGCGGCAGGGACTCGACGGCTGCATCGGGCAGGTCGGCGCCCCAGTGCAGCACCCGCGGGAGCCCGGTGCCGGTCGTGTCGAGAACGAGCAGCGTGGCCGCCGAACGCAGTACTTCCAGGGTCACTTGACGGCTCCTCGGACGACTCCGGAGATCACCCATCGCTGGGCGAAGATGTAGACGATGAACATGGGCGCCATGGCCATGAGGTAGCTCGCGAACGCGGCCGGGTAGTTCTGCGAGAACTGGCTCTGGAAGACGTACTGCACGAGGGGAAGCGTCGCGGAGTTCGGGTCCGAGAGGATGACCAGCGGCAACAGGAAGTCGTTCCACGCCCACAGGCAGGTGAGGATGCCGACGGTGGCGTTCATCGGGCCGAGCAGCGGGAAGATCACCTTCCAGAACACCGTCCACGTCGAGGCGCCGTCGATCTGGGCCGCTTCCTCCAGCGACCGCGGGATGCTGTTGATGTAGGCCGTGTAGATGAAGATGTTGAAGGCCAGGCCGTAGACGACGTAGAGCAGGATGAGCCCGGCCCGGTTGTCCAGGTGCAGCAGCGCCGTCTGCTTCGCGACCGGAAGCATGATGATGGGGAACGGCACGAAGAGCGCTGACACGAAGTAGAAGTAGAGCCCCTTGAAGAACTTGCGGTCCATGTTGCGGGCGATCGCGTAGGCCACCATCGAGTTCGTCAGCAGCGTGACCACGACCGCTCCGACCGTGATCAGCGCGCTGTTGAGGGCGGCGCGGGGGAAGTTGGTGAGCTCCCACGCGTCCTTGAAGTTGGACCACTGCAACGAACTCGGCAGGCCGAAGCCGGTGCCTCCCAGCTCGGCAGTGGTCTTCAGCGCCGTGACGACCGCGAAGTAGAGCGGCACGAGGATCGTCAGCGACAGGACCATCAGCAGGGCGGTGAGCCACCAGTTGACCTTGGGCCGGTGCTTGGGGGCCGTCGCCGGCCGGCGCGCGGGGCCCGACGTCCGCGGAGGGGCTGCTGCGGTGGTCATGACTCGGATACCTCCCGCCGGCGCAGCACGTTCAGCTGCACCATGGACATGGTGACGATGACGATGAAGAAGATGACCGAGTTGGCGCTCTGGTAGCCGTACTCGCCACCCTGGAAGCCGCCCTTGTAGATGAGCAGTGCGATCGACTCGGTATCCGTGCCCGGTCCGCCGCCGGTGAGGGCCACGATGTGGTCGAAGATCTGCAGATACCCCTTGAGGGACAACACCATGTTGATGGTGAAGAAGCCTGCGATCAGCGGGAACGTGATGCTGCGGAAGGTCCGCCACGCCGAGGCTCCGTCGAGGGCGGATGCTTCGTAGACCTCGGGCTCGACCGTCTGCAGGCCCGCGAGGTAGAGGATGATGTTGAAGGCCGCCGACTGCCACACGGCCAGGATCACGATCGCGATCCACGCCGTCTTCGCCTGCCCCAGCAGGCTGTTCTCCAGCCACCCGATGTCGAGCTTGGCCGCCAGCGCGGGCAGTGAGTTCGAGAACAGGTAGTTGAAGATGTAGCCGACGACGAGCACGGCCAGCACGTTGGGGATGAAGTAGATGCCGCGCAGCCCGTTCTTGAACTTGATCCGGCTGTTGAGTCCGATCGCGATCGCAAGCGCGATCACGTTGGTGACCACGGTCGCCACGATCGCGATGAGGAAGGTGAACCAGTACGCGTGGATGACCCGCGGGTCACTGAACAGCGCGGCGTAGTTGCGCAGTCCCACGAAGTTCGACGGACCGTAGCCGGGGGAGTCGGTGAAGCTGTAGTAGATGCCCTGCACCACCGGCACGGTGTGGAAGACGAGGAAGAGCGCCAGCGCCGGCAGCACCATCCAGTAGTAGGTGGGGGAGAGCTTCGGCTTGCGCAGCCGCGGCACCCGAGGGCTGTCGGTGCTCATGAGATCACCGCCCCGAGGCCCCACGTGCGGCGTTCAGCCACCCGGTTCCATGCGGCGTCGAGGTCGCCGAGGAACGTCGCCTCACTGCCACCCAGGAGGAACGACTGCAGCAGCGGCGCCAGCGGGATGGCCGGGATGAACTGGTGGTCGGTGAAGCCCACGATGCGTCCTTGGTCGATGTAGTCCTGCAGCCCGGCCAGCGCCGGGTCCGTGTTGGCCAGTCCCTCCAGCGTGGGGATCGCCACCTGCGCCTTGCAGTAGGCCGCCATCACATCGCGCTGCATGAGGAACTCGATGAAGCGTTCGGCTTCCTCGGGGTGCGCCCCCTCACGCGCAGCCGTGAGCACGACGTCGACACCGGAGACCAGGGTCGTGCGGGCCGGGTCGTCGGTCGCAGGCAGGGCCATGGACGCGACCGTGAACTTCGGGTTGTTGGCGCGGATCTGCGGCACCGCGTAGCTGCCGAGCAGCAGCATCGCCGACTCGCCGCGCGCGAACGCCGCCGTGCCGTCCGCGTAGCCCTTGGACAGCGGGTCCGGCTGCGTGTACTCGAAGAGCGTCTTGAGCTCCGCCGCCGTCGACGCCCACCCCTGCCGGAACGTCGTCTGCCCGGCGAACCGCTCCTCGAAGAAGTCCTTCGGCTGCAGCTGCGACGATAACGGTGCGAGCGGCGACTGTGCGGTCCACGCGTCCTTGAGCATGCCGTAGAACGGCGTGATCCCGGCTGCCTTGAGCTTCTGCGCGGCGGCCACGAGCTCGTCGAAGGTGCGCGGCACGGCGATGCCCTGCTGCTCGAACAGCTCCTTGTTGTAGAGCAGCCCACTTGCGTTGGCCGCGAACGGCACCCCGTTCACCTCACCGGCGCCGCCGCGCCCCAGGGTGCCGAGCACGTCGAGGTATGCCGGGTTGACGCCTTCCAGCGCCGGTGCGCCCCGGAAGTCGCGAAAGATCTTGGCGGTCGCGAACTCGCCGAAGGTGCCGTTGGCGTTGAGGGTCATGACGTCGGGGACGTCGTTCTTGACCAGACGGGTCCGCAGGGCCGTCTCGGGGTCGGCCGGATTGTCGACGACGATCCGGATGTCCGGGTTGCGCTGCTCGAACTGCCGGGCCAGGTCCTGGAAGTACGCCTGCGCCTCCGGCTTGAACTGGAAGAACGTCAGCGTCGTGCGCGTGTCCCCGCCCGAACACCCGGCAAGGACGGCTGCCAGGGCCGTGGCGACGAGGCCGGCCACCAGCCGGGTGCGTCGACGGGGCCGAGAGCGGGGCCGGCGATGCTGACCGCGGTGACGCTCGGCGGGGGCCGGTCGTCGACCTGTGGGGCGTGGTGTTCGGTCCATGGCGCCTGCTCCCTTGCAGTAATTTCGCTCAGGATGAAAATAACGACGAAATGGCCCTCGCGCAAGGGTTGGTGCCCTAATCTCGGTCCGTGGCCACCGTCGACCGAGCTCGTCCCCTGAGTCATGCCGAGCTCGACGTGACCCGTTTGCTTCTGATGCACGGGCCGTCCTCGCGGGCCGCCCTGGGGGAGCGACTCGCCTTCTCGCCCGCCTCCATGACCCGGCTGACGCGAGCACTGCTCGACCTGGGGATCGTGCTCGAGAACGGCGACGGTGAAGAGCGTCCCCCGGGCCCGGGAGCGGGTGCGGGACGACCTGCCAAGGTCCTCTCGATCAACCCTGCGGCGCGCACCGTCCTGGGCTGCAAGCTCACTGCCGACACGGCATACGTCGTCGTCTGCGACCTGGCCGGCGACGTGCTGGCGAGCGCGAAAGCGCCTCTGCCCCAGGCAAACAGGGACGGAGAGGTGCCCGTCGCAAAAGTCGTCTCCGTCGTGGCGCGCCTTGCCCGCAAGCTGCCCAGGGGCCGCACCCTCGACGCCGTCGGCATCTCGCTGGGTGGCATCGTGCGGCCCGACGGGGTGGTGCAGGAAGGCAGCTTCCTCGGCTGGCGCGACGTCGACCTCACCCGTCTGCTGCGCGAACGCCTCGACGTGCCGGTGATCACCACCAACGACGTCACGGCGCTGGTCCGCGAACAGCTCTGGCTCGGCGCAGGGCGGGGTCGCTCGACCTTCGGCATCGTCACGGTGGGGGCAGGTATCGGCATCGGGGTCGTGCGCGAGGGGGTGGTCGTCGAGCGGCTCGTGGACAACGGCCAGCTGCTCACCCACTCACCCGTCGACGGTCGCGGGCCGCGGTGCGGGATCGGTCACCGCGGCTGCGTCAGCTCCTACCTCGACCAGTGGGAGATCAAGGCGCGGGCCGCCGAGTCGTTCGGGCGTCCCATGTCGTTCGACGACGTGGTGGCCGCGGCAGCACAAGGCGACCGCCGGGCGACCAGCCTGCTCGACGCAGCAGCCCGCGCCCTCGGCCACCTCGTCGCGACCCTGGCCGGCGCGCTGCAGACCGACCGCATCCTGCTCGCCGGCGAAGGCGTCGAACCGGTCGCCAGCCGGCCCGCCATGCGCGAGACGATCGCCGACCGCATGCAGTCCGGCCCCGGCAACACCGCAACCTACGAGCTCGACGTCAGCATCGAACCCCTCACCTTCGAGGACTGGGCGCGCGGCGCGGCCGTGACCGCCAGCCAGTTCGCCCTCGCCGGTCGATAGCCGAGGTATGCCGTGTGGTGACCGCACGGCATACCTCGGCTTTGCGTCTGTCATGCGTTGGGGCACAGGCGAAAGCGGGTCGGGCACCTGGCGTGCCCGACCCGCTTCGTCCTGCAACCGGACGAACCGGCCGGGTCCCGGCGTCATCTGTGAGGGGGCATGACGCCGGGACCCTCTTCTTCCCAACCGGGAGCTGTGACCCGCTTAAATCACAGACCCAGGCCGAGGGCCCCGAGGAGGCGGTTCAGCAGGGCCGAGATGCCCTGCAGGGGGCCGCCACGGTCAAGCAGGCCGGCCACGGCGCACAGCAGGTTGCCGAGCAGGTTGCCGGCACCGGGCACGGCCGTGATGTCCAGGTTGACCGGCGCGAGGTCGATCACGAGCCCGAGCAGGTCGAGGTGCAGCGGCCCCAGGTCGAGGTTGAGGATCTTGCAGCCGTTCGGGGCGGCGACCGACTGCACCGGCGCGGTGAAGGTGGTGCCGTCGGCCGGCAGGCCCGTGCCGGTGATGGTGCCGGTGGCCGTCAGCACGCCGTCGACCACGGAGGTCTTGAGGCCGCTGATCGCGCCGTTGAAGACGGTGCCGTCGGCGAGCGTGCCGGTGACCGGCAGCGTGGTGGCGGCGGCGTTCACGCCGTGGGACACCGGAGCCGGCTTGGCTGCGGGAGCGGCGGAGGCCATCGCGGGGGCCGCGAAGAGGCTCGCGGCGAGGACCGAGGCGGTGGCGCCACTGACGAGAGTGGTCCGGAGGTTCATGGGTAACTCCTTCGTGAACGGTCGTGGCAGCGGTTGGCCGCCATCACGGGAGTAGAGCGTCAGCCCCTTCCGGCATGACGCGTGCTGGGCGTGCGGATCTCGCGAGAAATTCCTGCCGATTCCCGCGTCATGTGCTGCGGCGCGTCGCGTCCACGCCGCTGACCTGCGCAGACGCGCGCGTTCGGGGATGCCAGGTGCGCGGCATACTGCGCCTCTGGCAGCCCTGGAGTCCGACGCGTCAGTCGCGGTGCAGCGAGCGGTGCACCATGTCGGACGGTGCGAGGACCTCCGCGAGGAACTCTCCACCGCGGGTCAGCACGTCGCTGACGTCGTCGACGACGGTCGCCCCGACCACCTCGGCCAGGACCCGGTGGTGGACGTTCACCAGGTCGAGCACACTCACGCCGCCGTCGAGGACGGAACGTCCGAGGTCGTATGCCGCCGCGAGCGCCGCCTCTTCCTGGCGTGGCAGGTAGCGCAGGAACGCCGCCCGGTAGTTGCGGGTCAGGGCGTCCTGCCCCGGCGCGCCCGCGTCCCCCGAGCCGCCGTGGCCGCCGGCGACCGGGCTGCTCACGGCGTGTGCCGCGCCGTCGAAGGCTGGGACAGCCGGTCCTCGAGGAACGCGAGCCCCTCCTCGAGGTCGAGCGCCGTGGCGACGGCGCCGGTGCCCATGCCCAGCTGCACCATCGCGAACGCGACATCGGGCTGGATGCCGACGATCACGGTCGTCGCACCGCGCAACCGCGCCATCTCGGCGATGGCCCCCAACGTCTTGGTGCCGAAGGAGTCGAGGACGTCGAGCGCCGCCACGTCGATGATGATGCCGCGGCTGCGGGACCGGCCGATCTCGTCGATCAGGTCCCCCTGCAGCCGCAGCATCTGGGAGTCGTCGAGGGCAGTGTGGACCGACGCGACGAGGTACTGACCCTGTCGCAGGATCGAAAACAGCGCCGGTCCGGTGCTCACAGCTGGGACGTGCCCTCCTCCTTGGTCACGGTGAAGCCGAGCAGCCGCTCCGCTTCCTCCAGGCCGCCCTGGAGGTCACCGATGGTGTTCATCTTGCTCAGGTCGACCCCGAGCGTCACCAGTGTCTGGGCGATGGTCGGGGACAGTCCAGTGATGATGACGCTCGCACCCATGAGGCGTGACGCGTCGACGGTCTGCACGAGGTGGTTGGCGACGACCGCGTCGACCTCGGGGGCGCCGGTGATGTCGATGACGACCACCTTGGCGCGGTGGGTGCGGATGCCGGCGAGCAGCTGCTCGGTCAGCTGGCGAGCGCGCTCGCTGTCGAGGACGCCGATGATCGGCAGGATCAGCAGCCGCTCACGGACCGGCAGCACCGGCGTCGAGAGCTCGCGCAGCGCGTCCTGCTGCTGGCGGATGACGCGTTCGCGTTCCTCGACGAAGCTGACCGCCACGGTGTTGGCGATCCGGTTGGCCGCCGGCTCGTAGGCGTCGAGGATCTGGTTGAGCAGGGCGAAGTCGCGCTGGTACTTCTCGAAGAGCGACCGGGCGAGGACGTCGCGCAGCAGCAGGACGATGCCGACCACCTCGTGCGTCTCGACCCCGCGGGGGATGATCCGCTCGGACAGGTCACGGGCGTACTGCTGCAACGCCTCCACGCTGCCCGTCTCGAGGACCTCGACGTAGTTGTCGTAGACCGAGGTCGTCTCGACCGCCATCTCCTGGGCGGTCATCGCCTCGAGCAGGTGTGCCTCCTGGATGCGGCGGGCCCACTCGTCGCGCAGCTTGGCGCGGTGCTCGCGCAGGTGCGCGACGAGCTCGGGCAGGAGCTGCTCGTCGGTCACCGCCGTGGAGGTGGTGTCGAGCCCGCCGAACGGGTCGGTGCTGATGCTCTCGCTCACTTCTTCGCTCCTTGTCGCCACTTGGTCATCGTGATGGTGGTGCCCCGCCCGTCGGCGGTCACCAGTTCGAAGTCGTCCATGAGCCTGCGGGCCCCGGGGAGTCCGAGGCCGAGGCCGTGGTACGTGCTGTAGCCGTCACGCATGGCTGCCTCCACGTCGGGTATGCCGGGTCCGGCGTCGCGCACGACGACCTGGACTCCGCGTCGTCCCGGCGCCTCGCCGGTCACGAGCTCGATCTCGACCTGCCCCTCGCCGGCGAACCGCACGATGTTGCGGGTCATCTCCGAGACGGCGGTCGCGATGACCGTGAGGTCGACACCGGGGAAGCCGAGGGTGCTCGCGAGCTCGCGTGCCTTCTGTCGGGCAGTGACGATGTCGGCGTCGACGGCGATGCGGATGCGGGCGAAGTCGTCGCGTTCGGGCTCCTGCTGCTCGAGGCGCAGGGCCAGCTCCTGGCAGACCTCGCAGCGCAGCCGGTGGTTCTCGGACTTGGTCTCCCGCTGGCGTCGCCGGTCGCGCAGGGACACCGCCACGAGCACGGGGCGGCACTCGTCACTGGGCAGCTCGACGTTCTCGTGGGCGAGCAGGTACTCCACCCGCAGCCGCGCCCGGATCCGGTGCAGGCGAGCCGCGACGGCGCCGGCCGTCGACCCGCGGTCGGCGGCGATCTTGGCGGTGGGGGTGCCGTGCACCTCGTGGGCGACCAGCAGGTCGCGTTCCTCGTCGGTGAACGTGGCGAGGGCCCGTGCCATCGCGTCCTGGTCCTCCAGCCCCTCCATCCGGCGCACCGGGTCGTCGGGCTCGTCGAGGTCGACCAACCGGTGCTGGTGCCGCTTGAAGCGGTCCCCCTGCCGCCAGTGGGAGGCGACGAGGTTGCGTGCCGTGGTGACGGCATACGCCTCGACCATCCCCGGGTCGATCCGGTCCGAGGCCGCGAGGACGCGCAGGTAGGCCTCCTGCACGAGGTCTTCGGCGTCGGGGTGCCCGCCCACGCGTGCGCCGACCACCCGGCGCAGCAGCGCCAGGAGCTCGTCGGCTTCAGGCGGGGTGCCCTCGACCCCCGCCGAGGTAGCGGTCACGGTTGACCACCCTACGTGCAGTGGGCGCCTCACGCGGCCTCTGGGTGCGACTGTTTTCGCAGGTCAGGAGGTATGCCGCGGGCTCACCCCGCGCGGCGACGGGCGCCGTCGGCGGACGACCACGGTCGAGACGAAGGCGCCCCGGCTGACCACGCCAGCACACCGCCCACGGCGACCGTGGTCGTCGGCCGGCCACGCGGCATACCTCTAACCTCTGGTGCGTGAGCACCCCACCACCGGACCCCCTGACCGGGCCGCTCGCGGACGTGCGGGTGGTCGAGCTGGCCGGAATCGGTCCCGCCCCGCACGCGTGCATGGTGCTCGCGGACCTGGGCGCCGACGTCGTGCGGGTCGAGCGACGTGGTGCGACCGCAGACCTCGTGCCCGGCGCCGGCGACTCACCCGACGTGCTGCTGCGCGGACGCCGGGTCGTGCACGCCAACCTCAAGTCACCGGACGACGTCGCCGGCGTGCGTGACCTCCTGGCCGGCGCGGACGTGCTCGTCGAGGGCTTCCGGCCGGGTGTGGCCGAGCGGCTCGGCCTCGGACCGCAGGAGTGCCTCGAGCTCAACCCGCGCCTCGTCTACGCACGCATGACCGGCTGGGGCCAGGACGGTCCGCGGGCGCACACCGCCGGCCACGACCTCAACTACCTCGGGCTCACCGGCGTGCTCGACAACATCGGTCGCGCGGGCGAGCCACCGGTGCCGCCGCTCAACCTCGTCGGCGACTTCGGCGGCGGGTCGATGTTCCTCGTCGTGGGTGTGCTGGCCGCGTTGTGGGAGCGCCAGCACTCGGGCCGGGGGCAGGTGGTCGACGCGGCGATCGTGGATGGTGTCAGTGCCCTGGCCCAGATGCAGTGGTCGATGCGGGCCGCGGGACTGTGGCAGACCGGGCGCGGCACCAACCCGCTCGACGGTTCGGTCCCGTTCTACGACACCTACGAGTGCGCCGACGGCCGTTACGTCGCGGTCGCCGCGCTCGAACCACAGTTCTTCGCCGCCATGCTCGCCGGGCTCGGTCTCGAGCCCGCCGACGTGCCCGGGCAGTGGGACCGCGACCAGTGGCCGCGGCTGCGGGAGCGGCTTGCGGCCGCCTTCGCCAGTCGCACCCGCGACGAGTGGGACCAGGTGTATGCCGGGACCGACGCCTGCGTGACACCGGTCCTCACGTGGGACGAGGCCGAGGCCGACGCGCACCTGGGTGCGCGGGGCGTCGTGGCCGCACCCGGCGGCATACCGCAGGCAGCTGCGGCACCACGGTTCTCCCGCAGCAAGCCTCCGACCACGGCCACGACCCCGCGAGAGGTCAGCCTCGCCGAGGCGGCGGCCCGGTGGCGCGACCGGTCACAGTGACTGCGCGGGACCCATCACGACGACCGGGTCCTGCTTGGGGTCGAGCTCGGTGAGAAGCAGGCGCATGGCCTTCTTGGGCACCGCGACACAGCCGTGCGTCGGGCCGCCCCGGTCGATGTGCAGCCAGATGCCGCCGCCGGCGCCCTGCCCCTTGGGACGGGTCCAGTCCAGCGGCGACTTCCCGGGCACGCGGTTGTAGTCGATCGCGACGACGTAGTCGAAGGCGTCGGCCGAGGAGTCGCCGAAGCCCGGGCTCGGTGCGGGCGCCTGGAAGGCGGTGGAGCGGTGGTAGGGCAGAGAGGTGCCCGGGTTGGCGAGGCGCCCACCGGCGTCGCTGAGGGTGAAGACCCCGATCGGCGTGCGCAGGTCGCCTTCGCGGTGGTTGGCGGACCACCCCGACTTGCCGACGTATGCCGGCCACGAGCCCTTCTCGGTCCAGCCCGCCTCCCGCTGCAGGAGGCGCACGGTGGCGCGGTTGCTGTTGGGGCCGGCGCCCTCGACGAGGACGACCTGGCGGGACGTGGCCGGCACCTTGGCGGCCATCGCCGGACTGAGCGGCAGGGCGCCGGGTGCCGTGGTGGGTGAGGCCGTCCCGCTCGGGGTTGCGGGCCCGCCGGGAGAGCCGGCACCGGGCACGGCCGACCCGGCCTGCGTGGCGCTGTCGGGGTCGCCCGGTGCGGCCTTGGGGTCGGTGGGCTTGGGGTCGGTGGCCTTGGCATCGGTGGGCTTGGCGGCAGCGCCGACCCGGCCGAGGTTGACGGCGTCACTGCCCGTCACCCAGCTGAGGGTGGCGGCGACCACGCCGATGAGGGCTACGAGCAGCAGTCCGGCAGCGACCCGGCGGCGCCGGATGATGCGACGACGACGCTGGCGGCGGACGGCGCGAAGCCTGCGCCCGCCGGCCCCTGCAGCGTCGGACTCACCCATGATCGGTCCATGCTAGGGGACCCTCCGGATCGGCCGGACCCTTGCTGGGTTGTGGGCGCCCGGTGCGTGGCACGGTGGCGAGTTTTCGGGCGAGTGGCCGAAAGTTGCGGGGTCCTGGCCGCGGGCGGGCGGCACACTCGGCCCAGTGGCCGAAAGTTGCGGCGTCCTGGCCGCGGGCGGGCGGCACACTCGGCCCAGTGGCCGAAAGTTCCGGGGTCCTGGGCGCGGCCGGGCGGTCAGACCCAGCTGGGGAACCACATCCGCATCGACCACTGGCTCTGCGGGATCACCTGCGCGGTGTAGATCGGCCAGAAGAACGCGAACAAGGCGAGCGTGAGCAGGCAGAACGCGCCCACGGCATACAGGCCGAGCTCTCGGCGACGCCACGAGTCGGTGCGTTTGCCGAGGACCAGGCCGAGCACGAACACCACCGCGAAGATCACCCACGGCTCGAACGCCACCGTGTAGAAGGAGTAGATGGTGCGCTCGGCGAGCGGGAACCACGGCAGGTAGCCACCGACCAGCCCGGCGATGACCGCGCCGGCGCGCCAGTCGCGGCGGAACAGCCAGTAGTAGAGGCAGACGAGGATCGCGATCGCGCCCAGCCACCAGATCGAGACGGTGCCGAGGGAGGTGATCGCCTTGCTGCACTGCGCGACCGTGCAGCCGTCCTCGCCGCGTTTGGGTCCTTCGTAGAAGAACGACGTCGGGCGGCCCTGGATGACCCACGACCACGGGTTGGTCCGGTAGGGGTGGTCGTCGTGCAGGTTGCGGTGGAAGGCGTAGATCTCGGTGTGGTACTGCCACAGGGACCGGAACGCCGGCGGCAGCCACTGCACGCCCTTGCCGGGGTTGAGCTCGGCCCACTGCCGGTCGTAGCCGCCGTCGGACCGGAACCACCCGACCCAGGACGTGACGTAGGTGATGGCGGTGAGTCCGCACATCACGAGCGCCGCCCACAGGCCATCCCTGGTGATCGTGCCCCAGAACCAGTGCCGCAGGCCCACGGCCCGCCGTGCCCCCAGGTCCCACCACACCGTCATCAGCCCGAACGCCACCAGGAAGAACAGGCCCGACCACTTGGTGCCCGCAGCCAGCCCGAGGCAGATGCCGGCGACCCACCGCCACGGCCGCCACCCGAGCCACGGACCCATGCCGGTCGCGAGCTGGCGCACCGACATGCCTGCGACCTTCTCGGCGAGGACCTCGCGGGACCGGTCGCGGTCGATCAGCAACGCGCAGAACGCCGCCAGCGCCCAGAACATGACGATGAGGTCGAGCAGCCCGGTGCGTGACTGCACGAAGTGGTGTCCCTCGAACGCGACGAGGAACGCCGCGATCGTCCCGAGCAGGCTCGACCCGAACAACCGTCGCGCGGCTCGCCCGATCATGAGGATCGACAGGGTTCCCAGCACCGCCACCGAGAACCGCCAGCCCCACGACGACGTCTGCCCGAAGAGCTGCTCGCCGGCCGCGATGATCCACTTGCCGACCGGCGGGTGGACCACGAGGTCGCCCTCGGTGCCGAAGACGTCCGGGGTGCCGCGCGTGAACAGCTCGTCGGGCTTCTTGATGGTGTCGGGCACGCGCATCTCGACGCCGTACTCCAGCATCGAGACGCCCTGCTTGACGTAGTAGGTCTCGTCGAAGACCAGCTGGTGCGGCCGGTCGAGCGACCAGAACCGCAGCACCCCGCCGACGGCCGCGAAGAAGAGCGGTCCGAGCCACCCCCACAGCGTGTCGGTCGGCCGGAACCCGAGCAGGCGGGCGCGCAGCTCGTCCACCCGGGTCATGCCGAGCACCTTAATCTGCGGGGCTGCGAGGATGAGCCAGTGACCCTCGTCCTTGCCGCTACCCCGATCGGTGACCCGCGCGACGCCGCACCCCGCCTGGCCGAGGAGCTGGCGACCGCCGACGTGGTCGCCGCCGAGGACACGCGCCGGTTGCGGAGGCTGTGCGCCGAGCTCGGCGTGACACCCGCGGGGTCGGTGGTGAGCTACCACGAGCACAACGAGTCGGCGCGCACGCCCGAGCTGGTCGAGCGGCTCCGCGCGGGCGACCGGGTCGTCGTCGTGACCGATGCGGGTATGCCGTCGGTGTCCGACCCGGGGTACCGCCTCGTGTCCGCGGCCGTCGCCGCCGACGTGCGTGTCACCTGCGTGCCCGGGCCCAGTGCCGTGCTGATGGCCCTGGCGGTGTCGGGTATGCCGGTCGACCGGTTCTGCTTCGAGGGTTTCCTGCCGCGCAAGCCCGGTGAGAAGGCGCGAGCCCTCGCGGCGCTCGCCGACGAGCGCCGCACCATGGTCCTCTTCGAGGCCCCGCACCGGATCGCGGCGTCGCTGTCCGCGATGGCGGAAGCGTTCGGCGCCGACCGGCAGGCCGCGGTCTGCCGCGAGCTGACCAAGACCTACGAGGAGGTCAAGCGCGGCGGCCTTGCGGAGCTGGCCGCCTGGGCCGCCGACGGCGTCAAGGGCGAGATCACCGTCGTCGTCAGCGGTGCGCCCGCGACCACGGTGACGACCGTGCAGGAGGCGCTACCCGGCATACGGGAGCGTGTTGCCGCAGGTGAGCGGCTCAAGGACGTGTGCGCCGATGTCGCGGCGACCACGGGCCTGTCCAAGAAGGCGCTCTACGACGCCGCCGTCCGCTAGGGGTTTCAGGTGAGCCAGGAGAGGTGGTCGCGCAGCAGCGCGTAGCCGACGAAGGCGACGACGTCGAGCAGCGTGTGTGCGACGACGAGCGGGCCGACTCGCCTGGTCTTCGTGTAGAGCCAGCCGAAGACCAGCCCCATGACGACGTTGCCGACGAACCCGCCGAACCCCTGGTAGAGGTGGTAGCTGCCGCGGATCAGTGCCGACACGACCATCACGACCGGCAGTGACCAGCCGGCACGCAGCCACCGGTTGTAGAGGTAGCCGATCATGACGACCTCCTCGAGCACCGAGTTCTGCACGGCGGCGAGGACGAGCACGGGCACGGTCCACCAGTTCTCGGTCAGGTTGGCGGCGGCGACGGTGGTGTTGAAGCCGAGGGCCTTGG
Source organism: Actinomycetes bacterium (assembly GCA_023420415.1). Lineage (GTDB taxonomy): Bacteria > Actinomycetota > Actinomycetes > Actinomycetales > Dermatophilaceae > Pedococcus. The sequence goes on along the minus strand of JAEZWF010000017.1, from coordinate 67,889 downwards.
CGGCGAGGTAGAGGCCGAGGCCGGGTATGCCGATGGCGGCGGTGAGCAGGGTGCCGCGCCACAGGTCCTGGCCGGGCCGGCGGAAGTCGAATCCCATGCTGCGAGCGGCTTTTCGCATGCCCTGGCCGTTGTCGCGACCGAGCAGGTAGAGGGCGAGGACGGCGGGGACGACGGCCACGGCGATACCGACGAGCTGGTAGGCGAGGTCGAGCCACGGACGGTCGGGGGTGACCGAGCTGTTCATCGCGGTGGTCTGCTGGTTGAGCGCGACGTTCTGGGTCAGCTTGTTGACGAGGGACAGCACGGACCAGACCGCCGATGCACCCAGGCCGACGCCGAGGACGAGGGCCGACTCGGTGAACAGGTCGCGTCGCGTGGGCGGGCGCCACGCTGCCTCGGCGCCTGCGGCCCGTTCGGCGGGTGGGTCAACGCTCACGCGGTGAGGGTAACCCGAGGAAATCCGCTCGACCTGGGCGCCGACCCGGCATACCGTCTGCGTCGTGGACATCTCCTGAGCCGACCCGTGCCCGCCTCCGTCGCCCCGCGCCGCGGAGGGACGCCCTCGTCCCCAGGAACCTGATGCCCACCACCCTCACCCTCACCGATCTCGACGTGACGTTCGGTGCCCGGCCGCTGTTCAGCGGTCTCGACCTCGTCGTCGCCGATGGTGACGTCACCGCCGTCGTCGGGCCCAACGGGTCCGGCAAGTCCACGCTGCTGCGCACCATCGTCGGTGAGCTGCCGGTCGAGCACGGCACGGTCCGTCTTGCGCCGCGCGACGCCACCGTCGGCTGGCTGCCGCAGGTGCTGCCCGACGCCGCCGAGTCGCTGCTCACCTATGCCCGGCGCCGCACCGGTGTGGCTGGCGCCGACGCCGAGCTCGAGGCAGCGACCGAGGCCATGTCGTCGGGGGCGCCGGGCGCCGACGACCGGTATGCCGTGGCGCTCGAGCGGTGGCTCGCGCTCGGGGCGGCGGACCTTGAGGAGCGGGTGCCGGAGGTGGCTGCCCGGGTCGGTCTCGATGCCGACCCGGGGCGGCCGCTGGGGTCGCTGTCAGGCGGGCAGGCGGCGCGGGCGTCGCTCGTGGCGGTGCTGCTGAGCCGGTACGACGTGCTGCTGCTCGACGAACCGACCAACGACCTCGACCGGCGTGGGGCGAATCTGGTCACCGAGTTCGTGGTCGGCCACGGCGGGCCGGTGCTCGTCGCGAGCCACGACCGGGCGTTCCTCGACGCCGTCGCCACCGACGTGGTCGAGCTCGACCTGCACCAGCAGCGGGTGGCGCACTACACGGGCGGGTGGAGCGACTACCGCGCGCAGCGTGACCTGGACCGGCGGCACGCGCGCGAGGAGTTCGAGGCGTATGCCGCGGCGCGCGACGGGTTGGTCGCGCAGGCCCGACAGCGCCGGGACTGGGCTGAGCGCGGACGGGAGTCGGCACACCGGCTGGCGGGTACGCGCAGCGAGGCGGACAAGTTCATTCGCGAGAAGCACCGGGCGCGGGCGGACCGCCAGTCGGCCAAGGCGGCCCGGATCTCCCGCGCTGCCGACCGCCTCGAAGCCGTCGAGCAGCCACGCAAGGAGTGGGAGCTGCGGTATGCCCTGGCGGAGGGGGCGCCATCGGCGGATGTCGTCGCGACGCTGTCCGGCGGTGTCGTCGACCGGGGCGAATTCCGTGTGGGTCCAGTCGATCTCGTGCTCGCCCGTGGTGACCGGGTGGCTGTGACGGGCGACAACGGCAGCGGCAAGACGACGTTGCTGGCGGCGCTGTTCGGGTCGTTGCCCCTGACGTCCGGACGGCAGTCGCTCGGGACTCGGGTGCGGCTCGGCGTCCTGGACCAGCGGCGGGCACTGCTCGACAGCGACGACGCCGTGGCGGACGTGGTGCGCAGGGCGCTGGGCGCCGATCCGGCGACCGGGCAGGAGTGGAAGCTCGCGGACGTGCGCACCCTGCTGGCCAAGTTCGGGCTGGGCGCCGAGCACGTCGCGCGGCCCGCGCGGTCGTTGTCGCTGGGGGAGCGGACCCGGGCGCTGATGGCGGTGTTCCAGGGGCGCGGGGTCAACACGCTCGTGCTGGACGAGCCCACCAACCACCTCGACATCGCCGCGATCGAGCAGCTCGAGGCGGCGGTCGCGGCGTTCACGGGGACGGTCGTCCTCGTCAGCCACGACCTGCGGCTGGTCGAGGACCTCGCGATGACCCATCGTTGGCACCTGGCCGATGGCCAGGTGCGGGTCGAGGTCCTGTGACGGCGTTCAGGCGAGGGCGGGGCGGCCGCGGCGTCGGCGCCAGCGGCGCACCTTGAGCCACAGCCACACGAGCAGCCAGGCCAGCGCGACCAGCACCACGATCACCAGCACCGGCAGGAAGACGGCGACGAGGCTCAGCCCCACTGACGTGCCGTCCTCGACGGTGGACGCGACCGGTGCCCCGAACCCGAGCGTGCCCGCGTTGATGGCCGGGCGCGCGGCGGTCTTGCCGGTGTGGACGAGCCCGGACACGACGACGCCGAGGACGATGCCCACCCACGGGTGGTCGCTCATCCAGGTCGACTTGTCGATGTTCTCGGCGGCGGACGTCGCGGCGAAGATCAGCCCGCCCATGCTCGGCCGGATGAACGTCTGCACCGCGTCGTTGACCGAGTCGACCGCGGGGATCTTGTCGAGCAGCACCTCCGCGAGCAGCAGCACCGCGCCGACGCCGATGGCCCACCACGACTCGATCCACGCATACGACTGCGGCAGCGTGATGACGTCGGTGAATTTCGACAGCAGCGCGACGATGAGGAACGGGATGTAGGCGTTGAGGCCCGCGGCTGCGGACAACCCCATGCCGGTCAGTGCGGCGATCACGGGCCACCTCCTCGGGCGCGGGCGCGCCCCGTCGGGACATTGTCTACCGGGCACAGCCCAGACGTGCGCGGCGACGGGCCGGTTCCCTGTCGCTCGGACGGGGGCTCTCGCAGCGGCGAAGCCCCATGACTGCAGGACTCGCGCGTAGCTGCTGGGTAGGACTCGCGCGTAGCTGCTGGGTCACTGCTCCGCTCAGCGGAGCAGTGACCCAGTCAGCGGCGCGCACCTCGCCACGACTGCCGGCGACGGGCGCGTCTCGGGCGAGCTCGCGGCATACCAAGACGTCGTTGTGCCGCGAACCCGCCACCATGGGCGACGCACCGAGGCGTCACTCGCCCTTGACGTTGACCACCTGCCGCAGCGTGTGCCGGACGGTGACCAGGTCGGCAGCATCGGCCATGACCTGGTCGATGTCCTTGTAGGCAGCGGGGATCTCGTCGAGGAACGCGTCCGTGTCCCGGAACTCGATGCCCGCCATCGCCGCCCGCAGCTCGTCGTGCGTGAACCGCTTCCGGGCCGCGCTCCGGCTGAACTGGCGGCCGGCGCCGTGCGGTGCCGAGTTGAGCGCGACCTTGTTGCCGAGGCCCTCGACGACGTACGAGCGGGTGCCCATCGAGCCCGGGATGAGCCCGGCCTGGCCCTCCCGCGCCTCGATGGCGCCCTTGCGGCTCACCCACAGTCCCTTCTTGCCCCAGTGGTCCTCCTGCTGGGTGAAGTTGTGGTGGCAGTTGACCCGCTCGTGCTCCTGGACGTCGGTCCCGAGGAACTCGCCGAGCTGGCGCAGCACCCGGTCCATCATCTCCTCGCGGTTGAGCAGGGCGTAGTGCTGGGCCCACCGCAGCTCGCGGATGTAGGCCCAGAACTCGTCCGTGCCCTCGACGAGGTAGGCGAGGTCGCGGTCGGGCAGCTGGATCCAGTACCGGTCCATCAGGGTCCGGGCGATCGCGATGTGGTGCTGCGCGATCTTGTTGCCCACGCCCCGCGAGCCGGAGTGGAGGAACGCCCACACGCGGTCCTGCTCGTCGAGGCTCAGCTCGATGAAGTGGTTGCCGCTGCCCAACGTCCCGAGCTGCTCACGCCACCGCCCGGCCCGCTGGTCGGGGTCGAACCCGGCCTTGGTTGCCATCGCGTCGAGCTCGTCGATGCGCGGCTGGGCCGTCGCGACGATCTTGCGGTTTGCGGCGCCGGCCGACAGGGGAATGGCGCGCTCGATCGACTCCCGCAGGGGCGTGAGCGACTTGCCGTCGAGGTCGTCGCGCGTGAACTGCGTGCGGACCGCGATCATGCCGCAGCCGATGTCGACACCGACCGCCGCCGGCATCACCGCGCGCTCGGTCGGGATCACCGAGCCGACCGTGGCCCCGAGCCCGAGGTGGGCGTCGGGCATGAGCGCGAGGTGGGGGAACACGAAGGGCATGGTGGCCGTGCGCAGGGCCTGCTCTCGGGTCTTGTCCTCGAGGACGGAGGCCCAGTTGATGAGCTTGGTGTTGATCTGATGCATGACGCACCTCCTTCGTGGACGTGTGTGCGTCGGTGGCCGCGGACTCTCCGGGCCGCAGACGAGGGTGACAGCCGAGGTATGCCGTCTGCCAACGCTTTTCGCGGCGACGGACCGGTTCCCTGTCGCTCGGACGGGCGTTCCGGTCCCGCACGTCGCGCGCCCGAGGGCGGCCGAACTTTCGCCCCAGTGGCCGAAAGTTCGTCTGGACTGGCGGTGATGAGCCGAGGTTTCGGGCGAGTGGCCGAAAGTGCCAAGGCTCTGTGGCTCAGAGATCGGCCCGGCTTCCGAAGTGTCGACGCCACTGTGGGTCGAGCTGGCGCGGCACGGCGATGCCGCGCGAAGCCATGGCTGTTCGCACGCGGGTCAGCACCTTCGCGGGGTCGCCGTACACCTGCGACGAGACCACCACCACGAACTTCCAGTCCTCGGCCTCGAGGTCCTCACGGCGCACCAGGTCGCTCTCCCACTGCTCTTCGCGCTCGATGTGGTGCCGACCGTCGAACTCGATGCCGAGCCGCTGCTGGGGAAACGACAGGTCGATGCGGTACCGCACCCGGCCGCCCTCGTCGAGGACGTCGAAGTTGACCACTGGCTCCGGCAGGCCGGCCAGCACGATGAGCAGCCGGAGCCGACTCTCCATGGGTGAGTCGACCTTGGCGCGCACCAGAGATGCCGCCTGCTGCAGCAATCGACCGTGCCGCCCCTTCCATGCCGCTGCCGCTGCCACGAGCTTCTCCGGTGTGGTGGCCTTGGCGCGCACCAACGAGTCCCCGAGCACCACCAGCTCCACCAGGTCACAGTGGTGGCCCAGGTCCAGGAAGGTGCGCTCCGGGGATGTCACGGGCAGACCGCGTTTGGTCGTGGATGCCGGCATCGTCACGACGCGGTGTGGTCGGATCCCGTCCACCTTCTGGCGGTTCTTGTGCGGCACCGTGATGTGGATCGCCGAAGAATCGGGTGGGACCGCGCCCCACAGCCGCGCCGCCGTGTGGTGCGTGATGACCGAGTCGGCCGGGGAGATGGTCAGTGCGGCGAGGGCTCGAAGCGGCAGGGTGAGCTGCATGTCCGAGGAGACGTGGACACCCCAGAACACCTGCTGGTAGCCGGGACCGGCCAGCGCCTGGTCGTTGACACCCGCCCGCTTCGCCTCAGCGCGCGTGAAGGGGACCCGCGGGTTGAACTTGCGTTTCGGGAGGGCTCGTCGGGGCACCTGACCACCGGGCCGGGTTCGCCACGAGCGGGTCGGGAGTTGTCCACAGGGTCATGCGCGCCTGGGCGCGCGCAGTTTTCGGGCGGGTGGCCGAAAGTTCGCGTGCGTGGGGCGGGCGCGTGGTCGAGCATTCGGGTCAGTGGCCGAAAGTTCGGTGTCCCGCCTCTGGTATGCCGCGTGGCAGCGAGGGTGCGGTGCGCCAGGGAGGTGAGCCCCGCGGCATACGGGATGTGCGCGGGAAACCCGTTTGGTGCCCACCCCTAGGATTTCTCCCATGACCAAGGTCCTGTCCGCCGTCGCCTGGCCGTATGCCAACGGTCCGCGGCACCTCGGCCACGTGGCCGGGTTCGCCGTGCCCTCCGACGTGTTCAGCCGGTACATGCGGATGGCGGGCCACGACGTGCTCATGGTCAGCGGGTCGGACGAGCACGGTACCCCGATCCTCGTCCTCGCCGACCAGGCGCAGGTGACGCCGCAGGAGTTCGTCGACCGCAACCACGCGATCATCGCCCACGAGCTCGCCGACCTCGGCTGCTCCTACGACCTCTACACGCGCACCACGACCGTCAACCACTACACGGTTGCCCAGGAGCTGTTCACCCAGGTCTGGAAGAACGGCTACATGGTCGAGCAGACCACCCGTGGCGCGATCTCGCCGAGCACCGGCCGCACGCTGCCCGACCGCTACATCGAGGGCACCTGCCCGATCTGCGGCTACCCCGAGGCGCGTGGCGACCAGTGCGACAACTGCGGCAACCAGCTCGAGCCGACCGACCTCATCGACCCGAAGTCCAAGATCAACGGCGAGACCCCGGAGTTCGTTGAGACACAACACTTCTTCCTCGACCTGCCCGCGCTCGCCGATGCGCTGCGCGAGTGGCTCGAGGGGCGCGAGGCGAGTGGCACGTGGCGGCCCAACGTCATCAAGTTCAGCCTCAACATCCTCGACGACATCCGCCCGCGCGCGATGACCCGCGACATCGACTGGGGCATCCCGGTGCCGCTCGAGGGCTGGCGCGACCAGCCGACCAAGCGGCTCTACGTCTGGTTCGACGCGGTCATCGGCTACCTGTCGGCGTCGGTCGAGTGGGCGCGCCGCCTCGGCGAGCCCGAGCGCTGGCGCGAGTGGTGGAACGCCGACGCCACCGGCGAGGACCAGCTGTCCTACTACTTCATGGGCAAGGACAACATCACCTTCCACTCCCAGATCTGGCCGGCCGAGCTCCTCGGGTATGCCGGGAGGGGGGCTCGCGGGGGCGAGCCCGGCTCGTTCGGTGAGCTGAACCTGCCGACCGAGGTCGTCTCGAGCGAGTACCTCACGATGGAGGGCAAGCAGTTCTCCACCTCGCGCGGCTACGTCATCGGCATCCGGCACGTCCTCGACACCTACGGCCCCGACGCGATCCGCTACTACATCTGCGCGGCCGGCCCCGAGAACCAGGACGCCAACTTCACCTGGGCAGAGTTCGTGCAGCGCAACAACTCCGAGCTCGTCGCCGGCTGGGGCAACCTGGTCAACCGCACCGCGTCGATGGTGGCCAAGAACTTCGGCGAGGTGCCGCAGCCCGGCCCGCTCGAGCCGGTCGACGAGGCGGTGCGGGCCAAGGTGCTCGCGGCCTTCGACACCGTGGGCGATCTCCTTGCGCGGCAACGGATCAAGGCAGCCGTGGCCGAGGCGATGCGCACCGTCGGTGAGGTCAACAAGTACGTCACCGACACCGAGCCGTTCAAGCTCAAGGGCGAGGACCAGCGCGAGCGGCTGGCGACCGTGCTGCACACGCTCGTGCAGTCCGTGGCCGACCTCAACCGCATCCTCGCGCCGTTCCTGCCGCACTCCTCGAATGCCGTGCACGCGGCTATCGGGGGCGAGGGCGAGTTCATGCCGATGCCGAGGATCGACGAGGTCCACGGGCTCGACGACGGCGACCGTGAGCGGGTCTACCCGATCGTCACGGGCGAGTACACGCAGACGCCGCGCTGGGAGTCCGTGCCCGTCACGGTCGGGGCGCCCGTGGCCAAGCCGACACCGATCTTCACCAAGCTCGACGAGTCGGTGGTCGAGGACGAGCTCGGCTCGATCGCATGACCCCCCACGACCAGCGCAGTGGGCACGGGCGCGTCCCGGACGCGCCCGACCCGCTGCCGATCCCGGTCGTCGACAACCACACCCACCTCGACATCGCGCGCGACGGCGAGGACCTCCCGGACGTGGGCGCGGCCATCGCCGCGGCCACCGCGGTCGGCGTCGACCGCATCGTGCAGATCGGCTGCGACCTGCCCGGCGCCCGGTTCACCGCCGAGCAGGTCGACCTGCACCCGCAGATGCTCGGCGGGGTCGCCATCCACCCCAACGAGGCACCCAGGCTCGCCGCGCAGGGAAGTCTCGACGCGGCATACGCGGAGATCGAGCAGCTGGCCGCCCACCCGCGCATCCGCGTCATCGGCGAGACCGGACTCGACTACTTCCGCACGGGCCCGGAAGGCGCCCCCACGCAACAGGATTCGTTCCGGTGGCACATCGACCTCGCCAAGCGCACCGGCAAGGCACTGCAGATCCACGACCGCGACTCCCACGACGACGTGCTGCGCATCCTCGCCGAGGAGGGCGCACCGGACCGCACCGTCATGCACTGCTTCTCCGGCGACCTGGAGATGGCGCGTGACTGCGTCGAGCGCGGCTACTACCTCTCCTTCGCCGGCACGGTCACCTTCAAGAACGCAGCCGGGCTGCGCGACGCCCTCGCCGTGACCCCGCTGGGGCGGGTCCTGGTCGAGACCGACGCCCCCTACCTGACGCCGGTGCCGTGGCGCGGAGCCACCAACGCGCCCTACCTCGTGCCGCTCACGGTGCGGGCGATGGCGGGGGTGCTCGGCGTCGCCGTGCCCACCCTGTGCGAGGCCCTGAGCGCCAACTCGGAGGCGGTCTACGGGCCCTGGTGAGGCCCCGCGCAGCCCCGACGAGTTGGTCGACTGCTTACGCGGTCGTTATCAAAATTTGACCTTTGCCGGGCAACCCGTCATGGTTGATGGCTGTTGGCCGGGGTCGGAACCTCCGGGTGACGCGAGCAGGGGTGCTAGTCCGCCGCACAACGAGCGGCACCAGGACTGGCATCCCTCGTCCTTTGTCCCGAGCAGCGCTGGTGCCCGCACCGGCTGCCGGGCGGACGCGTCGCACGGACCGATGCCCGGGGAGCACGACCACTGGAGCATTGTGATCACCCGTCCCGTCCGGCGCATCGTCCAAGGCGCCGTCGTCACCGCCCTCGCCGTCGGCACTGTCGGCGTCTCCCAGCTCGACAAGACCGTCACCCTCTCGGTCGACGGCAAGACCTCCACCGTCCACGCCTTCAGCGGCGACGTGAAGGACATCCTCGAGAAGAAGAACATCAAGGTCGGTGAGCACGACGTCGTCGCTCCCAGCCCTGGCACCCCGCTCGCCGACGGCCAGAAGATCGTCGTGCGCTACGGCCGCAAGCTGACCGTGACCGTCGACGGTGCCACCCGCGAGTACTGGACGACCGCCACGACGGTCGACGCGGCGCTCGCCGAGCTCGGCATCCGCGCCGACTCCGCGAAGCTGTCGACCTCCCGCTCGATGAGCCTCGGCCGCGAGGGCCTGGCCCTGTCGGTCACCACGCCCAAGGCGGTCACCGTCAAGGCCGATGGCAAGAACCGCAAGGTCACCACGACCGCCGCGACCGTCGGCGACGTGCTGACCGAGCTCGGCATCACCAAGGACTCCGACGACCGCGTCAAGCCGGCGCTCGGCACCAAGGTCACCAAGGGCCTCGGCATCGCCGTGCAGCGGGTCACCGTGTCGCAGCTGAAGGACACCCAGGAGATCGCCCGCACGGTCACGAAGAAGAGCGACTCCTCGCTCTACGTCGGCCAGAGCAAGACCGTGAAGTCCGGCTCGGACGGCGCCAAGGTCGTGACCTACAAGATCACCAAGGTCGACGGCAAGGTCGAGAGCAAGAAGGCCATCAGCACCAAGGTGACCGAGCAGCCGGTCGCCCAGGTGGTGGCCGTCGGCACCAAGAAGAAGCCGGTCGCGACCGCTCCCAAGTCGTCGTCCTCGTCGTCCACGACCAAGCGTGACGCCGGCAACACCTCGGGTGCTGGCATCAACCTCTCCAACGCCGCCATGTGGGACCGCATCGCGCAGTGCGAGTCCGGTGGCAACTGGAGCATCAACACCGGCAACGGCTACTACGGCGGCCTGCAGTTCGACTACGGCTCGTGGCTCGCCAACGGCGGCGACGACTTCGCTCCCCGCGCCGACCTCGCGTCGCGCGCCGAGCAGATCACCGTGGCCAACCGCTACTACGCCATGGCCGGTCTGGGCCCGTGGGGTTGCGCGCACGCCGCCTGATCCCACGCATCGAGGCAACAGCGCCTCACTCGAGGACCGCACGAGGTTTGAGCTCGTGCGGTCCTCGGCGTTTCTCGGGGCAACGCCCAGTGCCGGTATGCCGCGTGCCCACCGACGCCAATAGAGTCACCTCCCATGGGTGAGCAGGTCGGTGCCGCGGAGCAGCCCTCGGGTTACCTCGGTGCGGCGCAGATCCGCGAGCTCGCCACCGGGCTCGGGCTGCGGCCCACCAAGCAGTGGGGCCAGAACTTCGTCGTCGACGCCAACACGGTCAAGCGGATCGCGCGCCTCGCCGAGGTCGGCCCGGACGACTCGGTTGTCGAGGTCGGTCCCGGTCTCGGGTCGCTCACCCTCGCCCTGCTGCCCGTCGCCGGGCACGTGACCGCGGTCGAGGTCGACCCGACCCTCGCGGCAGCCCTCGGTGACACGGTGAGCCGGCTCGCGCCGGCATACGCCGACCGGCTCACGCTCGTCCACGCGGACGCGATGCACGTGCGCGAGCTGCCCGACCCGCAACCCACGGCCCTGGTCGCCAACCTGCCCTACAACGTCTCGGTGCCCGTCGTGCTGTCGTTCCTCGAGGCGTTCCCGACGCTGCGGCGGGTCCTCGTCATGGTGCAGCTGGAGGTGGCCGAGCGGCTGGCCGCCACCCCGGGCAGCAAGACCTACGGCGTGCCGAGCGTCAAGGCCGCCTGGTATGCCGCGGTGCGGCTCGCGGGGAACGTCCCGCGGGGCGTGTTCTGGCCGGTGCCGAACGTCGACTCCGGGCTCGTGGAGATGGTGCGCCGCGACCCGCCGGAGGTCGGGGCGACGCGGGAGGACACGTTCTCGTGCATCGACGCGGCCTTTGCCCAGCGGCGCAAGACGTTGCGCGCGGCACTGGCCGGCTGGGCCGGGTCGGCCGCGCGCGCCGAGGAGTGCCTCGTGGCGGCCGGGATCGACCCGCGCACCCGCGGTGAGCAGCTCGGCGTCGAGCAGTTCGCCGCCATCGCCGCCGCCCGCGCCGCCCTGCCCCCGCCCTGACGCGAGTCTTCGGAAACTTTCACTGGTTCCAGCCAGTGAAAAGCTCCGAAGACTCGGGGCAGCCTTAGCGGGGAAGTGTGTCGCAGCCGGCCGCAGTGGCCTGAGCCGTCGTCGCCAGCGGCCGGTCGGCCACCAGGTCCAGACCGGTGGAGCGGCCGAGGTTCCAGTCCAGCCAGTCGCCGCGTCCGGGAGGCGTCAGCTCTCCGGTCCCCGTGACACAGGCGAACTCGCGGTCGGGGAGCTGCCACAGCGCGGGGTAGGCGTCGGCGGACAAGCCACTCAGGTAGACGTAGTCGACGGGCACCGTCGCGGTGTCCTGCCGGGCCAGGTTGTGCTCGGCGATCCACAGGTCCGGGTTGAGCACCGCGAGCCCGAGCAGCCCGACCGCCCCGAGCCGCACCGCGGTCGGCACGAGCCACCCCGCGCGGCCAAGAGCACCCGCGACCAGCACCAGCAGCACGACGACGCCGAGCCAGCCCTCGAACACCGACACCAGCAGCCGCAGCCGCGTGAAGCCGTACGCCTGCTCGTAGACGCTCATCCGGTAGAGCGCCGACACGACAACCACGAGGGTCATGACGCCGAGCGCGCCGAGCGCGAGGTTGCGCACGAGGTCGGCCGGCGCCTTGTGCGCGACCCACGCGATGACGGTCAGCGTGAGGATGGTGGCGACGGTGAGCTGCCCGAAGCCCTGGTGCACGTAGTCGGCATACGTCAGCCCGGTCGTCTCGCGCAGGTAGGCGTGACCGCCGAAGAGCGCCGTCGCCTGCGCGACGAGGAAGACCGCGAAGACCGCGTCCACCGCCACGAGCGGAGCCAGCCACTCGAACCGGCGCCGGCTCGCCTTGAGCGGGATCCGCACCGAGTCGACGGCAGGGGGAGCGAGGGCGACGTATGCCGCGGTGAGGGTTCCCGCAGCGATGAAGACTCCCAGCACGATCCGGGCCGGCACGTCGCCGATCGAGATGTTCGGGGTGATGGCGTCGACCCAGGTGGCGAAGACGGCGTCGGCGGAGGCGAACAGGGCGCCGAAGACGACCAGCAGCACGAGGGTGACGAGGGCGGTGCGGGCGATCGGCAGCCACGCGCGCACGCCGTGGGCCGGGCGGACCGACCGTCCCAGCCAGGGCAGGCCGCGCAGGGCGGCGAACGGCACTGCCGCGGCGGCGAGCAGCATGCCGAGCACGGTGCGGGCCTTCGTGACGTTGACGACCACGAGGGCGAGCGCGGCGAGCAGGCACAGCACCGTGATCCACGCGGCATCGCGCACGACGAGCATCGCCAACAACACGGTGACGAGGGCGGTGTCGGCCCAGTCAACCCACGTCCGCGGCCGCCAGCTCCCGGCGAACAGCACCACGCCGCAGATGACCGCGAAGACGAACGCCACACCGAGACCGATCGGTCGGTCTGGCCAGATCAGCGCGGCCAGCATGCCGGCGACGGCGCAGGCGGCCACGATGCCGGGGCGTCCGGCACCCGCGTCGGGCCAGAACCGGCGCAGCTCGAGTGCTCCCGGCGGTGGGGGAGGGCTCGCCGGTCGCGGGGCGGGCGGTGTGAGGGTGCTCATCGTCGGTGCCTCCTGGGGGCGGACGGGTCGGTCGTGGTCACGCGGGAGGGACACGCGCAGGAGCGCGCCGGTGGCCGAGTCGGCGACGGCAATGGCGCCGCCGTGGAGCTGGGCGACCCAGCGGGCGATGGCCAGGCCGAGGCCGGTGCCGCTGTGCTGGGCCGAGCTGGTGGTGAAGCGCTCGAAGACCGCCTCGCGGTCAGCGGGGGCGATGCCGGGTCCTTGGTCGGCGACGGTGAGGACCACCTCTTCGCCGGAAACCGTTGCGGTGACTCGGATCTCGCCACCCTCGGGACTGTGCCGGGCAGCGTTGTCGAGCAGGTTGGCGAGCAGCTGGTGCAGCCGCTCGGGGTCGCCCGGGACGGTGAGGTCGGCGGGGTCGACCCGCACGGCATACCGCAGGCCGTCCTTGCGGGCCTGGTTCACGGCGTCCTCGAGCACGTCGGCGACGGGCACGTCGACGACGCGGAAGGGGGCGATGCCGGCGTCGACGCGCGACAGGTCGAGCAGGTCGGAGACGAGTCGGCTGAGCCGTTCGGTCTGGGCGTGGGCTGCGGCCAGGGTGGCCTGGTCGGGGGTGGAGACGCCGTCGACGAGGTTCTCCAGCACGGCCTGCAGCGCGGTGATGGGGGTGCGCAGCTCGTGCGACACGTTGGCGACGAGGTCGCGGCGTTGCCGGTCGACGAGCTCCAGGGTGGCGACCATCCGGTTGAACGCCCGCGCCAGCTCACCCACCTCGTCGCGGGAGTCGGTGCGGATGCGCTGCGTGTAGTCCCCCTGGGCCATCTGCCCCGCGGCAATCGTCATGTCCCGCAACGGTTTCGTCATGCCCCGCGCCAGCAGCTGGGTCACCCCGAGGCCCACGAGGACAGCCGCTGGGACAACCAGCCACGGCGACCAGCCGGCCCGTGTGGCGAGCACCGCGAGCAGGGTGGCCACCGCAACGGTCACGGCGACGAGGGCGCCCAGCTTGGTCTTGATCGAGCGCACCGGGTCCAGCGGACGCAGCCCGTAGGGCGTCCTCGGTTCCTGGCTCATCGACCGGTCTCCAGCGCGTACCCGACGCCGTGGACCGTGCGGAACCGGTCCTGACCGAGCTTGCGGCGCAACGACTTCACGTGGCTGTCGACGGTGCGGGTGCCGCTGGCGTCGCCCCAACCCCACACCTCGGCGAGCAGCGTCTCGCGGCTCAGGACCGTGCCTGGCTCGACCGCCAGCGCGGCGAGCAGGTCGAACTCGGTGGGTGTCAGGTGGACCTCGTCGGAGCCGTTCCACACCCGCCGTTGGGCCTGGTCGATGCGCACCGGACCGACCTCGTGCACGCGAGCCGTGGCGCGGTCGCTGCCCGGCGAGCTCGCACCGTGGTCGGCGGCAGCTGCCGCGGCGCGCTCGACACGACGCAGGATGACGCGGATCCGGGCGACCAGCTCGCGCATGGAAAACGGCTTGGTCACGTAGTCGTCGGCGCCGATCCCCAAGCCCACCAGCATGTCCGTCTCGTCGTCCCGGGCGGTGAGCATGAGGACGGGCACCGGAGGTGACGTCGGCTCGGACTGGAGCCGGCGGCATACCTCGAGGCCGTCGAGGCCGGGAAGCATGATGTCGAGCACGACCAGGTCGGGTGACCACTCGCGGGCGCGGTCGAGAGCGGTGAGCCCGTCGTGCACCGCGGTCGCCTCGAAGCCCTCGGCGACGAGCCGGTCGGTGACGGCGTCGGCGATGGTGCGCTCGTCCTCGACCACGAGGATGCGCGGGCTGCTGGGTTGGCTCACGGGACCGAGCGTAGGAGGGCGTGTGGTCAGGAGACGGGCACGACCTGTGAAGGTTCTGTGCAGATGTCCGGGTCAGCGACGTGCGGCGACCCCCCACTAGGGTGGCGGCATGACCTCAGCCGCGTTGCCGCCGAGCGCCTCGGTGACGGTGCGGGTGCCGGCCAAGATCAACCTCGAGCTGCTGGTCGGGCCGCCGGGCGCCGACGGCTACCACCCGCTCGCGACCGTCTTCCATGCGGTCAACCTCTTCGACGAGGTGACCGTCACCTCGGCCCCGGAATGGGGCCTGTCGGTGAGTGGGCCGCAGTCGCTCGGTGTGCCCGTCGACGGCACCAACCTGGCCGCCCGCGCCGCACAGGTGATGGCCGAGCAGGCGGGGCTGGACGAGCCGGTGCACATCGCGATCCGCAAGGACATCCCGGTCGCCGGCGGCATGGCCGGCGGGTCGGCCGACGCGGCCGCGACCCTGGTCGCGTGCGACCACCTGTGGGGGCTCGGCACGCCGAAGCAGGAGCTCGAGGAGATCGCCGGCGGGCTCGGCAGCGATGTCGCGTTCCTGCTCAGTGGTGGCACGGCGATGGGGTCGGGGCGCGGCGAGATCCTCGCGCCGGTGCTCGCGCGGGGCACCTACCACTGGGTCCTCGCCCTCAGCGAGGGCGGGCTCTCGACCCCTGCCGTGTATGCCGAGTGCGACCGGCTGCGGGGCGGGGCCGCGGTGCCCGACCCGGTGCCGACGCCGGAGATGATGCAGGCGCTGCGATCGGGCGACGCACGGGCGCTCGGTGCCGCTCTGCAGAACGACCTGCAGGCGGCGGCCCTGTCGCTCATGCCCGCGCTCGCGGACGTCATCGACGCGGGGCTGGAGTTCGGTGCCGTGGGCGGCGTCGTGTCGGGGTCGGGTCCGACCGTGGCCTTCCTCTGCGAGGGCAACGAGTCCGCCCTGGACCTCGCGGTGGCGCTCACGGCCTCGGGCGCGGTGCAGGACGTGCGTCGCGCCACCGGCCCGGCGCACGGCGCCCACGTCATCGGCGGACCACGGCCGGGCTGACGCATGGCCAACCTCATCAGTGTCGAACGCGCCTCGCTCGCGCTCGGCACCGCCCAGGTGCTCGACGGCGTCTCGCTCGGGGTGCAGGGCGGTGACCGGATCGGTGTGGTCGGCCGCAACGGCGGCGGCAAGACCACCCTGCTGCGGGTGCTCGCCGGCACCCTCGGGGTCGACTCCGGTCGTGTGACGCGCACCGGGTCGGCGACGGTCGGGGTGCTCGCGCAGACCGACGTGCTCGACCCGGACGCCACCGTGCGCCAGGTGGTGCTCGGCGACCTGCCCGAGCACGTGTGGGCCGGTGACCCGCGGGTGCGTGACGTGCTCGACGGCCTGCTGGGTGGGGTCGACGCCCCCGGCGTCGGCGGTCTCGACGGCCCCGTCGGCCCACTGTCCGGTGGTGAGCGGCGGCGCCTCGCGCTCGCGCGGCTCCTCGTCGCCAACCCCACCGTGCTGCTGCTCGACGAGCCCACCAACCACCTCGACGTCGAGGGTGTGGCGTGGCTGGCCGAGCACCTCGTGCGGCACCGGTCCCGACCGGACAACGCCTTCGTCGCGATCACCCACGACCGCTGGTTCCTCGACGCCGTCGCCACCCAGACGTGGGAGGTCGTCGACGGGACGGTCGGCTCCTTCGAAGGCGGCTACGCGGCATACGTGCTGGCCAAGGCCGAACGCGAGCGGATGGCGAACGTCACCGCGGAACGTCGCGACAACCTGCTCCGCAAGGAGCTCGCGTGGCTGCGCCGCGGGGCACCCGCACGCACGTCCAAGCCCAAGTTCCGCATCGAGGCCGCCAACGCGCTGATCGAGAACGAGCCGCCACCGCGTGACGACGTCGAGCTGATGGGTTTCGCGACCTCGCGGCTCGGCAAGGACGTGATCGACCTGCACGACGCCTCGGTCTCGGTCGGCGACCGGGTGCTGCTCGACCGGGTGACGTGGCAGCTGGGCCCTGGCGACCGCATCGGCATCGTCGGCGTCAACGGCTCGGGCAAGTCGACGCTGCTGCGAGCGCTGGCCGGAGAGGTGCCGCTCACGAGCGGCAAGCGCAAGCAGGGCGTCACGGTGCGCCTGGCTCACCTCACGCAGGAGGTGCGTGAGCTCGAGCAGTATGCCGACCAGCGCGTGATCGAGGCGATCGAGGACGTCCGCACGTCAATCCGGTTGGGCCGCAAGGAGATCAGCGCGTCCCAGCTGGCGCAGCGGCTGGGCTTCACGGGTGGGCGGCAGCAGACAAGGGTGTCGGACCTGTCGGGTGGCGAGAGGCGGCGACTGCAGCTGACGCGGCTGCTGATGGATGAGCCCAACGTGCTGCTGCTCGACGAGCCGACCAACGACCTCGACGTCGAGACGCTGACCTCGCTCGAGGACGTGCTCGACGGGTGGGCCGGCACGCTGGTGGTCGTGTCGCACGACCGCTACCTGCTCGAGCGGGTGTGTGACCGGCAGGTGGCGCTGCTGGGCGACGGCAAGGTGCGCGACCTGCCTGGTGGGGTGGAGCAGTACCTCGAGCTGCGCCACCGCGCCACCGTCGACTCCCGGCCCGCCCCGGCGCCCACCCCCGCACCAGGCACGTCGGCGACGCTGAGCCCGGCGCAGCAGCGTGAGGCGCGCAAGGTCGTCGCCCGGGTCGAGCGTCAGCTGTCCCGGCTCGCCGAGCGCGAGGAGCGCATCCACACGGCGATGACCGAGGCCGCGACCGACCACGAGCGCATTGCCGAGCTGGGTGCCCAGCTGCGTGAGATCGCCGACGAGCGGGAGGCGCTCGAGCTGGAGTGGCTGGAGGCCGCAGAGCTCATCGAGTGAGCTGCTCGACGTGGGTGACCAGGCGGCGCAACGGTGTCGGCGTGGTGGTCGGGGTGAGCCGCGCGGCCAGTGCCTCGGCCAGTCGCAGCTTGCGTCCCGACCCCGATCCCGCGAACCGGTGCAGCTGGTCCTCGATGCTGCGCTCGCGCCACTCCGGCTGGTTCTGGAAGGTGTGGAACCGGCCCAGCTCACCGAGCTCGGTGACGGCGGCCACCACCTCGTCGGCGCCCAGCGCCCGGATCAACTCGTCCTCGAGATCGGTGTCGCAGACGAAGAACCCGTGCCGCTCGAGGTCGTCGCGGTCACGCACGTCCATGCCGCGGCGGGCCAGCGCCCGCTCGACGAACCCGACCTCGCCGACGTCGCACAGGCCGCACACCGAGACCCACTCGTCGGCGGACAGCAGTGCCAGCTGGCGCTCGATGTTGGTGATGCCGTCCATGACGATGAGGTCGGCGTCGGCGAGACCGTGGTGCGCGAGCAGGCTGGACACCACCGCAGCGTCGCTACGTCCTTCGACGAGGACCGTCACCTTGGTGGTGCTCGTCGGCTCGGTGGTGGTCACTGGCACAGTCCAGCTCATCGAGCATCCATTCGCACCATTCCACGGCGGCGCGTCGGGAGCGGACGCCGCCTTCGAGGGTCAGCCTGCTGGCGAACAGTGGCTGGCTGGGGTCGCGTGACTCGTCGGTGGCGTTCACCTCGGCGAGTTCCTGCTCGTATGCCGCGAGGCGGCCTTGGTGCGCCGAAAGCGACTCCCGCACAAGGGATTTCGCAGCCTCTGGCGCCACCAGCCAGATCGACCACAGCTTGAGGGTCTCCAGGTCGCGCACCGGCTGCGGCTCCAGCTCGGCGACCACCCAGGAACGCAACGCACGCTTCCCAGTCGCCGTCACGGCATACCTCTTGGTGGGTCGCGGGCCGGCGCCGTCGATGACGCGGTGACGCACGAGATCGGCGTCCTCGAGGCGTGCGAGCTCGGGGTAGATCTGGCTGTGCCGCGCCGTCCAGAAGTAGCCGACCGGCTGCTCCATCGCCTTGGCGATGTCGTAGCCGGTGCGTTCGTGCCGGGCGAGGAGGCCGAGGATGGCAGCGCCGAGGTGCGAGGGGATGGACGCCTCGGGGCTCATATGTCAATGTTGACATATGAGGCGACTTGCGGCGGGGCTGGCCGCGACCATCATGCTGCTGACTGCGTGCGGCGGTGGAGGCTCGACTGACGGGTCGACGGGTTCGGCGTCCACGGCACGGCCCACGCCGACGGCGACGTCGATCGAGGACCGGTGCAAGGTGCCGTTCGACGGGGGCGAGCTCATCTCACTCGAGGGCCCGGAGGGCAGCGTGGTCACCGGCGCCAGCATTGGCGAGGGGGACACGGCGGCGGTCTACCTGCACCAGACCGCGCCGTCGGGCTTCTGCGGTTGGGTGCCGTATGCCGGGTGGGCGGCCGACCAGGGCGTGCGGGGCGTGCTCATCGACCTGTGCGGGTGGGGCAAGGCGCAGTGCAAGGGCGCGTTCGCCAGCGACCCGGTGGCCCAGGTCAAGCTGGCTGTCGACTGGGCCCGCGGGCAGGGCGCGAAACGTGTCACGGTCATCGGCGCCTCGCTCGGCGGGGCGACGGCCCTGGCAGCCGGCAGCAAGGCTGGCGCGGACGCCGTGGTCGACCTGTCCGGGCCGTTCAGCTACCAGGGGCTGCCCACGGCGGCCGAGGCGACGCCGTCGATCACCGTGCCGCTGTTGGTGGCGATGGCCACCAACGACCTCGAGATGGAGCCCGACAAGGTGCGCGCCGCCTTCAACTCTGCGCCGAGCAAGCAAAAACGTTGGGTGGCAACGGAATCCGGTCACGGGTGGGGAATGCTCAACGACGGCACCGACGCCGACCCACAGTGGACGCCCCTGGCGAAGACGGTCCTCGGGTGGGCGAAGGGTGACGTCAGCTCGGCTGGCTGAGGATCCGCGCGGAGGCCAGCGTCGCGAAGGTCTTGATGGTCTGCTGTGCCTCGGCCGCCGGGTTGCCGAGCACCCAGAGGCGGGTCACGGTGTTGCCCGCCGAGACGACAGCCGTGCACCGCGTGACCGCCTTGATCGTCTCGCACCAGCTGAACTGGCCCGTCAGCCCGCCGACCTTGTCCAGCGTGATCGGCTTGACCCCGGTGACCTTGGTGCCGTCGGGGAAGGTCCAGTCCGTGCACTTGGTCAGCGCCTCTGCCTGGCTGACGGCCTCGGCGGCGCCGTCGTTGGGGTAGTAGGCGACGACCTGGTCGATCGTGCTGGCGCTGTCGGTCCAGCGCGCGTGTGCGCCACCGGTGATCTGGGCGTTGGACGGCAGCCGGCCGCCACACGGGTCGTACCACGCCCAAATCCCGGCCTTGGGTTGCTGGGTGTAGGTGTAGCCGACCTTGGCCATCGCGCCCTCGGGCAGCAGCGCCTCGAGGCCACGCTCACCCGCGACCGGGTCGCCGGGAGCGACGGTGGTGCTCGGGGCGGCTGTGGCGCTGGGCGAGGGGGCCGGTGGGCCCACTGTCGCGCTGGAGGTCGTCGTCGGCGTCGCAGGCGCGCTGGCTTGTGTGCTGGTGCTCGGGCTGGGGGCCGTGGTGTCGTCCCCGGACGAGCAGGCGGTCAGGGCGGTCGTTGCCGCGAGGACGAGGGTCGCCACCGCAGCGGCCCGAGTCTGCGGGGTGCGCCGGGTATGCCGCGTGTGCCGGATGGTGCGGAACCTCACCGAATCTCCTTGGTGCCATTGGCCTCTGGTGCCGGTGCGTCACTCTCGAAAGGGCCAAGCAGGCGGCGCAGCTTGTCAGCGAGGTCGCTGCGGTCTCGCCCGGAGAGCTCGCCGAGGAGCGACCGCTCGCGGGTCAGCAGGTCGGCCATCGCGGCATCGACGGTACGCGCGCCCTCGTCGGTGAGTCGCACGATGACGCCGCGCCGGTCGGTGGGGCTCGGGCTGCGCTCGACGAGGCCGCGGCGCTCGAGTCGGTCGACCCGGTTGGTCATCGTGCCGCTGGTGACGAGGGTCTGGCGTACGAGCTGGCCGGGGGAGAGTTCGTAGGGGTCGCCCGCGCGGCGCAGGGCGGACAGCACGTCGAACTCCCAGCCCTCGAGGTCGTGCTGGGCGAACGCCTGGACCCGGTCGAGGTCGAGGCGGCGCGCGAGTCGCGAGATGCGCGACAGGACGTGCAGCGGTTCGACGTCGAGGTCGGGGCGTTCGCGGCGCCACGCGTCGACGATCCGGTCGACGTCGTCGGGTTGCGGCTCCATGGGTGACAACTCTACTCTCCATCAAGTATCTTGATATCAAGATAAATCGGACGCAGGAGACACGACGATGAGCACGACCTGGGACCCGACGCAGTACGCCAAGTTCGCCGACCACCGGTCGCGCCCGTTCTTCGACCTCACCGGTCGCATCGGCGCCACCGACCCGGCGGTGGTGGTCGACCTGGGGTGCGGCCACGGCCCGCTGACCCTTGCCCTGGCCCAGCGCTGGCCGGACGCCCGGGTAATCGGTGTCGACCACTCGCCCCAGATGCTCGAGTCCGCGCGATCGCAGGACGCACAGGGGCGGGTCGAGTGGGTCGAGGCCGACGTCGCCGCGTGGGACCCGGCGACGGTGGGTGCCCCCATCGACGTACTCGTCACGAACGCGACCCTGCAGTGGGTGCCGGGCCACCTCGACCTCATCGGACCCTGGGCGGACTCCCTCGCCCCCGGCGGCTGGTTCGCCAACCAGGTGCCCGGCAACATCGACGCCCCGTCGCACGCGATCATGCGTGAGGTGGCGAGGGGGTATGCCGCGCCGGCCGCCCTGGGCGACGACCTGGACCGTCTGCGCGTGCCGTCGGTCGAGGACTACCTGACCGTGCTGACTCGCGCCGGCCTTGACGTCGACGGGTGGGAGACGACCTACTTCCATGTGCTGGATCCCGAAGGGGCACAGGACAATCCGGTGCTCGAGTGGGTGCGCGGCACCGGCCTGCGTCCGGTGGTCGAGTCGTTCGGCGACGACGACGAGGCGCGGCAGGCGTTCCTGGCGGAGTACGGCGCGAGGCTCAAGACGGCATACCCACGCAGCGAGGCGGGTGTGGTCTTCCCGTTCCGGCGGCTCTTCGTCGTCGCCCAGCGTCCGGACGGTGGCCGATGAGCGTGGTCGGCCTGCACCACGTGCAGGTCGCCTGCCCGGCCGGGAGTGAGGATGCGCTGCGCGGCTTCTACGGCGAGCTGGTCGGGCTGCCGGAGATCCCGAAGCCGCCCGTCCTCGCGGCGCGCGGTGGTGTGTGGTTCCGGGTCGGGACCCAGGAGCTGCACTGCGGTGTGGAGGAGCCGTTCTCGCCGGCACTCAAGGCGCATCCGGCACTTGCCGTCGACGACGTCGACGCCATCGCGGAAGCTGTTGCTGCGCGAGGTGGCTCGGTCACGTGGGACGACAACGTGCCAGGGGTGCGTCGGTTCCACACGGCTGACCCGGTGGGCAACCGGGTCGAGTTCCAGCAGGTCTAGCCGCCGCGTCAGCGCTCCTCGATCAGCGTTCGGAGATGAGGCCCGGTTTCTTCTCGAGCCCGGCGAGGCCGTTCCACGCGAGGTTGACGAGGTGGGCGGCGACGTCGGACTTCTTCATCTTGGGCGAGTCGAGCCACCACTGACCCGTGAGTGCGACCATGCCGACGAGCATCTGCGCGTAGAGCGGCGCGGACTTCGGGTCGAGCTTTCGCCGCTTGAACTCGGCGGCGAGGATGTGCTCGACCTGGCTCGCGACGTCCGAGATGAGGCTCGCGAACGATCCGGTCGACTGCCCGGGCGGGCTGTCGCGCACCAGAATCCGGAAGCCGTCGGTGTTCGTCTCGATGTAGTCGAGCAGCGCCATGGCGGCGCGCTCGAGCGTCTCGCGGGCACCCAGCTCGGCGCTCAGCGTGCCGGTGATGCCGCCCAGGAGCGCCGCGATCTCGCGGTCGACCACCACGGCATACAGGCCCTCCTTGCCCCCGAAGTGCTCGTAGACGACCGGCTTGGACACGCTCGCCTTGGCGGCGATCTCCTCGACCGAGGTGCCCTCGAAACCCTTGTCGGCAAAGAGCTTCCGACCCACCTCGATCAACTGCTCACGCCGCTGCTTGCCGGTCATCCGGGAGCGGGCGGAGGAGGACGGCTGCTTCCTGGGGGCGTCGGTCACGGTGTCCATCATGCCTGCGCCGTAGCGTGGACCGGGTGAAGGGCAGGGACAGGTATGCCGCGGCGACGCGCCGCGCTGCCGTGTCGGCCGTGCTGCTGGGGGCGGTCATCGCCGGCGGGGTGGTGGTGTCCGATCGCCTGCCGCACGTGGAGAGCAGGCCGGCCGCAGGACCGACCGCGACCGGTGTGACGACACCGGCGACGCCGACAGCCGCGCCGCCGACGACGACCGTCGCACCCGCTGCACCACCGATCGTTCGCGACCCAATCCCGTTCGGCGCCAAGCGCAAGGCCGACACCGCGGCATACCTGAAGCGCCACGCGGGGAAGGCGACATGGAAGCTCGAGCCGCGGATGGTGGTGCTGCACTACAGCGAGAGCGACACGTACGAGTCGGTGCGATCGGTCTTCGCGGCCAATCGGCCGAACCTGGGGGAGCGGCCCGGCACGTGTGCCCACTACGTCGTCGACCAGGTGGGCGTGATCCGCGAGCTGGTGCCCCCGACGACCGCGTGCCGGCACACGATCGGGCTCAACCAGGAGGCGATCGGTGTGGAGTTCGTCCAGTCGTCGCAAGGCAACTCGCCTCGCTGGGCTACGCAGCAGATCCTGTCGCGGCGGGCGCAGGCGACTGCTGGTGCAGAGTTGGTCGCGTGGCTGGAGCGGACCTACGACATACCCCCGGATCGGGTGATCGGGCACGCGATGGCCAATGACGACAAGGACTTTCGCGACCTTGTGGGGTGGCGAAACGACCACGTCGACTGGCAGCGTCCGGAGGTGTTGCGGTTCCGGCAGCTGGTGGCCGACGCCGGGTGAGGTTGTTGCCGGGGTAACGGTCAGGCGGTGAGCCGGCGGGCGTCGATGCGCTTGGCGACGGGCCAGCGGACGTCATGGGCCCAGCCGAGCTTCTCGAACGCCCAGATGATGCGGGCGCTGGAGTCGATCTGACCCTTCTCGACGCCGTGGCGCGCGCAGGTGGGGTCGGCGTGGTGCAGGTTGTGCCAGGACTCGCCCATGGACAGGACAGCCAGCCACCAGACGTTGCCGGACTTGTCACGGCTCTTGAACGGCCGCTCGCCGAGGGCGTGGCAGATCGAGTTGATCGACCACGTGACGTGGTGGAGCAGTGCGACGCGGACGAGTGAGCCCCAGAAGAAGGCGGTGAGGGCACCCTGCCAGCTCATCGACCAGAGTCCGCCGATGAGCGGGGGCAGGAGCATCGAGGTGGCGACCAGCCACGGGAAGGCCTTGTCGACCTTCTGGATGTCCTTGTCTGCCAAGAGGTCTGGGGCGTACTTGTTGCGTGGCGTCTGCTCGACGTCGAAGAGCCAGCCGATGTGCGCCCACCACAGGCCCTTCATGAGCGCCGGGATCGTCTCGCCGTAGCGCCACGGGCTGTGCGGGTCGCCGTCGCGGTCGGAGAAGGCGTGGTGGCGGCGGTGGTCGGCGACCCAGCGCACGACCGGGCCTTCGATGGCGAGCGAGCCGGCGACGGCGAGGGCGACCTTGAGCCCGCGCTTAGCCTTGAACGAGCCATGGGTGAAGAAGCGGTGGAAGCCGACGGTGATGCCGTGGCCGGAGATGATGTACATGAAGGCGGCGATGACGATGTCGCGCCAGCCGAGGCCCCAGCCCCATGCGACCGGGATGGCCGCGAGCAGGGCGAGGAACGGGACGCCGATGAAGAGGGCGAGGGTGACCTGCTCGCCCGTGCGCTTGTGCTCCGGCTCGACGGTGCGGGGATCCGGGACCTGCTCGGGTGCGGAGGTCTGTGCGGAGGGGGCCACGGTCGTCATGGCGAGGACCTTTCCGTCGGGGCCACGGGCGTTCACCTAACCTACGAAACCGTAACCTACGGTCCCGTAGGTGTCATCCTCCGCGGCTCGGAGGAGGCTGCGGCGCATCGGCCCAGTCGTGTGGGTGTCAGCTACCCGCTCTGCGCCCCGATAACCTGTGGGTTGCCCTTTGCGGGGCGTTCCCCGGTTGGTCTGCTGGCAGGGCCCGCCTGACTTTGAATCAGGACAAGCGACGTAGGTTCGATTCCTACCCGGGGAGCAGACGAAAGAAGTGAGTGGGAGACCCGGGGGCAGTAGAGCTACGGGATGCCAGGGGCGCGGCATACTGCGCCTCTGGCATCCCGAAACTGCGTCCGAGGAAGCAAGCCAAGCGGCCGGTCGCAGGATCGTCGTAGCCTCTACCGATGGCGCAGGTGGACATCGACGACGACACCATCCGGCGGTTCGTCGTGCGTCACTACCGCTTCGACCCCGACCGCCACGAGCGCCGCCATGTCGTCGTCGGCGTCTACGACACCGAGGCGGAGTTTCTCGAGGCGATGGAGCAGGTTCGAGCCGAGATCGCGCAGCGCGTGGCCGACGGAGGCCGCGCGGAGCCCACCGAGTATGCGTCCGGTTCGGTGTACGAGCCCGGGGATCGAGCCCGCGCCGCCACTCATCACATGGTCCGCCGCATGCTGGAGCACGGCGTGGACCCCAGTCGGCACCTGGACCCTCAGGACTGGCCGACCGGAATCGCCTTCGCCTCAGCCAAACTGGAACCTGATCCGCCCGGGCTGGAATGAAGAGCGGAGGGGTATGCCGAGCGGCCGGCAGCGCCTGCGAGCTCGCCGCGCGCTGGAGGGTAGGTTGCGCGTCGTGGTGAGGGTGGGATGAGCAGGCGGGCGGTGCAGCGTGGGCTACCCGTGGCTGCCTCCCTGGGGGTGTCCATCGGACTGGCGTTCACCATCGGCGCAGTCAAGGCCGCGATCAGCCGGGACGGTGCGACGTGGGTGCCGCTACTCACTGTTGGCGTGGTGCTGGTGGCGGCCAGTGTGGCGGCACTGGTCTGGGCGCGAGCCGGTATTGCCCGCGACGAGGCGCTACGGCGGGAACTGGAGTCGCGGGGCGTCGTGACGACACCGTTCGGCGCGAAGCCACGTGAGAGGGGAGTGGTGCTGCGGCCGCGGGCGGCCGTGCGAGTGGTGCCACTCCTCCTGACGCTGCTCATCTGGATGACTGCGGTGGGTATG
Source organism: Actinomycetes bacterium (assembly GCA_023420415.1). Taxonomy (GTDB): domain Bacteria; phylum Actinomycetota; class Actinomycetes; order Actinomycetales; family Dermatophilaceae; genus Pedococcus. The sequence continues at coordinate 42,534 of JAEZWF010000017.1, read as the reverse complement.
GCGCTGGACGGGCTCCGAGCCCCGGCCGTGGTGGTCGGCGCCCTGTCGCTCATGGTGATCGGGTACTGGTGGTGGGGGCGCAGCTACGAGCTGTGCCTCGACAACACGGGTATCTGGCGCCGGCGTCGTCCGCGGTGGAGGCTTGCGTGGCAGGACTTGCGGTCGGTCGATAACAAGCCCACCTCCAACCGGTGGCACCCCGCGCGCCCCGACGACATCGTGCTGCGTGGCGCGATCGCGAGTCCCGGTGGGCGGCACCGTGACACCGTGCGGATCCGATGCAACCTGCTCGCCATCGCGCCTGACGACTTCCGACGGCTTGCCGACCGCTACTGGCGCGCTGCGACGCCGGGCAGCGGCTCCTCGTCGTTCCTGACTTGGAGCTGACTGGCCCGACTTCGGGCCACGGAGGCCTCATGTCGGCCCGCACATCAGTCCTGGATGGCCCGAAGTGCGACGGCGCAGCGACTTCGGGCCACGGAGGCGTCATGTCGGGCCGCGCATCAGCCCTGAGTGGCCCGAAGTGCGCAACCGGCGCAGCAGGTGAGGACGCAGGCCACAGCAGCAGCCGGGCGAGCGGCATACCGACCGGCGGGTAGCATGAGCCGACCGCCGCCCCCGACCCACTGGAGCGTCCGCGCGTGAGCACCACCCCGGCCGGCAACCGGATCGCCGCCGTCATCGTCCTCGCCGCAGGTGAGGGCACCCGGATGAAGTCAGCCACTCCCAAGGTCCTGCACCGCATCGGTGGCCGCACCCTCGTCGGGCACGCGATTGCCGCGGCCCGCGGGCTCGCCCCCCGGCACCTCGCAGTCGTGGTCCGCCACGAGCGCGACCTCGTCGCGGCCCACATCAGCGAGTTCGACCCGGACGCGGTCATCGCCGACCAGGACGACGTGAAGGGCACCGGTCGCGCGACCGAGTGTGCGCTCGAGGTCCTCCCGGCCGACATCGAGGGCACCGTCCTGGTCACCTACGGCGACGTGCCGCTGCTCACCGCCGACACCCTGCGCTCCCTCGTCGACGAGCACGAGTCCACCCAGAGCGCCGTCACCGTCATCACCGCCCACCTCGAAGACCCGACCGGTTACGGCCGCGTCCTGCGCGACGCCGACGGCTCGGTCAGCGGCATCGTCGAGCAGAAGGACGCCAGCCCCGACCAGCTCGCGATCACCGAGATCAACTCGGGCATCTACGCGTTCGACGCCACCACCCTGCGCGACAACCTCGCCAAGGTCGGCACCGACAACGCCCAGGGCGAGAAGTACCTCACCGACGTCCTCGGCCACGCCCGCGACGACGGTGGTCGGGTCAGCGCTCACCTCATCGCCGACCTCTGGCAGACCGAGGGCGTCAACGACCGGGTCCAGCTCGCCCGCCTCGGCCGCGAGCTCAACCGTCGCACCACCGAGCGCTGGATGCGCGAGGGCGTCACCATCGTCGACCCCGAGACCACGTGGGTCGACGTCGACGTCACCATCGGCCGCGACTCGACGATCCTGCCGAACACCCAGCTGCTCGGCGCCACCACCATCGGTGAGCGCACCACTATCGGCCCCGACACCACTCTCACCGACACCGAGGTCGGCGATGGCGCCGAGGTCAAGCGCACCGAGGCGCTCCTCGCCGAGATCGGCCCCGACGCCACAGTGGGCCCGTTCTCCTACCTGCGCCCCGGCACCGTCCTCGGGGCGGGCGGCAAGATCGGCGGGTTCGTCGAGACGAAGAACGCGAGGATCGGCGACGGCGCCAAGGTGCCACACCTGACGTATGCCGGTGACGTCACCATCGGGGCCGGCGCCAACATCGGGGCGGGCACCATCTTCGCCAACTACGACGGCGTGAAGAAGCACCACTCGACCGTCGGCAAGCACTCGTTCGTCGGGTCCAACAGCGTCCTCGTCGCGCCGGTCGACATCGCCGACGGCGCCTACGTCGGCGCTGGCTCCGCAGTCACCGACGGCGTCGAGCCCGGACAGATCGCCGTCGCCCGCGGCCGTCAGCGCAACATCGACGGCTGGGTCGAGCGCGCCCGCGCCGGCACCAAGACGCATGCCGCCGCGCAGGAGGCAAGCGGCGCAAAGTCGTTGCAGGACAAGGCGACCGACGACGCGGAGGCGAGCACACGGCATACCGACAACGCCACGAGCGAAGGGCAGGCGAACGCGTGACCGGCATCCAGAAGGCCACCGAGAAGAACCTCATGGTCTTCTCCGGGCGGGCGCACCCGGCCCTCGCGGAGGCTGTCGCAGAGCAGCTCGGCACCGACCTCGTCCCCACGAGCGCCTACGACTTCGCCAACGGTGAGATCTACGTGCGCTACGAGGAGTCGGTGCGCGGGTCGGACGCGTTCGTCATCCAGAGCCACGCCACGCCGCTCAACGAGGCGATCATGGAGCAGCTCATCATGATCGACGCCCTCAAGCGCGCGAGTGCCAAGCGGATCACCGTGGTGCTGCCGTTCTACGGGTACGCGCGCCAGGACAAGAAGCACCGCGGGCGCGAGCCGATCTCGGCGCGGCTCATGGCCGACCTGTTCAAGACCGCGGGCGCCGACCGGCTCATGGCGGTCGACCTGCACACGGCGCAGATCCAGGGCTTCTTCGACGGACCGGTCGACCACCTCATGGCGCTGCCGATCCTGTCGGAGTACGTCGCGGAGAAGTACGGCAACGAGAAGCTCGCGGTGGTCTCGCCCGACGCCGGCCGCATCAAGGTGGCCGAGCAGTGGTCCGAGCGGTTGGGTGGTGCGCCGCTGGCGTTCATCCACAAGACCCGCGACATCAACCGGCCCAACGAGACCGTGGCCAACCGTGTGGTCGGTGAGGTCGAGGGCCGCATCTGCGTGCTCGTCGACGACATGATCGACACGGCCGGCACCATCACGCACGCGGCTGACGCGCTGATGGAGGACGGTGCGGCCGGTGTCATCATCGCCGCGACGCACGCGATCCTGTCGGGCCCGGCCGTCGAGCGGCTCAAGGAGTGCCAGGCGTCGGAGGTCATCGTCACCGACACGCTGCCGATCGAGGACGACAAGCGGTTCGACCAGCTGACGGTGCTGTCGATCGCGCCGCTGATCAGCCGGGCGATCCAGGAGGTCTTCGAGGACGGCTCGGTGACGAGCCTCTTCGACGGCCGCGCCTGAGTCAGCCCGTGGTCGCCTGACGGGCGCGGTATGCCGCGACGTTGGCCCGGTTGCCGCACGTCCCGTCGCAGTAGCGCTTGGACCGGTTCTTGGACAGGTCGACCACGACGTCCTCGCAGTCGTCGGCGGCGCAGACCCGCAGCCGGTCGAGCTCGTCGGCACGGATCACGTCGACCAGCGCCATCGCCGCCTCGACCGCCATCCGGGTGGCCAGCGGTGCCTCGGACGGGGTGGCGTGCAGGTGCCACGACCACTCGTCGTGCCTGACCAGCTGGGGGAGGGCGCCGGCCTCGGCGAGCAGCCCGTTGACGATGCCGACCGCCTCGTCCTCGTCGGCGAGCCACACCTCGCGCAGCCGCGGGCGCAGGCCGCGCACCTCATCGAGCTCGGCCCGGGTGTGCCGGTGCGACCCCGTCCAGCCCCACTCGCGCACGAACTCGTCGAGCGCAGCCACCGTCGTCAGGTCGTCGGTGTCGGTGGGCAGGGTGGCGGCGGTGTTGACCAGCGCCGCGGCGCCACGCAGGGCCACCTCCGTGTCATGGGCAAAAAGCACATTGACTCCTGACGCTGGGTTTCGCTAGCGTCAGGAGTATAAGGCGTTTTGCCCCTGACATGTGCCCATGACAACAGGCCCTGTGCGTGAAGCCGAGCCAGGATTCGCCGCACGAGCCACGACCCGGGAGACCCGATGCAGACCAGCAGCCGCGCCACGGCCATCGGCCTCTGGTTCGCCCTCGCCTCGGCGGCGACCTTCGCCACGAGCGGCCCGTTCGCCAAGAGCCTGCTCGTCGAGGGCTGGAGCTCGGGCGCCATCGTGCTGCTGCGCGTCGCGGGCGCCGCCGTCGCGCTCGCGGTCCCGACCGTGCTCGCGATGCGTGGCCGCTGGCACCTCCTGCGCCGCAACGCCTGGCACGTCCTCGCCTACGGCGCCATCGCCGTGGCCGGCTGCCAGGTCTCCTACTTCTATGCCGTGCAGCGGCTCGACGTCGGCGTCGCCCTCCTCCTGGAGTACCTCGGCGTCGTCCTCGTCGTCCTGTGGGTCTGGGCCACCACCCGGCGAGCTCCCGCCGCGCTGACCGGCGTGGGGGTGCTGCTCGCCATCCTCGGGCTCGTGCTCGTCCTCGACCTCACCGGCCAGAGCCGGCCCGACCTCGTCGGTGTGATGTGGGGCCTGGTCGCCGCCACCGGGCTGGCCACCTACTTCGTCGTCGCCGCGCACGAGAGCGACCTGCCGCCGCTCGCCCTCGCGGGGCTCGGCCTGGCCGTGGGCGCGGTCGCGCTCGCCGTCCTCGGCGCCGTCCGCATCCTGCCGATGACCTTCGTCGCCACCGACGTCACCATGCGCGGCGCCTCCTTCCCCTGGTGGGCAGCGATCGCCGAGCTCGCGCTGGTGGCCGCGGCCGCGGCATACCTGCTCGGCACCTTCGCGGCACGACGGCTCGGGTCGACGATCGCGTCCTTCGTCGGCCTCACCGAGGTGCTCTTCGCCGTCCTCTTCGCCTGGCTCCTGCTGGGCGAGCTGCCCGGGCTCATGCAGCTCGCCGGCGGACTGCTGATCCTGGGTGGTGTCGTCGCCGTCCGCGCGGGCGAGCTGCGCCGCGCCCGAGCCGACGAGCGCGCCCGGATCGCGGACGAGCACGAGGGGGACGACACCGATTTCCCTCTCCCCGCGGGCGTCGCCTAGACTCTCGGGGTTGCCTCGGCGAGGGACACAGCACGACGGGTCCATGGCGGACTGTCGGCACCGTCCGTGATCGACGCGGTGGAGCCCTCCGTGCTGCGCCCCGCGTCGAGGCCCACCGCTCTCGAGTTCCCTTTGACCCCAGGAGTTTTCGCAGTGTCTGACGTCAGCAAGCTCATCGCTGAGAAGCGCACGCAGTTCGGCAAGGGCGCGGCCCGCAAGATCCGCCGCGACCACAAGATCCCCGCCGTGATGTACGGCCACGGCGCAGAGCCGGTCCACATCACCCTCCCCGGCCACGACACCATGCTGGCCCTCAAGGTCGCCAACGCCGTCCTCACCATCGTCATCGACGGTGACGAGCAGCTGGCCCTGGCCAAGGACGTCCAGCGCGACCCGATCAAGCCGGTCATCGAGCACGTCGACCTCGTCATCGTCCGCCGCGGCGAGAAGGTCACCGTCGACGTCCCGGTCCACCTCGAGGGCGAGGCCGCTCCCGAGACCGTCGTCACCGTCGACGCCCAGACCCTGCAGCTCGAGGTCGAGGCCACCAAGATCCCCGAGAGCCTCGTCATCTCCGTCGAGGGCCTCGAGGTCGGCACGCAGATCAAGGCCTCCGAGGTCGAGCTCCCGGCCGGCGCCACGCTGGTCACCGACGAGGAGACCCTGGTCGTCAACATCACCCAGCAGATCTCCCAGGAGGAGCTGGACGCCGAGCTTGCCGAGGCCGAGGAGGAGGCCGGCATCGAGCGCGACGAGTCCGACGAGGAACTTGCCGAGGCCGCCGAGGCCGAGGGCGAGGGTGCCGAGGGCGAGTCGGGCGAGGGCGACGCCGAGGGCGAGAAGTCCGAGGACGCCTGAGCCACCAGCTCAACGCACGTATGCCGCGAGGCCGGGTCCGCTTGGACCCGGCCTCGCGCCGTGTCCGGGGGTGCTCGGGGTGAGGCGGTCCGGGAGCCGGCCGTCCGGCATACTTGCCGCTCGTGAGTGAGGGCACCTGGTTGGTCGTGGGTCTCGGCAACCCCGGGCCGCGGTATGCCGGCAACCGGCACAACGTGGGCGCCATGGTCGTCGACGAGCTGGCCAGCCGGGCGGGGGCGAAGCTGACGTCGCACAAGGCGCGGGCGAGCGCCGCCTCGGTCCGTGTGGGCACGGCTCCGGGTGGGGCGCCGGGTCCGGCCGCGGTGGTCGCGGTGCCGTCGTCGTACATGAACGAGTCGGGCGGGCCGGTCAAGGCGCTGATGAAGTTCTTCTCGGTCGAGCCGGACCACGTGATCGTCGTCCACGACGAGCTCGACATCCCTGCCGGCGACGTGCGGATCAAGAAGGGCGGGGGAGAGGGCGGCCACAACGGCCTGCGCTCCATCTCCTCGGCCCTGGGGACCAAGGACTACCTGCGCGTGCGCGTGGGCATCGGGCGACCGCCCGGGCGGATGGACGCGGCCGACTACGTGCTGCGTGACTTCTCCAGCGTCGAGCGCAAGGAGCTGCCGTTCCTCGTGGGTGACGCCGCCGATGCCGTCGAGGCGGTCGTGACCGACGGTCTTCTGGCGGCCCAGCAGCGGTTCCACAGCCCGGCCTGAGGCGACGTCCACCACGCGCTGTTCTCCGCCTCATGACGCGGTGACTTGACCGTCGCTTGACCCTGCCCATACCCCGTGAGGCGTCGAGATCCGGCGCCAGCGGCTGCGGTTCTGAGCACGAATCCGGGCGCGTCTCCACCATCGGTAGGAGAAGCGTCCAGCAGTTGCTGTAGTCCCTTTGGTCAGCCGTGCGGTCACTCCCGCGACGGACGCGGCGGGCCCCTCGCGCTGACAGCATTTCTCCTGCTGGGAGCGGCACGTGACGCGGGATCCAACAGGGGTGGTCCACGCCCACGTCCATTGTGGGGGCCCGGCAGTGACGGGAGTGGGACATGAGGGATCTTGCCGAGGCACGTGACGCCTCGACGAAGCAGAGGGAACTGGTTGGGTCGCGCCTGCCCGGGCTGACCGGGTTCGACGGTGCCGGGGTGCGCGACAGCGGCTCGACCGAGGGGGCGTTGCGGTGGCCGGGGGGCTACCTGCGGCGGGCCCTGCTCGTCGACGTGGCCACGGCCGTCGCGGTCGGCGCCATCGCCGTGCTGGTGCCCGTGGGCAGCGCACCGATGGGTCTGCGCGTGGCCGTCGCCGTCGCGCTGCCGGTCGTGTGGGTGGCGACGCTGTTCGTATGCCGCGGCTACGAGCGGCGCTACCTGGGCACCACCACCGAGGAGTACCGCGCCGTGGCGCGGTCCGCACTCGTGCTGGTCGCGACCCTCGTGCTGGGCTCGTGGGTGCTGCACGTCGAGATCGCGCGCGGCCTCGTGCTGGTCGTGCTCTCCGCGCTGCTCGTCGGCGGCCTGGTCGCGCGCAACGCCCTGCGGCGCTCGTTGCAGCGCCGGCGCAGCGCCGGTCTGGACATGCAGCGCACCGTCGTCGTCGGCAGCGCTGCGAGCGTGGCCGGCATGATCCGTCAGCTCGACGACGCCTCCGGAGCCGGCATGAAGGTCGTCGGCGCCTGCGTGTCGGGCATCGACAGCGGCGGTGACTTCGCCTCCGAGCTCGAGGGTGTGCCGGTCTTCGGCTACCCCGCCGAGGCGATGCACGCCATCGACCTGCTGGACGCCGAGGTCGTGGCGGTCAGCAACGACCACGACCTGAGCGGTCACGAGCTGCGCCGCCTGGCGTGGAGCCTGGAGGAGCGTGCGGTCGAGCTGATCGTGGCGACGGGCCTGTTCGATGTCGCCGGTCCGCGGCTGTCGATCCGGCCGGTGGCAGGTATGCCGATGCTGCACGTCGAGCGCCCCGTCATGGGTGGGGTGCGGCGCGCGGCCAAGCGGGTCGTCGACTGGCTGGGTGCGCTGGTGATCGTGGTGCTCGCGCTGCCGCTCTTCGCGGCGGTCGCGGTGGCGATCCGGCTGGACTCCAAGGGGCCGATCCTGTTCCGCCAGGAGCGGGTCGGGGCGCGTGGGGTCACGTTCCCGATGTTCAAGTTCCGCAGCATGGTCGTCGACGCCGAGGCGCGGCTGGCCGAGCTCACCGCAGCCGCCGACGCCGGCAACGACGTGCTCTTCAAGATGAAGCGGGACCCGCGCATCACCCGGGTCGGTGGCTTCCTGCGCCGCTTCTCCATCGACGAGCTGCCGCAGCTGCTCAACGTGCTGCGCGGCGAGATGTCGCTCATCGGCCCGCGGCCGCCGCTGCCTCGCGAGGTCGCGACCTACGAGTCCGACGCGGTGCGCCGGCTGCACGTCCGCCCCGGCCTCACCGGCCTGTGGCAGGTCAGCGGCCGCAGCAACCTGACCTGGGACGAGTCGCTGCGGCTCGACCTCTGGTACGTCGACAACTGGTCGGTGCTGCTCGACCTGCAGATCATCGCCCGCACCGTGCGTGCGGTCGTGCGCGGGACCGGGGCCTACTGATGAGGGGCGGCGCTCGGGGGTGCGCCGCTGCCGCGTGCCTGGCCGCGGTCGCGTTGTTGACCGCTGCCTGCGCGGGCAGCGGAGACGACGCCGGGGACGCTGGCGCCAAGGCAGATGCCGCGCCCGTGTCGTCAGTGGGTCCGCCCTCGACCAGCGGTCCGAGCGCATCGTCCTCGCCGTCGTCCAAGGGTTCGGCCGCCGACCACAGCGCCGACGAGCCGCAGCGCACCGTCACCAACCGGCCGGCCGACCCGCTGGCCAAGGCCCCCGCGCCGGTGCAGCGGAACGGCCGGAAGCCCAGCCCGCGCTACACGGCGCCGCCGGCCGCGTTCTCCGCCAAGGCGGCATACTCCGACGGCGTCTCCCTCCAGATCACCAAGGTCGAGCAGGGGACGGTCGAGGAACAGGGCCCCGGCTCGTTCACCGGTGACCCCAAGACCCTCTTCACCGTCGCCCTGACCAACGGCAGCAAGCAGGCGATCAAGCTCGACCAGGTCGTCGTGACCGCGCGCTACGGCAACCCGGCCAGGGTCGCCCGCCCGACGTATGGCAGTGGGGCCAAGGACTTCTCGGGCACGGTCGAGCCCGGCAGGACCGCCACCGCCACGTACTCGTTCTCCGTGCCGACCAACCAGCTGAAGAACGTCACGATGGCCGTCGACTTCGACGGCCTGCACGCCGCAGCCACCTTCCGTGGCCCGGTCAAGTAGTACGCCGATCACCATGCGCCACAGCGCCTTTCGTGAATCAGAGGACTCCATGGTCACTCGTAGCCTCGCCTCGGTCCGTCGGGGAGTTGCCCTCGTAGCCGCAGCTGCGCTGGTCGCGGCCGGCCTCGTGATGTCGAGCACGCCGGCGATGGCCGACACGGCCCCGGCTGCCGGCAAACCCGCGACGGTCTCGGCGGACGCGCTGCCCACGATCCAGATCAACGGGGTCGTGTGGTCGCAGACCATGATCGGCAACATCGTCTACGCGACCGGTGAGTTCTCGACCGTGCGTCCGCCCGGCGTGGCCGCAGGCGGCGCGGGGGAGACCGCCGTTTCCAACATCGTCGCCTACGACATCCGCACCGGTCAGCAGGTCACCGGCTTCAAGGCGAGCCTCAACGCCCAGGGCATGGCGATCACGGCGGCGCCCGACGGCTCTCGGCTCTACGTGGGTGGCGACTTCACCGCCGTCAACGGGCAGGCCAGCAACCACATCGCCGCTCTCGACCCGGCCACGGGCAACCTCATCGCCAGCTTCGCCGCCTCCATCTCGGGACGCGTGCGCGCCCTGAGTGCAACGCCGACCACGGTTTTCGCCGGTGGGGAGTTCCCGGTCGCCAACAACACGCCCCGCAAGCGCCTAGCGGCCTTCACCTCAACTGGCGCGCTGCTGCCCTGGAACCCGTCGGCCGACGACGGCTACGTCTGGTCGATCCTCGCCCTGCCCGACCGTGGAAAGGTGATCGTCGGCGGTCAGATGAAGACGCTGTCCGGCAGCGTGGTGAACGGTATGGCCGCCGTGGACATCACCTCTGGCGCGGTCCAGCCGTGGGCAGCCAACACCAAGATCATCGACCACACCAACGGCGCGATCATCTCGCTCAAGTACGACGGGTCCCAGGTCTACGGCAGCGGGTTCGCGTTCGGCACGGGTGGTCAGTTCGAGGGCACCTTCGCGCTCAACCCCGACACCGGCGCCATCAACGTGGTCAACGACTGCCACGGCGACACCTACGACGTCATGCCGATCGGCCAGGTGCTCTACTCCGTCAGCCACGTCCACGGCTGCGAGTACCAGGGCGGCTTCCCGTCGTCGAACCCGTGGTCGATCAACCAGCACAACCAGCTGGCCCAGACGACTTACCCGGTCAACAAGAACACCGGCCCGGACGACTACGGCTGGAACTACGGCGGGCTGCCCTCGTCGGAGAACCTGCACTGGTACCCCGACTTCATCTGGGGCAACTACACGCCCTCCGGACAGGCGTCGTGGTCCGTGACGGGCAACAGCGACTACATCGCGCTGGGCGGTGAGTTCCGCGGAGTCAACGGCGTGCTGCAACAGGGCCTGACCCGGTTCGCGGTCAAGGACAAGGCCACGAACAAGCAGGGTCCGATGGTCACGTCGACGACGCCGACGCCGACGGCGAAGTCGGTGATCTCCGGCACCGCACGGGTGTCCTGGCAGGCCCTGGCCGACCGGGACAACACCAACCTCACCTACGAGGTGCTGCGGTCCGGCAACGCGACGCCGGTCTACACGACCACGCAGGCCTCATCGTTCTGGCAGAAGCCGACGATGGGTTACACCGACCGCGGGCTCACTCCGGGCGCCACCTACACCTACACGATTCGCGTGAAGGACCCGTTGGGCAACACCGCGACGCTCACGAGCAACGCGGTCACGATCAGCTCCACCCAGGTGGGCGCCTATGCCCAGGACGTCGTCAACGACGGCGCCAGCTACTACTGGCGGCTCGGCGAGAGCAGCGGGCCCACGCTGGCCGACTCCCTCGGTTCGGCCGACCTCAAGGCCACGAGCGGTCTCACCTACGGACAGGTCGGCGCACTGAACAACGACAGCAACCGGGCCATCCGCTTCAGCGGTTTCAGCGCCTTCGCCGCGACCCAGACCGCCGAGCCGGGGCCTGACCTGTTCTCGGTCGAGGCGTGGGTGAAGACGACCTCGTCCGGCAAGATCGTCGGGTTCGGCAACGCCAAGTCCGGCGACTCCTCGAGCTATGACCGGCACCTCTACGTCGACTCGTCCGGCTACGCGAACTTCGGTGTCTACAACAACGGCACCTACATCGCGCGCTCCACGAGTCGCATCAACGACGGCCAATGGCACCAGCTCGTCGGCACCCTCGACTCCAACGGTGTCTCGCTCTACGTCGACGGTGTCCGCGTCGCCCGCAACACCGGGACGACAACCGCCCAGCCGTTCAACGGCTACTGGCGCGTCGGTGGAGACAGCGCGTGGTCGGGCAACAAGTACCTCCCCGGCACCATCGACGAGGTCGCCGTCTACCCGACCTCCCTGACGCTGAGCCAGATCCAGGACCACTACCGCGCCAGTGGCCGCACGCTGGCCGGCGCTCCCAACGTGCCGCCGGTGGCGTCCTTCACCAACACCAGCCAGGGCCTGAAGCTGTCGGTGGACGGCTCGGGTTCGACGGACGAGGACGGCACGATCGCGGCATACAGCTGGAACTGGGGTGACGGCACCGCCGCCGGCTCGGGCGCCACGGCGACCCACACGTACGCCGAGGCGGGCACCTACACCGTCACGCTCACCGTCACTGACGACAGCGGCGCGACCAACACCACGACCCGTTCGGTGACGGTGACCAACACGGCCCCGACCGCGGCGTTCACGACCGACACCAACGCCCTGGCGCTCGCGGTGGACGGGTCGGGGTCGTCCGACCCCGACGGCAGCATCGCGGCATACAGCTGGAACTGGGGTGACGGCACCGCCGCCGGCTCGGGCGCCACGGCGACCCACACGTATGCCGCGGCGGGCACCTACACGGTGACGCTCACCGTGACGGACAACGCCGGTGGCACTGACACCGCCACGAAGTCGGTCACCGTGTCCAGGGCCAACCAGGCGCCGACGGCCGCCTTCACGGCGGACACCACCGACTTGAAGGTCTCGGTCAACGGGTCGGGGTCGTCCGACCCCGACGGCACGGTTGCGTCGTACGCATGGAACTGGGGCGACGGCACCGCCGCCGGCTCGGGCGCCACCGCCAGCCACACGTATGCCGCGGCCGGCACCTACACCGTGACGCTCACCGTGACGGACAACGACGGGGCGACCGACACCGCGACGAAGTCCGTGACCGTCACGGCCGCCCAGGCTCAGGTACTCGCCCAGGATGCCTTCGGCCGGACCACCACCAGCGGTTGGGGCACGGCCGACCAGGGCGGTGCATGGACCCTCACCGATGGCCCGACCCGCTACAAGGTCACCGGTGGCGTCGGGCAGATCTCGGTTCCCACGCCGGGAACTGGGCCGGGTGCGATCCTCGGATCAGTCAGCAGCACGTCGATCGACTCCCAGGTTGAGTTGGCGGTTGACCCCCGCCCAAGTGGTGGGGGCGCCCACCTGTGGCTCCTCGGCCGCGGGACGCTGAGCAACGGATATCGCGAGCGCGTCACGGTCAGCGGGACCGGAGCCGTGACGCTCAACGTGAGCCGCTGGTCCGGTGGTGCCGAGACCGTCCTGCAGTCCGTGTCGGTGCCCGCGATCACCTACGCCGATGGAGACTCGCTGACGCTGCGCATGCAGGTCGAGGGAACGTCACCCACCACGGTGCGAGCCAAGGTGTGGAGGACGGGCACGACTGAGCCGGCCACATGGCAGCTCACCGCGACGGACTCCACCGCCGCGTTGCAGACGGCTGGAGGCGTTGGGGTCCAGACGTACGTGTCCGGTGCTGCCACGAACGCGCCGATCACCTTGAGCGTCGACAACCTGGTCGCGCGCAGCATCGGGTGAGCCATCACCCGGCTCCGAGTGGCAGGCGATGAGAGGAAGCGGCGAGGGCGCAGTCCTGCGCGCTCTGCGACGTCCGATGCGTGTGGCAGCTACCGTGGGAGGCTCGTGGTCGCCGATCATTGCTCCTGACAAAGGGTTGCCGGTCGCGAACCGGCCCGGGACCGGGGCCACATCGTGGAACCGCTAAGGGGGCGTGCCGTGGCTGACGTCGTTGAGGGGGGCGACCAGTCACACGCCCTGGGACGTCTTGCGGCGCGCGGAGCCATGGTGGCGAGCGGCGGTCAGGCCATCAAGCTCGCGCTGCAGGTTGGCAGTGTCGTGGTCCTGTCGCGACTGCTCACCCCCCACGACTACGGCTTGGTGGCCATGGTCGCGGTGGTGGTGGGCGTCGCGGACATCTTCCGTGACTTCGGTCTCTCGTCTGCCGCTGTCCAGGCACCCTCGCTCTCAGACCGTCAACGGGACAACCTGTTCTGGATCAACACGTTGAGCGGGGTCGGGCTCTCGGTCGTCGCATGGTTCACCGCGCCACTCGTGGCGTCCTTGTACGGCGTTGAGGAACTGACCTCGGTGATGCGTGCCCTGGCGGTCTTGTTCACGCTCAACGGTTTGGCGACGCAGTACCGTGCCGGGCTGACGAGGGGGATGCGATTCGGCGCGCTGGCCGCTTCGGACATCGTCGGAAGCGCCTTGGGCTTGCTGGCCGGGGTGATGGGCGCGCTTGCGGGCTGGGGTTACCACGCACTGATCGCCCAACAGGTGACCCAGGTTCTCGTCATGACGCTCTCCACAGTCGTGGTGTCCCGTTGGTTGCCCGCAAGGCCAACACGGGGTGCGGACATGTCGGGGCTCCTGCGGTACGGGTGGCACATGGTCGGGTCACAGGTCATCAACTACGTGGGAAAGAACGCCGACACCGTGATCGTCGGCGGCCGGTTCGGGCCGTCGGCGGCCGGGCTGTACAACCGTGGTTACCAGCTGCTCATGGTCCCCATGTCGCAGGTACTCGCCCCGGCCACGTCAGTGGCGTTGCCGGTTCTGTCCCGCCTGCAGGACCAGCCGGCGCGGTATGCCGCGTTCGTCGTTCGCGCCCAGCTCTTGTTGGGCTACAGCCTGGTGGCGGCGCTGGGGCTTGTGGCGGGCGCGGCGCAGCCCCTGGTCGCGGTGGCACTGGGTGACCAGTGGGGCGAGGTCACCCCCATCCTCAGGCTCTTCGCTGTCGCCGGCGCGTGCGACGGGCTGGCCTTTGTCGGGTACTGGATCTATCTGTCCAAGGGCCTGACGGCAGACCTGCGTCGGTTCACCCTGATCAGCACTGGTCTGCGTCTCGTGTGCCTACTGGTCGGGAGCCAGTGGGGGGTCGTGGGCGTTGCAGCAGGGTTCGCGTTGGCGCCGGCCCTGGCCTGGCCACTGTCCCTGTGGATCATCGCGCGCCGCAGCCGTATGGACACCCGGCCACTCCTCGAGGGGGCGGGCAGAGTCCTTGTCCTGGCGGCAACGACGGGGCTGGTCGCGTGGTGGGCCTCGCGCCTGACGGGTTCGGGCAGTGAGATTCTGGCCCTGGTGACAGCGGTGGCCGGCGGCGCGATCGGATACTTCGCCGTGGTGGGACTGCTACCCGCCTGGCGTGCCGACTTCTTGGCTGGTGTGAGGACTGTGATGAGGGGGATTCGACACTGATGGCTCAGCTGGCAGTGGTAGTGGTCAACTACGGCACGCATGATCTCGTGGAGGTGAATATCGGTGCGCTGCACGCCGATTCACCTGACCTCGATGTCGTGGTGGTCGACAACTTCAGCACGTCGTCCGAGCAGGAGGCGGTGCGCGACCTGTGTGCCCGCCATGGTTGGACCGCCGTGCTGCTCGCTGAGAACACTGGATTCGGCCTTGGCTGTAACGCCGGAGCCGAGGCGGCCCTCGACAACGGGGCGGACCTGCTGATGTTCCTCAACCCCGACGCGACCCTGGATCGGGACAGCGTGGTCACCCTGCGCGGTCGCGTCCTCTCGGACCCCTTGACGATGGTCAGCCCGCGGATCGTGCGTCCGGACGGGTCGACCTGGTTCGCGGGCAACGTGGTCCACCTGAGTGACGGCCGTATCCAGGCGACGCGTCGGGTCGACCCGGCGCTGGTCGATGTCGTGGTGCCGTGGCTGAGTGGTGCCTGCGTCGTCGTGAGCCGCGAGCTCTGGGAGAAGGTTGGCGGATTCGATCCCGAGTACTTCATGTACTGGGAGGACGTCGACCTGTCATACCGAGCCCAGCTCGTCGGCGGGGGAGTAGCGGTCGTCCCGGAGGCAACCGCCGTACACGACGAGGGCGGATCGCAACGCGATGACCGAGCGGCGGTCCCCCGGCTGTCGCCGCTCTACTTCTACTACAACATCCGAAACCGGCTGCTCTTCGCGGCTCGTCACCTCCCACCGTCTGCGCGCCGGGCATGGGCCAGGTCTAGTCCGCAGCAGGCGTATGCCGTGCTGCGGCGTGGTGGGCGACGACACCTCCTCGGGCGTGGTTCGCCCCTCCCTGTGGCGGTGCGCGCAACTCGCGACGGACTGCGCCTTCTGCATCCCCGTCGACGCCCGGAGTCCGGACCACTGCGCGTCATGCTCTCCTTCCCGAAGCCACTGCCGACGAGCAACCCCTACAACGTCATGCTCGCCGAGGCAGTCGCTGCGGTCCCCGGTGTCGACGTGATGAACTTCTCCTGGCGGGAAGCATTCATGGGCGGCTACGACGTGTTCCACGCGCACTGGCCCGAGAGCATGATGGATGCTGTCACTCCGCGCCGCCGGGCGGCCAAGCAGATCCTCTTCGCGGCCCTCCTCGTACGGATGCGCCTCACGCGGGTGGCCTGGGTCCGAACGGTCCACAATCTCGCTCTGCCACAAGGGATTTCACGATTCGAACGCCAGTTGCTGCTTGCGGCGGAGCGTATGACCGACCTGAAGGTAGTCATCAACGAGGCGACCCCGGTCGACGCGACTCGTCCGGTAGCGCTGATTCCGCATGGCGACTACCGGGGCTGGTTCGAGGGCTACGAACGCGGTCAGCGCGAACCAGGTCGCATCCAGTTCTTCGGCACCGTGCGGCGTTACAAGGGGCTGCCCGCGCTGATCGAGGCATTTCGTGAGACGACCGACCCAGCCCTGTCCCTATGGGTGTCCGGTCGTCTGTCCAACCCCGAGTATGAAGGGGCGCTGCGCGATCTCGTCGCCGGCGACGAGCGCATCCACCTCTCCATCGGGTTCGTCACGGATCCCGACCTGGTGCGGCAGGTGAGCTCCTCCCAGCTGGTCGTGCTGCCCTATCCGGAGATGCACAACTCCGGATCCGTCCTTGCGGCACTGTCTCTCGCGACGCCGGTCCTCGTTCCGGACAACGAGGTCAATCGGCGCCTTGCGGCAGAGGTCGGCCCTGGCTGGGTCCACACGTTCGAGGGCGACCTTGACGCCGATGACCTGCGCACCACGCTGCAAGCCCTTGCGGACAGCTGGCCTGCCCGCGAACCGGACCTGTCGGCACGAGACTGGACGCACGGCGGGCGACTGCACGCCGCGGCATACCGTCGCGCGGCAGGTTTGCGCACTGGACTCGCCAACCCGAAAGACTCGGCGGGCGGACGTCACCCATGACCGGCCTCGTGGAGCCCGACACCCTCGCCCTGCTCGTGGCTGCCGTCGGGCTGGCTTCGGTGGCGTTCGTCTGCTTCCGGCAGTGGCCCAGGGCGGCCGGCGTTTCGTGGCTCTTGGTCGTTGCCTTCGTTCCCTACTGGCTCGCCGTCAAGTTCGTCATCATCAGCCTTTCGCCGGCCAGCGCTGCTGGGCTGTTGGTGCTCGCGGCCCTGCTGCCGGTGTCGTTTCGGCGGGTGGCGGTCGCAGACTGGATGGTCGCCTTCCTGATCCTCATCGGCACGGTCGCCTACGCCCTGGGATACGGAACGCTCACGACGGCAGTCCTGGTCGTGGTCGAGTGGGGCGTCGGCTACCTGCTCGGCAGGGTCGTCCCTCGCGCGCTAGGCGTGCGCTGGGTCTACGGTGCCATCGCCGTCGTCTTCACACTCGTGGCAATGGGGGCGCTCGCCGAGTTCGCGACAGGGGTGAACCCATTCGTGCTCCTGGCTTTTGGCGACTCGTATGCCGTCTGGGGACCACTGCAGGAACGTGGCGGCCAGCTGCGTGTCGAGGGCGCCTTCGGCCACTCGATCGCCCTTGGCGCAGTGCTGGCCCTGTCGGTGCCCATGGTCCTGGCCTCGCGGTTTCGCGGATGGGTAAGGGTTGTCATGGTGCTCGTCATCTCGCTGGCCGCGGTGTGCACGCTCAGCCGGATCGCCATCGCGTGCGTTCTGGTCGGCCTTGTCCTGACTCTGCTCACCCAAGGTCGGCTCATCTCCGTGAAGGTGCGGGCCACCCTGCTCACGCTGCTGGTGGTCGGGGCGGTCCTCGTGACTCCCGTCGTGCTCCGGGTGTTCGCGCAAGCCGGCAGCGAGGCGACAGACAGCTCGTCCTACCGCCTGGACATCGGCCCGCTCCTGTCCCAGGTCAGCGTCTTCGGCATCAGCGGGTCGGCCACCATCAACGCCAATGGGTCCCTGTTGTTCTCAGGCTTCCAGTCCATCGACAGCGCGGTGCTTCTGCTTGGCCTCACTTACGGTGCCATCGCTCTGGTGGTCGTGATCGGGCTCTACCTGACAGGAGCCTGGGCGGTTCTCCTGGGCCGAGCCACCCCGGCAACGGTCGCGGTGGTCGCGCTCCTGCCCGCCTACCTCAACGTGGCCCTGATCACCCAGTACTCGATCTTTCTGTGGTTCTGCATCGGGCTGGCGGTGACCAGTCAGCAGGAACGGGGAAATGGGGACGAAAGCCCACGTCAGGAAGCCGTGCCACGTACACTGAACCGCAATGCCCAGCCCCGGGCGCAAGCCCGCGGCACAGGGGGCCTGGTCGACATCGGTCGGCGAGGGTGAGGAACTGGGCACGCTGTTGAGGACGGGTGAGGAGGGAGCCTCGAACATGACCATGCGCGACTACCTGCAGGCACTGCGAAAGCAGTGGTGGCTTGTCGCCCTCGTCACGCTGGCCGTGGCAGGGGGCATCGTCGCGTGGTCCATGACTTCGACGCCCATCTACCGATCCACGTCTACTCTCTACTTCAGTTTGCCGACGGGGACTTCGGGCACCGACCTCAACTCCGGCTCGACCTACACCCAGAGCCAGATGCTGTCCTATGCCGAGCTCGCGACCCAGCCCGTCGTGCTCGACTCGGTGATCAAGACGCTCGGTCTCGACACGACGCCGGCTCAGCTTGCCAAGTCCATCGAAGCGAAGGCCAACAAGGACACGGTCCTGCTCAACCTGACCGCGAGCGACCCCAGCGCACGACAGGCGCAGGGGATCGCCGAGGAGCTGGCCGGAGAGGTCCGCACCCGCGTCGTGGCGCTCGCGCCCCGCGACGCAGCGGGACGCAGCACCATCGAGGCGACCATTACTGCGCATGCGCAGACGCCTCGCTTTCCGAGTTCTCCCAACACTCGGCGAAATGGAGCTGCCGGCTTCGTGGGTGGGCTGGCGCTGGGCATCGTCCTCGTGCTCGCCAGGTCACGACTGGACACCCGGGTCAGGGAGTCCTCAGACCTTGCGCTCTTCGACACACCTCTGCTGGGTGAGGTTCGTTGGGCCAAAATGGGCCAGGGTGACTTGGCGATGCGTGACCACCAGCACACTCCTACAGCCGAGTCGTACCGCCGGGTCGCGACCAATCTCGGTTTCATCGGCGTAGGTAAGGGCACGCTGGTGCTCACCGTTACCTCAGCACTGCCAGGGGAGGGCAAGTCGACCACGGCCATCAACCTCGCCCTGGCTCTCGCTGAGGCGAAGAAGCGGGTCTTGCTAGTTGAGGCCGACCTTCGCCGTCCCTCGTTTGCTGACAAGCTCGGGCTCATCGGTAACGTCGGACTGACCAGCCTGCTCATGGGTGAGGCAACGATGCGCGAGCTGATTCAGCCGCTCGGCGCCGACACCCTTGACGTCATCACGTCGGGCGACATCCCGCCCAATCCCAGTGTCCTTCTGGGATCCTCACAGATGGCTGACTTCCTTAAGGAAGCTCGGTCGGGATACGACGTAGTCGTCGTCGACGCGGCCCCGCTCCTTCCTGTCACCGACACGGCCCTCTTGGCTCCGGAGACGAGTGGTGTACTACTCGTGGCGAGGGCCGGAAAGGTCCATCAAGCCGAGTTCGAGGACGCGCTTCGCTCCGTCGAACAGGTCGATGTGCCAGTCCTCGGGGTGGTACTGAATGCCGTGAAGTCGAAGGGCCGAAGCCCCTACTACTCATACCGTCAGGCCAAGTCACCTCTGTGGGCCCGTCGTTCTACACGCCCGGTCGAAGCGAAACCCGGCCACGCCAGCCCGGCCATGCCGACTCCTCAGATGTCACCGGCGACACCCCCAAGCCACGGCACCGCACCGGACAAGGGCCCTGCCTGGCAGGCGGCGGACAGCCGTGCAGGAGGCGGGCGATAGTTGGTGGAGCCAACGGCGGAGCTGTCGAGCCGGCAGTACACGGTGGCGATCGCCATACCCACCTTCAAGCGCGTGCCTCAGTTGACGCATCTCCTGCAGGAACTCGATCAACTTGACAACTCGAGCGTCGCGCCGCTGTTCGCTGTGGGAGTGCTAGTCGTCGACAACGACCCGCAGCAGAGCGCATGGGCCTTGTGCGCCGACCGACCGGGAGTGCGCTATGTGTCGGAGCCGCGTCCGGGCATCGCGGCGGCCCGCAACCGGGCCATGGAGGAGGCAGGCACAGACCTTTTGGTGTTCATCGACGACGACGAGCGCCCCGACAAGGCATGGCTGGCGGCACTCTTGGCCGCCTGGTCGGTGTCTGGCAGCGCCGCCGTCGCGGGCCGCGTCGTGGCTGTGTTCCAGGACGCGTTGGACCCATGGCTCGAGGCGGGCGATTTCTGGGAGCGGCCGAGCATGCCCACGGGTACCTGCGTTCCAGTGGCAGCTTCCGGCAACCTCCTGCTCGACCTGCGCCAGATCCACCTTCGCGGAGTCCGCTTCGATGAGCGCTTCGCCCTCGGTGGTGGTGAAGACGTCGCGTTCACCCGGGACCTGGTCCGCGCAGGCGGTCGCATCACCTGGTGCGACGAATCGATTGCATACGACCCGGTTCCCGCGCAGCGCGCCACTCGCAGATGGATCTTCGAGCGAGCCTGGAGCCAAGGGTCGATTCGGGCCGCGGTGGACCTGCGGGAACGGGCCGGCTGGAGGGCAACCCCGGCTAGGGTGGCGATGGCAGGGCGGGGCGCGGTGCGGGTCGTTGCCGGCTTGGCGCGTGCCGCGATGGGGTTCGCGCTCTCGTCGCCGCGTCATCAGGGCCGAGGCCTTTGCACTGCCCTGCGGGGCGCCGGCATGGTCGCTGGCTCGGCTGGACACCTGCACCAGGAGTATGCCGCGAGGCGCGCTTCCACTGCGCCGCTGAACGAGCAGGACGGGAGATAACAGTGCTGGCACCAGTCAGATTGATCAGGGGTGCATGGCCGGAGCGGCTCGAGAAGGTGCTGCGTCGCTTCACGTGGAGTGATCCCACGGCGGTGGTCGATCCGAGTGCCTCGGCTGCGGCCTTTCGGGAGGCAATGAAGGCCTTCTATTTCGGGGGAACCTTCAAGATCACTGGCAGCTCGCGCCACCCTCTTGGCGACCAGCTCCTGATGCGGCACGTGCCACTCGCGGGCGCGAACATCGTCGATATCGGCGCATCGGACGGATCGACCTCCCTGGATCTCATCCGTGCCGTCGGCGACTTCGGTTCGTTCACCCTTGCTGACCGATACCTCGTGACCACCGTTCGTCGGTGGAGGGGGTTGACCTTCTTTTTCGACGGAGATGACATCTGCGTCCTGGTCGTGAGCCGACGACTCCTGGCGTGGCCGTCGATGTCACCGATGGTTGCCCGCGTGTTACGTCCAACAATCCGGGCAGCACGTCGATCTGACCCTGGCCGGCGAGTGGTCTTGCTCAATCCCGAGGTACGCAGCGCCATGGAGCGGGATGCGAGGATCAGGTTTGCCGAGCATGACATCTTCACGCTGTGGCCAGGTGAGCCCCAGGTCATCAAGGTCGCCAATCTCTTGCGACTGCTCTACTTCAGCGAATCGCAGATCAGCCTCGGCCTGCGCGCCGTCTTGTCCTCTCTCGCGTCCGGCGGCTACTTCCTGCTGGTGGACAACCCACGCGTCCAGGGCATCGCCGAGCGGTCAGGGCTCTACCAGCGTCGCGATGACCGGTTCGTGGTAGTCGAGGAGACTGACCAGAGGCCGGAGATCAGCGACCTGGTCACGTCGGTGCGCTTGTCGCGGCGCGGCTGAGGCTGGGGCTCAGCGCTGCCCGACCACCCGGGCCGGCACCCCCACGGCGATCGAGCCGGGCGCCAGATCGGTCGTCACGACCGCTCCGGCACCGACGATGCACCGGTCTCCAATGGTGACTCCCGCGAGCACTTTCACCCCAGCACCCAACCAGCAGTCGTCGCCGATGGTGATGGAGGCGCGGTTGCCCGGCTGCTCCCGCACGGGCCGCGATGCGTCCGCGTAGGTGTGGTTCTCGCTCACCATCAGCACCTGCGGGCCGAGGAGGCAGTCACGGCCGATCGTGACACCCCCCTGACCCCAGATGACGTTGTGCATGCCTATCGCCGTGTCCGGGCCGACCCTGATTCCGACCCCCGGCTCCCGGATCACCCCGGACGCCAGCAACGATGCACCGCGCGCCACCGTGACCCGGTCGCCCAGGCTCACACCCCGCTCGGAGAAGGCTTCGACCACGACGTCGGACGCGAAGATCACGCCCTTGCCAACCCACAGCCCTTGGGGATAGCGCACGACCGTGCGCGCGCCACGGAGGTGCAAACCACCACACGCGGCATACCGACGAGCAGCGGCAGTGCCTCGCGCGAGGTCAGTCCCTTTCTCGCGGGCCAGCGCGAGCATCAACGACGGCGGGGTCTCCGACGGCAGCTCACGACCACGAAGTGTCTGGTAGGCACGCCTCAAGACGTCATCGATCATCGTGGAACCTCGGCTGGCTGCTGTGCCGCGGCGCGGATGCGTTCGACGACGGTGTTCCAGTCGGGTGAGAGCAGGCTGGGTTGTCGAACCCTAGCGCTGCGGCTGCCGTCGGCAGGACGCACGAGTGCGCGGTCCATGGCGTCGGCGATGGCCTCGACGTCCGTCGGATCCACGAATTCCGCTTCTGCGCCAAGGGTTTCCCGCAGCACTGGAATGTCACTGGCCAGCACCGGGCACCCATTGGCGCGAGCCTCGAGCGGTGGCAGGCCGTAGCCCTCGTCGAGCGAAAGAAAAGCGAAGAGGTCGGCATGCCGGTAGAGCCAACGCAGCTCTTCATCCGGAAGGTGGCCGAGCATGCGGACTGTGCCATCGCTCGTCGCGGACCCGGCGTTGGTGGAGCTCTCGGTGCGACCTTGGGACTCACCGACCACCAGGAGCGGACGCAGTGGGTGAACCTCACGGCTGCGGGCGGCAGCGGCAACGGTCCGCTCGAGGTTCTTGCGCACGTTCAGCCGGCCCGCACTGAGGACGAAACCAGACAGGTCTTCCACACCCACCGGCGGCCGCTCCGGTCCCTGGACCAGCGCGGGACTGAGGCCGAGGCCCACGGGCGTGGGACGGAGCCGCGGGTTGTGCCGGGTTATCCGCTCGGCCTCTGCCTGTGACGACGTGAGGACTACGGCAGCCCGTCGTGCGAGCCAGGGCATGGCGGCGAAGTAGGCGCGCTCCGCGGGGGTGAACCACTCGGGGTTGGACTGGAAGAGGACGTCGTGGAGGAAGACTGCGCTGCGCCCCCACACGGGAGTGAAGTTCTGCGCCACCGTGAGGTCGGGGTGGTGGCGACGCGCGATGGTCGCGAGCTCGACACTCGCCGCAGCGGCGTGTGGGCGCAACCGCAGCCCGAGCGGCCGCACAGTCGAGGGCAGGCTGCGGCTGGCGGCATCCAGGTCCTGGACCGGCACCCCCGCTACGATGGTGTCCTCATCGAACCGTTCGGCCCACGCCGTCAGCAACGAGCGCACCACGTTGCGACCAGAGGGAGGGCCTTCTTCCCACCAGTAGGCATCGAACAGGACACGCACCGGTGACCTCAGGCGCTGGTCGCGTTGTGGACGGGCCTTGCGGCGGGCCAGAACTCGTCGACCAACTCCCGCGTCGACGCGATGTTCCGGCGGCTGGATGCGCCGAAGACGATCGACTCGAGGTTTGGTTGCGCGCACACCCACTCGATGGCTTCGCGGGGTGGGATGGCTCCCGAGGCGAAGACCGACATCGCGATGGAGCGGAACTGGCGCTCCTCGAGCACCCTGGCGTACTCCTCGAGGCCCCCTGACATCCGGAAGCCGAGCTTGTTGATGTTGGAGCACACGACGGGGTTCTCCACGCCGACCCGGTCGAGGCTGTCGAGCAGCCGGGGCAGGTTCATCGTGATGAAGCCCGGTTCGGCCTGGTACCTGGAGTGGATGTGGTCGGCGAAGATGCGGAACGCCTCGTCGAAGCCCAGGCCGAGCAAGAGGTCGACCACGACGTTCTGCAGGAAGATGACGGGCGCCCGAAGGCCTCGGAACATCGTCATCTCAGCGTCGACCAACAAGGTCACGATGCCCTCGATGTCCTTGCCCGCCAAGGACTTTCCGCCACGCACGGCAGCGTTGAGGAACCCCTCGTCCGGCAAGAACCGACGGATTGCTCCCAGCGGTCCGTCCTCGGTCATGGCGTTGGCGTACTTGTGCGCGTACGGCATACAGGGAAAGAACTCCTGCCCGGCGTAGCGCTGGGGGTTCGCCCGGACCCGGTCACAGATCTCGGCGACCCGGTCGTGGGTCGTGCACATGAAGGTGCGCACGCCTTCGTCGTATGCCGCGTCGAGCACCTCCATGACGGCGTCGAGGTCCTGGAAGCGCATCGCCTGGGCGCGGGCCTTCTCCTCCGACATGTGGTTGACGCCGAAGAACTGGTTGTCCCCGAAGAGAAGTCGCTGCATCAGCGGCCACCCCCCTGACCGACCAGGGGCCGCCGTCGTCGCCACAACGGTCGCTTCTCCGCGGAACCGGCGGGCGCGCGTCCCGGCAGGGGTGTTCCGTCCCGCTCAGGCGCCCCATCGTCGAACGAGAGCCCACCGGGGGAGGCGGCATCGCGTGCGATGAGGGAGAGGACCTTGTCCGTCCGCGCCGCTGTGGCGAAGGTGTTGGTGCCTTCCTGCCGTCCTTCGGCAACTCGCGTGACGAAGTCAGCGACTTGGGCGGAGTACTCCTCTCCACGCAGGTAGTACCAGACCGGTTCGGTCAGTTCCGTCGTGTACTTCACGTTCCAACCAACGCGGTAGCCCTCGGGCACGGTGGCGGTGTCACGCAGGTAGACGTGGATCTCCTGACGGTCGACGAAGATCCGGCCGGTGGTGCCCCAGAGCGTCAGGCGAGTGGTCATCTTGCGCTGGGACTCGTCCGACCAGTTGACGCTGACCTGCACCGTGCTGTCTCCCGGGTACTGGATGCTGGTCGTCACCTCGTCGTCGATCTCGGCCGAGAAGATGCTGTTCAGCCGGCTACCCGACACCCCGTCGGGCGCGCCGAGGTACCACGTGACAAGGTCGATGGGGTGGGCGGCGTAGTCATAGAGGCAGCCACCGCCGGCAGACTTCTTGCTCCGCCACGTGCCGCCCTTGGGCTTGAGGACCACCGGTCCGTAAGCCTCCGCGAGTCCGTGCGTCACCTCACCGATGGCACCGAGCTCCAGCAGTCGCTTGACCTCGCCGAACGACCCGACGTAGCGGTTGTGGTAGCCCACCTGGGTCACGAGCCCGCGGTCGGCGGCGAGCTTGGTCAGGGCTTCGCCGTCGGCGTCGTTGAGACAGAAGGGCTTCTCGCAGAAGACGTGCAGACCTGCTTCGAGCGCTGTGCGCACCATGGCGGCGTGCAGGTGTGAAGGTGTCGCGATGACCACCGCATCCAGATCGGTGCGCCGGATCATCTCGCCGTAGTCCTTGTACGTGGGCACTCCAGTGTACTTGCCCAGGACATCGAGAACGTAGCCGGAGGAGTCGCAGACGCCGGCCAGATCCACGTCGGGGTGGGCCTTGAACATGGCCAGATGGGACAGTCCCATCTTGCCGAGGCCGACGATGCCGATGCGGATCATGCCATTCCTTCCGAGGTGGTGCGTGCCGTGCTGCCGGTTACTGCGTTGCTGGAGGCGTCCATGGTCTTTGCTGCCTCGAAGTCGTCCGCCGCCTGGGACGCGTGCACTGGTTGTCGTGGCTCGCTGTTTGGGGCCGCTTCGCCCGTGGCACGTCGCCGTCGACTGAGCAACGCCAGCAGCGCGTCCTCGTACTGGCCGGCCACGTGCTCCCAGGTGAACTCCTCGGCGTGCCGGCGGCGAGCGTTCGTCGACATCTCCGTCAGGGCGACCGAGTCGTCGAGAAGGTCGTCGAGCACCGCGGCCAGGTCATCGACCCCGGTGAAGTAGCGCTGCCGGTCCGTGGCCACCCAGCGGTTGTAGACGTTGTCGTGGGCGATGACGGGATTTCCGGCCGCCAATGCCTCGACGAGCGAAGGGTTCGTGCCGCCGACCGTGTGTCCGTGCAGGTAGGCCCGCGAGTGGTAGCGCAGCGAGCTGACGACTGCAGGGTCGTAGATGGCTCCCGGGAAGAGGACCTCCGGGCTCGCTGCCGCCATGACCTCGCGGTGGTACTCGTCGGTGTCAGGAGTGAAGTTGCCCAGCACCACGAGTCGGACGCCACGCCGACGCCGGGAGAAAGCCTCCACGATCTCGACGAGGGAGTTCTCGCGGATGGGGCGACAGATCACGCTGACGAACTGCCCCGGCTCGAGGCCAAGTGCTCGCAGTGGCTCCACCGGAGCATCGGTCAACGCATGGGCCCCGTAGGTGATGGTGGTGACGCGGTTCGACCTCGTCCAACGCCGCAGATAGCGTGCGATCTGCGGGTGATCGGCCACGAGATGGTTGGCGAACAGACTCGCGAGGCGTTCGTTGGCGAGGAGCAGAGCCTGCTTCGCCGGGCCCCATCGAGCCCGGGTCCACTCCATGCCGTCCATGTTGACCAGGTTGGGGATTCCCTTGACCCGCTGGAGGATGTTGAAGACGCCGGTGTTGTAGCCGAAGGTGAGGCAGACATCTCCGCGGTCGGCCCGAACGGCGTGCCGAATGGAGGTCAGGTCGAAAGCCGAGGTGCCCCGCCAGCCCTCACGGTGCTGAGGGATGCTGACTCGCTCGATGCCCCGCCACGTGTCATAGGTGGGCTCGCCGCGGCCCTCCGTCTGGCAGTACACGACGACCCGCCAGCCGCGGTCCACGAGGAAGAGGCCGATCTGCTCGGCGGCCGTTTCGAAACCTCCGTATGCCGCAGGCACGCCATGAGTGCCCAGGATCCTGACCGTGGGCTTCATGACAGGGCCTTGGCCGGAGTGAGCTCGACGAACCAGCGGCGCAGGCCGGCCGCGAGGAGCAGGAGGTTGGCCGCGGCGAGCAGAACATAGACCGGAGTGAACACAGCCGGCCACCCGATGAGCACGAAGACCACGCACAGCAGGCCGTAGTCGGCTGGCAGCACCACCAGGGAGCGCAACAGCGGAGGCCGTTCGACGTCGGGGTCGGTCTTGTTCGAGCCGGCGCTCGCAGGACGGAGCTTTTCGGTGAGCAGCAGCGCGAAGAACCATGTCGATGCACACAGGGAGAACGCCAAGGGGACGAGCAGGAGCCCCGACGGCTCGTCCTGTCGGTACCACGAGACGAGGACGGCCAGGTGGATGCTCGCGTTCTTCACGCAGTCGACGACGTGGTCGAGCCACTCTCCCTGCGCGGACCCACCACCCCGAAGACGAGCCAGCTGACCGTCTGCGGCGTCGAGGCCGTATCCCAGCACCAGCAACCCGCCGACCGCCAGCCCGAGCCAAGGCCGGGGTGTGCCCACAGCGATCAAGGCGATGCCGCTGAAGGTCACCAGGGCGCTCAGCGCGGTCACCTGGTTGGGGCGCATGCCCGCGACGTAGGCCGCCGCGGCCAGCCGCCGGCCGAGTGGCCGGTTGACGAAGCGCGAGTATGCCGGTGCGCCGCGGTTGCTCTTCTGCGCTCGCGAAAGGCTCGCCACAGCCTGCGCGTAGGTGCCGCGAGCGGATGCTTCAGGAACGTGCTCGGTCGTCATCGCGAACCACGCTGAATGCACGCAGCCAAGCGCAAAGCGGTAGTACTCAGGACCCCCATACGCACCATCGTAAGCGGCGTACGGCGGGCCCCTCTACGTCATCGGTGGTAGGTGACCGCAGAGCGAGCGGAGCTGGTCCGGCGGCATACCGGTTGATGAACTGTCAGCGTCAGCGCACGACCGGTTGGGCCGCGGTGGCTGCCCCGGCACGCAAGAGCGCGCCGCGACCCACACCCGTCGGCGAGACACCCAGCATGGCAGCGATGTCCGTCGGCAGCGCCAACGCTGTGCCGGCGACCGTCGTCGTGCGCAGCCGGTAGTCGGAGGTGGGCACCGACACGAAGTACGGGTCAGCGGTCACTGTGGTGTGCCGGTCGTGTGCTGACATCGGGCTCTTGGCCTTGGCCAGCTGGCTCGGGTAGTCGTACAGCCCGTTGACGTAGGCCTTCTGTTCCCAGTTGAGCCACCAGCGGGCTGTGCCCGCCGGGCGGTGGTAGGAGTTGTAGTCGAAGTACTTCATGAACGTGCTGGGTGCGGTCTGCCCGGCCCGGAAGGTCACCTGCGGGCGGTTGGAGGAGCCACCAGCGACGACGTTGTTGGCGAACACCACGTTGGCGGTGTTCGGGCCAACGGCCGGTCCAGGGACACGGGTGTCGTCGTAAAGCAGGACGTTGTTGTAGTTGCGGGCGATGGTGTTGTTGTAGATGCGGGTGTTGGCAGCACTCACCATCAGGCCGGACCCCTTGTCGCCAAAGCCGTTGCCGATGATGACGTTGGAGGCGATGGTGCCGCGGTCGCTGATCTCGTAGAACAGGCCGTGACTGGCGTTGTTGACGAAGGCGTTGTTGTAGATCTTCGCGTCGGAACAGTAGACGTCACACCAGAACCCGGTGGCCTTCTTGCCCCCGTTGTTGGTGAACGAGTTCCCGCGGAGGGTGAATCCGAGCATCTGGGAGAACTTGGCTCCACCAGCCGAGCAGGAGGCCTCGCAGAGCGGTCCGAAGCCGCCGGTGTTGTTGCCGTCGAGGCGGCTGTTCTCGACCACGAGGTCGTCCCGGACGCCGGAGGCGGGGTTGGCGACCAGGTCCCGGCGCGAACCGTCGGCGAGCATGCCGTTGTAGCCGTTGACCGACAGGAACGAACGCCGCACCGTCAGCTTCTTGGCCTGCCAGGTGAGCAGCCCGCCGCCGGCGTTCTGGGTGATGGAGACGCCGTCGAGCACTGCGCCGGTCACACGGTTCAGGGCCACGGCGCCGCTGGTGGCGTTGGTGAACTCGTTGCTGCCGTAACGGCGGAAGCCGATGTTCTTGATGCTGAGCCCGGAGGTGTTGAAGATGGCCAGGGCCTGGGCACGCTTGGCGGCCTCCATCTTCTGCCCGGCCGGGTTGGCGCCGACGATGAGGCGACGGGCGGCCTGGTCGTAGAAGAAGGTGCTGGCGGTGACCTTGCTGGCGGCGTTCACCTCGGTGAGCTGCACCCCGTTGCGGAAGAGCATCTGTGGGCTGCCGGTGGCGGTGCCGGGCACCAGCATGTCCGGGTGGCTGCACGGGCCGGCCATCGTCTGCGCGGTGAAGACGGCCTTCTCGTAGTAGCGGCCGCCACAGAAGGTGGGCGTCGACCACGGTGCCGACCAGCGCGTGCTGCTGTCGGCGCGCCAGCTGCCCACCGGGTCGGAGCCGTCGAACCAGACGGTCTCGCCGGGGTAGGCCTGGATCTTGACGTTCGCCGCGGGGGTGGTCCAGGTGGTGCCGAGCTTGGTGTCGACCGGGCCGGTGACGCCCTGGCGGTACACACCACCGCGGACGACGACGGACTGGCCGGCGCGGGCGGTGGTGAGGGCCTTCTTGAGGGTGGCAAGCGGCCGGCTCAGGGTGCCGGGGTTGGCGTCGGACCCGTTCGTCGCGACGTAGAGGGCCCCGCTCGGTGCGGGGGCGGACTGCGTCAGCGTCTGGGTGGACGACAGCGGGATGAGCGCAGCCGTCGTCGCACTGGGCGCGGTGCTGGATGCGGTGCGGGATGCGGCAGCGGCGTCGAGGGCCGGGGCGGATGCCACGCGGGTCGTGCTCGCAGCGCTGGTGCTGCCGTTCTGCCAGGCGTTCGGGGTGCGCGTGCCGGGCACGACCATGCCGGCCGAGGCAGAGTCGGCGAGCCGCTGGTCGGTGGACGGCAGCACGATGACCGCCGTGGCCGCGGCGAGGGTTGCGGCAAGCAGCCGCACGCCGTGCTGGCGCAGTCGGGGGGTGGGGTGTGGCTGGGTGGGGGGAACGCGTGTCGACACGGAATGTCGGCCTTTCCTTCTCGGCCCCTGCATCCGCTCGTGGTTGCTGCCGATGGGGGTTCGTCGACAGCGATGGTGCCGGGATGGCTCGGCAGCCACGCCGTAGTAAACCAA
Source organism: Actinomycetes bacterium (assembly GCA_023420415.1). Taxonomy (GTDB): domain Bacteria; phylum Actinomycetota; class Actinomycetes; order Actinomycetales; family Dermatophilaceae; genus Pedococcus. The sequence continues at coordinate 13,137 of JAEZWF010000017.1, read as the reverse complement.
ATGAGGGAGAGAGGATCAGCCGAAAGGACGAACCAAACAGGGCGAAATGCGAAGAATCCGCCTCAGATCGCCACCCGCGAGTGGGGGAGATCACACGGAAATGGCCCACATCGCGACGGTGCGGACTGGTAGTTGAGCGAAGGCGGGACCCGCCGGCGGGCGCCGCAGCGGGCGCCCCTAGGAGGCGTTGCTCTCGAGCGTCGCGCGCAGCAGCGTGCTCGACGTGTGGATCGTGTACGGGAAGTACACGACCTCGACCCCGACGGTCGCGAAGTCGGCCTCGAGCTGGTCGCCCTTGGCCGTGCCGCGCCAGTCATCGCCCTTGAAGATCACGTCGAACGGGTGCTCGTGCCACACGTCGAGCTTGCTCGGGTGGTGCTCCACGACGACCTCGTCGACGAGGGTGACGTGCTCGAGGATCGCGGCCCGCTCCTCCAGGGGGACGACGGGGCGCTTGCCCTTGGCCCGCAGCGCCTTCTCGTCGGTCACGACGCCGGCCATGAGCCAGTCACAGTGCTCGCGGGCCATGCGCAGGATGTTGAGGTGACCGACGTGGAAGAGGTCGAAGACGCCAGGCACGTAGCCGCGCACCATGCCATCGCCTCGAACCGCTGCCAGCCCCTGCATACCGCTCCTCATGTGCCCCAAGCCCCCGTAGACGTACCCAATCGACAGTCCATGGTCGTGGCGGCGCCCCCAACCCGCCTCATGCAAACGTCGGAGAGCGAGCCACTGGGCACCGCCCGACCCGTGGGAAGCAAGTGTCAGTGGCCGGCGTTAGCCTGACTGTCACCCCCACCAGATCCTTCTGTTGGGGTTTTCGCGCTGTCCCGCCAAGGAGAACCACCCCGTGTCGCTCGCGCCACTGCTCGACGTCCTCGCCGCCGATCCCGGGGTCGGTCGCGCGCTCGCCGTCGCCCGCGCCGGCGAGCCCGTCGCCGATCTCGCCGTCGCTGCTGGCGCCCGCCCCGAGCTGATCGCTGCGATGGCGCGCGCGGCCGAGCGGCCGCTGCTCGTCGTCACCGCCACGACCCGCGAGGCCGACGACCTCGTCGCCGCCCTCGCCTGCTTCCTCCCGGCCGACCGCATCGCCGACTTCCCCGCGTGGGAGACCCTGCCCCACGAGCGCCTCAGCCCGCGCAGCGACACCGTCGGCAAACGTCTCGCCGTCCTGCGGCGCCTGGCGCACCCCGACCCGAGCGACGCGGCATACGGGCCCCTCGACATCGTCGTCGCGCCGGTGCGCGCCGTCCTCCAGCCCGTCGTCCAGGGCCTCGGCGAACTCGCACCGGTCGCGCTGCGCGCCGGTGACGACGCGCCCCTCGAGGACGTCGTCGAGGCCCTCGCGGCCGCGGCATACACCCGCACCGACCTCGTCGAGCGGCGTGGTGAGTTCGCCGTGCGCGGCGGCATCCTCGACGTCTTCCCGCCCACCGAGGACCACCCGGTGCGGGTCGAGTTCTGGGGCGACACGGTCGAGGAGATCCGCTGGTTCAAGGTCGCCGACCAGCGCAGCCTCGAGATCGCCGAGCACGGTCTGTGGGCCCCGCCGTGCCGCGAGGTGCTGCTGACCGAGTCGGTGCGCGAGCGCGCTGCCGGCCTGCTCGAGCAGCTGCCCGGCGCCGCCGACCTCCTCGGCAAGCTCGCCGAGGGCATTGCGGTCGAGGGCATGGAGTCGCTCGCGCCCGCCCTCGTCGACGGCATGGAGAGCGTGCTCGACACCCTGCGCGAGCGCACCGCCATCGTCCTGTCCGACCCCGAGCGCGTCCGCACCCGCGCCCACGACCTTGCGGCCACCAGCCAGGAGTTCCTCGACGCCGGCTGGGCCAACGCCGCCGCCGGCAACGCCGTGCCGATCGACCTGCAGGGCGTGCTGGGCACGGCGTCGTTCTGGACGCTCGCCGACCTGCGGGCACACGCGCGGGACCTCGGTATGCCGTGGTGGGACCTGTCGCCGTTCGTCGCCGACGAGGAGCTTGCCGACGTCGTGGATGGTGAGGCGGTCGTCGTCAACACCGGTCTGGAGGAGGCGCCGCGCTACCGGGGGAGCACCCCCGAGGCGGTGGCCGACTTCCGCAGATGGGTCACCGACGGGTGGCGAGTGGTCGTGGTCACCGAGGGGCCGGGTCTGGCTCGGCGCGTGGCCGAGGTGCTGGCGGGGGAGTCCGTCCCTGCCCGGCTCGACGCCGACCTGACCGACCTCGCCGATGGTGTCGTGCACCTCGCGCAGGGCTCGGTCGGGTCCGGGTTCCTTTGTCCCACAAGCAAGTTCGCGCTGCTCACCGAGAACGACCTCACCGGCACGACCGGTCACGGCGGTGGCTCGACCCGGGACATGCGGCGTATGCCGTCGCGGCGCCGCAACCAGGTCGACCCGCTCCAGCTCAAGCCCGGCGACTACGTCGTGCACGAGCAGCACGGTGTGGGCCGGTTCGTCGAGATGGTGCAGCGGACGGTCGGTGGCGCGACGCGCGAGTACCTCGTCATCGAGTACGCCGCGTCCAAGCGCGGCCAGCCCGGTGACCGCCTGTTCGTGCCGACCGACCAGCTCGACCAGGTCACCCGCTACGTCGGCGGCGAGCAGCCCACCCTCAACAAGATGGGCGGCTCGGACTGGAAACAGACCAAGGGCCGGGCACGCAAGTACGTCAAGCAGATCGCGGCCGAGCTGATCCAGCTCTACTCCGCGCGCATGGCCACGTCCGGCCACGCGTTCGGGCCGGACACCCCGTGGCAGCGCGAGCTCGAGGACGCCTTCGCCTACGTCGAGACGCCCGACCAGCTGAGCTCGATCGACGAGGTCAAGGCCGACATGGAGCGCACCGTGCCCATGGACCGCCTCATCTGTGGCGACGTCGGCTACGGCAAGACCGAGATCGCGGTGCGCGCCGCGTTCAAGGCGATCCAGGAGGGCAAGCAGGTCGCGGTGCTCGTGCCGACCACCCTGCTCGTGCAGCAGCACCTCAACACCTTCGCCGAGCGCTACGCCCAGTTCCCCGTGACGGTGAAGGCCCTGTCGCGCTTCCAGAGCGACCGCGAGGCGCGCGAGACGATCGCCGGGCTCGCCGACGGCTCGGTCGACCTCGTCATCGGCACGCACCGGCTGCTGTCCAACGACATCAAGTACAAGGACCTCGGACTCGTCGTCATCGACGAGGAGCAGCGGTTCGGCGTCGAGCACAAGGAACAGCTCAAGACGCTGCGCACCGCCGTCGACGTCCTGTCGATGTCAGCCACCCCCATCCCGCGCACACTCGAGATGGCCGTGACCGGCATACGTGAGATGTCCACTCTCGCAACGCCTCCCGAGGAGCGGCACCCCGTCCTCACCTATGTCGGCGCGTACGACGAGAAGCAGGTCGTGGCCGCCATCCGGCGCGAGCTGCTGCGCGACGGCCAGGTCTTCCTCGTGCACAACAAGGTCAGCTCGATCGAGAAGGCCGCGAGCCGCATCCGCGAGCTCGTGCCCGAGGCCCGCGTCGCCACCGCTCACGGCAAGATGGGCGAGCAGCGGCTCGAACAGGTCGTCGTCGACTTCTGGGAGAAGAAGTTCGACGTCCTCGTCTGCACGACGATCGTCGAGACCGGCCTCGACATCTCCAACGCCAACACCCTCATCGTCGAGCGCGCCGACGTCCTGGGCCTGTCCCAGCTGCACCAGCTGCGTGGCCGCGTCGGTCGTGGTCGCGAGCGCGCCTACTCCTACTTCCTCTACCCGCCGGAGAAGCCGCTCACCGAGACGGCACACGACCGGCTGCAGACCATCGCCAGCCACACCGACCTCGGCGCCGGCATGCAGGTAGCCATGAAGGACCTCGAGATCCGCGGCGCCGGCAACCTGCTGGGTGGCGAGCAGTCCGGCCACATCGCAGGTGTCGGGTTCGACCTCTACGTGCGGCTCGTGGGGGAGGCCGTCGCGGACTTCCGCGGCGAGGGCGAGACGGCGCCGGCCGAGATCAAGATCGAGCTGCCGGTGGACGCGCACCTGCCCCACGACTACGTGCCGGGGGAGCGGCTGCGGCTCGAGGCCTACAAGAAGCTCGCGAGCGTCGTCGACGAGGACCAGCTCGCCGAGATCGTCGCCGAGCTGCAGGACCGCTACGGCACGCCGCCGGAGCCGGTGCAGCACCTCATCGAGGTCGCGCGGCTGCGCACGGTCGCCCGGGCGGCCGGTGTCGCGGACATCTCGGTGCAGGGCAACTTCGTGCGGTTCGGGCCGGTCGACCTGCCCGAGTCGGCCCAGCTGCGGCTGCAGCGGCTCTACCCGAAGTCGTTGGTCAAGGACGCGACCCATACGATTCTCGTGCCGAAGCCGACGACGGCGAGGGTGGGTGGCAAACCCCTGCGTGACACGGCAGTCTTGCAGTGGGCCAGCGACCTGATCCGCGCCGTGCTCCTCGGGAGCGTCTCCGACGCCGCCCGCGTCGGCACCGGTCAGGGAGCAGCATCCGCTCGCTGAGCGACCAGGAAGGTTTGGGCAAAGTGAAGGCAACTCGCGTCCTGCGCGCCACCGCCGTCGCCGCGGTGGCCGGTGCGGTGCTCGCCGTGTCCGGCTGCGGCACCGCGGACACCGCAGCCGTCGTCAACGGCCACCGCATCACCGAGCGCGAGGCCCAGGAGGCCGCGTCGCAGATCCGTGAGGTGCAGCCCGACTCCGGCCTCGAGACCGCTGGCGCGGTGCAGTCGCTCGTGATGGCGCAGTTCATCAACCAGGTCGCGGAGAAGAGTGGCAAGGCGCTCGCCGACTCGGCCGCGCGCACCGCCGTGCCGCAGCTGGAGGACCCGGCGGCCAGCACGCTCGAGCTGGTCAAGGCGAGCCTGGCGTTCAACCAGATGACCCAGGCCGAGCAGGCCCAGGCCGTCGACCTCGCCACCAAGGCAGACATCACGCTCAACCCCCGCTACGGCGTCTTCAAGCCCAGTGGCAGCAGCCTGTTCGAGTCCAGCGCGCCCAACTGGATCAAGGCCGACACCTCCACGCCCGAGCCCGACCCGCTGGCCCCGCAGAACTGACCCGCCGCGTGGCCGGTCGCCTCAGCCTGCTCGTCACCTCACCCCGCGTCGCGCCGGGGCTGCTCAGCCGGTCCGCGTGGCAGGCCGTCGAGGATGCCGCGACGATCGTGGCGCGCGACCTCGACGAGCCGGCCGCGGTAGCGCTCGTGGAGGCCGGCGTGCCGGTGGAGGCGGCGCCGGACGTGCCGGTGCCCGCGCTCGCCCGCGACCTCGTCGCCCGCACCGAGGGCGATGCCCATGTGCTGTGGGTGGGGTCGGCCGACGGCGACCCCGGCCTCACCGACGCGGTGGCCGCCGAGGTGACGCGTATGCCGTCGCCCCCAGAGGTCGAGGTCGTCGTGGGTTCGTGGGACGTCCAGGGCGCGCGACTGCTCGACGTGGTCGCCGTGATGGACCGGCTCCGGTCGCCGGGCGGGTGCCCGTGGGATGCCGAGCAGACCCACGAGTCGTTGGCGAAGTACCTCATCGAGGAGGCCCACGAGGCCGCCGAGGCGATCGAGACCGGCGACCGGGCGCACCTGCGGGAGGAGCTCGGTGACGTGCTGCTGCAGGTGGCGTTCCAGTCACGGGTGGCCCAGGAGGACGTGACCGAGCCGTTCGACATCGACGACGTCGCGGCCGGCCTGGTGGCCAAGCTGGTCCGGCGGCACCCGCACGTCTTCGCCGACGGGGATGCCAGCAACCCCGAGGAGGTCGAGCGCGCCTGGGAGCAGATCAAGGCGCAGGAGCGGGCCGCCAAGGGTGACCACACCGGTGGTGAGGGTGGGCACGCGAGCCTGCTGCGCGGCATACCCGCGTCGTTGCCGGCGCTGGTCGCGGCCGACAAGGTCGTGTCCCGGTTGGCGCGCACCGACCGCGAGCTGCCCGCCGCCGCACCCGGTGACGTCGGCGCCGAGCTGCTCGCCCTCGTGGCCCGCGCGAGGGCGGCCGGTGTCGATGCCGAGGCCGAGCTGCGCCGCGTCCTGCGCGCCCTCGACGCCCCCGCCGGCTGACCGACCCCGCGGCACTTGTTGCCGGTGGCTCGGCATGCCGGCGCGGTTTCGGCGTCCGGTGCCGAGTGGTCGGCAACAAGTCCGGGGCGGTGGCACTTGTTGCCGGTGGCTCGGCGTGGGGGTGCGGTTTCGGCGTTTGGTGCCGAGTGGTCGGCAACGAGTCGGGGGCGGTGGCACTTGTTGCCGGTGGCTCGGCATGCGGGCGCTTTTTGGGCTCTCGGTGCCGAGTGGTCGGCAACGAGTCGAGGCAGATAATTTGATAATCCAAAGGTGCCTTATAGTTCCAAGCATGCCACTGACGCAGCGGGAGCGGGAGATCGTCGAGCTGCTGCGTGCCGAACCCCTTCTCGACGCCGCAGCCCTCGCCGAGCGGGTCGGGTCGACCAAGGCGGCGGTGTCGGTGCACCTGTCGAACCTCACTCGCAAGGGCGTCATCGTCGGTCGCGGCTACGTGCTTCGCCCCGACAAGGGGTCCGTTGTCGTGATCGGCGGCACCAACATGGACATCAAGGCGCAGTCGCGGTCCGCGCTGGCCCTGCGCACCTCGAACCCGGGCGCGACCACCAGCACCCCGGGCGGCGTCGGCCGCAACATCGCCGAGAACCTCGCCCGCCTCGGTAGCCCCACGCAGCTGGTGAGCCCGGTCGGGCGCGACGCGTTCGGCGACCAGGTCCTCGAAGCCACCCGCGTCGCGGGGGTCGGCCTCGACCACGTCATCCGCGGCGACGCGCCGACGGGCACCTACCTCGCGGTCCTCGACGCCGACGGCGAGCTCGTCGTGGCCGTCTCCACCATGGGCGCCACCGACGGGCTGACCGTCGACCAGCTCACCGGCGTCCGCGACCTCGTCGCCAACGCCGACCTCCTCGTCGTCGACGGCAACGTCCCCGCGGCGCCGACGACCTGGCTGCTCGACACCGCCGCCGCGGCCGACGTCCCGGTCGTCATCGACCCGGTGTCCGTGGCCAAGGCGCGACCGCTCGCCGCGATCCTGTCCCCGAGCCGACCGGTGCTGGCCGTCACACCCAACCTCGACGAGCTGGCGGCCATCGTCGGTGAGGACGTGCCCGACACCAAGGGCGGCATCGCCCGCGCCGCCGCCCGCCTGCACGAGCGGGGCGTCGCGCACGTCTGGGTGCGCCGCGGCCGCCGCGGCAGCATCCTCAGCAACCGCACCCACGCCGACACCCGCCCCACCGTCAGCCTGCTGCCGGCGCCCCCCACCACGCTCGTCGACGTCACCGGGGCCGGTGACGCGATGACCGCTGCCTTCGTCCACGCCCACCTGCGCGGCGACAGCCCGCTCGACGCAGTCCGCTTCGGCCAGAGCGCCGCGGCGCTCACCGTCGCCTGCCCCCAGACCGTCCGACCCGACCTCACTGCCCGCCTCGTCGACGCCGAGCTGCGCCGCGCCACCCAGGAGAAGTAGATGACCCCGCACCCCACCCTCAAGCTCAACGACGAGGCCGCCACCGCCCTGCGCGAGGGCCGCCCGATCGTCGCGCTCGAGTCGACGATCATCAGCCACGGCATGCCCTACCCGCGCAACGTCGAGATGGCCATCGAGGTCGAGCAGATCATCCGCGACGGTGGGGCGACGCCGGCGACGATCGCCGTTCTCGACGGCATACCTCGCATCGGCCTCGACCGCGACGAGCTCGAGACGCTCGCCACCCACCCGGACGTCACCAAGGTGAGCCTGCGCGACCTCCCGTACGTCGTGGCCACGCGCTCCCACGGCGCCACCACGGTCGCCGCGACGATGCGCCTGGCCGCGCTGGCCGGCATACCCGTCTTCGTCACCGGCGGGCTCGGGGGAGTGCACCGGGGCGCGGAGACGAGCTTCGACATCTCGGCCGACCTCACCGAGCTGGGCCAGACCGACGTCGCCGTGGTGTCCGCGGGCGTGAAGTCGATCCTCGACATCGGCCTCACCCTCGAGACGCTCGAGACCCTCGGCGTGCCGGTCGTGGTGCACGGCAGCGACGAGTTCCCGTCGTTCTACTCGCGATCCAGCGGGTATGCCGCGCCGTTGCGGGCGGACTCGCCCGACCAGATCGCGGCGATGATGGCCGCGAAGTGGGACCTCGGGCTCAAGGGCGCGGTGTCGATCGCCAACCCGGTGCCGCAGGACGACGAGATCCCGGCGGCCGAGATCGCCGACCTCATCGACCGGGCGCTCGCCGAGTGCGACGAGCGGGGGATCAGGGGCAAGGACATCACGCCGTTCCTGCTCGGCCGCATCGTCGAGCTGTCCGACGGGCGCTCGCTCGAGACCAACATCGCCCTCGTGCGCGCCAACGCACGTCTCGGCGCCGCCATCGCCGCGGCATACCAGCGCCTCGTCACCTCCTGACGGCGTATGCCGTCCGGCGGGTGGGTCGCTCGGCCGTCCGCGGGTGCCCGGCGGGTAGCCTCGGGGCGTAACCCCTGACGCACCACGATGGAGATGTCTGTGGCCAGCATTGACGCAGTCGGCGCCCGCGAGATCCTCGACTCCCGAGGCAACCCCACGGTCGAGGTGGAGGTCGCGCTCGACGACGGCACCATCGCCCGTGCGGCGGTCCCGTCCGGTGCCAGCACCGGTCAGTTCGAGGCGGTGGAGCGCCGGGACGGCGACAAGAAGCGCTACCTCGGCAAGGGTGTCGAGCAGGCCGTCGACGCCGTGCTCGACGAGATCAACCCGGCACTCGTCGGCTACGACGCCAGCGACCAGCGGATCGTCGACCAGGTCATGCTCGGCCTCGACGGCACCGACAACAAGTCCAAGCTCGGCGCCAACGCCATCCTCGGCGTCAGCCTCGCCGTCGCGAAGGCCGCGGCCGAGTCGGCCGGCCTTCCGCTGTTCCGCTACGTCGGCGGCCCCAACGCCCACGTCCTGCCCGTGCCGATGATGAACATCCTCAACGGTGGCAGCCACGCCGACTCCAACGTCGACGTGCAGGAGTTCATGATCGCCCCCATCGGCGCCGAAAGCTTCCGCGAGGCGCTGCGCTGGGGCGCGGAGGTCTACCACGCGCTCAAAGGCGTCCTGAAGGAGCGCGGCCTGTCCACCGGCCTCGGCGACGAGGGTGGTTTCGCGCCGAACCTCGACTCCAACCGTGCCGCACTCGACCTCATCCTCGAGGCCATCGAGAAGGCCGGCTACGAGCCCGGCACCCAGATCGCCCTGGCCCTCGACGTCGCGGCCAGCGAGTTCAAGAACGACGACGGCACCTACCAGTTCGAGGGCGCCGCCAAGTCCAGCGCCGACCTGGTCGACTACTACGCCGAGCTCGTCGACTCCTACCCGCTGGTCTCCATCGAGGACCCGCTCGACGAGGAGGACTGGGACGGCTGGAAGGCCATGACCGACCGCCTCGGCGACAAGGTCCAGCTCGTCGGCGACGACCTGTTCGTCACCAACCCCGAGCGCCTGGCTCGCGGCATCGAGACCGGCACCGCCAACGCGCTGCTGGTCAAGGTCAACCAGATCGGCTCGCTCACCGAAACCCTCGACGCGGTCGAGCTGGCCCAGCGCAACGGCTACCGCTGCATGATGAGCCACCGTTCCGGTGAGACCGAGGACGTCACCATCGCCGACCTCGCAGTCGCCACCAACTGCGGCCAGATCAAGACCGGCGCACCCGCCCGCTCCGAGCGGGTGGCCAAGTACAACCAGCTCCTGCGCATCGAGGAGGAGCTCGACGACGCGGCGGAGTATGCCGGCGCGAGCGCCTTCCCGCGCTTCACCCACGAGGCGTGAGGTGCCGCCGCGGGCGTGAGCCCGCGGCATACCTGACCCAGCAACCCGACCAGAGAACGAGGCGAGGACACCGAGATGGCGACCACAGGACGCGGATCGACCGGCGGCACGCCGGGCCGTCGGCCTGCCGCGCCGCGTCGCGGTGCACCGTCCGCGCGCAAGGCCTCGGGCGTCAAGGCGACTGGCGGTAAGGCTCCGGGCGCGAAGACAGCCAAGTCCGGCACGTCCGGCACCTCCGCCCGTCCCGGCGCCGGCCCCGGACGCTCGCGTGCGACGGCTGCAGGAGCCGCCCGCAAGGCCGCCGCCACGACGAAGGTGAGCCAGGAGCGCAAGACCGCGCGCGGCATGATGCGCGTCGTCGTGCTCGCCTCGATCTTCGTGCTGCTCGCGGTGACGCTCGTGCCCACCTTGCGGTCCTACCTGCGGCAGCAGGGCGAGATCGACTCGCTGCGCGACCAGGTCGCGTCGCAGCGCTCGAACGTCGGCGAGCTCCAGAAGGAGCAGGCCCGCTGGAACGACGAGGACTACGTCATCCAGCAGGCTCGTGAGCGGCTCAAGTTCGTCAAGGTCGGCGAGAAGTCCTACACCGTCATCGACGGCAAGCCCGCAGCCAAGGGCGCCACGCAGGTGGCCAAGGCGCCCGCCGCGGCGAGCGACCACCCGTGGTACGGCCAGCTGTGGGAGTCGATGCGCGCCGCAGACACCGCCCCCACGGGCCCCGGCACCGGCCAGTGACCGCGCCCGACCCGACCGCGCAGGCACCCACCGAGGCCGACCTCGACGCCGTCGGTGCCCAGCTGGGCCGCGTGCCCCGCGGTGTCGTCGCCGTGGCCCACCGCTGCCCGTGCGGCTGCCCGGACGTCCTCACCACCGCGCCGCGCCTGCCCGACGGCACGCCCTTCCCGACGACGTTCTATGCCACCTGCCCCCGCCTCACCGGAGCCATCTCCACGCTCGAGAGCCAGGGCGTGATGGCCGAGATGACCGAGCGTCTCGCGGCCGACCCCGAGCTGGCGCAGCGGTATGCCGCGGCGCACGAGGACTACCTCGCGCGCCGGACCGCGGTGGGCGAGGCCGTGGACGCCGACGTGCCCGAGATCGCGGGCATCTCGGCCGGCGGCATGCCCACGCGCGTGAAGTGCCTGCACGTCCTCGTCGCCCACTCGCTCGCGGTCGGCCCCGGCGTCAACCCGCTCGGCGACGAGGCGCTGGCGATGCTCGACGACTGGTGGGCCGACGGCTGCTGCATCGCCGGCAACGAGGTCGCCGAGGCGGGGGAGTGACCCGCGTCGGTGCCGTCGACTGCGGCACCAACTCCATCCGGTTGCTGGTTGCCGACATCGACCCCGGCACCCGTGAGCTCTCAGATGTGTTGCGGCGCATGGAGATCGTGCGCCTGGGCCAGGGCATCGACCGCACCGGCGCGATCGCACCGGAGGCCATGGAGCGCACGCTCGCGCGGGCGAGGGAGTATGCCGCGCAGTGCCGTGAGCTGGGTGCCGAACGTGTGCGTTTCGTCGCCACCTCCGCGTCGCGGGACGCCTCGAACGCCGACGAGTTCGTGGCCGGTGTGCACGAGGCGTTCGGCGACTACGACGTGTCGCCGGAGGTGGTCAGTGGGGACGAGGAGGCGGCGCTGTCGTTCAGCGGTGCCACGGGCGACCTGCGCGCCACCGGCGTGCCGGGCCCCTACCTCGTGGTCGACCTCGGTGGCGGCTCCACGGAGTTCGTCCGCGGGTCGACGTCGGTGGAGGCCGCCCGCTCGGTCGACATCGGCTGCGTGCGCATGACCGAACGCCACCTCGCCTCGGACCCGCCGACCGATGCCGAGATCGAGGCCGCGGCCCGCGACATCGACGCCGCCATCGACGAGGCAGCGCAGGTCGTCGACCTGCGCGGGATCGCTTCCCTCGTCGGGCTGGCCGGCAGCGTCACGACGGTCACGGCGCACGCACTCGGCCTCACGGCATACGACCCCGACCGCATCCACCTCGCGACGCTCACGCCCGAGCAGGTGGTGACCGCCTGCGACGAGCTGCTCCACCTGACCCACGACGAGCGGGCGGCACTGGGTTTCATGCACCCGGGGCGCGTCGACGTCATCGGGGCCGGGGCCCTCGTCTGGCGACAGGTGGTGCGGCGGCTCGCCGAGCTCGGGGTCGAGCGGGTGGTGACGTCCGAGCACGACATCCTCGACGGCATCGCCCTGTCCATCGTCGACTGACCGGCCGTAACCTGCGCGCCACCACCTCGTTGGCACGGTGGCACACATCACGCGATGGAGGGTGGTGAGCACGGTCGACGAGCGGGAGCTGCCACCCCAGGACGAGAGCCTGACCCGTCCCGGGGCGCTCGAGGCTGCCCGACTGCCCACGACCCCACGCTCGCCCCTCGGGCCCGCGACCGGCGGCCTCGCCAGGCTGTCCAACCACACCTACGGCGTCATCTTCCTCGTCGTCGTCGCCCTGCTGCTCAGCCTCGCCATCGCCTCCTACAAACAGGTCTTCACCCGCACGGTCGACGTGACCTTGAAGACCGACCGGATCGGGTCGCAGCTGCAGGAGGCGTCGGACGTCAAGCTGCGCGGCATCATCGTCGGCTCGGTCACCTCGATCCGCACGACGGGCAGCGGGGCCACGCTCGAGCTGGCGTTGAAGCCGGACCTGGTTCCGTTGATCCCGGCGGACGTGTCGGCGCGGTTGCTGCCGAAGACGTTGTTCGGTGAGCGGTACGTCGACCTGGTGGCGCCTGATGCTGGACGCACCGCCCGGGCGATCCGGGCGGGGGACGTGATCCCGCAGGACCGGACGAAGGTCGCGATCGAGCTGGAGCAGGTGTTCGAGGACCTGTTGCCGTTGTTGCGGGCGGTGGACCCCGCGAAGCTGTCGACGACGCTCAACGCGCTGGCGACGGCGTTGGAGGGTCGCGGCACCCAGCTGGGTCAGAACCTGGTGCTGGTGGACAGGTACTTCAAGGCGTTCAACCCCAAGCTGCCGGTGTTGCAGGCGGACATCAGTGGGTTGGCGGACCTGGCGAGCACGTATGCCGAGGCCGCGCCGCAGCTGGTGGCGGCGCTGAAGAACCTGATCACGACGAACACGACCATCGTGGAGAAGCAGGACGCGTTGGCGGGGTTCCTGGCCTCGACGGCCGGGTTCGCGAACACCACGGCTGACTTCCTCGACGCCAACGGCGAGCGGATCATCCAGGTGGGTCGGGTGAACCGGCCGACGGTGGAGGTGCTGGCGAAGTACTCGCCGCAGTACCCGTGCTTCAGCGAGGCCCTCGTCAAGTGGTTGCCGCGCATCGACGACGCCTTCCGCGACAACACGTTCCACATCACCATCGAGATCTCCTCGGCCCAGCGACCGGCCTACAAGCCCGGCG
>JAEZWF010000018.1 GCA_023420415.1 Actinomycetes bacterium | reverse complement strand
GGCCGGGCGCGGTCGGCAGCTCGGCGACGGCGGCGGCGAACGTCGCCGCGTCGAGGTCCGCCAGGTCGCCCCGTCCGAACAGCGCCTGACTGGCCGCCACGACCGCGTCGGCCGCGTCGTTCCCGTGCACGAGCGCCGTCACGTCGTACGCGAGCGCGCGCTGCGCCTCACGCGCCGCCGGGCGCTCGGCCACCGCGGCCTCGAGCTCGGCGATCTGCTCGCGCGTGCGGAACGTGAACACCTTGAGGTAGCGCACGACGTCGGCGTCGTCGGTGTTCACCCAGAACTGGTAGAAGGCGTACGGCGTCATCATGTCGGGCGCCAACCAGATGGCGCCGCCCTCCGACTTGCCGAACTTGGTGCCGTCCGCCTTCGTGATGAGCGGCGTCGTCAGCGCGTGCACGGGCGAGCGGTCCGTCTTGCGGATCAGCTCGACGCCCGAGAGCAGGTTGCCCCACTGGTCGTTGCCGCCGGTCTGCAGCGTGCAGCCGTACTGGCGGAACAGCTCGAGGTAGTCCAGGCCCTGCAGCAGCTGGTAGCTGAACTCGGTGTAGGAAATGCCCTCGTCGGAGCCCAGCCGCGCCGCGATCGCGTCCTTCTTGACCATCTGGTTGACGCGGAAGTGCTTACCCACGTCGCGCAGGAAGTCCAGCGCGGACAGCCCCTGCGTCCAGTCGAGGTTGTCAACGAAGACCGCCGGGTTGTCACCGTCGGTCGCGAGGAACGGCTCGACCTGGCGGCGGATGTTGGCCACCCACTGCGCCGTCTGCTCCTTGGTCTTGAGCACCCGTTCCGCCGTCGGTCGCGGGTCCCCGATGAGGCCGGTCGAGCCGCCCACGAGGGCGATGACCCGGTGCCCGGCGCGCTGCAGGTGGCGCAGCACGATGAGCTGCACGAGGTTGCCGAAGTGCAGGGACGGGGCCGTCGGGTCGAACCCGCAATAGGCCGTGATCGGTCCGTCGTCGAGTGCCTTGCGCAGCGCGGACTCGTCGGTGGTCTGCGCCACCAGCCCCCGCCACTGCAGCTCGTCGAGAACGTTGCTCACGGTCGTGGTGCTCCTTCGTCGTGGGTATGCCGCGTGGTCGCGGCCCGTGCACAGCCTGCCCTATCACCGTCGTCGAGTGAGAGAGCGTTCACGTGGCGGAGACAATTCGGTGGACAGGGCGACCAGCCCTCGGTGGGATGCCATGGTGAGTGGACGCATCCATGACGACGAGGCCGACACGTCGCGGGACGTCGTTCGCGCGCTGCTGGCCGAGCAGTGCCCGCAGTGGGCAGACCTCCTGCCGCGCCAGCTCCTGACGACGGGCAGCGACAACGCGGTCTGGCGGATCGACCCTCCCGGCGCCGCGCCACTGCTGGTGCGGCTTCCTCGGACGACCTCGGCCGCGCGAAGCCTGGCCACGGAGCTGCGCCTCCTTCCGGCAGTGGCCGGCCAGCTTCCCGTCGCGGTGCCGCGCGTGGTGCATGCCGGCACGCCGAGCCGGCACTTCCCGCACGAGTGGGCGGTGCTGACCTGGCTCGACGGCGAGGATGCGTGGACGAGGCGCGCCGACCTGGTCGACCCGCACGGGGACGAGCTGGCCCACGACCTGGCGAGCCTGTCCCGGGCGCTCGCCAAGGTGACCGGCGTCGACGTCCCGAGCCGCGTGCCCGGCATGCGCGGCGGTCCCCTCCTGCCGCTGTTGGACGACCTCGAGGACTGGCTCACCGACGACCGGTGGGACGCCCCCGCGCTCCTGGACGTGGCGGCCGTACGCCGCTCCGCTGCCGAGTCGGCGGAGGCCGCGGAGGACGAGGTCGTGCCCGACCGGTTCGTCCACGGTGACCTGATCCCGGGCAACGTGCTCGTCGGTCACGGGCGGCTGACCGCCGTGATCGACTGGGGCGGTGCCGGGATCGGCGATGCCGCCCTCGACCTCGTGCCCGCGTGGGCGATCCTCTCGCCCCGGGCCCGCCAGGTGTTCCGGGAGGCGACGGGCGCCACGGACGCGGCGTGGTTGCGAGGTCGCGCGTTCGCCCTGCAACAGGCGGTCGGCGGGGTGCTCTACTACACGCCGAAGGGGCACGAGCTCGGCGCGGTCATGCGCCGCAGCCTCGACTGGGTCCTCAGCGATCGCTGACGGGTCGCCCCGGGCGGTAGACGCTGACCGTGGGTTCGTCCTCGAGCCAGAAGCGCCAGGGGTATGCCGTGGCATCGCCGCCGGGGCCGCTCACGCCGACGCGCGGGCCGGTGCGGATTCGGGACGCTGACACGTGCTCGGCCGGGGCATGGAAGGTGACTGCTCCCCCACCGGCGATGTCGGCACCGGTCCAATCCCCTGTCAACGCAAGGGTTTTCGTCAGGCGGGCGGGACCGCGCGCCCAGTCACGCTCACGAATTCCGTTGCGGCGCAACGTAACGACGTCGTGGCCCTGGACGACCTCACCGGCCCGCAGCAGCACCGCACTCGCCTCCCCCTCAGGGCCCGTGACGGCATTAGCGCACCAGTGCATCCCGTAGCTGAAGTACACGTACAGATGGCCGGCCGGCCCGAACATGACCTGCGTCCGCGGGGTCGGGCCACGAAAGGCGTGCGAACCGGGATCGGACTCCCCGGCATACGCCTCAACCTCCGTGAGCCGCACCGTGACCCCGTCGTGGGTGATCGTCGCGCCCAACAGTGCAGGCGCGACGTCCAGCACGTCCTGCGCGAAGAAGTCACGCCCCAGAAGTTCGCCTAGGTAGAACGACGACGGATCTTGTTGCCCAGCCACACGATCGGATCGTAGTAGCGGTCGGCCACACGCTCCTTCAGGGGGATCAGCGCGTTGTCGGTGATCTTGATGTGCTCGGGGCAGACCTCGGAGCAGCACTTGGTGATGTTGCACCAGCCGATGCCGTGCTCGGTGCGCGCGGCCTCGCGCCGGTCAGCGGCATCGAGCGGGTGCATGTCGAGCTCGGTGATGCGCATGAGGAAGCGCGGACCGGCGAAGTGCTGCTTGTTGTCCTCGTGGTCGCGCACCACGTGGCACACGTCCTGGCACAGGAAGCACTCGATGCACTTGCGGAACTCCTGGCTGCGCTCGACGTCCCACTGCGACATCCGGTAGTCGCCGGGTGCCACCCCCTCGGGCGGGGCGAAGGCCGGGATCTCACGCGCCTTCTCGTAGTTGAAGCTCACGTCGGTGACGAGGTCCTTCTCAACCGGGAACGTGCGCAGCGGCGTGACCGTGATCGTCTCGTCCTCGGTGAAGGTGCTCATGCGGGTCATGCACAGCAGCCTCGGCTTGCCGTTGATCTCCGCCGAGCAGGACCCGCACTTGCCCGCCTTGCAGTTCCAGCGGACCGCGAGGTCAGGCGCCTGGGTGGCCTGCAGCCGGTGGATGATGTCGAGGACGACCTCACCCTCGTTCACCTCGACCCGGTAGTCGACGAGGCCGCCGCTCTCGTCGTCGCCGCGCCACACCCGAAAGCTGCCTTGGTAGCTCATGACTCGTCTCCTGCGCGTCGTTGGAGCTCTTCCTCGGTGAGGTACTTGGCCAGCTCGCTGCGCTCGAACAGGTCGAGCAGGTCCTGGCGGATCTCTGGCACGGGTTGGCGCTTGAGCTCGACGTGGCCGTCCCGGTCCAACGTCTCGACGAGGTTGACCTTGCGCCACTGCGGGTCCATCGCCGGGTGGTCCTCGCGGGTGTGACCCCCGCGGGACTCGGTGCGCTCCAGCGCGGCCAGGGCGACGCAACGGCACACGAGCAACATGTTGCGCAGGTCCATGGCGAGGTGCCACCCGGGGTTGAAGTGTCGGTTTCCTTGCACCACAACGCGTTTGGCCCGCTCGTCCAGATCGTCGAGGACGGTGAGCGCCTCGCGCACCTCGGCTTCGCGCCGGATGATGCCCACGAGGTCGTTCATCTGGTCCTGCAGGGCGTGGTGCAGGTCGTAGGGGTTCTCCGGGTGCTCGCGCTCCTCGAAGAGGGCGAGGGACCAGTCGACCGCGCGCTGGACGTCGGCGTCGTTGACGGCTGGACGTGAGTTCCCAAGCCCCGCAACGTATTCCACCGCACCTGTGCCCGCCCGGCGGCCGAAGACGAGCAGGTCGGACAGGCTGTTGCCGCCGAGCCGGTTGGAACCGTGCATGCCACCGGCCACCTCTCCCGCGGCGAAGAGCCCGGGGACGCTGGTCGCGGCCGTGTCGGGGTCGACCTCGATGCCGCCCATGACGTAGTGGCAGGTCGGGCCGACCTCCATCGGCTCGGCGGTGATGTCGACGTCCGCGAGCTCCTTGAACTGGTGGTGCATCGACGGCAGCCGCCGGATGATCTCGTCGGCCGGCAGCCGGCTGGAGACGTCGAGGAAGACGCCGCCGTGGGGCGAGCCGCGCCCCTCCTTCACCTCGTTGTTGATCGCGCGCGCGACCTCGTCACGGGGCAGCAGCTCGGGCGGTCGCTTGTTGTTCTCCGGGTCCTTGTACCAGCGGTCCGCCTCCTCCTCGGTGTCGGCGTACTGCGACCGGAACACGTCGGGCACGTAGTCGAACATGAACCGCTTGCCCTCGGAGTTGCGCAGCACTCCCCCGTCACCGCGCACCGACTCGGTCACGAGGATCCCCTTGACCGACGGCGGCCACACCATGCCGGTCGGGTGGAACTGGATGAACTCCATGTTGATGAGTGCCGCACCCGAACGCAGCGCCAGGGCCGCACCGTCACCGGTGTACTCCCACGAGTTGCTGGTGACCTTGAAGGCCTTCCCGATGCCACCGGTGGCGAGGACCACGGCCGGGGCCCGGTAGACGCGGAACTTCCCGTACTCGCGGTCGTAGGCCAGGGCTCCAGCGATACGTCCCGTCTCGTCCTTGAGCAGGTCGGTCACGGTCGTCTCGGCGAAGACCTCGAGCTTGGTGAAGTAGTCACCGGTCTCGCGCTTGTCCTGCTGCTGCAGGCTGACGACCTTCTGCTGGAGGGTCCGGATCAGCTCGAGACCGGTGCGGTCACCGACGTGCGCGAGGCGGGGGTACTCGTGACCACCGAAGTTGCGCTGGCTGATCTTGCCCTCGTCGGTGCGGTCGAACAGGGCGCCGTACGTCTCCAGCTCCCAGACGCGCTGCGGCGCCTCCTTCGCGTGGAGCTCGGCCATCCGCGGGTTGTTGAGGAACTTGCCACCGCGCATGGTGTCGCGGAAGTGCACCTCCCAGTTGTCCTTCGGGTTGGCGTTGCCCATGGACGCGGCGATGCCACCCTCGGCCATGACGGTGTGCGCCTTGCCGAAGAGGCTCTTGCAGATCACCCCGGTGCGCAGGCCCTGTTCGCGTGCCTCGATCGCCGCCCGGAGCCCAGCCCCACCCGCCCCGATGACGAGGACGTCGAAGTCGTGGGTCTCGAGCTCGGTTGGCTCCGTCGACTCGGTCACTGGCTCCAGGCTCCTCAGTTGATGATGCGCAGGTCGGAGATGGTTCCGGACGCCACCAAGGCGATGTACGCGTCGGTGACGACGAGGCTGCCCAACGTCACCCAGGCGAAGAGCATGTGCTTGGCGTTCAGCTTGCTCACCCAGCCCCAGGCCTTGTAGCGCAAGGGATGCCTCGAGAAGTGGTTGAGCCGCCCGCCGATGAGGTTGCGACACGAGTGGCACCCGAGGGTGTAGCACCACAGCAGGACCACGTTGGCCAGCAGGATGAGGCTGCCGAGCCCGATGCCGAACCCGCCGTCCTTGCCCTTGAACGCGTGGAACACGTCGTAGGTGTTGATCAGGCTGACGATGACGGCGGCGTAGAAGAAGTAGCGGTGCAGGTTCTGCAGGACCAGCGGGAACCGCGTCTCACCGGTGTACTTCTTGTGCGGTTCGGCCACCGCGCACGCCGGCGGTGACAGCCAGAACGAGCGGTAGTAGGCCTTGCGGTAGTAGTAGCAGGTCAGCCGGAAGAGCAGCAGGAACGGCAGCGTCAGCACCGCGAACGGGATGAGCGGCGGCCACTGCCCGAACGGTGTGCCGAAGTGGGTCGAGCCGGGTTCGCACGACGTCGACAGGCACGGCGAGGCGAACGGCGTGAGGTAGCCGTAGTCGGCGACGAAGTAGTCCTTCTGCATCGAGGCCCTGATGAGCCCGTAGAGCAGCCACGCGGTGAAGCAGATGAACGTCACGAGCGGCTGCAGCCACCAACGGTCGACACGGAGCGTGCGCGCCGGGATCTGTGCGCGTCCCGGGGCGTCGACGCCCCCGCTCAGGTCCGTGGCCACGTCACTGGCCCCTGGCCGGTCCGACGCCCTCGTCCTCGGTGTCGGCCCACATCGCGGGGTCGTAGTCCTCGTCCGGGATGAAGACGATCTCTCCCGGTCCACCTGCGCGGTCCTGGGACCCCACGCCGGCGGCGCGGGCGACGAGGTCGACGTCGTCGGCCAGGCGCACGACGTCGTCTCGCAGCCGTTGGATGTCGATGGTGTTGCCGAGCTCCTTGGAGAGCGCGGTCACCGCCCGTCGGAGTCCGGCCACGTGGCCGGCAGCCGTGGTGAGGTCGTCGCTGACGCCCATTCCGTCATCCCTTCGAACGCCGGTGTGGGTCGACAGTGACCCACGAGAGCGAACCTAGCGAACGATCGGCGCGATGTCCTGCAAGGAACCTGGGTCTTCTGGGTGCATCCGGTATGCCGTCAGCGCACCTTGAGGGGTTCGCTGGCCCAGGCGCGGGCCGCCGTGGCGGCCTCGACCAGCCGCTGCCGCTGCTCACCGACGCGGGCGGGAGCCGTACCTCCCTTGGCATCGCGCGAGGCGAGCGACCCCTCCACGGTGAGCACGCTGCGTACACCGGCAGTCAGGTGGGGCGAGATGGCGGCGAGGTCCTCGTCGCTGAGGTCCCACAGCTCGATCCCGCGCTCCTCGCAGGCACGCACGCAGGCGCCAGCGACCTCGTGCGCGACCCGGAACGGGACACCCTGGCGAACCAGCCACTCCGCGATGTCGGTGGCGAGTGAGAACCCTTGCGGCGCAAGGGACTCCAGCCGATCGGTGTCGAAGACCATCGTCGCGACCATGCCGCTGAACGCAGGCAGGAGCACCTCCAGGGTGTCGACGGCGTCGAAGACCGGCTCCTTGTCCTCCTGCAGGTCGCGGTTGTAGGCCAGCGGAAGGGACTTGAGCGTCGTCAGGAGTCCGGCAAGGTCGCCCACGAGCCGTCCGGCCTTGCCTCGGGCCAGCTCGGCGACGTCAGGGTTCTTCTTCTGCGGCATGATGCTCGACCCGGTCGAGTAGGCGTCGTCGA
Organism: Actinomycetes bacterium; assembly: GCA_023420415.1. Taxonomy (GTDB): domain Bacteria; phylum Actinomycetota; class Actinomycetes; order Actinomycetales; family Dermatophilaceae; genus Pedococcus. The sequence continues at coordinate 125,064 of JAEZWF010000018.1, read as the reverse complement.
GCGTGACGAACCCGAACTCCTTGGTCGCCCACAGGACCACCTCCTCGGCGAACCGGGAGATGTCCACCGCGGTCATGGCTGCGACGAAAGCGAACTCGGCCACGAAGTCGCGCGAGGCGGTGCCGTCGATGGAGTTCTCCACCGCCGCATCGAAGCCCAGGTCGGCCGCGACCGCCTCCGGGTCGAGCCCCAGGGACGAGCCGGCCAACGCTCCGGAGCCGTAGGGGGAAACGGCCGCACGCGCGTCCCAGTCCTGCAACCGCTGCACGTCACGCAGCAGCGCCCAGGCATGGGCTTGCAGGTGGTGTGCGAGCAGCACCGGTTGGGCGTGCTGGAGGTGCGTGCGCCCCGGCATCGCGACCTCCGGGTGCTGCTGCGCCTGGAGCACGATGGCGTCGACGACGTCCAGCACCAGTGCCGCCACCGAACGGGCGTGGTCGCGCAGGTACATCCGGAACAGCGTGGCGACCTGGTCGTTGCGGGACCGTCCGGCCCGGAGCCGACCGCCCACGTCCGCCCCGGCTCGCTCGATGAGCCCACGTTCGAGGGCGGTGTGCACGTCCTCGTCGTCGTCCGCGGGGGTGAACTCGCCCGACTCCACGTCGGCGGCAAGCTGCCCCAGCGCCCCGAGCATCGCCTCGAGCCTGGCGTCGTCGAGCAGTCCGGCGCCGTGCAGGACACGGGCGTGCGCCCGCGAGCCGGCGATGTCGTATGCCGCGAGCCGCCAGTCGAAGTGGGTCGACTTGGAGAGGGCGGCGAGGGCGTCCGCCGGCCCGCCGGCGAACCGCCCGCCCCAGAGGCTGACCCGGCCGGAGTCGGTGCTGTCGCCCTGCGTCACTGCTGCTCCTCGGTGCTGGTGCCCGCCAGGGCGAGCAGGTGTGCGGCGATCCGCTTCGAAGCGGGTGCGCCGGTGGTGATGACCATGATCGTGTCGTCGCCGGCGATGGTGCCGAGCAGCCCCTCGACATCGGCGTGGTCGATGGCCGAGGCGAGGAAGTTAGCGGCCCCGGGTGGCGTGCGCAGGACCACGAGGTTGTGTGACGGTTCCGCCGTCACGAGCAGCTCGGCGCAGACCCGGCGCAGCCGTGCGGTGACCTCCTCGGTCGCCTGGGCGGGACGGGCGGTGCGGTCACCGCCCTCCCCCGGTACGGCATACACGAGCGTGCGTCCCGAGCGGACCTTGACCGCGCCCACCTCGACGAGGTCGCGCGACAGCGTTGCCTGGGTGACCGCGATCCCGTCGCGGGCGAGCAGGTCGAGCAGTTCGGGCTGGGAGCGCACCTCGGTGCGGGTCAGGATCTCGACGATTCGCTGCTGACGCGCGGTGCGGGTGGCGGCGATGCTCATTGCGTTTCGGACGCTTCGAGGAGGAACGACAGCAGTGCCTTCTGCGCGTGCAGGCGGTTCTCGGCCTCGTCCCAGACGACCGACTGCGGACCGTCGATGACCGCGGCCTCGACCTCGAAGCCACGGTAGGCGGGCAGGCAGTGCAGGAAGATCGCGTCATCGGCGGCCTGCGCCATGAGCGACTCGGTGACGGCGAAGGGCGCGAACGGGCTTGCGGCGCCTTGCCTTTCACCCTTCTGGTCCTCCATGCCCATCGACACCCAGGTGTCGGTGATGACGACGTCGGCGCCCCTGACGGCCTCCGTGGCGTCGTGCACCACGGCGACAGAGCCACCCTGCTGGGCGGCGAGATCCTCTGCCTGCGAACGGATGTCGTCGCTGGGAAGGTGTGACTCCGAGGTGCCGATGCGGATGTGCATGCCGGCGAGGGCGCAGCCGAGCAGGTAGGAGTGGGCCATGTTGTTGGCGCCGTCGCCGACGTAGGCGACGGTGAGGCCGGCCAGCTCTCCCTTGTGCTCGCTGATCGTCAGCAGGTCGGCGAGGATCTGGCACGGGTGGAAGTCGTCGGTGAGGGCGTTGACGACCGGCACACCGGCGAACTCGGCCATCTCCTCGATCCGGTCCTGCCCGTGCGTCCGCCATACGACCGCGGCGGCCTGGCGCCCGATGACGCGAGCGGTGTCGGCGATGGACTCGCGGGTGCCGATCTGGGCGAGGTTGCCGTCGACGATCATGGGGTAGCCGCCGAGGCCGGTGATGGCGCCTGCGAAGGACACCTGCGTGCGCAGGGTGGGCTTGTCGAAGATGACGGACACCATCCGCGGGCCGTCGAGGCTGCGGTCGGAGAACGGCGCGCCCTTGAGCGCTGCCGCACGCCGCAGCACCTCCGCCTGTTCCTCGGCGGTCAGGTCGTCGTCACGCAGGAAGTGGCGGACGCTCATTCGGTGGACTCCTTGCGGGTGGCGGCGTCGAGGAAGGCGGGCAGTGCGGTGACGAACTCGTCGACCTGGTCCCGCGTGATGACCAGCGGCGGGGCGAGCCGGATCGCCTGTGGCGCAACGGGGTTGACGATGAAGCCTCCGTCGCGGGCTGCGTCGGCGACCGCACCCGACACCGGCTGGGTGAGCGTGATGGCACGCAGCAGGCCGGTGCCTCGGACACCGTCCACGAGCGGGTGGTCGAGCGCCAGCACCTGGCGCTCGAGGTCGTTGCCCACCTCGCGGGCGTGCTCGAGCAAGCCCTCGGCCTCGATCGTCTCGAGCACCGCCAGACCAGCGGCGCAGGCGAGGGGGTTGCCGCCGAAGGTCGAGCCGTGCTGACCCGCGGTGAGCAGGCCGGTCACCTCGGGGCCGAACGTCACGAGCGCCCCGATCGGCACTCCCCCACCAAGGCCCTTGGCCAGGGTGATGGCGTCGGGCACGACACCGGCCTGCTGGAAGGCGAACCACGAGCCGGTGCGCCCCACGCCGGTCTGGATCTCGTCGAGGACGAGGAGCGCGCCGTGGGCTGACGTGAGCTCGCGGGCCAGACGCAGGTATGCCGGGTCGGCGGGCAGGACGCCCGCCTCGCCCTGGACGGGCTCGAGGAAGACAGCAGCGGTCTCGGTCGACACGGCAGCCCGCAGAGCCTCCTCGTCGCCGTAGGGGACGTGTGTGACGCCCGGGATGAGCGGCTCGAACGGCTCGCGGTAGGCGACCTTGTGGGTGAGCGCCAACGCCCCCGTGGTCCGGCCGTGGAAGGCGCCTTCGGCGGCGACGATGCCGGAGCGGCCGGTGCGGCGGGACAGCTTGATGGCTGCCTCGATCGCCTCCGCGCCGGAGTTGGCGAAGAACACTCCACTGCCGTCCGGGGCACCCGCGACCTCGAGGATGCGTTCGGCCAGCTCGATCTGCGGCACCGAGGTGAACAGGTTGGAGACGTGGATCGCCTCGCCCGCCTGCTTGCTCACGGCGGCCACGAGCGCGGGATGACCGTGACCGAGCGCGTTGACGGCGATACCGCCCACGAGGTCGAGGTAGCGCCTGCCGTCGACGTCCCAGACGTAGGCGCCGTCGCCGTGGCTCAGCACCAACGGCGGGCGGCCGAACACGCCCACCAGCGACGCGGCATACCGGTCGAGCAGCTGGCTGTTGGACGACGTGGGGTTGGTGCTCATGACGCCTCGCTGTCCGGGAGGATCATCGTGCCGATGCCCTCGGAGGTGAACACCTCGAGGAGGATCGAGTGCGGCTGCCGGCCGTCGACGACGTGCGCCTGCGGCACGCCCTCCTCGACCGCGCGGATGCAGGCCTCGAGCTTGGGGATCATGCCGGAGTCGACCCGGGTGAGCAGGTCCCGCGCCCCCGACACCGTGAGGGAGGAGAGCAGGGAGTCGCGGTCCGGCCACGCGGCATACACCCCCTCGACATCGGTGAGCATGACGAGCTTGTGCGCCTTCAACGCGACCGCGAGGGCGGCGGCCGCCGTGTCCGCGTTGATGTTGAGGACCTGTCCGTCGGTGTCGAGGTCAGGCGCGACCGTGGAGACCACCGGGATGCGTCCCGCGTCGAGAATGTCTTGCACCGCACCGGGATTCACCGTGACGACGTCACCGACGAGACCGAGGTCGACGTCTTCGCCGTCCACGACCGTGCCGCGCCGCCGCGCGCCGAACAGCCCGGCGTCCTCCCCCGACAGGCCGACCGCGACCGGCCCGTGCTGGTTGAGCAGGCCGACGAGCTCCCGCCCCACCTGGCCGGTCAGCACCATCCGCACGACGTCCATCACCTCGGGGGGCGTGACCCGCAGGCCACCCCGGAACTCACTCTCCAACCCGAGCCGGTCGAGCATCGACGCGATCTGGGGACCACCACCGTGGACGACGACCGGACGCAGCCCGGCATACCGCAGGAACGCGACGTCCTGGGCGAAGGCGGCCTTGAGGGCGTCGTCGGTCATGGCGTTGCCGCCGTACTTGACGACGACGAGCGCGCCGCGGAACTGCTCCAGCCAGGGCAGCGCCTCGACGAGGGTCTGTGCCTTGCCCTGCGCGACCCGCAGCGCGGCCTTGCCGATGTGGCCGCGAACGGTGTTGGTCGAGGTGGCGGTGGGTGTGCCGGTTGCGTCGGGGGTCATGTGGAGTAGGCCGAGTTCTCGTGGACGTAGTCGTGGGTGAGGTCGTTGGTCCAGATCGTCGCGGTATGCCGTCCGGCATGCAGGTCGACGACAATGCGGACCTCACGTGGGGTCAGGTCGACCAACGAGCGGTCCTCGCCGACGCCACCTGCGCGGCACACCTGCACCCCGTTGATGGCGACATCGAGCTGCAACGGGTCGAACTGCGCCTGCGTGGTGCCGACTGCGGCGAGGACACGCCCCCAGTTCGGGTCGTTGCCGAAAACAGCGGCCTTGAAGAGGTTGTTGCGGGCCACCGCCCGGCCCACCTCCAGGGCGTCGGCCACGCTGGCCGCGCCCACGACCTCGATGGCGATGTCATGGCTGGCTCCCTCGGCATCGCCGATGAGCTGTCGAGCCAGGGAGTCGCAGACCTCCGTGACCGCGGCAACGAGGTCGGCGAGGTCCGGCTGCACCCCGGAGGCGCCGGAGGCCAGGAGGACCACCGTGTCGTTGGTCGACTGGCAGCCGTCAGAGTCGATCCGGTCGAAGGTCGTGGCGGTGGCGGCCCGAAGGACGCCGTCGAGCTGGGACGGGTCGACGACCGCGTCGGTCGTGAGGACCACGAGCATCGTCGCGAGGGCCGGGGCGAGCATGCCCGCACCCTTGGCCATGCCGCCGACCGACCACCCGTCGCGGGTGACCACGGCCTGCTTGTGGACCGTGTCCGTGGTCTTGATGGCGATGGCGGCCTGCTCGCCCCCGCCCACGCTGAGGGCGGCGGCTGCGGCGTCCACGCCGGGCAGCAGCTTGTCCATGGGCAGGAGCTCGCCGATGAGGCCGGTGGAGCAGACGACGACGTCACCGGCCGACACCCCGAGCACCTCGGCCACGTGCTCGGCCGTCGCATGGGTGTCGGCGAAGCCCTGGGCACCGGTGCAGGCGTTGGCCCCACCGGAGTTGAGCACCACGACGTCGGCGCGCCGGTCGCTGACGGCCTGCCGCGACCACGTCACGGGAGCCGCCTCGACCCGGTTGCTGGTGAAGACCGCGGCCGCGTGGTGGTCGGGGCCGTCGTTGACGACGAGGGCCACGTCGGGAGCGCCGCTGGCCTTGAGGCCGGCCGTGACGCCCGCGGCCCGAAAGCCCTGGGGGGTCGTGACGCTCACGAGGCGCCTCCGGAGAGCCGGGCGGGCGCAGCGGTGTTGCCGTCGCGCTTCCAGATGGCCATCGCCTCGTCGGCGTGCTGGGACTCGACGAGGATCCAGTCGGTGTCGTAGGTCGACATCGCCAGGATGCTGATCCCTTGTGCCGCAAGGGGATCCAGCAGTCCGGCGAGCACACCGACCGTGGCGAAGTCGAGCGGACCGGCGATCTCGAAGGCGGTGAGTGGTCCCTCGACGGTCGCGCCGTCGGGCACGGCGGCATACGCACAGACGACGCTGGTCTCGCTGTCGGTGTAGGTGATCGACGCGAGCGGGCCGGTGCGCCAGTCGAACTCGGGCTCGGCGCCCGCGTCCAGGCGCACGAAGGCGACCTCCTCGGCGTGACGCATCAGGTGCAGGGGAAGGCTCATGGTGCGACTCCGGCGATGGGGAGCCCAGTGGTCTCCGGGAGGTCGAGGGCGAGGTTCAGGCACTGCACGGCAGCGCCGGCGGTGCCCTTGGTGAGGTTGTCGACGGCGGCCACCGCGACGACCCGGCCGACGCGCTCGTCCAAGGTCACCTGGAGCTGCACGCTGTTGCTGCCGAGGACGCTGCCCGTGGAGGGCCACTGCCCCTCTGGCAGCACGTGCACGAACGGCTCGTCTGCGTAGGTGTCGACCCAGGCCTCGCGGACCTCGGCCGGAGTGAACGCGTCCCACGTGGGTGCCGTGCAGGTGGCGAGTATGCCGCGCGGCATGGGTGCCAGCGTGGGCGTGAACGAGATGCGCACGTCGTCGTCGGCGATGCCACGCAGGTTCTGCTCGATCTCCGGGGTGTGCCGGTGCACGCCACCGACGCCGTACGGCGACATGGCCCCCATGACCTCGCTGCCGAGCAGGTGCGGCTTGAGCGACTTGCCGGCCCCGGACGTGCCCGATGCGGCGACGATGACGACGTCGTGCTCGGCGAGCAGGTGGTGGGCGTATCCGGGCGCGAGCGCGAGGGTGGCCGCCGTCGGGTAGCACCCGGGGACGGCTATGCGGCGCGTCCCCTGCAAGGCGTCGCGCTGCTTGCCGGTCGCGCCCACCGCGAGCTCCGGCATGCCGTAGGCCCACGACCCGGCATACGGGGTGTCGTAGAAGGCATCCCACGCGGCCTCGTCCTGCAACCGGAAGTCGGCGCCGCAGTCGATGACGACGACGTCGTCGGGCAGCTGCCCGGCCAGGGCGGCCGAGTGGCCGTGCGGGAGCGCGAGGAAGACGACGTCGTGACCAGCGAGGGTCTCGACGGTGGTGTCCTCGATGACCCGGTCAGCCAGGGGTGCCAGGTTCGGGTGGATCGTCCCCAACGCCTGCCCGGCGCTGCTGGCGGCAGTGACCGCACCGATCTCGACCTCGGGGTGACCGAGGAGCAGCCGGAGGATCTCCCCACCGGCGTACCCGCTCGCACCCGCCACTGCTGCCCGCACCATGTGCATGAGCATACCGGTTCGCGCATGAACATGCACGGATGGAGCAGCCGTCGGTCAGCTGAGCGGGTCGTCGTCTCCCCAGCGCACCAGTCCGAGCGTGCGGTCGGCGTCGTCCAGGCCCTGTGCGGCCCGCTCCACCAGCGACTCCGGCGTGTCGACTCCCACCCGGACCATGCGTCCCGACCAGGCGTCGAGCCGCCCCGACGCCAGGGCGAGCAGGAGCTCTGCCACGTCGGCGGGGTCGGTCCACTCGGTGCGGTCGGCGTGGGCCTCCATCGCCTCGGTCATGTCGGTCCGCACCACACCCGGTGCCAGGTCGAAGGAACGCACCGGGCTGTCCGGGTCAAGTCCCGTGGCGGCAGTGAGGCGCGCCAGCGCCCCCTTGCTGACGTTGTATGCCGTGGCTAGCCGCGCATTGCGGTACGCCGCACCGGAGTTGATGTTGACGATGCGACCCCCACCCGCGGCGACGAGGTGCGGCCAGGCGAACCGGGTCGTGAGGTACGGACCCCGAACGTTGACCTCGACCGTCCGCCACCACTGCTCGGGATCACTGTCGGCCAGCGACACCTCCGCGTCGATCACCCCGGCGTTGTTGACGAGCAGGTCGATCCGGCCCCGCCTGGCGACGATGTCGTCAACCCAGGCCTGGACGGCACGCGGGTCGGTGACCGGCGCGACCGAGGTCGAGCCGCGCTCCACGGCATACCCGGCGCCCTCGAGGGCATCCGCAAGGTGGCGACCGATGCCCCGAGAGGCACCGGTCACCACGGCGACGCGCTGGGTCATCGCTGCACCGCACCGGTGCGGCTCGCGGCCTCGGCCACGGCCCGGTCGCGCAGCGCGCTGACCTCGTCGGTCGTGAGGGTGCGGTCGTTCGCACGGAAGGTGAGCCGGTAGGCCAGGGACTTGCGGCCCTCGCCGACCTGGTCACCCCGGTAGGTGTCGAAGAGCACCACACTCTCGAGGTCGCCTCCGGCCCCGGACCGCAGGGCGCCCTCGACCTCGGCAGCCGTGACCGCCTCGTCGACGACGAGGGCCACATCGGTATGCGCCACCGGGTAGGTCGACAGCGCCACCGCGTCGACAGGCGTGCCGGTGGCAGCCACGAGGACGTCGACGTCGAGCTCCCCGGCGACGGTGCGCGCAGGCAGCTCGAGTGCGGCGACGACCTTGGGGTGCAGCTCACCGGCGTACCCCACGACCGTGCCGTCGGCGAGGGTGATGACGGCACAACGCCCCGGGTGCCACGGCGCGCGCTCGGCCGGGGCCACCTGGAGGTCGAGGCCGACCGCACGGCCCACCGTCAGCGCCCACGCGACGGCGTCACCGGTGTCGGCCGAGCGGGCCGGACCCCAGGGGCCACCTCGCTCGACGTCGCCAGCCGCCGCGTAGGCGACGTGCCTCGGCTGCGGCGGCACCGCGGCATACAACGCCTCGAGGGTGGCGTCGTCGGGCCGTCCGTCGACGCTGGGCACCGGCGCCGTGCGCGACTCGCCCGAGCCGTCGGTCACCAGACCCACCTCGAAGACGGCAACGTCACGCTGTCCGCGAGAGACGTTGCGGCGCAACGTCTCCAGCAACGTGTCGAGCACCGACGTGCGCATCAGGGGCGCCTCGTCCGACAACGGGTTCGACAGCGTGACGACCCCGCGGCGGGGGTCATCGGCTGCGTAGCCCAGCTTGTCGAAGAGCCCCGCACCCACGAACGGGTAGCTCAGGACCTCCGAAAGCCCTTGCTGCGCAAGGGTTGTCGCCACGACACGGCGAATGCGCTGCCCGTGGGTGAGCCCGCGACCGGCGGACTTGGGCTGCGGCAGCACCGACGGGATCTGGTCGTAGCCGCGCACCCGCGCGACCTCCTCGACCAGCTCGGGACCATCGGTGAGGTCCGGGCGCCACGACGCGGGCAGCACCGAGACCACGTCGCCGTCGCCCTCGTCCACCTCACAGCCGATGGCGCGCAGCGTCGCCAGCACCTCCTCGCGCGGGTAGTCGAGCCCGACGTAGCGCGTCGGCAGCGTGACGTCGAAGTCGAATGCCCGACGCGCGGGCCGGTGGTCGACGTCGGTGTATGCCGGGTCGGCCGTGCCGCCGCCGTGCTCCACGAGCAGGTCGACGGCGAGCTGCGCGGCCGCGGCCGTGACGTCGGGGTCGACGCCGCGCTCGAACCGGCGCGACGCCTCGGTGCTGAGGCGGTGCCGACGGGCGGACCGGGCGACCGAGACCTGGTCGAAGTGGGCCGCCTCGATCAGCACGTTCGTCGTGCTCTCGCCGACCTCGGACGTCGCGCCACCCATGACGCCGGCAATGGCCAGCGGGGTGTCGGCGCCGTCGACGATGAGCAGGTCCTCGGGGTCGAGCGAGCGCTCGACGTCGTCGAGGGTCGTGAGCTTCTCCCCCGCCCGCGCCCGCCGCGTGCCGACCGAACCCGACAGGGTGTCGAGGTCGAAGGCGTGCAGCGGCTGCCCGAGCAGCATCATCACGTAGTTGGTGACGTCGACAGCCAGCGAGATCGGCCGCATCCCCACCTGGGTCAGACGCTTTTGCATCCACTGTGGGCTCGTTGCCGTGGCGTCGACGCCACGGACCACCCGCGCGATGTAGCGGTCGCACCCGTCGCGCCCGTCGATCGGCGCCTGGTCGGTGAGGTGCACGGCATACCCGCCCTCGCCCGGCGCGTCCACGGGAAGCGCCGCCGGGTCGGCCGGGTCGCGGTAGGCCGCTCCGGACGACAGGGCGTACTCGCGCGCGATGCCCCGCATCGAGAAGCAGTAGCCGCGGTCCGGGGTGACGTTGACCTCGACGACCTCGTCGGCCAGCCCCAGCAGCTCGATCGCGTCGTCACCGGGCTTGAGGTCGGCGGCCGCCTCAGGTCCGAGCAACTCGCCGAGCACGATGATGCCGCTGTGGTCCTCGCCGAGTCCGAGCTCCATGGCCGAGCAGATCATGCCGTTGGACACGTGGCCGTAGGTCTTGCGGGCGGAGATCTCGAACCCGCCGGGCAGCACACCGCCCGGCAGCACGACGACGACGAGGTCACCAGGCCCGAAGTTGTGGGCGCCGCAGACGATCTCCTGCGGCTTGCCCTCGGTGAGCATCTGGCCGTGCTGGCCGACGTCGACCGTGCACCAGTTGATGGTCTTGCCGTTCTTCTGCGGCTCGGGCTCCACGGTGAGGACACGTCCGACAACCAGCGGCCCCTGGATGTCACCGCCGTGCAGGCCCTCCTCCTCGAGACCGACGCGCACGAGGGTCGCGGCGACGTCGGCACCGGTCGCGTCGGCGGGCACGTCGGTGAGCTCGCGCAGCCAGGACACGGGCGCGTACATCAGATCTCCATTCCGAACTGCTGGGAGAAGCGGACGTCTCCCTCGACGATGTCGTGCATGTCGCCGACGTTGTGCCGCAACATGAGTGAGCGCTCGATGCCGAGCCCGAACGCGAAGCCGCTGTAGCGGTCGGTGTCGACGCCGGCCGCGCGCAGCACCCGCTGGTTGACCATGCCGGAGCCGCCGAGCTCGATCCAGCCGGTGCCACCGCAGGTGCGGCAGGGCTGGCCGTCGAGCACCCCGGAGCCGCCGCACACCCAGCAACGGCAGTCGATCTCGGCACTCGGCTCGGTGAACGGGAAGTAGTTGGGTCGCAGCCGCGTCTCGATGCCGTCACCGAACAACCGCTGCACGAACGCGTCGAGGGTGCCCTTGAGGTGGGCCATGGTGATGCCCTCGTCGACGACGAGCCCCTCGAACTGGTGGAACACCGGCGTGTGGGTGGCGTCGAGGTCGTCGGTGCGGAACACCTTGCCCGGGCACAGCACGTAGATGGGCGGTTCGTGCTCGAGCATGGTCCGCACCTGCACCGGCGAGGTGTGCGTGCGCAGGACGAGCCCGGACCCGGCCGGCTCGACGAAGAACGTGTCCTGCTCCTGGCGGGCGGGGTGGTCGGCGGCGATGTTGAGCGCGTCGAAGTTGAGCCACTCGGCCTCGAGCTCGGGTCCCTCGGCGATCTCCCAGCCCATCGAGACGAAGATGTCCTCGACCCGCTCGGTGACCAGGCTGATCGGGTGGCGCGCACCCAGGGGGCGCCGCGGCACCCGCACCGTCACGTCGAGTGCCTCCTCGACGAGGATGCGCTCGTCGCGCTCGGCCTCGAGCTGCGCCTGCCGTTCCTTGAGCGCCTGGCCGACGCGGCCGCGTGCCTGACCGACCCGCTTGCCGGCCTCGGCCTTGGCGCTCGGCGGCAGCGCCCCGATTTCACGGTTGGCGAGGGCCAGCGGGCTCTTCTCCCCCTGGTGGGCGAGCCGCGCCGCCTTCAGGTCGTCGAGGGACGTGGCGGCGGCGACCGCGGCCAGCGCCTCGGTCACCGCCGAGTCGATCGCCTCGGGGTCGAGGGCGGCGACCTCCACCGGGTCGTACTGCGTGTTGGGTCCAGACATCTCGTTCCACTTCGGGTCGGTGCGCGGCGCGCGCAAGTCTATGGGGGCAGTGGGATGCCTCCGGACGCGGAGTGGGTGGCCAGCGCAGCGGCAGTGGTATGCCGGGTGGTCGCCCTCAGCGCAGCGCGACGGCCGCGTCCGAAGGCGCGGTAAATCGCAGCTGGCGTGGGCTCATGGCGATCAGCGTAGCCCCTACGCGAGGTAGTCCGGCGGTTGGCTGGGCAGGCTGAGACGGAACTGTGCGCCCCCGCCGGGCGCGGACTCGGCGACGACCTGGCCGCCGTGGGCCTCGACGAGGCCCTTGACGACGTAGAGACCAAGGCCCGTGCTGCCGCGCCCGGACCCGTGCCAGAACCGCGTGAACACCAGTCCCCGCTGCTCGTCGGGTATGCCGCGACCCTCGTCACTGATGAGCAGCTCGACCCCATCGTCGCCGCGTCCCTTGGCAGCCATCGCCGCCACGGAGTCCGCCGACGCGGGTCGGGCCGCCACCGTGACGGTGCCGTCGCCGTGGCGGATGGAGTTCTCGATCAGGTTGGAGAGGATCTGGTCGAGCCGGTCGGGGTCGGCCCACACCTCGGGCAGGTCGTCGGCGACCTCGATGCGGAACCGCTCGGGCTCCAGGCCGCTCGCCACGGCGCGGTCGACGTGACGCTGGAAGACCAGCTCGATGTCGACCGGCAACGGACGGATCTGCAGCCGTCCCGCGTCGATCCGCGAGACGTCGAGCAGCTCGGTGATGAGCCGGGTGACGCGGTCGGCGTCGGCCTCGATGGTCTCGAGCATCAGTCGCTTCTGCTCGTCGGAGAACCGTTCCCACCGCTTGAGCAGCGTCGCCGTGAAGCCCTTGACCGAGGTCAGGGGCGAGCGCAGCTCGTGGGCCACGGTGGAGATGACGGCGGCGTTCTCGGCCTCGACGCGGCGCCGGTGCATGCCGTCACGCATGAGGACGGTCACCCGGTTGACCGGCTCGCCGCGGCCCGGACGCAGGTACTTGGCGGTCACCAGCACCTCGCGGCTGTTGTGCCGCATCATGAGCAGGCGCTCCCGGTGCCCGGTGCGCGTCGCCAGCCCACCCCAGGGGTTGGTCGTCTGCCACCACGACGAGCCGTCGCCGTCCAGGAGGTCGACCGCCTCGCGCACGTCCATTCCCTCGAGCTCAGCGGCCGGGCGACCCACCAGGTCGGCTGCCCGGCGGTTCACGAAGATGATCCGCGCGCTTGCGTCGGCGGAGATGAACCCGTCGGGGATGAGCTCCGCGGCCACCCGGGCAGCCCGCTCGTCGAGCACGTCCTCCGGCCGGTAGTCCATGCCACGGACCCTAACGGTTCTGGGCTCCGGCCGACGCGTAGAGACAGACCGTCGCGGCCATCGCCAGGTTGAGCGACTCCGCCTTGCCCCAGATGGGCACGCGCACGACCTCGTCACACAGCGCGCGGGTCTCCTGCGGCAACCCCCACGCCTCGTTGCCCATCACCCAGGCGTGCGGCGGCGTGAGGTCGACGGCACCGAGCAGCTGCTCGCCAGCCCCGTCGGCGGCGATGACCCGGATGCCGTCCGCGCGCAGCCGCGCGATGGTCGTCTCGGTGTCGAGGCCGGTCACGACGGGCAGGTGGAACACCGAGCCCACGGTCGAGCGGACGACCTTGGGAGAGAACACGTCGACGGACGCCTCGGAGACCAGCACCGCCGCCGCCCCGGTGGCGTCGGCGCCGCGGATGACGGTGCCGGCGTTGCCGGGGTCGCGCACGTTGGTGAGCAGCACCAACAGGCGCGGCCCGTCCGCGAGGACGGCGTCCAACGACGACTCGGGCACGCGGCATACCGCGGCAATGCCCTGCGGCGCGTCGGCGTCGCACATGGCGGCGAGCACCTCGTCACTCACCTCGTGGACGAAAAGCCCTGCGGCAGTAGCGGGTTCGACGATGTCGGCGGCATACCTGTGGGCGGCCTCGGAGGTGACGTAGACGTCGACGACGAGGTCCGGGCGCCACCGCACCGCCTCGCGGACACCCTGCGGGCCTTCGACGAGGAAGCGGCCCGCCTTCTGACGCGACGAACGCCGGGCCAACCCGGCGACCGCACGCACCCGATCAGCTCGGGGGTTGGTCAGCACGGGAGACCCGGCGTTCGTGGAATGGTCTGCGCTCAGGCGCTGGCGTCGGCGGTCGCCGGCACGTTGGCCTTGGCGACCTCGACGAGCGCGGCGAAGGCGGCCTCGTCGTTGACGGCGAGCTCGGCGAGCATGCGACGGTCGACCTCGATCTCCGCGGCCTTGAGGCCCTGGATGAACCGGTTGTAGGTCATGCCGTTGGCGCGGGCGCCGGCGTTGATGCGCTGGATCCACAGGCGACGGAAGTCACCCTTCTTGGCGCGACGGTCCCGGTAGCTGTAGCCGAGGGAGTGGGTGACCTGCTCCTTGGCCTTGCGGTAGAGGCGCGAGCGCTGCCCGCGGTAGCCGCTGGCGCGCTCGAGGACGACCCGGCGCTTCTTCTGGGCGTTGACCGCCCGCTTCACGCGTGCCACGTGAGTTCTCCTTGCTTGGTTGTACGACCGGAGGCTGCTGCTGTGCTGAGCCCGGTGCTGCTGGTGGGTGGGCTCGGCTCAGCGGCCGAGGAGCTTCTTGACCTTCTTGGCGTCCGCCTTGGCGACCTCGACGTCGTTCGCGATCGAGCGCATGTACTTCGAGGACTTGTGCTCGAGCAGGTGGCGACCATTGGTCTGCTCGCGCATGACCTTGCCCTTGCCGGTGATCCGGAAGCGCTTCTTGGCGCCCGAGTGCGTCTTGTTCTTCGGCATGGCTGCCGATCTCCTTCGTGTCTGACGGCGGGCCGTCGTGGGTGGTGGTGCTGGTGTCGTGCTGGGTGCTGCGTCCGGTCAGCCGGCGCTGTCCTCGGCGGGCTGCTCGGCGGGGGCTGCGCCCTCGGCCGCCTTGTCGCCGGTGTTGCGCGCGCGGCGCTGCTCGGCCTTGGCCTCGGACTTCTTCTTCGTCGGGGCCAGCACCATGATCATGTTGCGGCCGTCCTGCTTGGGGGCCGACTCGACGGTGCCGAGCTCGATGACGTCCTCGGCGAGGCGCTGCAGCAGCCGGAAGCCCAGCTCGGGGCGGGACTGCTCGCGGCCGCGGAACATGATCGTCACCTTGACCTTGTCACCGCCCTTGAGGAACCGCTCGACGTGGCCCTTCTTGGTGCCGTAGTCGTGCGGGTCGATCTTGGGGCGGAGCTTGATCTCCTTGATGACCGTGTTGACCTGGTTCTTGCGTGCTTCCCGCGCCTTCATGGCGGCTTCGTACTTGAACTTGCCGAAGTCCATGAGCTTGGCGACCGGAGGCTTGGCCATCGGGGCCACCTCGACGAGGTCGAGGTCAGCCTCGGCAGCCAGTCGCAGCGCGTCCTCGACGCGGACGATGCCGACCTGCTCTCCGTTGGGGCCAACCAACCGCACTTCCGGGACTCGGATGCGGTCGTTGATGCGAGGCTCGCTGATGGTGTGTCTCCTTGTGCTGGCGAACTGGTCAGTGGCCGCAGCAACGAGAAAAGGCTCCCCGTCGCCGTTGCGTGGGAAGCCTCACCTGATCCGTCGTGAGGGTCGCGTGCTGCCGGTATGCCGCGTGGCTGACCCCGCGGCATACTCACCATTGCGTTTCCTCACCGAACCCGGCGACCTGTGGAGCTGGCGGTCGACGCGGGTGGAAGCAGGTGCTGCTTCACTTGCACACCGCACCCGAGGGCGCGGCCGGTCGATCTGAAAGGGTAGCAGTGTGAGCACGCAATCACCCAATCCCCTGCCCTCGGACGAGGCAGCATCCGCCGCGCGAGACATCGCCGAGGTGCCCGCCGTCGAGGTCATCACGACCGCCGCCATCCACCTCATGTCGGCCGCGGCCGTCAAGTGCGGGCTGGCCGAGGGGCCGGACGCGCAGGACCACCTCGACCTCGACGAGGCCCGGCGGCTGATCACCGCCCTGGCCGGTCTGGTCACCGCATCCGCCCCCGACCTGGGCAGCCAGCACGCCGCTCCCCTGCGCGACGGCCTGAAGTCGCTGCAGCTGGCCTTCCGTGAGGCGTCGGTCGTGCCCGACCCGCCCGGTCAGGGACCGGGCGAGAAGCTCACCGGCTCGGTCGTCTGAGCCTGCCCGGCGATCGGGCGCCCGACGGTCAGGGCCGAGCGCATCGGCTCGGGCAGGGCGCCCAGCTCGGCGTCCGGCTCGGCGCCGAGGCCGTCCAGGAGCGTGGCGAAGAAGCACCGCGCAGCGACTGCCGCGGCGACGAGGAAGATGTCGCGGTCGCCCAGCCCGAGGGTGCGCAGCCGGTCGACCTCCGCCCGGGTCACGCTCGCGGGGTCGAGGGCGACGTGGCGGGCGTACTCCATCAGCGCCAGGTCGAGCTCGTCGGCCGGGTCGGGCCGATCGGCACCGGCGAGCCCTGCGACCTCGTCCGGGGTGTGGAAGAGGTCGGCGAGGAACTTGCCGTGGGCCAGCGAGCAGTAGCTCGAGCCGCGCGCCTGGGCCGCGGCCAGCGTGACCAGCTCGAAGCGGCGCCGGTCCATGGAGCCCCGGATCGACCCCACCAGCTGGCGCCACGCGGCCATGACCGCCGGCTCGTGGCTGAACAGCTCCGCATAGTTGGGCAGGTACCCCCACGACTGGCGCTCCGCGGCATACAGCTGCTCCACCGCGGGGTCCTTGGGCACTGCTCTCGCCGGCTCGATGAATGACACGACCCACCTCCACCCCTGACGATCCCGGGATGCGGCGTCCGGCGCCTCCGGCAGGTGGCGGAGCCCGTTCAGCGGTCCTGGGCTGAGACGTCCTGGGGTGAGACGGGGCGTGGACCACCCAGCGCGGCGGCGGTGTCCAGACGCGTGCGCTGGGTGCCGTCGGCGTCGAAGTTGCGGGGGTCGAGCCAGCGCTCCAGCTCGGCGCGGATCGCCGGCCACTCGTCGTCGGTGATGGAGTACCAGTCGGTGTCGCGGTTGCGGCCGCGGTAGACGACGGCGTTGCGGAAGGTGCCCTCGTAGCTGAAGCCGAGGCGGCCGGCGGCACGACGCGACGGGGCGTTCGTCGAGTCGCACTTCCACTCGTAGCGGCGGTAGCCGAGGTCATCGAAGACGTGGCGCATCATGAGGTACATCGCCTCGGTCGACGCCGTGGTGCGCTGCAGGGCCGACGACATGACGATGCCGCCGACCTCGATCGACCCGTTGGGAGGGTCGATCCGCAGGTAGCTCGCGATGCCGAGCGCGCGACCGTCGGGGTCGAGGATGGCGAACGGTGCGCTCGTGGGTGACCGGTCGAGGTCGGCCACCCACGCACCCAACGCCGCGGGGTCGGCATACGGACCCTGCGGGTAGTAGGCCCAGATGACCGGGTCGCTGTCGACGTCGAGCGCCTGGTGCAGACGGTCAGTGTGCTGCGGACCGGCCGGCTCCAGCCGGCAGGTCCGGCCCGTGAGGACGACGGGTGCGAACGGCGGGCGCGGCGTCCAGCCGGCGACGGGTCGGCCGACCGGCTGCCCGAACTCGTTGGTGTGCACGGCGGGAGGCTATCCACCGACCACGGCTTGCGGCGCATCCGTCTGCGCACCCGTGTCCGCGGCCCGCGCGCGACGGGTGCGCGCCCGGGTCGAGGTGCCGAGCGCGCCCACCAGCGCCACCACGAGACCGGCCAGGGCCACCGCCACGAACCCCGCCGGCCAGCCCTGGTGGTCGATGGCGAACCCGGCGGCCGGCGCGCCGACGGCCATGCCCGCGGTCATCGACGACCCGTGCCAGCCCATGGCCTCGCCGCGGGCGCTGGCCGGGACCATCCGGCTGACCTGGTCGATCGTCGCGGTGATGGTCGGGGCGCAGAACAGTCCGGCCACGAACGCCAGCAGCGCCAGGGTGAGTGGGTTGACCGCGAACGCCATCGGCAACGTCACCAGGCCGAGACCGGCGAGCAGCCAGAAGGCGTTGACCGACCGGTGCAGGCCGCCGTAGACGAGCCCGCCCAGCAGGGACCCGAAGCCCCAGACCGCGAGCACCAACCCGATCGAGGGCTGGGCGTCGAAGTCGCGCAGCGCCGCCACGACACCGATGTCGGTGCCGCCGAGGACGAAGGTCGTGGCCGCCGCGCCGAGCAGCACCACGACGAGGCCTGGCCGGAACCACGCCGACCGAGGCACCTCGGCAGCGGGCACCTCGGTGGCGTCCGCCGTCTCGTCGGGCGCCTCGTGCAGGGCGGGGTCGACGACCCACAGGAGTATGCCGGCGGCGACGCCGAGCATCTCGATGGTGAACAGGACCCAGTCGGTGGACCACACCGTCGCGGCCCACACCCCCGCCGCAGGGCCGATCATGAACGACAGCTCGACGGCCACCGAGTCCAGCGAGATGGCGGTGCGCCGGTCGTCCTCGGGGACCGCGGCGATGATCGCCTGCCGGATGATCGAGAACGACGGGATGACGAACAGCCCGGCCAGCGCCGCGAGCCCGAGCAGCCACCAGTACGGCACGAACGGCGCGATCGACCAGCACACCGCGGCGACGACGATCGACGGCACGACCACGCGCCGCAGACCCATCCGGTCGAGCAGCCGCCCGCGCCACGGGCCGCTGATCGCGATGGCGATGGTCGCGGCCGCCGACACGAGGCCGGCGGCACCATAGGACCGGCCGAGGTGGCTCACGACGTGCAGGGTGATGACGACACCACCGGCGAAGATCGGCATCCGCACCAGCAGCCCGAGCACCAGAGCCCGACGGACGGCGGGGATCGCGAGGACGCGGCGGTAGCGGGACAGCACCCACCCACTGTGGCACTGCGCACCGACACCAGTCATCCGGGTTTCACCCCTGACACCGGGACGGTGCCCCGGACGCCCCGGCGACCACCCGGCATACCCTGCGCTCGTGACGATCTATCACCTCGCCGAGTCGCCCCACTGGGCCGCGGCCCAGCAGTCCGGCAGCTACGACCAGTCGACCCGTGGGCGCACCCTGGCCGAGGAGGGTTTCATCCACTGCTCGACCGCGCAGCAGTGGCCCGCGGTCCGCCGTCGTTTCTACGCCGACGTCACGAAACCGTTGCTGCTGTTGGAGATCGACGAGGATCTGCTGCCCGCGCCGCCCGTCCGCGAGGTCGGCAACCCCGAGACCGGCGAGGTCTTTCCCCATCTCTATGCGCCGCTGCCGGTGTCGGCGGTCGTGACGGTGACCGAGCTGGCGCCGCCACACGGCTGACCCGCGTCAGCGGATCGAGAACGCCAGCCCGTCGATGCGAGCGCGGACCTCGCCGTCGGTGGCGAGCCGCTCGCCCACCGAGGTCGCGACCTCCTGCACCTGCTCGGACGTGAGCCCGGGGCGCAGCTCGAGGACGACTCGCAGCACGCCTTCGCCCGGGGCCCCGCCCTCGATGGCGTATGCCGCGACCTCCTCGCGTTCGCGTGTGGCCGACTCGACCGCGCGCTCGACGACGACGTCCTCGTGGGCGGGCAGCCAGTCGCGTTGCTGCGCCAGCGCCCACACCATGCTCGGCCGCAGCGCGACCGTGCGGGGACCGGCCACGTCGACCACCATGACGTCGCAGCGCTCGGACACGGCCGCCTGCGCGGCCCGCGCGGCGGTGACCGGCACGGGACGGGCTGCCGGGTCCCAGGTGGCCAGCGCCGCGACCGAGGTGAACACGGGCAGCGCGCGCGTGCCGTCAGGTGCGACGAGGGTGACCGCGGCCATGTCGGTCTGCTTCTCGACGGCGAGCTCGCCGCTGTCGTCGACCTCGGCCGGCTCGGCGACGATGGGCACGATGAACCGTGCCGCCGCGACGGCTGTCATGAGCGCGCGCTCGTCGGCCGGGTCGGAGAGGGCCGCCTCGAGCGCCGCATCGGCGGAGCCGGTGTCACCGTCGAAGCCGGTGCCGGTCAGCTCACGGCCCCCGAAGGGGATGCCGGCCGAGTCGTGACCGCCGGTCACGGCCGGCCTGCCACGTCGAGCGCCTGCGGCAGCGTGAACGCCCCGCGGTAGAGCGCCGAGCCGACGATCGCACCCTCGACGCCATCGGGCACCAGGCCACGGATCGCCGCGATGTCCTCCAGCGTCGAGACACCACCGGACGCCACGACCGGGCGGTCGGTGCGGGCGCAGACGTCGCGCAGCAGGTCGAGGTTGGGCCCCTTGAGCATGCCGTCCTTGTTGACGTCGGTGACGACGTAGCGCTCGCAGCCCTCGCGGTCCAGCCGCTCCAGGGTCTCCCAGAGGTCGCCGCCCTCCTGGGTCCAGCCGCGCGCGGCCAGCGTCGTACCGCGCACGTCGAGCCCGACCGCCACCCGGTCGCCGTGCTCGGCGATGGCGGACGCGGTCCAGTCGGGGTCCTCCAGGGCGGCGGTGCCGAGGTTGACCCGTCGGCAGCCGGTCGCGAGTGCGGCCTCGAGCGACTCGGCGTCGCGGATGCCGCCGCTCATCTCCACCTGGAGGTCGAGGCGCCCGACGATGGAGGCGAGCAGCTCACGGTTGGAGCCCCGGCCGAATGCCGCGTCGAGGTCGACGAGGTGCAGCCACTGCGCGCCCTGCTCCTGCCAGGCCAGCGCGGCCTCCCACGGGTCGCCGAACTCGCCGCCGCTGCCGGCGACGCCCTGCACCAGCTGGACGGCGCGGCCGTCCTGCACGTCGACGGCGGGGAGCAGCTCCAGCCTCGGCTGGTCGGTCATCGGGTGTCCTTCCGTTGCGGAGATCGAGGTGTGGCGGGCGCTCGTCACAGTGACCGCACCCAGTTCTCGAGGAGGGTGAGGCCGGCCTCGCCGGACTTCTCGGGGTGGAACTGGGTGGCGGCGAGCGGCCCGTTCTCGACGGCCGCGACGAAACGGTCGCCGTGCTCCGCCCACGTCACCAACGGCGCGACGACCTCAAAGGGCCCGGTGGCCTCGAGCGTCCACCGCGGCGCGGCATACGAGTGCACG
Organism: Actinomycetes bacterium; assembly: GCA_023420415.1. Lineage (GTDB taxonomy): Bacteria > Actinomycetota > Actinomycetes > Actinomycetales > Dermatophilaceae > Pedococcus. The sequence goes on along the minus strand of JAEZWF010000018.1, from coordinate 104,634 downwards.
AAGTAGAAGCGCTCCCCCTCGACGCCGGCGAACAGCCGCGACCCCTCGGCCACCTCCAGCGGTGACCAGCCCATGTGGGGGACGACGTCCGCGGCCAGGCGCGCGACTTGGCCCGGCCACTCGCCCAGCCCGTCGACCGGTGCGTCGCTCGGCTCGTCGGAGCCGTCGAACATGACCTGCATGCCGACGCAGACACCGAGCACCGGGCGTCCGCCGGCCAGCCGGGTCTCGATGATGCGTGGGCCGTCGGCCGCCCGGAGCCCACGCATGCAGGCGTGGAAGTTGCCGACGCCGGGCACGAACAGGCCGTCCGCGTCCTGGGCCAGCGTGCGGTCCGCGGTCAGCTGCACCTGCGCACCGACGTGCTCGAGCGCGCGCACGGCCGAGTGCACGTTGCCACTGCCGTAGTCGAGGACGACCACCCGCGGGTTGGCTCGGCTCACGTGTTGTCCTCCAGCTCGCGGTGGTGCCGGGCGATCTCGGCCATCCGGACGTCGAACCGCTCGACGGCCTGGGCGGTGGGCGCCACGACCTGACCGCGCAGCCCGGTGTGCCGGCCGAGCAGGTCGGCGCCGGGAAGGCCCAGCACGGTCAGCAGGTCGGTGAGCAGGCGCACGGCGTCGCCGGACCGGTCGGTGACGACCTGCGCCACGTCGCGCGCCGCACCGGGTCGGCCGGCCGTCTCGGCGAGGTCGTCCGGGGTCGCGAGGTCGAGGCCGGGCGTGCGCACGTGACCTGCACCGGGCTCCCACACCAGCCAGCGCGGTTGGTGCCGCATCCCGGCGGGCTGCACGACCACGGCGGCGCGGTGGTCGACGTGCAGCACCCCCAGGGCCGGGCGCAGCTTGCGCGGCAGGGGCCGCGAGACGAGCACCGTCGCGGCGTCGTCGTAAGGCTCTTGGGCGCGCGAGCGGTCCTCGACGGGGACCAGTGCCGTCCAACGCCCGCGGTCGACGACCTGGCAGGCGACGAGCCCGGTGCGGACCCAGGCCTGCGCGGGCGCGGGCTCGCCGGGCACCAGGAGCAGCCCGCGCGACTGCGCCGGCTGCCACCGCTCGTTCACGTGGAGAGGCTGCCCTTCGCGCTGGGCACCCCGACGACTCGCTCGTCGCGTGCCACGGCGGCGCGCAGGGCACGCGCCACGGCCTTGAACTGCGCCTCGACGATGTGGTGCGGGTCGCGTCCGGACAGCACGCGCACGTGCAGGGCGATGCCCGCCCGGCCGGCCAGCGACTCCCAGACGTGCCGGGTCATGGACCCGGTGAAGTGGCCACCGATGAGGACGTACTGCTGGCCGTCGGGCTCGCCGGTGTGCACGACATAGGGGCGGCCGGCCACGTCGACGACAGCCTGGGCGAGCGCCTCGTCCAGCGGCACGGTCGCGTCACCGAACCGGGCGATTCCGCTCTTGTCGCCGAGCGCCTCGCGCAGTGCGTCGCCGAGCACGATCGCGACGTCCTCGACCGTGTGGTGCGCGTCGACGTCGACGTCACCGGTGGCCTTGACCCGCAGGTCGATGAGCGAGTGCTTCGCGAGCGAGGCGAGCATGTGGTCGTAGAACCGCACCCCCGTGTCGATGTCGGACTGGCCGGTGCCGTCGAGGTTGAGCTCGAGCTCGACGCTCGACTCCGACGTCGTCCTGCTCAGGGCCGCCGTGCGGTCCGCTGCGGTCACCGCTCGCTCCTGTCCTTGCCCACGACCTCGGCCATGGCACCGAGGAACGCATCCGTCTCGGCCGGGGTCCCGGCCGTGACACGAAGATAGTGGGGAATGCCGACGTCCCTCACCAGCACACCCCGCTCGAGCAGCGCCCGCCACGTCGCGCCCGCGTCGGCGAGGCCGCCGAACAGGACGAAGTTGGCGTCGCTCGGCACCGGGTCGAGAGCCATCGCCGCCAGCTCGGTGACCATGCGGTCGCGCTGGGTCTTGATCGCCTCGACGGTCGCGAGCATGAGGTCGGCATGGCGCAGTGCCGCGAGCGCGATCGCCTGCGTGGGCGCCGACAGGTGGTAGGGCAGGCGCACGAGCCGCAGCGCGTCGGCCAGCTCGGCGTCGGCCGCGAGGTAACCGAGGCGTCCACCGGCGAAAGCGAACGCCTTGCTCATGGTGCGGGTGACGACGAGCCGCGGCCGCCCCTCGAGCAGGGTCAGCGCGCTCGGGGTCCCCGGTCGGGCGAACTCGGCATACGCCTCGTCCACCACGACCACGGCCCGGGGGGCCGCGGCATACACCGCCTCCACGACGTCGAGGTCGAGCGCGGTGCCGGTGGGGTTGTTCGGTGAGCAGAGGAAGACGAGGTTCGGCTCGTGCTCGTGCACCTGGGCGACGGCACTGTCGACGGTGAGGTCGAACGCCTGCCCGCCCTGCCCGCGCAGCCCGTCGACCCACGTGGTGCCCACGGAGCGGCTGATGATGGGGTGCATCGAGTAGGCCGGCGTGAACCCGAGCGCGGTGCGGTCCGGTCCGCCGAAGGCGAGGACGAGGTGCTGGAGCACCTCGTTGGACCCGTTGCCGGCCCAGACCTGTCCGGGCGTCACGTCGACACCCGAGGTGGTGGCGAGGTATGCCGCGAGGGCAGTGCGCAGGTCGGTGAACTCCCGGTCGGGGTAGCGGTTGAGGTGGGGAGCAGCGGCGGTCACCGCGCGCCCGATCTCCTCGACGACCTCTGTGGGTACGTCGTAGGAGTTCTCGTTGGTGTTGAGCCGGACGGGCACGTCGAGCTGGGGTGCGCCGTAGGGCGTGCCGCCCCGCAGGTCGGCGCGCAGCAGCGACTGGAGGTCGGCCGGTTCGGTCAAGGCGACATCCATCGTCAGGCGTCGAAGCGGGCGCGGACCGCTTCGCCGTGGGCGGGCAGGTCCTCGGCCTGGGCGAGCGCGACGACCTGGTCGGCGACCTCGCGCAGCGCGGCGGGGCCGTAGTCGATGACCTGCATCGACCGCAGGAACGAGTGCACCGACAGACCACTGCTGTGGCACGCACACCCGCCGGTCGGCAGGACGTGGTTGGACCCGGCGAGGTAGTCCCCGAGGCTCACCGGTGCGTACGCGCCCACGAAGACGGCTCCGGCGTTGCGGACCCGCTGCGACGCGAGCGGCGCCGCGTTGTCGACCTGGAGCTCGAGGTGCTCGGCGCCGTAGGCGTTGACGACGTCGAAGCCGGCGTCGAGGTCGTCAACGAGGACGACGCCGGACTGGCGACCGGACAGGGCCTGCGTCACTCGCTCGGAGTGCTTGGTGGCGGCGACGCGACGCGCCAGCTCGGCGGCGACGGCGTCGGCCAGCGCGGTGCTGGCGGTGACGAGCACCGAGGCAGCCTGCGGGTCGTGCTCGGCCTGGGAGATGAGGTCGGCAGCGACGTGGACCGGGTCGGCGGTGTCGTCGGCCAGGACCATGATCTCGGTGGGCCCGGCTTCGGCGTCGATGCCGATGAGCCCCTTGAGGTGGCGCTTGGCGGCGGCGACGTAGATGTTGCCGGGACCGGTGACGAGGCTGACGGGGGCGCACTCGACCGGCGACCCGTCGACCACGTCGGTCTCGTCGGCGAACCCGTACGCGAAGGCCGCGACCGCCTGGGCGCCGCCCACGGCATACACCTCGTCCACCCCGAGGAGGGCGCACGCGGCGAGCACGGTGGGGTGCGGGTATCCGGCGAACTCACCGGTGTTCTCCCGCTGCGGCGGGCTGGCGACCGCGAGCGAGCCGACACCGGCGACCTGCGCGGGGACGACGTTCATGACGACGCTGGAGGGGTAGACCGCGCGACCACCGGGCACGTAGAGGCCGACGCGGTCGACCGGGACCCAGCTGTTGGTGACGTGCCCGCCCTCGGTGACGGGCACCGACTCGCTGTTGGGGAGCTGGCGCTCGTGGACGAGGCGGGCGCGCGCGATCGCCTCGTCCAGGGCGGCTCGTACCTGCGGGTCGAGCTGGTCGAGCGCAGCCTGAAGTAGGGCGGTGGGCACGCGCAGCGTCGGGGGGCGGACGCCGTCGAGACGCTCCCCCAGGTCGTAGAGGGCGGGGGCGCCGCGATGCTGGACGTCGGCACAGATCGGGCGGACGGTCTCGACAGCCGCCGCAACGTCGAACTCCGCACGCGGCAGGAGCTGGCGCAGCTCGCGGGCGCCGGGCCGGCGTCCCCGCAGGTCGATCGTGGACATCATGGTGCCCGATTCTAGGTCGCCCGCCGCAGCGGCCGACGCCGGTCTCAGCCTCCGGAAGTGCGCTCCCGGTTGACCGGCGGCACGGAGGCCCGGGTCTGCGGCTGCGGCTGCGGATTTGGCTCCGTCCCGGGCTGGGTCTGCGCCTGGGTCTGGGTCTGGTTCTCGGTCTCGCTGCGGATCTCGGGTTCGGCGAAGGTGGCCTCGATGCTGCCGGCCACCTCGTCCTTGGGCCAGCGGGCCGCCAGGAGGATGAGGATGCCGAGGGTGACCACGGCGCAGATGCCGACCGAAGCGGCCGGTGAGGTGTGCTCGGAGATCCAGCCGGCCAGCAGGAAGCTGACGCCACTCACCCCGACCGACACCGCGCCGGCGAGCCCGAAGACGCGCCCGCGCAGGGCCGTGGGCACGAGCAGCGTGAACGCCGCCTGCAACGGCAGCATGAAGGCCTGCAACGCACCGCACGCGAACCACGCGAGCCACACGACCCACAGCGGCGGCTGGAAGATCGTCACCAGCAGCGGCAGGGGCATCAGCAATGCCAGACGCATGATGTTGGCCGACTGCCGCTCGGCCGGGAGCCGGCCGATGAGGACGAGACCGAGGACCGTGCCGAGGATGGGCGCGGCCATCAGCAGTCCGCCCCAGCTCGACGACTCGTTGTGGGTGGCGGCGTCGGCGTAGGGCAGCGCGACGGCCTCGGGCGCCGAGATGGCCAACGTGGCCGTCAGCGACAGCAGGAGCAGTCGGGTGAGGACCCGGTCGCCCTGGATCTGACGCCACCCACCGGCCAGGTCGCGGAAGAAGTTCGAGCTGGCGACGGGTGGTACGGGGCGCAGCCGCACCGTCATCAGCAGCAGGGCACCGATGACGAACGCGGCGGCATCGAGCGCGAGGGTCGGCAGGTGGCCGAGCGAGCTCACGATCACGCCACCCACCGCCAGCCCGATGGCCTGGTTGATCTGCCCGGCGAGGATGCCCAGCCCGAGCCCCTTGGCGTAGAGCCGTCGGTCGTGGGCAAAGACCTCGGTGAGGATCATCTGCGACGCGGTGATGGCTGGTCCGCCGACGAACTCGAGCAGGAAGACCAGCACCAGCACCAGCGCCACAGACCTGGTGGTGGCCACGGTCAGGATCAGCAGGCCGACGATGACGGCCCGGACGAAGTGCGTGACGACCATGGTGGCCTTGGCGGGAAACCGGTCGCACAGGGGACCGAGGAGACCGCGTCCGAGGATGGTCGGGATCAGCGACACGGCGAAGGTCGCCGCCGTCGCGACCGCGGACCCCGTCCAGCTGAAGACGATCGCGGCCGCCGCGACCCGGGCGATGTAGTCACCCCAGGTGGAGAACGTCGCCGCCAGGAAGACCTGCAGGTATGCCGGTGTCCGCAGCACCTCGGCGTACGAGGGCACAGAGTTACTGTCCCTGCTGGCCATGGGGGGACGCTACCCCGCTAGGCCCTGCCGTAAAAGTTGAACTCGGTGACCGTGCGCGCGTGCCTCGCGACCCGGCGGTAGTGCTCGGCCAGATCGGCGCCCGAGCCGGGCTCCCCACCGAGGATCCGGCTCACGCCGTCGGCCATCCGCAGGTCCGACGGGACGCTGTCCACGGGTCGCCCGCGGTAGAGCACCGCCGCGTTGCGCAGCCGCGACGCGAGGCTCCAGGACTCCCGCAGGGCCGCGGCGTCGGGCCGGCTCAGGTGACCTGCGGCCTCGGCGGCCGCCAGCGCGCCGAGGGTGCTCGTGGTGCGCAGCGACGGGTCGGCGTGGGCGTGCTGCATCTGGATCAGCTGCACCGTCCACTCGACGTCCGACAGGCCGCCACGACCGAGCTTGAAGTGGCTCTTGGGGTCGGCGCCGCGGGGCAGCCGCTCGGCCTCCATCCGGGCCTTGAGGGTGCGGATCTCGCGGACCTGGCGCTGGTCCAGGCCGTCGTCGGGCCAGCGCAGCGGGTCGATCAGCTCGGTGAACGCGGCGGCCAGGTCGGCGTCACCCGCGATGGGGCGCGCCCGCAACAGGGCCTGTGACTCCCAGGTGAGCGACCAGCGTTCGTAGTAGCTGCGGTAGCTGGCGAGGCTGCGTACCAATGGGCCGTTCTTGCCCTCCGGTCGCAGGTCGGCGTCGAGCCCGAGCTTGGGGTCGGGGCCGGCTGCGGCCAGGAGCCGCCCGAGCTGGACGACCACGGCCGTGGCGTCGTCCTGGGCCTGGCCGTCCGCTCCGCCGGGCACGGGGTCGTGGACGAAGAGGACGTCGGCGTCCGACCCGTAGCCGGACTCTCCCCCGCCGAGCCGTCCCATGCCGACGACGAGCATCCGGGTGGCCAGGGGCCGCCCGAGCGTCGTCTCGACGGCCCTGATGGCGACGCCCAGCGCCGTCTCGACGAGTGCCTCGGACAGCTCGGACAGGGCTGTGCCCACGCCCTCGAGGTCGAGGTCGCCACCGAGGTCGGCCACCGCGATGCGGAACAGCTCCTGCCGCCGGATCGCCCGCGCGCTGCGCACCGCCTTCTCCGGGTCGTCCTGCCGCTTGGCCGCTGCGGTCATCCGCCGGTGCAGGTCGTCGCGCCGGGTCGGCACCAGTCCGCCGGACTCCCCCAGCATCGCGACCGACTCGGGCGCACCCACGAGGAGGTCCGCGGCATACCGGCTCCTCGCGAGCACGTGCGCGAGCCGCTCCGCGGCCGACCCCTCGTCCCGCAGCAGCCGCAGGTACCAGTGGGTGGAGCCGAGCTCCTCGCTCACCTTGCGGAAGGCGAGCAAGCCCCCGTCGGGGTCGGCCTCGTCGGCGAACCAGCCGAGCATCACCGGCAGCAGGGTGCGCTGGATCGCGGCGCGCCGGCTGACTCCCGTCGTCAGCGCCTCGAGGTGCTTGATCGCTCCCGCAGGGTCGCGAAAACCCAGTGCTGCCAACCGATCTCGCGCCGCATCGGGCGCGAGGCGCGCTTCCGACGAGCTCAGCCGGGCCACAGCCGCGAGCAGGGGCCGGTAGAAGAGGCGTTCGTGGATGCGCCTCACCTCGCGGGCCTGTTGCTGCCACTGGCTGGTCACGGCCTTGGCGGCGTCGGACCGGTGACCGAGCGCGCGACCGAGGCGGCGCAGGTCGGACTCACCGGTGGGCATCAGGTGGGTGCGACGCAGCCGGAAGAGCTGGATGCGGTGCTCGAGGGTGCGCAGCAGCCGGTAGCTCGCGTCGAGCGTGGCGGCGTCCTCACGCCCGACGTAGCCCCCGCGGGCGAGCGCGTCGAGCGCCTCCAGCGTGGTCCCGGACCGCAGCGACTCGTCGGCGCGTCCGTGGACGAGCTGGAGCAGCTGCACGCTGAACTCCACGTCGCGCAGCCCGCCCGGGCCGAGCTTGAGCTGACGGTCGGCTTCGGCCGGGGGCACGTGCTGCTCGACGCGCCGCCGCATCGCCTGGACGTCCTCGACGAAGTTGTCGCGCGAGGCCGCCTGCCACACCAGGGGCTGCACGGCGTCGAGGTATCGCTGCCCCAGCCCACGGTCACCCGCGACGGGCCGGGCCTTGAGCAGCGCCTGGAACTCCCACGTCTTGGCCCACCGCTCGTAGTAGGCGCGGTGCGACTCCACCGTGCGCACGAGCGGTCCGTTCTTGCCCTCGGGGCGCAGCGCCGCGTCGACCGGCCACAGCGTGCCCTGTCCGGTCGAGGTGGAGCAGGCCCGCATCAGGTGGGTCGCGAGGGCCGACCCGGCGGCGACCGCCTCGGCCTCGTCGACCCCCTCGCGGGGCTCGGCCACGAAGATGACGTCGACGTCGCTGACGTAGTTGAGCTCCCGTCCTCCGGTCTTGCCCATGCCGATCACCGCGAAGTCGCACAGGTCGGCCTGTCCACCCACCTCGTCGCGGGCGATGACGAGGGCGGCCTCGAGCGCCGCCTCGGCGAGGTCGGCCAGCGCGGCCGCCGTGTCGGGCAGCGTCTCGACCGGGTCACCGCCGGTGAGGTCGATGGCGGCGATGCCGAGCAGCTGGCGTCGATAGCCGATGCGCAGGGCGTCGTATGCCGTGTGCTCGCCGGGGTCGCGGGGGTCGCGCACCGCGTCGGTCAGCTCGACGACACGTTCGGCGACGGTGAGGGGCCGGGCCTCGGTGACGCTGCGCCAGTGCTCGGGGTGGGCGACGAGGTGGTCGGCGAGCGCGGTCGAGGAGCCGAGGACGGCGAGCAGGCGGTCGCGTTCGGCGCCGGGGTGCCGCAGGGCGGCGAGGAGCCCGCGTACCTGCGTGCCACTGCCCTGCTCGAGGTCGCGACGGCTGGGTTCGGTCGCGCGCAGCGACTCCATGAGCCGCACCAGGGACAGCAGTGCCAGGTCAGGGTCGGCCACGGCCCCGAGGGCGTCCGGCAGGCCGTCGCTGAAGACGTCGTCGAGCGGGTCGACCAGTCCGGCCAGTGCCCGGTCAGCGAGCAGCTGGGCGGCCCGCGGCGGGTCGGCGAACCCGAGTCGCGCCAAGGTGGCATGCGGTGACGCGGGTCGGGCTGAGCTCACGGCCCAACCCTACGCAGCGAGTGTGGCACCAGCCGCTACAGGCCGGGGAGGTAGCGCTCCAGCTCGAACCGGGTGATTTCGCCGCGGTAGTCGTCCCACTCGGCACGCTTGTTGCGCAGGAAGAAGTCGAAGACGTGCTCGCCGAGGGTCTCGGCGACGAGGTCGCTGCGCTCCATGACCCGGATCGCCTCGTGCAGCGAGCTCGGCAGCGGCTCGATGCCCATCGCCTGCCGCTCGGCCGAGGTGAGGCCCCACACGTCGTCCTCGGTCTCCGGTGGCAGCTCGTAGTCCTCCTCGATGCCCTTGAGCCCGGCGGCGAGGATGAGCGCGAACGCGAGGTAGGGGTTGCAGGCGGCGTCGACGGTGCGGACCTCGACCCGGCTGCTCTGCCCCTTGAGCGGCTTGTACATCGGCACCCGGACCATCGCCGACCGGTTGTTGTGCCCCCAGGTGAGGTAGGCCGGCGCCTCCCCGCCACCCCACAGCCGCTTGTAGGAGTTGACCCACTGGTTGGTCACGGCGGTGATCTCGGCGCCGTGGCGCAGCAGGCCGGCGATGAACTGCCGCCCCACCTTGGACAGCTGGTACGGCGCCCCGGGCTCGTGGAAGGCGTTGCTGTCGCCGTCGAAGAGCGACAGGTGGGTGTGCATGCCCGAACCGGGGTGCTGCGCAAAGGGTTTCGGCATGAACGAGGCGAAGATGCCCTGCTCGAGCGCGACTTCCTTGATGACCGTGCGGAAGGTCATGATGTTGTCGGCGGTCGAGAGCGCGTCGGCGTAGCGCAGGTCGATCTCGTTCTGCCCCGGGCCGCCCTCGTGGTGGCTGAACTCGACCGAGATGCCCATCGACTCGAGCATCGTGATCGCGGCCCGCCGGAAGTCGTGGCCGGTGCCGTGCGGCACGTGGTCGAAGTAGCCGGCCTGGTCCACCGGGGTGGGGCTGTCGCCCGGCGCGAAGCCCTGCTTGAGGAGGTAGAACTCGATCTCGGGGTGGGTGTAGAAGGTGAACCCCAGGTCGGAGGCCTTGCCGAGCGCGCGCTGGAGCACGTGCCGCGGGTCGGCGAAGCTCGGCGACCCGTCGGGCAGGGTGATGTCGCAAAACATGCGGGCGGTGCCGGGGTTGTCGCCGCGCCACGGCAGCACCTGGAACGTCGACGGGTCGGGCTTGGCCAGCATGTCGGCCTCGTAGACGCGGGCGAACCCCTCGATCGCCGAACCGTCGAAACCGATGCCCTCGGCAAAGGCGCCCTCGAGCTCGGCCGGCGCCACCGCCACGGACTTGAGGGTGCCGAGCACGTCGGTGAACCACAGCCGCACGAACCGGATGTCGCGCTCCTCGATGGTGCGCAGGACGAACTCTTGCTGACGATCCATGTGTCGATCCTGCCCCAGTCGTGTTTCCCCGGTGTTAATGGCGCGCGGGTCAGCCGGCGAGCACGGACGCCGCCGCGTTGTGACCGGGTATGCCGCTGACGCCGCCTCCGCGCCGCGCGCCGGCGCCCGCGAGCCGCACCTTCTCGTGCCGCGTCTCGACGCCCCAGGTGCCGACCTCGTCCGCGCGCTCGGCCCAGGGCCACTGCAGCGACCGGTGGAAGATGTTGCCGCCGGGCAGGCCGAGGTCGGCCTCGAGCTCGACCGGGGTGCGTGCCTCGAGGCAGTAGGCGCCGTCGCCGTCACGCAGCAGGACGTCCTGGATCGGTTCTGCCAGAACGGAGTTCAGCGACTCGAGGGTGCGGGCGAGGGCGAGGTCCTTGACCTGGGCCTGCTCCTCGGGTGTGCCGGTGAAGAGCCGGGCGGGCAGGTGCAGGCCGAACAACGTGAGGGTCTGGGCGCCCGACGCGACGAGATCGGGTCCGAGGATGCTCTGGTCGGCGAGGGAGTGGCAGTAGATCTCGCACGGCGGCACCTGCGGCACCCGTCCGTCGGCGGCCTCGGCGTGGGCTCGCTGCAGCTGGTCGAAGCCCTCGTTGACGTGGAAGGTGCCGGAGAAGGCGGCGACCGGGTCGACCGACTCGTCGCGCAGCCGCGGCAGCCGGGACAGCAGCATGTTGACCTTGAGCTGCGCGCCCTCGGGCTGCTCCTCGGTGTCGACCGGGTCGGCGCCCGCCGCAGCCAGCAGCTGGTTGAGCACCGCGGGGGCGCAGGCCGCGTGCACGACCTCCGCCGTGGCCGAGCCGCCCTCCCACTCGACCTGACCGTCGGGGGCGACGGTGAGAACCCTTGTGCCCGTGTGGATCTCGGCTCCTGCGGCAGTCGCGGCACGGGCGAGGCCGTCGGTCACCGCACCCATGCCGCCGATCGGCACGTCCCAGTCCCCCGTGCCCCCGCCGATGAGGTGGTAGAGGAAGCAGACGTTCTGGCGCAGCGAGTCCTCGTCGAGGTCGGCGAAGGTGCCGATGAGCGCGTCCGTGGCCACGACGCCACGCACCGTGTCGTCGGCGAACTCGCGGCGCAGCACCGCACCGAGCGGCTGGCGCACGAGGTCGTCCCAGAGGGCGTCGTCGCCGACGAGCCCGCGCATCGACTCGGCCGAGCGCAACGGCTCGAGCACCGTGGGAAAGACCTTCTCCGCCGCAGACTGGACGCGCCCGTAGAAGCGCTGCCACGCGGCATACTCGCGCGGTCCCCCGGTGAGGCCCGTGAAGGAGGACGCGGTCGCGGACTCGTTGCCGGTGTCGACGAGGAGGCCGCGTGTGGGGTCGCCCGGCACCGGCGTGAAGGAGGAGTAGCGGCGGCGCACGAGCCGCACGTCGAGGTCCAGGTCGGCGATGACCTGCCTCGGCAGGAGGGAGACGAGGTAGGAGTACCGCGACAGGCGGGCGTCGACTCCAGGGAATGCCTGCGCCGAGATGGCGGCGCCGCCGACGTGGTCGGCGGCCTCCAGGACGAGGACCCGGCGCCCGGCCCGGGCGAGGTATGCCGCGGCCACCAGGCCGTTGTGTCCGGCACCGATGACGACGTCGTCGTAGGTGGGGCGCGCTGCGTTCACGCGCGCAGCCTAGGGCCAGCCACCCAGGTCACAACTCGGTAACGATGGGTGCTCTGGGTGGAGACACCGCCTGACCAGCGGTTTTGACTCAACCTGTCCCGGTCAGCCGCACCTGACTCGCGGCCGACCGAGTCGAACCTGGAGGAAGTTCACGAGACGAGGACGGTTCATGAGACAAGCAGTGCGCACCCGACGGCGCCGGGCCTACAGCCTGATCGCCGCGAGCTCCCTCGTGGTCGGCGCGTTCGTCGCCACCACGGGCACGGCTGGAGCGGCCCCACCGACCGACCGGCCGCCGGTCAAGGGCAAGGTCAAGGGCGGGTCCGACAACCCGGCCCACCCCTTGAAAATCGCCCAGAAGAAGGAAGCCCAGAAGAAGGTCGCCCTCGAGCGAAAGCTCAAGGGAGACAAGGCCGCCCAGGGCAAGACCGTCAAGGTCGGCAAGGGGCAGTACGTCAACCTCGAGAACGAGGGAACCGACAAGATCTTCGTGGTCCTCGTCGAGTTCGGTGACAACCAGTACCCCGATCCGCGCTTCCAGGGACCGCCGCCGGACGGCAGCACCACGGACGTGACCGGGCCCCTGCGCAACGAGATCCCGGAGCCGGACCGGTCGATCGACAACTCGACCCTGTGGCAGCCCAACTACGACCGGGCGCACTACCAGGACATGTACTTCAACCGGATGAAGAAGTACTACGAGACCCAGTCCTCGGGCCGGTACTCGATCGACGGCACGGTGACCGAGTGGGTCAAGGTGCCGTTCAACGAGGCGCTCTACGGCCGCAACTACTGCGGCTCCATCACCTGCCCCTCGAGCAAGGCGCTGGTGCGTGACGCACTCGCCATGTGGGTCGACAACCAGCTCAAGAGCGGCCAGACGATGGCCCAGATCACGGCCTACCTCAAGACGTTCGACCAGCAGGACCGGTACGACGTGGACGGGGACGGCAACTTCAACGAGCCGGACGGGTTCATCGACCACTTCCAGGTCGTGCACGCCGGCGGCGACGAGGCCGCGGGTGACCCGAACCAGGGCACGGACGCCATCTGGAGCCACCGGTGGTACGCCAACCTGCAGGCCGGCGGACCGGGCGGCCAGGTGGGTGTCAACGTCGGCAGCAACGCCGGCTTCGTCTCCAGCCCGCTGGTGCCGAACAACCCGACCGGCGTGTGGGTCGGCGACTACACCGTCCAGCCCGAGAACGGCGGCCTCGGTGTGTTCGCGCACGAGTACGCGCACGACCTCGGGCTGCCGGACCTCTACGACACCTCCGGCAACGAAGGTGGCGCGGAGAACAACACCGCGTTCTGGACCCTCATGTCCTCCGGCGCCAACATCGGCGACGGCGGTCCCGACGGCATCGGCGACAACCCGACCGACATGGGCGTCTGGGAGCTGTTCCAGTTGGGCTGGCTGAACGCCCAAGGAGACAAGGGACCGTTCTACGAGGTGGCGCGGGCCGGTGAGAAGTCCAACCACAAGCTCGGCCCGAACGTGCCCGCGACGAAGTCGCCGCAGGCGGTCTTCGTGACGCTGCCGGACAAGGTGATCCCGCTCGAGCTCGGCCCACCGGCCGAGGGTGACTCGTTCTTCTGGTCGACCAGGGGCAACGACCTCAACACCTCGATGACCGCCTCGGTCAGCGGCACGGCCCTCACCGCGAAGGTGCGGTACGACATCGAGCAGGACTGGGACTACGCGTTCCTCGAGGCCTCGACCAACGGCACGACGTGGACTCCAGTTCTGACCAACCGCTCCGACCGGCCGGGTCACGCGGGCCACAACCAGAGTGGCCTCAACGACTCCGGCACCGGGATCACCGGGTCGACCGCTGGCGCCTGGGTGGACCTGACGGCCACCCTGCCGGCCGGGACCACCCAGGTCCGGTTCCGCTACCAGACCGACCCTGCCGCCGTCGAGAACGGCTTCATGGTCGACGCGGTCGCGGTCGACGGCACACCGGTGGCCGACGACGCGTGGAAGCTGGACGGCTTCGTCAAGACCACGGGCACCGAGGACCAGAAGTTCTTCAACGCCTACGTTTTGGAGAACCGTCAGTACGACGGGTACGACACCTCGTTGCGCACGGCGTACAACTTCGGCTTCCTCGGCACGAACCGGCCGGACTGGGTCGAGAGCTACCCGTACCAGAACGGCCTGCTCATCAGCTACTGGGACACCTCGCAGACCGACAACAACGTCGGTGACCACCCGGGCAAGGGCCTCATCCTCCCGGTGGACGCGCACCCCCAGTTCAGCCACTGGAAGGACGGCACGCTGATGCGCAACCGGATCCTGTCCTACGACTCGACCTTCGGGACCGAGCCGACCGACGCGATCACCCTGCACAAGGAAGGCGTGCCCGCGACCATCGCGTCCAAGCCCGCCGTCCCGACCTTCGACGACACCAAGACCTGGTGGTACAACTGCGACGCGGACGCCTGCACGGGCTCGCACGCAGGCCGTTACCAGCCGGGCTGGTACAGCGTCGACGTCCCGAAGACCGGCACCACGGTGACGGTCAAGGGCAAGGGCAACGGTGGCCACCTCAACGTCCAGGTGGCTCCGAAGTAAGTAGCCGCCCGGACACCACAAGGGCCCCGGAGCGTCATTGCTCCGGGGCCCTCGTGCGTCCTTGGTCAGTCAGGACAGGTCAGGTCGTCACCGCGTGGGGGCAGTGATGTCGATGACCATCTTCTCGCCCAGCATGCCCTTCGACTTGACGACGGTGGCCTTCATGCCCGACCCGGCGACCTTCACCGAGTTCTTCGGGTTGTCGGCCGTCCAGTACTTCGTCGGGTAGGCGTCGTCGAAGGTCGGGATCGCCGCCTGCTTCGGCACGACCGTCGCGATGCCGTCCTTGTGGAAGGTCACCGCGTCGGTCTTCTCCCGACCGAAGGTCGCATCGAACGGCTGGCGCCGGTTGCCCAGCAGCGTGCCGTCGTAGAACCGCACCGGGGTCGGACGGGCGTCCACGGGCAGCGACTGGCCGCTGCCGGGGTGTCCACCGACCGGGTTGGTGTTGTTGTCCTTCTGCGACTCGTCGACGTACCACACGAGCATGCCGTTCTGGTACGGGAACCGCTCCACCCAGTCGGGCTTGGTCTCGGCCCAACCGAAGTTGTACGGGCCGGACCGCAGGTACTTGTCGTACCCGGAGTACACGCGGTTCTCGAGGATGTAGTAGTTCGGGTAGGCCTGCGAGGTGGTGCCGGTCATGCGGGTGAACTCGCGGGCCGCCCAGCCGTTGTCGCCGCTCTCGACGTCGTCGGTGAAGACGCTGGCGCCATCAGCGGTGACGGCGAAGTCGTCGAGGAACAGGCCCTCGTGGTTGACACCACCGTCACTGGCGTAGCGGAAGCGCACCTGCACCGGCGCGCCGGCGTAGGCCGAGAGGTCCCAGGTCAGCTGGTTCCACGACTTGACGTCGCCGGTGTACTTCGCCAGCTCGGACCACGTGCTGCCGCCGTCCTTGGAGGCCTCGACGTACCAGTAGTCGTAGTCCTTCTCGGCTCCGTACCAGGCCCATGCCGACATCGACGCGCTGGTCTTGCCGGTGAGGTCCACCGTGCGGGTGAGCGTCGCCGTCAGGCTGTCGTCGGTGCCACTCCACCACTCGTTGGTGCCCGAGTGCGGCTTGTTGTAGCTCGTCGTGACCTGCTTGTCCTTGAGCGGCACCACGATGGCCTGCGTCTTGTCGGTCGCCGCGCGGTCGGCCGGGCCGAGGTTGTAGCGACCCGACTTGGTGGCGACCGTGTAGTCGAGCCAGCCGAGCTGGAGCTTCTCACGGGGGCCCATGTAGCCGGGCTCGGTGCCGATGGAGTCGGTGCCGTCGTTGAGCCAGGAACCACCCGACATCAGCGTCCAGAAACCGGTGCCGTTGTCGCCACCCTTGGTCGTGTCGTAGTAGTCCGGCAGACCGAGGTCGTGGCCGAACTCGTGGGTGAAGACACCGAGGCCACCGTTCTCCGGCTCGGTGGTGTAGTCACCGATCCAGATGCCGGAGTCGCCGAGGGGCACGCCGCCGAGCTTGTTCTGCTCCGGGCCGGTGCGCCCGGCGTTGGTGGAGAAGGCGTACCAGCGGTGCGACCAGATGGCGTCCTCGCCTTCCTTGCCGCCACCGGCCTCCTCGCCCTCACCGGCGTGGATCGCCTGGAAGTGGTCGATGTAGCCGTCGGGCTCGTTGTAGTCGCCGTCCTGGTCGTAGTCGTAACGGTCGACCTTGTCGAACTGCGCCAGGTAGGTCTTGATCTCGGCGTCGGTCTTGCCCTTGGCCTTCTGGTCGTTGTACCAGGCGGTCGCGGTGTCCTTGATGTAGTTCCAGTAGCCCTCGGCCTCGCTGGTGCCGTCGATGACGTTGCCGTCCTCGTCGGTGGCCGGGTTGTGGCCGTAGCGCGCCTCGTTGTACGGCACCTTGACCCAGTCGGAGACGTCGCCCTTGGCGAGGAACTTGCCGTTCGACTGCTTCTGGTAGAAGTCCTTGAACGAGTTGCCGCTGCCGAACATCATGTCCTGGTAGTGCTGACGGTTGAAGTCGCTCGCCCAGTACGTCGAGTTGTCGTCGGTGCTGTTGCCGTCCCACTTGCGGTCGGGCTGCGGGATGTTGTTGTGCACCGGACCCGGGGTGCCACCCTGCGGCTCCTTGGTCTGGGTGCCGAAGTCGGTGAGGATCGTGAAGATCGACTCCTCGCGCTCGACGGGGTACCAGGCGTACTTGCTCTTGCCGCCCTTGCCCTTCATCTCGATGACCCGGCTCTTGCCACGCTGGGTGACCTTCGCCTCGCCCTTGACGAGCTTGGCGACGGCCTCCTGCTGCAGCGCGGCCTGACGCTCGGCCAGCGGGTTGGGCAGGTTGTCGGACCGGTTCTTGTGTCCGGGCTCCTTGGCGGGGGCCGGCGCGGACTGTGCCTGCGCGGGGCCCGAGGCCAGGCTCATGGCGACGGCCGCGACGGCCACGCCCGAGAGAACGCTCACATGACGTCTCTTCACGAATCCTCCAGTTTGTTCTCACCGTGGCGGCCGGGGCTCGGCACACCAAGGGCGAGCCAAACACGCAGGTAAGGGGTCACCAAGGCCTGCTCGGGTAAGGAGTTCGTAAATTCCCGACCGATCGGTCGACGTCACGGTGGCGACTACGACGCGTTGCGTGCGTTTGGTTGCACATGGCACCCAACCGGGTGGCCTCTAGGATTGCCGGCATGTCCTCAGAGCCGACGACGCCCCCCGCTTCCGAGACCACCGCGCCCTACGGCACCGGGGCCCAGGCGGCGCCCCAGCGGCGCATCCGCATCCCGCACCTGCAGGCGATGAAGGACAGGGGCGAGAAGTGGGCGATGCTCACGGCATACGACATGTATGCCGCGGAGATCTTCGATGAGGCCGGCATCCCCGTCCTGCTCGTGGGTGACTCGGCCGGCAACAACGTCTTCGGCTTCGAGACCACGGTGCCCGTCACCGTCGACCACCTCGTCCCGCTCGTGCGCGCCGTGACCTCAGCGGCCAAGCACGCGATGGTCGTCGCCGACCTGCCCTTCGGCTCCTACCAGGCCAGCCCGCAGCAGGCGCTCGCCACCGCCACCCGCTTCATGAAGGAAGGCATGGCGCACGCCGTCAAGCTCGAGGGCGGAGCAGCGATGGTGCCCGAGGTCGAGCTGCTCGTCCGCGCCGGCATCCCCGTCATGGGCCACATCGGCTTCACCCCGCAGAGCGAGCACGTCCTCGGCGGCTACCGCGTGCAGGGACGCGGCGACAAGGCCGACCGGCTCGTCGAGGACGCCCTCGCCCTCGAGCGCGCCGGGTGCTTCGCCGTCGTGATGGAGATGGTGCCCGCTCCCCTGGCCGCTCGCGTCACCGAGGTGCTGTCCATCCCCACCATCGGCATCGGCGCCGGCCCGGAGTGCGACGCGCAGGTCCTCGTCTGGCAGGACATGGCGGGGCTGCGTGGCGGAAAGGCGCCGCGCTTCGTCAAGAAGTACGCCGACCTGCGCGGCACCCTCGGCGACGCTGCCAAGGCGTATGCCGCGGACGTCGCCTCCGGCACGTTCCCCGCCGCCGAGCAGAGCTTCGCCGACTGAGCGGGTTCCGTTCCGCCACAACCGAATCTAGGCTGGCAACCATGAGTGAGACGCTGCCCCCAGAGCCACGCACCCGGTGGTCGGAGGTGAGCGGTGGCCTCGCCGCCGCCACGGCATACCAGCAGCGTTTCGACGACCTCGCCGCGCGCGGTGTCGACATCCACGGCGAAGCCGCGTTCGTCGAGGCACTCCTGCCACCCAGCCCACCACCGGTCCGCGTGCTCGACGCCGGCTGCGGCACCGGCCGGGTCGCCACCCAGCTCACCACGATCGGCTACCACGCCATCGGCGTCGACTCCGACGCCGACATGATCGCGGTCGCCCAGCAACGGGACCCCCACACCCGCTGGGTGCGCCAGGACCTCTCCCGCCTCGAGCTGCGCGGGCAGGCGTTCGAGCTCGCGCTGCTCGCCGGCAACGTCGTGCCGCTGGTCGCCCCCGGCACGCTCGTGGCCGTCATGAAGCGCATCGCCGCACACCTGCAGCCGAGCGCGCTCGTCGTCTCCGGGTTCGGCCTCGACGCCGCCCACCTGCCCGACGGCGTACCCGCGACGACCCTGGCCGAGTACGACGCGGCGTGCACCATCGCCGGGCTCTCCGTGCTGCGGCACTACTCCACGTGGGACAAGGCGCCCTACCGCGACGGCGACGGCTACGTCGTGGCCGTGCACCGGCTCAACGACTGAGCGAGTCAGTCGTTGGAGCGTCCCTCTTCCCACTCCCGGTCCTCGGCGTCCCACTGCTCGGTGCGCTCGCGGGCGCTCTGCAGCGCGTTGGCCGCCTCGGCCTGCGTGTCGTAGGGCCCCATGAGGTCGGCGCCCTGGCTCTTGTTGTCGTCCGACTCGACCTGACCAGTGTTGACGTTGAACCAGAAAGCCATGGCGGGGTTGCCCTCCAACTCGACGGAAGTGGTGATCTCTCTAGACTCCACCGTATGCCGCTGACCTACGCAAGCGTCGCACCCGGGGAGGTGTCGCCGCGTCGTCCCGTGCCGGCCTCGATCGAACGTCCCGAGTACGTCGACCGGCCCGCCCCGCGCCGCGACCTCGATGCCAGCGACGTCAAGGACGCCGAGACCATCGAGAAGATGCGGGTCGCGGGTCGCCTTGCGGCTCAAGCCATGGCCGCCGCAGCCGCCGTCATCGCGCCCGGTGTCACCACCGACGAGGTCGACCGCGTCGGCCACGAGTTCCTGCTCGACCACGGGGCCTACCCGTCCACGCTCGGCTACCGCGGCTTCCCGAAGTCGCTGTGCACCAGCGTCAACGAGGTGGTCTGCCACGGCATCCCCGACAGCCGGGTGCTGGAGGACGGCGACATCGTCAACATCGACATCACCGCCTACATCGGTGGAGTCCACGGCGACACGGACGCGACCTACCTGTGCGGCGACGTCGATGAGGAGTCCCGGCTGCTCGTCGAACGCACCGAGGAGGCGATGATGCGCGGCATCAAGGCCGCCCAGCCCGGCCGGGCCATCAACGTCATCGGCCGCGTCATCGAGAGCTACGCGCGACGCTTCGGCTACGGCGTGGTCCGGGACTACACGGGGCACGGCATCGGCCGGGCCTTCCACAGCGGGCTGGTGATACCCCACTACGACGCCGCCCCGGCATACGACACCATCATCGAGCCCGGCATGACGTTCACCATCGAGCCGATGCTCAACCTCGGCGGCCCCGACTGGGAGCTGTGGGACGACGGCTGGACCGTGGTCACCAAGGACCGGCGCAGGTCGGCACAGTTCGAGCACACGATCCTGATCACCAACGACGGCAACGAGATCCTCACCCTGCCCTGACGCACCAGGAGGCGCACATCATGGCCAAGCACGGACTTCCCCTCGGCATCGACGTGGGCGGCAGCGGCATCAAGGGCGCTCCCGTCGACCTCAAGGAGGGCGCCTTCGCCGCGAAGCGGATGCGGATCGACACCCCGGTTCCCTCGACGCCCGACGCGGTCGCCGCCGTGATCGACCAGATCTGCGACGCCTTCGAGGAGGTCCGCGGTGACTCCCCCATCGGCGTCACCATGCCGAGCGTCGTCACCCACGGGGTGGTCCGCACCGCAGCCAACATCGACAAGTCGTGGATCGACGCCGAGGGCGAGAAGATCTTCGAGGCCAAGCTCGGCCACGACATCGTCCTGGTCAACGACGCCGACGCCGCCGGGGTGGCCGAGATCCACTACGGCGCGGCCAAGGGTCAGAAGGGGCTGGTCATCATGACCACCCTCGGCACGGGCATCGGCTCGGCCCTCATCTACAACGGCGAGCTCGTGCCCAACTCCGAGCTCGGCCACATCGAGCTCGACGGCCACGACGCCGAGACCCGGGCCGCCTCCTCCGTCAAGGACAAGGAAGAGCTGTCCTACCCCGAGTGGGCCAAGCGGCTCCAGCGCTACTACAGCGCGTTGGAGAACCTCCTGTGGCCCGACCTGTTCGTCGTCGGCGGCGGTGTGTCCAAGGACCACGAGCAGTTCCTGCCCCTGCTCGAGATCCGCACGCCGATCGTCCCCGCCAAGCTCGAGAACAAGGCCGGCATCATCGGGGCGGCCCACCTCGCCGCGAACAAGTAGGCCGCGGCCGCGGCGCATCCGCGTCAGCGCATCGCCACGAGGTCCTGCAGCAGGATGGCCTGGCGGCGGGCGAACAGGTCGGCGCCGACGCGCACACCCACTGTCAGGACCACCGCTCCCAGGGCCGGACCGACCACCAGTGCCGCCCAGGCGGCCCAGGACTGGCCGAACCACGCGAGCCCACCGAGCACGAGAGCGGGCATCGTGAGTGCCACCACCGCCGCCCCGCACACGGCCTGCACCCCCAACGTGACGCCGGCAGACCCCGGTCGGCTCGTGAACGGGTTCTCACCGGGTGCCGGGACGGCATACTGCTTGACCGCACTGGCGACACAAGCGACCGCAAACCCGTTGAGGCAGAACGCGACTGCGACCCCGAGACTCGCCGGGAGCAGACCCCACGGCGAGCCGAGCAACGGCCCGAGCAGTGAGTAGACAGGCACTGCGACCGCCGCCATCACGACCGACGGGAACAGCCGACCGAGCCGGTCGCTGACGCCGTCGACGCCGCTGGCGACGTGCATCCAGAACGCCGTGGAGTCGTAGCCGACGTCGTTGTGCTGCCCCCAGCCCAGCAGGTAGCCGGCCGCCACGGGCATGGCTGCGAGCGCGAGCGCCGAGTGCTGCCCGATGCCGGGGATGAGGAGACCGGCGGGCAGCAACATCGTGGTGAGGGCCGGCACGTTGAGCCGAGGGTCGCGGAGCCAGTAGGTGCCCGCGCGCGCGGCGATCGCACCCATGGGCGTGGCGGGGAGCCGGGCGAAGAGACCCGGGCCCCGTGCGCTGCCGGACTCGGCGGCCGACGTTCGCGGGTTGCGCAGCACCGACGCGAGGACGCGCTCCCACACCAGGAACAACGCCAGCACCCAGACCGCGGCGAGCGCGAGCGAGCCGAGCCCGGCGGCCCACGCGCCGGCTGCGACCTGCACGGGCGCGCTCCAGGCCCAGCCGAGGGGGGTCCAGGCGGCCGCGTCGACCACCTGGGTGATCAGGCGTGGCGTCAGCCCACCCCCGCTGACGAAGACGAGACCGGGCCCCGCGACGACCAGAAGGGCGAGCGCCCCGAACCCCGCGACGTCGCGCCCCCTTCGACTGCTCAGCACCGCCGACGACACGGCGGTGACGATCCGGCTCAGCAGCACGCAGCCCAGCAGCCCCAACGGAATTGCGACGAGGCCCACCACCGTGGACGCGACCGTGAGGGTGCCGGCGACGAAGAGGCCGAGCCCGAGGAGCAGGGTCGCCAGCCCGGGCAGTCCGACGAACCCGCTGAGGAGCAGCCCCGCGGCCAGCGCGCGCTCGGGCACGGCGAACGTGGCGAACCGGCTGGGGTCGAGGGTCGGGTCGGCGCCGAAGAAGAACAGCGGCAGCACGGTCCAGGCGATGGTGAGGGTGGCTCCCCCGGCCACGACAGCGAGCCGGACCTGCTCCGGGCTGCCGGTCACCCGCAGGGTGCCGAGCCCGACGAGGACGGCGAGCACCAGGCTGCCGCCGTAGAGCACCCCGATGACCATGCCCACGATCACGGCGGCACCGCGGCGCAGGGAGTTCTGCAGGAGCAGCAGCTTCAGTCGCAGGAGGTGCGCAACCACGCCAGCCCCTCCACGTCGGCGGGAGCGCCCACGAGGTCGAGGAACCGGTCCTCGAGGCTGCCCGCCCCGCGCACCTGCTCGACCGGGCCGGCCGCGCGCACCCGGCCGGCGGCGATGACCGCGACATCGGTGCAGATGCGCTCGACGAGGTCCATGACGTGGCTGGAGAGCACGACGGTGCCGCCGGCCTCGACGAAGCCGTGCAGGATGCCGCGGATGGTGCGGGCCGACACCGGGTCGACGGCTTCGAACGGCTCATCGAGGACCAGCAGCCGCGGCCCGTGGATGAGCGCGCACGCGAGGGTGACCTTCTTGGTCATGCCGGCCGAGTAGTCGATCACGAGCTTGTGACGCGCCTCGGTGAGGCCGAGAGTCGCCAGCAGCTCGGCGGTCCGGTCCGCGACGAGGGCACGGTCCATGCCGCGCAACAGACCGGCATACGTCACGAGCTGCTCACCGGTGAGACGGTCGAAGAGCCGTAAACCGTCTGGTAGCAACCCGATTCGCGCCTTCGCAGCCACGGGGTCGCGCCAGACGTCGACCCCGAGGACGGCAGCGGTCCCGGAGTCCGGGCGCAGCAGACCGGTGGCCATCGACAGGGTCGTGGTCTTGCCGGCGCCGTTGGGACCGACCAGGCCGTAGAAGGAGCCGCGAGGGACGTCGAGGTCGAGCTGGTCGACGGCGACCGTGTCACCGAACCGTTTGGTCAGCCCGCGCAACGACAGGGCGGGGTCGACCGTCGGCATGGGTGAGACGCTACCTCTGCCGGGCGACGAGCATGACCTTCTTCGGGACGTTCTTGGCCACCTCGTACTCGCGCGAGTTCTTGCCCTCACGCTCGGCGTAGCCCATCCGCTCCAGGCGCATGAGGACGACCGGGCACTTCGCACACCGCGGCTTGTCCTTGCAGCACTTCTTCTTGGCCTTGGTGGCCTTCGTGCCGCTCTTGCCCTTTGCCATGGGCCGAGAGTAGGTGAGGCTTACCTAACTGACCAAATCGCGTCCCGTATGCCGGGAAGGTCAGCCGGCCGTGAACTCCTGCGGGCGGCCGTCGGCCAGGTCGCGGATCTCGGTGTCCTTGCTGCCGAAGTTGCGCGCCTGGGTGAGGTAGAGCTCCCGGCCGGTGGCGCTGAGCAGCGCATCGTGCACCGGGATCGCCACCGGCGGCGCCAGCCGCCGCAGCAGACCGGTCATGTCGCGGCTCGCGGCCCACGGGGCGCTGAGCGCGAACGAGACGATGTCGACATCCCCGGGCTCGGCGTCGACCGCGTCACCGGTGTGGAACAGCGTCGGCTCCCCCTCGGCGGTCAGGCGCATGCCGGTGTTGCGCACGCGCGGGACGTCGTCGTGGATGAGCGCGTGCAGCTCACCGACGCCCTGGACGGTCACCGGACCGATCTCGAGGGACTCCCCATCGGCGAGCGACGTGGCGTAGACCCCGAGCTTCTCCGCGAGCTCTGCCGTGTCCGGGTCGGTGACCAGGCAGGCGTTGGAGTTGGCTTGCAGCAGGGCCGGCAGCCGGTCCTCGTCGACGTGGTCCGGGTGCTGGTGGGTCACGAGGACGGCGTCGAGGTCGCGTTGCTCGAAGGCCGCGTCCGACCAGACCCCAGGGTCGATGAGGATCCGCTGGTCGGCGACCTCGACGAGCAGGCTGGCGTGTCCGAGATGGGTGATCCGCATGGCCCCACCGTATGCCGGGTGGCCGCCCGATGGGGTCCGGTCACCCCTCCGAGGTGGCCTCGACACGTTCCTGGGCCAGTCAGTCCAGTCGCGACCGCGCCATGTGCTCCTGGGCCATCCGGCGCAGTCCGACCAGGACCGGCTCGGTGAGCAGGGTGCCCAGCACGGCATACGTCGCCGCGTCCTCGCCCCCTGCGCCCGCCGCGGCAAGCATCGCATCGAGGTCGACCCGGGCGACGTCACCGGCCGACGCGGCATACACCTCGAGCCCCTCCTCGGCGAGCGGCTGGCCCGCGCCGGCCATCGCGTCGAGCGCGGACGCGACGAAGACCAGGTGTGGCGACTCGTCGTCGATGCGCCAGCCACGGTCGGCGACGAGGGCCCGCACCCGGCTCAGCGACTCGGCACTGGGCTCGCGGGCCGGCGTCGGGGAGAGCCGGTAGTGCGCCGCACCGATCGCGGCCGACGCGGTCTTCTCACCGGCCATCGCCGCGATCACCTCGCGCACCTGGTCCAGCGTCAGGCCCGCGACGTCGACCAGCGCCCGCACCAGCCGCAGCCGGTCGACGTGGGACTGGTCGTACCGGGCGCGCGTGGCCCCCACTGCCTCACCTGGTGGGACGAGCCCCTCACGCAGGTAGTACTTGGCGGTGGCGACGGGGACGCCGCCGCGGCTCGCGAGCTCGGACAACCACATACGGACATCTTGACATTTGGAGAGCCAACTATCCAGTATTGGTGAGTCAACTCTCCAAATAGCCGAGGTGGTCCCGATGCTGTCCGACGAGTCCCGCATCCTCGCGGGAATCCTGCTGCTGTCGCTGGTCACGGTCGAGACCGGTGGCCTCTACCTGCTCAAGATCGTCCGCGGGAAGGCGGAGGTGACGCCGTTCCAGGAGAAGTTCGCGCGGGCCGGTCACGCCCACGCCGGGACGCTGCTGGTCCTCGGGCTGGTCTGCCAGCTGCTCGCCGACGCCACGACCCAGACCGGGCTGTGGGACTGGCTCTCGCGCTCGGGCGTGCCGGTCGCCGCGCTGCTGATGCCGGGCGGGTTCTTCTTCTCCTCGATGGGCGCGGGTCGCACCTCCCCCAACCGGCTCATCGTCCTGGTCTTCGCCGGGGCCCTGCTGCTGGCCGCCGGCCTGACCTCGCTCGGCATCGGCCTGCTGACCGCCTGAGACGGGTGGATGAGTCGGTCGATACGCCGGGTTTCCACGGAAGCCCCGCCTGACCTGCGACGCAGCGCGGGCCGGGCCGTCTCAGGGCCGTGACTCGTCTGGGGGTCCGGAGTAGGCGGCCTCGATCGCCTCGATCATCCGGTCCTCGTCCGAAGGCCACAGGTGGCTGTAGGTGCGCAGCGTCTCCGCCGGATCTGCATGTCCCAGCCTGTCGGCTACCGCGCGTGGCGACGCCCCCGCTGCGATCAGCAGCGACGCGTGATGGTGCCGCAGGTCATGCCAGCCCGAGCGGCCGCCAAGGTCCAGGCCGTTCCGGGCCGAGACCCATGCCGACTGGATCGTTGACCGAGCAAGGGCACCGCCTCGGGCCGAGGTGAACACGAGCCCGTGCCGACCAGGCGGGAAGGCGTCCAGGTGCTCCTCGAGACGCTTCTGGGTGACGGCCGCCAGCCGGATCGTCCTGGGCGACGCGTCGGTCTTGAGCGGCCCCCAGGCGGGCCGGTATGCCGTGGCCGTGTCCGACAGCTGCCGGTCGATCGTGACCCGGTCAGCGTCGACCCGGTCCACGGTCAGACCCCGCATCTCCCCCGGCCGCACACCCGTGCCGGCGCAGAACCACACCGCACCAGCCAGGTGCGGCGTCATGGCCCGGGCGAGCACCGCCACCGTGTCGACGTCGAGTGGGGTGACGCGCCGCCTGACCGCCTCCGGCAGGTTGACCCGCCTGCAGGGGCTGACCTGCACGATCCGGTCCTCCACCGCGGCGGAGAACACGGCGCGCACGTACACGTAGAGGATGCGTCGCGCGTCTGGCCCGAGGGCGGTGGCCTCGCTGATGACGCGCTGCACGTCCGCCCGAGTAAGTCGGCCGATCGGGTGGGGGCCGATGATCGGGAAGGCGTACCGCTCTAGCTTCGAGCGTGCCTGCGCGGCCGTTCCGGGGCGTTGGTGGAGCTGCTCGGCCAGCCAGCCGCGGGCGTAGTCCTCGAAGGTGGTGCGGGTGTCCCGCACGTACCGGCCGGCGCGCATGTCCACGTCGACCTTGGCGAGATGTGCCTCGGCTGCGTCCTTGGTGGTGAACGACTTCGACCGTTCGGTGCCGTCGGGTTCGTTCCAGCGTGCGCGCCACCTCTTGCCCTGTCCGTGCCGGGGCCCCTTGACGCGCCGCCCGGAGGGTGAAGGGACTGTCCACCGGTCGACGACGTGGCCCACGACTCAGACCCCCGCCCGGCGGACTGAACGGGTCCGCTGCCGGGATGCCCGCAGGCGACGCAACCGGTTGACGAGCACCGGCTCCGCCTCGAGCGCGCCCTGGTCGTCCAGCAGCCGGTTGAGCAACTGCGCGTAACGTGTCGGCGTCAGCCCGAGCTCGGCGGATGCCGCGGCTTCCTTGCGCCCGTCGGCCGGCGCGTTCGCGAACCGCCGCTCGATCGCCAGAACCACCCGCTCGGTGTCGGTCATGAGTAAGGACCCCACCCGTCCATCTTGGCCAGCAGGTCATCCACCGCCCGGCGCGCGGCATAGGTCACCGTGGAGCAGTCGGCGTTCAGCGTGCCGTCTGCGCACTTCTCACCCTCCACGTAACTCAACGTCTGCGCAGCCGAATAGGTCTGGTTGAACAGTGCCGCCACCTCATCGGGCATCCGCGACCCTTCCAGCCCTGACCACTCCTTCAAGGTCAACTCCCCATCAACCGGCACCCGCTGCACCACGAAGCTGCACCCCAGCTGGTCGATCTCGTCGGTGGTGGGGCAGTCCGCCAGGTCGTCGCGCAGCTTCTCCACACGCGAACGGGCCTGCACCACCTTCGACGCGACCTCGGCCACGGTGAACTTGGCTACCGTCGTCGTCGAGCTCGACGAGGTCCTCGGCTCCCCACCATCTCCTCCGCTCGAGCAGCCGGCCAACACCACCACGATCCCTGCCAGGAACACCCAGCCCGGTCGCCTCACGTTCATGCCGCTTCGTCCTTGTCTGCCACGAAGGCGCTGATCCACGCCTTCTCCCCTGCGCTCAGATGAAGCACCCGAGCCCTGACCATGTGTTCCGTCACGTCCATCTCCGCCGCAACCTCATCCGGGCCCAGCGCCCAGCGCAGCACGTCCGCTAGGCGGGCCAGCGGGATGAGCCTGGCCGCAGCCAACGTGTCGGCCTGTTCTTCGCAGCGTCGGCCGGTCCGCCCTGACGCCGGCACGTGGCCGAGGTCGATGTGCGCGACGGCGTGCGCGAGGGCGCACCGACGGACGGCCCGGTCAGCTGCGGAGTCGACGAGGACAACGCGCCGGCGCACGCACAGGACCTCCGGGATGGGCGCGATCAGCCGGTGACGAACCACCCAGTCTGGGTAGCGCAACGCCATGTCCGCGCCCGGGTCGTACGGCTCAGCGTTGCCGGGATGCTCGATCGATCTGGAACTCAAGGAACGCCCGCCCCTCCTGCCTGATGCGGTCCCATTCTGAGTCGCTCACGCCAGGCGGGCGCATGAACAACAGGGAGTCCCCCGACTCTGCGACCGGATCTTGCCCGCCGCCACCGACAGGCGGTGCGCCGTCGCCTTCGAGCATGGCGGCGATGGTCCCGGCGGGCCACTCGAGGGCGTCCTCGATCTTGGCGAGGGTTCGCGCTTGGGGCCAGCGGGTTCCGTTGAGGAAGTCGCCAGCGGTGTTGGCGTCGATGCTCGCCGCTTCCTGCAGCTCGGCCTTGTTCCATCGCCTGGCTGCCATGTGTGCGCGGACGGCCTTGCGGACGTCGCGCCGGGCGTCTTCCCGGCTCTTCATGGTGGTCCCCGCTTCTTCACGTTCATGAGGCAGATCTTTTCCGGAAACTTCAGGAAACATCAAAGCGGCCCACCCTGAACAGTCAGGAACCCTGCGCGGAAACACCGACCTGTAGTTACGCACCTGTCAGCATAGTTGACCTGCGGAAACAAGATTCCTCATCATGTTTCCGCATAATCACTTGACTTGTTCCTTATAGTTCCTTACTCTCAACCCATGACCCCAAAGACCCTCACGGAAGCGGAGCAGGCCGAACGCCAGCGCGTCGGTGCCACGCTCCGCACCCTTCGCGAGACCCGGGGCTGGAAGCTCGGCGACTTCGCCACCGAGCTCGGCATCTCATACGCCTACCTCTCC
The DNA here is from genome assembly GCA_023420415.1 of Actinomycetes bacterium. Classification (GTDB taxonomy): domain Bacteria; phylum Actinomycetota; class Actinomycetes; order Actinomycetales; family Dermatophilaceae; genus Pedococcus. The sequence continues at coordinate 76,753 of JAEZWF010000018.1, read as the reverse complement.
AACATCGAGGCCGGGCGGAAGCCCCTGACGAACCAGCTCCTGGCCAAGAGCGCGCGTCTGCTGAACGTCGAGCAGATCGCGATCGCGCACCCCAAGGCCGCGGCATGACCACGCTCCCCCGCCTCATCACGGCCCAGCAGCTCGCGGCCGTGCTGGGTGAGCACATCAAGACCGTGCGCAAACACACGCGCCGTGGCGACTACGACGCGTTCGCGATCAACGTCGGCACCGCGCGCACTCCGCGGTGGCGCTACGACACCGCACGCCTCAACCGGTGGCTCGACGCGCACCGCGCCGCCTGACCCCGCACAAGCCGAAGGGCCGGGACTCCCGACAAGAAGCACCCGGCCCAACGAACCACCAGAAAGGTACCGCGATGAGCGAGACCAGCACCACCGAATCGTCCACCTGGCCGTCAGCACAGAACCTGAGCGCTCGTCTCGACAAGATCTCGGGAGATCCGACCGCCGAACTCACACCTGAAGACCAACGCCGCTGGGCGATGGCGTTCGCCTCGATGCCCTTCGCCGGGGGGCTCAGCATCACCAACGCGCCCAAGACCTTTGCGGACGTGACCCTGATGCTGGGTCGTCTCGCCGCTCGCTTGGCCGACCATGGGGAGGCGCACGCGCAGCTGGAAAGCGACCACTGGTCACTGCGATCCGACGTCGCCGCGATGCGCCGCGTGCTTGGGGTGTCGGCATGAGCCACAACCGCATCGACGCCAACCGCCCCGTCGCCACCCGCATCGTCGACGGCGACCACCACACCGTCGAGGTCGACCTCACCCCCATCGCGGCCGGGCTCCTGTCCGACATCGCCCTCGCCCTGCGCGGCAACGGCCACCTCATGACCCTGCTCGCCAACACCAAGCCCGGCACGTGGGACCACGCCAAGACCCGGCAGGTCATCCTGCAGCGCCTCGAAATGACGTCCGCGCTCAAACTCATGCTCGGCCCCGACCAGGCCGAAGAGCTGGCGGGCGAGCTGTTCGACGCCATGGAGGAGCCCTCCCGCTGTGAGGGCCCGTGCGGTGGCGAGAACTACGCCACCACCGGCGACCTGTGCACCGGCTGCGACGAGGCCGCGTCGTTCCGCAACGCCCTCGCCGGCGGGAGGCTCTGATGGGCCGCCGCAGCGTCGTCCTCCGGGCGAGCATGAACGAAAAGAGGCAGATCGCCAGCGGTGACGCTCACGCGAAGTGGCCGACCAGCTACCCGCGACGTGACGACTTCCTGATCGTCCCCTCCACGGCGCTCCTGGCCGAACCGGGCGACCGCATGGTCGTGGACCGCGTCAGCTGGGAAGCCGTGAACGGCGAGGTGACTCGATGACTCTCGACCTCGCCCCGCAGATCGCGGCACGCACCGCCGCCGCCATCGACGAAGCACTCGAGCAGCTCGCCAACGGGTGGACCGACCACGAAGTCCTGACCGTGATGGTCGACGCCTGGGCCGTCATCGTCGACCTCAAGGAACAGCAGACCGCCGCCCTCGAACTCGCCGGCCTCGCCTGCCACCGATGCGACCAGCTCATCGTCGGCCGCCGTCCGCGACACCGACCAGGACGCCTGGCTCGGCAAGAACGCCTGCGTGTGGTGCTCGGCCACGTGCCTCGAGGACGACTCCGAGGACTACTGGACCCGGCGGTGGACGGCATGACGTCGCCCCGTCACGCCGAGGCCACGGCCCAGGGTCGGTACTACACCCACCCCACGACCGGCGAGCAGCTCATCAGCGTCACCAACGCCCTGTCCGTCGGGTGCGCCAAGCCCGCACTCGTCCCGTGGGCCGCGAAGATCGCCGCCGAGTACGCCATGGACAACCTCCCGTCCCTGGTGTTCCGATCCCGCACCGAGAACCGCGAGGAACTCCGCAAGGAGATCAGCCGGCAGGTCACCGTCGCCCCGCGACAAGGCCGCCGACTTCGGCTCCCGCGTCCACGCCCTCGCCGAAGCTCACGTCCTCGGCACCACCCTGCCCGAGGAGGACGGCGACGAGCAGGCGCAGGCGTTCGTTCGGCAGTACGAACGGTTCCTGACCGACTTCGACATCGACATCAACACCAACGTCGAGTCCGTCGAGCTCACCGTCGCCAACCCGCGCCTCGGCTACGCCGGAACGCTCGACCTGATCGCCAGCCTGCCGGTCGATGGCTTCGTCCCCGGCATGCCGGTCAAGGTTGTCCGCGACGTGAACGATCGCGGCCGGATCTTGATCGACATCAAGACCAGCCTGACCCGCCCGGCGACAAGCGTCTATGGCGAGTACGCCCTGCAGCTGACGGCCCTGCGCCACATGACCGAGGCATGGCTGCCGGACGACTCGATCGTGAAGATGCCTGGCGTCCACGGGGCGGCTGTGCTGAACCTGCGACGCAACACGTACGAGCTCATCCCGTTGCCGACTGGCGAAGCGGAGTGGGCGGCCTTCAAGGGATGCCTCGCGCTGGCGAAGTGGATGCACGGTTGCGGCTCGGACATCACGAAGGGCGAGTACCGGCCCATCAGCCCGGCCGGGAAGTACAAGCCGAAGCGTGGCCGGAAGGCGGCTGCGTGATGTCTCGGCTGCCTGACCGCATCGTCGACAAGATCCAACCTCAGCCTGACGGGTGCTGGCTTTGGACTGGAGAACTCACGCGCAACGGTTACGGCCGTGAGCGCATCGAGCCACGCGCTGGTTCGCGCCGCGTCGTGGCGCACCGCCTGGTCTACGAGTTGCTGGTCGGCCCCATCCCGGAGGGTTTGCAACTAGACCACCTGTGCCGGAACCGCGCGTGCGTGAATCCAGAGCACATGGAGCCAGTCACCGGGCGGATCAACACTCTCCGCTCCACCGGCCCCTCCGCCATCAACGCCTCCAAGACGGCGTGCGTGAACGGCCATGCGCTCGATGAGCGCAACACCTACGTCCGCCCCGACGGAACCGGACGTCACTGCAAGGCCTGCGCCAGAGAGCGAAATCGGATCTACATGCGCGGCTATCGCGCACGAAAGGCAGTCTGATCATGACCCGCATCCTTAACCGCCAGCGTCAGCTCGCGGAGGCCGGCCGGCTCCGGCTCGGCCTGACCGTCCCCACCAGCAACGGCAAGACCCGCCCCACCCGCAGCGACACGTGGATCTTCACCAGCCCCGACCAGACCAAGGCCGACGCAGCCGCGCATCTGTGGGGCGGGCAGGTCGAGGCGTGGCAGCCGATGGGCAACGGCGGCAAGCAGTGGCGCGTCATCACCAAGGCCACCAGCATCGACGCCATCCTCCCCTCCGGAGACCCGCTCTCCCAGGCCTACGAGCAGTGGAGCAAGGGCGGCTGCGTTCGCCGCTGCAACGGCGAAACCGAGTCGTTCTCCGGATCGCACTGCCTGTGCCTCGCCGAGTTCGGCGAGCGGTGGCACGAGCAGCCCAAGGGCAAGGTGTGCGACACCAAGTCCCGCCTCAAGGTCCTGTTGCCCGAACTGCCCGGTCTCGGCTCCTACCGGATCGAGACCGGCTCGTACTACGCGGCCGACGAGATTGCCGGCGTTGTTGACTTCATCCGCGGAGCCGTGGGCGACGCCGCCCTGGTCCCGATCCGCGTGCGCATCGAACAGCGCACCCGGGTCGCCCGCGGCGAGACCAAGCACTTCCCCGTCCCGGTCGTCGAGCTGCGCAACGTCACGACCGGGGCGCTTCTCGGGGCGCAGGCTGACCGCACCTTCCAGATCGGTTCTGCCGCAACGGAGGCCCGCCAGATCGAGGGCGGTCAGGCGACCGACTACACCTCAGCGATCGCACAGGCCGCGTCGAAGGACGAGCTGAACCTGATCTGGCGCCGTGCCGGCGAGGCCGGGCACCTGACCGACGGGCTCAAGGCTGCGATCGTCAAGCGCGGCAACGAGATCGACCAGGCGCAGGCACCGCTCGACCAGGCGGTCGACGCCGAAGAGGTTCCGAACGACGCGCCCGAGGCCGACGCCGGCGCCGCGTGGATGAACGTGGTCACGGTCGCGGGCCAGAACGGGTGGACGCAGACGCAGCTCGAGCAGGCCTTCGAGCAGTTCGCGGCCCTGCCCGTGGCGGACGCGGACGCGGGTCAGATCGGTGAGTTCCTCGCGGCCCTGCGCCGTGGCGACGTCGACGCGCCGGCGGTGGCGTGATGCGCACCCTGACCATCCCCCGCGCCGCCACGGTCGCCGCCGTCGCCGCGTCCCTCGCGCTCGTCGGAGCCACCGCCGCATTCGCCGGCGGGCACGACGACACCAAGCCCTGGGTGTGTCACCCGGTCAACGGGCGCGGTGAGACCGGTACCGGCTGGAACCTCATCGACCCATCCAAGGCGTCCTCACACATCGACGAGGCGACCGGTGCGGGCAAGCACACCCGCTCGGACGGGCGCACCGACGTGTATGCCGTCCTGACCGCGGGCGCGTGGACGTGCCCCGGAACGCCTGCCACCTCAACGACTTCCACCCCGACCAGTACGGAGACGACCTCATGGCCCACGACGACCAGCCCATCCTCAACAAGCCGGACGGAGACCTCGTCGACGACTTCCTCAGCCACGACCTCGGCCACCGCAACTGCGACGAGCGAGCCGAGCACTGGCACCGCCAAGTCGCAGCCTCCGACTGCGACTACTACCACGTCGCCGCCCGCGACGACGACGACCAGCCCGTCACCGTCGAGCAGCTCCTCGACGCCTACCGCGACGGCTACGACGACAACGACCGAGCCCGCGAGTACTCCGACCTCCGTCGTCGCGCCGCCCCCGCCGTCGTCGTCTCACACAACCTCATCCAGGCCGCCCTGGACAAGCACCGCGCCCTCACCCCAGCCGAGCGCAGCATCTTCGACGCCCGCGTCCGCAACACCTGACCGGCTCGCCTTCACCGGCACCGGCGTCAGCGGCAAGGTCGCCGTCGCCATCGTCCTGCTCGCCCTCGGCGGCATCTTCACCTGGTACGCCTGGGCGCTGCGCCGCCACGACAACGACGGCCGGGGGCACTGACATGGTCGCCGTCCTCGTCGTCGCACTCGTCGCTTGCGCAGTCTGGGCATGGGTCGACCTCACCGGCCCCATCAACGAGGCCCCCTTCGACGCCGCCGCTGAGCCCGGCACCCCTCCACGGACTCCGCGGCGTGCACACCCCACCCCCGGCGAGCACCTTCTGTGCACCGTCAACGGCCACACCACCACCGACTGGGCAACGCACTACGGGCGCCCCATCTGCACCCGCTGCGACCAGTTGCTCCCCCAGCCGAACGACCTCCCCTACGACCAGGAGGCCGACCAACTCGTCGCCGAGACCGAGGCGTTCCTGCGGGGGGCGTCATGATCCTCACAACGCGGCCGCTCACCGACCGCCACTGGATCGGCCAGAAGCCCCGGACCCGCTCCCAGTTCACCACCTCCTGGTCGGACACCCTCAACCTGCTCGAGCGCGAGGTGTACGCCATCCAGAACAGCGGCATGCCCGACCCGGTACTGATGATGGACATCACCGAGGCCGACCTTCGCATCGACGGCCAGGTGCGCGCCAACGCCCGACCGGCCACCAGCGCCGTCGCCCTCGCATTCGAGTCCGTCAACGGGCCGCTGCTGTTCCGCTGTGACCGCTACGACGAGAAGCCGTGGAACAACAAGATGGAGCTCTGGCAGCACAACGTGCGCGCCATCGCCCTGACCCTCGAAGCGCTCCGGGCCGTGAACCGTTACGGCGCAACACAGTCTGACGAGCAGTACGTCGGCTACCGCCAGATCGGTGCGACCGCCGCCGTGGTTCCACTCGCAGCCGACGAGGCGTGGGCCATGCTGCGCCGCCTCGGCGGCATCTTCAACGAGGCTAACCCCAGCGAGGAACGGATCATCAGCCTCGCGCGCCGCCACTCACACCCCGATCACGGCGGCACCGCCGAGGCTTGGGAGCGATTCACCGAGGCCTACAAGGTGGTGCGGTCGTGAACGTCATCGGCATCGACCCGAGCCTCACCGGCACCGGCGTCGCCAACGCCGACGGCGACCTGACCACCATCACCAGCAAGCCCCTCGGCGACACCCTCACCGACCGCCACGACCGGCTCCTCGACATCGTCGCTGACGTCCTACCGCTGGACGACGTCGACCTCGTCGTCATCGAGGCCCCGTCGCTCGGCCAGTCCCGCCAAGGCGGCACCCTCGACCGCAACGGCCTGTGGTGGCTGCTCATCCACGAGCTCCACCTAGCCCACCACACCGTGCTCGAGGTGGCCCCTGCCACGCTCAAGAAGTACGCCACCGGCAAGGGCAACGCCACCAAGCCCGACATGCGCGTCGAGCTGTTCAAGCGCACCGGGGTGGACCTGCGTGACGACAACCAGGTCGACGCGTGGTGGCTGCGCGCCCTCGGCCACCACGTCCTCGGTGAGCCCCTCGTCGACCTGCCGCAGACGCACCTCGCAGCCTTGGTCAAGGTCACCCGACCAGCGCAGGCGGTGGCGTGATGGACAACGTCACCGTTCAGCGGCTGCAGCCCGGCATCGACTGCTGGTCCGTCCACCTCGACGGTCAGCGCATCGGCACCGTCGGCGGCACCAAGGAACTCGGCTACGAGTGGTCGAGCCTGCCAACCACCGGATGCCACGGCATCACCCGTCTGGCCAGCCGAGACCTTGCCGTCCAGGCCCTCGTCGAGCACGTCCAGTCCCACCAGCCCACGGCGGTGGCCTGATGCGCGCATACGGCTCGGTCGCCGCACCCATCGGCCACACCACGCACGTCCCCACCGGGACCCGCCGCTCCGGCGGCGACCCGTTCCAGCAGCTCGAACGCGCCCACGCCCGCGTCTCCCCCATCCGGCAGGCGCCCGCGGTCGACCCCGACGCCGTCGCCCGACTCAAGCGCCTCGGCATCCTCGTCGAGACCGAACCCAAGGTCCTCGTCCGCACGCCCACCAAGGCCGCCAAGGCCCGCCGGCGGCCACGCCAGCAGCGACCCCGCGGACCCCGCATCGATGTCACCGCCCTCGTCGACGCCTACCGGGCGGGCGCCACCCTGGCCGAAGCCGCAGGGCAGGTCGGCTGCACCCTCACCACCGCACGCAAGCACCTACGCGCGGCCGGGATCGAACCCCGCGACGGACGCAAGACCAGCCGCAAGACCCCACCGGCCGAGACGCTCACCGCCCGCCGGGACCGGCTCATCCTCGAGCTGCACGCCCAAGGCCAACCAGTCGACGCCATCGCCGAAGCCACACGGCTGCAGCGGCAGACCGTGCGCCGCCACCTGGTCGCCGCCGGCATCGACGTGCCCAACCAGCCGCGAGGCCCCAAGCCCACGTTCGACGTCGCCCTGGCCATCACCCAGGCCGGGCAGGGCATGACCGTCACCCAGATCGCCAACCACCACGGCGTCAGCGTGCGCGCGGTCTTCGGGCAGTTCCGGCGCCGAGGCGTCACCACCGTCGACGGCAAACACCTCGAGGCCATGCGCCGCGGCCAGCACATCGACACCGACCAGATCGTCCGGGCCTACACCAGCGGCGCAACCATCCCGGCCATCGCCGCCCAGCTCGGGTGCGGCCCCGCCACCGTCCGCCGCCGCCTCATCCGCGCCGGCGTCACCATGCGCGACGACCGCCACACCAACAGCGGCGGCCGCAACCAGATCCCCGACCAGACCGTGCAGGCCGCCATCGAGCTCTACCAGACGGGCCTGACTGGCAAGCAGGTCGCCCACCGGCTCGGCATCGGCCAGACCACGGTCGGCCGGATCCTGCGCGAACACGGGGTCACCCTGCGCACTGCCGCCCGGGCGCAGACCGGGCGCCCCGGGCGCGACCATGCCCGCGGGCTCAAGGACCTCATGGCCGCCAATGGCATCACCACCCAGGACGTCCACGCCTGGGCCCGCCGCACCGACCGACCCATCCCCGACGGCGGCATACCCGGCCGCCACCTCGTCGAGGACTACCTGCTGCAGCACCGAAACCCCACCCACACCAAGGAGAACCCGGCATGACCGACCCAGACCGACCAACCGTGCGCCCCTTCGCGGACTTCCTCCGCGAACACGGCCGCGGCCGCACCCACGACGAACTCGGCGACGCCCTCCACACCCTCGTCGCCCGCGTCAAAGACACCGGCAAGAAGGGCGCCGTCACCCTCACCGTCACCGTCGAACCCATGAAGAAGGACGACCGCGTCGTCATCGTCAGCGACAAGATCGCCCTCAAGCTCCCCGAACACGACCGCCCCTCCGGCATGTGGTTCGTCGGCAAGGACGGCAACCTCCAACGCGACGACCCCGACCAGCTGGCCTTCGACAGCCTCCGCGAAGTCCCCCCGCCTCCCGGCGTCAACGCCGACGGCGAAATCACCGACCCCACCACCTACGACCGAGAGGCCAACTGAGCCATGCCCGAAACCACCGAAGCCCGCGACATCATCGAGACCGCACAGGACGCCGTCGGAGCCCAACAGCTCGAGCGCGGCCTGTACTACGACGGCGTCAGCCACGAGCTCGTCGACATCCGCGAGCAGCTCCGCGAAGACGAGGAGCAGCGCCCCGCACGCAAGACCGGCCACTACACCGTCACCGACATCCCCTCGTTCGTGCAGGCCATCGCCAAGCACGGCCTTCCCGAAACCGAGCTCTGGGCCCACGACGGCGCCTCCCAGATCAAGGCCGTCATCAACGCCCACCTCGGCACCACAGGCGACGGCATCGAAGACTACGCCGGCCACCAGGACCACCAGATCAAGCTGCAGCTGCAACGCACCGACGACTGGAAGCAGTGGACCGAACGCGACGGCCGACTCATGCCCCAGGTCGAGTTCGCCGAGTTCATCGAGGACCACCTGCCCAACTTCGTCACCCCCACCGGCGCCGACATGCTCGAGCTCGCCCAAACCTTCCAGGCCACCACCAAGGTCGACTTCGACTCCTCCCAGCGCCTCAAGTCCGGCGAGACCCAGCTCACCTACGCCGAGAACACCACCGCCACCGCCGGAAAGAAGGGGTCGATCGCGATCCCCGACACCTTCACCCTCGCGCTGCAGCCGTTCGAGCGTGGCGAGACGTACAAGGTGCAGGCCCGGTTCCGGTACCGCATCGCCAACGGGTCACTCCTGCTCGGGTACCGCCTCAACCGACCCAAGGACGTCCTGCAGGACGCGTTCGACAGCGTCGTCACCAAGGTAAGCGCAGACACCTCCCGCGACATCTGGTCCACCACCTGAGAGCAGTGCCGGCCCGCGCCTCGACCCCGCGGGCCGGCACACCCTGCATCCAGACCAAGCCCCCGCAGGAAGGCTCCCGGTGACCTCCCCACCGTTCTCGTACTACGGCGGCAAGACCAACCTCGCCGACTTCATCGTCTCCGTGCTGCCCGAGCACCAGCACTACGTCGAACCCTTCGCCGGCTCCCTCGCCGTACTGCTCGCTAAGGCGCCCTCGAAGATGGAGACCGCCAACGACATCGACGGCGACCTCGTCAACTTCTGGACCCAGCTCCGCGACCACGGCGACGAACTACAGCGCCTCTGCGCCCTCACCCCGCACTCCCGCATCGAGCACGCCCAGTCCACCAAGCCCGCCGACGTCGACGACATCGAGCGCGCCCGCCGCACCTGGGTCGCCCTCACCCAGGGCAGGTCCTCATCCCTGCGTGCGACCGGCTGGCGGCACTTCGCCAAGCCCGACGGCACCAGCCTCGGCTTCCCCAAGTACCTCGCCGGCTACGTCGACCGCATGGCCACGCTCATCGACCGCCTTCACCATGTCTCCCTCGAGTGCCGACCAGCCCTCGACCTCATCACCAAATACGGCGAACACCCGGGCGTCCTTCTCTACCTCGACCCGCCCTACCTCGGATCCACGAGGGCGCGGAACTACCGCCACGAGCTCACCACCGAGGCGCAGCACCTCGAGGTCCTCGACGCAGCTCGAGCCGCGTCCGCGGCCGTCGTCATCTCCGGCTACCCCTCGCCGCTGTACGACCGCTCCCTGGCCGACTGGAACCGCATCGAGATCGCCACCAAGACCGGCAACGGGAAGGGCGACCAGCGCCGCACCGAGGTCCTCTGGGCCAACCGCGACCTCGTCCACGATGACACCCTGTTCGGCGGTGCCGCGTGACCGAACGCCGCCACGACGTCGTCAACATCGACCAGCGACGCCGCCAAGAACCACCACCCCTCGAAGCGCCACCCGACGACGACTTCGACACCCGACCACCCGCGCCCACCCGCACCCCCCGCGACCTCACCGAACGCGCCCTCCTCGGCGCCATGCTCCGCGACCCGGGCGCCCGCGCAGACGCCACCCACGTCCTCCAGGGCGGCGACTTCCACGACGCCCGCTACGAACACATCTACGACGCGATCGTCCACCTCTACGCCCGAGCCCAACCCGTCGACACCCTCACCGTCGCCCACCAGCTCGGTAACCAGCTCCCCCGCATCGGCGGCCAAGCCGAACTCGAACAACTCCACTACGAAGGCCTCGCCGTCGTCGACGCCGGCTACTACGCCGACCTCGTCGCCGGCCACGCCACCCAAACCCGGCTCAGCCAAGCCGCCACCCGCCTGCAGCAGCTTGCCACCATGGACGGCGTCGTCGACTACGACGACATCATCGCCGCCGCCCAGGCCGAGCTCGAACAGGTCCGCCAACACGTCCCCGGCGTCGACCACCAAGGCCCCGTCAACACCTGGGCACCCGTCGACTTCGCCGCCGTCCTCGACGGCGACCTCTCCGCGCCCGTCGCCACCATCCTCAGGCGCCGCGACGGCAAGAACCTCCTCTACCCCTACGCCGTCCACTCCATCAGCGGCGAACCCGGCAGCCTCAAGACCTGGGTCGCACTGCTCGCCATCGCCCAAGAGCTCGAAGCCGGCAACAACGCCGCCCTCGTCGACTTCGAAGACCGCGCCCAGTCCGTCGCCGCACGCCTCCTACAGATCGGCGTCGACCCCAACGTGCTGCGCGACCCGCAACGGTGGCGCTACGTGCGACCAGACGCCGCCATCGACCCAGCCGGAACCACCCACCTCGACCAGGCCATCGACGGCTGCACCATCGCCGTCATCGACGGCGTCACCGAAGCCATGAGCATGCACGGCTGGTCCATCAACGACAACGACGACGTCGCCGCCTACGTCATGAAGCTCCCCCGCCGCATCGCCGACCGCGGCCCGGCCGTCCTGCAGATCGACCACGTCACCAAGGACGCCGAGACCCGCGGCCGCTACGCCATCGGCGGACAGCACAAGCTCGCATCCATCACCGGTACAGCCATGAAGGCCATCAAGGTCCGATCCGGCGGCCGCGGCGAACACGGTGTCATCAAGGTCGTCCTCGACAAGGACAAGCACGGCGACGTCGGACCCGACGGCCACACCATCGCCGAGTTCCACCTCGACGACACCGCCGAAGGCCAGACCTTCGCCTGGCTCGACCACCCGACCGCCAGCGTCGACGAGGAAGGCCACTTCCGGCCCACGATCCTCATGGAGCGCGTCTCCCAGTTCCTCCTCGGCCACCCCGGCGCGAGCTCGCTCAACGACATCAAGAAGGGCGTCAAGGGCTCCAACGACGGCATCGCGGACGCCGTCCAGGCGCTCATCCGCGAACACCACATCCGGACCGAAGACGGCCCCCGCGGGTCCACCCTTCACCACCTCGTCGAGGCGTTCCCGAAGGACTCCGATGACTGATCCCCGACCGATCCCTCGACTGATCCCTTCTGGTGCCAGTCGCAGCACTGATCCCCGGTCCCTCTCCCTTCGGGGACCGGGATCAGTGCGACCGATCCCTCCGACTGATCCGAAGACCACCAACCCAACCCCGTGAAAGGACCCACACCATGACCCACCACGAGAACCAGCAGCAGGCCGCAGCGACGTGCGGCATGTGCCGCCGGAAGCGCACGATCGGGGACGGAGAGCACCCGATGGACGCCTACGACTACAGCCCGCTGCAAGTCCTCACCGGCAAGCCGCTCGGCTGGTACTCCGGCGATGACGGCCAGATGTGCCCGGAGTGCATGACCGAGACGCTCAGGGGCCAGCGATGACCGCCCCAAATGAGAACCAGCCGCACGCCGGTCACGGATGCATCCTCGACCCGATGACGAACGCCAACGTCTTGGACCGCCCGACCGCCCCGGACGTTCGCCCGGTCTCGCCCGCGGACGAGGACGTGCAGCGGTACACCAAGGCGATCTACGGCGTGGCGAACAGCCACGACCCGATCCGCGCTGTGCTGGCCCTGCGGGACGAGGACGTGGCTGCGGCTGTGGAGGCTGCCACGGCTGACCTGCGAGCCGAGCGGGACGCAGCACGTGAGGACGCCAGTGAGTACGACGGCATCCTGTCTCGGCAGGGCGACCTGTTGACCCGCACGGCCAACGTCCTGCGCGGCGACCCTCCGGCTCTCACGTCGTGGAGCCACCACGACATTCCGGAACTGGCACAGGCGATGGTGTCCGAGCGTGACGCTGCCCGTGCCGCTCTCGCCACCCTCGCGGCTGTGGTGGAGCAGGTCAGGGCGCTGGCTGACGAGATGTACGCCTCCTCCGAGGGACACGAGTGGCAAGGGCTGCTGGCCGGGTGCGCTCACGACATCCGCGCCCTGCTCCCCACGGGGGCCGACGATGAGTGACGACTACAAGGCCCGGTACGAGGCACTGGTGGAACGGATGTTGGCTCGATGCAACTGCCATCCGGCCTGGTTAACGAAGGAGACGACCGTGGGTGACCTGGCATACCGAGAGGGCAACCGAATCCGCCACGAGGACGCCTACGACGTCCCTGTCGCGGTCGCGCTCGCCGTGGTATCGGCGCTCGCGTTCGTGCTTTGGATCGCCTCAGCGTTTGTCAACGCCCGCGACGCCCGCCGCCGCGAGCAGTCCCGGGCGACGGCATACACGCCTGAGGTTCCGGCTGACACGTGCTGGATCGACCGGGTGCGACGAGCCCGACCCAGACACGTGGGTGTACTCCCGCAGCACCGGTTGGCTCCTGACCTGTCGCAAGTGCGCCCACAAGGGCGCCGCCCACGGCTGGTGGTCCATCCCCGACCGCAGGCCGGCGTGATGCGCGACCGGAACTGCCCCAACTGTGGTCACCCGGTGTACCGGAACCACCACTGCCGCGCATCCCGCGTGCTCGACCCGCCTGTGCCTCTCGACCGGGCCAAGTTCGACGCCATCCGCAAGCAGGCCCGCGACGAGCTCGAGGCCCAAGCCAATGCGGACGCGCAGCTCACGATCCCCCTCGGCAGCTGCGCCGAGGGTCAACCCACGCAAGGAGATTCGGCATGACCATCATCATCGAGGACCGAGCCGCAGTGCTCGACACGATCAAGCTCGACCACGGCAAGCACGGCACGTTCGACCAGGGGCATTGCGCGATGGAGGTCGTGGCGTGGCTCGCGGGTGAGGGCCACACCGACGCACCCCAGTGCGCGTCGCCTGTCCTGCGCCGCTTCACCATCGGCCTGAACGACTCGTGGAACGCCGAGCAGCGGCAGGCGCTCATCCCGTTCTTGCCGCGCATGGTCGGCACCGCCGGCGACGGCAAAGACATCACCCGCGCGTTCATGCTCGCCGACTGGGCGTGCCGCGAGGTGCTGCCCGCCATGTACGACGCCCTGGGCAAGCCTGACCTCGCTGAGCAGCTGCGCGTGCTCGAGCCCGTCACCAACCGAGAGACGGCGCTGGCTGCCAAGGACAAGTCTCGTGAGATCCGCAAGACCTACGCCGCCGACGCCTACGCCGCCGACGCCGACGCCGCCGACGCCGCCGCCTACGCCGCCTACGCCGCCGACGCCGCCGACGCCGCCGACGCCGACGTGCGCGAGACGCTGAGGAAGTCGGCGCTCGAGCTGCTCGACCGACTCATCGATCCGGAGGCCTGAGCCTGCGATGCACCCTGACCTGACCGGTCTCGTGAGCGCAGGCCTAGCCGACGTCGAGATCGCCGAACTGCTCGGCGTGTCGACGCGGACGGTCCTGCGCTGGCGAAAGCGTGCAGGCCTGCAATCGCGTTGGACACCTGGTCACGGCTACGGAGACTCCGTGCGTGACGTGGACATCCTGCGTCACGCCATCAGAGACCTGGATGGGGGCAACTACCAGCAAGCCCGCTGGCGCCTCGCCGTGCTCGACCTGCGCATCCGAGAGCGGTCCGCCAAGGCTCAGGAGCTGCGATGATCCCCGACCCGATCCGACAGTCCGCGATCACGGCCGTCGCGGTTGCACAGGAAGCGCACGTCTACGAGCCGTATGCGACCGAATGCCGGTGTGGTTTGCGCGGCAGTCCGTTCGGCCATCTGGCCCACACGCGCGCAGCCATCGCCGACGCCGTCCTTGCCGCCGTCACTGAGCCCCTGATGCGGGCCGGAGGTGAGCGGGAGCTGCGGGAGGCGGCCGGCGCCTACCTTCACGACTACCCCGAGATTCGGGACGACCTGATCGCCCGCGCTGATCGTCTGGCCGACGCCATCGGGGAGGCGACGTGATCTCAGCTCACCCGAACCGCTTCAACGCCGCCTGCCGGCTCACACCCAGCACGGCACCGATGACCGCCCAAGACGCGCCTGCACCGCGAGCCGCGCCCACCGCGGCACGAATGTCGGCGTCCGCGTCCTCGCGCGCAGCTCGCGCCCGTGCGAGCTGCTGCAACGCCTGGCCGTCCACGGCCGGGCCGACCGGCTCGTCACGATCGGCGGCAATGTCGTCGAGCAGCTCGCTGTCGGAGCGGACTCGGTTGGTGGTCTTCATCTGCATCACCTTCCCTCAAAGGAACTTTCGTCGGGCCGTCATGGCGTGGAACACGTCGCCGTCACGGTTGACGCCGACCTCGATCAAGGCGCCGCTGGCGGTTGGGCCGATGAGCATGTCGAACCCGTCCATCGGCCAGACCCGGACGGCGTTGGCGAGGGCGTGGTTGATGTCCTCGTCGGTGACGCCGTGTTTGCGGGCGCTGTCCTTGATCACGTTGACAACTTTAGTTGTCACACATCAGGTTGTCAACCCACGTTGTCACATCACGTCGAGGAGAACCCCATGACCACCCGTGGCACCCCCGGCCCCACTTGCGGCGCCAAAACCCGCAACGGCGGCACCTGCCAAAAACCACCCCTCGCCGGAGCCACCAGATGCCGCCTCCACGGCGGCGACTCACCCCGCGCGAAAGCCGCCGCCGCCGACCGAATCGCCGAAGCCACAGCAACCCGCGAACTCGCACGCCTCGGCGTCACCCGCCGCGACATCCACCCCGCCGAAGCCCTCATCGAACTCGTCCAGTTCACTGCCGGTGAGGTCGACTACTGGCGCCGCCGCGTCGCCGACCTCAACGACAAGGAACTCACCTGGGGCACCACCCGCATTAAGGACGGTGGTGACGACCGCGGCACCACCCAGGAGGCGAAACCGAACATCGCCTACGTGATGCTGCAGCAGGCCTCCGACCGGCTCGCCTCGTACGCCGCCGCAGCCTTGAAGGCCGGCGTCGACGAACGCCGCGTCCGCCTCGCCGAAACCCAAGGCCAGCTCGTCGCGACCGCCATCCGCAACATCCTCGACCAGCTCAACTTGACCGCCGCGCAGCTCGAGCTCGTGCCTACCGTGGTGCCGGCCCAGCTGCGCCTCATCGCAGGGAGCGCATCATGAGCCGCCGTCGTCAGTTCGGGGAGCCTGTCGTCCACGGGTACTGGCCACACTCCAACCCGGAGCCGGCCACAAGTGACAATCCCGCGAATAACATTCCGGCGAACGTCACCGCTGGCGAGGACCCCTGCCCCGGCCCGTGCAACCGCGAGTTCCGCGCCGCCGAACTCGAACACGACGACGGCAACCACGACGTCGTCATGCACCCCGGCCGGCCCGTCTGGTGCAAAGACGTCACCCACGTCGAACACAACCACGTCGTCGTCGACCACCACGGATGCACCGAGAACATCCTCCGCGACCTCGCCAGCATCCCCGATCTCGCCGCCAACCTCGCACCCGGCCCCCTCAACACCCCACACGACATCCGAGCCGACGGCCGAGGCATCGGCTCAGCCACCATCGTCCACCCACCCACCAACTCCCCCGCGTGGGACACCGCCGACGACCTCATCCGGTGGGCGCTGTCCCTCGAAGGGTGGCTCCGCGGCAGGCTCGGCGAACCGCCCACCACTCGGCGCCGCCGGCACACCCTGAACGACGCCATCCGCTACCTCACCGCACACCCCACGGCGCTACTGGCTGACCCCGCCACGGCGGAGACGATCGGTCGGCAGATCCGGTCGAGGAAGCGCGCGCTCGAGCAGAAGACCGGCCGTGACCGGCTCGTGCACCGCCTGCCCGGTACCTGCCTGGTGTGCGACCGGAAGGGCCTTCGCCGCCGTGACGGTTCCGACCTGGTCAAGTGCCCCAGCTGTGGTGCGACATGGGCGTGGGAGCAGTTCGAGCTGCTGTCGCGGGCGTACGCTGATGACGTGCGAAGGAGGGGCGCGTGAACACGATCGATCGATCCGCGATCGCGCTGCTCACGATCCCAGAAGCCGCCCACGTTGCCGGCGTTGCACCCTCCACGTTGCGCTGCTGGATCAGCCGCTACGGCATACCGACCCTCGCCGGGCCTGACGGCCGCACTCTCGTGGCCGAGCGCGACGTCCTCGACTGCGAACGGGTCCGGCGACACGCCGGGAGGGGCCGTCGCCGCACCGCTGCTTGACCACACGCGCATCATTTGCAACACTCCATGCCAGCGGACCCACTGCGCCCTCAGCGCGGTACGGGTCCGTTTCCCATTTCCCCCGCCGCCGCGCCAGCTGGTCACCCAAACCGCGATGCGCAGCACAGCTCCGGACGACGAGCGGCGGGCACACCTCGACCCAGTGGAACCGCAGCGCTGGGTGCTGCCCGACCGCCTCGACGGAGGAACGGGAGAGCGCTGGACCCGATCAGTCCGGCCCCACTGCGGCCAGACCATCGCAGCCGAGGTGATGACCCGTGACCCTCGACATGTGGGAGGCGGCCGCCCGCCAGTTCGAACCACCCGCGAACCGCTGGCCCACCCCCGGCGCCCTCGCCCGCGATCTGAACCCGAAGACGGTCCAGACCCCGGCCCTGCAGCTCATCGACGAAGCCCTCGTCCGTGCCGCCCAAGCCCCCGACAGCAGGCTCATCATCTGCATGGCCCCGCAGGAGGGCAAAAGCGTCCGCGTCGCCGGCGACTTCCCCACCTGGCTCCTCACCGAGAACCCCGACCTGCGGATCGTCACCGCCTCCTACGGCCAGTCCCTCGCCAACCGCAACGGCCGCGCCATCCGCAACCGCATCACCGCTCACCCCGAGCTTGGCCTGCGGATCGCACCCGACAACGGCGCCGTGCACGAGTGGACCATCGACGGCCACGAAGGCGGCGTCCTCAGTGTGGGTGTCGGCGCCGGTGTGACCGGCCGACCCGCGGACCTGCTCATCATCGACGACCCCATCAAGGACCGGAAAGAGGCCGACTCCAAGGTCTACCGAGACAACGTGTGGGACTGGTGGACCGACGCCGCCAGCGCGCGTCTCGCACCCGGCGCCCCGGTCGTGCTCATCCTGACCCGGTGGCACCACGACGACCTCGCCGGCCGGCTCCTGTCACAGGACGAAGGCTGGGAGCTGCTGAACATCCCCGCCCAAGCCGACCACGACCCGGCGAAGGGTGAGACCGACCCGCTCGGCCGGGAACCCGGTGAGTTCATGGTTTCCGCGCGAGGCCGAACCACCGAGCAGTGGGAGAAGCGGAAACGCACAGCCGGCACCCGCACCTGGGCTTCCCTTTACCAGGGCCGCCCCACCCCCGACACCGGGAACCTGTTCCCCGTCGACGGGTGGGCCCGCTACGACCGGCCACTGTGGGTGGTCCGCGACGACGGCGCCCGCATCATCCCCGAAGCCGGCCGCGACCCGAGCGTCGAACTCCTGCAGTCGTGGGACTTCACCTTCAAGGACACCAAGTCCAGCGACTACGTCGTCGGCGGTGTGTGGTTGCGCCGCGGCGTTGACGCGTACCTGCTCGACATGGTCCGAGGCCGCATGGGCTTCGCCGAGTCGTGCCAGGCCATGCTGGACCTGACCGCGCGCTGGCCGCAGGCCGTGGCGAAGCTCGTCGAGGACAAGGCCAACGGGCCCGCCATCCTCAACGCGCTCCGCGCGAAGGTCGGTGGGCTCATCCCGGTCGAGCCGGAAGGCAGCAAGTACGCGCGCGCGGCCGCGATCAGCCCGTTCGTCGAGGCCAAGAACGTGCACCTGCCCGACCCGCTCGCCGTGGAAGGCACCGCGTGGGTGACTGACCTGACCGAGGAAGCGCGGGACTTCCCCAACGGCGCCCACGACGACACCGTCGACATGACGTCGCAGGCGGTTCACCGGCTGCTGCTGGTACCCATGCTCGACGGGAACGTGCACGACGCCGACGACCTGCTCGACGACCTCGACGACGAACCTCTCGCCTGGGCATCAAGCTACTGAACCTTCAGGAGGGGTGACACGTGACGCTCGTCCCCACCACCCCCACCGTCGAAGTCGCCACCACCGACCTCGCCCAGCTCGAGCACCTCGTCGAAGTCCTCGAGGAATCCCTCGCCGACGCGCAGCTCGCCGCCGAAGATCAAGGCTGGTACCGCCTCGCCGACGCCGGCCAAGTCATCACCCGCACCAAGCTGCGTGATGTGTCACGGCTGGCGCAGGTCATGGCCATCGCCGACCCCCTCATCGTCCGCGGCCTGCAGCTACGGACCGCGTACGTGTGGGGCTTGGGCGTGACCATCGCCGCCACGCAGGAAGAGGACGCGCAGCAGGACGTTAACGCCGTCGTGCAGGCGTTCATGGACGACCCGTCCAACCAGGCCACGTTCACCAGTGCGCAGGCGCGCGAAGAGCTCGAGCGGCGCCTTGGCACGCAGGGGCAGACGTTCGAGGCCCTCGTCACCTCACCCCTGAGCGGGCGGGTGCAGGTGCGGGTCATCCCCGACCGTGAGATCGACGACGTCATCACCAACCCTGACGACGCCGCCGACCCGTGGTTCTACAAGCGCACCTACACCCGCACCGTGGTCGAGCAGGGGTATGCCGGCACCCGCACCCGTGAGGAGACCCGCACGGTCTACTACCCGGCGGTCGGGTACTGGCCCAGGCTGCGTCCGTCGACGATCGACGGCAAGCCGGTCGAGTGGGACAAGCCGGTCCTGCACACGGTCGTGAACCGACCCGACGGGTCGAAGTGGGGCGTCCCGGACCTGTACGCGGCGCTGCCGTGGGCGAAGGGCTACAAGGAGTTCCTCGAGGACTGGGCCCGCTACATGAAGGCCATGTCCCGGTTCGCGTACCAGATCACCGCGAAGACCAGGCGCGGTGCGGCGCAGGTGCGGGAACGCATCGGCGCCGCACCCACCAACCCAGACGGGTCCGTAGGTCAGACCGCGATCACCGGTGAGGGGCAGAAGCTTGAGGCGGTCGGAAAGTCCGGCGCCACCATCGACTCCGACTCGGGCCGGCCGCTGGCTGCGATGGTCGCGGCCGCGCTTGGGGTGCCGGTCACGATGCTGCTGGGTGACCCGGGCGTCACCGGGGCGCGCGCGACCGCGGAGACCCTGGACCAGCCGACCTACCTGATGGCTGGGGGCCGGAGGGCGTTGCACACAGCGCGGTTCCGCACGATCCTCGGGTACGTCATCGACCAGGCCATCAAGGCACCGCAGGGCCCGCTGGCTGGGACGCGCCGCGTCGACCAGGTCACCGGGCGTGAGGTGCTCGAACTGCGGGGCGGTCAGGCGGCGTCGATCGACGTGGACTGGCCGTCCCTGGACAAGGTCGACCTGAAGGTGCTCGTCGACGCGATCAACATCGCCGACGGCACCGGGAAGCTGCCGCCGTTGACCGTCGCCCGGCTACTGCTCATGGCCTTGGACGTGGACAACGTGGACGAGATCCTCGACCAGCTCACCGACGGCGCCGGGAACTTCGTGTACCCCGACGATGCGGCCGCGGCACGCGCCCAGCAGGACGCCGTCGCCGGTGGCGACCAGCCGGCGGCCTGACGTGCGCCGGTTCCTGCTCGCCCGCGACGTCGACGTCTCCGGGGTCAGCGGTACTGGTGTCGTCGCGCAGGGTGTGGTGTTCGACGACGGGACCGCGGTGGTGCGCTGGCTCGGTGAGCGGCGCTCGACCGTTGTGTGGTCGTCGATCGCGGACGTTGAGGTCATCCACGGTCACGGTGGCGCCACCCGCATCGAGTGGGTCGACCGTGAGATCCCCGGCCGTCCTCCGCGGAACGTGTCACTGCCCAACCCGACGACGCCGAGTGTCTGATGGCGGTCAACCGCAAGACCCTGCGCCTCATCGACGGCATGCGCATCGCCATGCTCGCCCCTGTCGACGCCACCACGGCCGCGATCATCAAGGCGTGGGGCACCGCATGGAACGAGCTCGCGCAGGAATGGGACGACGCCCTGCAGGACCTCGTGGCCGCATCGAAGGATGGTCGGTGGCCGTCGCGGCGACAGGTGGTGCGGGCCAAGCGGGCGCAGAGGGCGATGGCCACCACCCGTGCCGCCCTGATGGACCTTGCTGCGGACCTGCCGGTGCAGGTGACCCAGGCGTTGCCGACCATGACTCGCGACGCGGTCGAGTGGTCGAACCGGATCACGGCCTCCCAGTACCCGGCACAGGCCGGCACGACCGCGCAGGTGATCGCGACGTTCGACCGGGTCGATGACGCCGCCCTCGACGCGATCGTGCGCCGCACCACAGGGCAGGTCACGTCCTTGTCGCTGCCGCTGTCACCGCAGGCTGAGCAGGCCATGCGGTCGGTCCTGATCCGCGGGATCGCCGTGGGTGACAACCCGATCGAGGCGGCGAAGCTGATGCTGAACCGAGTCGAGGACGCGTTCAACGGCGGACGCAACCGTGCGCTCGTCATCGCCCGCACCGAGCTCGTTGATGCTCACCGTGCGGCCGGTCGGGTGCAGGACCTCGCGAACGCCGACGTGCTGCAGGGGTGGCAGTGGGCGGCCACCCTCGACACCCGCACCTGCCCGTCCTGTTGGGGCCAGCACGGGTCCGTGCACGACCTTGACGAGGCTGGCCCGTTGGACCACCAGCAGGGCCGGTGCGCGCGGGTTCCGTTGGTGAAGTCGTGGAAGGACCTCGGGTTCGACCTCGACGAGCCGGCGAGCATCCTGCCGGACGCGCGGGCCACGTTCGACGGCCTGCCCCGCGAGGAGCAGCTAGCGATCGTGGGCGCGAAGAAGCTCGAGCTGCTCGACGCGGGGAAGATCAGCCTGGGCGACCTGTCGACGCGGCGGTCAACGCCCGGGTGGCGCGACTCGTTCGCACCGACACCACTAGCCGACCTCGCCGCGTAGCTGCCCCGGCCCCTCGAAGCTCTCCGCGCCGCACCGGTCGCACCGGTACTCGATGTGGGTGCCGTCGGATGCGGTGGTCATGCCGGTCATGACCCACACGTGTTCCGGGCAGTCGCTCGGCTCATCGTCCGGCAAGTCGGCGCTCCAGCTCGTCGTGCCAGTCGCGGTGACGGACGGCGTCTTGGGAGTACTGCACCGACGCGCCGCATGCCTTGCAGACGTACCCCGCCCCCGGGGCAAGGTCAAAGTGCTCGAGCAAGGGATTGACCGGCTCGTCACCGCCCACCGATTCCACCCGCAGGTCCGGAGTCATTCCCGCATCGTCCCACGCCCCAGGAGGCGCCACCATGCCCAAGCAGGCCGTCACCGAGTCCCGGGCCCTCACCGTCCGCGAAACCACCGACGCGAAGTCCGGCCGCCTCAAGATCGGCCTCATCACCCCCGGCTGGGGCTCGAGCGGGTACTACTCCGACAAGGTCCTCGAGAACGCCGCCACCGCACGGGTGTTCCCCGCCGGCACCCAGATGTTCCTAGACCACCCCACCGAGTCCGAAGAGTACGACCGGCCCGAACGGTCACTTCGCGACCTGGCCGCCGTGCTCGTCGAGGACGCCGCCTGGGACCCCGACGTTGACGGCGGCACCCTCGTCGCCGAAGCACAGGTGTTCGGCCCGTTCGTCGATGCCCTCACGGACGAGCAGTTCGCCAAGGCCATCGGCGTGTCCATCCGCGGCTGGTCCGACACCACCATCGGTGAGGCCGAAGGACGCAAGGGCCGCATCATCACCCAGCTCATCGAGGCCGAGTCCGTCGACTTCGTCACCAAGGCCGGCCGCGGCGGATCGATCCTGCAGGTCCTCGAGTCCGCCCGCCCCGAACGGGTCGTCGAGCGCGCCGTCGCCCACGGCGTGTCTGAGGCCACCGCGAACGACACCCGCGAAGCGCTCTACCAGGCGCTGCTCGAGGAGTACGGCGCCGACAAGACGTGGGTGTGGGTGCGTGACTTCGACGAGACCACCGTGTGGTTCACCGTCGAAACGCCGGACGAGTCCGGCACGTGGCAGGACGCCTACGAGCTCGATGCCGACGGCCACGCCGTCCTGACCGGGTCACCGGTGGAGGTGCGGCCACGCACCGAGTACGTGCCCGTGACCCCAGCCGCCGAGTCCGGCGGCCCCAAGAACGTCCCGGCACCGGCCGGACGACCCAACCCCAACCCCACGGAGGACACCATGGGAACCATCCAGGTGGACGAGGCCGAGCACGGCCGACTCACCGAGGCCGCCGGCCGGGTCCAGACGCTCGAGTCCGAGCGGGACCAGGCCACTCAGCGCGCCACCACGGCCGAGCGTGAGCTCGCCATCCACAAGGCGCGTGAGGCTGCACGGCCCGCCGTCACCAAGAAGGTCGCCGAGTCCGGGCTCTCCGCCCGCCGGCAGGCCCGCATCGTCGAGTCCGTCCTCAAGCAGGTCCGCCTCGACGACAACGGTGCCGCGAACGCCGACGAGCTCGTCGGCATCACCGAGTCCGAGGTGGCCGAGGAGCAGGCCGACCTGGCCGAGCTGCAGGAGTCGCTCGGAATGGGCCGCGTCACCGGCTTCGGCCCCACCCGGGAGTCCGCCGGCGGCGCCACCGTCGAGGACTTCGACGCCGCGTTCAACACCAGCCAGGAGGGCTGAGGCATGAAGAACGAGTACATGCGCCCCGCGACCGAGCTGTCGCTGCCCGTGGTGGCCGGCACCAAGGCCGGCGACCCCGTCCGGGTCGGCGCCGTCAACGGTGTCGCCGCGACCGACCGTGCGGAGGCCAACGCCCCCGCCGGCGGCAACCCCGTCGGGTCCGCGTCCGTCGTGACCGACGCCCGGTCCTACGTCTACGAGGTCGCGGGAGCCATCGCGGGCCCGTTCACGCCGGTGTTCCTGACCGCCCGCGCGGGCGCGACGGCCCCGGTCCTGTCCACCGCCGGCACCGGCGCCCCGTGGGGGTACACCGTCCCCAAGGTCGGCGAGACCGGTGCCCGTGCTGCAACCTCCGGGCCGGCCGTGGTCCGCCCCGCCCAGGTCTGAGGAGGCCACACGTCATGAGCACCAACACCGTCCAGTTCCGGCCCGAGACGTTCGGGCTGTCCAAGGACCTCGTCATGGTCGGCGAGGGCCCCCGCGCCCGCCGCGACCGTGAGCGGGCGTCTGAGGCCATGCGCACCGCGATCCTGGAGGCCAACAGCCTCCTGCAGTCGGCCCTGGCCGGCGACCGGGTCGCGCTCATGCGGTTCAACGAGGCCATCACCACCTCCGACCTGTTCAAGTCGGCGGCGGGTGCGGCCATGGACCGCATCATGCTCGCCGACTACGAGCGGCAGGCCGGCGGCACCTGGTCGAAGATCGCGGCCGCGACCACGGTCAAGGACTTCAAGCCGAAGACCCTGACCGAGCTCACGTCGAACACCGGTGCCCTGCCGCGGGTGCCTGAGCACACGAACTACCCGCTCGCGCAGGTCGACGCCAAGGAGCGTCAGATCAGCGTGGGCAAGTTCGGTCAGCAGTACGGGTACACGTTCGAGGCCCGTGTCAACGACGACATCGGCGAGCTTGACCAGGTCCCGTCCGGCTGGTCCTACCAGGCCACCGCCACCGAGGACGAGACCGTGCTCGCGCAGATGGTGAACGTCATCACCGGCGCCCCGAACACCGGGTTCTTCAACGCCGGCAACGGCAACCTCGGCACCGGTGCGCTGACGGCGGAGAACCTGCAGGCCGCGTTCACGCAGGTCACCACGAAGCGCGACAAGGACGGCAAGCTCCTCGTCGCGCCGTCGATGCAGCTGGTCGTCGGGCCGGCGCTGCAGTTCACGGCCGAGCGGATCCTCAACACCAGTGAGGTTCGCACCACCGAGGCCGACGGCACGGTCACGATCCAGTCGAACCCGTTCAAGGGCAAGGTCACCCTCACGGTGAAGCCGGACCTGCCGGGCACCGCCTGGTTCTTGCTGCCGATCCCGCAGGCCGGGCGCAAGTCCGCGTTCTACGGGGCGAAGCTGCGCGGGTTCGAGACGCCGGACCTGCGGGCCAAGGCCGACCAGGGCATCCGCCTGGGCGGTGGTTCGATCGCGCCGTCCGACGGCTCGTTCGACGACGACACCATCTGGTTCCGGGTGCGGCACATCTTCGGCGCCGCGCAGGGCGACCCGACGTTCACCTACGCCTCCGACGGCATCGCCGCCTGAGCGGGAAGAGGGAGCTGATCGTGAAGACGTACAAGGACAGTGACTTCGCCGACCTGGTCGACGAGGCCACGGACGAGGTCGTCGGCCAGGTGCCGAAGTCGTGGAAGGGTACGGACCTGATCCCGCCCGGCCACAAGGTCAAGGGCGGCGGCCGCGCCGCGGTGTCGGCGAAGCCCGGCACCAAGGACGACGAGCCCAAGGGCGGCGAGGATGCCGCGAAGGTGCCGGCCGAGTCGGAGAACCGTGACGTGCTCGAGGCGTACGCCGTCAAGCACGCCGGCATCAGCGCCGACGACGCGAAGGCCTTCACCAACAAGGCCGAGCTGCACGCCGCGATCGTCAAGGCGGTCGCGGACAAGTCCTGACCCGTCGGGACACCTTCACTCCCCTGCCCGGGCACCCGTCGCCTGGGCAGGGGTTGTGTGGGTGCCTCGCCAGGCGTCAACACCCTCCCCGGCACTGCTGGTTCATGCGTCGAGTACGTCCGGGTGAAGGCCGCTTGGGATCTTCCAACCGCCGGGGTCCTTTCGGGTCCTGCAGCAGCGCGTCCTGCGCAAGGCGAGGCCACCCACCAACCCTGTCCCACCCAGTGGAGGTCAACCGTGCCCATCGACTTCGACACCCCGGCCGGGCAGGTTCGGCTCCTGGTCGCCGACGTCGACGAGAACAACCAGCTGCTGCCCGACGCCGTGATCGCTGGGCACCTGACCATGAACGGTCAGGATGTGCGGTTGGCCGCGGCGGACGCGCTGGACGCGATCGCCACCTCCGAGGTGCTGGTCAGCAAGAAGATCCGTACCCAGGACCTCGCCACTGACGGGCCCGCGGTCTCGGCCGAGCTGCGCGCGCAGGCGCGGCGACTACGCGATCAGGTCGCCGGTGAGGACGCGGCCGACATCTTCGACGTCGTCGACACTCTGCCCGCTGCCCGCCGTCCCGAGCACGCGAACCACGAGCAGACCTGGGGCCTGTGATGCCGTTCCCCGGCACCCGCGTGATCCCCGTCGGGTGGAGCCGTCACCACCAGCCCGTCGCCGCCGGGGGCATGAACGCCGAAGTCACCATCGGCACCCGCGGCGAGACCACCCACGACCCCGAAACGGACTCCACGACGACCACGTCCTGGTCGCAGAAGTACGCCGGCCCGGCCCGCATCCAGGCACTCACGCAGGCTGAGGTGCACGACCTCGCCGGGCAGGCCGTCGTCGGCCGCCCCTACCTGGTGCAGCTCGACGCGCGCAGGCCCGGCGCCGACAAGATCCGGTCGGGCATGCGCACCCACGTCCTCGCGGCCATCAACGACGCCCAGATGGTCGGCGACGACCTGTGGGTGGTCGACGTGCAGATGGGGTCCGAACGGTTCACCCGCGACCTGGTGTGCACCGACAACCAGGCCGACGTCGCGGACGCTGAGGAGAAGTCACCGTGAGCGCCGACGTGACCGAGCTCGATGGCCTCGCGTCCGATCTCGCCAAGGCGCCAGCAGAGGCCTTGACCCGCTCTCGGGTCGTGGTGCAGAAGTCCACGGCCGACATCAAACGCGACGCGCAGATCGGCGCCCCGGTCGACACCGGCAACCTGCGCAACAGCATTGGGTACCGCACCACCATCAGCGCCACCTCGACCGACGGTGAGGTCGGACCCACCGCCGCCTACGGCGCGTTCGTCGAGGACGGCACTTCCCGCATGGCGCCACAGCCGTACATGGGCCCAGCGTTCGACCGCAACGCTCCCCTGTTCATCCAGGCCATGGAAGCCCTTGGCGCAGAGGTCATCTCGTGACCGTCGCCCTCGACGTCCTTGTCGAGGCCGTCAAGACCATGCTCGAGCAGGGCAACACCGCCAGCAACCGCCTCGACGTGTTTGACGGCGACCCAAAGGCCGTCATGGACTCCGACGGCCGTGCCCACCCGTACGCAACCGTGCATACCCAGCCGGGGAACCTGCACGC
Organism: Actinomycetes bacterium; assembly: GCA_023420415.1. Classification (GTDB taxonomy): domain Bacteria; phylum Actinomycetota; class Actinomycetes; order Actinomycetales; family Dermatophilaceae; genus Pedococcus. Next base: position 50,214 of record JAEZWF010000018.1, on the reverse strand, counting down.
CGAAACGGTCTGCGACACGCCGGACTTCCTCGACCTGCCATTGCCGATCACGTGCGCAGGCGGCGACCCAGCCCGCGCCCGGCGCGCCGTCACGCGCGTCCGCGACCGCCTCACTGGCAAGGCGCTGCTGGTCGGCGGCGTGCAGGTCGGGGTGCTCGTCGAGGACGAGTTCGCTCAGCCCGCCCCAATTCGTGAAGACCGCGACGCGTCGCCGTCGCGATGGTTCACCGTCCTGCAGTACCGCATCCAGACCAACCGGCACTGACCACACCGGCCGCCAACGAAACCCCAGCCGAGAGGGGCTGATCGTCATGCCCGACCCCACCAAGGTCACCGCCTACTCCACCGCCACGGGGGAGAAGCACGAGATCCCGGAGACCTGGCTGAAGCACCCCGTGCTCGGCAAGGGCTTCCGCAAGACCCCGTCGCAGCGTGCGGCGGAGACCAACACCAACCCCCCGGCCGCCGGGGAGAAGTCCAAGGAGAAGAGCTGACATGCTGACTCTCGCTGACGGCCGGACCCGTCTGGTCGCGCTCACCACCAAGCCCGAGAACCCGGAGGCCGTCACGGCCACCGAGGCCAACGCCGGCGTGCGGCTCGAGTGCCGCATCCTGAAGTCCGACTACCGGCTCTCCCCCACCGGGTCAGACACCATCCCCGACACGAAGCTGTGCGCGGAGGGCAACGCCGTGGCCTACGGCGCCAGCAACTACGAGGGCTCGGTCACCCCGTTCCGCGAGCTGACGCCGGCCGGCCTGGCCGACCCCACCAACGACATCGCATGGGACACCCTGCGCGACAAGGGCACCCGTCTGTGGCTGCTCGAGTCCGAGGGGAAGAAGCACGCCGAGGACTTCGCGGCCGACGACCCGTACGACCTGTACGAGGTCATCACGGACAACCCGCAGAAGCCCGGCGACCGCGGCGGCTACATCAAGCGCGTCGTGCCGCTCGGCGTGCAGGACGCGTGGCTCAACCGGGAGATCGTGGCCGGCCCCTGACCTGACCACCTCCCGGCCCGGCACACGGGGCGGGCCGGGAGGTGCACCACCCACCCGTGACCCCGTGAAGGAGAAAACCGCCGTGAGCACCAACGACACCCAACCCGATGAGGTCCTCGCCGGAGGCGTCCCATCCGACGCTGAGACCTCCAACACCTTCGACACCGTGGACACCAGCCCCGACGTCACCCCGCAGGACTTCGCGTGGGACCCGTTCCTGACTGGGGTCCGCCCCACCCGCCGCGGCGTCCGCCTCTACCCGCACGCGCACCTGGTGGCGCGCATGGAGTACCTGGCCGACCGCATTGAGGGTCTGCCCGACGGACCAGAGGTCGACAAGCTCATCGACGAGTTCGAGCAGGCCAAGGCTGACTTCCGGCAGGGCGTCTGGTTCGAGGTCGAGAAGCGGTCCACGGAGTGGGTGGAGAAGTTCCGCACGGATCTCGCGGCCAAGCATGACCTGAACCTCGGCACCGCTGAGAAGGACTTCGAGGACGGCGACAACAAGGACCGCATGGCGGCGCTGCTGCACCAACTGGCCGCGCAGATCGTGACCCCGTCCGGGACCACGTATGAGGACCTGCGTCGCCTGTACGAGGCGAACGAGGGCGAGCTGAACAAGCTCATTGTCACCATGGGATTCGCCAACGAGGCACTGGCCGAGCGGGCGAAGGTCCTCGACGCGGATTTCTCGCAGCGGCGCTCCACGAACCGCAAGGCGCGCCGCTCCTCGAAGCGCTGAGAGAGGCGTTCGACCGCAAGGTCTCCCCTGTCCGCTTCCTTGGCCTGCCGTGGGATGAGTTCGGCGAGACCGACTTCCTGTTGTCGATGGCGCGTCGCCGCCACGACGCCCTGATCTGCAAGTGCGGGTGCGGCCAGTGGGCGCCCGAGTCACAAGACCCCATGACCGACGGTGAGTGGGTCGTCGCCGACGACGAAACGGTCTGTTACGCCGGCGCAGCGCTCGAACGGTGGCGCGAGGAGGGCGACAAGCTCGAACCCGGCGCCCTGGCCCGCGTGCGGCGCCTCACCCCTGAGGAACTGGCACTACGCCGCGGCGACTAACGGCCCCTCAACAGCCGCCAGAGCAGCCCGATCGCGCACACGATCGCCATCAGCGCCCCCAAGGCCGCAACACCTGAGTCCATGGCCGCGCCGACCACCCAGATGAGCGCGCCGATGACGAGCAGGACCAGCCAGTCCCTGGCTGTCTTGGACCTGTCGCGCCGCACCTGCCCCGTCGCTCCCCCATCGCTCATGCCCGCAGAGTACGCCGATCGGAGGTGCCGCGGTGGCCGATCGGTCCGTAGTCGTTCGCCTCCGGGCAGAGATCGGCAACTTCAAGGCCGGCATGGCCGAGGGGGAGGCCGCCGCCCGCCGTACCGGGAAGGCCACCGAGGACGCCGCCAAGCGCGCCGACACGGCTATGGGGCGGCTCGGTAAGTCGATGACGCAGCACGCGTCCGACTGGGACCGGGTTGGTAACGCTGCCACCGTCGGTGGTGCCGCGGTCGTGGCCGGTCTCGGCCTGGCGACCAAGGCCAGCATCGACTGGGAATCCGCGTGGGCTGGTGTCACCAAGACCGTCGACGGCACGCCGGCGCAGATGGCTCAGCTGGAGCAGGGTCTGCGTGGGCTCGCGCGCGAGTTGCCGGCGACTCAGTCCGAGATCGCTGGCGTGGCGGAGGCCGCCGGCCAGCTCGGCGTGAAGCGTGCCGACATCCTCGGCTTCACCAAGACCATGATCGGTCTTGGTGAGTCGACGAACCTGTCGGCTGACGAGGCTGCGACTGCGATCGCGCAGATCAGCAACGTCATGGGCACCATGGACCGCGAGGGCGCCAAGGGCGTCGAACGGTTCGGGTCGGCGCTGGTCCAGCTGGGCAACAACGGCGCCTCGACCGAGCGCGACATCGTCAGCATGGCGTCGCGCATCGCTGGTGCGGCGAAGGTCGTCGGCATGTCCGAGTCCGACCTGCTCGGCATCAGCAACGCCCTCGCCTCCGTCGGCGTCGAGGCCGAGGCTGGCGGCACCGCCGTGTCGAACGTCCTCATGGACATGTCGAAGGCGGTCAAGACCGGGTCGGATGACCTGGGCGGGTTCGCCCGGGTGGCTGGCATGTCCGCTGCCGACTTCTCCAAGGCGTTCGAAGAGTCCCCTGCCCGGGCGATGGCGGCATTCACCTCCGGGCTGGGCCGCATCAAGGACTCCGGCGGCGACGTATTCACCACCCTCGACGAGCTCGGCCAGTCCGACGTCCGGGTGTCGTCGGCACTGCTCAAGATGGCCGGCGCCGGGGACCTGCTGACCGAGTCGCTCGACCAGGGCGCGCAGGCGTGGGAGTCGAACACGGCCCTGCAGGACGAGGCGGCCAAGCGGTACGCCACGACGGCATCGCAGCTGAAGGTTGCGCAGAACACGGCGCGTGACGCGGCGATCGACCTCGGGTCTGTGCTGGCACCGGCCGTGGCCGACCTGGCAGGCGCCTTCGCCGACGTTGCGGGGTTCATCGCGGACCTGCCGCCGGGGGTGCAGCAGGCCGCGGTCGGGGTAGCCGGATTCGGTGGCGCGTCCCTGCTGGCTGTTGGTGGGACCATCAAGCTGGTACGGGCCGGGGTCGACTTGTCCGAGTCTCTGGACAAGATTTCCGCGAAGGGCCCTCGTGCCGCCAAGGGCGTCAACGCCGTTCAAGGAGCCACCAAAGGCCTTGCCAAGGGGCTGGCCGCGGTTGGTGTCGCGGTCGCGGCCAGCCGAATCCTCGATGGTGAAAACGCCCAGTACGGGGTCGAAAAGCTCACCAACGACATCCTGACCGCGGACGATGCCTTCGCCGGTCTGAATGACCGCCTCGCGCAGAACGCGAAGGTTGCCGGCTTGTCGGACTCCCCCGTCCGCTCCGTGGGTGACGCGCTACGCATCGCGTTCGATCCGAGCTTCCTCGAGAAGGCCAACGACAGCCTCGGCTCTGTGACCTCAGCCTTGGGGTTCGGAAACCGCAGCGAAGTCCAGACCTCCCTGGACGCTTTGCAGGAGATCGACTCCTCTCTGGCCGGGCTGGTGTCAGGGGGCAAGGCCGATCAGGCGGCGGACGTCTTCGGTCGCCTGGTCGACATGGCAGCCCAGTCGGGTGTCAGTGTCGACGAACTGAAGGCCAAGTTCCCCGGGTACTCTGAGGCTCTCGCCGCCAGCGCGAACGCAGCAGTAAAGGCTGGCGAAGGGTCCAAGGAGCTGTCGGGCAGCCTTGACCGGGCCGGCCAGTCCGCGGAGGCCGCAGCCGAAAAGCTGGACCATGCGCGCGACGCCATCGTGAACCTCGGCGCGGCCTTCGGCGACGAGCGCGCGGCCGCGTCATCCTTCGAGTCTGCGGTCGACGCCGCCTCGGAGGCCGTGAAGAAGTACGGCAACGCCAGCATCGACTCCGCAGGCAACATCAAGCTCGGGTCCGAGGCTGGGCGCGAGCTCGAGTCGTCCCTGCGTGGGGTGGCCGAGTCGGCCAAGCAGTGGGCGTCCAACGTGCTCGCCGCTGGCGGGTCGCAGGCTGACGCCAACGCGAAGATCGAGTCGGGTCGCAAGGCGTTCCTCGCTGCCGCCGACGCCATGAACATCAGCGCCGAGGACGCTCAGGCGCTGGCGGACAAGTACGGGCTCATCCCGCAGGCTGTCACCACCGACGTGACCGCCCCCGGGGCGACTGAGGCGAAGTCTCAAGCGGACCAACTGAAGACGTCGCTGACCGAACTGCCGAAATCGACCGAGCCGCAGGTGCTCGCGCCCGGGGCGGTACAGGCGTGGCGAGAGACCGAGCAGGTCAAGGCCTCGTTGTTCACGGTGCCGAAGAAGACTGAGGGCCAGGTCTCCACGCCCGGAGCTACCACGGCCGCGGGCCAGGCGGAGACAGTCAAACGCAAGCTCTTCGAGATCCCCGGGTCGACTACCGCGCTGCTGCGAGTGGAGGGCGCGGAGGCCGGCATCGCGAAGGCGAACGAGCTGATCCGCACGATCAACCGCGTCACGGGCAAGACCGTGTACGTCAACGTCGTCAACCGCGAAATGGGTTCTGGCGCAGGCGCATCCATTCGTGGCGGGCTGACTAGAGCGACCGGTGGTGAGGTCGTCGGCCCTGGGACGGGTACGTCGGATTCCATCCCAGCTCGCCTCTCCAATGGCGAACACGTCTGGACCGCGGCCGAGGTCGACGCAGCCGGCGGGCAGGCGGCCATGTACCGGGCCCGCGGCCTAGTCCGTTCTGGTGCGTTGAAGTTCGCCAAGGGTGGCGCCGTCGGCAACGCGGCCGCCTTCGCCGACGGTGGCGAGGTCGACTTCGCCGGGATCTTCGACATCATCCGGGATGTAACCGACTGGCAGGACGTCGCCGACTCCCGCAAGACCAGGTCGTCGCGGGCGTCGGCGGTGACGTCGGCGAAGAACGCGCTGGCGTCGCTTGTCGCCCAGCAGCGCAAGGCGGCCCGTGACCTGGCCGCAGCCCGCAAGGCCACCCGTGGCGGCACGTCAACTCAGCGTGCAGCTGCGGCACGGCGCGTGAACGACCTGCTCGACAAGCAGCGGCTGCTGCTGGGCAAGGTCGCCGCAGCTGAGGGCAAGCTGGCCGCGGCACGCAAAGCCAGCGGTGACGCGGCGAAGGCGACCGCCCGTGTTGAGGCGAAGTACCGGGCTGACCGGGCGCCACTGATCGACCGCACCATCAAGGCCGCCGGGTCCACGAACAAGGTCACGGCCACGTTCCTGGCCAACATCGAGAAGCTGAACCGGATGGGGTTCCGGTCGCTGGCGCTGCAGCTGTTGGAGCAGGGCGGCGCCGAGGCGGAAACCCTTGCCGCGCAGGCGGTCGGGTCGGTGAGCAAGGCCAAGAGCCTGCAGTCGTCGTTCGCGACGTCGGCGGCGCTGGACACCCGCTCCGCGCAACTGTTGGCGTCGCTGTCCGGTCCGACTCAGGCGCAGTTGGCGGCAGCGCAGGCTCAGTCGGCGCGCATGGTCCGGGCGGACGACATGGCCTCGATCATGCTCAAGGCCCTCAACAGTGCTGGCCTGCCGGGCATGGACCGCAGCGTCACCGTCAAGGCCTTCGGCCTGACCAGTCGCGAGGCGGCGCAGCAGATCGCCAAGGAGGTCTCCAAGGAGCAGGCGAAGGTCGATGCCCGTGTCCCGCTGTACTCCGTGAACGCGAGGGGGTGAGTCGTGCCGATCCTCGCCGCCATCGGACCGACGGGGCCGACCAAGCCGCCCGGCCCACCGAAGGACAACAGGTACATCGCGTTCCGCGCCCTGGACGGGTCGGACCTGATCGAGTGGAGCACCGACGCGTGGATCGCGCAGGACAAGGCCACCGGGCTCGACGCGCCGCCGGTGAACCTGACGACGTCGAAGTACCAGGGTTTGCCCGGATCGCGGCTGGACGCGGTTGACGTCGACGAGCGGGAGGTGTTCCTGCCGCTGTGGATTCGCCCCACCAGCCGCGACTTCCATGACGTGATGGCCGGGCTGGCTCGGGTGCAGGCGATGGCCGACCACTACGGCAAGGACTACCAGTCGCACGAGGGCACGTTCGACCTGCTCGGGTACTGCGACGGGGTGGAGCGGTCGCTGCGGGTGGCGTACAAGTCCGGCCTCGAAGGCAACTACGGCTACCCGGACGACTTCTCCATCTGGCGCATGTTCCCGCTGACGCTGCTGGCGGCGGACCCGCACGCCAAAGGCGCCCGCTGGGCGACCGAAACCCTGAAGATGCCCGACGCGGTGCCGTTCCTGCGTGCCGCCACCGCCGACGCCGGGGATCTGCGGCTGGCATCGGACCGCGCCTTGGGTCAGCGGATGCCGGTCACCGTGGGCGGCAACGTTCCGTCTGCGGCGGTGATCGAGATCGGCGGCGAGGGGTCGTCGGTGCACGTCACCTACCCCGGCGGCGGCGACATCACCATCGCCGGGCCGTTCGGGCCCACGTCGACATTCACGCTCGACACCGGACGCAACGGGTATGCCGCGCTCAACGGGGTCGCCTCGGATGCCGCGTGGGCGAGGGTGCACCCGTCGTCGTACTGGCCGCCCCTGCCGCCGTCGGACGCCGAGATCACCATCCAGATCAACGACGCCACTGCGACGTCGTGGGCGCGTGTGTCCGGGGTGGAGCAGTGGCGCGGACTGTGGGGCGGCTGACGTGGCATTCATGTTGCGCTCCCGCGACCACGCCTTGGCCGTCGGACCACTCATCCGGGACTGGACGGGGGTCCTGACCGAGACGCTGTGGGTGGCACCGGACACGCTCGAGGTGACAGCGCCGAGGCGCGTGATCCGCCCGCTACTCGACGCGGGCAAGGGCGCGATCCTGCACGAGTCCACCCCGGACGGGCGGCGGTTCCGACTTGCTGGCCCCATGACCACGCTGGAGGAGTCCGACAAGGAGTGCACGGTCCTGGTCACGTCGGACTCGCGCGCACTGTGGACCCGCACGATCTGGGCCGACCACACCAAGGACTGGACCGCGCAACCCACCGGAACGAGCGGCGACGTCCTGACGTTGTCCGGGCCGGTGGAGACCGTCGCGTTGGAGCTGATCCGCCGCAACCTCGGCCAGTCGGCGCTGCCGTACCGGCGTGAGGTCACCGTCCCCGCCTCACAGGGCCGCGGCCCGGCCGTGGACCTGACCGTCAACACCGCAGCGAACGTGCTGCTCGGTGACGTGGTCGCCGACCTGCTCAAGGTCACCAGCCTGCGGGTCGTCATCGAGCACGACCTTGACGCCGCGGCCTTGGTGGTGCGGGTGCTGACGTTGCCGGACAAGACCACCAGCACCACCTACGGCACCACGGGGCGCGGCAACGCGGACATTGGCACCGACTGGTCGGCCAAGTACCAGGCGCCAGAGGTCAACGCCGCCTTGACGATCGGGGGCGACGTTGGTGGACGGGTGCGACTGGAGGTCGCCGACTCCGACTCACAGGCGCAGTGGGCTGAGCGGGTCGAGCGGGTGGTGTCCGCGAACGGCGTGGCCGTGGCGGACCTGCAGGCCGCCGGCGACGACGCACTGGCCGACGGGGCATCCCTGGTCGACATAGACGCCCCCATCCCCGACCGACCCAACCGCCGACTCGGTACCGACGTGCCGTTGGGGTCGCTGGTGGGCCTGAACCTGCACGGCCGCTACCTGACCGAACGTGTCCGGCAGATCACGACCGTCATCGCCGACGGCGAGAAGGTCACCCGCTCGGGCCGGGTCGGCACCGACGGGGCCGGACTGTCCCGCGACCAGAAGCGGTGGATCGCCACCACCAAACGCCTCTCCCGATTGGAGCGCTGATGACCACCGTTTCCCGCCCGGTCGTCTACGACAAGGACGTCCACACCCCGACCGACACGTACACCAACCTCACCGGCGACATGTGGGCGGACGTCATGCGCACCTTGTCGACGGGGCGGGCGTCGGGCATGGCCGTGTCGGTGGCGGACAACAACACGGCCACCGTCGCGGTCGGGTGGGGTTTGTGGGGCGGGTTCAAGCTCGACGTGAACCCGGCTGAGGTGCTGTCAGTGCCTCCGATTGCCGCCGGGGGCGCCGCGAAGACGTACTCCCTCGGGGTGTTGTTCGACCCGGCCAAGCTGCGCGACCAGGCAGGGCCGTTGTCGCTGAAGGTGTTCGACAAGACCGCGATCGACACCAGTGGCGGGAAGCGGTTCTGGACGTTGCGGGAGTACGACCGCAAGGCCGGGGTCGCGTTGACGGCCACCGCCGTGCGCACCTTCGACGTGATCTCGGCCGGGGTGTCGTTCGAGTACGACACGGCGGCTCCGCTCCCGCCGGCAAGGGAGTACCCGTACGGGCACATCCTGCTGCGCGACGACGGCTGGTACCGCCGTGGCGGCGGCTCCGGGTCGGAGACGTGGTTCCAGATCACGGGCGACACGGGGTGGACCAACGTGTCGGCGGCGCCGGGGGCGGTGCCGCTCGGCGCGGGTTTCGACCAGATGGCCAGCCGCCTGACCAACCACCGCACCAAGCGCGCGTTCAGGGGTGCGGTGCAGCGTTCCGACGGCGGCCTGTGGGTGACCGGGGCGCCGGTGCGTCTGGGCAGCGTCGGGTCCGATGCTGCACCCGCGGTGGCGCGGCAGTGGTCCAACGGCCCGCTCGGACATTTCGAGCTGCGCACCAACGGCGACATCTACTTGATCCCGCGTGAGGACATCCGCTCGACCCGCATCGATGGAGAGGTCAACCTCTGATGGGACGCATCAGCACACTGGCGAACCCGGCATACATCGTCATCGACCCGACGCCCACGGACGGCACCTACAAGGGGCTGGCCGGGGTGACGATCGAGATGCGGGACGCCGACACGGGGGAGGCGCTGCCCCCCGCCACGTCGCTGCCGTTCGGTTTCGTCGAGTACCAGACTCCGGGCGGGGTGGACCGGGTGGAGGCGTCGGTCGACGGGTGGGTCACCATCCTCGGGCCGTGGCTGACGATCGAGTCGCAGATCGCGGCCACCCTCGCCGGGGCGGCGGCTTTGGCGGCTCAGGGCAAGGCCGACCAGGCGACACGCGACGTGGCCGACCTGTCGCAGCGGCTCTCGACGATTGCCGCACCGACGTGGGACACCATCAGCGGCGTCAAGCCCTACGCGCCCAAGGACCACACGCACCCGGCGTCCGCGATCACCGTCACCCCGACCGGGGCGCTGACCGCCACCGATGTGCAGTCGGCGTTGCAGCAGCTGCTGTCCATCGGCGGCTCCGGTGGTGGCGGGTCGTCGGCGGTCCGGCACTACTACTACAAGGACGGGGCGTGGGTCGACGCTGCCGGCACGTCGATCCCGGCGGCCAGGCCCGCTGGGGTGTCGCTGCGGTGGATGACTGGGCCGACTCAGCCGGTGTCGGCACCGGACTGGGGTGCTGACGTGACCACCCTCTACGTCCAGACGATCTGATGAGTGTCATCCCCGGCGTCCCCTACCTGCTGCGAGCAGGTGACTGGGTCGCGCCCGGACGGCCCACCCTGCCGGGGCGGCCGCCGAAGACCTCACCCGTGGCGGATGCTGGGGCGGCGCTGATCGGGTCTGCGATCTACACCCCACCGAACGCGGCCCTGTACGTCGCCCCGACCGGGTCGGACACCGCACCCGGCACGCTCGCGCAACCGCTTGCAACGCTGGGTGCTGCGCTGTCGCGGGTGTCCGCGGGCGGCACGATCGTGATGCGTCAGGGCGTGCACCGGGTCGGGCAGGACACCCAGAACTCCCAGCTTCCCGCGGGGCACCTGGTCACCCCGGCAGGGGTGAGCGTGCAGAACTATCCCGGCGAGATCGTGTGGCTCGATGGGTCCGAGGCTTTCGCGGCCGGTGCGTGGACCGCGCAGGACGGGGCTTGGTGGGCGCCGTACGACCGCGTGTTCAACCGCTCCCCCTCCTTCGTCAATGGGGCCGACGATGACCCCCGCATCGACGGGTGGGCGTGGGTGGACCCTGCCTACCCGCAAGCGTGCTGGCCGGACATGATCTTCGTCGACGGCGTGCAGCAGGAGCAGGTCACGTCCAAGGCCGCCGTGACGGCGGGGAAGTTCTTCGTCGAAGGCGCCATGACTGGCACCGGGAAGTGGTTCGCCGCGACCAAGGTATGGATCGGCACCAACCCGGCCGGCAAGGCGGTGCGGTACGCCGCACGCACCAAGGTGCTGACCGTCAAGGGCGCAGGGTTCACGTTGCGGGGCGTAGGGATTCGCCGGTTCGCGACCACGATGCCGTCATTCGGTGCGCTGTACGTCGAGGGCGCCGACTTCACCGCCGAGCACTGCCACCTCGAGGACATGGCGGCGTTCGCGATCCACGCCGACACCTACTCCGACCGGCTCACACTGCGGCGCAACACGATCCGCCGCATCTCCAACACCGCCCTACAGACCAACGGCTCCTATGACCTGCTCGTCGAGGACAACATCTTCGACGACACGTGCCGCGGCGGATGGAACTGGGATGCTCCCGGCTCCGGCGCGATCAAGGTCACCCGGCACCAGCGAGCCACCGCCGACCGGGGCACGATCCGCCGCAACATCATGCGCAACGGCAAGCACGGCGTGTGGACCGACATGTCCGTCTACGGGCTGCGGGTGTACTCAAACCTTTTGCAGGACAACACCCGCGACGGCATCCAGTACGAGCTGTCCGGCGGTTGCGACGTGTTCGACAACCTGATCCTCAACACCGGCCGCACGCCGCTGTACGTGCACAACACCAACCGGGCGCGCGTCTACAACAACACCGTCATCGGGTGCGGCACGGAGTACATGCCGTTGCCGAACATGGCCAACGCCCGACGCAAGGTCGTGCAGTTCATCCAGGACTTCCGCCGCGACCCCGCCTCCACCGGGTACGGGTCCGACCCGCGCCAGCCCGCTTCGTTCTATGACAACGCGGCCAACAAGTGGTTGATCCAAGACGTGGAGTACTTCAACAACGTCATCGCCGGGATCGGGTCGGGTGTGTACTCCGGGCTGGCGATCGACGACCTCGAACGCAACACCGGAGGCGGGCGGCTGCTGGCCGCGTTCGGGATCAAGTCCGGCGGCAACGTCTACTCCTGGGCCACGAATCCGACGTACCCGTACTTCACGCCGGACATCACCACCAAGGGCTCCGGCGTCCAGGTCTTCTACTCGTTGGGCGTGCTGCAAGCCAGCACACCGCTGGAGAAGGCTTCGACGTTCTCAGCCTCGTCGCCGCTGACGGCGTCCAAGACGCTGAGCAACCAGTCCACCGCCGACGTCGGCGCGCAAGGGCTGCCTGCCGACATTGCGGCGCTGCTGGGCAAGACTGCCGGCACCAAGCGCATCGGGTGCTTCTGGGCTGACGCGCCGCTCCCCCCGACCCCGACCAACCCGCCGGACCCGGCGTGAGCCTTGGAGGCTGAATCGTGAGAAAGAGCAACGGCTTTGAGGGCGTCGCCGCCGGGACAACCCTGTCCACCAGCAACAGTGGTGGCGCCGGGCAGACCGCGTTCGACTATGTCGGCATCGGCTCCGGCGGTGCGATCACCTATGACACCTCGCAGTTCATGCACGGGTCGTCCTCGATCAAGCTGCTGCCGGGTGGGTCGGCGTCACTGAACGTCCAGTACGGCGGCACCGGGGGCCAGTCGTTCAACGCGACCCGGCTCGCAGCACGCGGCTACTTCCGGTTCTCTGCCGCATGGACAGCAGGCACGCCGCTGATCTCCATCACCAACACCTCCGGGGCGCGGGTGTGCGCGATCTACGCCGGGGCTGACAACAAGATCAGCGTCCGCGACTCGTCCGCCACCCTCTGGTCACCCGCCAGCACCTTGCCCGCCAACACGTGGCTGCGGTGGGAGGTGTATGTCGAGATCGGCGCGGCCGGGACCGGCAAGCTGAAGTTCGCGGTCTACGCCGGGGACTCCACCACCCCGCTGGAGACGTACACCAACACCACGACCGCGAACATGGGCACCGCCCAGATCGCCACCTGCGTGTTCGGCAACGTCAACGCCAACGCCTCCTTCACCAACCCGTACTGGCTCGACAGCCCCACCGTCACCGACGAGGTCAGCGACTTCCTCGGCCCGGTCGTCAACGCCGCCCCCACGATCACCGTCTCCCCCGTGCAGAACGTCGCGGCCGGTGCGACAGTCAACCTGACCGCGACCGCATCCGACCCTGATGGGTCCATCGCGTCCTACGCCTGGACCTACGTGTACCCCACCTCGGGCGGGCCGGCGATCACCGGGGCATCCACCGCAGGCGCCTCCTTGACCGCAGGCGCCAAGGGCAACCTCTACATCCTGCGCTGCACCGTCACCGACAACCAGGGAGCCACCGCCACCGCCACCACTGAGGTGCGGGTGCCCACCGACGGCGCCCTCACCACGCTGCCGATGGACGGCACCACCACTGACGCGTGGACCCGCACCGGCGGCACCACCGATGGTGGCACCCTCGCCGACGCCGACGACGCCACACTCATCGAGTCCCCGGTGCTCGTCGCCACTGCGACTAGCGAGCGGTTCCGGCTCACCCCGTCCACCCCCCGCGACCCGCTGACCTTCACCCCGCGCCAGTCCAAGTCCGACAGCGGCCCAGCCAAGACCAAGCTGCGGCTCTACGACGGCACCACGCTGCGGCAGGAGTGGACGCTGACTGACCCCACGACGTCCCCGGCGGACCAGACCGTCACCGTCACCAACCCCGGCGCCATCGCCGACCCCGGCGCCCTGTGGATCGAGTTCGTCGGGTCCACGTCGTGACCACTGTCCGCCTACACCGGCTCACCGGGGACAGCCCGCCCCCGCCCCCGGCGACGAAGGTGCGGCTGCACCGGCTCACCGTCGGCGGGTCTGCGGTGCAGCCTGCCGCGACGAAGGTGCGCCTGCACCGCCTCACCGGGGCGGGCGGGGCCGTGGCCACCCTCAACCCCCTGCCGGACCTGACGCGCGAGCCCGTCGAGACGATCACCGTCACGGCCACCCTCACCCCCGGTTCCCCCACCCCCGACACCTACACGTGGCGGGTCGTGTCCGGCACACCCGTCCAGTTCACCGGGTCTGGCGCCACCATGACGTTCCCGGCCCCCGCAACCATGTCCGGGGCCACCAGCGTCATCGGGGTGCGCGGCGTCAAAGCCGGGGTGCCCGGCCCGGAGCGCACCTTCACCGTCACCACCCCGCCGTGCCTCGTCTGGTTCCAGGACTACGCCACCAAGGCATGGAAGCCGACCCGGATCGTGCAGGTCCCCCGCACCGTCCTGTGGTCGCCCGCCTCCCCGATCAACGCCCCCATCCCGGCCAACCCAACGCTCGACCCCAACTCGGCCGCGATCGTCACCGCCTTGTCGGCCGGCGCGAAGTTCATCAACGCCGGCGAGTACGGGACCCCGGTCTACACCGCCACCCCGGCCACACCCCGGTGGACGATCGTGCCCACCCACGCCGTAGGCGGCACCGACCCCGACACGTGGGGGCCAAATCCCTTTGCTGGCAGGCAAATCCCGATCGACATGTCGTGGCTGACCATCCCCTCCGCCGACGGGCACCTCGTCGTCATCGACGGCACCACCCACTATGACTTCTGGAAGATGGACCTGTCCGGATCGAGCCCGGTGTGCCAGTGGGGCGGCATCTCCGACCCCACCGGAGACGTCATCACCGCCAATCCGGGCGGCAACGCGACCGGCGCCGGATTCGCCCGCGCCGCAGGGCTGCTCACACAAGCCGACTGCGCCAAGGGGCGCATCGACCACGCCCTCGTGTTCAGCACCGACATCGCCACCCTCGTGCCCGCCGGCAAGACGACCGACCCGGCATACCACCGCTTCCCCGCAACCCGATCCGACGGGTCCAACCTCCGCGGAGTGGCCGCCGCCTCGACCATCCTCGAAGGCGCCCGCATCCAGCTCGACCCCACCTATGACGTGGACGCCGACACGGCGCTGCGCCCGTACGAGCGGATGGTCGCCAAATGTTTGCAGAAGTACGGGGCGTACTGCATCGACAACGGCGGCGCGCCGCCACCAGCCGGGCCGACGGGCGTCGCGCTGCTCGCCGAGCTGCCCAAGACGGCCACCAAGTCGACCGCCGGGTGGGTGCCCAACTCCGCCGAGTATGCCGGGGTCGGGATCGTCAAGGACTACGCCGGCCTGTCCAACATCCCCTGGGGCCGGTGCCGCGTGACCGCCACCTGGAACGGGGCCTGAAATGCCCATCCTCGCCAGCCTCACCCAAGAGCCCAAGCCGGTCACGCAGGACGAGTCCGACCGGGTGCTCGCGCTGGTGCGCAAGCACGCCTCCGCCTCGTCGTGGACCAACCTCGTGCGCTCGCTGCGTGCCAAGCCGGACCCGTACCCGTTCACCATCCGCGACTGACCACCACCTCGCAGGGAGGCGCCGTGATCCGCAGGTTGCACATCGACCGCAAAGGCTGGGGGCTACTGCTCTGCGCCCTCATCTGGGGACTCGTCGGCCGCGGCGTGTTCGAGCGCGTCTCCTCCGCCCCCAACGGGGCGTGGCACCTCCTCATCCCCCAAGACGTCCGCGGCGGCCTGTGGTTCGCATCGGCCGCAGCGGCACTCCTCGCGGTGTGGCACCGCCCACTGCGCCCGCTCGCGATGGGCGCACTGGTCTTCATGCCGATGTTGCGCGTCCTGTCCTACGCCACTGGGTGGGTCGTCTCCCTCATCCCCGGCGACCCACCCGGCTACCCGGCCGGCTGGTACTCCGCAGCCATCCACGCCGTCATGGTCCTGCTCGTCATCTACATCGCCTCCGAGCGAGACGACACCACCATCGACGACCTACGGCACGTCCTCGAGCGGACGGACCGGGGCGGACCGCGGTGACAGCCACCGAGGTCCTTGGCGCGGTCGGGGGAGTGCTCGGCGGCATCGTCACCATCATCAGCGGCGTATGGGTCGCACGGGTCCAGCGAAAGTCCAGCACCGAAACCGCAGGCGTCACCACCGGGGCCACCCTGCTGACAGAGGCGGTCAAGTCGTGGCAGGTCATCGCCGAGGATGCCAAACGCACCGCCGACAAGGCGACCGCCGAGATGACCGAACTGCGCGCCAAGGTCGACGGCCTCGCCCGAGACCTTGATACCGAGCGCAACCACTCCGCCGACCAGGACCGTCGCATCAACGCCCTGCGCACCGTGCTGCACGCGTGGGCGCAGTTCGGCCGCGAACTGCACGAGCACTGGGCCGAGGTGCGCCAGAACCACTACCCGCCGCCGCTGCCCGAGTACGACGACCCCGACTGACCCCACACACACACCCCACCAGCCTCGAGGAGGCCATGCCGCCATGTCTGAAACCGAGCCGGAAGTCCTCGACCCGGCCAACCTGCCCGACGACGTCGACGACTTCGATGCGTGTGAGGCCCTCGATCCCGACGCCCCCACCGGCATCGTCGGACTCGTCGGCCCCGGCCAGCGCCCCATCACCTGGGTGACCGCCGCCTTCCGCAAGTGGGGCGTGAAGTACCGCGTCATCGGAGGGTGGGAGACCCGCGGCCGCCCGCCGTCGTCCGGGCCGTTCAACCCCCGCGGCGTCCTCGTCCACCACACCGGGTCGACCAGCTCGGCCACCAACCCGGCCGGCGCGCTCGGCATCGTCACCAACGGCCGCCCGGACCTGCCCGGTCCCTTGTGCCAGATCAGCACCGGCTACGACGGCGTCACCACCATCGTCGCGGCCGGTCGCGCCAACCACGCCGGCCGGATGCGCGCCCTGGGCTCCATCCCCGCCGGCGACGGCAACGCCCAGCTCATCGGCAACGAGGTCCAGACCAACGGCACCCAGCAGATGCCGCGAGCCCAATACGACGCCGTGGTCCTGTCCACCGCGGCCCTGCTCGACCGTCTGGGCGCCAGCGTGGCCGAGCTCGGCTTGCACAACACCACCAGCCTCGAAGGCAAGTGGGACCTCGGCGCCGGGAACGGCCGCTCCGGTCAGCCCTACTCGATCACCAAGCTCCGTGGCGACGTCGCGGCCCGACTCAAGGCAGGACCCCCCAACCAGTCCGAGGAGGACGACATGCAACTCACCGACCTCATGACCAACACCCTCACCGGCAAGAAGGTGCAGGTCGGCGCGATGATCGACAGCGCCAACAAGACGGCATACCAGGCCAAGCAGCTCGCCGCCGCCGCCGCACGTGATGCCGCCGCCACCCTCGCGCTGACCAAGGCCGTGGCCGCCAAGCAGCTCACGCCCGCGCAGATCACCGCAGCCGTCAAGGCCGGTGTGGACGCCGCCAACGCCGACGCGGTCGTCATCACCGGCGACGTCACCGTCACCCCCACCAAGGAGGGCTGAGCCATGCCGAACCCGTTCCAAATCATTCCCGCCAAGGTCCGCGTCTGGCTGTACCTCGCCTACGGCACCGCAGGGCTCGCCGTGTCCAGCGTCGCCACGTACGCAATCGCCGTGGGCGACACCGTCCCCAAGTGGGCCATCGGCGCCGCCGCGGTCCTGACCCCCATCGGCACCGCCCTCGGCTTCGTCGCGGCGTCCAACACGACACAGGCGGCGACCGCCACTGTCACCGCACCAGCAGATGTCGAGCTCCGCACCAACGCCCCTGACGATGCCGATGACTTCTACGAGCCCGACGAGGACCCCAAGGACGTCAAAGCCGCGTTCGAGGCCGGGCCGAAGAACATTACGTCGACGACCACCTCGACGCAGACCTACGCCGGCGACTCCAAGCGGGCCGCCACCTACGGCTCCGACGGCTACGAGGACGGCACGGGCTGATGCGGCGGTTCCAGCTCGCGCGCGACGTCGACGTCTCTGGCATCAGCGGCACGGGCATCGTGGCTGATGGCGTGCAGTTCCCTGATGGGGTGTGCGTCATCCGGTGGCGCGGCGAGCGGCGGTCCACTGTGGTCTGGCCGGGCATCGACGACGTCGAGGCCATCCACGGTCACGGCGGCGCCACCCGCATCGAGTGGATCGACTGATGCCCGGCTGGGCTATCGCGCTCCTCGCCCTCGTGTCCGGTGCTGTAGGCGCCTTCGTCGGCATCTTCTGGTTCGCGGACCGCGTCTTCCGAGGCTGGCGCTGACCATGCCCACCACCGCCCGCGACCGCCACATCCTCACCGCCCTCGCGGTCCTCGGCCTCGCCGCGGTGCTGCTCATCGGCATCGGCGTCCTACTTGACGCCTGGGACCGACTGACGGCCTGATCCCCGCACACGACAGCGCCCCCTTGACCTCCCACGCGGAGCGTCAAGGGGGACTTTGTCATGCCCGGGCGCCGTATGCTCGTGGTGACCGGACCGGGGCTCTAAGGCTGCCCCGGTCCGGTCACCCGGTACTTGAGCGGACACCCACCCCGCCGATACCCGAACGGGGCAGGCGCCACGGCTCCCTACCGATGCCACCCCGCCACCGCGAGGACTGGGTGAGCCCGGCCGCGAGTAGCACGCTACCGATCCGTGGGCCGCTCCCTCAGCCTGTCCACAGGCCACGCCACCCGCTCCAACCCCGGCCCGCGCACCCACGCCCGCCACTCCCCGCCGAGCACCAGCTGCCACGCCCACAGCGACCCCTCCACCAGCCGGCCGTCGTCCAGCCGGACCAGGACCGGCACCTCCGCACCTGGAGGCTTCATCCGTAGGTGGCTCACCCTGGACAGGGTAGGTGCGGGCGGTGACGGGACGTCCCTGGGCCGTCAGCGCATGCGCTGGCCGCCGCTGGTCGTGCTCGCGGGGCCGTCGCCGGGCCGTCACGATCGCGACCGGTCGCGGTCTACGGCTCCCTGCCACTCCCTGAACATCACCGCAGGTCAGCGCGCTATCGCAGCCCCCACGATACAGATTGGGTGGATGAGTCGGTCGATACGCCGGGTTCTGTTCCGCGCCACCGTTACCAGTGACGCGGCGACGGTCATCCATCTACGACAGCCGTTGCCGACTGCCTCCAGCGTCCTACCCGTGTGCTCGGGCGGGCCGCCCTCGAACGCACACTGTCTGGACTTGCTCCGGGTGGGGTTTACCTAGCCGGCCTGGTCACCCAGGCCGCTGGTGGTCTCTTACACCACCGTTTCACCCTTGCCGCGCGACCGAGGTCGCACGGCGGTCTGTTCTCTGTGGCACTGTCCCGCGGGTCACCCCGGGTGGCTGTTGGCCACCACCGTGCCCTTCGGAGCCCGGACGTTCCTCGGCGGTGATTGCTCACCGACGCGACCGCCTGACCGACTCATCCGCGGACAAGGATAGGGCAGGTATGCCGCGGAGCGCCTCAGAGCGTCCGCGTCACCTTGGACAGCCCGCTCGGCCGGTCGGGGTCGAGGCCCTTGGAGAGCGCGAGCTCGAGGGCGATGAGCTGCAGCGGCACGATCTGGACCAACGGCGTGAGCTCCTCCGGCACGTCGGGGACCGGCACGGCGTACCCGGGCAGGTCGTCAGCCGAGCCACGCACGAGGGTGACGTCGGCACCGCGCTCGACGAGGGCGTCCACGACCGGGCGCAGCAGGTCACTGCCGGCTCCCCCGGACCCGATGACCATGACGGGGGTGGCGCGGTCGACGTGGGCGACCGGTCCGTGGAGCAGGTCGGCGCCGGAGAACGCCGACGCCGCCAGGTGACACGTCTCCATCAGCTTGAGCGCGCCCTCGCGGGCCGTCGGGTAGGAGAAGCCGCGACCGACCGTGACGAGTCGCTCGGCGAACCGGTAGCGGCTCACGACGTCCGAGACGTCGCTGTCGCGGACTGCGCGCGCCACGGCGGCGGGCACCCCCGCGACCGCGGACCCGTCGCGCCCGGCGAGCGCGTCGACGAACAGCCACAGGGCGAGCAGCTCGCCCGTATAGGTCTTGGTCGCCGCGACCGACCGCTCCAGCCCCGCGCGGATGTCGAGGTGCAGCTCGGTCTCGGCCGCGAGCGGCGAGGCCGGGTCGTTGGTCACCGCGAGCGTGAGTGCGCCGGAGTCGCGCGCCACCCGCGTCGCCTCGCGCAGGTCGGGCGAGCCGCCGGACTGGCTGACCGCGACCCACAGCACCCCGGCATACGACTGTCCGGGGCGGTATGCCGTGATGCTCGACATCGACGCCAGTCCGCACGGCAGCCCGAGGACGGTCTCGATGAGGTACTTCGCGTAGAGCGCGGCGTGGTCGCTGCTGCCACGGGCGGCGAGCAGGACGAACCGGATGTCGCGGCGGCGCACCTCCTCGGCGAGGGCCGCGATGTCGGCCCGCGCGTCGAGCAGGCGCTGGAGCGCCTCGGGCTGCTCCTCGATCTCGGCCCGCATCAGCGCGCCCGGCGCCTGGCTCATGCAGCCGGTCCCACGACCTCGAAGCGCACGACCCCGGTGGACACCGTCGCCTCGACCAGCTTGACCGTGACCCACGTGCCGAGCTCGGCCCTGCCGGTGGCATTGGCCAGGACCGCCGGGTCGTCGATCTGGATGAGGACCTTGCCGCCGTCCTTGTCGCGGTCCCGCTGGTCGACGACCATCGCGCGAAACTCCTCGCCGACCCGGCTGCTCAGGGCGGCCGCCTCGACCGCGTCGGCGCAGGCGCGCTCGACTCCACTGGCGACCTTGTCACTGCTGGCCATGATCTCCGGCAGCGACGGCAGCGCTTCGCGAGCCCAGGCGGGCACCTCCTCCTTGGCCGACAGGGCGGCGCAGATGGCGAGCCCGAACCGGTCGACCAGCCGGCGCAGCGGCGCGGTCACATGGGCATAGGGGTAGGCCACGGCAGCGTGCTCGCGCTCGGCCGGCACCTCGCCGTCCATAGGCGTGTAGCCCGCGCCGCGGAACAGCGACGTCGCCTCGTGGATCAGGGCGAGGTGCTTGGGGTTGGTGCGGTCCAGGGTGCGCAGGAACTCGCCGTAGGGCGTGCCCTTCTGCCACTCGACGCCGAGTGCCCTGCTGGCGGCGCGGAACCGGCCGACGGCGTTCGGGTCCGGCGCGGGCATCGTGCGCAGAATGCCCACCTTGGCCTCGATCATCATCTCGGCGGCGGCCATGCCGGTCATGAGGGAGATCTGGGCGTTCCAGTCCTCGACCTCCAGCGGCGGGCGGAAGCCGAGGCGGTACTGCCCCTGGTCGTCCTGGTTGACCTCCTGCTCGGGCATCGGCAGGCTCGCGCCACCGCGGCGGCGCTCGAACTCGATCCGCTTGATGCCCACCTCCTTGAGCAGCATGAGCCGCTCGTCGGCGCCGGGGCCGCCGGCGTCCGCTTGGTCAATGGCCTTCTGCACGCCGACGTAGTCGAGCCGGTCGGTGCTCTTCACCCGTGCCCGGTAGACCTGCTTGTCGTAGCCCTCACCGTCGGCGGACAGACGCATGTCCCACACGAACGCGGGGCGCACCTCGCCGGCCAGCAGGCTGGCCGCGCCCTCGCTGAGCACCGGTGGGTGCAGCGGGGTCCGCCCGTCGGGGGCGTAGATCGTCTGGCCCCGCTTGCGCGTCTCGGCGTCGACGGCTCCCCCGGCCTGTACGAACGCGGGCACGTCGGCGATGGCGTAGCGCACGCGGTAGCCCTCGCCGTCGCGCTCGATGTGCAGCGCCTGGTCGAGGTCCATCGACCCCTCCGGGTCGATGGTGAGGAACGGGATCGACGTCTCGTCGCGTTCGGGCAGCCGCGGCGCCTTGGCGGCCTCTTCCGCCTCGGCCAGCACCTCCGGCGGGAACTCGGTGGGCACGTCGAGCTCGGCCCGGATGGCGTCGAAGCGCGCCTTGAGCTCGGCGCTGATCGGCACCTGGGTGCCCGGCAGGACCGGTGACGACGCAGGGGTGGGCTGGACGCTGATCTTCCGCAACGGCATACCGCCAACCTATCCAGCCGAGACCGCTGAGCGGCGCAGGTCGGCGTCCACCTAGGATCTCGGCGTGCTGATCCTGCTGCCGCCGTCGGAGTCCAAAACCGGCCGGAGCCGCGGGCGGGCGGTCGACCACGAACGCCTGTCGTTCCCCGAGCTGGCACCGACCCGGCAGCGGGTCGCGGACGCCCTCGCCCAGGTCAGCGCCCGACCCGACGCCGCCGCGGCGCTCGGCGTCAGCGCCAACCTCACCGAGGAGATCGCGCGCAACCTCGCGCTGCACACGGCGCCGTCACTGGCGGCCTCCCGGGTCTACTCGGGGGTCCTCTACGACGCCCTGTCCTACGCGACCCTCGACACCGCCGCCCGTCGACGCGCCAACCGGTGGCTGGTCGTCGTCTCGGCGCTCTACGGCGCCGTCCGGCCGACCGACGCCATCGCGCCCTACCGCCTCTCGATGGGTGTCAACCTCCCGTCGGTCGGGCCCCTGGCCAGCGCGTGGAAGCCCGAGCTCGACCGCGTGCTCCCCGAGGCGGCGGGGCGTGGGCTGGTCGTCGACTGCCGGTCGAGCACGTATGCCGCGGCGTGGACTCCCAGCGGTGACGTCGCCACCCGCTGGGTGCAGGTCATGGTGCCTGGGGCCACGCACATGGCCAAGCACACCCGGGGCCTGGTGGCACGGGCCCTGTGCGAGGTGGGCAAGGACCCGCGGCGCCCGACGGCCCTGCCGGACCTGCTCGCCGACCGGTTCGAGGTGCAGCTCACCCAGCCCGCCCGCGCCGGTCGGCCGTGGGTGCTCGAGGCAACCGCGCGATGACGGGCGCGACGTGACGACCGACCTCGCCGACCTGGTCGGGCGCATCGGCCCTGTCCTCGTCTTCTTCGTCGCGATCACGGTCGTGGCCGAGATCGCTGACGCCGCAGGGGTTTTCGACGTCGCAGGTCACTGGACCGCGCGAGCGGGCCGGCACCGCACGATCGTGCTGTGGCTGCTCTTCGTGGCCCTCGCCGTGGTGTGCACGGTGTTCCTGTCGCTCGACACCACGGCCGTGCTGCTCACCCCTGTCGGCCTGGCCATCGCAGCCCAGCTCGGCGTCTCCCCCGTGCCCTTTGCGATGACGACGCTGTGGCTCGCCAACACGGCCTCGCTGCTGCTGCCGGTCTCCAACCTCACGAACCTCCTGTCACTGCACCACTTCTCGGCGCTCGGGCAGTCCCATGGCGACTACGTCCGGCTGGCGGCTGCACCGGCAGCCGCGGCCGTGGTCGGCACCGTCGTCGTGCTCTACCTGCTGCACCGGCGCCAGCTGCACGGCCGCTACACGACCGAGGCGCCGGCCGAGCCGCACGACCCGGTGCTGCTGCGCATCGCCGGGGCCGTCTGCCTCGCCGTCGGCCCGCTCTTCGCGGTCGGCCTGTCCCCTGCCTGGGTCTCAGTCGTGGCGGCGGTCCTGCTGCTCGTGGCGGTGGGGCTGCGGTCGCCGGGGCTGTTGCCGCACATCGCGGTTCCGTGGCGGATGGCCGTGGGCGTGACCGTGCTCTTCGTCGTCATCGACGTCGCCCTGACCCACGGCCTGCGTGACGTGCTCGCCGGCGTCGCCGGGTCGGGCACCTCACCGTGGGCGCTCGCCCAGGTCGGCGCAATCGGCGCCGTGGGGGCCAACATCGTCAACAACCTGCCTGCGTATGCCGCGCTGGAGTCGGTGACGGCCGACGCACCGCAGCGCCTCATGGCGTTGCTCGTGGGGGTCAACGTCGGCCCGCTCGTGACTCCCTGGGCTTCGCTGGCCACCCTGTTGTGGGCACAACGGTGCCGCGCACGCGGCATACGCATCGAGGTGAAAACCCTTGCGTGGCAAGGCCTCGTGTGCGCTCTGGCCGCGGGCGGGCTGTCCATCGCAGCCCTGGCCCTCACCGCCTGAGAAGCGCCAGCGGGTGGCTCAGGACTCGATGTCGCGCAGGGCCTGCTCGCGCTCCCTGACCCCGAGCCGTTCGTCCGTCACGATGGTGGGCACGAGCGCACACGCCGCGACCAGGAGGCAGATCGTGAGCGCCACGTGGACCTGGGCGAGGACGACCGCCACGGCGAGGATCGCGACGAAGATGACCGTCTCACGCACGTGCAGCTGGTCGCGGGCGATGACCGCGGTGTAGATCGCGATGAGCATGCCCCAGAAGACCAGCATGGGGACGATCACCGTGAGCAGCGTGCCCGTCGACGACAGCGTCGACTTGTGCTCGAGGTAGTAGGCGCAGACGTGCAGGCCGGCGCCGATGGCGGCCACCGCGGCGACGATGACGATGTGCCCGTAGCCGAACACGAACGCCCGGCTGCGGTTGGCGTGCAGGCCCTCCCCCATGGGGACGGCGAAGTAGATCCACCACAGGGTGAACGCGATGCCGACCCCGGCCAGGCCGACGGCCGCGACCTCCCACGACCAGCCCTGCTCCTCGACGACCACCTGGAGGGCGGCGATGGTGCCGATGAGGCACTCACCCAGGGCGATGATGACGATGAGCCCGTAGCGCTCGGCGATGTGGTGCGGGTGCCACGGGGTGCCCTCGCCTTTGCGCTCGGCGAACACGGGACCGAGGAACTCCAGGGCGTAGAGCGGCAGCATGCACGCGAGGGTCAGGCCCAGCGACATGTCGGGGAAGATGAGCAGCACCCAGCCGACCTGGGCGGCAGCGATGAACTTGACGTAGGTGAGGGCGCAGTCGCGGTGCTCGGGGTCCTGCTTGGCCACGCGCAGCCACTGGAAGATCATGGCGACCCGCATGACGACGTAGCCGCCGACGAGGACGCGGTTGTCGAGGTGTCCGCCTTCCTCGATCGAGGTGAAGATCGGCGCGATGCCCATGGCCAGGATCAGCACGCCGACCATCTGGAGCATGGTCGTGAGGCGGTAGAGCCAGTCGTCGGTGTCGAAGGCGGAGGCGAACCAGCTGAAGTTGACCCAGGCCCACATGATGGCGAAGAGGCAGAACGCGAACGCCAGCACCCCGCTGCCGATGTGGCCCTCGGCGAGCGCGTGCGCGAGCTGCGCCGACGCCGTGCTGATGGCGATGACGAAGACCAGGTCGAAGAACAGCTCGAGCGGGCTGGCCGACCGGCCGTGCTCGCGCGGGTTTCGCCCGTGCATCCGCACCATGTGGTGCGCCAGGTCGCGCTCCGTGGGGGTGCCGCCGTCGTGCTCGCTCATGGCGCGAGAGCCTAATCGCGCCGGTCGCTCAAAGCCGCTCGAGCGCTTGCTGCAGGTCGGCGACGAGGTCGTCGGCGTCCTCGAGGCCGACCGAGATGCGCACCGTGCCGTCGGTGATGCCGACCGCGGCGCGCGCCTCCGGCGTGAGCCGCCGGTGGGTCGTGGTGGCCGGGTGGGTGACCATCGACTTCGCGTCACCGAGGTTGTTGCTGATGTCGACGATCTGCAGGGCGTTGACGAAGTCGAACGCCTCGGCCTTGCCGCCGTCGAGCTCGAAGGTGACGACCGTGCCGCCGCCGAGCATCTGCCGCTGCGCCAGTTCGTGCTGTGGGTGCGAGTCGAGCCACGGGTAGAGAACCGTGGTGACCTTGGGGTGCCCCTCCAGCGCGCGGGCAACCGTGAGCGCGGTGGCCGCCTGGGCGCGCACGCGCAGCGCCAGCGTCTCGAGGCCCTTGACGAGCACCCACGCGTTGAACGGCGACATGGAGGGTCCGGTGTGCCGCATGAGGTTCTTGACCGGGCCGTCGATGAAGTCGGCCGACCCGAGCACCGCCCCGCCGAGGGTCCGGCCCTGGCCGTCGATGTGCTTGGTCGCCGAGTAGACGACGACGTCGGCGCCGTGCTCGAACGGCTTGGAGAACACCGGCGTGCCGAACACGTTGTCGACGACGACCTGGGCGCCGGCCGCGTGGGCGAGGTCGCACACGGCCCGCATGTCGACGAGCTCCTGCATGGGGTTGCTCGGCGTCTCGAAGAACACCGCCTGAGTCGGCTGGGACAGGGCCTCGCGCCACTGGTCGAGGTCGGGCCCGTCGACGAACACCGTCTCCACACCCCACCGCGGCAGGATCTCGTCGAGGATGACGAAGCACGAGCCGAACAGTCCGCGGGAGGCGACGACCCGGTCGCCCTGGCCGAGCAGGGCCGCGAGCGCCACGAAGACGGCCGACATGCCCGATGCGGTGGCGAAGCAGGCCGGTGCACCCTCGAGCTCGGCCAGCCGGCGCTCGAACATCGTCACCGTGGGGTTGCCGTACCGGCTGTAGATGAAGTGCTCGACCTCGTCCTTGAACGCCGCCTCGGCCTGCTCGGCGCT
The DNA here is from genome assembly GCA_023420415.1 of Actinomycetes bacterium. Lineage (GTDB taxonomy): Bacteria > Actinomycetota > Actinomycetes > Actinomycetales > Dermatophilaceae > Pedococcus. The sequence goes on along the minus strand of JAEZWF010000018.1, from coordinate 24,633 downwards.
GTCGTAGACGAAGCCCGAGGTCAGGAACAGCGCCTCGGCCGTCTCGTCGAAGTTGCTGCGCTCGAGGCCGCCGCGTACGGCGATGGTGTCTGGCCGAAATCCCTTGCTGGACAAGGACTCTGCGCTCATGGGATCGCCTCACTCAGCCTTGGCGCCACGGGAGGTCGCTGTTCTTCCAGCCGGCCACGGACCGGTGCCCCTGGTCGTCGTGCGGGCCCTCGAACCCGTCGAGGACGTTGTATGCCGGGCCGAGACCGGCCGCGGTGGCCGCCTCCGCGGCCGCGACCGACCGCACGCCCGAGCGGCACAGGAAGTAGATGGGTGCGCCGTCGGGGAGCCCCACGTCCTGGAGCTGGTCGACGAAGTCGCCGTTGACGGCGCCGTCGGGGAAGCGTTGCCACTCCACGCACACGACGCGCTTGCCGATGCTGCCGAGGTCGGGCAGTCCGACGTAGCTCCACTCGGCCGTCGTCCGCACGTCGACGAGGACGGCGTCCTCGTCGGCCGCGAGCGCGGCATACGCGTCCTGCGGTGTCACGTCTCCCGCGTAGGTCATGACTCAAGACTAGGACGCACGGCCACATGGCGAGACGCTCGGGTCACGCAGTGGACACCTCAGGTGCGGTTGGTGAACGCCACCGAGACGGTGCCGTCCTCCCAGACCTCCAGCGCGGTGAGCGAGCCGGGAGCGGCCGCGAGCCGCCAGACCTTGTCGTGCGGGATGCCGAGCACCTCGGCCAGCACCACCATGATCGGCTTGCGGTGGCAGACCACGACGGTGGTGCCGCCGGCCTCCACCACCCGGGCGTAGGCCGCCAGGACCCGCGCGGCCAGCTGGTCATGGGTCTCCCCGCCGGGGCGGGCGTATGCCGGGTCGTCCCGCAGGGCGCGCAGGTCGCCCTCCGCGTCGCGCGCCAGGTCGTGGACGGAGGCGCCGTCCCAGTCACCGAAGTCCTGCTCGTCCCAGTCACGGTCGACCTCGGGTGTCGCGCCGATCGCGTCGGCGACCACCGCGCCCGTCTCGACCGCGCGGGCCAGTGACGACGTGACGACGCGGGCCGGAGCCCCACCTAGGAGATGCCCCAGGGCCCGGCCGGCAGCGGCGGCCTGCCTGCGGCCGGTCTCGTTGAGCGAGGGGTCAGAGCCACCCCGGCCGTCGAGTCTGCCCTCGTCGGTGAAGTCGGTGACGCCGTGCCGGACCAGCACGACCCGGGTCACCGCACCACGGCCACCGGGCGGGGGCGCGGTCGCCGGCGCGGGGTCGACGACCTCCTCCACGGCCTCGTCGGCGCCGACCATCCGGTCGATCGTGCGGCCGTCCATGCCGTCGTTGGAGAGGGCGTCGGCCGCCTTGTTCTGCTCGCGAGGTATCCACGTGTAGGTCACCGAGCCCCCGGCGTCGCCCAGGTCCGCAGCCACGTCACGGGCCTCGAGGGCGAGACGGCGCATGTCCTCGTGCTTGATCTTCCACCGGCCGGACATCTGCTCGACGACCAGCTTGGAGTCCATCCGCACCTCGACGTCAGCGCCCGGGTCGATGCGCCGGGCAGCCCCGAGCCCGGCGATCAGCCCGGAGTACTCGGCGACGTTGTTCGACGCCTTGCCCAGGGGCGCCGCACCCTCCCACAGCACCGCCCTGGTCGCGGCGTCGCGCACCAGGGCACCCCAGCCGGCGACGCCGGGGTTGCCACGCGAACCGCCGTCGGCCTCGACGACGAGCGCTCGCCCCATGCGGGCTACAGGCCTGACTCGTCGGTGCGGACCTGGATGCGACGGCACTCCTCGCAGCGCAGCACCTCGTCGGCCGGGGCCGCCTTGATGCGCGCCACGTCGACCGCGTTGAGCTCGAGCTGGCAGCCGCCACACCGTCGTTGGCGGATCGCGGCGGCGCCGAGACCGCCGCTGCTCCCGCGGATCTTCTCGTAGAGCGCGACGAGGTCCTCACCCACCTGTGCTGCCGTGCCGGACCGTGGGGCGGCGACCTGCTCCTCCTCCTGGGCCAGCTTGGCCAGGGCGGTGTCCCGGGCGGCGGTGGCAGCCGTGAGCTGGCGCCGGATCTCGGTCTGCTGCGCCTCGAGCTGGGTGGCAGCGGACTCGGCCTCCTCGGCCCGCTCCATCACCTCGAGCTCGACGTCCTCGAGCTCGGACTGGCGGCGCGCGAGCGAGGTGAGCTCGTGCTGCAGCGCGGTGAGGTCCTTGGCCGAGCCGGTGCCGGAGTCGAGCCGGGCCTGGTCGCGGGCGGCGCGGTCACGGACGAGCTGGACGTCGGCCTCGGCCTTGGCCACCTCACGCTGGACGTCACCGAGCTCGGTGCGCGCCCGCACCAGCAGCCCGTCGACGCCGTCGGCCTTGGTCTGCAGCTCGGCGACCTGCGCGTGCTCCGGGAGCGTCTTGCGGGCGTGGGCCAGCTGGTCGAGCCTCGTGTCGATCGCCTGCAGGTCGAGCAGTCGCAGCTGACGGGACGGGTCGGCGTTCAGGACGTACCTCCGGGAGCGCTCGGCGCGGGCTCGGCACCGACCACGAAGTCCCACGGGTCGGTGCGCAGTGTGCTGATGTGGGTGTCCACTGTAGAGGCGTCGTGGCCCTGCCCAGCAAGGGCGTCGACCACCCGCTGCGCCGCACCCTCCAGCCACAGCGACTCGGTCGCCCAGTGACCGGCGTCGACGAGGTAGGGCGTGCCGCCGCGGGCCTCCTCGCGCGCCTCGAGCACCGGGTGGTGGCGCAGGTCGGCGGTGACGTAGACGTCGGCCCCGGACGCGCGGACGTGGTCGAACATGTCGTCCCCCGCGCCGCCCATGAGCGCCACGGTCTCCACGGTCGCGTCCGGCGGCCCGGCGACCCGCAGGCCGCCCGCGGCAGCCGGCAACGCGGCATACAGGGCCTGGGTGAACTCAGCCAGGGTCATGGGTGACGGCAGCCGCCCGAGCCGGCCGAGGGGCTGGCCCTCGACCTCGGCGAGCGGGCGCACGTCGGTGAGCCCGCAGGCGGCCGCGAGCGCGTCGTTGACGCCCGGGTCGGCGACGTCGGCGTTGGTGTGGGCGACGTAGAGCGCGACGTCTCCGACGATGAGCGAGGTGACGGTCGCCCCCTTGGCCGTCGTCGTGGCGACCCCGTGTATGCCGCGCAGCAGCAGCGGGTGGTGGGTCACCAGGAGGTCCGCGCCGAGGGCGCGCGCCTCCTCCACGACCGCCATCGTGGGGTCGACCGCGAAGTGGATGCGGGTCACCGGCTGGCTGGGGTCGCCCGTGACCAGCCCGACCCGGTCCCACGACTGTGCCGTGTCAGGCGGGTAGAGCCCGTCGAGGGCGCGGACCACGTCACCGAGATTCAGCTGTCGCACGTGGGCCCGGCCGGGCTCGAACCGACGACATCCACGGTGTAAACGTGGCGCTCTACCAACTGAGCTACAGGCCCCGGTGCCCGAGCGTAGTGGACGGCTCAGCGCAGGGCGGCCAGCGCCTCGTGGTAGCCGGAGAAGTCGCGCGCCTGCCCGATCTCGTTGACGAGCGACCAGCGGATGACACCGTCGCGGTCGATCAGGAAGGTGCCGCGGGTGGGCGCTCCGGCGCCCTCGTGGAAGACACCGAAGGCCCTGGACACCTCGCCGTGCGGCCAGAAGTCGGACAGCAGCGGGAAGAAGTAGCCCTCCTTGTCGGCCCACGCCCGCTGGCTGAACATGTGGTCGCACGAGATCGCGAGCACCTGGACGTCGTCGTCGACGAACGCGCCGAGGTTGTCGCGGATCTCGCACAGCTCGCCGGTGCAGATGCCGGAGAACGCGAACGGGTAGAAGACGAGCACGACGTTCTTGTCGCCGCGGAACTGCGCGAGCGAGGTGTCCTGGCCGTTCTGGTCCTTGAGGGTAAAGTCCGGGGCGGTGTCGCCGACGGCGAGGGGCGAAGTCTGCGGGGTCGGCGAGGTGGGCGAGGTCATGCCGGTCAGTGTGGCAGTGCGGTCAGCGTCGCGCCGACTTGGGAGCGACCAGCCGGGTCGCGGTCCAGTCCTCGCAGGCGTTGACGGCGCCGGAGGTGTGCAGGCCCGCCGTGGTGGCCGCCTCCTCGATGTCACTGGCGTCGACGTGCCCGGGGCGCCCGGACTTGGGGGTCAGGACCACGATCGACCCGCCCTCCGCGAGGTTGGTCAGTCCGTCGACGACCGCGTCCACGAGGTCACCGTCGTCGTCCCGCCACCAGATGAGGACGCCGTCGGCGACATCGCCGTAGTCCTCGTCCTCCAGCTCGGAGCCGACGAGGTCCTCCAGGGCGAACCGGAAGTCGTCGTCCACGTCGCTGTCGTAGCCGAACTCCTGCACCACCTGGCCCTCGGTGAGGCCCAGTCGGCTCACCGACGCCTGCAGCGCCGACTGCGCTGGCGTGCTCACACCCTTCTCCGTCCCTCACGTGGTCCGCTTGCGGGACAGTCCATCGCGCCTCGGCGGGATTTTCAACCGAGTCGCCGAAGAATCCCCTGCTCAGGCCGGTCTGGCGGCGAGACGACGGGCCTCGCTGGAGCGCACCACCTGCTCGTCGACGAGGCGCAGCGCCTCCTCCACGTCGAGGTGCTCGACCGCGGGGCCGACCGGACCCGGTGTGGACACCAGCTTGACCGAGGCCACGCCCCGGCGGCGCTCCCACGGCCCCTGCGACACGGTGACGGACTGGATCCGCGCGTGCGGGACGACCTGCACCGAGCGCCACAGCACTCCCCGGCGGGTCACGACCTCGTCCGGCAGGACGGCATACCCGCGCCGTCGCCAGCTGAGCGGGTCGAGCGGCTTGGCGCGTTCGCTCGCGGTCACGAAGCCGCCGTAGGGGCCCTCCCCCGTCATCGCCGCCACGGCCGCCTCGTCCGGCAGGTCCGGCCGGACCAATGTCAGCACCCGCAGCGCCTCGTCCATGCGACCCACGGGCAGCAGCACGTTCTCCGTGTCGTCGTCATCGCTGCCGCCCACGCCCGCGACGTTGACCTGGATGCGCCACCACCCCGGGAACCGCCACGGCAGCGACTGGCTCACCTCGATCGCCTGGATGCGGTGCAACGGCACTGTCGTCGTGCGGATGTCGGTGAGGCCGTGGCGGATTCGCAGCCGGTCGCCCTCGTGGAGGAGCTGGAAGTTCGCCTCCTTCGTGAGCCGCTTGAGCAGTCCTCCGCCGATCGCGAGCGCCATCGGGCCGAGCCAGGCGACCATGCCGGGGGCTCCGAGGACGAGGGAGACGACCAGGGCAGGCGCCGCGAGGAGGAACGTCAGTGCAGGCCCGCTGTAAAGGATCGACTGCACGATGCGTGAGTTGGGGACCGCGAGCACCTGGGTCGCGTGCTCGTCGGACGGCTGGGTCAGCACGGTCGGCTGCGCCGAGCCCGGGTATGCCGCGTCGCTGGCCGCGCGCCGGTGCGGCACCTCCTCGTCGCTGTGGCGGGCGAGCTCGATGAGCTCCTCACGCATCCGCTGGGCCGCCGCGTCGGTGAGGTAGGACAGCTTGAGGTTGGAGTCCTTGCCGCCGGCTGACTGCACGACAACTTCGGAGAGACCGAAAAGCCTTGCCAGCAAAGGGCGTCCGATGTCGACGGCCTGGATGCGGTCGAACCGCACCTGCCGGTGCTGGCGGAAGACGAACCCGGTGCGCAGCTCGATGAGCGTCGGGGTCAGGCGGAAGCGGGAGAAGCGCCACGACACCCACGCCCCGGCGACGATGAGCAGCAGGACCGCCACGACGGCCAGCACCGCCCACCACAGGTGCCCGAAGGTCGGGTCCTCCCGGTCGGCACCGAAGATCGTGTCGAGCTGCTGGGACAGCAGGTAGGCCAGCACGGCGACGAACGCGATGCCGCCGCGCAGCAACGGAGACAACGGGTGCAGCCGCTGCCACGGCTTGTCGGGCTGAGCGTCGTCGTGCGGCGCAGCCGGATCTCGCGGCGCGGGCGGCTCTGGCGTCTCGGTCACAGGCCCGCCCGCTGCGACTCACCCCGCGCTGCCAGCCGCTCGCGCAGCTGCTCGGCCACCTCTGTCGGCAGCCCCGGGATCTGCCCGCCGCTCTCCGGCGATGCCGTGTGCAGCTCGACGGTGGCCATGCCGAACTTCCGCGCCAGCGGGCCGGACTGGACGTCGACGAACTGCAACCGGCCGTAGGGCACGCTCACGACGGTGCGGAACAGCCGGCCCTTGCGGATCACGAGCTCCTCGGCCGTCTCGGCCCAGCTGATCATCGGCACCTGCCGGCCGATCACCCACGCGACCCAGCCCACGACGACCACGACGAACGCGACTGCGACCCAGAGCCACGGGCTCACGAACACGGCGAGCGCGAGCGACCCGAGGAGTGGCAGCACGGCGACGGAGCCCAGCACGACGAAGCGGGCGGTCGCCAGCTTCGGCGACACGGGGCGCCAGTCGAGTCCACCGTCACCGAACAGCGTGACGTCGGGTGTGCTCGGCGCGACGGGACCCGTCGCAACGGCGGGCGCGGTGGCTGACGGGTCCAGCGGGTCGGTCACTCCCCCAACCTATCCCCGCCGCGGGACCCGGCCGCGCGCGCCCACGGCGACCACGCGGCATACCCTCGAAGCATGGGACGAGTGACGCAGCGGGTGCCGAGCACGCGTGTGGAGGTCGTCGACGGCACGGTCCGCGAGACGCGGCGGCCAGACACGCTCGCGGTCGAGGAGCCGCTTGAGATCCGAGTCGGCGGGCAGACCATCACGGTCACCATGCGCACCCCCGGCGACGACTTCGACCTCACCCTCGGCAACCTGCTCACCGAGGCGGTGGTGACCAAGCCGACCGACGTCGCCCAGCTCATGCACTGCCTCGACGAGGACGAATCCGGTTCTCCCACCTACAACGTCGTCGACGTGACACTCACCCCCGGTGTCGTGCCCGACCTCGACCGCACCGCCCGCAGCGGCTACCAGACCAGCGCGTGTGGGGTGTGCGGCAAGACGAGCGTCGACGCCATCACCGCAACGGGCCCGTATGCCGTCGCCGACGACTCCGTGCGCCTCTCACCGGAGGTCGTGGTCGGCCTGCCGGGACGGCTGCGCGAGCAGCAGAAGGTGTTCGACAAGACCGGTGGGTTGCACGCAGCGGGCATCTTCACCGCCGACGGCGAACCACTGGTGGTGCGCGAGGACGTCGGCCGGCACAACGCCGTCGACAAGGTCATCGGGTGGGCCGGGCGCGAAGGGCTGCTGCCGCTGTCCGGTCACGTCCTGGTCGTCAGTGGACGGGCGAGCTTCGAGCTGGTGCAGAAGGCCGTGATGGCCGGCATCCCTGCGTTGGTCGCCGTGTCCGCGCCGTCGTCGCTCGCGGTCGAGCTCGCGCGCACCTCGGGGCTGACGCTCGTGGGCTTCACCCGTGACCCCCGGATGACGGTGTATGCCGGTGGGCAGCGACTGGGGCTCGCTTCGCATACTGGCCAGTAGCCACCGCCGGTTGTGACCCACGCCTCGCGGGGGTGGAAGATGGAAGAGGTCGCAGGCAACCCCGCGACCCAAGCGCGAGAAAGGACCCACGACCGTGGCCGCACGCGAGGAAGCCGGACCCATTCTCAACGGCATCCCCAGCCAGCTCCCGGACATCGACCCGGACGAGACCCAGGAGTGGCTCGAGTCGCTCGACGGTGTCATCGAGGCCGGCGGCCGCAACCGGGCCCGCTACGTGATGCTCAAGCTGCTCGAGCGCGCCCGCGAGCAGCAGGTCGGCGTGCCGTCGCTGACGGCGACCGACTACATCAACACCATCGCGCCGGAGCAGGAGCCGTGGTTCCCCGGTGACGAGGAGGTCGAGCGCCGCTACCGCGCCTACCTGCGCTGGAACGCCGCGGTCATGGTCCACCGCGCCCAGCGCCCGGGTGTCGGCGTCGGTGGCCACATCTCCACCTATGCCTCGGCTGCGACCCTCTACGAGGTCGGGTTCAACCACTTCTGGCGCGGCGTCGACCACCCGGGTGGCGGCGACCAGGTGTTCTTCCAGGGCCACGCCTCCCCCGGCATGTACGCCCGCGCGTTCCTCGAGGGCCGCCTCACCGAGGACCAGATGGACGGGTTCCGGCAGGAGAAGAGCCACCTCGTCGGTGGCCAGCCGGTCGGCCTGCCGTCCTACCCGCACCCGCGGCTCATGCCGGAGTTCTGGCAGTTCCCGACGGTGTCGATGGGCATCGGCCCGATGAACGCGATCTACCAGGCGCAGTTCAACAAGTACCTCCACAACCGCGGCATCAAGGACACCAGCCAGCAGCACGTCTGGGCGTTCCTCGGTGACGGCGAGATGGACGAGCCGGAGTCGCGCGGCCTGCTGCAGCTCGCGGCCAACGAGGAGCTCGACAACCTCACGTTCGTCATCAACGCCAACCTGCAGCGGCTCGACGGCCCCGTGCGCGGCAACGGCAAGATCATCCAGGAGCTCGAGGCGTTCTTCCGCGGCGCCGGCTGGAACGTCATCAAGGTCGTGTGGGGCCGCGGGTGGGACCCGCTGCTCGCCGCCGACCGCGACGGCGCCCTCGTCCACCTCATGAACTCCACGAGCGATGGCGACTACCAGACCTTCCGCGCCAACGACGGCAAGTACGTCCGCGACCACTTCTTCGGCCGCGACCCGCGCACGCGCGACATGGTCAAGGACTGGTCCGACGAGGACATCTGGTGGCAGCTCAAGCGAGGCGGCCACGACTACCGCAAGGTCTTCGCGGCATACCAGGCAGCGATGAACCACACCGGCCAGCCGACGGTCATCCTCGCCAAGACCATCAAGGGTTATGGCCTCGGCACCCACTTCGCCGGGCGCAACGCGACGCACCAGATGAAGAAGCTGACCCTCGACGACCTCAAGGGTCTGCGCGACGGGCTGAAGCTCCCGATCTCCGACGAGGAGCTGGAGAAGGACCCGTACCTGCCGCCGTACTACAACCCCGGCCCGGACGACCCGGCCATCAAGTACCTGCGCGAGCGCCGCGAGAAGCTCGGTGGCGGGCTGCCGATCCGCAAGGTCGAGCACGCCCCGCTCAAGCTGCCCGACCACAAGGCCTACGACGTCGTGAAGAAGGGCACCGGCAAGCAGGAGGTCGCCACCACGATGGCGTTCGTCCGGCTGCTCAAGGAGCTCATGCGCGACAAGGAGTTCGGCAAGCGGGTCGTGCCGATCATCCCGGACGAGGCGCGCACGTTCGGCATGGACTCGTTCTTCCCGACGATCAAGATCTACAACCCGCACGGCCAGCGCTACACCTCGGTCGACGCCGAGCTGATGCTCGCCTACAAGGAGTCCGAGCAGGGGCAGATCCTGCACCTCGGTATCAACGAGGCCGGCTCCCTCGCAGCGTTCACCGCCGCGGGCACGTCGTACGCGACGCACGGCGAGCCGATGATCCCGGTCTACGTCTTCTACTCGATGTTCGGGTTCCAGCGCACGGGCGACTCGATCTGGGCGGCCGCCGACCAGATGACCCGCGGGTTCCTCATCGGCGCCACCGCTGGCCGGACCACCCTCACCGGTGAGGGCCTGCAGCACGCCGACGGGCACAGCCAGCTGCTCGCCGCGACCAACCCGGCCGTCGTGTCCTACGACCCGGCGTTCGCCTACGAGATCGCGCACATCATGGAGGAGGGCCTGCGCCGCATGTACGGCCAGGACAGTGGTGAGAACGAGAACCTCATCTACTACCTGACCGTCTACAACGAGCCGATGGTGCAGCCGGCCGAGCCGGAGAACGTCGACCGCGAGGGCATCCTCAAGGGCATGTACCTCTTCGCCCCCGGCATCGAGGACGGGCTCGGCCCGGACGCGCCGCGGGTGCAGCTGCTCGCCTCCGGCGTCGGTGTGCCGTGGGCCCTGGAGGCCCAGGAGCTGTTGCGCAACGACTGGGGCGTCGTCGCCGACGTGTGGTCCGTGACGTCGTGGAGCGAGCTGCGCCGCGACGCGATGGCCGCCGACGAGCAGCGCTTCCTCCACCCCGACGGCGAGGCCCGCACCCCGTTCGTCACCGAGAAGCTGCAGGGCACGCGTGGCCCCGTGGTGGCGGTGTCGGACTACATGCGCCAGGTGCAGGACCAGATCGCGCAGTGGGTGCCGAACGACTTCGCCTCACTCGGGGCGGACGGGTTCGGCTTCTCGGACACCCGTCCGGCTGCGCGGCGGTTCTTCCACATCGACGGCCCGTCGGTCGCGGTGCGGGCCCTGCAGATGCTGGTGGAGCGGGGTGAGGTCGACGCCTCCGTCGCCCGCGAGGCCGCGCAGCGCTACCGCCTGCTCGACGTCACCGCCGGCACGTCCGGCAACGCCGGCGGGGAGAGCTGACCGCTCCCCTGCCCACGCGCGACAGGTCCTGCGAGGGCCGCCGTCACCCGCCCCGGGCGACGGCGGACCTCGCCTCGACGCACAGGTCGGGCTGGTCGCAGAAGACGGCGTCCACCCCCGCGCGCAGGTAGGCCTCGACCTCGCCGGCCAGGTCGCCCTTCGCGTCGGGGTCGGTGCCGACTCGCTCGGGCGCGGGCAGGAACGTGTTCTCCGCCCGGAAGGTCCAGACCATGACCTCCAGCCCGGCGGCATGCGCCCGGGTGACGAGGTCGGTCGGCCGGCCCAGGGCCCCCGTCCCGGTCCGCGGGATCACCAGGTCCTTCTCGGGCGCAACGCCGTTCGCGTACTTCTTGACGTCGGCCAGCCCGGCCGTCGACACCAGGTCGGCGTAGTCGCGCCGGTCCCCCGTCGAGGCGAGGTCGTAGGGCGCACCCCCCGCCTGGACCAGCAGCACCGAGCGCCCGCGGTACCCGGCCTCGCGCAACCGCTGCAACGACGTCGGCTCGAACGACTGCACCCACACCGGGGCGTCCGCTGCCGTCAGGCGGTGACGACCCAGCGCCTCGAGCAGCGCGCGCTCCGGCTCGAAGCCAAGACTGCGCAGATAGGTGGGGTGCTTGAGCTCGGGGATGACGCCGATGGTGCGTCCGCTCTCGCGGGCGAGCCGGTCGCGCAGGTCCAGCACCTCGTCGAAGGTCAGCACCGGATAACGGCCGTCGTATGCCGTGTTGCCGGGTCGGACGTCCGGGATGCGTTCCTTGGCGCGCAGGGTGCGCAGCTGGGCCAGGGTCAGGTCCTCGACGAACCAGCCGGTGGTGGCCTTGCCGTCGATGGTCCTGGTGCGGCGCAGGGATGCCAGCTCCGGCCGGCTCGCGACGTCGGTCGTCTGCGAGATCTCCGGCTCGTGCCGGTCGACCAGGACCTTGTCGCGAGTCATGACCAGGTCGGGCTCCAGGTAGTCGGCGCCCATGGTCACGGCCAGCTCGTAGGCGGCCGCGGTGTGCTCGGGCCGGTAGCCGGAGGCACCGCGGTGCGAGATGACGAGCGCGTCGCTGGCCGTCCCGGAGGTGGCCTGCTCACCGCCGGCCTGCTCACTGCCGGCCTGCTCACCGCCGCCGGAACACCCCGCAAGCAGAGCTGCCACGAGCCCCGCCGCCACCACCACCTGCCGCGCCGTCACGGGTGTCACCGTAACGGCGCGGCCCGGTGGTCGGTCACTCAGTCGCGGCCGAGGAACTCCTTGCGGGCGATGACGCCGGTGTCGGTGTTGTCGGTGAAGAGGCCGTCGATGCCGGTCTTGAGGAACTCCACCTGCTCGTCGATGGCGCGGCCGTAGGCCGTCGGGTCGGCGCCGACGCGGTAGTCCACCGGCAGGAACTGGTTCTCGTTGCGGAAGGTGTAGGGGTGGACCTTCAGCCCGGCCGCGTGGGCGTCCCTGACGAGACTGGTGGGGGTGCCGAGCGTGCCATCGGCGCGGCGTGGGATGACCTGGTTCTTGTCCGGCCCGATTCCGTTGATCCACAAGGAGATCGAGCGCAGCCCGGCTGCCGAGGTGAGGTCCTTGTAGGTGCGCGGGTCACCGGTCGACTTGAGGTCGTAGGGCGCGCCGGAGGCGGAGGTGAGGAACACCAGCGGCGCCTTGACGCGGTAGTCGGTGCGCAGGTCGATGAGGTTGGTCAGCTCGAACGACTGGATGAAGACGGGTGCCTTGGCCTTGTCGAGCCCGGCCCCCCGCAGCTGGGCGACGAGCGGGTCCTCCAGCGGCAGCCCGATCGAGCGGAAGTAGGTCGGGTGCTTGGTCTCGGGGTAGACGCCGATCGTGCGGCCGAGCTCCTTGCTGAGGCGCGCGCGCAGGGCGAGGACCTCGGCGAAGGTCGGCACCTGCCACAGCCCGTCGTACATCGTGTTCTCCTGGCGCACCTGCGGCAGCCGCTCCTTGGCGCGCAGCGTGCGCAGCTCGGCGAGCGTGAAGTCCTCGGTGAACCAACCGGTCAGGCGCGCACCGTCGACCACCTTGGTGGTCTTCCGGCTGGCGAACTCCGGGTGGTCGGCGACGTCGGTGGTGCCGCCGATCTCGTTCTCGTGCCGGGCGACGAGGACGCCGTCCTTGGTCGAGACGAGGTCGGGCTCGATGAAGTCGGCGCCCATCCTGGCGGCGAGCTCGTAGGAGGCGAGGGTGTGCTCCGGCCGGTAGCCGGAGGCCCCGCGGTGCCCGATGACGAGGGGGGTGGTGGTCTTGGGGGACGCCTTGGCCTTCGCCGCGGAGGGCGCGCGCTCGGCGACCGGTGCGGCGGTCGCCGGGGCCTGGAGCGCGAGCGTGGTCATGGCAGCTCCTGCGATGAGCAGGGACAGGGTTCGCTTCATGGCCGCGACGCTAGGAAGGCCGCCGGGTGCCGCGGGCGACGTGCCGGTGGCACCGGGGTGAAGGCCTGGCGAAGCCTCGGTGGCGGCCGCGGACTGTTGTGGGCGGCATACAAATAGACTCCGCGTATGCCGGCTGCCCACCTCGACCTGTCCCGCGCCTCGCTGCGCCGGGTCGAGGCCGCCGCGGGCGAGCTGTCGTCGGGTGCGACGCGGCGGATGGAGACCGGGCACGAGTGGTATCGGGCGCTGTCCGCCGAGGACCGGTCATGGGTGGGGTTGGTGGCCCAGGCGGGCATTGCCGCGTTCATCGCCTGGCTGCGCGACGGCGGCGACCAGACCCCGGTGACGGCCGATGTGTTCGGCACGGCGCCGCGCGAGCTGACTCGGTCGATCACGTTGCGGCAGACCCTCGACCTGGTCCGCTCGGTCGTCGACGTCGTCGAGCAGGATGCGACGGCTCTGGCCCAACCGGGCGAGGAGCAGGCGCTACGCGAGGCCGTGCTGCGCTACTCGCGCGAGATCGCGTTCGCCGCCGCCGAGGTCTATGCCCAGGCGGCCGAAGCCCGCGGCGCCTGGGACGCCCGGCTCGAGGGGCTCGTGGTCGACGCGGTGCTGCGTGGCGAGGCGGACGACTCGATGCAGTCCCGGGCGGCGGCACTGGGGTGGGGGTCCACGACCCGGGTCGCCGTCGTCGCCGGCAGCACACCCCACGGCAGTCCCGCAGGCGTGGTCGACGGCCTGCGCCGTGCTGCCGAACGCATCGGGGTCGACACCCTGGCTGCGGTCCAGGGGCGACGGCTCGTGTGCATCCTCGGCAACGTCGACGACCCGATGAGCGCGGCTCGATCGGTGGACGACCACTTCGGTGACGGGCCCCTCGTCGTCGGCCCGACGGTCCCCCACCTGTTCGCCGCCGGCCGCTCGGCCCGGGCAGCACTGGCCGGCCAGAGCTGCGCCCAGGCCTGGCCGGCCGCACCCCGCCCGGTGGCCGCCGACGACCTGCTGGCCGAGCGGGTGCTCGTCGGCGACGCTCCCGCTCGGGCACTGCTGCTGGACCGCATCTGGCACCCGTTGTCGACGGCCGGCAGCGGCCTGCTGGAGACCGCGTCGGCCTACCTCGAGGCGGGCGGCGGGCTCGAGGGCACGGCTCGAGAGCTGTTCGTGCACCCCAACACGGTTCGCTACCGGCTCGGGCGGATCGCGGAGGTGACGGGCTACCAGCTCACCGACGCCCACGACGCGCACACCGTCCGCATCGCGCTGGGGCTGGGTCGGCTCAGCCGTCCCAGCGGGGTCGTGAGGCGCGCCACACCCGAGTGACGACACCACGGCATACCGTGCGGGTTTTGGAGGTTTCCCACAAAGGCGCCCTCCCAAGTTCGTGCCGAACGGTGACGCCTCCCCCACCCCCGACCGGCGAGGCTGGTCACGTGCTCGCCATCGTCTGCCCTGGACAGGGCTCCCAGACCCCCGGCTTCCTCGCGCCCTGGCTGGAGCTCCCCGAGTTCCGCACCCGGCTGGAGTCGCTGTCGCAGGTCGCCGGCATCGACCTCGTCGCCCACGGCACGACGTCGGACGCCGACACCATCAAGGACACCGCGGTCGCCCAGCCCCTCATCGTCGGTGCCGGCCTGGCGGCGACGTCGGTGCTGTTCCCCAACGGTGCCGCAGCCGGCGGCGCGGACCTGACGGCCGGGCACTCGGTCGGTGAGATCACCGCGGCCGCCTTCGCCGGGGTCCTGTCCGACGACGAGGCGATGACGTTCGTGCGCGAGCGCGGCAAGGGCATGGCCGAGGCGTCGGCCGTGACCCCCACCGGCATGAGCGCGGTTCTCGGCGGCGATGCCGACGAGGTGGCCGAGGCCCTGGCCCGCCACGGGCTGACTGCGGCCAACGCCAACGGCGCCGGCCAGACCGTCGCCGCCGGCACGCTCGAGCAGCTCGCCGCCCTGGCCGCCGACCCGCCGGCCAAGGCCCGGGTCATCCCGCTCAAGGTGGCGGGCGCCTTCCACACCGAGCACATGGCACCTGCGGTGGAGGCACTGCGGACGCTGACCGCCGACTTCGAGGTGAGCGACCCCGGCGTGACGCTGCTGTCCAACGCCGACGGCGCCGCCGTCTCCGGTGGCGCCGACACCCTCACCCGGCTCGTCACCCAGGTGAGCAACCCGGTCCGCTGGGACCAGTGCATGCAGACGATGCTCGACCTCGGCGTCACCGCGCTGATCGAGCTCCCCCCGGCCGGCACCCTCGTGGGTCTCGCCAAGCGCGCGATGCCCGGAGTGGCCACCTTGGCGGTGAAGACGCCCGACGACCTCGAGGCGGCTCGCACGCTGATCCGTGAGCACTCGTCGCGAGAGCAGGAAGCCTGACATGACACCACCGACCATCAAGGGCACCGGGACGATCTCGGCGCCGACCGGAGCCGCCTTCTCGCGCATCATGGGGGTCGGGGGCTACCGCCCCGAGCGGGTCGTGCCCAACTCCGAGATCGTCGAGGCGATCGACTCCAGCGACGAGTGGATCCAGGAACGCTCGGGCATCAAGGAGCGCCGGTTCGCCGCCAAGGACGAGTCGGTCGTCGACATGGCAGAGGCCGCGAGCCGGGAGGCGCTGCAGGCCGCCGGTCTCGAGGCCGCCCAGGTGGACGCGGTGGTCGTCGCCACGGTCACGCACCCTTACCAGACGCCTGCCGCCGCGCCGATGCTTGCGGACCGGCTCGGCATCCGCGGTGCCGCGTTCGACATCGGTGCCGCGTGCGCCGGCTACTGCCACGGCATCAGCGTGGCCAGCGACATGGTCCGCGGTGGGAGTGCCCAGCACGTGCTGGTCGTCGGCGTCGAGAAGCTGTCGGACTTCACCGACCCGACCGACCGCGGGAGCGCGTTCATCTTCGGTGACGGCGCCGGTGCGGCGATCGTCGGTCCGTCGGACACCCCGGCCATCGGCCCGACGGTGTGGGGTTCGGACGGCTCGCAGTGGCGCACGATCAGCCAGCGCGACTCCTGGGTCGAGCTCAAGGAGTCCGGTGGCATCGGCAGCCCGGCCATCGGCATGGCCGGCCAGTCGGTGTTCCGCTGGGCCGTGTGGGGCATGGCCCCGGTCGCCCAGAAGGCGCTCGACGCCGCCGGGGTGCGGGCCGAGGACCTCGACGCGTTCATCCCCCACCAGGCCAACATGCGGATCATCGACGCGATGATCAAGCAGCTCAAGCTGCCGGCCGACATCCCCGTCGCGCGCGACATCGCCCAGACCGCGAACACCTCGGCCGCCTCGATCCCGCTGGCCACCGAGCGCATGTTGCGCGAGGGTGAAGTGGCACACGGTGGCCTCGCGCTGCAGATCGGCTTCGGCGCCGGTCTGGTGTATGCCGCGCAGGTCGTCGTCCTGCCCTGACCAGACTCCCGAGAGGCCCGCGGGTGAACCGGGCCACCCAACCGATTCACACGGAACAACGAAGGAGCCTGACCCATGGCACAGAGCGACCAGGAGATCCTCGAAGGCCTCGCCGAGATCGTCAACGAGGAGACCGGCCTCGACACCGAGTCGGTGCAGCTGGAGAAGTCGTTCACCGACGACCTCGACATCGACTCGCTGTCGATGATGACCATCGTGGTCAACGCCGAGGAGAAGTTCGGCGTGCGCATCCCCGACGACGAGGTCAAGAACCTCAAGACCGTCGGCGACGCCGTCAGCTTCATCTCCAAGAACCAGGAATGACGCAGAACCAGGAATGACGCAGCACCAGGAATGACGCAGCACCAGGAATGACGCAGGCGCGAGCCTGATCCGGGTGGCGGCCACGCGGCATACCGTCGTGAGCCCGTGGCCGCCACCCACCCACTGATGACACGAAGGAGCACCCCACCCATGAGCGCACAGCGACGCGTCGTCGTCACCGGCATCGGTGCGACCACTCCCGTCGGCGGCACGGCCACCGAGACCTGGGACGCGGTCCTGGCCGGGCGCTCCGGCGCCCGCACGATGGAGTTCGACTGGGTCGAGAAGTACGAGCTGCCGGTGCACTTCGCCGCGCAGATCGCCACCCAGCCGCCCGAGGTGCTGACCAAGGTGGAGGTGCGCCGCAACGACCCGTCGGCGCAGTACTCCCTCATCGCGGCGCGTGAGGCCTGGGCCGACGCGGGTGCGCCCGAGGTGGACCCGCTGCGGTTGGCGGCCTGCATCGGCACCGGCATCGGTGGCGTGTGGACGCTGCTCGATGCGTGGGATGTGTTGCGGGAGAAGGGTCCTCGCCGGGTCTTCCCCCTGTCGGTGCCCATGCTGATGCCCAACACGTCGTCTGCGGCGGTGTCGCTCGACGTGGGCGCGCGGGCCGGGGCACACACGCCGGTGTCGGCGTGCGCGTCGGGCCTGGAGGCGATGGCGTATGCCGCGGACATGATCCGTGAGGGTCGCGCCGACATCGCGGTCGCCGGTGGCACCGAGGCGGCCGTGCACCCGCTGCCGATCGCCGGGTTCGCCGCCATGCAGGCGCTGTCGACCCGCAACGACGACCCCGCCGCGGCTTCACGCCCCTACGACACCGGCCGCGACGGCTTCGTCCTCGGCGAGGGCGCGGCCGTGATCGTGCTGGAGGAGTACGAGGCGGCCAAGGCCCGTGGGGCCACGATCTATGCCGAGCTGAAGGGCGTGGGCATGTCCTCGGACAGCCACCACATCACCGCCCCCGAGCCGGAGGGCGCCGGCGCGTCGCGCGCCATGCTGGAGGCGGTCGAGACCGCCGGCCTGACGCCCAAGGACATCGTGCACATCAACGCGCACGCCACGTCGACGCCGGTGGGTGACGTCGCGGAGTCCAACGCGATCCGGCGCGCCTTCGGCGCGGATGCCGACGGTATGCCGGTGAGCGCCACCAAGTCGATGACCGGTCACCTCCTCGGGGCGGCCGGGGCGCTCGAGGGCATCCTCACCATCCTGGCCGTGCACCACCGGGTCGCGCCGGCCACGATCAACATCGACGACCTCGACGAGGCCATCGATCTGGATGTGGTGCGCGGTGAGCACCGCAAGCTGCCCGAGGGCGACATCGCCGCGCTGAACAACTCGTTCGGCTTCGGTGGTCACAACGTGGCTGTCGTCTTCAGCAGCGTCTGACGCCGGCGTGGCGGGTGGCCTCAGCCGATGCTGGTGCCACCCGCGCCGGAGAGCATGAACGGGAAGACGACGAAGGCCGTGAACCCGCCGATCCACAGCAGCAGCAACGACGGCAGCGGCTTCCAGCTGCCCTGCTCGTGGCCGAACTCGCGGTGCTTGCCGGCCTCGTGGGTGAACGCGGCGAAGGTCAGCACGGCCGCGGCGGCCAGCAGCCACAGGAAGGCGACCGCGAGCGCGGTCGTCGTGGTCAGGTCGGCCCGGATGCTCAGCCACAGGTACCACAGCAGCGCGGGCACGCCGATCACGAGCACTGCAGCGGTGACAAGGTGACGCGGTCGCACGCGGTTCCTCTCGGGGTGGGCCAGCGCACGAAGGGTAGCGCTGGTGCCCGCGACCACGGCAATCGTGCAGGTCAGGGCCGGGGGCGCAAGCGCCCGGTCCCTCACCCCACCTTGTGGAGCCAGCGCACGGGGGCCCCGTCGCCGGCATACCGGAACGGCTCGAGCTCGTCGTCCCAGTCGCTGCCGAGCAGCTCGTGCAGCATCTCTGTCATGGCCTCCGGTGAACCCTGGGCGAGCCGCAGCACCTCGCGCACCCGGTCCTCGTTGACGATCGCGTCGCCGCTGGCGGAGGTCCAGGTGTGGTGGATGCCCAGGCTCGGGGTGTGCGACCAGCGCGAACCGTCGGCGCCGGCACTCGGCTCCTCGGTGATCTCGTAGCGCAGGCCGTCCCAGCCCCGCAGGGCCGAGGCGAGCTTGGCGCCGGTGCCCTGCACACCGCTCCACGGGAACTCCGCGCGGACCAGTGCGGCACCGGCAGGCTGGGCCGTCCACTCGATCGAGACCCGGGTCTCCAGGGCTGCCTCGAGCGCCCAGGTGATGTGCGGGCACAGCGCAGTGGGGGTGGAGTGGATGAACACCACCCCGCGAGTCATGACACGCGGCATCGCGACAGACATCCGGGCCTCCTTCGGTTCGAGGGACGTCTTCCCCAACGGCCTGTCTCGAAGGTGCGCTCGGCGGTGTGCCGGGTCTGGCTCTTCAGTTGTTTGGCTCTGGAGTTGTCTCACGCCGCCGCGAGCGGGGCGCGATGGGACACATTGTGCACCATCAGCCTCGATCGCACCAGCATTCCCACCAGTCACACGGCCGTGGTGGGGCAGGTCGGGCTTGAACCGACGACCGACGGATTATGAGTCGGTCCCACCAGATCCGGCCCCGTCGGCGTCCGTGCCGGTTCGTGCTCAGCAGTGGGCGCGGGGTGGCGACCTCATCCGGTCTCGTGGCGGCTGATCCTGAGGCGCCCCGCTGCCGCTTCCGGTATCGGAAGCGGCATCCCCGGCGAGGGCCTCCATCAACTCGGTCACGATGTCGGGGACGCACTCCGCCGCCGACGGCGTGACCGCCACCGTGGCGGATGAGCAGCCCGTCCAAGGCGGCCCGGGACCGTCCTGCGGCCACTTCATGACGCCCTCCGGCGCAGGCTGGCGCGAGTGTCCGCGGTGGCGGCACCCCAGAAGCCGGCCTGCTCATCGGCCGCCAGCGCATAGTCCAGGCACTCGCGCTGCACCGAGCATCGGCGACACACCGCCAGCGCCTCCACCTCGAGCTCGACCGACCACCACCACGCCTCCGGCATCGCGGACACCTCACACCCGCTGGGGCCGATCTCATCGAGAGCCCGTGACGGGCGGCCCACTCCTGCCCTGCCGTCGTCGGGATGGTCACGCCGCCGCAGCCGACCCCTGTCAGCCTGCCCTCCTAGGCTTTGATCACCAGCAACCGAAGGGGCCAGCAGCCATGACCGATAAGCTCGACGACGTGTGGGCCAGCCGGGACTTTCCGGTGCTGGTCGCAACCGCGAAGCTCATCAACGAGGGTGAGCGCCATGTCATGGCACGACAGCTCAGCAAGTCCCTAGACCTCGGGACTGACGAGGTGCTGCTCGCGCTGGACGGGCTGGTCCCCACGTACCTGACAGGCAAGCCGTTGGACTCCCTGGGCGGACGGACCGACTTCCTCGTCAACGGCATCACGGAACGAGGCCGCCGTGCAGTTGGCCTCTGGCCCTCGGGAGAAGGCGTCGACGCACTGGTTGACGCCCTGCGCAAGGCCGAGAACACCACCGACGACCCCGAGGAGAAGACCGTGCTACGGCGTGCGGCCGGCGCCGTGGGGTCGGTCTCCCGGGACATCATGGTCGACGTCGTTGCCGCCGTCGTCTCCCGCCAGAGCGGACTCGGCTGATGGCGACCTACTCCCCCGAGCAACTCAGCGCCTTCTGGTCCGCAGTCGGCGCCCTCGCGACCGTCGCTGCCGCGGTTGTCGCGATCGTCACGCTGCTCGCTCTCCGCAAGGACAGTCGCGACCGCACGAGACCCATGATGGGCGCATTCCTTCGGCCTGACGTCCTGACGAATGGGGTCAGTGAACTCGTCATCAAGAACTACGGACCTACCGCGGCAACGCGTGTCCGGGTGACGTTCGATCCGCCATTGCCCAAGCTTGAGGGCACCGATGCAGACGAGCAGTCCACCCCATTCCTCCAGCGGCGGTATGCCCACGAGATACCGACGATCGCGCCAGGCATGGAACTGGCCAACATCTACCAGACCTTCCAAGGCGACATGTGTTACGAGCCACTCCCGAACGACTTCACGATCCACTTCTCCTACAGTGACGCGCTCGGGGACCATGCGTATGCGGAGTCCTACGCGCTCTCGGTCGAGACGCTTCGGAACGCCACCGGCTCCTACCCCAGCAACACCGACGACAAGGGCATGCGCCGGCGCAAGGTCAAGGCCCTCGAGGCCATCGCCCGCGGGATCGGTCGCCACTGATCCGTGCACAACGACAGCGCCACGGTTGTCCGGTTCCGACTGCTGTCAGTTGCTGGCGGATTGGGAGCGCAGATCTGCTCGGACGTCCGCCTGGACCACTCATGGTGGGACGCCGTCGGAGGTGTCGCGTGAGCGCTGTTAGCAAATCTGTAGCAGGCCAAGGGGAGGAACCATGTCGAGGACACGACTGCAGGCCGCTGACCTGCTGAAACAGTGGTGGGGCAGGTCGGGCTTGAACCGACGACCGACGGATTATGAGTCCGCTGCTCTGACCGACTGAGCTACTGCCCCGAAGTGGGCCCCAGCATGGCAGTGCCCCCGCCTAAGGGAAACGGCGGGGGCACCGCGGTGGCCGTGCACGACCACCCTGGCCAAGGGTCTGGTTAACCGGCCCCCAGCGGAGCTGTGTGGACGGATGACGGGGGTGCCCGCCCACACAACCTCTTCGAGGATACCCGAGCGAAGGTCAACCGGAGGCATGCTCACGGCAACGATTTCATCGCGGTGCAACTGCAGGTAAGCCAACTACAGGTGCTTTCGAGGCGGCGCAGGCCTGGTGCACCACGTTGCCGTTGGGTGACGGAAGTGGTGGGTGGTCCCCCGTGGTGGCACGCGGGCGGTAGGTTTCCCTCCATGACGGAGCCCCTCGTCGTCCTCCAGGACGTCAACAAGCACTTCGGCGACCTGCACGTCCTGCAGGACATCAACCTCCAGATCGGCAAGGGCGAGGTCGTCGTCGTCATCGGCCCGTCCGGGTCGGGCAAGTCGACGCTGTGCCGCACCATCAACCGGCTCGAGACGTTCGAGACCGGCACGATCACCATCGACGGCAAGCCGCTGCCCCAGGAGGGCAAGGAGCTCGCTCAGCTGCGGGCCGACGTCGGCATGGTGTTCCAGTCGTTCAACCTCTTCGCCCACAAGACGATCCTCGACAACGTCACGCTCGGCCCGATCAAGGTGCGGGGCCAGGGCAAGAAGGACGCCGAGAAGCGTGCGATGGAGCTGCTCGAGCGGGTCGGGGTCGCCCAGCAGGCGAGCAAGTACCCCGCCCAGCTCTCCGGTGGCCAGCAGCAGCGCGTCGCCATCGCCAGGTCGTTGGCCATGGACCCCAAGGTCATGCTGTTCGACGAGCCGACCTCGGCGCTCGACCCCGAGATGATCAACGAGGTCCTCGACGTCATGGTCGGCCTGGCCAGGGAGGGCATGACCATGGTCGTCGTCACCCACGAGATGGGCTTCGCCCGCAAGGCCGCCAACCGGGTCGTCTTCATGGCCGACGGCCAGATCGTCGAGGAGGCCGAGCCGGAGACCTTCTTCACGGCGCCGAAGTCCGATCGCGCCAAGGACTTCCTCGGCAAGATCCTCACCCACTGAGCCGGTCCACCCCGGCCCACAGCTTCGACATCCCACCCACCACAGGAGGAAACAGATGAAGATTCGCCAGATCGGCGCGTTCGCCGCCGCATCGGTGCTCGCCCTCAGCCTGGCCGCGTGCGGCGACAGCGCGAACGACGGCGGCGCCGGCTCCAGCGGTGGCGGGGGCGGTGACAAGTTCAAGATCGGCATCAAGTTCGACCAGCCCGGCCTCGGCCTCAAGGAGGGCAACGACTACACCGGCTTCGACGTCGACGTCGCCAAGTACGTCGCCAAGGAGCTCGGTCACGACGAGGGCGACATCCAGTGGGTGCAGGCCCCGTCGGCCCAGCGCGAGACGCTCATCTCGACGGGCCAGGTCAACATGATCCTCGCGACCTACTCCATCACCGACAAGCGCAAGGCCACCGTGTCCTTCGCCGGGCCGTACTTCATCGCCGGCCAGGACCTGCTGGTGCGCGCCGACGACAGCTCGATCACCGGCCCCGACTCGCTGACCGGCAAGAAGCTGTGCTCGGTGACCGGCTCCACCTCGGCGGAGAACGTCAAGAAGGAGGTGCCGGGCGTGCAGCTGCAGGAGTTCGGTACCTACTCCGAGTGCGTCGCGGCCCTCGTAGCCAAGGGTGTCGACGCGCTGACGACCGACAACACGATCCTCGCCGGGTATGCCGCGCAGGACCAGTACAAGGGCAAGCTCAAGGTCGTCGGCGCCCCGTTCTCCGAGGAGCGCTACGGCGTCGGCATCAAGAAGGGCGACACCGAGCTCTGCAAGAAGATCGACGACGCCCTGCAGAAGATGATCGACTCCGGTGACTGGCAGAAGGCGGTCGACGACAACCTGGGGCCGGCTGGCTTCAAGGTCGACAAGGCGCTCAACCCGCCCAAGTTCGACACCTGCTCCTGAGTCTGAACCACGCCTGGGTATGCCGCCCGCTCGCCCGAGCGGGCGGCATACCTCCGCGTCAATTCCCTTCTCCTGCAACGGAAGGTGACCTGCATGGGTGACATCCTGAGCACGTACGGCTCCGACATCCTCGGAGCGTTCTGGTGGACCATCAAGCTGTCGTTCTTCGGCGCCCTCGGTGCCCTTGTGCTCGGCACGGTCGCCGCGGTGATGCGCGTGTCGCCCGTCGCCGTCATGCGGTTCATCGGCACGAGCTACGTCAACATCTTCCGGAACACTCCCCTCACCCTGCTGATGGTGATGAGCGTGCTCGGCATCACCTACATCCTGGGGGTCTCGCTCTCGCCCGACATCACCCAGAACGCCATCCGGTGGGCCATCGTGGTGATCGCCGTCTACCACGGCGCGTTCGTCTGCGAGGCGATCCGCTCCGGCGTCAACACCGTGCCGGCAGGTCAGGCCGAGGCTGCCCGGTCGGTCGGGCTGACCTTCGGGCAGACGATGCGCGAGGTGATCCTGCCGCAGGCCTTCCGTGGGTCGATCGCACCGCTCGGGTCCGTGCTCATCGCGCTGATCAAGAACACCACGGTGGCGGCCGTCATCGTCTCGGCCGAGGCGGCGAGCCTCATGCAGGGGATGATCGAGGCAGAAGGTGGCTCCTTTGCCATCTTCGCGATCTTCGCGCTCGGGTTCGTCATCCTCACGCTGCCGCTCGGAGTCGGGTTCACGAGCCTGTCGCGTCGCCTGGCGGTGAAGCGATGAGCGCCTCGGTCCTCTTCGACGCCCCGGGGCCGCGCGCCCGACGGCGGCACGCGCTGCTCACGGTGGTCGGCATCGTGCTGCTCGTCGCGATCCTCGCGCTGGTGCTGCGCAAGATGTACACCGCCAACCAGCTGCAGCCCTCGATGTGGGAGCCGTTCGTCACCGACCGGTCGGTGTGGCGCGACTACCTGCTCAAGGGCTTGTGGGGCACGCTCAAGGCAGCGGCGATCTCGATCGTGTTTGCCGGGGTGTTCGGCCTCGTCTTCGGCATCGGACGGCTTTCGCAGATCGCGCCGATCCGGTGGCTGTGTGGCGTCGTCGTCGAGTTCTTCCGCGCCGTGCCGGTGCTGCTCATGATGATCTTCGCCTACTTCGGCATCTACACCCGCACCGACCTCTTCTCCTCCGAGACCGCGCCGCTCGCGGCGGTCGTCACCGGGCTGACGCTCTACAACGGGTCGGTCATAGCCGAGCTGGTGCGCTCCGGTGTCTTCGCGCTCCCCAAGGGCCAGGGTGAGGCAGGGCTGTCGATCGGGCTCACCCCCAGCCAGGTGCTGCGCTCGATCCAGCTGCCGCAAGCGCTGACCGCGATGCTGCCGGCCCTCATCGGCCAGTTCGTCGTCATCCTCAAGGACTCCGCGCTGGGCTACCAGGTGACCTACCCCGAGCTGCTCACGTGGTCCAAGACGCTCGGGTCGGCGTTCTCCAACACCGTCCCGGCCTACATCGTCTGCGCGATCCTGTTCATCCTCATGAACTACGCGCTGACCAAGCTCGCGACGCTCGTCCAGCACCGACTGTCCCGGCGTGGGCGTGCCGTGGTCGCCACCCCCGGCGGCGTCACGACCACGGTCGCCCAGGAGTCGACGGCCGCGGGCGACGACGTCGTCCAGACCGACGCCCGCAACCAGTAGGCGTCAGCCAGGCACGCGGCATACCGGCAACAACGCACGAGACGACGAAGGCCGGGTCCGATCGGACCCGGCC
>JAEZWF010000021.1 GCA_023420415.1 Actinomycetes bacterium | reverse complement strand
GTTCAACCTCACCCGAGCCGCCGCCAGCCTCACCGACCCGCAGATCGCGAAGGCCACCACCGCCACGATCCGTCGCAAGCTGATCACCGTGCCAGCACGGGTCGCGACCTCAGCACGACGGGTCACTCTGCATCTGCCACAAGCCTGGCCCTGGGAGACCGCCTGGACTGCCTTGTTTGACCGAGTCAGCGACCCGCCACCCGCCCTCGCGGCCTGACCAACCAGCAGCCACAGCTGCGCGACGAGGAACAACGTGGAACACCCCGGACAGTGAGGTCCGGCAGATCATCGCGCCCCGGCGCCCTCACCCGGAACCGACCACCATCACCTCATCCCGGCCATGCCGATCGGTGGATCCGGGCTTAAGGCTCGAAGGGCGACGCCGGCGGGTCTTGATGGAGGCCGACCACCGTGCCCTCGGAGCGATACCGCTCAATATGTTGAACGACTTGCCAGTATGTTGAATAGGCCCTAAGGTGATTCACCTCAGCTCACTAACTTTCAGGTAAGGGGTACGTCGTGTCGCTACTGGAATCGGACGAGCAGAACTCGATCCGTGAGTCAGTCAGGGCCATTGCCGGGCCCTACGATCACGCGTGGTACGTCGATCGCGCCCGCAACGGGCGGAAGGTTGACGAGTTGTGGAAGGCGATCGGCGAAGCCGGCTTTATCGGTGTCAACCTGCCCGAGGAGTACGGCGGCGGCGGGATGGGCATCGAGGAGCTCGCGATCGTGGCCGAGGAGCTGGCGGCCCTGGGGTCGCCGCTGTTGATGATGATCGTGTCGCCGGCTATCTGCGGATCGGTGATCGCTCGATTCGGTTCGGCCGACCAGAAGGAGCGCTGGCTGCCGGGCTTGGCCACCGGCGACATCAAAATGGCCTTTGCGATCACCGAGCCCGACGCCGGGTCGAACAGCCATCTGATCTCCACCGCCGCCCGGCGCGACGGGGACGAGTGGGTGCTGAACGGGAAGAAGTACTACTGCTCGGGGGTCGACGAGGCTGATGCGGTGCTCGTGGTGGTGAGGACCTCGATGGACGACTCCAGCGGCCGCGCGAGGCTCTCGCTGTTCATCGTCCCCACGGACAGCCCGGGGCTGAGCATGACGGTCATCCCTGTCGAGGTGGTGGCCCCCGAGAAGCAGTTCACCTTGTACTTCGACGACCTCCGCCTCGGCGAGGACGCCCTGCTGGGCGAGGTGGACAACGGCCTGCGCCAGATCTTCTTCGGTCTCAACCCCGAACGGATCATGAGCGCCGCCACATCCAACGGTATCGGGCGGTTCGCTCTTGAGCGGGGCGCGCGCTACGCCCGCGAGCGTTCGGT
Source organism: Actinomycetes bacterium (assembly GCA_023420415.1). Lineage (GTDB taxonomy): Bacteria > Actinomycetota > Actinomycetes > Actinomycetales > Dermatophilaceae > Pedococcus. The sequence goes on along the minus strand of JAEZWF010000021.1, from coordinate 24,874 downwards.
CTGGGGTGGCACCCCGATTGGCGCCCACCAGGGCATCAGCCACCCGCTGGCTGAGGCTCACATGCACGTTGAGCTGGCCCGACTGATGACCCGCCAGGCGGCCTGGCTCTACGACCACCAGCACCCCGCCGGTGAGGCGTCGAACATTGCCAAGTTCGCGGCCGCCGACGCTGCGATCGAGGCACTGGATCGGGCCATCCAGACCCACGGCGGCAACGGCATGGCGACCGAGTACGGGCTTGCTGATGCATGGGGCTTCGCTCGTGTTCTCAAGATCGCGCCCGTCTCTCGCGAGATGGTGCTCAACTTCATCGCCCAGCATTCGCTTGGGCTGCCACGCAGCTACTGAGACAGTCCGAAAGGGGAGCCCAGATGAGGCCGTACGCGGATGCGCTGACCGCGCGGTACCACGAGGCAGGGGTGTGGCAGGACCGCACCTGGAGTTCCTACGTCGCGGAGCACGCCGCGAACCGTGGCGACCGGGAAGCGATCGTCGACCAACCGGACAAGCAGCAACTCATGGGCCGTGCGCCGATGCGACTGTCGTGGGCTGAGGTCAAGCGCCACGTAGACGCGCTCGCGCTGGGCCTTCTCGACGCGGGCGTGGAGCAGGGTGACGTGGTCTTCGTCCAACTGCCCAACAGCGTGGAGTTCGTGCTCGCCCACCTCGCCCTGGACCGAATCGGCGCCGTGGGCACCTTTGCGCCGATGCGGCAGCGTTCCTCGGAGATCACCTATGCCATCACCAAGACGAAGGCCACTGCGGCCATCTGCATGGGTGAGTTCAGGGGCGAGGACTTCCTCGCCATGGTCCACGGCGCCAAAGACGCCGAGGGCTCGTTGCTGAAAACCGTCGTCGCCCTCGGCGCCGAGGATCGGGCCGAGGCCGACTTCGCGCTCGAGCCCATGCTCCACGGGAACCCGAGCGACACAGCGGTGCTGGACGCGCTTGAGGTGTCGGCCGATGAGGCGCTCACACTTTGTCTGACGACCGGGACGGAGAGCAAGCCGAAGGTCGTGCCCCGTACGCCCAACTCCTGGATGGTCACGGTTCGTGCGATTCTGCGTGCCTCGGGACACGGGGCCGACTCGGTCTTCTCCGGTCCCTTCCCCTACGCCAACATGGGCGGTCTGGGTGTCGAGATGTACCCGTGGATCATGGCGGGCGGCAAGTTCGTCACCCACGAGCCTTTCGACGTTGACGTCTTCCTGCAGCAGATCACGGCCGAGCGAGTCAATTACATAATCGCCGTCCCCGCGATCTACTTCGCGATGCTGAGTCACCCCGAGCTCGACGAGAAGTACGACATCTCTTCCCTCAACGTGGTCGGCTGTGGCGGTGAGGCCCCCCCGCACACGATCATCGAGATGCTGGACGAACGCGGCATCACGGTTATCAACGAGTTCGGAGCCACCGAGGGATGGTTCTTCTTCACCCTGCCCGGTCAGCCCCTGGAGGAGCGCAAGGACCTGTTCAGGGTCGACCAGCTCGAGGAGTTCCTACCGATGACCCAGTTCCGGGCGCTCGACCCAGAGACCGGTAAGGACGCGGCCCCGGGTCAGCCGGGCGAGTTGGCGGTCCGCGGACCGTCAGTGTTCGCCGGTTACTTGGACGCCGACGTGATCAACGAACGGTCCTTCACCACCGACGGGCTCTTTTGCACCGGCGACCTCGTGACCATCGGCGCCGACCGGAGCCTGCGGTACGTCGGACGGCTCAAGGACATGATCATCCGCGGCGGGCAGAACATTAGCCCGGCAGAGGTGGAGCTGATCATCCAGCGGCACCCCAGCGTCTACGAGGTCTCGGTCATCGGGCTCTCCCACCCGGAGCGCGGTCAAGAGGTGTGCGCGGTGGCCTCGCTGAAGACCGGCGCCACGCTGTCCTTGGAGGAACTCCAGCAGTTCATGCGTGACCAGGGAGTCGCCCGGTACAAGATCCCCGAGGCGCTGGAGATCGTCGAGGAGCTTCCCAAGGGTCCGAGCGGAAAGATCCTCAAGCGGTCGTTGCGCGACCGCTACGACACCCGAAAGTTGGGATAGCTGATGCCAGTGCTTACCCCTCAGGTGGACAAGAGTTCCGAGGCGTTCGCGCGGAACAGGTCCAGCCTGCTGCAACGGATCGCACTGCTGGATGAGCAATTGGCCGCAGCGCGTGCCGGCGGTGGCGACAAGTATGTCGAACGACACCGTTCCCGCGACAAGATGCCGGTGCGGGAGCGACTCGATCTCCTTCTGGACCGTGGCTCGCCGTTCCTCGAGCTCTCCGCACTGGCGGGCTGGGGGAGCGAGTTCACCGTCGGCGCCAGCGTCGTCACCGGGATTGGGGTCGTCTCGGGCGTTGAGTGCGTGATCGTCGGGAACGACCCGACCGTGCGTGGCGGGGCATCGAACCCGTTCACGTGGAAGAAGATCATCCGTGCCCTCGAGATCGCCCGGCACAACCGGCTGCCGGTGATCAATCTGGTGGAGTCCGGCGGCGCCGACCTGCCCACCCAGGTCGAGGCCTTCGTGCCGGGTGGAGCACTCTTCCGCGACCTGACGCGCCTGTCGGCTGCCGGTGTCCCGACCGTAGCCATCGTCTTCGGCAACTCCACCGCCGGTGGCGCGTATGTCCCGGGCATGTGCGACTACTCGATCATGGTCAAGGAGCGGGCCAAGGTGTTCCTGGGCGGCCCGCCGCTGGTGCGGATGGCGACCGGTGAGGTGTCGACGGACGAGGAGTTGGGCGGCGCGGAGATGCACTCCCGGACCTCGGGCCTCTCGGACTATCTCGCCGTCGACGAACGCGACGCGATCCGTCTGGGGCGGCAGGTGATGGCCGACATCAACTGGCGCAAGTTAGGTCCGGGCCCCACGCAGCCGGCACGTCCGCCTCGGTGCGACCCGGAGGATCTTCTGGGTGTCGTCTCGAGCGACCTCCGGGTCCCGTTCCGACCCCACGACGTGCTCGCCCACGTCCTCGACGACTCCCGCTTCGACGAGTACAAGCCGACCTACGGCACTAGCCTCGTCACGGGCTGGGGGCACCTGCACGGCTACCCCGTGGGTATCTTGGCCAACGCCAACGGCGTCATCTTCCCGGAGGAGGCCGAGAAGGCTGCGGAATTCATCCTCCTCGCCAACCAGGTCGACGTGCCGCTGCTGTTCTTGCAGAACACGACCGGCTTCATCGTCGGTAAGGTCTATGAACAGGCTGGGATGATCAAAGACGGCGCCAAGATGATCAACGCTGTAGCGAACAGCAGCGTCCCGCACATCACGCTACTGATGGGCGCTTCCTACGGGGCCGGCAACTACGCCATGTCCGGACGGGCCTACGAGCCCCGCTTCGTGTTCTCCTGGCCGAACTCCAAGACCGCGGTGATGGGACCTCAACAGCTTGCCGGCGTCCTGTCCATCGTCGCCCAGCAAGCCGCGGCCGCATCCGGTCGGGAGTTCGACGAGTCGGCGGATGCGGAGCGGCGGGCCTCGGTGGAGCAGCAGATCGAGCGCGAATCCGACAGCTTCTTCATGAGCGGGCGTGTCTACGACGACGGCGTGATCGACCCACGGGACACCCGGACGGTGCTGGGGATCGCGCTCTCCGCCGCCCATTCCAACCAGATCAAGGGCACCCGCGGCTTCGGTGTCTTCAGGATGTAAGGCAGATGATGACGCAAAAGTTCAGGTCCGTACTCGTCGCCAACCGGGGCGAGATCGCCCGACGGGTGATGCGCTCCTGCCGCGAGGCAGGCCTGCGCACGGTGGCGGTCTTCTCCGATGCCGACGAGGATGAACCTTTCGTCACCGAAGCCGACCTAGCGGTGCGGCTGCCGGGTGTCACGGCCACCGACACCTACCTGCGCGCCGACCTGATCATCGAGGCGGCTCGGCGCACGGGGGCAGAGGCGATCCACCCGGGATACGGCTTCCTCTCCGAGAACGCCGACTTCGCGCGGGCCACGCTCGACGCGGGCCTGGTGTTCATCGGTCCCCCGCCCGAGGCGATGGAGCTGATGGGTGACAAGCTCAGGAGCAAGACCCGGATGCAGGAGTTGGGCGTACCCGTCCTGCCCGCGATTGAGGTCACCCACCTCGCCGCGGGGGAGCTTCGCAAGGCTGCCACAGACATTGGCTTCCCGCTCTTGGTCAAGGCCTCCGCTGGCGGTGGTGGTCGAGGCATGCGCATCGTGCGCGACCTCGAGCAGACCTCGGATGCGGTCGCGGCGGCCCGCCGCGAGGCTCAGTCCGCCTTCGGTGACGAGACGGTTTTCCTAGAGCGCTACCTGGAAGCGCCGCGGCATATCGAGATCCAGGTCTTCGCCGACGACCACGACCAGGTGGTGGCGCTGTTTGAGCGGGAGTGCTCGATCCAGCGTCGACACCAGAAAATTGTCGAGGAGTGTCCCTCTCCAGCTGTGAACGACACCTTGCGCAAGCAACTGAGCGAGGCCGCCGTCACCACGGCCCGGGCCGCGGACTACCGGGGCGCCGGCACCGTGGAGTTCGTGCTGGCCGAGGACGGGTCCTTCTACTTCTTGGAGATGAACACCAGGCTGCAGGTCGAGCACCCGGTGACCGAGGCCGTCACCGGTCTCGATCTCGTGCGCCTTCAACTGGAGGTGGCTCAGGGCCTCCCTCTGCCGGAGGAGGCGCTGTCCCCGACGATGAGCGGGCACGCCATCGAAGTCCGCCTGTACGCCGAGGACCCCGCCAACGGTTTCCTGCCGACGGCAGGCCGGATCCACGACTTCTCCTTCGAGTCGACGCCGGGCCTCCGCGTCGATGCTGGCGTCCGAGCCGGGTCCGTGGTCAGCACGTACTACGACTCGATGTTGGCGAAGGTCATCGCGCACGCGGTTGACCGCACGACGGCAGCCGGCGTGCTGGCCAAGTCCCTACGGCTGATGCACGTCGACGGCGTGGTGACCAACCGGCAGCTGCTGGTCGACGTGCTGGAGCACCCCCGGTTCCTGGCTGGCACGACGCCGACCTCCTTCCTCGACGACCACCCCGATCTGCTGGCCGCTCGAGCGGTGGACGAGCGGCTGCGGCTGCACGCCCTCGTGGCGGCCCTCAGCGGTTACGCGTGCGCCCCCGAGGAGCACTCGGTGCTGCCTGCGGTGCCGGCGGGATGGCGCAACAACCCCCCTATGCGCTCCCATGACCGCGCTCTCGAGCGCGTGCAGTACGCCGTGCAGGACACCACCGTGAACATCGGGTTCTCCGTCGCCGGTCGCGAGGTGACGGCCGAGGTTGACGGTGAACGGGTCGACGCGGTCGCCCTCCACCTGTCAGCTGACGTCGTCGACCTGGAGGTCGCGGGGATCCGGCGGACCTACACGGTGCTTGCGGTGGACGACGTGGTCCACGTCCACGACGCGGACGGCATGACCACGCTCGGCGAGCTCTCGCGCTTCCCGGCACCCGATGCTGGGGGGCATGCCGGGTCCGCGACGGCACCGATGCCCGGCGTGGTCCTCGACGTGCTGGTCAGCCAGGGCTGCGTCGTCTCGACCGGAGACCGTCTGGTCGTGCTCGAGGCCATGAAGATGGAGCACACCGTGACCAGCCCCACTGACGGGACCGTCGCCGAGGTGCTGGTCGTCAGCGGCGACCAGGTGGAGGCGGGCGCGGTCTTGGTCGTGCTCGCCGACGACGCCGACGACGACGCCGACGCGACACCAGCATGACCACCCGCACTCGCGGTATCAAGACTGATGAGAACTCCCAGGAGGAAGACATGCCCCAACCAGACGTGACCGGCCAGGACGGTCGAAAGGTCGCTCTGATTACCGGCTCATCGAGAGGACTGGGCCGAGCGATCGCCGAGCACCTCGCGCGGTCGGGTCACGACATCGTGGTGAACTACCGGCGCAACGCCGACTTGGCCCAGGAATCCGTGCACAGCCTGGAGCAGCTGGGCGCTCGCGCCATCGCGATCCAGGCCGACCTTGAGAGCACCGATGAGATCGACGCGATGTTCGCGGGCGTGCAGGCCCAGTTCGGCCGGCTCGACGTCCTGGTCAACAACGCGGCGGCAACGGCGTTCAAGCCCCTGCTGGAGCTCAACGACACCAACGTGCAACGAACTCTCCGGCTGAGCGTCAACGGCTTCGTCCGCTGCGTCCAGCAGGCAGTGCCGCTCATGGAGGGACGACCAGGACGGGTGGTCGCCATCAGCGGTGTCGACAGCAGCCACTACATGCCCGGCCACGGTCTGCTGGGTGCTGCCAAGGCTGCCGTGGAGAGCCTGGTGCGCGCCTTCGCGCTCGAGCTCGGTCCCCGAGGCATCACGGTCAACGGCGTGCGTCCGGGTGGTTTCGAGACCGACTCCTCCCGCATCTACGGCGGCTCGCAGTACGAGTTCCTCCGCGAACGTTTCATCGCCCAGTCCGGGATCAAGGACTTCGGCACCGTGGACGACATGGCAGGGGCCGTTGACTACCTGGTCTCGCCTGCGGCGCGGTACGTCACCGGGCACGTGATCGTCGTCGACGGCGGCCTCACAGCGAACCTTGGCGAGCTCGACGCCATCAACGACGCCACCCGCAACCACCACATGGGAAGGGTCAACTCATGAAGACCGTGCGCATGGGAGCAGGATCCGGCTACTGGGGAGATCTGCTCGAGCCCGCCATCGACCTCGCCAAGCGCGGGGAGCTGGACTACCTCGGCTTCGACTTCCTCGCCGAGCTGACCATGTCGTTGCTGCAGCGGGCGAAGCGCAGGAACCCCGACACGGGCTACATCCCCGACGTGGTGCCGTGGATGCGTGCGCTGTTGCCCATCACCCACGGCAACGGCACCAGGATGGTCCTCAACGGCGGCGGCACGAACTGTGAGGCCGCAGCCGAGGCAGTCCTGCGCGTGGCGAGGGACGCAGATCTCACCCAGCTAAGGGTCGCCGCGATCAGCGGTGACGACCTGACGTCCCGGATCGGGGAGTTCCGCCAGGCTGGGGTGACCTTGGCCAACATGGAGACCGGGGAACGGTCCATCGACGAGATCGCGGACCGGATCGTGTCTGCGCACGCCTACATCGGGTCCGAGGGGATTGTCGAGGCTCTGGGCGGTGGTGCTGAGGTCGTCATCGGCGGCCGCCTCGCGGACAGCTCGGTCTACGTCGGCCCGCTGATGCACGAGTTCGGCTGGTCGTTCGAGGATGCGGACTGGAACCTGCTCGGGGCGGCGATCACCGTGGCGCACGTGATCGAGTGCGCCGGGATCTGCTGCGGTGGCATGAGCTCGCAGTGGAAGAACGTTCCCGAGCCGTGGAACATGGGCTTCCCGATCGCGGACTTCCGACAGGACGGCACCGCCGAGATCTCCAAGCTGCCGGACACCGGTGGCCTGATCAACCAGTGGACGATCAAGGAGCACCTGCTCTACGAGACGCACAACCCCGCCGACTACCGGATGCCCGACGGCATCGCGGATCTGACCACGACCCGGCTGGAGGAGACGGGGCCGGATCGGGTGCGCCTGTGGGACATGAGCGGCCGGGAGCGACCGGACATGCTCAAAGTCCAGATCGGGTACACCGACGGCTGGATCGCCGAGGCGCGGGTCCTCCTGCCCTGGCCGGACACCATGGCCAAGGCCGACCGCTGCGAAGAGATCATCCGCAAGCGCCTGGACATTGTCGGCGTAACGCCTCGCGAGCTGCGCTTCGACCGGGTCGGCATCGACGCCTTGGCCGGCCCGCTGGCGCGGCGCCCGCGGCGCGACCCCGAGGAGATCGAGTTGCGGGTGACCGCCCGCGTGGACAGCCGGGAGGAAGCCGCCATGGTGAACCGCGAGGTCACCCACGTCAGCACAATTGGACCGGTCGGTACGGCCTTCGGTCCACCTGTGAAGCCGCGCGAGGTCATCGCCCTGTGGCCCACGCTCGTGCCACGCGACATGGTGCCCGTCAGCGTGACGTTCGAGGAGATCTGAGTCCATGATGACCACACTCAACGAGCTCGCCTACACCCGATCCGGCGACAAGGGCGACATCTCCAACATCGGGATCATGGCCTTCGGAGCGGCCGAGTACGAGGCACTGCGGACCTGGGTCACTCCCGAACGCCTGCGCTCGTTCTTCGCCGGTGTCGTGCTCGGCCCCATCCAGGTCTACGAGCTGCCCCGAATCCAGTCCCTACAGGTCGTCCTGCACGACGCCCTCGGCGGAGGAGCCACGCAGACCCTGAGGTTCGACGAGACCGGCAAGTCGATGGCCGCCCTGATGAGCCGGATGCAGATCCCCACCGCTCTGCTCACGAAGGGAGAAGCCGGATGACAGTGGACGCGCCCCCCGAGCCGAACATCCTCGCCGAAGAGATCGCGGCGGGCATCACCGTGGTGTGGCTGAACCGGCCGGCACAGCTGAACGCACTGTCCTCGACGCTCATGGCCGAGCTCACCGACGCCCTGCGCGCCGTAGGACGGGGCTCCCGGGCGGTCGTCCTGAGCGGTCGGGGCCGGGCGTTCTGCGCTGGTGGTGATCTCAAGGAGCTGTACCCCCTGCTCTCTGAGGCCGACGTCGATGTCCGGCGCGTGCAGATGCGCGCCTTCCAGGAGGTCGTGACGGCCATCCGATCCATCCCGTGCCCGGTGGTCGCCGCCGTCAACGGGGTGTGTGCCGGTGCCGGGATCAGCCTGGCCCTCGCCAGTGACGTAGTTGTGGCCGGTGCGGACGTCCAGTTCCACCCGACCTTCACCAGGGCGGGCCTGCTGCCGGACCTCGGGTCGCTCCACCTGTGGACCCAGGCCGTGGGACCTCGGCGAGCCAAGGAGATGGCCTTCCTACCCGAACCGATCGGCGCGGAGGACGCCCGCGCTGCCGGGATGGTCAACCGCGTCGTCGCTCCCGGACAGGCCGTCGAGGCCGCAGTCGAGTTGGCCCGCCGGCTGGCCGCCGGGCCCCGAGCAGCGCTGCAGATGATCAAGGACATCATCAACCGCGAGGACCAGGCCGAGCTCGACGCCTCGATGGTGCTGGAGTCCTACGCGCAGGCGGCGGCCTTCTCCACCGGCGAGGTGGACGAAGGCGTCGCGGCCTTCCTCGACGGTCGTACGCCCCGCTTCGGTACCACCGAGACCGAAGGCACATCGTGAGCCGCGGAGAGGCCGCCCAGACCGCGAAGGCCTACCAGGTTCCCGCGATCGAGCGCAGCATGCTGATCTTGGAGGCGCTGCAGCAGCACGGGCCCCTCGGGCTGGCCGATCTGGTGAGTGCGACCGGCCTGTCACGCACCACGTGCTACTACCTGGTGCGAACCATGGCCAAGGCACGGCTGGTCGAGTCCGACGGCGAGACGCGGAAGATCCACCTGGGGATCAGGCTCGTCGAGCTGGGGTCGGCGGCAACCGAGCAGATCGGTTACCTGGGCGTGATCAAGCGCTACATCCTGGACCTCCTCGACGAGATGGACGCCACGTTCGTTATCTACCGGCGCATGGACCACGAACGGGTCACCATCGTGGACAAGGTCGAGCCGCGGCACCGGCTGCGAGTCACGGTGCCCCTGGGCAGTACCCTGGCCATCCAGGGCGGCTCCTTCGGGAGATGCTTCCTGGCCTATGACGACCCGGCCCTGGTGCGGGAGATCCTCAGCGCAGGCCTCCAGCGGTACACCGAGCACAGCATCACCGACGTCGAGCGGTTCCTCGGCGAGATCGAGGACGTCCGCGACCGAGGCTGGGCCATGGACCGCGAAGGCTTCGCCCTCGGGGTCAGCACGGTGGCGGCGCCAGTCCTCCATCAAGGCCGACCACTGCTGGTCGTCGCAGCGCTGACCATGGCGGGGACCCTGGCCGACGACTCCACGGCCGAGCGTTGGGGGCGCCGACTCCGCGAGATCTGCGACATCGCATCGGCCACCTTGCAGCAGCACCATCGCGCGCCCGTCGCAGTGCACCTGGCCGAGGACGAGCGATGACGACGATCGACGGTGCGCAACCCTTGGACGGCGTTCGCGTCGTCGACCTGTCGCTGCTCATCCCCGGTCCGTGGGCGACCTCCATGCTCGCGGATCTCGGCGCGGATGTCGTGCACGTGCAGCCTCCCGGCGGTGACCCGCTGCAGGAGATGATGCCGGGCGCCTATCGAATCGTGGGGCGGGGGAAGAAGGTCGTGCGACTGGACCTGAAGTCGGACGGGGGTCGTCGGCGCCTCCTTGACCTGCTCGAGGAGAGTGACGTGCTCGTCGAGGGGTTCCGCCCCGGAACGCTGCAACGACTGGGCTTCGGCCTCGACCAGATGATGGCGAGCTTTCCCCGGCTGATCGTGTGCTCCCTCAACGGCTATGGCAGCCAAGGCCCCTACCGCGACCGCCCCGGGCACGACCTGAACTACCTGGCAGCCAGTGGTCTGCTGTCGATGAGCGGCGAGCCGAGCGGGAGACCGTATCCGGGTGGAGGTGTACCCGTCGCGGACCTCGCGGGCAGCCTCTTCGCGACGCAGGGCATTCTGGCGGCGCTGCTGCTCCGCCAGCAGACAGGCGTCGGCTCCATGTTCGACGTGCCGCTGGCAGCCGCGGCGCTGAAGTTGTCCGAGCCGAGGATGGCCGAGTACGACGAGCGGGGCGGACCGTCCAAGGCTGAGCTGATGTCCCGGGGTGCCTATGACGTCTTCCGATGCCGAGATGGGTCCTGGCTGGCCGTGGCCTGCATGGAAGACCGCTTCTGGCGAGGCCTCTGCCGGGTGCTGGGTCGCGAGGACTGGCTGGAGCGCGAGGAGTACTCCAGTTACGGCGGCCGCTGCCGGCACGCCGAGCGACTCAACGGGGATCTGGCCGATGAGTTCGCCCGGGCGGACCGCGACGAGTGGGTGGACCGTTGCGTGGCCGCGGACCTGCCCGTTAACGCCGTTCTCGACTTCACTGAGATCAGCGACGACGTGCACATGCGGCGATGGCTTGACCGGGTGCCGAACGGGAGCGGGCGGTCGGTCCGGCTTCCTTATGCCGGCCTCGTAGCCCGGCCCACAACGACGACTCAAGATGCAGGGAGAACAAGATGACGAACTCGCGTGTGGCACTGGTGACCGGTGGTGCGGGTGGTCTCGGCCGCGAGATCGGCCGGCGGCTGGCGGCCAGCGGCCACCGGGTGGTGCTGGTCGACATCGACGAGGAGGCTGTCACCACGGCGGCCCATGAGCTGGCCGCTGACGGCCTCCTAGTGGAGCCAGCCGTCGCTGACGTCACCGACCGTCGTCAGGTGGACGGACTCGTGGCCGAGATCGGTGCGAGCGGCGGAGCCGTCGACGTGCTGGTGAACAATGCAGGCTTTCCCATCGACGCGCCGTTGGTGAAGATGACCGACGAGGACTTCCGTCGAGTCGTCGACGTCTGTCTGTTCGGGACCTTCGTGTGCTCGCGAGCCGTCGTTCCGGGCATGATCGAACGCTCTCAGGGGCGCATCGTCAACGTGGCGTCTCGGGCCTACCTGGGCAATCCCGGACAGGCGAACTACGCGGCGGCCAAGGCTGGCGTCGTCGGTCTGACCCGGGCCTTGGCCAAGGAGCTGGGCAAGCGCGGGATCACCGTGAACGCCGTTGCTCCGGGTTTGATCGACACTCCTGCGGTGCAGCGCCACCCGAAGCACGACCTGCTCGTGGAGCTGGCCGGGAAGCACAACTCGGTGCCCCGGCTCGGGGTCCCCCAAGACGTGGCGTCTGCCATCGCTTTCCTTGCTTCCGACGAGGCCTCGTTCATCACCGGCGACGTGATTCACGTGTCGGGCGGGCGGTACACATGATGGAACAGGCTGGTGGCCGGTTGACCGACCTGGCTGTGGGAACCACCACGACCTCCCCGCGCCGTACGGTGACCGAGGCCGACGTCGTCGGCTTCGCCGGTCTGTCCGGCGACTTCAACGCCTTGCACACCGACGAGGTGGCAGCCTCTGCGACGCCGTTCGGCACCCGGATCGCGCACGGGCTGCTCGGTGCCGCGATCGCCTCGGGCCTGTTCACCCGAACTGCCCTGTCGACATCCCTGCAGGAGTCGCTCGTTGCCCTGCTCGGCGTCGACTGCCGTTTCGTCAACCCCCTGCGGATCGGCGACACCGTGCACGTCGAGGCCGAGATCATCGAGCTGCGCCCGACCAGCGACCCTTGCCGAGGAGTCGTGATCGTGGAGCGTCGGCTCGTCAACCACGAGGGTGCCGTGGTCCAGGTGATCACCACCCCCATGCTCATCGACACCACCCATCCCGATCAAGGAGACACCCCCACATGACCATGCTGACTGAAGAAGAGCTGGATCTGCAGCGTTCCGTCCGTTCCTTCCTCGACGCCAAGGTCGCTCCGCTCGTCGCCGAGCACGAGCAGGCCCGGACGTTCCCTTGGGAGATCCTGCCCTCGCTGCATGAGTTCGGCTACGTCGGTGGCTTGGTGAGTCCCGACGACGGGGGCGACGACCTCAGCTACTCGATGCTCGCCATCTTGATGGAGGAGGCCGGCCGGTGCTGGGGGTCGCTGCGCACTACGCTGAACATCCTCACCATCGTTCCGTACCTGATCTCCGTGGTGGGCACCGAGGAGCAGAAGAGCCGCTTCCTGCCCGACCTCCTCTCCGGACGGCGCCGTGCGTGGTTCGCGATGACCGAGCCGGACGCAGGATCCGACGCCGGGTCGCTGCGGACCCGTGCGAGCAAGGAGGGCGACTCCTGGGTGCTGCAGGGCCGCAAAATCTACATCACGAACGCGCTTCACGCCGATGTCGGCATCGTCCTGGCCACGGTCGACCCGGAGGCCGGACCCAAGGGGATCACTGCCTTCCTCGTCGACGGCACGGAGTCTGACTACGCCGTCCACGACATTCCGCACATGCCGGTCAGGGGCACGAGCAGCTGTGAGCTCGTGTTTGACGGCACGCGCATCCCCGAGCACAACGTCCTGGGCGAGGTGGGCCGGGGACTGTCGACGGCCATGAAGGCGATCAACGTCGGCAGGCTGAACATGGCCATGGGAGCGGTCGGCCTGAGCCAGGCGGCCCTCGAGGAGTCGATCAAGTTCGCCACCACCCGTCAGCAGTTCGGTCGACCCCTGGGTGGGTTCCAGCTGGTGCAGGAGATGGTCGTGGAGATTGCCACGCTGACGCAGACCAGCCGACTCCTCGGCATGCACGCCGCCCGCGCCCTGGACGCGGGCGACTCCGGGAGGCAGGAGTGCTCGATGGCGAAGTACTACTGCGGCGAGTCCGCGAACAAGGCTGCCTCGCTGGCACTGCAGGTGCACGGTGGAGCCGGCCTGATGGAGGAGTCACCCGTGGAGCGGATCTTCCGCGACGCTCGCGAAGCGACGATCCCCGAGGGCACCTCGCAGATCCAAATCCTCCAGATGGGCCGTGCCCTGCTGGGCCAGTCGGCCCTGCGATGAACGATCACCAGGAGACAGCTCATGACTGACGCCTACATCCTCGGCACGGTGCGCAGCCCCCTGGGCAGACGTGACGGCGCGCTGGCCGAGACCCGTCCCGACGAACTGCTGGCACTGGCCCTTCGCGAGCTGGTCGACCGGCACGCGGTCGATCCTCGTGAGATAGAGGACGTCCTGGTGGGTTGCGTCAACGCTGTCGGCGAGCAAGGACGCAACGTCGGAAGGTTGGCGGTCCTCGCGGCCGGCTTCCCCGAGGAGGTCCCCGCGGTAACCATGAACCGCATGTGCGGTTCGAGTCAGCAAGCACTCAACTTCGCCGCCCAGGCCGTGATGTCTGGCCAGCAGTCGCTCGTGCTGGCAGCCGGCGTGGAATCCATGAGCCGCGTCCCGCTGGGATCGGACGCCGCCGGAGTCGACCCCTCCCCGGCCGTCACCGAGCGCTACGAGCTCGTGAACCAGGGCCTTGCGGCAGAGATGATCGCCCGCCGCTGGTCGCTCACCCGCGAGGAACTCGACGAGTTCAGCGTCGAGAGTCATCGTCGAGCCGCTCGCGCATGGGACAGTGGCGTCTTAGCGGAGGAGGTTTTCGGCGTCATGAGTCAGCCGGCCGAGCACCTGCTGGGCCGCGACGGCGGTCCGGTCGTCCTCGACCGGGACGAGGGCATCCGGCCTGACACGAGCGTCGAGGCACTCGCCCGACTCCGGCCGGCGTACACCGCGGACGGCCTCATCCACGCCGGGAACTCCAGCCAGATCACCGACGGGGCGTCGGCGGTCCTCATCGGGGACCTCGACGTCGCCCGACGGCTGGGTCTGGAACCTCGGGCGCGGATTCTGGCCACCCAGGTGGTCGGGGTGGACCCGGTGATGATGCTGCACGGCGTCATCGAGGCGACCACGCGGGTTCTCGATCGCGCGGGACTGGAGGCCTCCGAGATCGACCTCTACGAAGTCAATGAGGCGTTCGCCAGCGTCGTATTGGCCTGGCAGCGAGAGCTGCGGGTGCCGCTGGAGCGGGTCAACGTCAACGGCGGGGCGATTGCGCTGGGTCATCCGACCGGCTGCTCCGGAACCCGCCTGATGACCACTCTGGTGCACGAGATGCAGCGGCGAGGCGTTCGCTACGGCCTTCAGACCATGTGCATCGGTTATGGGATGGCGACGGCAACGGTCGTCGAGGCCATTTGACGAGTACGCGCGAGGCCTTCGTGGCATCGCGTCCCCTGGCAACAATCCAAGGAGAAGCAGTGACAGACCCTGGCATCGGTACCCAGATCGCCACCTCAACGGTCGATCAGATCTACATCCGCGGGCGCAGCCTGGTCGACGACCTGATGGGGTCGACCGACTTCACCAGCATGGTGTTTTTCCACCTGAGGGGCCGGCTCCCCACCGAGGGCGAGAAGGCGGTGGTGGACGCATGTCTGGTTGGGGTGATGGAGCACGGGCTGACTCCCAGCTCGATCGCGGCCCGACTGATCTACTCCAGCTCCCCCGAAGCGATGCAGGCGGCCGTCGCCGGTGGACTGCTCGGGGCCGGCAGCGCCTTCCTTGGGGTGATGGAGGAGTCGGCCCAGATGCTGCAGGAGGGCGCGGACCTGGTGCGGCGGGGCGAGACCACGGCCGAGGAGTTCGCCCGCGACCGGCTCTCCGAGCTGCTCGCGGCGGGCCGTCCGATCCCGGGCTTCGGCCACCACATCCATCGTCCGGACGACCCCCGCACCCCGAAGCTCCTCGAGATCGCCGAAGAGCATGGTGTGAGCGGCGAGCACGCGGAGCTCTTGAAGGCACTCAGCCGCGTCATGGACGAGCTCAAAGGCCGGCACGTCACGGTGAACGCCACGGGTGCCGTGGCAGCGGTCCTGTCCGACATCGGTTTCTCCTACCGGATCGTGCGCGGCTTTGCCCTCATCGGTCGCTGCGCCGGCCTGGTCGGCCACATCGCCGAGGAGCAGGAAACACCTCTCGGGCGGGTGCTGTGGGATATGGCTGACGAGCACGTCCCCTACCTGGGCGAGGGGGTGTGAGAATGGCCGAGGCGCTGCGCTACGAGCGTGACGAGCACGGGATCGGCTGGATCACTATCGATCGCCCGGACGCCGCCAATGCGTTGGACAGCACCGCGCGAGCCTCGCTGTGGACGTGCTTTCGCCAGTTCCGGGACGATGGTGCTGCCGGGGTGGCCGTGATCACAGGAACCGGGGACAAGGCCTTCTGCGCCGGGGGCGACCTCAAGGAGATGTCGTCCTCTCAACTAGGTGTTCCCCCAGTGGACTTCCTTCCGCAGCTCAACCGCAACTTCCAGCTGGACAAGCCGGTTATCGCCGCAGTCAACGGCGTCGCCCTCGGTGGCGGCTTCCTCCTTGCCCAGATGGCTGACCTGTGTGTCGCGGCTGACCATGCGAAGTTCGCCATCAGCGAGGCGAAGTGGGGCCGCGGAGCACCCTGGGCTGCTCCGTTGCCATGGCTCATCCCGCCCCGTGTGGCCTTGGAGATGCTGATGACCGGAGACAGCATCTCCGCGGCGCGGGCCTACGAGTTGGGGCTGGTCAACAAGGTGGTGCCGTCCGTCGAGCTCCGAGCCACCGCGGTCGAGCTGGCCCGGTCAATCCTCGCCAACGCACCACTCACCGTGCGGGCCAGCAGACAGATGGTGTACGCGGCGGCCGAGCCCTCCCTCGCCTACGGCTTTGCGCGAGCCGAGCAGCTGTTCGAGGGCGTCTATCTCAGCGCGGACGCCCAGGAGGGTCCGCGCGCGTTCCTGGAGCGACGTCCCCCGCAGTGGTCGGGCAAGTAACAATCCCAGTTAGGAGAAACCCATGTATCAAGAAGCACTCGGTCAGACCGTCAACCGGACCTTCGACTACACATGCGACGAGGGGGGAGACCGGGAGGCTCTCGTCTACCATGGCCCCGACGTTGAGGAGCGCCTGAGCTACTTCCAACTCCGGCGTAGGGTGGCCGCCCTTACCGACGGCTTGCAGCAAGCAGGGGTCCGTAAGGGCGACCGAGTGGCCTTCCTCCTGGGTGTCACCACCGAGTGGGTGACAGTCTTCTACGCAGCGATGCGCCTGGGGGCCATCGCGGTTCCGCTCAACCTCGTCTGGACCGCCCGCGAGATCGAGGAAGGACTGTCTCTCACCGAGGCGAACGTACTGATCGCCACCGACTCCTTCCGCGGTCGCAACTACCTGCACGAACTCCAGGAGCATCTGCCGGGTCTCAACGCCTCCAAGCCCGGTGAGCTGTCGATCGAGACCCTTCCGCACCTGCGCAGCGTCATCGCCGAGAGTCGCAGCGGGCAACGCTATGCATTCGCCGGCGACCTCGGCGATATCGCCCGTAGCGGTGAGAACTACTCTGCCGAGGGCTTCGCCGCCCTGAGCGCGGAAGTCCGGCCGGACGACTTCTCGATCATGCTACTGACCTCCGGCACGACCAGTTTCCCCAAACCGGTCCTGCACACCCATCAGAGCCTGATGGTGGGGGTGGCCGGGTACGCCGACGGCATCGAGACTGAGTCCGCGGACAAGATGCTGATCGTCGCGCCGAACTACCACGTCGCGGGCTATCTCACGCTGCTCATGCCGCACCTGCGGGGTGCCGCCGTGCACCTCATGGAGTTCTACGACGTCGGCCTGGCACTCAAGGTAATCGAACGTGAGCGCATCTCGATGATGTTCGGATTCGATGTCCATTACCTGATGATGAACCGGCATCCCCACTTCGCTATGCACGACATCTCCAGTCTCACCAAGACCATGATCGGGTCCTCGCCGGGGTCCTACGACGAGATCAAGAGTATGGGGATCACCCACCACGGGAACATCTACGGCTCCAGCGAGTACGTCGCCTCGCAAGCATACCTGCCCTACCGGGACCGCCACGACGAGTCAGTCATGCGACTCTCCCACGGCCGGCCGATGCTGGGCACAGACCTGGTGATCAAGGACCCGGCCACCAACCGCGTTCTCGGGCCCGACCAGCCGGGCGAGATTTGCTTCAAGGGTCCGGCGCTGTTCAGCGGTTACTACAACATGCCCGAGGAGACAGCAAAGTCGTTCGACACCGACGGCTACTTCCACAGCGGCGATTACGGTTGGGTCGACCAGCGCGGGTACGTGTACTACCGCGGTCGCTTCAAGGAAACGATCAAGAGTGGCGGGGAGAACGTCAGCGCCCAGGAGGTCGAGCTCTTCTTGCAGATGGAGCTTCCGTGGATCCTCAAGGCGATGGTGGTCGCCGTGCCCGATCCCAGGTGGGGGGAGGCAGTCACGGCCGTTGTCCAACTCAAGCCGGAAGTCGACGTTGACGAGGAGGGAATTCGCGAGGCCTGCCGAGGCAAGCTGGCCGGCTACAAGATCCCGAAGCACGTCATCTTCGTCTCCGACGAGGACTGGGTGGCGACGCCGACCGGCAAGTTCGATCGCGATGCCATGACCAGCCTGGCGCTTCGCAGAATGGAAATCCAGGAGCCGTCACAATGATCGGAGGCACCGTGTCCCCTGCGGGCACAACTAAACCGTGCGTTAGGCGCCCGCCGCGGTCATCCGGTTCGGCCCGGTCTGATCGTTCCGTTCCGGTTGACGCTCTGCTGGGCATTTTGAGGCGTCGATGACGCCGACAGCGGGGTCGTGTCTGGAGCCGACCTACTTCCTCGATCACGACCACCCGACAGTCCGCGACTTCACGCACGACGTAATCGCGTCCGCGGCGAACCCACGAGAGCGTGCCACCATGCTCTTCGCCGCGGTGCGGGACCGCATCTGGTACGACCCATACTCGGTGTCCCGAGTCCCCGAACACTACCGCGCCAGCGAAGTCCTCAAGGTTGAACGCGCCTACTGCATTCCCAAGGCAGTGCTCCTGACCGCAGTACTGCGCGCTGCTGGCCTCCCTGCCCGAGTCGGCTTCGCCGACGTGCGCAACCACCTGCAGACCGACACATTGCGCGCGTTAATGGGAGGGACCGACCTGTTCGTCTACCACGGCTACTCCAGCGTCTACCTCGACGGACGATGGTGGAAGGCGACGCCCGCCTTCAACGTCGAGCTTTGTGCGCGCTTCGACGTACCCCCAATCGACTTCGACGGACGGAGCGACGCGCTCATGCACGCCTTCACCGCGGACGGCACTCGGCACATGGAGTACGTACGGGACCACGGCACCTTCGACGACCTGCCCCTGGACCGCATCCTGGCGGCGCTCGACCAGGCTTACGGACCTATCGTCACCGCCGCCGCGGGGGTTGACGACGCCTTCTCCCGCCGCCAACCCGGAACCACCCGTCCACCCAAGACGGGACGCGCATGATGGTCGGGGCCGGGGGTGTTGCGGTAGCGAGCTCCGAGAACGCGCGAACCCGGCTCGAGGCGGCTGTGCTGGCGCACCTGGGCGTGATGATCGAGCACCCGTCCTTGTGTCGGGCACTGGTCGGCGACCTCGGACGCGCGACCCGGCTGCCCGAGTTGGCGGCGGCACTGCGGACTGCCTTCTACGAACCGATCGAGCAAGTATTGGCTGAGGGTGTCTCCGACGGGTCGCTGCGCCAGGTCGCCGATCCGGGCGCCGTGGCCTTGAGCGTCTTCGGTGCCATCACCGTCGCTGGCCTCAGGGCGGCCGTGGAGGGGCCGTCCGCCGACCGATCCGCCGACGCAACGCGTTTCTCTGCCGCGGTCAGCGAGCTGGTCCTCGACGGTCTCGCGACACCTGGCAGTCGTGTTCAGCGGCGGGGTGACCCGCTGTGAGCAGCATGGAGGAGCTCCTCGCTAGCTGGAAGGAGAAGTTCCGGCCGCACGCTGATGGTGCTCAGCTTCCGCCGCACCACACCCACTGCCTCGCCTGTGGACCCGACAACCCGCACGGCCACCACCTCGCCGTCCGTCGTCGAGGCGAGGAGGTGCACGCGACCCACGTCTTCGATGAACGTCACGTGGGCGCACCCGGGATCGCCCACGGCGGTGCCGTAGCAACCGTTTTCGACGACCTCTTCGGGTTCCTGCTCTACCTCACGGGCGGTCCTGCGGTGACCCGGAAACTCGAGGTGCTCTACGACTCACCGGTCATCCTCGGCAGCACCTACGATCTCGCGGCCAGGATCACCCGGACAGAAGGGCGCAAGTTCTTCATGGAAGCCGACATGAAGCAGCTCGGTGGGTCACGTGTCGCCTCCGCCTCGGCCCTGTTCCTTTCGGTGGAGGTGACCCACTTCAACCAGGGCATGCCGCGATGACGAGGACAGCGTCGGGCGCTGTGTGCTTCCGACGCCCGTGTTCGGAAGTCCGCGGTCCCGTGTGTGCCGATCCCGGCGGCGGGTTTCCGGGAGTCTGAGCAGCGGCTGGTGCACCTGAGCGGCACGGCAGTCCGACAACGCGCCTAGCGCGGGCACGAGGGCCTGCCCCGCCTCGGTCGGGGCATACTCGACCAGAGATACTCATCCACGACGACGAACCGGGCGGCGTCGGCGCCGGCCAGCACCCACGCCTCGTCTTGCTCCACGAGCCGAAGATCAAGGGAGTGTCCGAGAAACGGTGTAAACGCTCCCCGAATGTTGGGCCGGTTCTGCTCTTTGAAAGTTAGGCCACTTCGGTGTTGGTCATTGTGCCGTGTTCTCGGCTCGTGCTGAGGGAAGTGTCGCGATGCCGGTGTCTTTGAGCCGGTAGGAGCTGCCTTTCAGGGTGAGGACGTCGGCGTGGTGGACGATGCGGACGATCATGGCTGCGGCGACGACCTGGTCGCCGAACACGTCGCCCCATCGGGCGAAGGGCAGGTTGCTGGTCAGGATCAGTGAGGCGTGTTCGTAGCGTGAGGAGACGAGCTGGAAGAAGAGGTTCGCGGCGTCTTGCTCGAAGGGGATGTAGCCGACCTCGTCGACGATGATCAGGCCGTAGCGGCGTAGCCGAGCGAGTTCGTTGCTGAGTCGTCCGGCGGCGTGTGCTTCTTGGAGTCGGGTGACCCGGTCGGTGGCTGTCGCGAACAGCACTCGGTGTCCGGCGTGGGCGGCCTTGATCCCCAGTCCGATGGCCAGGTGGGTCTTCCCGGTGCCGGGCGCGCCGAGGAGCACCAGGTTCTGGGTGAGTATGACAACCCCATTTGGCCCACTGTGCTGTTTTGATTTGGCCCCACCCTCCGGGTTGATGGTCGGTGCCCGGGTTGGCCACCGGGTCAGGTGGAGGCGGGCTCCTTTCTGGCTCGGGTGGTGGCGTTGAGGGCTCTTCACAATCCAGGGTGTAGTTGGGGTCTGAAGCCTCCGGACTCGAGCAGGCAGCGGGCGATGTAGTTGGTGAGGTTGCGGAACCCGAGGGCTGAGCCGCGGAGGTGCTCGAGTCGTCCGTTGAATCTCCTATGTTTGTCAAGCGGCTGTCGGTAGGGCTGTCGCGGCGTTGAGTTGGCGGTAGATCTGGCGGGAGAGGTAGCGCTTGAGCGAGCGTCGAATCTCGCGCAGGGTGCGTCCTTCCGCGATGCGCTTCTCGACGTAGACGCGGGTGTCGGGGTCCATGCGCATGCGGGTGATCACGGCCATGTGTAGGGCACGGTTGAGACGCCGGTCTCCTCCGCGGTTGATGCGGTGGCGAACGGTGTTGCCGGACGAGGCGGGAATCGGGTTGACACCGGCGAGGCTTGCGAACGCGGCTTCGGAGCGGACGCGTCCGGGGTGTGACCATGCGGCGAACGCGATAGCTGCTGTGACTGGCCCGATGCCGGGCTTGTCGAGCAGCCCTGCTGCGGGGCTCGTCTTGAGTAGGGCGGTCATCTGGCGAGTGACGGCGGACAGTTCCTCGTCCGCTGCGCGTACCCGCTTGGCCAGTCTGACGGCTTCGGCGCGAGCGATGCCGGTGGCAAGTTCTTCGGTACGGCTCCGCCATGCCGCGATGGCAGTGATCTGGCTGGCGTTGATGGTGCCGCGGGCGTCTACGCCAAGATCGACCACGCGGAGGAGCGCGAGAAGGGCGTTGATCGCCGCCGTGCGTTCGTTGTTGATGTGGTCGCGGGAGGCGATGAGGACACGGAGCGCAGCGCGCACGCCGTCGTCGCTACGGGGCCGACGCAGCTGAGCATCCTCGAGTGGCAAGACCGCTTGCGCGATGCGGCGCGCGTCAAGGAGGTCGGACTTGCCGATGCCGCGGTTGGCACGCGCATTCATCCTGGCGGCCTCGACCACGAAGTATCCGGCGTCGGCCGCGGCACGGGCGAGTCGGGCGCCGTAGGTGCCGACGCCTTCGATGGCCCACAGGGTGGCAAGGTCGGCTCCCGTGCGGCGGGCGACCCAGGCGATGGCACGCTGAAGCCAGCGGCCGTTGCTGGGAACTGGCCCTCGTCGAGGACCTCGCCGGTCGGGCAGGCAAGGATCGCAAGGGCATGGGTTCGGGCATGGGCATCCACGCCGATGACGAATGGACGGGTGTGCGCGACGATCGACATGGTGGTCGACGTTCCTTCCTTGTAACGGGATCTGATGTGTCGGTCGCCAAGCGGCCGGCACCGGTCCGGGTAGAGGTCACGTCGGGGCATATCTGTGATGGGTCACGACGCCGATGAGCCGTTTGGGGTCGGACAGTCTCCTGATCAGGTCACCGAGGTGGGCCGGATGGTGCCGGCCGCGCTTCCCAGCGTGGACAATTCAACGGAAGAGCACCGCAGTAGCGGGCCAATTGCTTCGAGAGTCACACGCAGGTCAGCACGACCGGAACCATCCTGACCAGCCGGTCCCGGACCAGCCATCACTAGACTCACAGATCGCCTCGGTCGGGCCGTTGGACGTGCCGGGTCGGTCGAAGTAGGCGAGCACGTCGTCGGCTCGCTTCTTCAGGGTCCGTCCCAGGGTGATGATCTCGCTCAGCGCGGCCGGGACACCGCTGGTGACCGACTCGATCAGCTTGCTCATCAGCTCGCGTGCCTTGGGGCGGTCGGGTTCGCGGTAGGCGGCGATCATCCGCTGGTAGATGCCCCAGGTGGCCTCGACCTCGACGTGCTCCTCGGCCGCGAACAGCGCGGCGAGTCGGTCCTTCTGCTTGTCTGTCAGCAACCCGGAGCCGGTGTGCAGCGTGCGACGTGCGGAGTAGAGCGGGTCGCCCTTGTGGCCACGGTGACCATGAACAGCCTGCTGGACCCGACGCCGGCAACGGTCCAGAGCGTCGCCGGCCAAGCGCACCACATGAAAAGGGTCCATCACCGCGACCGCGTCGGGGAGCTCCTCGGCAGTGGCGCTCTTGAAGCCGCTGAACCCGTCCATCGCGACGACCTCCACGCCCTGGCGCCAGGCCTCGGGACGCTCTGCGAGCCAGGTCTTGAAGACCTGCTTGGAGCGGCCCTCGACCATGTCCAACAGCCGGGCTGGGCCGGTGCCCTCACGGATCCCGGTCAGGTCGATGATCACGGTGACGTACTTGTCACCGCGGCGGGTGTGGCGCCACACCCGCTCGTCGACGCCGAGGACCTTGACGCCGTCGAACCTGGTGGTGTCGTCGATCAGGACCCGCTTGCCCTCGGCCAGGACGGCGTCGTTGGCGGTGTTCCACGCGACTCCGAGCCCTTCAGCGACCCGAGCGACGGTGAGGTGGGCGAGCACGATGCCTTCGAGTGCCCACCGCAGCCCACGACGCGAGAGCTTCGAGCGGGCCTCGGCCACGGAGGAGGTGTCTTGGCGCCACACGTGCCCGCAGTCGCCGCACCGGTAGCGGCGGATCGTGACCAACAGCGTCGTTGGGCGCCACCCGAGTGGTTCATGGGCCAGCTGCCGGGTGACGGTGTCGCGCGGGGCGCCTTCGCAGCCGCAGCGACGACACCACTGGTCGGGTGCGACGACGCGACAGGCCAGCACCGCCCGGTCGGGCTCGAGGCGCTGGCCGGTGACGACGAGGCCGAGCTCGTCGAGACGGCAGAAGGTGGACAGATCGGGGTGGGCGAACGCAACTGAGCGCTCGCCGACGGTAGCGTCGGGCACGTCGAGGTCTTCCAGATGGCTGGCGTAGGAACCGCCATCTTCGGGAGACCTCGACGCCTATCCCGGGACCGACGCGCCAACGCGACCTACACCCTCAACTGTGATGAGCCCCTTAACCCGGATCCACCGATGAACTTGGTCTGGTGAGCGCGCCGTAAACGAGAATGCCCTTGTGTAGCGGGAGAATCGGAGTTCTTGAGGCAACGATTCGACCGAACACAAGGGACATCTCTGAGGTGAAACTCTCTCACACGTCGCGGGCGACGTCGGCGGTCTTCGATGATCCGAATCTCGTGTCGGCCGGTGGTCTGGTTCCGGTGCTCGCGTTGGCCGAGTCCGCTGGGCTGCGTGATCTGGCGGATCAGCACTTGACGGTGCCGGGCGACAAGGGCGCGAACGCCGGGTTGAAGGTCGCCTCGCTGGTCGGTGGGATGGTCGCTGGTGCCGATTCGATCGATGACATGGCGCTGTTGCGTCACGGCGGCATGGGGAGGGTATTCGCCCGCGCCTACGCGCCTTCGACGTTGGGTTCCTTCCTGCGGGCGTTCACCTTCGGGCACGTGCGTCAGCTCGACGCGATCGCGTCGAGGTTCCTCATCGCGCTGGCAGGACTCACCGAGCTGTTGCGTCCGTCAGCCGAGGTGAGCCCGGATGCAGACGCGAGTGCTGACTACGCGTTGCTCGATGTCGACGACACGATCATCGAGGTCCATGGCCACGCCAAGCAGGGCGCCGGGTTCGGCTACTCAGGTGTCCGTGGCCTCAACGCCCTGCTCGCCACCCTCACCATCGCCGGCGCCGTCCCGGTGATCGTGGCCCAACGGCTCCGCAAGGGCTCGACTGGGTCACCACGCGGTGCGAAGCGACTGGTCGGCGATGCGGTGCGGACCGCCCGACGACTGCTCGACAAGTCCCACCCGGTCCTAGTGCGGATGGATTCGGCGTTCTACGGCCGCGGACCAGTTCACGCCGCCCTCAAGGGTGGGGCCGCGGTGTCGGTGACCGTGCGGATGGACAAGCGGGTCAAGGCCGCCATCGCCACCATCGACGACGATGCGTGGACCACCATCGAGTACACCCATGCCGTCTTCGACGAAGCCAGTGGCCGGTGGGTCTCACGGGCCGAGGTCGCCGAGATCGGTTTCACCGCGTTTGCCGCCCAGAAGAAGACCGACCACGTGCCGGGCCGGCTGGTGGTCCGGCGGATCCCGGACTTCAACGCCGAGAAGAACAAGGCAGCCGGCCAAGACACCCTGTTTGACACCTGGCGGTTCCATGCGTTCTTCACCACCACCGACGCCGACGTGCTCGACACCGTCGCCGCCGATGCGATCCACCGCCATCACGCGGTCATCGAGCAGGTCCACGCTGACCTCAAACACGCAGCGTTGGCGCACCTGCCGTCCGGGGTGTTCACTGCCAACGCGGCCTGGTTGGTGCTCGCCGTGATGGCGTTCAACCTCACCCGAGCCGCCGCCAGCCTCACCGACCCGCAGATCGCGAAGGCCACCACCGCCACGATCCGTCGCAAGCTGATCACCGTGCCAGCACGGGTCGCGACCTCAGCACGACGGGTCACT
>JAEZWF010000041.1 GCA_023420415.1 Actinomycetes bacterium | reverse complement strand
GGTGGCCGTCGACCGACGGCCACCACCATGACCCGGCTCAGGCGTGTGCCACGACCGCTGCTGCCACCGCGTCGGCCACACCGTCGGCGAACACCGAGGGCACGATCTGGTCGGGCGTGGGGCTCTCGACCAGGCCGGCGATGGCGTGCGCCGCGGCGAGCTTCATGGGCTCGGTGATCTGCGGGACGCCGGCGTCGAGCGCCCCGCGGAAGACGCCGGGGAAGGCCAGCACGTTGTTGATCTGGTTCGGGTGGTCCGAGCGCCCGGTGGCGACGACCGCGGCATACCGGTGTGCGACGTCGACCGGCACCTCGGGCGTCGGGTTCGCGAGCGCGAAGATGATGGCGTCCGGCGCCATCCGCGCGATGTCGGCCTCGGGCACCTGCCCGCCGGAGACACCGATGTAGACGTCGGCGCCGACCAGCGCGTCCCCGAGCGACCCGACGAGGCCGCGCGGGTTCGTCGTGGCCGCGAGCCGCCGCTTGTGCGGCGCTGCCCCGAGGTCCTCGCGAGCCGACGACAGCACGCCGCGCGAGTCGCACACGACGATGTCCTCGACCCCGGCTCGCGCGAGCAGCCGCGTGACCGCTACGCCCGCAGCCCCCGCACCGGAGACCACGACCTTGAGCGACGCCAGCTCGCGCCCGACCACGCGGGCGGCGTTGACCAGCCCGGCCAGGGTCACGATCGCGGTGCCGTGCTGGTCGTCGTGGAAGACGGGGATGTCGAGCCGTTCCTGCAGCCGCTTCTCGATCTCGAAGCACCGCGGCGCCGAGATGTCCTCGAGGTTGATGCCGCCGTACGTCGGCGCGATCCGCGCGATCGCCTCGACCAGCTCGTCCACCGACCCGGTCTCGAGGCACACGGGCACCGCGTCGACACCGCCAAAGTGCTTGAACAGCACCGCTTTTCCCTCCATGACGGGCAGGGCGGCGAGCGGGCCGATGTCACCGAGGCCGAGGACTGCGGTTCCGTCGGTCACCACCGCGACCGTGTTGGAGCGCGAGGTGTATGCCGCCGCGAGGGTCGGGTCGGCGGCGATGGCGGTGCACACGTCGGCCACACCGGGCGTGTAGACGAGCGACAGGTCGGCCCGGTCGCGCAACGGCTGCGTGGCGTGTACCCCGAGCTTGCCGCCCTCGTGCGCCCGGAAGACCGGGTCGCTCGGGTCGAACAGCGGGTACGACGGGTTCGCAGACATGACGAGTCACCTCGAGGAAACGGGAGGGGTTGAGCGCGGGTCACACCAGCACGGTCGCTGGTCAGTGGAACAGCCGGGGTGTGGCCTTGATCGCGAGAGCGGGGGTTACCCGCTGGTCACATGGTGGCACGAACGGCTGATCTTCTCCACCGTCGTGACGCGAGTGTGACCCGTGTCGCTGTGTGAGATGGCAGTATGCCGCTCAGTCACCCACGCACTGTGGGCCGCCGACCGCGCCGGGCACCGACCCGGCGGCCGCACCGCCGGGACCACGCGGCATACCTGGAAGGAACCACCCGAATGACTCCCCGACTCCGCCCGACCACCATGCTGCTGGCCGGCATGGTCACCGCCGGCCTGGCCCTGTCGGCCTGCGGGTCCGACTCCCTCGACGGCAGCGGCTCCAGCTCCGCGAGCGGCTCCAGCAGCTCCAGCCCCAGCTCTGCCGCGGTCGACCCGCAGCTCGCCGCGGGCGTGCCCGACAAGATCAAGTCCGCGGGCAAGATCGTCGTCGGCTCGGACGCGTCCTACGCCCCCAACGAGTTCCTCGACACCGACGGCAAGACGGTCGTCGGCATGGACGTCGACCTCTTCACCGCCGTCGCGCAGAAGATGGGCCTCAAGGCCGAGTTCCAGAACGCCGGCTTCGACACGATCATCCTCGGCGTCACGTCGGGCAAGTACGACATCGGCGTCAGCTCGTTCACCATCAACGACGAGCGCAAGAAGCAGGTCAACATGGTGAGCTACTTCAACGCCGGCACCCAGTGGGCCGTCAAGAAGGGCAACCCCAAGAAGGTCGACCCCGCCAACGCGTGCGGCCTGTCCATCGGCGTCCAGAAGGGCACCGTCCAGATCGACGACCTGACGGCGCGCTCGAAGAAGTGCACCGATGAGGGCAAGCCCGCCATCAAGCAGATCGTCGACGCCGACCAGAGCAAGGTCACCGCCAGCGTTGTCTCGGGTAAGTCCGACGCCATGCTCGCCGACTCCCCCGTCGGCCTGTATGCCGTGCAGCAGACCCAGGGACAGCTCGAGGCGCTCGGCGAGATCTACGACGCCGCCCCGTACGGCGTGGTCGTGCCCAAGGACGAGACCGACTTCGCCCAGACCTTCGCGGTCGCCCTCAAGGCGCTCAAGGAGGACGGCACCTACGACAAGATCCTCGACAAGTGGGGCAACGCCTCCGGCGGCATCGGGGACTTCCAGGTCAACCCCTGACGCCACCGGCTCACAGCACGCTCGCGACGGGCGTCGGACTTCGGTTCGGCGCCCGTCGCGTGCCCGCGGAGTACGGTTCCACCCAACGGCACCACCCCGAGGCCGCGACGACGCGGCCCCTGATGCGAGGCGCACATGACTGACACGACCGACGAGCGGCCCGGCCCCATCAACGCCCGGCCCGTCCCCCACCCGTGGCGCTGGGTCGCCCTGGCCGTCATCGCGATCCTCGTCGCGATGATGATCAGCTCGTTTGTGACCAACGAGAAGTGGGACTTCCCGTTCGCCTTCCAGGTCATGAACTACAACCCGGTGCTGGGCGGCCTCGTCAAGGGCACCATCCTCGGCACGGCCGGGGCCATGGTCATCGGCATCGGCCTCGGGGTCGTCGTCGGCATCATGCGCCTGTCGAGCAACCCGATCCTGCGCGGCGTCTCGTTCGTCTACACGTGGTTCTTCCGCGCCATCCCCCGCTACGTCCTGCTCACCATCCTCGGCACCGGGCTCGGCTACCTCTACAGCCAGTTCGACATCGGCGTGCCGTTCGGCCAGCAGATCGCGAAGCTGCTCGGGCTCAGCAGCGACCTGACGTTCTTCTCGCTCAACGTCAACGAGTTCAGCAGCACCCTCGCCATGGGCATCATCGGGCTGGGACTGTCCGAGGCCGCCTACATGGCCGAGATCGCGCGGGCCGGCATCCTGTCGGTCGACAAGGGCCAGACCGAGGCCGCGAACGCCCTCGGCATGAGCAACGGCAAGACCATGCGACGCATCGTGCTGCCCCAGGCGATGCGGGTCATCGTGCCCCCGACCGGCAACGAGACCATCGCCATGGTCAAGGACACCTCGCTGCTCATCGCGATCCCCGTGACCACGGAGCTGTTCTTCCAGACCCAGGCCATCGGCACCCGCACCCTGAAGATCATGCCGACGATGGTGGCCGCAACGCTGTGGTACCTCATCGTCTGCTCGATCCTCATGGTCGGCCAGTACTACCTCGAGAAGCGGTTCGGCCGCGGCTTCGGCACCGGCAACCCGCAGCAGGGCGCCATCCGCGCCAAGCTCCTCTCCTTCCAGGGCCTCGGAGGTGGCGGCCGATGAGCACGACTGACACCACGGCATACCCCCTCGTGCACGCCGTCAACGTCACCAAGGCGTTCCACGGCACCGAGGTCCTCAAGGGCATCGACCTGGACGTCGAGAAGGGCGAGGTCGTCTGCCTGCTCGGGCCGTCCGGGTCCGGCAAGACGACGTTTCTGCGCTGCATCAACCAGCTCGAGTCGATCGACGGCGGCCGCATCTGGGTGGACGGCGACCTCATGGGCTACGCCGAGCGTGGCGGCCACCTGCACCACCTGAGCGACAAGCAGGTGGCGGCGCAGCGGCGCGAGATCGGCATGGTGTTCCAGCGGTGGAACCTCTTCCCGCACATGACCGCGCTGGAGAACATCATGGAGGCGCCGGTCCAGGTCGCGCGCCGCCCCAAGGGCCAGGTCAAGGAGCGGGCGCTCGCCCTCCTCGACCAGGTCGGGCTCAAGGACAAGCCGAACGCCTACCCGGCGCAGCTCTCCGGCGGCCAGCAACAGCGCGTCGCCATTGCGCGGGCGCTCGCGATGGACCCCAAGCTGATGCTCTTCGACGAGCCCACGTCCGCGCTCGACCCCGAGCTGGTCGGTGACGTCCTCAAGGTGATGCGTCAGCTCGCCGACGACGGCATGACGATGATCGTCGTCACGCACGAGATGTCGTTCGCCCGTGAGGTGGCCGACCGGGTCGTCTTCATGGACGGCGGAGTCGTCGTCGAGCAGGGCGCCCCGAAGGACGTCATCAACAACCCGCAGCACGAGCGCACCAAGTCGTTCCTGCGCCGCATGCGCCAGGAGGAGGAGTCGACCTGATGGGTTACGGCCTGGGCATCGTCACCGTCCGCGGCCGGTCCATGGAGCCGACGTTGCACACCGGCGACCGGATGGTCGTGCTGCGCGGCGCACCCCCGAAGCTCGGCCGGCTCGCCATCGTGCGACTCCCCCCGGACGACGCCGGCGTGCCGCGCCCGCTGGCGATCAAGCGCGTCACCATGCTCGACCCCGAGGACCCCACCCGCTACTGGGTCGAGGCCGACAACCAGGGCGAGCTCGGGGTCGCCGACTCGTGGACCTTCGGCATCGGGTCGCTGGCCCGTGACCAGATCCGCGCGCTCGTGCTGTTCCGGTTGCCGCACCGCCTGCGGCTGCCCGGCCGCCGACGTCGCTGACCTCGTCGGCCGCACCCCCGCGACGGGCACGTGGGCGACGCGGGGGCGACGCGGGACCCGCGCGTGGTCGCGGGGGCGACCACGCGGCATACCGTCGACGCCTTCCCCGTATGCCGTGTGGCACAGGGCCCACCGGTGCGTCGCCGCGGGCGCGGGGGTAGGTTGAGGGAGCACGTGATCATCCATCTCGCAGAAGGGATTTTCATGCTTTCCCGCTTCTTCCGCACCACCGAGGTCAGCGCCCACTGCGACCTGCCCTGTGGTGTCTACGACCCCGCCCAGGCCCGCATCGAGGCCGAGTCGATCAAGGCCATCGACAAGAAGGTCGCCGACAACCCCGACGACCCCGACTTCCGCATGCGCGCAATGATCATCAAGGAGCAGCGCTCCGAGCTGGTCAAGCACCACCTGTGGGTGCTGTGGACCGACTACTTCAAGCCGCCGCACTTCGAGAAGTACCCCGAGCTGAACACCCTCATCAACGAGGCGACCAAGCTGGCCGGCGCGTCCGGCACCAAGGGCTCGTTCGACGAGTCCGTGGCCGACGAGCTGCTCGCCAAGATCGACGAGGTCGACCGCATCTTCAAGGAGACCAAGAAGGGCTGAGCCCCGGACGGTCTCCAGCACCAGGTGGCCGGTTCTCGGACCTGTGGTCGGTATCCCGACCACGGAACCGAGAGCCGGCCACTTTTGCGTCCCACCACCGGTGCCGACGCGACCGCTGTTACCGAAGTGACGCATGTGACATCCCCCAGTTACCGGCCGGTCGGGTCTACGGTGCACTGCGGACTGCGCGGAGGCAGCCCCTGACGCACTGCGGAGGAGCACGACGTGAGCAACGACCGAGAAGTCGACCACGACACCGTCCCACCAGCCAACAAGGGCCTGCTCGCGGTCGCGGGCATCCTGCTGGCCATCCCGATCATCGCCCTCATGTGGGTGAGCAGCTACGCCAAGGTCGAGCCCAAGCTCGGCGGGTGGCCGTTCTTCATCTGGTACCAGTTCCTCTGGGTCTTCCTGTGCAGCGCCATGACCTACACGGCCTACCGCCTGGTCCTCAAGGCCCGCCCGCACCGGCCCATGCACGGGGAGTCCGGCCGCGACGCTGACGAGGTGACCCGATGAGCGCCACGGTGGTCACGGCCGCTCCGGCCGCGACCGGCACCGGTGTCAACGGTGTCGCGCTGACCGTCCTCATCCTGCTGTTCCTGCTCGTCACGGGACTGGGCTTCTGGGCCACCCGCTGGCGCCGGGCCGACAGCATGGAGTCGCTCGACGAGTGGGGCCTGGGTGGCCGGCGGTTCGGCACCTGGGTGACCTGGTTCCTCCTCGGCGGCGACCTCTACACGGCATACACCTTCGTGGCCGTGCCGGCCGCGATGTTCGCGCTCGGTGCGGTCAGTGGATTCTTCGCAGTCCCCTACACGATCGTCCTCTACCCGATCATCTTCATCTTCATGTCGCGTCTGTGGTCGGTCAGCCACCGGCACGGCTACGTCACGCCGGCCGACTTCGTGAAGGGCCGCTACGGCTCCAAGGGCCTGTCGCTGGCGGTGTCGGTCACCGGGATCCTCGCGACGATGCCCTACATCGCGCTGCAGCTGGTCGGCATCCAGGCCGTCCTCGAGGTCGCCGGCATCGGCGGTTCGCAGAACATCATCGCCAAGGACGCACCGCTGTTCATCGCGTTCGCCCTGCTGGCGGCCTACACCTACTCCAGCGGCCTGCGGGCCCCAGCCGTCATCGCGTTCGTCAAGGACACCTTGATCTACCTCGTCATCATCGTCGCGATCATCTACCTGCCCGGAAAGATCTCGGGCGGCTGGGACGCCATCTTCGGGGCGGCGGAGGCCAAGATGGCCAAGCCGAGCGTGGCCGACCCGAGCAAGCCCACGGGTGCGTTCATCCCGGGCGCGGCACAGCACTGGGCCTACGCGACCCTCGCGCTGGGTTCCGCCCTGGCGCTGTTCATGTACCCGCACTCGATCACCGCGACCCTGTCCAGCCAGAACCGCAACACCATCCGCCGCAACGCCTCGATCCTGCCGGCCTACAGCTTCGTGCTCGGTCTGCTGGCGTTGCTCGGCTGGGTCGCGATCGCCGCCGGCACCAAGCCGATCGGCCTGGACGGCAAGCCCAACGCCCAGCTCGTCATCCCGCAGCTGTTCGAGGACATGTTCCCGAGCTGGTTCGCGGGCGTGGCGTTCGCGGCAGTCGCCATCGGCGCCCTCGTGCCTGCGGCGATCATGTCGATCGCGGCGGCCAACACGTTCACGCGCAACATCTACCGCGACCTCATCAAGCCCAACGCGTCGCACGCCGACGAGGCGCGCGTCTCGAAGCTGGTTTCGTTGCTGGTCAAGGCTTTTGCGCTGGTCTTCGTGCTGACGCTGGACAAGCAGAACGCCATCAACTTCCAGCTCCTCGGTGGCATCTGGATCCTGCAGACCTTCCCGGCCATCGTGTTCAGCCTCTACACGCGGTGGTTCCACCGCCGGGCGCTGCTGGTCGGCTGGGCGGTCGGCATGGTCTACGGCACGATCACGGCCTACAACGTGGTCAACCCGGCCACGGGCAACCACTTCGCCGGCTCGCTGGCGAACATCCCCGCGATCGGCAAGATGGGCTACATCGCCATGACGGCCTTCGTCATCAACATCGTCGTGGCGGTCATCCTCACGCTGGTCCTCAATGCGCTCAAGGTCTCCAACGGGCGCGACGAGACGATCAAGGGCGACTACTTCGCCGACGCCGGTGACCCGCGCGTCGAGAAGAACCGCGACCTGGACGACCAGCTCACGACCGGGCCGACCACCTAGTCAGCATCGCGAAACCGTTGAGGGGCAGGGCCGTTCGTCGGCCCTGCCCCTTCGCGCATGCTCAGCTCGCCGCGCGCGTATGCCGCGTGCTCGCCTCCGCGCGCCGCACTGTCAGGAGGTGCGTCGGCGCCGAGCCAGCGCCCGGCTGAGCGACTCCACGACCCGGGGGTCGTACTCGTACCCCAGGCCGAGGTGGATCCGCTCCATCGCGCGTTCGTCGTCGACCCCGTCGGGTCCGGCGAGGTCGTCGTAGGCGTTGGCCACCTTGATGATCCGGCTCGCGAGCGGCAGGTCCTGACCGAACTCGCGGACCTGCCGGTACGGCGTGGTCTGGGCCTCCAGGACGATGCCCACCTCGTCGAGGACACCGGTGGTGCGCACGATGTAGGAGCCGTCCTGGGCAATCCGCTGCTGGTCGGCCGGTGCGGCCATCACGGTGGCTCCAGCCGGGATCGGCTCGCGCAGGCCGACCTGACCGAGGTCGTGGAGCAACGCGGCATACTCGAGGTCCGAGAGCTCACGCTGCCCCATGCCGAGGTCGCGGCCCACGGCCAGTGACAGGTCGGCCACGCGGCGGGCGTGGTCGGGCGTCGTGTAGCCGGCGCGGTCGGTCAGTGAGGACAACGCCCCGATGGTCTGGCGATAGGTGCGCCGGATGACGGCATACCGTTGCACGGCAAAGGAAGTCAGGACCAAGGGGAACAGGAAGAGCGGCAACGCGGCCAGCCCGATCGCACTCTCGGCGAGCGCGATGAGGGCGCCGGAGGTGACGAGCGCCGTCCCGAGCCCGAGGGTGGATCGCAGCTCGTCGACGATCGCCGGCAGCAGGGGCGCACCCTCGCGGCCCGCCCGGGCCACGGCCTCGAGCGCCAACCCCACGGTCATCGACACCGAGCCGACCAGGACCATGATGACTCCGACGAGCCAGCGGTGGTCCTCCAGGTCGAACTGCCACTGCAGCAGCGTCTTCCCCCCGAACGGCACCTCCCGGAAGAGCCATGGCGCCACGAACACCCCGCACAGGCGGGCGGAGTCGTCCGACCAGTGCATCTGGCGCCCCAGGAGCCGTAGCACGCTGGCCCCCACGAACATGCCGGCGGCGATAACGAGGCAGACGGGTGCCGCGCCCAGGGGTGAGCCGTTGGCCGCCAGCACGACCGACAAGGACAGGGCCAGCGACGACGCGGTGGAGACCGGTGCCGTCTCTCGTCCGGTGAGCACCGCCATGCGGGCGATCTCGCCGATGATGATGCCTGCGCAGAACATCGCCAGGGTGAGCACGGACATCCGCGGGAGCCCTGCGATGAGGTCCGGCGCGCCCGCCACCAGCGCCCACAGCACTGCGAGGGCGGCGATCGTGTTGATGAGCCACCGCAGGTCGACCGACCACCGCCGCAGCGTCGTCATGACCGGCTCTCCGTCCGTGGTCGCCGGACGCTGGCGGTGGCGCCCCGCAGGAGCTCGCGCAGGTCGGGTCGTTGGGCGAGCAGGTCCGAGACCTCCGGCTCGTCGTGGTCGAGCACCGCGGTTGCCGAGTCGTCCAGGGTCAGCCACTCGCCGCTGCTGGCCTCGCCCTGCAGCGGCCACTCGTGACGGCCGAGCGCCCGGATGAGGGCCTGCACCACGTCGGGGTCGAAGTGCGTCCCGGACCGCTGCGTCACCACGCCCACGGCTTCCTCGACGGTCAGCGCGGGGCGGTACTCCCGCTGCGTCGTGAGGTTGTCGAACATGTCCGCCACGGCGACAACCCGGGCCACCAGCGGGATTTCGCTGCCGGAAAGTCCCGCCGGGTACCCGAGCCCGTCGAACCGCTCGTGGTGGTGCGCGATCCCGTCGACCGAGTCGGCGAGGAAGTCGATGCCCTGCACCAGTTCGACCCCGGACAGCGCGTGCTCAGCCACGATGAAGAGCTCGTCGTCGGTCAAGGGCCGACGCGAGCGCAGGAGCCGCGCCGGCACGCTGACCTTGCCGATGTCGTGGAGCATGCCAGCCACGCGAGCGTCCTGGATCTCCTTGTGCCCCAGACCCAACGCCTGGGCGATCCACTCCGACAGGTCGGCAGTGCGTTCGCTGTGGCCTGTGCACCCGGGGTCCTTGACCTCGACCGCGGTGACCAGGGCACGCAGGGTGCGCTGCTGGGAGCGCACCTCGTCGCCGTACTGGACGAAGGCCCAGCGGGCGACCAGCAGTGGGGCCAGGACGAGCACCGCACTGAACGGCCCCACGCCGGCGGGGATCCAGAGCACGACGAACAGGAATCCGATGAGCCCGTACCCGATGTAGGCGACGCCGGTGGTCGAGAAGAGCTGGACGACCTGCGTGAGGACGGGGATGCCGCGCGACGCGCGCATGACACCCGCGAGGAGGGCGGCGTTGACGAGGCACTGGGCGATGTCGGCGACCAGCAGAGGCAGGCCCACGCCGGCGAGGATGTCCAGCGGACTGGACGAGCGATCGAGAGCCGACGAACCACCGACGAGCAGGTAGACCAGGCTCCCAATGCTGCCGATGGCCGAATGCATCGCCGCGTTGAAAAGCCACACAGTCGATCGGGATCGCCGCAGCTCGGCCAGGTTGGCAAGAGCGCCAACCACGCCGGCCCCCACGGGCCCGACGATGACCGCCGAGGCCAAGAGCACGATGCTCGTGATCGAGAGGAGGACCCGGTTGCCGGTGTCGGTCTCCCGCAGCATCCAACCGGCGAACGCCAACGCTATGAGGACGACCAGGGCCGCCCAGTCGTACGGCTGTCCTGCCACGGCATACCCCACCCCCATGAGGGCAAGGGCGCCCACGCACACAGCGCCGACGTAGACGTGGGTCGCGTCCACCCCGCGATTCGCAGGACCATCCCCGGCGGACGGTCGACGAATCATGATGCCAATCTAGTCGGCACCCACGCGTAACGAGACGGCGTCAGGAGACCTTGCCGCCCCAGCTCCAGGTGGAGGTGGCGTCGGCCTTGCCGCCCCAGCTCCAGGTGGAGGTCTTGTCCTCGGGCGTCCAGACCGAGCCGTTGTCGCCGGAGAGGATGGACTCGAACAGGGTGGTGATGACCTTCATGGCTATTGCTCCTTTTGCCCGACTTGTGCATCGTCCCTTCGGACGGGTCGGGCTAGTCCATGCCGCCAAACGCCAGGGGTGCGGTTGGTCAGCAGGACTATGATGCCCGCTACCTGCGTTCTTGCATCGGCCCTTACTGGTTCTTGACCAAGTCTTGGAAAAACGCTCATTCCTTTGGGCGCGGTTTGCCTCCGTTGGTGGCGATACCCGTCAGTACGTCAGGGCGACCTCGTGGCGTGTGCGAGAATGGTTGCCGTTTACGGCGCCCCTCACCGGTGCGCCAACCCCGACGGAAGAGATCACGATGAGCAAGCGCGCCCGCAAGCGCCGCTCGCGCAAGGGCAACGGGGCCAACCACGGCCGCCGCCCGAACGCCTGAGCCGCGCTCGACGCAACGAGAAGGGGCGGGACCGACAATGTCGGTCCCGCCCCTTCGTCGTCTCACCCGCTTGGTGGCGTCACCCGGCGGATGAGCAGGTATGCCGCGTTACTCCGTGATCTCGTAGCGGATCGTCGTGATGCGGGTCATGATCTGCGTGCGAAGCGCCACCGGCGCGGTCTCACCGGTGCACGAGCGCTTGACCAGCGCCTTCAGCGCCTGGTCGAGGTCGTACTCGTGCAGACACGGCCCGCACTCCTGCAGGTGCGCCTTGATCTTCGCCGTGTCGTCGGCGGTCATCTCGCCGTCGAGGTACTCGAACACCCGGAACAGCACCTCCGAGCAGTCAGTGCCTTCCAGGGGGTCCTCCCCCGCGCCGCGCTCGCAGCTCATCGGTCCGCCGCCTTGGCAAAGCCGCGGTCCGCGGCATACTCGGTCAGCAGCTCACGCAGCTGGCGCCGACCACGGTGCAGTCGTGACATGACGGTGCCGATCGGGGTGTCCATCATCTCCGCGATCTCCTTGTAGGCGAAGCCCTCGACGTCGGCGAGGTAGACGGCCATGCGGAAGTCCTCCGGCAGCTGCTGCAGCGCCCGCTTCACCTCGGTGTCGGGCAGGTGGTCGAGGGCCTCGACCTCGGCGGACCGCAGCCCGGAGGAGGTGTGGGACTCGGCCCGGTGGAGCTGGTAGTCCTCGATCTGCGCGGCGTCGGACTGCTGGGGCTCGCGCTGCCGCTTGCGGTAGCTGTTGATGTAGGTGTTGGTGAGGATGCGGTACATCCACGCCTTGAAGTTGGTGCCCGGCCGGTACTGGTGGAACGCGGCGAAGGCCTTGGTGTAGGTCTCCTGGACGAGGTCCTCGGCGTCCGCGGGGTTGCGCGTGGTGCGCAGCGCCGCCGAGTAGAGCTGGTCGAGCAGCGGCATGGCCTCACGCTCGAAGCGGGCCTGGCGCTCGGTCGGGGTCTCGGTGGCGACATCGACGGTCGCGTCGTCGCTGGTGGCGCGCGCGGTGTCGGTGGCAGGGGTCTCGGTCATTGCCCTCCAGCCTAACCCGCTGCCTGCGCGGGAGGCCTTGGTGTCGGGTGCGGACGGTCCCCACGAGGCGGGTGCGGCGAGATCCACGAGGCGTGGCTTCTCGGCGACGGCGGCGGTGTGCACTGTGGGCTCCTGGGAGGTTGACATACGCCGGTTTCAACCACCCCGCGAGGCCGGTCATTCCCAGCCGATACCGTGGGGCAATGCCTCGCGCCACGAAGTCGCCGTCGTTCGTGCAGCTCCTCACCGAGCAGGTGCGTCACGAGTTCACGGCCAGCCAGCAGTACATCGCCATCGCCGTCTGGTTCGACGACCACGACCTGCCGCGCCTGGCCGCGCACTTCTACCAGCAGAGCGTGGAAGAGCGGAACCACGCGATGATGATCGTCCAGTACATGCTCGACCGTGACTGGCCGGTGACGATTCCCGGTGTCGACGAGGTCCGAGGTGACTTCGCCAAGCCGGTCGAGCCGATCGAGCTGGCCCTGGCGCAGGAGAAGGCCGTCACGAGTCAGATCGAGGCGTTGTTCCGGGCGGCCCGCTCCGAGGGCGATGTCCTCGGCGAGCAGTTCATGCTGTGGTTCCTCAAGGAGCAGGTCGAGGAGGTCGCCGCGATGAACACGCTGCTGACCATCTCCGAGCGCGCCGGCGCCGACTGGTTCCAGATCGAGGACCACCTCGCGCGTGAGGCCGTCGGCGACGGGGGCAACGACACCTCCGCCCCGGAGGCCGCGGGCGGCGCGCTCTGAGGGGTCACTGACGCAGCGTCGCGAGGAACTCCAGCGCCGCGGCGACGGCGTCGTCCGGCTTCTTCGGGAACGAGTGCGCCCCCTCCACGGCAGTGACGAGGTCTGCCGACGGCAGCTCGGCGCGCACCTCCTCGGGCGTGCCGAACGGGTCGCTCCGACCCTGGACGACCTGCACGGGTATGCCGTGGGCGAGCGGCGTGCGCAGCTCCTCGGCCCGCGAGACCTCCGGCCTGCCCGGTGGGTGCAGCGGGAAGGACAGGCACAGCACGCCCGCGGCACCGCTGTCGTGGGCGGTACGGCAGGCGACCCGCGCCCCGTTGCTCTTCCCGCCGACGACGACCGGGCCGCGGAGCCGTCGTCGCTTGTCGGTCAGTGCCGCGACCACCGGCAGCCAGGCGGGATCCTGGGTCGGCGGCTGGGGCGGCATCCGGCGGCCGGCGACCACCCAGGCCTGCTCGACCAGCGCCACCGCCCACCCGTCCACCGTGGCGGCGGCCCGGATGGGCGCGAACTCAGGGGCGGTGAGCCGGCCGCCGGCGCCGTGGGTGAGGACCAGCACCCCGGTGGAGTCCGCTGGTCGGCTCAGGTGGA
Source organism: Actinomycetes bacterium (assembly GCA_023420415.1). Classification (GTDB taxonomy): domain Bacteria; phylum Actinomycetota; class Actinomycetes; order Actinomycetales; family Dermatophilaceae; genus Pedococcus. Next base: position 42,875 of record JAEZWF010000041.1, on the reverse strand, counting down.
TGCGCGCCGGACCCATCGGGGTGTCGACCTCGGTCACGGTGGCGCGCGGGGTGCGTGGGGTGCTCATGCCGGGTTTGCTCCTCCCGTGCTGGGGGCACCCGCTCCCCCACCGATGATCTCGCCGGTCGCGGGGTCGACGACGCCGTCGAGCTCGTCGATGCCGGCGGGTTCGATGAGGCTCGGTCCGTTGCTGCGGTTGGAGGAGACCGCGGCTCCCACCGGGTAGGCGTCGAAGCGGCCCGGCTGGCTAAACGCGAGCAGCCGCGCGAGCTCGTCGCGGTCGGTCATCGTCGGGTCGAGCCACGTCGCCCAGTCCGCGCGCTCCAGCACCAGGGGCTGCCGGTCGTGGATGCGGTCGAGCCCCGGCTCGGCGTCGGTGGTGATGATGGTGAAGGTCGTGAGCCAGGCGTCCGGGTCGTCGTTGTCCTCGATGTCGCGGTCGCGCCAGAACTCGTACAGGCCCGCGAACGCCACGGGTTCGCCGTCGGCCCGGTGCATGAAGAACGGCTGCTTGCGCGGCTTGCCCTTGGCGTCCTGCGCGACGGGCGACTTCTGCCACTCGTACCACCCCTGCGCCGGGACCAGGCACCGGCGCGACGCGGCCGCCTTGGCGAAGGACGGCTTCTCGAGCACCGAGTCGGCGCGGGCGTTGATCATCCGCATGCCCATCTTCACGTCCTTGGCCCAGCTCGGCACGAGGCCCCACGTCAGCAGCCGCAGCTGGCGCACGGGGGCCGGCTCACCGGCATACCCCTCCTCACGCTGCTCCCGGGGCACCCGGGTGAGGACCACGGGTGCCTGCTTGCTCGGGGCCATGTTGAAGTCGGGCCGGCCGGGGGGTGGCGACTGAGGGTTCTTCAGGATGCTGCGCACGGGCTCGAGCGACCGGTCGTCCTCGACCTCGAACTCCTCGACGAGCTCGTCGGGATTGGCCGTCGCCGCGTATCGCCCGCACATGGTGGACAGGGTACGCAGCGCCACCGACCGGCCCATACGGTAGGAAGGAGCCGAGGCGTTTGCCGATCTTCACCACCACCGAGGGAGTGGACATGACCCTGGTCCGACGCGTTGCCCGCCCGATGCTCGCCGCCCTGTTCGTCATCCAGGGCTACCAGCAGCTTCGCCAGCCTGCCCTCCTGAAGCCGAAGGTGGCGCCGCTGGCGGACCAGCTCGCGCCACTGGGCGTGCCCAACGACCCGGAGCTGCTCGTGCGCGCCAACGGGGCCACCATGATGGGCGCCGGCGCCATGCTGGCGACGGGCAACTTCCCGCGCATCGCCGCCACCGTCCTGGCGGCCTCGATGGTCCCGACCACCTACGTCGGCCACGCGTTCTGGGAGGAGAAGGACCCGACGGCGCGGCGCACGCAGCGCATCCAGTTCCTCAAGAACCTCAGCCTGATCGGTGGCCTGCTGCTCGCCTCCGTCGACACCGAGGGCAAGCCGGGACTGGCCTACCGCGTCGGCATGGCCGAGGACTCGGCACGGCGTTCGGCCAAGCGCGCCAAGCGGGAGGCGAAGCTCGCCACGAGGGCTGCCAAGCGCGAGGCGAAGCTCGCGGCCACCCAGGCGCACGATGCCCTCACCTGATCCAGCGGGACGGGTCGACTGGCCCGCGCCCACCCCGGGTCACCCCGTCGACGCGACGGTGACCCTGCCCGGCAGCAAGTCGCTGACCAACCGTTACCTGGTGCTCGCGGCGCTGGCCAACAGCCCGTCGATGCTGCGCGCCCCGTTGCGCTCGCGCGACACCCTGCTCATGGCGCAGGCACTGCGCAGCCTCGGCGCCCGCATCGAGGACTCCGCGCAGGGCGGCTCGCCCGACTGGCTCGTCACCCCGGCGCCGCTGGTCGGCGGGGGCACCGTCGACTGCGGCCTGGCGGGCACCGTCATGCGGTTCGTGCCGCCGGTGGCCGCCCTGGCGACCGGGGACGTGGGTTTCGACGGCGACGCCCAGGCACGCGTGCGCCCGATGGGGCCGGTGCTCGACGCCCTGCGCACCCTGGGTGTCAGCGTCGACGACGAGGGCCGCGGCACCCTGCCCTTCACCGTGGGCGGCACTGGCGCGGTGCGCGGCGGCGCCGTCACGCTCGACGCGTCTGAGAGCTCACAGTTCGTGTCGGCCCTCCTGCTGGCGGGGGCGAGGTATGCCGAGGGCGTCACCGTGCACCACGACGGCAAGCCCGTGCCATCGGAGCCGCACATCGCGATGACGGTCGAAACCCTCAGGGACGCAGGGGCATTCGTCGACGACGGCGAAGCCAACACGTGGCGGGTCGAGCCGTCCGAGCTCACCGGCCTCGACGTGCAGGTCGAACCCGACCTGTCCAACGCCGCTCCGTTCCTCTCCGCCGCGCTGGTCTGTGGCGGCAGCGTCACGGTGCCGGGGTGGCCGCAGCACACCACCCAGGCCGGCGACGCCGTGCGCGACATCCTCGACGCCATGGGTGCCGACGTGACGCTCACCCGAGAGGGACTGACGGTGGCGGGCACCGGGGAGGTCAGCGGCGTCGACCTCGACCTGCACGACGCTTCCGAGCTCACCCCGGTCGTGGCTGCCGTCGCGGCGCTGGCCGACTCGCCGTCCGTGATCCGCGGTGTCGCCCACATCCGTGGCCACGAGACCGACCGGCTCGCTGCCCTGGCGCGCGAGCTCGGAGCGCTCGGCAGCGACGTCACCGAGACCGACGACGGCCTGCGGATCGCGCCCGCGACGCTGCACGGCGGCACCTTCCACACCTACGCCGACCACCGGATGGTGATGGCCGGTGCGGTCCTGGGCCTGCGCGTGCCCCATGTCGTCGTCGAGGACGCCGGCACCGTCGCCAAGACGTTGCCGGAGTTCACCACGCTCTGGGAGCGCATGCTGTCGTCGACGGGCTCGGCCCACCGATGAGCAACACATGAGCCGGCGCGCGTCGGACTACGACGAGAGCGACGTCCGCATCCGACCGAGCCGGCGAGGCTCACGCCCGCGCTCCAAGGACCGCCCGGCCCACGACGACGCCGTGCCCGGGTTCGTCATCGCCGTCGACCGCGGCCGTTACACGGTGCTCGTCGCCAAAGGCGTTGGCGGCAAACGACTTCCGGAACGCATCGTCATGGCCATGAAGGCCCGCGAGCTCGGTCGCAAGGGCATCGTCGTCGGCGACAACGTCGACCTCGTGGGTGACGTCGGCGGTGGACCCGACTCCCTCGCGCGCATCGTGCGCGTCCAGCCCCGCACATCGGTCCTGCGGCGCACCGCCGACGACACCGACCCCGTCGAACGCGTCATCGTCGCGAACGCCGACCAGCTGGTCATCGTCACCGCCCTCGCCAACCCCGAGCCCCGTCCGCGCCTCATCGACCGCGCCCTCGTCGCGGCATACGACGCAGATCTCGACCCCCTGCTCGTGCTCACCAAGGCCGACCTCGCCGACCCGGCGCCCTTCCTGCAGACCTATGCCCCGCTCGACGTGCCGCACGTGGTCACGTCGAGCGAGGACGACTTCCTGGGGCTCGAGGAGCTCCTCGACCACCTCGAGGGGCGCGTCAGTGTCCTGGTCGGCCACTCCGGCGTCGGCAAGTCCACGCTCGTCAACGCCCTCGTCCCGGATGCCAACCGCGCCACCGGCGACGTCAACGACGTGACCGGTCGCGGGCGGCACACGTCGACCTCGGCCGTGGCGTTGCGGCTGCCGGGCGGCGACGGGTGGGTCATCGACACACCGGGCGTGCGCTCGTTCGGCCTCGCGCACGTCGACCTGGCCCGCATCATCGACCACTTCCCCGACCTCGAACCGGGCACCGCGGGGTGCCCACGTGGGTGCACCCATGACGAGCCCGAGTGCGCGCTCGACGAATGGGTCGCCTCCGGTCAGGCCGGGCCCGCCGGGCCGTCACGCCTGGAGTCGTTGCGTCGCCTGCTGCGCGCGCGTTCGGGCGAAACCGACTGAGCCTCAACGCGATCGCGCCGCCTCCCCGGTGGGCGGGGTGGCGGCGCGATCGTGGGTATGCCGGGTGGCCGGCTCCCGAGGTCAGCTCTCCTTGGTGCCCTCCGTGGCCACGGCCTGCTCCTCGAACGAAGCCTGGTCGCGGACCTCGGCCTTGAACACGACCTCCTGGTCCGACACGTCGACGGTCTCGATGACCTCACGCGGCGACGCGAAGTGGCAGGCGGAGAGGTGCTCGCCGACACCGTCGGGTCGCAGCTCGAGCAGGGGGACGTCGGTCTTGCACTTGTCCTGCGCCTTCCAGCACCGGGTGTGGAACCGGCAGCCCGACGGCGGGTTCGCCGGCGACGGCACATCGCCGGTGAGGACGATCTGCTCCTTCTTGTCACGCAGCGTGGGGTCGGGCACCGGCACGGCCGACAGCAGCGCCTGCGTGTAGGGGTGGGTGGGGCGACCGTAGATCTCGTCCTCCTCCCCCAGCTCGGCGAGCTTGCCGAGGTACATCACGCCGACGCGGTCGGAGATGTGACGGACCACGGACAGGTCGTGGGCGATGAAGATGTAGGACAGGCCGAGCTCGTCCTGCAGCTTCTCCATCAGGTTGACGACCTGCGCCTGCACCGACACGTCGAGCGCGGAGACCGGCTCGTCACAGATCAGCACCTTCGGGTTGAGCGCGATGCCGCGGGCGATGCCGATGCGCTGGCGCTGACCACCGGAGAACTGGTGCGGGTAGCGGTTGATGTGCTCGGGGTTGAGGCCGACCATGTCGAGCAGGTCCTGGACCGCCTTGCGACGGCCGTTCTTCGGCACCACGTCGGGGTGGATGTCGAAGGGCTCGGCGATGATGTCACCGACCGTCTTCCTCGGGTTGAGCGAGGTGTAGGGGTCCTGGAACACGATCTGGATGTCGCGACGCAGCTTGCGCATCGCGCGACCCTTCTGGCTGTACATGTCGACGCCGTCGAACACGACCTGGCCCGACGTGGGCTCCTCCAGGCGCATGAGGAGCCGCCCGAGGGTGGACTTGCCACAGCCGGACTCACCAACGATGCCGAGCGTCTCACCCTTGAGCAGCTCGAAGCTCACGCCGTCGACGGCCTTGACGTGACCCACGGTGCGCCGCAGCACGCCGCCCTTGATCGGGTAGTGCTTGACCAGGTCGGTCGCGGTCAGGATCGGCTCAGCCATGGAGGACCTCCTCGGCGAAGTGGCACGCGGACTCGCGGCCGGGGGCGACGGTCAGCAGCTCGGGACGGTCCTCGCGGCAGATGTCCTGCGCGTAGCGGCACCGCGGGTTGAAGGCGCACCCGGCCGGGATCCGCATGAGGTTCGGCGGCAGGCCACCGATGGCAGCCAGCTCCTGCCCCTTCTGGTCCAGGCGCGGGATCGACTCGAGCAGACCCTTGGTGTAGGGGTGCGCGGGCTGCCGGTAGAGGTCGAACACGTCCGCGCGCTCGACGATCCGGCCGGCATACATGACCGCGATCTTGTCTGCGACGTCGGCGACCACGCCGAGGTCGTGAGTGATGAGGATGAGGCCCATCTGGCGCTCTTCCTGCAGCTCCTGCAACAGCGACATGATCTGCGCCTGGACGGTGACGTCCAGGGCGGTCGTCGGCTCGTCGGCGATGAGCACCGCCGGGTCGAGCGCGATGGCCATCGCGATCATGATGCGCTGGCGCATGCCGCCGGAGAACTGGTGCGGGTAGGCCTTCACCCGCTCCTTGGCGGCCGGGATCTGCACCCGCTGCATCAGCTTGACCGCCCGCTCCAGGGAGTCGGACTTGTTCATGCCGCGGTGCTTGCGGAACATCTCCGCGATCTGCCACCCGACCGGGAAGACCGGGTTGAGCGAGGAGAGCGCGTCCTGGAAGACCATCGAGATCTCCGGGCCGCGGGTCTTGCGCCGCTGCTCCTCCGGCATCGTCAGCAGGTCCTGGCCGCAGTAGCGGATCTGGCCTCCCGGGATGACGGCCGGTGGCATGTCGAGGATGCCCATGATCGCCTGCGCGGTCACGGACTTGCCCGACCCCGACTCACCGAGGATGGCGAGCGTCTCGCCCTCGTGCAGGTCGAAGTTGACGCCGTTGATGGCCTTGGCCACGCCGTCCTCGGTGTGGAACTCGACGCGGAGGTCCTCCACCTCGAGCAGCAGGCCGTCGACCGGCTTGTACTGCGAGGACGCCGGGGTGTCCGACTTCCTCGTCTGCGTGTCTGTCGTCATGTGTGTGTCGTCTTTCCCGCTCAGCGCGACTTCGGGTCGAAGGCGTCGCGGATGGCGTCACCGAGCATGATGAACGCCAGCACCGCCAGGCTGAGGAAGAGGCTGGGGAACAGGAGCATGTGCGGCGTGGTGCGGATACCGACCAGTGCGTCGGAGATCGCGACACCCCACGAGACCGCGGGTGGCGTGAGGCCGATGCCGAGGAAGCTCAGCGTCGCCTCGACCGCGATGTAGACACCGAGGTTGATCGTCGCCACGACGATGACCGGGGCCATCGCGTTGGGGATGACGTGCGACCGGATGATCCGCCACGGGCTGGCGCCGAGTGCGCGGGCGGCCTGCACGTAGTCGTTCGGCTTGACCTGCATGACGCTCGACCGCATGAGTCGCGCGATGCCCGGCCAGCCGAAGATCGCCAGCACCAGCACGACCTTGCCCACCACGATGAGGTAGGGCGTGTTCTGGTCGTTCGGCATGACCGACATGAACAGGATGCCGCCGAGGAGCAGCGGGATCGCGAAGAAGATGTCGGTCAGGCGGGACACGACCGCGTCGATCCAGCCGCCGTAGAAGCCGGCGATCACACCGAGGGTGGTGCCGACGATGAGCGTCGCCAGGGTCGCAAAGACACCGACGAGGATCGAGGCGCGCGCACCGTGGATGGTGCGGGCGTAGATGTCGTAACCCTGGATGTCGCGGCCGAACCACGGTCCGTCGAGGCTCGGACGCTGTCGGGCGTCCTGCAGCACGGCGGCGTTGGGGTCGGTGCTGGTGAACAGCTGCGGCACGATCGCCATGAGGACGAACAGCGCGATGAGCACCACGGAGAACCAGAAGATCGGGTTCTTCTTGAGCTGGCGCCAGGCGTCGGACGCCAGGGAACGGGGCTTGTCCTGCTGGACGTCGCCGCCGGGCGCGGCACCGGTCTCCGAGGAGATTGCAATCGTCGATGCCTCAGTCATGGCTGATCCTCGGGTCGAGCACGCCGTACAACAGGTCGACGAGCAGGTTGACAAGGAGGAAGACGAGCACCAGGACGGTGACCGTGCCCACGACGGACACACCGTCGTGGTTGCGGATGCCGGTGAAGAGGAACCCACCGACACCCGGGATGTTGAAGATGCGCTCGGTCACGATCGCGCCACCGAGCAGGCTGCCGAAGTCGGCACCGATGAAGGTCACCACCGGGATGAGCGAGTTGCGCAGCGCGTGCACGCCGATCGCGCGGGACCGGGTGAGGCCCTTGGCGATGGCGGTGCGCAGGTAGTCCGCGCGCAGGTTCTCCACCAGGTTGGTGCGGGTGAGCCGCGCGACGTAGGCGATGGAGGCGCTGCCGAGCACGAAGGCCGGCAGGATGAGCGACTGCAGGGGCCTGCTCGAGTCGTAGGTCACCGGGAAGATCTCACCGCCCAGCTTGACGCCCAGGTAGTACTGGAGCACCGAGCCGATGACGAAGACCGGGATCGAGATGACCACGAGGGTGCTGACGAGCACCAGGTTGTCGATGAACTTGCCCTTGCGCACGCCCGCCAGCACACCGGCGATGATGCCGATGACCGCTTCGAAGGCGATGGCCATGAGGGCGAGCTTGGCCGTGATCGGGTAGCGCTGCTCGAGCTCGAAACCGACCGACTGGTTGCGGAAGTTCGTGCCGAGGTCGCCCTGGACGACGTTGCCGAGGTACTTGGCGTACTGCACCGGGAACGGGTCGTCGAGGTTGTGCTCCTCGCGGAACTGGGCGACGAAGGCGGGGGAACAGCCTCGGTCACCACACATGCCGGCGGTGGGGTCACCCGGCATCGAGAACACCATGTAGAAGATGATGAACGTGGCGCCGATGAGCACCGGGATCATCTGTAGCAGGCGTCGAATGACGTACTTGTACACGTCACCTCCTAGTCGCTGGACACCTCGAACCAGGGTTTTCGTCCCGAGGCGTCGTTGGTCGGGCTCGGCTGCCACGGATGGCGTCCGCAGTCCTCGACCCAAAGATAGTCGTATGGACCATACGTGGCGCCGGTCCAGAATGTGGAACCGACCCCGGACAGGTCATCGGCCTGCCGACCTTCAAGGCCGGCAGGCCGACGACTCTAGTTGGTGGTGGGTGCCCCGGCGACGAGCGCCGCCGGGGCATCACTCACGTCAGGACTTCAGAGCCAGGCTCGAGAAGTCGATCGTGCCGAACGCGGTGATCTTCACACCGGTGACCTTGTCGGACCAGCCGAAGGTCGCGGTGGAGTACCACATCGGGATGGACGGCATGTCGTTCGCGAGGAGCGCCTCAGCCTGCTGGTACTTGGCGTTGGCGGCAGCCGCGTCGGACTCGGCAGCTGCCTCGTTGAGCAGCTTGTCGAACTCCGGGTTGGAGTAGTCACCGTCGTTGGAGGACGCGCCGGTCTTGTAGATCGGGGCGAGGAAGTTCTCGATCGACGGGTAGTCCATCTGCCAGCCGGTGCGGAACATGCCCTTCATCTTCTTGTCCGCGATCTGCGAACGGAAGGTGGCGAAGTCCACGACCGGGGTGGCGACACAGTCGACACCCAGGGCGCCCTTGATCGAGTTGCAGGTCGCCTCGGTCCACGGCTTGTGGTCGGCGTCCGCGTTGTACGACAGGGTCATCTTGCCGCCCTTGAAACCACCGGCCTCGTCGAGCTTGGCCTTGGCCTTGGCCTTGTCGTAGGTGCACCACTCGCCGCACTGGTTGGCCTTGTAGCCGTCCACGACCGGGGAGACCCAGCCCGTGGCGGGCTGACGAGTGTTGTTGAAGATCTGCTTGATGATCGTCGCACGGTCGATGGCCATCGAGATCGCCTGACGGATCTTCGGGTCGGCGTAGTTCGGGTCGACCTTGACCGGCGCGAACGTGACGGTCTGGATGACGCCGACGGCGCGCTGGGCGTTCCGGTCGGGCAGGTCCGTCTTGTACTTGTCGTCGATCATCGCCGAGGACGGGATCGAGTCGGTCACGTCGAGCTGGTTGGCGATGACGTCGTTGTAGGCCGCGCCGTCGTCCTGGTAGATCTTGAACGTGATGGCGTCGAGCTTGCCGCCGAACTTGCCCGAGTAGTCAGCGAACTTGCTGAGCTTGATCTCGGTGTTCTTGGTCCAGCTGTCGAACTTGAACGGACCCGCGCCGATCGGCTTCTCACCGAAGGCCTTCGGGTCGGTGAAGAACGAGTCCGGCAGCGGCGAGAACGCCGAGTAGCCGAGACGGACCGGCATGTTCGAGACCTTCTCGGAGGTCTTGATGGTGAAGGTGTAGTCGTCCTTCACGGCCAGACCGGTGAGCTTGTCGGCCTTGGGCTTGGTCGAGCACTTCTCGTCGGCACACTGGGTGTCGGCGAAGCCCTCGATCGGCTCCATGAAGTAACCGGAGGACTGCGCGTTGGGACCGTACGCGGCGTAGTTCCAGGCGTCGACGAAGTTCTTCGCCTTGACCTCGGTGCCGTCGTGGAACTTGTAACCCTTCTTGAGGGTGACGGTGAAGTTCTGGTTGTCCGAGGTCTCGATCTTGTCCGCGATGTCGTTCTCGGGCGCGGCGTTCTCGGGGTTGTAGTGGACGAGCTTGGCCATGATGGCGTCGAGCACGTTTCCACCACAGGTCTCGGTGGTGTTGCTGGGGATCAGGGTGTTCTGGGGGTTACACCCGCGGACCGTCACAGTTCCGCCGGACTTGGCTCCGGCGTCGGTGCTGTCATTGCCGCTGTCGCCACCGCCACAGGCTGCAGCGAGCAGCGCAGCGGCGGAAATGCCAGCAACCATGGTCACCGTGCGAGCAGTTCCTCGCATTGATGTCCTCCTACTTGGGGTTACCCGTCCGGTGTGGACGAGGTCTGACGGGGCCACCCACCGGTTGGAGCGCAGCCCAGCAACGCACAGTGGCGTCGTCGTGTGGGACCCATGAAAGAGCAAGGAGACGGTAAAGGCGACGATCTGGAGCAAGCCGAGACAAAAACGTGATCGTCCCGCGTCCGAGTCGAGAGCGGGCCTGTCGGCAGCCCTCGTCCGGCGCTCGTCGCCGGGTGTTTCGTCCGGGTCTTCGTCCGGGTCTTCGTGCTGGTCAGGGGCCCGGGAGGGTATGCCGCGGGGCGGCTCGGTGCGCCCGGCCGGGCGGGCGTCGTCGTGGCGGTCCCGGGGAACCGCGGCGGCACCCGCTAGCGTGCACCGGGTGCCCCGTTACGACGACGACCTGCGCCTCGCCCACGTCCTGGCCGACGCGGTCGAGCGCATCACGACCGCGCGGTTCCGGTCCGAGGACCTGGCGGTGTCGTCCAAGCCGGACCTCACCCTGGTCAGCGACGCCGACACCGCCGCCGAGGAGCTCATCCGGGCCCAGCTGAAGCGGACGCGTCCGCGGGACGCGGTCGAGGGCGAGGAGTTCGAGACGACCGGGCACGGCCCGCGCCGTTGGGTCATCGACCCGATCGACGGCACGCACAACTTCGTGCGCGGCGTACCTGTCTGGGCCACGCTGATCGCGCTGGTCGACGACGAGGCACCGATGCTGGGCCTGGTGGCTGCGCCCGCCCTGGGCCGCCGGTGGTGGGCCGCGAACGGGTCGGGCGCCTGGTCCGGCCGCAGCCTCGCCTCGGCGAAACGGATCAACGTCTCGCAGGTGTCGTCGGTCGCCGACGCCTCCCTGTCCTACTCCAGCATCCGTTCGTGGCGCGACGTCGACCGCTACGACGAGTTCCTCTCGCTCACCGATGACTGCTGGCGGTCGCGGGCCTACGGCGACTTCTGGTCGTACATGCTGGTGGCCGAGGGCGCCGCCGACATCGCCGCCGAACCGGAGCTCGCCGTCTACGACATGGCAGCACTGGTCCCCATCGTCACCGAGGCCGGTGGCCGGTTCACGTCCCTGGCCGGACGCGAGGGCCCGTGGGGCGGAAACGCGTTGGCCACCAACGGTTTGCTGCACGACGAGGTCCTGTCGCGCATCGGCACCGACGCCCGCGCCTGAGCGCGCGGCGGCCACGCGGCATACCTGCGCCGCTCAGGCGGGCACGACGCTCACCGGACCGACTCCCAGCTCACGGATCGCGTCGGCATACGTGCTCGCGTCGCCGACCACGACGACGGTCCACTCCCCCGTCACCCAGCGCCGCCACGCCTCGGCGAGCTGTTCGGGCGTGAGCGACCGCATGGCCTCGAGGTTGTCGGTGGTGAACTGGGTGGTGAGCCCTTCGAGGGCGAGCATCGACGCCTCGTCGGCCACCGCGTCGGCGGTGGCATACCGGCCGGGCGCGGTCTTGCTGATGAAGTCGACACCGGCCCGCACCTCCTCGTCGCCGAAGCCGTCGCGGGCCTGGTCGAGGATCTCGAGCAGCAGCCGCACGGAGTCGACGGTGGAGTCGGCGCGCACCGACCCGGAGGTGATGAACAGTCCCCCGACCCGGCGCGGGCGGAAGGCCGACCGGATGCCGTAGGTGTAGCCCTTCTCCTCGCGCAGCACCGCGTCGACGCGCGCGTTGGGAGCCCCGCCGACGACGAACCCCAGGACGGGGTATGCCGCCCAGCCGCCGTCGGTGCGCCGGTCCGGTCCGGGGACGGCGACGAGCAGCTCCGACTGGACGGCGCCGGGCCGGTCGACCAGGACCACCCTGGCCCGGTCGGGCGCCCAGACGGGTGCCTCGGGCGGACCGGGCTCGACCTGGCGGTCACCCTGCCACGCGCCGAGCGTGCGGCCGGCGAGGGCCGCGACGTCGAGGCCGGCGAGGTCACCGGCGATCACGACGGTCGCGCCCAGCGGTCCGACGCGCTCGGCGTGGAAGGCGGCCAGGTGCTCACGCGTGATGGCCTGGACGGTGTCGGCCGCGCCGGCGGTGGGGCGCGACCCACGATCGGAGGGGTCGAAGATCGTGGCGATGAGCTCGCGCGCGGCGCGCTGCGGGCCCAGCGCCCGCTCCTGCTCGATCTCGGCCAGGCGGGTGCGCAGGTGGCGGTCCAGCTCGGGCTGCGGGAACACGGGGTCGGCCAGCACCTGGCGCAACAGGTCCAGCGCCTCCTCGAGGTTGCCCTTGGGCACGTCGAGGTCGACTGCGAGGCCGGCGTCGTTGACGCCCGCACCGAGAGCAATTCCCTTGCGCTCCAACAGTTCTGCGAACTCTTCCGAGGTGTGCTCAGCGGTGCCCTCGTCGAGCATGCGCGCCATGATGGCCGCCACGCCCTCGGCCTCGCGCGGCTCGGCGGAGAGCGGGAACGGCACGACGGTCCGCACCGAGATGACGTACTGGCCGGGGATGTCGTAGGTGAGCAGCCGCAGCCCGTTGTCGAGGCGGTGCTCATCGGGCGTCGCGAACTCCCACGGGCCGGGCGGGGTGACCTCGGGGCGCGGCGCCTCCGGCACAGGGGTGCTCATGCGGCGTCCTCCTGGGCGACGGTGAGGTGGCGGACGACGGCACGGTGGTCGGGAGCCAGCCAGGTCTGGGCGGCGCGCTGGATGTCCGCGGTGCCCACCTCGCGCAGCTGGTCGAGGAAGGTGTTGACCACCTGCGGGTCGTCGTGGAGCAGGGTGTACTGGCTCAGCAGGTCGGCCCGCTCCTCCTGCCCGGACAACGCGGAGAGCCAGCCGCGCTCGGACTGCGCGAGCGCCGACTCGAGCTCGACCTCGGTCGGTCCCTCCTGGGCGAACCGCTCGAGCTCCTCGACCACCTCGGCCTCGAGCACCTCGGGGTCCTGTCCCTGAGCGACGTCGACGACGAGGAACCCGAGGGAGGCCCCGTCGACGAAGCCCATCGTGTGTGCCTGCACGGAGTTGGCGACCTGTTCGCGACGGACGAGGCGTTGCACCAGTCGGGAGGTGCTCAGCCCACCGATGATGTCGAGCGCCAACGCGGAGGCGTAGTAGTCGGGCGTGTTGTCGACCGGGAGCCGGAACGCGATGTGGAGCCGGTCGTTGGGCACGTCGCCCGGGCGGTCGACCCGCACCGGCGACTCGATGGGTCCCAGCTGCGGGAGGTTGGCCCGCGGCTCCTCGGCGGAGGCGGGCAGCGCGCCGAAGTACTTCTCGGCTGCGGCGAAACCCTCCTCCGGGGTGAGGTCGCCCACGAGGGTGAGGACCGTGTTGTTGGGTCCGTAGTAGCGGCGGAAGAAGGCGTGCACGTCCTGCAGGCTCGCGGCGTCGAGGTCCTCCATCGACCCGATCGTCGGGTGGTGGTAGGGGTGGTCAGGAGGGAACACCGCGGCATACACCTCCATCAGCGCCTTGCCGTAGGGGACGTTGTCGTAACGCTGGCGCTTCTCCTCCTTGACGACATCGCGCTGGTTGTCGAGGTTCTCCTGGGTGACCGCGTCGAGCAGGTGACCGTGCCGGTCGGCCTCCATCCACAGGGCGAGCTCGTAGGCGCCCTTGGGCACCGTCTCGAAGTAGTTGGTGCGGTCGAACCACGTCGTGGCGTTGAGCCGTCCACCCTCGGCCATCAGCCGGCTGAAGTGCTCACCGCTGGCGACGTGCCGCGACCCCTGGAACATCAGGTGCTCGAAGAGGTGGGCGAAGCCCGTGCGGCCCACGGCCTCGTGGCGCGACCCGACGTTGACCCACAGGTTGACCGTCACCATGGGGACGCTGGCGTCGGGCGAGACGACCACGGTGAGCCCGTTGGCCAGGGTCGTGCGGTGGATCGGGTAGTCCAGCGGCATGCGGTTCACCCTAGGTGACGGGGTGCGCTCCCGCTGGGACTTCTCACGCCCGGCGGCTGGCTTCCTCGCGCGCCTGACCGACCGACTGCGGCGCCGGCTTCTTGTCGGCGGGCACCCGAGGCAGGGACGGCGCGTACTGGTCGCCCAGCTGGTGGATCGCGTTGCGCGCGAACGTCTGCTGCTCGGTGACCGTGCGCTCCGACCGGCCCCGGCCGAGGAAGCTGACGGCCCAGTGCAGCAGCGTGGTGATGCGGTGCTTGAACCCGATGATGTAGACGAGGTGGACGGCCAGCCACAGGAACCAGGCGATGAAACCGCTGAACCGGAACTTGCCGATGGACGCCACCGCACTGAAGCGGGAGATCGTCGCCATCGAGCCCTTGTCGTGGTACTCGAACGGCCCCGGGGCGGGTTTGCCGGCCAGGCGCGCCTTGATCACCTTCGCGGCATACCGCGCACCCTGGATGGCCACCTGGGCGACACCGGGGTAGCCCTTGAGGGCCGCCATGTCACCGACGACGAACACGTTCGGGTAGCCCGGGAGGGTCAGGTCGTCGTTCACCTCGACGCGGCCGGCGCGGTCGAGCGTGGCACCGGACTGCTCGGCCAGCTGGGCCCCCAGCTCGGAGGCCTGCACGCCTGCGGCCCACACCTTGGTGACAGCCTCGATCCGGCGACGCGTGCCGTCGGCATCCTCGATGTCGATGCCCGTCGGGTCGACCCCCACGACCTTGGCGCCGAGCTGGACCTCGACGCCAATCTCCTTGAGGCGCTTGGCTGCTCGCGCTCCGAGCTGGTCACCGAACGACGGGAGCACCTGGTTTGCCGCATCGAGCAGGATGACGCGGGCGTTGGCCGGGTCGATCTTGCGGAAGTCGTTCTTGAGGGTGCGGTGCGAGAGCTCGGCGATCTGGCCGGCCATCTCGACACCGGTCGGTCCGGCGCCCACGACGACGAACGTCATGAGCCGCTCGATCTCCTTGGGCGTGCTGGCCAGCTCGGCCCACTCGAAGGCGTTGAAGATGCGGCCACGCAGCTCGAGCGCGTCGTCGATCGACTTCATGCCCGGGGCGTACTGCGCGTACTGGTCATTGCCGAAGTAGGACTGGCCCGCGCCGGCCGCGACGATGAGGTCGTCGTAGGGCGTGACCGTGTCGCGGTCGAGGGTGCGCGAGGTGACGGTGCGGTTCTCGAGGTCGATGTCGGTGACGGTGCCGAGGATGACGCGCGCGTTCTTCTGGTGGGCGATGACCTCGCGGGTGGCGGGAGCGATCTCGCCCTCGGAGAGGATGCCGGTGGCCACCTGGTAGAGCAGCGGCTGGAACAGGTGGTGCGTCGTCTTGCCGATGAGCGTGACGTCGACGTCGGCGTGCTTGAGCGCCTGGGTGGCGAACAGGCCACCGAAGCCGGAGCCGATGACGACCACGCGGGGGCGGCCGGTCTCGCGGGCGGTTGTCGTGCCGGTCTCGTGCGACGTCATGTGCACACTCTCCTCGTCAAACAAGGAGGACGGCCACCCGGTGCGTCTGGGTGCCGTCCTCGGTGACGTCGTGCTCTTTCTCCTGTGTCAACCAGCCTAGACCCGCGGGTATGCCGCGTGCGCGCCGTCGTGCGCACGGTGCGACGGGGATCACGGGGCCGACGTGGGGGGTGGCTCGGTGCTGGTCGGCGCAGGCTCGGTCGTCGTGGCTGGCGGCGGTGGCGGCTGGGTCAAGGTGGGCGTCGGCTCAGGGTTTGTCGGCTCAGGGTTTGTCGGAGCAGGTGTGGTCGGAGCAGGGGTGGTCGGCGCAGGGCTGGTCGGGGTCGTGGTGCCGCTCGGCCTCGGCTTCGTGGGTGAGGGTTTCGGCGTGGCGCTCGAGGTCTTGGTGGGCGTGGGCCGCGTCGTGGGCCCGGTCGTGGGGTCGGTCTTCTCCACCGACGGCTCGGGCGGCTTGGGTGGCGTGGGTGGCTCGGCCAGGTCGCTGCCGCGTCCGCCGGATGCCACCAGGAACGCCACCTCGTCGAGCGACTTCAGCCCGTGCTCGGTGAAGTAGTCGACCCAGCCCAGCACCGACTCGAGGTACTCGGTGGATCCGTTGTAGGACAGGATTGCCGCGCGCAGGTCGCCGCTGTCGGACAGGTCGCGGCCGCCTCGGCACAGGTAGTTGGCGGTGCCGAGGGCCGCGTCGTAGACGTTCTGCGGGTCGCGACGACCGTCACCGTCGCCGTCCGCCCCGGCCCATTCCCACGTCCCCGGGATGAACTGCAGCGGTCCGACGGCACGGTCGAAGGACCCGTCGCCGTCGATGGCGCCCCCGTCGGTGTCACGGATGACGGCAAAGGGGCCACCGTCGAGCAGTGGCCCGTAGATGGCGGGGCTGACGAGCTTGTCCTTGGTGACGTCGCGACCACCGATGGAGCCCGACTCGACCTGGCCGATGGCGGCCAGGTGGAAGACCGTGACGTTGCAGCCCTTCGGGGCCTTGGCGACGGCGTTGCGGTAGGCCAGTGCCAGCTCGTACTGCGCGGTGCCCTTGGCCGGCATGTCCTGGGGCGCCTTGGGTTTGGGGGTCGCCTTCTTCCGGGACGCCGGCTTGGCAGCGGCCACCGGCTTCGTGACGACCGGTCGCGGGCGCACCGACCCCGGTCGAAGGTCGTCGGCCGCGAACGGCCCGGGCACCGGGGGCGACCACACGGTCAGTGCGCGGTGGCTGGCCGGCTCAGGGGGCGGCTGTTCCAGGTGCGGCACCGAGGACGTCTGGGCCGCGACCGCGGCGACGACTGCGGCGCCCAGCGCCAGCCTGGTCACGCGCACGGTTCACTCCCCCTCGGTGTCATCCCTTCTCACTCATCGTGGGCGACACTGCGTCGTCCCGCACCCCGGAGTCGACGAAGACCAGACGAACTGTCGACCCCAAAAGGGTCACCAGTCACACCAGCACCAGCAGTCACACCTCAGAAGAGCCGGCCGCCGTCGTCGGCCGACGGCTCCTCGAGCGCGAGGAGGATGCGCTTGCGCTCGAGCCCACCGGCATACCCGACCAACGAGCCATCGGCTCCGATCACGCGGTGGCACGGGACGATGATCGCGATCGGGTTGCGGCCGTTGGCGACGCCGACAGCCTGGCTCAGGTTGACGTCGCCGAGCTGGCGCGCGAGGTCGCCGTAGCTGCGGGTCTGGCCGTAGGGGATCTCAAGCAGCAGGCCCCAGACCCGCTGCTTGAAGTCGTCGCCCTCGGGAGCGAGGGGGACGTCGAAGCCGGTGCGCTCGCCCGCGAAGTACTCGGACAGCTGCCGCGCCACCTCGGCGCCCGCGTCGTCGTCGCGCTCCCCCACCTCGGTCGGGTCGTGCGCGGGCTCGTCCCAGTCCATGTGGAGCCGCACGACGGCGCCCTCGACGGACACGATGGTGAGGTGACCGACCGGGGAGTCCATCACGGTGTGGGTGCGCACCCACACATCCTGCCGCGCCGCTGCGACAACAGGGGCATGGCTGTCAGACTCACGTTATGACCTGGAAGCGCGCCGAGCTGGTGACCTGGCTTGTCTCCGGTGTCGCTCTCGCGATCGCAGTCATACTGTTTGCGCGCGGCGATGGGGATGGCTGGGTCATGCTCTTCGTCGTCATCAGCCTGGGAACCCGCCTTCTTTTCGAGCTGGTGGGACGGCTGATGGGGCGGAAAACTCACGGGGCCTGAATTCCGGGTTCCTCGTCCGGGCACCCGAGTCCCTGACGAGAGCTCGTCGGTCCTCAGCCCGCCAAAGCGACAGCACCGCTCATGCCGGCGGCGGCGCCAGGGCGCCGGCGACGCCTGCGGCATGTCCCGTACCTTCTACCTTCCCGGAGCCGGAACGTCACGCTCCCGTTGCCGCCCAAGCCCCGAACGATGCTTAGTTCGACCTTCGGCAGGCGCGGATCAGGGTTCAAACCGCCTGATCAGCCAATCGGAGACCTCCTTCGCCACGTCCGCCCACCGGAGCGCATGCGAGATACTCACGGCCTCCCCGTCTCCGTGTGCGATCTTCGTTCGCGCGGCGATCAGGGCCCCTAGCGAGTCCTTCACGCGCGCATCGTCCTGATCGATGAAGAGCGCAAACTCCTCTGCCCACGCAGGATCGAACGATCTGAGGAAGTCCAGCAGTTGCTTTGGCCGGGCTCCTTGGCCCTGACGAAGCCCTGACGTGATCCGTCGGTGCGCGCGGGCGTGCGCGACTTCCCGAATGTACAGGTCGGCGACGTCGTCCCTGATCGACTCGATTAAGCCCGCTGATCGGATGACCAAGTACCTGCTCAGGGCCTGATCAAGGGCGGGGTCCGAACGACCAGACGCCCTCACCAAGTCGGTCAACTCACGGTGATCAATGATGCGTTGACGCACCGAGACCGGCGGCCAGGCCGGTCTTGGCACGTTCATCGCAGGATATGCCTACGGGCCGTGGACAGACGCGCCTCGACTTGATCCTTGGACGATGTCCCGCTGGTCGTGGAGGTCTGGAACTCCTCGTCGGCATTAAGGTCTTCGATCTTGCTAGCGAGGCCAGAGAGACTCAAATCCTTTTCCACTGCTTCCATGGTCGCAACGAAAACCGCCTCAGCAACTGCTGCGTTGAAACTGCCCCCCCGACTTGCCCGCACGGCGCGGGGCCCGACTTGCTCGTTGAGGACTTCAGCCGCACGTAGAAACCTCTCGCCAACCTTCGTGGCATCAACCGCCAATTCCCGATTGATCTTGGCGTAGAGATTAAGGAACTGCTTCAGGGGCTTGGCGTACTGGTCCGCCATTTCGCTCAAGGCCAACACGCGAAGTATCACTTCATGATCTCGAATGCGCTTGCTCTTGGCTCCGAACATGGCGCGCCAGTTGGCATCCTCGTTCAGACGCTCGACGGAGGTCATCAACGCCCCAGAGTAGAGCGCGACTCGTATCTCATGTGGCGTGAGTTGCGTCCCACCAGCGTTCAGTCGCTCGAAGATCTGGTAGATGGCGTCATCGACTTCAGCCGATCCGTCGGCCACCACTACTGTGGCCTGCATATAGGAGTCATCAAGCCGACGCTTTAGTTCACCATCAAGTGTCTTGTAGGTCGTCCCCTTAAGCGCCTCGCCGACGTTTTGAAGAGCGAACTTTCGGTCATCGTGAAGGCCGTCGTAAAAGCGCCGCAGCGTCTCCAGTCGCTGTTGGCCATCGAGAACGAGGAGGCGCTTATCTTCCTGGCGAACGAGGAAGATTCCAGGAATGGGATAGCCCAACAGGAGACTCTCGATATAGCGATCCATCTGCGCCTTGTTCCACACGAAGCCGCGTTGGAAGCCAGCCGTTTGAACCCTCTCGTCTACGTTGCCGAATTGAGGGATCAGCATCGCGCCGTCATTGAGCCGCTTTACCAAGCCATCGACCGGATAGTCTTGGGTCTGGTATGTGACCTCAACGGGCTTCTCATCGCCATCCGCGAGATCGTCCAGCTCCTCGTCTGAGAGGGTGCGGTCCAGCAGATCTTGCGTCACATCCACGTGTTTGGCGGCCATGCGCCGAACCTACCTTCTACGTCAGTTTTCACACTGGTGGCACTGTGAGTGTTTCCTCGGGGCACCTAATTCCCAGTTCCCCCTCGCCGCGCTACCCCCGCTCCTCCCAGTCCATGTGGAGCCGCACGACGGCGCCCTCGACGGACACGATGGTGAGGTGACCGACCGGGGAGTCCATCACGGTGTGGGTGCGCACCCCGCCATCCTGCACCGCCCGTGCGACAGCCTCGCTCACACCGCGGGTGGCGCGAGTGCGCCGGCGACGCGGACGGCATACTCCTGCGCCTCCTCGTCCGAGGCGTACTTGGTGCGGGGCCAGAAGAAGCCCCGCAGGCCGTCACCCTTGGTGCGCGGCACGACGTGCCAGTGCAGGTGCGGCACCGACTGTGAGACCACGTTGTTGCAGGCGACGAACGAGCCCTGCGCGCCGAGGCCGGTCACGACCGCAGCCGCGGTGCGCTGGACGGCACCCATGAGGGGTGGCAACAGCTCGGTGGGGAGGTCGACGAGCGTGTCGACGTGGATGCGCGGCACGAGCAGCACGTGGCCCTTGAAGACGGGTCGGGTGTCGAGGAACCCGAGCACGAACGGTTCGTCGACCACGACGGTGGCCGGCACGCGGCCGTCAACGATGTCGCAGAAGAGGCAGTCCACGCAGGGCAGCCTAGAGTGACTGGTCCCTCACCCGTGTCGCCCGCCAACCCAAGGAGCTGCGTGACCGACCGACCCGAGATCGTGTGCATCTGTGGCTCGATGCGGTTCGCCGAGGAGATGACGGCGGCGAACCGTGACCTCACCTTCGCGGGGGTCATTGTCCTCGCACCAGGCGAGGTCGGTGCAGCGACGATCACGCCGGAGCAGAAGGCTGCGCTCGACGCTCTGCACCGGCGCAAGATCGACCTGGCCGACCGGGTCCTTGTCGTGAACCCCGGCGGCTACGTCGGCGAGTCCACGCGCGGCGAGATCGCCTATGCCACCGAGACCGGCAAGCCAGTCACCTACACCGACGGGAGCTAGGCGGCCTCACGCTTCGGCGGTCGCGGCAGGAAGTAGGACGTGCGCCGTTGGTATGCCGCGTAGCCCGGTCGCTCGGCCATGTGCTGCTCGAGGAGCCGGGCACCCGTGGCGAAGACGAGGAAGTAGGTCATGGCGACCGGGGACAGGACCGTGAGGACGCCCGGCCAGGCGCTGGCGGCAATGAGCCACAGGCCCCACCAGACGCTGGAGTCACCGAAGTAGTTGGGGTGCCGGGTCCACGCCCACAGGCCGCGGTCCATCACCTTCCCCCGGTTGGCCGGGTCGGCCTTGAACGCAGCCAGCTGACGGTCACCCACCGCCTCGAAGACGAACCCGACGAGCCAGAGCAGGATCCCGGCGACGGCGACCAGCGGGATGCCCGGGCCGGCGGCAGCGCTCACCTGGACCGGGAGCGACACGAACCACAGCGCCAGACCCTGTACGGCGTACACCTTGCGCACCGCCACCCAGGTCGGGTTGCCGCCCTCCTTCTCGAGCATCGCGGCATACCGCGGGTCCTCGCCCTTGCCGGCGTTGCGGCGGTGCATGTGCCGGGCGAGTCGCAGCCCCCACACGGCCACGAGGACGAGCAGCACGAGCCTTCGCCACGCCATGCCGTCACCGACGACCGCGGCCACCGCTGCGACGACCACGAAGCCGAGGCCCCACGTCGTGTCGACCACGCTGACCCGGCCCTGACGGCGCCCCTCACGCGCCGTCAGGGCCATCAGCACCACTATCGCGAGCAGCGAAAAGCCGCTCACCGCAACGAAGTTCGACAGTTCGAAGGTCATGACCACCCTTGCGGACGCGCCGGCTCGAGGTCTGCTGCGCCGTTCGCACCGGGCCGCACCGAGAGGATCTGGTCGACTCCCATGCGGCCATCACGGAAGGCCATGGCGCCGCCGACGAGGTAGAGCCGCCAGACCCGGGCAACCTCTTCACCCACCAGCTCGACGACCCGGTCGTGGTTGGCCTCGAACGTGTCGTGCCACGCCGCCACCGTGCGGACGTAGTGCTCACGCAGCGCATGCACGTCACGCACCTCGAGCCCTGCCCCTTCCAGGAGGGACACGGTCTCGCCGACGGGTCGCATCGTCATGTCGGGTGCAATGAAGGACTCGATGAACGGCCCACCACCCGGGTGACGACCACGTCGCGACATCTGCTGCACCAGCACGCGTCCACCGGGGCGCACCGCGTCGTGGAGGACCCGCGCGTAGGTCGCGTAGTTCTTCTCCCCCACGTGCTCGCCCATCTCGAGCGACACGACCGCGTCGAAGCCGTCCTCGTGCACGTCGCGGTAGTCCTGCAACCGGATCTCCACGCGGTCCTGCAGTCCGCGCTCACGAATCCTGTTGTCCGCAAAGCGCTTCTGCTCGGCCGAAATGGTCACACCGGTCACCTGCGCGCCGAAGTGCTCCGCGGCATACAGGCTCATCGAACCCCAGCCGCAGCCGACGTCGAGCAGTCTCGCCCCCTCACGCAGACCGAGCTTGCGGCCGACCAGCTCGAACTTGTCGCGCTGGGCATCCTGGAGCGTGTAGCCGGGGTCGTCAGATCGCCAGTAGGCGCACGAGTAGGACAGGTGCGGGTCGAGGATCAGCGCGTAGAAGTCGTTGGACAGGTCGTAGTGGTGGCTGATGACGGCCCGGTCACGGCCCAGGCTGTGGAGCCGGCCACGAACGACCGCCTGGCTTGCCGGCGGCGGCAGTGGTCGTCCGAGCACACCCGCTGACCGAGCCAACTTGGCCAGGTCGGCCAGCGCCGGCGGCGTGAGGCGTATGCCGCTGAGCCCGCGGTCGTGGGCCACTCCCCATACGTGGGTGAGAGCCGCGTCAAGGTCGCCCTCGACCTCCAGCTCACCCGTGACGTAGGCCTGGGCGGCACCCAGCTCACCCGGGTGCCACAGCAGGCGACGCAGCGCGCGCGGTGACCGCACGACGACCCGAGGAGCGTCTGCCGGGCCGGCCGAGCTGCCGTCCCACAGGGTCAGGCGCACAGGGAGCTCGCCACCGACAACCGGTTCGAGCGCACGGGCAAACTGCGAGGCGAGGCCGGAACCCGTTGCACTAGAGGGGTTTCCACCCGACTTGGTCGGCTTGATCTCGAGCGTGGTCATGCCTGGACCTCCCGGCGGAAGACGAGCTGCTGGACATCGAGGTAGCCCGACCGGAACCCGGCCTGGGAGTACTCGAGGTAGAAGTGCCACATCCGGTCGAACACCTCGTCGAAGCCGAGCGAGCGAACTCGCTCGAGGGAGCCGACGAACCGCTCGTCCCACAGCCGCAGGGTCTGCGCGTAGTGCTGGCCGAAGGAGAACCGCTCGGACAGGCGCAGGCTGCTGTGGGTGCGGCTTCGGTCGTCGAGCGCCTCGGTGGAGGGCAGGAAGCCGCCGGGGAAGATGTACTTGTTGATCCAGGTGTAGGTGTTGCGGGTGGCGAGCATCCGGTCGTGCGGCATCGTGATCGCCTGGATGGCGACGGTGCCGCCGGGGGCAAGCACCCGGTCGATGGTGCGGAAGTACTCGCCCCAGTACTGGTGCCCGACCGCCTCGATCATCTCGACCGACACGACGGCGTCGTACTGGCCCTGCACCGCTCGGTAGTCGAGCAGGTCGACCTGCACCCGGTCGGACAGGCCGGCGTCGGCGACGCGCTGCCGGGCCACGTCGAGCTGCTCGCTGGACAGGGTGACGCTGCGCACCGTGGCCCCACGCCCGGCGGCGCGGATCGCGAGCTCGCCCCAACCGGTGCCGATCTCGAGAACCCGGGTGCCCTCACCCACGCCGGCCGCGTCGAGGATGCGGTCGACCTTGCGCTGCTGGGCGGGCACGAGGTCGGCCCAGCCAGGTCGGGTGACCGGCCGGCATACCGTCGTCTGCTCGTCGGCGACCGAGGCCCCGGGCGACGTCTCACCCTCGAACAGCGCCGAGGAGTAGGACATGGTCTCGTCCAGGAACGACGCGAACAGGTCGTTCGACAGGTCGTAGTGCCGTGCGATGTTGTTGCGGGTGTTGCGCGTCGAGTTCCGTTCTGCCCGTGGGTTCTTCGCGACGTAGAAGGCGCGCAGCCGTTGCAGCGGCGCAGGCACGAGCGTGGCCATCTGGGCCGCGAACACCTCCAGCAGCGAGGCGAGGTCGGGCGAGTCCCAGTCACCCGCCATGTAGGACTCACCGAACCCGATGAGGCCGTCCGCGCCGACGGCCGCGAAGAACGCGTCGGGTCGGGCGATCTGCATGACCGGGGCGTCCGGGTCGGTCGCGGCACCACCGAGGACGGTGTCACCCAGCTCCACACGCACCGCGAGCCGGCGCACGGCCGCTCGGAAGATCTGCTCGGCCACCTTGGCCTCGACGCGGCGGCGAGCCCGCCGGCGTGAGGCCGCGAGGTCGGGCCAGCGACGCGGGTCGATCGACGGCCGCGGCGCAAGGCGGAGATCGGCGGTGGTCACTGAACGGCCTCCTGACGGTGGTGGGGACGGGGTTGGATCGGGAGCTTGCGGGCCCAGAGGCGTATGCCGTGCCACCGGATGCGGGCCATGACGGCCAGCGGCTCGAGTGGCTGGGTCAGCGCGAGGCGCAGGACGGCCAGGCGCGTGACCGGCTCGGCGACGCCCGAGACGGTCGCGACGAACGGGTCGTGCCCGGGCCGGTGGAGCACGACATGCAGGCTCAACCGGTCGTCGGGCTCGGGCAGCTTGAGGTCATACCTGCCGGACACGTCGTTGAACGGTGAGACGTAGAACGCCTTGTCGACCTCGGCCCGGCCGCGCTCGTCGGTGCGCACGAGGTAGGCGTGCCGGTCGCCGTAGGTGTTGTGCACCTCCACGACGGTGGCGACGAGGCGCCCCTGCGGGTCGTGGCACCAGTGCACGCTCATGGGGTTGAAGACGAGGCCCAGCACGCGCGGCATGGCGAGCATGTGGATCCGTCCACCGCGCAGGTCGATGCCCTGGGTGGCGAGGTAGGTGTCGAGGTTCTGCCGGAGGGTGCGGTCGGGTGAGCCGAGGTGGTCGCGCGACTCGAACCGGGCCAGTGGCGACAGGACGCCGAGCCGCGGCAGGTCGTCGAGGTCGACCAGCCAGGCGTGGCTGCGGTGCCGGAACGCGTGGCGGATCGGGGAGGTGCGGGCGTGCCGGACCACTGTCCGGTAGATGAGCGGCCCGGTCACGACACGCTCCCGAGCATGACCGGCTCGGTCGTCCGCGAGACCCATTCGTGGCCGAGGGCGCGGGCAGCGGCCACACCCGAGCGGGCGCCGTCCTCGTGGAAGCCCCAGCCGTGGTAGGCGCCGGCGAAGGCGACTCGACCGGTGGTGAGCTCGGGCAGGCGGCGCTGTGCCGCAACGGATTCCGGCGTGTAGAGCGGGTGCTCGTAGTGCATGGTGTCGATGACCTTGGCCTGGTCGACGACGTCGACCCCATTCAGCGTGACGAGGAACCGCCGGTCGGGGACGTCGATGCGCATGAGCCGCGAGAGGTCGTAGGTGACCAGGACGCCGGCCCCCTCCACGTCGCGGCGCCAGTAGTTCCACGAGGCGCGTGCGCCGGGCGAGCGCGGCAGCACCGACCCGTCGGTGTGCAGCTGGGCGACGTTGCGGGAGTAGTGGATCGAGCCGAGGACCTCGCGCTGGGCCACAGTCGGCTCGGCCAGCATGGCCAGCGCCTGGTGCGGGTGGGTCGCGACGACGACCTGGTCGTAGACGTCGGACTCCCCCGTCGCGTCGGTCACCACGACGCCGTCGGCGCGGTCCTCGACCGAGGTGACCGGGCGGCATACCCGCACGTCATCGATGCCCGCGGCCACGGCCTCGACGTAGCGCGCCGAGCCGCCCACGACCGTGCGCCAGGTTGGCGACCCGAAGACGGTGAGCATGCCGTGGTGGTCGAGGAACTCGAAGAGGTAGCGCGCCGGGTAGTCCAGCGCGTCGGCCGGGTCGCACGACCAGACGCAGGCCACGAGCGGCTCGAGGAAGTGGTCGGCGAAGTAGTCGGTGAAGCGGCAGCGCTCGACGAACGAGCGCAGCGGCTCGTCCCGGTCGACGGCCGTGGCCCGGCGGCCGAGGAGGGCGGTCGCCTCGCGGTGGAAGCGCCGCACCTCGGTGAGCATGCGCAGGTATGCCGGGTCGGCCAGGTTGCGTGCCCGCGGGAAGAGACCGCGGGCACCCTTGGCACCGGCGTACTCCAGCCCGCTGGAGTCGGTGCGGATCGACATGCTCATGTCCGACTCCTGCGTGGCCACGCCGAGCTCGGCGAAGAGCCGCAGGAGGGTCGGGTAGGTGCGGTCGTTGTGCACGATGAAGCCCGTGTCGATGCCGATGGTGCGACCGTCGACGTGCACCTCGTGGGTGTCCGCGTGGCCGCCGAGCCGATCGTCGGCCTCGTACAGCGTCACCGGGCCATGCCCCTGCAGGACATGGGCGGCCGCGAGGCCGGCGATGCCGCTGCCGATGACGGCGCGACGCGTGGCGGGCATGGGGGTCCTTCCGTCGTGATCCGGACACGGGTGGTTCGGGGCCGGTGCGACGGCGGATGGGTCAGCGGTGGCTGACCTGTTGCGGTGGGTCCGGCGCCCGACTTGAAGGCTGGCCGACGACGGCCGACCCCGCCACCTGAGCGACCCGGGCCACCACGGTCTCGAGCGGTCCCTTGAGCGGGACGAGCGCGAAGAAGGCGCCCACCGCCAGTACCAGGACGACCTGCTTGGGGTAGTCCTCCGGCCGTTCCCAGTGGGGCCAGTAGCCCTGGGCCATCACCGCGACATGCAGGCTGTAGAGCGTCAGGGTCATCGCTCCCGCCCCGAAGACGGCGGCCCAGAGGTTGCGTCGGACTCGGGTCACCAGGAGGCACAGGCCGAGGACCGCGAGTGCGCTCCCTGCGGTCTGGGCCAGGTCGAGCGGGGTGCCCGAGTGCGGCGCCACGGTCGCGAGCCACCACCACGAACCGGTCGGTGTGGTGCCGTGCAGGCCCTCGGCCAAGGTGGCGTCCAACGCCTCGGGATCGGTCAGCAGGGACGGGTCGGGGTTCGCCGCGCCGGGGTAGGTCGTGGCCAGGGCGGTGCGGGCCGCGTTGCCGGACAAGAGGATCCGGGACACCACGATGCTGGTGGCGGCCAGCACGAGACCCACGGCGAGCAGGGCCAGGTCGGTGCCGCGACGGCGGAGGTCGAGGCGACCCAGGGCCATACCCGCGAGCAGGTAGGTGACCCAGGTGAAAGCCGGGTAGTAGCCGACGAAGAGGAGCTGGCTCAGCAGGTCGAAGGGGTGTGCGAGGTCGGACGGCGACGGGCTGCCGGTCGTGTGCTCGGGCAGGTGGGGCCGCACCAGCTGGGACACCACCGGCGCCACCACCGCCCAGCCGGCGGCCAGCAGGGCCAACGCGCGGGCACCAAGCCCGAGGAAGGGCAGGGCGAACAGGAAGAGCACCCCGTAGTAGCTGAGGATCACCGCGATCCAGGTCGGCAACGCACCGAGCACCAACCCGAGCGCAAAGACCAGCCCAGCCCGCACGACGAGGCGCACCGACGCGGCATACCTCTGACGACCGCGCAGCGGCGTCGTCCCCCCAGTCACGATGGCCACGCTCACGCCCGCGAGGACGGCGAACAGTGCCGACGCGCGACCGCCCGCGAGCTGCTGCACGGCCGTGACGTCGTTGCCCACCCGACCCGGGATGACGTGCGTCGCCATCATCCCGACCAGGGCAAGCGCGCGGGCCACGTCGACCCCCACGATGCGCCGCGCGGGCACCCGCGGGATCAGTGGCCGCGGTGGGGCGGCGGCATCGGCCATGCCCCCATCGTGTCAACGAAACCCGAAGCGCGGGAGAAAGTCGCCCGCCCTCCCTCCACGCTCGGCCTGCCACCGGCACACGAGCGGTCTAGCGTTGAACACATGACCCCGGACACCAACTACGAACGCGAGCCAGTGCTCTCCGACGAGGCGCGCAAGGCCGACATCGCCCACGAGCAGGAGGCGCTGGAGAAGAACCCGCCGCCGGACCCGTCGGTCCAGGGCGGCGACGACGAGGACGTCGACCCCACCGAGTCGGCCGAGATGTCCGACTACTCCACCGGCCTCGACAGCCTCGAACGCGCCCAGGAGTCACTCGAGGAGTGAGCGCAGGCGCTCACTCCTCGGCCGCCCCACGTCCCTGCGCGATGAGTGCCAGCCGTCGCAGCGACTCCACGTTGCGCCAGTGCACCACCGGCTCGAAGACCGGGGCGGGCACGAGGGTTCCCGGCCCCCGCACCGCCCACTCCCGCATCGTGACGAGGCAACCGCCGGCGTCGTCCTCGAGCTCCACCACGACGTCGGCCTCCCCGAGGGGCCAGCCGCGGGCCCGCAGCCCGAGGCGGGTGCCGGGCACCGACTCGACCACGCTCGTCGTGTCGTTGAGCAGCAACGGCCAGACACCCACCGAGTGGTGAATGACGGCGTCGACGTCGGGCCAGCGGCCCTCGACGGTGCGGATCCGCGACGCCCCGACCACCCAGCTTGGATACAGCCACGGGTCGGCGAGCACGGACCAGACCGCGTCCCTGGATGCGGCGCAGCGGCGACGAACTGTGGCCACGACTCCTCCTCGAAGCTCGACCTTGCCCGCCAGATGCCCGCGACGAGCAGGCCGCAAACGCCCGGGACGCAGGTGCGATAAACATCTCGCATGATGGTGCGCCAGCTCGAGTACCTCGTGGCGCTGTCACGCGAGGGACACTTCGCGCGCGCCGCCGAGGCCTGCCACGTCTCCCAGCCGGCGCTGTCGGCCGGCATCCGCAAGCTCGAGTCCGACCTCGGCGTGCAGATCGTGCGGCGGGGGCAGCGGTTCGAGGGCTTCACCGACGAAGGCCTCGAGGTGCTCCAGTGGGCCCAGCGCGTCGTCACCGACCAGGAGGCGCTGCAGCAGACGCTCAGCTCGATGCGCACAGGCCTCACGGGGACGCTGCGGATCGGGGCGTCCCCACCGCGCTCGGGATCGCCGCCCAGCTGACCACGCCCCTGCGTGACGAGCACGAGCTGGTGCGGTTCACGATCGAGTCGCTGACCTCGCGCGAGATCGTGGCCAAGCTGAACGACTTCGACATCGACGTGGGCCTCACCTATGTCGACGGCGAGCCGCTCGGTCGGGTGCGGGTCATCCCGCTGTACCGGGAGCGGTACGTGTTCGTCACCCCCGTCGACGGCCCCTTCGCCGAGCAGGCGTCGGTCACCTGGGCCGAGGCTGCGCAGGCGCCGCTGTGCCTGTTGGTGCCGTCGATGCAGAACCGCCGGATCATCGACGGCTACTTCGCCGACCACGGGCTGAGCGTGACGCCGGTCGTCGAGACCGACACCGTCTCCGCGATGTACGCGCACCTGGCCGTCATGAAGCTGTCGAGCATTCGCGCCCTTCTCGTGGATCGAGAGCTTCGGCCCACCGCCGGGCGCGACGGTGCTGAGGCTGCCGCGTCCCCAGCGTGCCCGCCACGTCGGCCTGGTCCTGGCCGGCCGGAACCGGGAGTCACTGCTCACCAGCGCGCTGGTCGAGACGGCGCGAGGCCTCGATCTCGACCGCCAGCTGAGCACCTCGATGCGGCGGCTCCTGGCCGAGCTCGCGGCCGCCGGGACGTAGACGGGCTGCGTGGCGGATGATCAGCCGTGGTTATCGACCGATAGAGAGTTGCACTTGGATGGCTATGGTCGGTGGCCCCTAGGGTGCACGCAGCCCGTGCCGACCGGACGCCCGTCCAGGACAGGCCGAGGCCGCCTCCACGCCATCGTCACCAACAGGTGTGATGACGGCCCGGCACCTAGACTGGTGCGCTGCGAGGCAAGGGTGAGACCCCACGATTTCGCCCCCGGGCCACCCGCGTCCTGACGTCATCGCCACACCGCACCCAAGGAGGCGTGCATGGCTGCACTCTCGTTCCTCGACCGCAAACACACCGTGGCGCCGCCCGGCTACAGCCGCTGGCTCATCCCGCCCGCGGCCCTCGCCGTGCACATCTGCATCGGCCAGGCGTACGCCACCAGCGTGTACAAGTCGGCGCTCGTCGAGCACTTCAACACGAGCCTGACCGCGATCGGCGTCATCTTCTCGATCGCCATCGTCATGCTCGGGGTGTCGGCCGCGGTCTTCGGGACGTGGGTCGACACCGGTGGGCCGCGACGCGCCATGTTCACGGCGGCCTGCTGCTGGGCGACCGGCTTCCTCGTCGCGTCCCTCGGCATCACGACCAAGCAGCTCTGGCTGGTCTACCTCGGCTACGGCGTCATCGGCGGCATCGGGCTCGGCATCGGCTACATCTCGCCGGTGTCGACGCTGATCAAGTGGTTCCCGGACCGTCCCGGTCTCGCCACCGGCATGGCCATCATGGGATTCGGTGGTGGCGCACTGGTCGCGTCTCCCCTGTCCAGCGAGCTGCTCGCCCGCTACTCCGGCCTCGACAAGGCCGCGCTCGCGACCAGCACGGTTCCGGGCAGCGCGGTCGCAAAGCTCTTCGTCACCCTGGCGATCGTCTACTTCATCGTCATGATGTTCGGCGTCTTCACGATCCGCGTCCCCGCCGACGGCTGGAAGCCCGACGGCTTCGACCCCTCCACGGTCAAGCAGAAGGCCATGGTCACGACGGACAACGTCTCGGCCAACAACGCCATCCGGACCCCGCAGTTCTACCTGCTGTGGGTCGTGCTGTTCTGCAACGTCACCGCCGGCATCGGCATCCTCGAGCAGGCCGCGCCGATGATCCAGGACTTCTTCCGCGAGGGCGGCACCTCGGAGGTCTCAAAGGCGGCCGCGGCCGGCTTCGTCGGGGTGCTGTCGCTGTTCAACATGGCCGGCCGGTTCGTCTGGTCGACGACCTCGGACTACCTGGGCCGCAAGAACAACTACATCATGTACCTCGGCGTCGGCATGGTCTGCTACGTGCTGCTCGCGCTGCTCGGGGCGACTCACACCGCGGTGTTCGTCCTCCTGTGCTCGGTGATCATCTCCTTCTACGGCGGCGGCTTCTCGACCGTGCCGGCCTACCTGCGTGACCTGTTCGGCACCTACCAGGTGGGCGCGATCCACGGCCGGCTGCTGACGGCGTGGTCGGCCGCCGGTGTGGCCGGCCCGCTCATCATCAACCGGGTGCTCGACTCTCGCGGCGAGCCCGGCAAGCTCGTGGCCGGTGACTACCGACCGGCGCTGTTCATCATGGTCGGCGTCCTGGCCATCGGCTTCATCGCCAACCTGCTGATCCGCCCCGTCGACTCGAAGTTCCACGAGAAGGTCGAGCACCACTTCATCGACGACGACAAGCCGGCCGACCCCGACACGGTCCCGGCCAAGTGACCTCGAGACGGCAAAGGACGAACCCATGAGCGACACCACCACCACGACGACCACGCCGGCGGCACGCATCGTCCTCGCCTGGCTGGTGCCGGTGATTCCGTTGGCCTACGGGCTCTTCAACACCCTGAAGTCCGCGCTGAAGCTCTTCACCCAGTAGCAACAGCCGGACCCATCAGTCCCGGCCCCGGGTCGCGCACTCAGCGCGGTCCGGGGCCGGCCTGCGCCTGCCCTTTGACGCGGCCCGGGATCAACGCCGCCGACGCCACACCCGCGGCCACGCCGATCACCGTGTCGACGCCACGCGCGACGATCATCGTCAACGGCGCTGTGGGTTCGGCCAGGTCGGTCATGATCATGATGACCGGGGTGAAGAAGCCCAGGGCCACCCCGTAGTGCCGGCTCATGAACAGCTCGGTGGGAAACAGCAGCACCATCACGGCGACCGCCAGCACCGTCGCGCTGGGCCGTGGCCACAGCAGCAGCGCGGTCACCACCAACCCGACCGCGGTGCCGGTCAACCGGTGCAGGGCGCGGTGCAGCACCGCCCTCAGGTCGAGCCGTTCACCACCGACGACGACCGCGAGGGGCACCGCGGCCGACGCCATCGCCCAGTTGGCGTGGTCGACGCCCAGGAGCAACCCGGCGAGGCCCGCACCCGCTGTGGCCACGGCATACCGGAAGGCGTGCGTGGCCGACCCCGACGGCAGTCCGCGGCGCCACGAGCCCGGCCACGTCGTCACGCGCGTCCGCGCGTGACCGGCCAAGGCTCGCGCGCTCCCCGCGCGGGCGCCGCCGCGGGTGACGGACACGACGACGCCGAGCAGCATGGCGAACGCGGCCGTGCCCGCACACAGGGCCACGGCATGCCACCACGACACGAGGTCTGCGCCGACCGTGGCCGTGGCGCCGAGCGCGAAGATGCCGAAGAACGGCCCGCCCGGTCGCAGCCGCAGCCAGTCGGTGACGACGGAGGCGATGGTGGCGAAGGCCGTGACGCAGATGACGACCGTGGCCGCCGACGCTCGGTTGTGCGCCAGCGCCACGCCCGTCGCGACACCGGTCACGATCATGCCCGCGCCGTGGAACTGGTGGCGCAGCCGGTCCTTCCACGGCTCGAGCCGCCCGTACATGCCGGTGAACGAGCCGAAGACGACGTAGAGCATGAGCTCGGGCCGGCCGGCGGCGATGAGGCCGAGGCCCGGCACGAGCAGGCCCAGGGCCACGCGGATCGCGTGCCGCACGTCGGCGCGGTCGCGCAGGTATGCCGCCGCGGAGCCCGACCGCGAGCGCGTGCCGCCCCGGGCGCTGCTCCCCCGTGGGCCGACCGCTGACATGGGCTCAAGGGTGTCAGACCGCGCCGCACGAAGACCCCCGCCACACCCGGTGTCGTGCACGACGAAGGCCCGGACCGTGTGGTCCGGGCCTTCGTCGTTGACGCGTTGGTAGCGGGGGCAGGATTTGAACCTGCGACCTCCGGGTTATGAGCCCGGCGAGCTACCGAGCTGCTCCACCCCGCGTCGGTAACCCCTACTTTACGTGACGTTCCCCGACACGACCAAATCGGCCACGCGGCATACCGACTCGTGCGCCCGTCAGGGCGTGCTCGTCGCGGTGCCGGTCGGGGTCGGAGTCGGCTTCACCGTGGCGGTGCCGCCCTTGGGCGAGGCCGCGACCGCACGCTTGATCGCGTCGTCCAGCTTCTTCTGGGCTGCGCCGTATGCCGCGAAGTCGCCGTCGCGCAGCGCCTTCTGGCCCTCGTCGTAGGCCGACTGGATGTCGGTGAGCGCCTTGGCGAGCGCCGCCGGGTCCGTCGCCCCGCTCGGGGGCGTCGGGGTGGTCGGCGTGGTGGGCGTCGTCGGCGGTGTCGTCGAGCCACCGTCACCACCACCAGTGCCCGAATCCCCTGCAGTGGCACCGGAGTTGCCGCCGAAGAGCCCGTCGAGCGCCCCGTCGAGGGTGTCCGACCAGGCGAGCTTGTCACCGAACGCGACCACGGTCGCCCGCAACAGCGGGAACGCCGAAGTCCCTTGTGCCGCAACGTAGATCGGCTGCACGTAGAGCAGTCCGCCACCGACCGGCAGGGTCAGCAGGTTGCCGAGGGTCACGTTCGAGCCCTGCTGCCGAGCGTTGTTGAGGAACTGGCTCAACGTCAGGCTGAAGGCAGGCGAGGTCTGGTTGGAGGAGTTGATGTCATTCTGGACCTGGCCGGGGCCGCGCACCTGGGTGTCCTTGGGCAGCGCGAGCAGCCGCATGGTGCCGTAGTCGGCGTCGGGTTTGCCGGCCGTCTTGCCCGCATCGGCGTCGACGGACAGGAAGCCGGTCAGCACCTGGCGGTCACCACGCGGCTTGAACGTCGTCGTCAGCGAGAACTTGGCGCTCTCCTGCTCGGGCAGCTTGAGGGTCAGGTAGTAGGGCGGCTGGTCCACCGGGTTGTCCGCGGACGGGTCCTCGGGCACCTCCCAGAAGTCCTGGCCGCCGTAGAACGAGTCCGCGTCGGTCACGTGGAACCGGGTGAGCAGCTGGCGCTGCACCTTGAACAGGTCCTCGGGGTAGCGCAGGTGCGACATGAGGTCGGCGTCGATCTCGCTCATCGGGCGGACGGTGCCGTCGAAGGCCTTGTTCCAGGCCTTGAGCAGCGGGTCGTTCGCGTCCCAGGCGTAGAGCTTGACGGTGCCGTCGTAGGCGTCCACCGTCGCCTTGACCGAGTTGCGGATGTAGTTGACCTTGCCGCTGCCGATGGCCCGCACGGCGCTCGACCGGGCCGTCACCGAGTCGGACGTGGCGTTGTCGATCTCGGTCAGGCTCGAGTAGGGGTAGTCGGCCGTCGTCGTGTAGCCGTCGACGATCCACTGCACCCGACCGTCGACGACCGCCGGGTAGGGGTTGCCGTCGGTGGTGAGCCACGGCGCCACCCGCTCGACCCGCTCCAACGGCTGGCGGTGGTCGAGGATCTTGCTGTCACCGTTGACCGCGTTGGAGAGCAGGAAGTTCAGCTCGCGGTACTTCAGCGCGTAGGCCACCTTGCGCGGGAACGAGCCCACGTCGACGCCGCCGCTGCCGGCGTAGGTGTTGTTCTCCTGGCCGCCCTCACTCGGGTAGTCGAACTCCCGCGGCGCCGCACCCGACGGGCCACCGACGATGGAGTACTGCGGCGACTCCTCACCGAAGTAGATGCGTGGCTCGAACTTCGGCAGCTTGCCGGACTGGGGGATGTTCTGGGCGTAGAAGACCGGCTCACCGTCGGCGGTGCGCTGGTTGCCGTAGGCCGCGACCATGCCGAAGCCGTGCGTGTAGACGGTGTGGTCGTTGAGCCAGTTGCGCTGCTGCTCGGGCACACCCGCGAGGTCGAGCTCGCGCACCGCCACCACGGTGTCGCGCGTCTGGCCGTCGACGGTGTAGCGGTCGACGTCGAGGGAGTCGGGGAAGGCGTAGTAGTTACGGACCGACTGCAGCTGCTTGAACGTCGGCGACACGACGTTGGGGTCGACGAGGCGTATGCCGGGCACGGTCTCGGCGTCGTCGCGCAGCTGGCCGGGGCTCGCCTCCGTCGTCGCCGTGTAGGGCTGCACCTCTACCTTGTCGATGGCGTACGCCTTGCGCGTGGCGTCGATGTTGCGCTGCAGGTAGGGCTGCTCGAGCGACTTCTCCGACGGCCTGACCTGGAAGCGCTGCACGAGCGCGGGGTAGATGCTGCCCACCACGATCGAGGTGACGACGAGCAGCCCGAGGCCGATGACGGGCAGCCGCCACGACCGGGTCCAGATGGCCGCGATGAACAGCCCGGCGGTCATGATCGCCGCGACCGCCAGGATCACCTTGGTCGGCAGCACGGCGTTGGCCGCGGTGTAGTTGATGCCTGTCTCCACCGGGCCCGAGTTCGCTTGGGTGGCAAGGGAGTAGCGGTCGAACCAGTAGGTCGCCGCCCGGACGAGGACCAGGGCTGCGGCCAGGATCGCGAGGTGGGTGCGTGCGGCGCGGGTCGTGCGTTCGCCCCGGTTCTGGATCTGCAGGCCGCCGTAGACGTAGTGGGTGAACGCAGCCGCGACCAGCGCCATGACGAGTGCCATCGTGAGGAAGCCGAGCACGAAGCGGATCCACGGCAGCGTGAACACGAAGAACGAGATGTCCATCTTGAACTGCGGGTCCGTCGCGCCGAAGGATCCCCCGTTGCGCCACAGCAGGAACGTCTTCCACTGACCGGCGGCGCCGGCACCCGCGAGCAGCCCGAGGATGCCGGGGATGGCGACCATGGCGACCTTGCGCAAGGGCTCGATCGCCTCGCGGTACTGGTCGAGGTTCTGCTGCTGCGGGGTGACCGGGGCGTAGATCGGCCGGCTGCGCCAGGCGATCACGAGGCTGGAGGCCACCAGCGCAGCGGTGATGACGAAGCCCACCACGAACAGCAGCACCTTGGTCCACAGCTGCTTGGTGAAGACGTCGGTGTAGCCGACCGACCCGAACCACAGGATCTCGGTCCACAGCGAGGCGAAGATCGTGACGAGGAAACCCAGCACGATGAGGATCGCGATGGTGGGCGCCAGCGGTCCGCGGCGACGCCCGAAGGACAGGTTCGGCGGACGCCGCCCACCCGAACCTCCGGAGCCACCGGGCTGCGCGGGCCGCCCCGGTCGGCCGCCCTCGCCCGGGCGCTCGCCGGGACCGAACCACTCAGAAGAACTCACGCCGTGCCCGATCTGCCGCGCGGGTGCCTTCGCCACCCGCTGGTAGGGGGTCCAACTTACCTACCGCTCCTGTGGTTCCCGTCGCGAGGTCACCCCGGTCACTTGCTTGCGTCTGCGAAGTTGCCCACCAGCGGGGCAAACTCGCAGACGCAGCGCGGGGGCGGGGCGAGGTGGGTATGCCGCGTGGTCGCCACGCGGCATACGGCACCATGGGGCGCGTGGAAGCCGAACGCCCCGCCAGCCCCGAACGTCGCCAGGTCACCGACCCGCTCTCGATCGCCGCGCTCGACACCGAACGCCACGTCGCCGCCGGCGGCTGGGAGCAGAACCCGCGGCTGTTCGCCCTCGTCCCGACCGCCGACCTGGTCGCGCGCGAGCCGCACCTGCGCGCCGGGATGCACGGTTCCGACCTGGCCGAGGGCGCCCTCAGCGCGATCGAGCAGGACAACCTGCCCCGCACGTCCAACCTCGAGTCGCTCCTCGGGGGAATCAGCTGGCCCGAGGCCGTGGTCGGCGCTGCCCTCGCGATCGAGCGGATCGTGGTGCCGCCAGGCGCCGACAGCGACCTGCCCGACGACGCGGAGAAGGCCGTCGAGGCGCTGACCCGGCACCCTGACCGGCAGGACGTGCGGCTGCTGGTGGCGGTGACCCGCGACGGCCAGTCACGGTGCCTGCTGCGTCAGCGGGCCCACGACAGCGACGACCAGGTGGCGTCCGGTGAGGACATCGCGCCCGGTCTGGTGCACGCCCTGCGCGCGACCCTGCAGGACTAGCGCCGTTCGCCTCAGCGGGCGCAGGTCGGCAGCGAGCCGCCCTTGCCGGCGGCGATCGACTCGACCGACGACTTCGCCTCGTCGAAGGTCGCGATGCGCACGACCTTCAACCCCTCGGGCACGTTGCCGACGACCTCGGCGCAGTTGTCCGCCGGGGCGAGGAACCACTTCGCTCCCCCGTCCCTGGCGCCGACGAGCTTCTGCCGGATGCCGCCGATCGGTCCCACCGCACCGGTGTAGTCGATGGTGCCGGTTCCCGCGATCTTCTCACCGCCGGTGAGCGCTCCGGGAGTGAGCGTGTCGTAGAGGCCGAGCGCGAACATCGTTCCGGCAGAAGGGCCCCCGACCTCTCCGGCATCGATGGTGACCTTGTAGGGGAAGTCGAACTTCAACCCGAGGAAGACCCCGATGGTCGTGCGGCCCTGGTTCTCCCTGGTCGCCGCCTCGACCGTGACCGGCTTGCCGTCGCGCACGATCCCGAGCCGGACCTTCTCGCCGGGCTCGTGCTTGCCGATGGCGGCGCGCACCGCCTCGCTGTCGGAGACGGCCTGCCCGTCGATGGTGTCGATGCGGTCGCCCGCGCGCAGCACCGACTTGTTGGGGCTGTCGTCGGTGACCTGCGCGACCACGATGTGTGAGGTGACGTCGGCGCCAACTGCCTCCAGTGCCACCGCGATCGCCTCCTGCTGGGAGTCGACCATCTCGGCGGTGTTCTCCTCCTGCACCTGCTTGCTCGTCACGCCCTTGGGGAAGTACGCCTCCTCCGGCTCGATCTCCTCGCTGCTGCGCACCGCCGCCTGCAGCAGGTCCCACACGGTGACCTTGGAGCCCGGGCCACCGGCCACGCGGACCGTCGTGAAGTCGAGCGCCCCCTCGGTCGGGTAGGTCTTGGCGCCCGACACCGTGATGAGCTGCTTGCCCTCGGCCTTGCCCAGCGTGTTGGTTACAGGTCCGGGCTTGAGGACGATGTAGGGCAGCCCGACCATCGTCGACAGCGCGGCCAGGGCGATGACGAGGAACCCACCGACCAGAGTGGCGACGGACCTGCGGCCCAGCCGGTAGGGGTCGCCCTCGACGGGTCCCGGCGCCAGGTAGTCGGGTGCGGAGTGGTCGCTCATCAGGGCAGGCCCACCCATTCGTCGGTGCCGTCGGTGAACTCCTGGTGCTTCCAGATCGGGACCGTCGCCTTGAGCGTGTCGATGAGGTCGCGGCACGCCTCGATCGCCTGCGCGCGGTGCGGCGCCGAGACGGCGGCCACCACGGCACGGTCCCCGACCTCGAGCCGCCCGCTGCGGTGCACCGCGGCCACCTTGGCGACGGTATGCCGCGAGGCGACCTCGCGGCATACCCGTGCCAGCTCGTCGGCGGCGCTGGGATGGGAGGAGTAGTCCAGGCCCGCGACCTCCTCGCCGTGGTCGTGGTCACGCACGACGCCGACGAACAGCGAGACGGCACCGCAGCGCGGGTGCTGCACGGCGGCGAGTAGCTCGTCGACCGACAGCGGCGACTCGCGGATCTCGGCGAGCACCACCTCGGCCGGCTCGGTGAGCTGGGTCGAACGGTCCGACATCGCTTTCAGGCCTTCCTGCGGCGACGCCGCACGATCGCGGCGGTGCCCACGAGGGCGACCGCCGCACTGGCCGCCCCGAGGGCGGCGTCCTTGCGGTCGAGCCGGCGGGCCGCGACCGCGTGTGAGCCCCTGATGGTGTCGAGCAGGACACCGAGGCAGGTCTCGTTGTCGTACACCGGCGCCCAGCCGCGCTCGAGGAGCCGCCCCGGGGACACGGCCCAGGGGAAGACGACGAACGAGAGGTCACTGGCAGGTGCCGGCAGCATCCCAACGTGGTGGAGCCGGTCGGCGGTTCCCATGGCTGAGGAGAGGCTGAGCGACACCGGGCGCATCCCGGTGAGCCGCTCGAGCTCGGTCTGGGTGAGGTGTCCGGGCGCGCCGACGGGCACGACACCCTCGAGCCCGGCAGCGGCCACCAGCACCACCGCAGAGCCGAGGTCGTCGACGTGGCAGAACTGCCAGGCCGGTGCGGCGCCGCGGACGGTGAGCAACCGGGGCGCCTCGAAGTGGCGGGTGAGGACGGTGTCGACACCCTCCCCCACCAGCGTCGCCGGCCGAACCACAGACAGCCGCAGGCCCGGGTGGACCTCGCGCGCCACCGCGACGAGCTGCTCGACGTCCATGAGGTCGCCCACCTGCCCACCGTCGCTGGGCGCCTGCAACGGCGCATCGTCCGGCAGCGGCACGGGGTTGTCGGGCTCGGCGCCGTAGACCTGGGCGCTGGTGACCACGACCAGGTGACGCACCCCCGCCGCGGCCGCGGCCGTCACCACGGTCTGGGCGCGCCGCAGGCTGCGTTCGCGCCGCCCCCGGGCCCCCAGCGCCAGGTCGGCGTCGAGGTCGGTGCTCGCGGCGACGTATGCCGCGACGTCTGCCCCGCGCAGCGCCTCCACCAGTGCGGGGTCGGTGGGTTCGCACCGGGTGAGCTCGACCCCGTCGACACCGGGCGGCTGCGTGCCGACGGCCCGGACGGTGCCGATCGGTGCCTGGTCAGGTCCGCTCCCCACCGTGCCGCGCGCAGCGGCCGCGGCGAACGCGCGCAGGACCGCCCGGCTCGCAGCGTCGCCCGTCGTCAGCACGGCGACGTCGACGGCGCTACGCCGCGAGCGAACGGCGCCCTTGCGGGCGCGCGCAGGGGAACTCACTTCGGCCTCCGCGTGGTTGTCTGGGTGGACGTCATCCTCTCAGGAGCCACCAGGAGCTGTTGTGCCCGACCACCCCGACCTGCCCCAGTCGCCCGACCAGCCGGGCGGCGACGACGGCACGGGCCTGCCGCCCGAGCTCGAGCAGGTGCTGCGCCAGCTGACCGGCGGCAGCCAGCTCGACCCCCAGATGGTCAAGGCCCTCAAGGACATGGGCGTCGACCAGGTCGACCCGGCCATGCTGTCGATGATGGCCGGGCAGGTGCAGGCGATGTTCGCCGGCGGCCCGTCCGACGAGGCATTCAACGTCGCGCTCGCGACCGACACGGCGCGCAAGACGGTCGCCGCCGGTGGCGACACCGTCGTGAGTGAGGCCGAACGGCGACAGCTCGACACCGCCGCGCAGGTCGCCGAGCTCTGGCTGGACGACGTGACCTCCTTCTCCGCCCCCGGCATCTCCACGCACGCGTGGAGCCGAGCCGAGTGGGTGGAGGAGACCATGCCGATGTGGCGCCAGCTCGTGGAACCCGTGGCCGAGGGCGTGGGCCGCGCCGTGGGCGACGCGATGCGCGCCCAGATCGGCGAGCTCGGCGACCTGCCCGAGGGCGCGGTCCCCGAGGGACTGCTGCCGCCCGGCATGGACCCGGCGGCGATGCTCGGCCAGATGGAGCCGATGCTGGCGAAGATGAGCGGGTCGATGTTCGGGCTCCAGGTCGGTCAGGCCGTCGGTGCGCTGGCGGCCGAGACCGTCAGCGGCACCGAGGTGGGGCTCCCGCTGGTGGCCGACCGCTCGGTCGCGCTGCTGCCGGCCAACGTCGCGGCGTTCGCCGAGGGCCTCGGGGTCGACCTCGACCAGGTGCGGCTCTACCTCGCCGTCCGCGAGGCCGCGCGCGTTCGCCTCTTCGCCCGCGTGCCGTGGATCGGGCCGCAGCTCGTGACGGCCGTGCGTGACTACGCCCGCGACATCACCATCGACACCGACCGCATCGAGTCGGCCCTGCAGTCGGTCGACCCGAGCGACGCGAGCGCCCTGCAGTCGGCGTTGCAGGACCAGCTCTTCCGGCCGGACCCCAGCCCCGCGCAGCGGGCGGCGCTGTCCCGGCTCGAGACCTACCTCGCCCTCGTCGAGGGCTGGGTCGACGTCGTCGCCGAGCGCGCCACCCGACAGCACCTGCCACAGGCTGCCGCGCTCGCCGAGGCGGTGCGGCGACGCCGCGCCACCGGCGGCCCGGCCGAGAAGGTCTTCGCCGGCCTGGTCGGCCTCGAGCTGCGACCCCGGCGGCTGCGCGACGCCGCCAACCTGTGGGCAGCGCTCGAGGCCAAGCACGGCATCACGGGTCGGGACGGCGCCTGGGGCCACCCGGACGTCGCACCGACCGCTGCCGACCTCGACGACCCGCTCGGCTACGTCGAGAAGCTCGGCGCCACCGACGGCTCCGACGCCGACCTGGACGCCGCACTCGACCAGATCCTGCGCGAGGGCGACCAGTGAGCGAGGCGACGGCGACGGGCACCGGCGTGCCCGCGGCATACCTCGCGCTGCGCGACGACGCCAGGTCGGCGCTCGGCAGCTGGGCGGCGCCCGACGCCCAGCAGGAGCAGTGGCGCGCTGAGCTGCTCGCCCACCTCGAGCAGCACCCGGGCGCGATGTGGAAGCAGGGGCCGCCGCAGCACCTCACGGCGGGGGCGATCGTGCTCAACGAGTCGCTCGACCGGGTGCTGCTCACCCTGCACGCCAAGGCGGGGATGTGGCTGCAGTTCGGGGGTCACTTCGAGCCGGAGGACCACAGCGTGCACGCGGCCGCGACGCGGGAGGCACGCGAGGAGAGCGGCCTGGCCGACCTCGTGCTCGACCCGCGCATCGTCGAGCTGCACCGGCACCGGTTGCTGGCCGCGGGTTTCGGGCGGTGCGAGGAGCACCTCGACATCCGGTATGCCGCGGTCGTGCCCGACGATGCCGTGTTCGCCGTGAGCGCGGAGTCGCTCGACGTGGCCTGGTGGCCGGCGGACGCCCTGCCGCCGGAGAGCGCGCACGAGATCGCGCCGATGGTCGCGGCGGCCAGACGGCTGCTGGGCTGAGGCTGCCGCCCGGCGCCCTCAGTCGTCGCTCGGCCCGAAGTCGAGCGCGGCCTGGTGCGGCTCCCCCTGCGCCGGCTCACCGCCCGGGCTCTCGACGTCGTCGGACAGGTCGAGCCCCGCGGCGTGGGCGACGCCCTCGAGGTAGCCCCGCGCCCGCTCGAGCCGCGGGTAGCCGGCGAGCAACTGCCAGAACTCGGGCCCGTGCCCTGGGGCCAGCAGGTGGGCGAGCTCGTGCAGGACCACGTAGTCCAGGACGTAGGCCGGCATGCCCTTGACCCGGTGCGAGATGCGGATCGTGCGGTCGCTCGGCGTGCACGAGCCCCAGCGCGAGTTCTGGTTGGTGACCCACCGGATGCTGGCCGGCTTGGCGAGCCCGCCGAGGTAGCGCCCCGACAGCTCGGCCGCCCGGCTCGACAGCTCGGCATCGCTGGGGCGCCGGCGCTTGTCACCCCTCTCCAGCCGTTCGACCATGGTCGCGACCCACTGGCGCTCCTCGGCCTTGGTGAACCGGGCCGGGATGAGCACGATCGTGCGGCCGCCCTCGCGGTACGCACTCACGGTGCGGCGCCGCTTGCGGCTGCGCCGGACCTCGATGTCGCTCATTCCTCCACGATAGGCGAGCACGCCGACATTCCCGAGGACCCGGCGCCGGACCTGGGAACGAAGGTCAGCGGCCGTGGAACGTCGGGGCCCGCTTGGCCGCCGCTGCCGCGATGCCCTCGTGCAGGTCGGCGGTGGCCAGGGTCGTCGCCTGTGCCAGCGCCTCCCACTGCAGCGCCGTCTCGTGCGTGTCGTGCCCACCACCGCGCAACGCCTGCACGGTGAGGCGGGTCGCGATCGGGGCCGTGGCCGCCACGCGGTCGGCCGCCTCCAGCGCGCGGTCGAGCACCTCACCCGCGGGGTATGCCGCGGAGGCCAGTCCCAGCCCGACCGCCTCCTCACCGGTCACGATGCGTCCGGTGAGCAGCAGGTCGCGGGCAACCGCCATGCCTGCGACGTCTGGCAGCGACCACGTGGTCGCCATGCCGGGGTGCAACCCCAGGGAGGTGAACGGGACACCCAGCTTGGCGTCAGCGGCGGCATACCTGATGTCACAGGCGAGCGCGATCGCGAGCCCGGCCCCGATCGCCGACCCGTTGACCGCGGCGATCGTCGGCACCGGCACGTCACGGATGGTGAGCCAGGTGCGGTAGAAGGTGAGCATCCGCTCGCGCAGGCCGCTGACCGAGGCGTCCTTGTCCTTGACGATCCAGGACAGGTCGCCGCCTGCGCAGAACGCCGGCGGGGCGCCGGTGACGACGACGGCGGCGAGCTCGGGATCGGCCGCGAGGCTCGCCATGAGACATCCCCACGACTCGGTCATGGGGGTGCTCATCGAGTTGCGGCGCTCTGGCAGGTCCAAGGTGACGACCGCGATCGGTCGCCCGCCTGCCACCCGGCGCTCGGCCCGCAGGTCGGTCAGGTCGGCGTCCCACCACGGCGTCGTGCTCATGGGGGCGGAGCCTAAGGGGTGGCTGAGCACGACGCGAACCAGGTGCCGCCACGCACCCCCTTGCGCGATTTTGTGCTCAGCATGGTCTAAGTTGGCCGGAGTCCGGCGCCGCAACCGTGCGGCGCGATCGACAAGGAGACATGGCGATGGCAGACGAGACCTACAAGGGCGAGTTCTACTGCGTGAAGTGCAAGGAGAAGCGCGAGGCCGAGGGCAAGGTCGTGGAGACCAACGGTCGCCGCATGGCCAAGGGCGTGTGCCCGGTGTGTGGCACCAACCTCAACCGCATTCTCGGCAAGGCCTGACGCAGACCTTTCCCCATCGCGAGGGGGGGGGGGGGCCCCCCCCCCCCGGGGGCGCCCCCCCCCGGGGGGGGGGGGCCCCCCCCCTCGCGATGGGGAAAGGTCTGCGTCAGGCCTTGCCGAGAATGCGGTTGAGGTTGGTGCCACACACCGGGCAC
Source organism: Actinomycetes bacterium (assembly GCA_023420415.1). GTDB lineage: Bacteria > Actinomycetota > Actinomycetes > Actinomycetales > Dermatophilaceae > Pedococcus. The sequence continues at coordinate 38 of JAEZWF010000041.1, read as the reverse complement.
ACGCCCTTGGCCATGCGGCGACCGTTGGTCTCCACGAC
>JAEZWF010000039.1 GCA_023420415.1 Actinomycetes bacterium | reverse complement strand
GGGCTAAGCAGGGAAGAAATAAAAGCTCTGCCACTCAAGGTGGAAAAAATTATAGCAGACGGTCTTATTCCATTTCAAAGTGAGGAAGAAAGACAAAAAACCTTGGAAAATCTTTCCGTTCGGAAAGAAAAATAAATTCCAGAAATTGAGGAGGAAATATGATTATTAATCTAACATCAGAAATTTTTGAAAAGGAAGTTCTACAAAGTGATATTCCAGTCCTTGTCGACTTTTGGGCACCATGGTGTGGCTTTTGTGTAAAGATGGGACCTACACTTGAGGATATTGCAAGTGAACTAGAGGGCAAGGTGAAGGTAGCAAAGATCAATACCGACGAACAGCCAGATTTAGCTGTAAAATATGGAGTAATGACACTGCCAACCTTTATGGCATTTAAAAATGGAGAGCCTGGTGATAAGGTTATTGGAGCAATGGGTAAGGATGCCCTTCTTTCCAGACTCTGTCTAAAATAACATCCACCAATAATCGTTAAGCAAAAGCTCAGATTATGACAATATCTACAAATCAATTAGAATTCATATGTCATAACTGAGCTTTTTAAATTATATAAAATTCCCATAAAAATCAATTTTTTGGATTATACCACCATATCATTACCTTGCTTGCTTAAATTAGAAAATGATTCATAGCACAAGTTCTGCTATTAAGTAAAGCTTCAACAAATGGACTGGCAGGATTTTTCACTAATTCTGACGGAGTATCATATTGCTGCATTCTGCCACCATCCATAACCATGATCATTGTACCCAGGTTTAAAGCTTCTGAGATATCATGAGTTACAAACATCACTGTAACACCGGATATCTTATGTATCCTTTTCATTTCCTCCTGAAGATGCTTTCTTGTAATTTCATCTACGGCTCCAAAAGGTTCATCCATTAACAGTATGTCGGGTGATGCTGCAAGCGCTCTTGCAATGCCCACTCTTTGGGCTTGACCTCCGGAAAGCTCATCTGGATAACGCTTTAACATTGATTTTTCCAGCCCAACAATATCTAACCACTTTTTCACTGCATCCCTTGTCCTATTCCTATCACCCTTATTTAAGAGTCTGGGAACATATGAAATATTCTCTTCTACCGTCATATGTGGAAAAAGGACGCTTCCTTGTATGGCATAACCTATATTTCTTCTCAGCTTAATACGATCTAATGCCAAAACATCCTCTCCTCCTACAAGAATCTGTCCTTCGTCTGGAGTAACTAAACCATTTATCATCTTTAAAGCTGTAGTTTTTCCACTGCCCGAAGAGCCTATCATGGTTACAAACTCTCCCTTTTTTACTTTCATGTTGAGGTTATCTATAACTCGCTTGCCATTGTATAACTTACTTACATTTCTATATTCAATAATGTGATTCATATTAACTCTTCTTTCAATATATGCTAAAGCAAGCCTTTTCTCTTCAAAAAGTCTACGGCTACCTTGTGCGGTGATTCTTTCAAGTCCTCTACTTTATGATTCATCATCGCCATTTCACTATCACTGATGGTTCCTTCTAATTTTTTCAATACCGTTTTTAATTTCGGATACTCTTTCAGTATTTTTTCATTTACAACATTCCCACATTTGTATGAAGGATAAAAGTTCTTATCATCCTCCAAAACTATGCCACCACTTTCAGCCAGCTGTCCATCCGTTGTGAATACTACCATTGCTTGAATTTCACCTTCTTTAAAGGCATGATATTTGAGCCCTATATCCATATCCTTAGTCGACTTAAACTTAAGCCCATATTCACTTGTTAATCCTTCGTAACCGTCTTTTCGTTCAAAAAAATCATATTCTCCGCCGAAAATAAGCTCTGATGCTACAGGGGCTAGCTGGGAAATGGTTTTTATATTATATTTTTCGGCAATATCTTTATTTAAAAGAATTCCATAGCTATTATTGAATCCATACATACCAAGCCACCTGAGATTAAGCTCACGAGCATACCGCTCTTTTAATCTTTGAAAATCCTTATCCTGATATACACTTTTTTCATTCAGCACCATATTCCACCCAGTACCCGTATATTCAGGATATATATGAAATTTCCCACTCATCATAGCTGGCTGTATATTGGAAGTACCTCCACCAACACCTTGAAACAGCTTCACTTTATAATCTGTTTTCTCCTCTATTAGAGCCTTTAGCATCTCTCCCATTATTTGTTGCTCTGTCATAGGTTTTGTTGCTATATTGATGGTTTCATCTCTGCCGTCGCTTTTCAACATACCGATACTACCAATAAAAATACCTAATATGGATACAACGAGAATTACTTTCAAAACCCACTTACGATTTCTCTTTTCCCTGCCTAAGGCGGATTGTATTAGTCCCACTAGTCCATCAGCAACAAGTGCGAGCATGGCAATGAGCAGGCTACCTACAAGAGTCATGGCGCTATTGTTTGTTGTTATACCTCTATATATGGCAACGCCAAGTCCACCAGCTCCAATAAAAGATGCGATTCCGGCAAGGGCAATAGTCATTGTTACCATATTTCTTATACCAGACATAATAACATTAAGTGCAAGAGGTAGCTTAATTTTATATAATATTTGCCACCTAGTACTTCCCATGCCTCTGGCTGCTTCAATAATAGCTGGATCCACCTCTGAAAGTCCTGTATATGTGCTCCTTACCATAGGTAAAAGACCATATATTGTTAAAGCAATGATGGCAGTTGTATTACCAACTCCTGAAAAAGGGATGAGAAAGCCTAACATTGAAATAGATGGAATGGTGTATATGAAATTAATACTACCTAATGTAAGCTTTGTCAGCTTTTTAAACTCACTTATTGCTATACCAAACATACCTCCTATAATAATAGAGATACCAATGGCAATTAAAGTTATTTTCATGTGCTCAAGAAAAAGCTTCAGAAAAAAGTCATGCCTTTCCACAAAGAGCGTAAAGCCTTGAATAATCATAGTTAATCCTTTTTATAAGATAGTTATATTATACCCAAATACTTTTGCTATACCCATTCCTTATTGTATTCTTATTTAGTTTATCCGGTTTATTTAGCCTTATATACGAACATATACAAAAACCGGCCTGTAGTTTTGGAAACAAGCTCCAAGTACTAAAGCCGGTATATTCTACCTAATCATTGAAATTATAATATTTGTAACAGATTCACGAATATATTCATCTGGACGCATACTTTGTCTTGTACTTAGTCCATCCATCGTGCTGATTATTAAATGCCCAAAGGTTTTCTTTAATCTACCTATATCGTCATCATTAGAAGCCTTAAGAAGACGCTTCGCAGCATCTTCAGGTAATTTACTAATAATAAAATCCCCTATGGTTTCTTCAAAAGCCTCATATCTGGATACCATTTTCTCACGTATGATCTCATCTCCATCAATAGCTTCCATTACAAGATGAAATCTTAATG
>JAEZWF010000027.1 GCA_023420415.1 Actinomycetes bacterium | reverse complement strand
ACCAGCCCCACGACGGGGCCCCGCCGCTTCGGCTGCGGGGCCCCTTCGCATGTGCCTGGCACTTCGGGCCACTGGGGCGTGGTGCGGGTGGCCGGGTCGAGCGTGGGTGGCCCGAAGTGGTGTGCGGTGCCGACTTCGGGCCACTGGGGCGTGGTGTGGGCGGCCGGGTCGAGCGTGGGTGGCCCGAAGTGGGTCAGGCCAGGACGTCGGGGGTGAGGTCCGCCAGCGAGGCGGCGCCGATGAGACCCATGGTGAGGTCGAGCTCGGCGACCAGGTTGGCGATCACGTCGCGCACCCCGGCGCCGCCGGCAAGCGCCAGGCCGTAGATGTACGGCCGCCCGATCGCGACCGCGTCGGCCCCCAGCGCCAGCGCCTTGACCACGTCGGCGCCGGAACGGACCCCGCTGTCGAGCACGAGCGGCATACCCTCGCCCACGGCGGCCCGCACCGCGGGCAGGGCGTCGAGGCTGGCGACCGCCCCGTCGACCTGGCGCCCTCCGTGGTTGCTCACGACGATCCCGTCCGCGCCGGCGTCGACGGCCCGCCGAGCGTCGTCGGGGTGCAGGATCCCCTTGAACAGCACCGGCAGCGACGTCCGTGACTTGATGCTCGCCAGTGTCTGCCAGGTGAGCCCCGGGTTGGAGTAGATGTCGAGGAACGTCTCGACCGCGGCCCGCGGCTCGGGGGAGCGCAGGTTGTCGCGCAGGCGGCCCGGGTGCTCGCGGCTGATCGACAACAGCGTGCGGATCGCGGCCAGCGTCACCTGCACGTCCTGCGTGGTGGCCCCGCTCCCGCGGGCGGCGACGCGGGAGCGGACGATCTCGCGGAAGCGCGGGTCGGAGGTGTACTGCGCGATGCCGACGCCCTGGCTGAACGGCAGGCTGCCGAGGTTGAGGTCCTGTGGCCGCCAGCCCAGCATCGTCGTGTCCAGCGTGACGACCACGGCCTCGGCGCCACTCGCCTCAGCGCGCCGCAGCAGGCTGTCGACGAGGGCGTCGTCGGTCGACCAGTAGAGCTGGAACCACCGCGGCGCGTCGCCCATGACCGCGGCGACGGCCTCCATGGGCGAGCACCCCTGGTTGGACAGGATGTAGGGGACGCCGGTCGCCGCGGCTCCGCGACCGATGTGCAGGTCGCTGTCGGCATGGACGAGGGCGGCGGCGCCGATGGGTGCCAGGAGCAGGGGAGTGGGCAGACGGCGGCCGAAGAGCTCGACCGACAGGTCGCGGGCCACGTGGCCGCTCGCCATGCGCGGGACGAGCCGGTGGCGGTCGTATGCCGCGCGGTTGGCGCGCATCGTGGCTCCCGACCCTGCCCCGCCGGCGACGTAGGCCCACGCCTTGTGCGACATGGCCGCCCGCGCTCGGGACTCGAGCTGGGCGAAGTCGGTCGGCACCTGCGGCGCCCGGCCCAGCACCCCCGCGCGGTAGATCAGCGACTGCCGGGCCCGTCCGGGGCCGGGTGCTGCGGTGGGGAAGGAGCTCGACGCCGTCGTCATGGCGCCGATCCTCCCAGCCACGGAGCCCAACGTCCGCGGATCTGGTCGCCCGAGCCGCCACAACCGCGGACGCAAGCAGGCGTGGCCCGGCGGATCGACAGGTGGCTGACAGGGTCGTCACGGCTGCCGGCCAGCGTCGCCACGGACGGTGGACGACCAGGCCGGCCACGGGGTCGGCCACGAGCGAAGGAACTCGCATGTCCATCAGCAAACCCGTGAAGCTCGCCGCCGTCGGTGGGGTGGTCGCCCTCGCGACCGGCATCGGCGCCAGCCAGGCCCTCGCCGCGGGCAGCGCCCCGAGCCCGAGCGCCACCTCCAGCACCTCCCCCCAGCAGTCGGGGGAGTCGGGCACGACCGACCAGAACGGCCGTGGACCCGGTGGCCCGGGCGGCCCCGGTCGCGGCGGCCACGGGCACGGCATGGACGCCGCCGCGCTCGCGTCCGCCCTGGGCCTGTCCGAGGACAAGGTCCAGACCGCGCTCGACACCGTGCGCGAGCAGCTCAAGCCGACCAGCCCACCGGCCGAGGGCAGCAAGCCGTCCGAGGCCGACCGGGAGGCCAAGGAGAAGGAGCGCGTCGCCGCCCTGGCGAAGGCGCTCGGTGTCTCCGAGGCCAAGGTGCAGGCGGCGCTCGACAAGGTCGAGGCGGCCGAGAAGACCGAGCACCGTTCCCAGCTGTCCACCCGGCTGGACACCGCGGTCAAGGACGGCAAGCTCACCGCGGCCGACAAGGAGTCGGTGCTCAAGGCGTACGACGCCGGAGTCCTCGGCGGCGGCCCGCGCTGACCCACCCCACCCCAGCCACCCGGCATACCCCTGCTTGCGTCTGCGAACCTGCCCACCAGCGGGGCAAACGCGCGGACGCAAGCACGCGTGCGACGCGCCATGGGGGTGGGTATGCCGGGTGGTCCGGCCTCGATTTGGTAGGTCGCCACACGCTCTGGCACACTGGAGCGGTTGCTTGACGCGCGTCGCCGACCCATGTCGTCGCCGCCACCCCGGTGCCACACCTCGAACCGCATTCTCACGTGCGGGGCGACACTCCGGGAAGCGCAAGCCCCGGCTCTGCCGGACCAACCGATTCCGCACGACCAGCGCGAGAGCGCATGTCGTCGGGCCGCGAAGCGGGTGCGACACACCCGACCGCGGGGGTCGGAGGTCTGACAGGGACCGGCCAACAGTTTGATGGACGGCGAGAGAGAGAAAGCTTCAGATGGCGGGACAGAAGATCCGCATCCGACTGAAGTCGTATGACCACGAGGTCATCGACAACTCGGCGCGCAAGATTGTCGACACGGTGACCCGTGCCGGGGCGACGGTCGTCGGCCCGGTGCCGCTGCCCACGGAGAAGAACGTCTTCGTGGTCATCCGTTCGCCGCACAAGTATAAGGACAGCCGCGAGCACTTCGAGATGCGCACGCACAAGCGCCTGATCGACATCATCGACCCGACGCCCAAGGCCGTCGACTCGCTGATGCGTCTCGACCTCCCGGCCGACGTCAACATCGAGATCAAGCTCTGACTCGGGAATGACTGCCATGACTTCAAATGCAACCAAGACCGTGAAGGGCGTGCTGGGCACCAAGCTCGGCATGACCCAGGTGTGGGACGCCGACAACAAGCTCGTCCCCGTCACCGTGATCGAGGCCGGCCCGAACGTCGTCACGCAGCTGCGCGACGCCGACAAGGACGGGTATGCCGCGGTTCAGCTCGCGTACGGCGCGATCGACCCGCGCAAGGTCACCAAGCCGCTGACCGGCCACTTCGAGAAGGCCGGCGTGACGCCGCGCCGTCACCTCGTCGAGCTGCGCACCGCTGACGCGGGCGACTACGAGCTCGGCCAGGAGGTCACCGTCGAGACCTTCGAGGCGGGCCAGGACGTCGACGTCACCGGCACCACCAAGGGCAAGGGCTTCGCCGGTGTCATGAAGCGCCACGGCTTCCACGGCGTCTCGTCCTCGCACGGTGCCCACCGCAACCACCGCAAGCCCGGCTCGATCGGTGGCTGCGCCACCCCGGGTCGTGTCTTCAAGGGCATGCGCATGGCGGGCCGCATGGGCGGCGTCCGCCAGACCACCCAGAACCTGCAGATCCACGCCGTGGACGCTGACAAGGGCCTGCTGCTCGTCAAGGGTGCCGTTCCCGGCCCCCGCGGCAGCGTCGTCCTGGTCCGCACGGCCGCGAAGGGAGCCTGAACCTAGATGGCTACTCAGACTGCCAAGGCTGCGAAGGTCGAGCTCCCTGCGGAGATCTTCGACGTCCAGGTCAACGTGCCGCTGATCCACCAGGTCGTCGTCGCGCAGATGGCTGCTGCCCGCCAGGGCACGCACGCCACCAAGACGCGTGGCGAGGTCCGTGGTGGTGGCCGCAAGCCGTACCGCCAGAAGGGCACCGGTCGCGCCCGCCAGGGCTCGACCCGTGCGCCGCAGTTCGCCGGCGGTGGCACCGTCCACGGCCCGCAGCCGCGTGACTACGCCCAGCGGACCCCCAAGAAGATGAAGGCCGCTGCCCTGCGTGGCGCCCTCTCGGACCGGGCCCGAAACGACCGCGTCCACGTGGTCGAGGGCCTCGTGAGCGGCACCGCCCCGTCCACCAAGGACGCGGTGGCCCTGCTCGCCGGCCTGACCGAGCGCCCCAACCTGCTGGTCGTGCTCGACCGCAGCGACGTCGTGTCGCTGAAGTCGGTGCGCAACCTTCCGGGCGTGCACGTCCTGGCCGCTGACCAGCTCAACACCTACGACGTGCTGTGCGCCGACGACGTGGTCTTCACCACCGCCGCGCTCGACGCGTTCGTGAACGGTGCCCAGCCGGTCGGCGGTGTCGAGGCCGACGTCGTCACCGAGGCCCCCGCCGAGGCGAAGGCCGACAAGCCTGCCAAGAAGGCCGCTGCCAAGAAGGCCGCCGACAAGCCGGCCAAGGCCGACGAGGCGAAGGCTGACGAGGCCAAGGCTGACAAGCCCGCGACGCTGGTCGACACCGACGCCGACACCGACGCTGCGACCGACGGTGGCTTCGGCCCCGACTCGGCCGCCGCGCTCGAGGACGGCTCGGCGCCCGAGGGCTTCGAGGTCAAGGGCAACAAGGACTCGATGAAGTACCACGTTCCCGGTTCGCGCTGGTACGACGCGACCGTGGCCGAGGTGTGGTTCCGCTCTGCGGAGGCCGCCGAGGCTGCCGGTTTCGTCCCCGCCGGTGGCGCGAAGGCCCAGGACGTGGCTGAGGAGGAGACCAAGTGAGCACCAACTTCGTCCTCGACAAGGACCCGCGCGACATCCTGATCGCGCCGGTCGTGTCGGAGAAGTCGTACTCGCTGCTCGACGAGGGCAAGTACACCTTCCTCGTCGACCCGCGGGCCAACAAGACCGAGATCAAGATCGCCGTCGAGCGCGTCTTCGGTGTCAAGGTCGACTCCGTGCACACCCTCAACCGCCCGGGCAAGGCTCGCCGCACCCGGTTCGGCACCGGCAAGCGCAAGGACACCAAGCGTGCGATCGTCACCCTTCGCGAGGGCTCGATCGACATCTTCGGTGCGGGCGCCTGACGCTGACGAGACGTAAGGAACTACGTAACCATGGGTATCCGCAAGTACAAGCCGACGACGCCGGGTCGTCGCGGCTCGAGCGTTGCCGACTTCGTCGAGGTCACGCGCACCACGCCTGAGAAGTCGCTGGTCCGCCCGCTGACCAAGTCCGGTGGCCGCAACAGCAACGGGCGCATCACGACCCGTCACATCGGTGGCGGTCACAAGCGCGCCTACCGCGTCATCGACTTCCGTCGCCACGACAAGGACGGCGTGCCGGCCAAGGTCGCTCACATCGAGTACGACCCCAACCGCACCGCCCGCATCGCGCTGCTGCACTACGCCGACGGCGAGAAGCGCTACATCCTGGCCCCGCGTGGCCTGGAGCAGGGCATGGCGATCGAGAACGGTCCGGCCGCCGACATCAAGCCCGGCAACAGCCTGCCGCTGCGCAACATCCCGACCGGTACGGTCATCCACGCCGTCGAGCTCAAGCCCGGTGGCGGCGCGAAGATCGCCCGTTCGGCCGGTGTGCGTGTGCAGCTCGTCGCCAAGGACGGCCCCTACGCGCAGCTGCGTATGCCGTCCGGTGAGATCCGCAACGTCGACCTGCGCTGCCGCGCCACGGTCGGCGAGGTGGGCAACGCCGAGCAGTCCAACATCAACTGGGGCAAGGCCGGCCGCATGCGCTGGAAGGGCAAGCGCCCGACCGTCCGCGGTGTCGCCATGAACCCGGTCGACCACCCGCACGGTGGTGGCGAGGGCAAGACCTCCGGTGGTCGCCACCCGGTCAGCCCCTGGGGTCAGGCCGAGGGCCGCACCCGCCGCCCCGGCAAGCCGAGCGACAAGATGATCGTTCGCCGCCGTCGTACTGGCAAGAAGCGCTGATAGGAGCCTCCTGAAATGCCTCGCAGTCTGAAGAAGGGCCCCTTCATCGACGACCACCTCCAGAAGAAGGTGGACGCCCAGAACGAAGCGGGTTCGAAGAACGTCATCAAGACCTGGTCCCGTCGGTCGGTCATCAGCCCCGACTTCCTGGGTCACACCTTCGCCGTGCACGACGGCCGCAAGCACGTCCCGGTGTTCGTCACCGAGTCGATGGTCGGCCACAAGCTCGGCGAGTTCGCGCCGACCCGCACGTTCAAGGGTCACGTGAAGGACGACAAGAAGGGGCGTCGTCGCTGATGGCCGCCCCGACCGAGAACAAGGACACCGTGATGGAAGCCAAGGCCGTCGCGCGCCACGTGCGCGTCACGCCGATGAAGGCTCGCCGGATCGTCGACCTCATCCGTGGCAAGCAGGCCACCGAGGCCGTCGCCGTGCTGACCTTCGCGCCGCAGTCCGCCAGCGACCCGGTGAAGAAGGTGCTCGAGAGCGCCATCGCCAACCTGCGGGTCAAGGCTGACGCCGCCTCCGAGGCGTTCGACGAGCGCGAGCTGGTCGTCAGCGCGGCATACGTCGACGAAGGCCCGACGATGAAGCGGTTCCGGCCGCGCGCCCAGGGCCGGGCGTCCCGCATCAACAAGCGCACCAGCCACATCACCGTGGTCGTCACGCCGAAGACCACCAAGGGAGGCACCCGCTAATGGGTCAGAAGGTCAACCCCAATGGGTTCCGCCTCGGTATCACCACCGAGCACAAGAGCCGCTGGTTCGCCGACTCCACCAAGGACGGTCAGCGCTACCGCGACTACGTCAAGGAGGATGTCGCCATCCGCAAGCTCATGTCCACGGGCATGGAGCGGGCCGGCATCTCCCGGGTCGAGATCGAGCGCACCCGTGACCGCGTCCGGGTGGACATCCACACCGCGCGTCCCGGCATCGTCATCGGTCGTCGTGGCGCCGAGGCCGACCGCATCCGCGGCGAGCTCGAGAAGCTCACGGGCAAGCAGGTGCAGCTGAACATCCTCGAGGTCAAGAACCCCGAGATCGACGCGCAGCTGGTCGCCCAGGGCATCGCCGAGCAGCTCAGCGCCCGTGTGTCGTTCCGACGCGCGATGCGCAAGGGCATGCAGTCCGCCACCCGCGCCGGTGCCAAGGGCATCCGGGTGCAGGTGTCCGGCCGCCTCGGCGGCGCGGAGATGTCGCGCACCGAGTTCTACCGCGAGGGTCGCGTGCCGCTGCACACCCTCCGGGCGAACATCGACTACGGCTTCTACGAGGCCCGCACCACCTTCGGCCGCATCGGCGTGAAGGTCTGGATCTACAAGGGTGACGTCACCGCTCGTGAGCTGGCGCAGCAGCAGGCTGCCGCGCCGTCGCGCCCGAGCCGTGGCCCGCGTCGCGACGGTGGGGACCGCCCCGCCCGTGCACGTCGCGAGCGTCCCGCCGAGGCGACCGTCTCGACCGACGCCCCCCTGACCGAGAGCGTCGCTGCCGAGGCCACCACGGAGGCCCCGGCCAGCACCCCGAGCAGCACCGAGGGAGAGTCCTGATGCTGATTCCTCGTCGAGTCAAGCACCGCAAGCAGCACCACCCGGGTCGTTCCGGGGCTGCCAAGGGCGGCACCAAGATCGCGTTCGGCGACTACGGCATCCAGGCTCTCGAGCCGGCCTACGTCACCAACCGTCAGATCGAGTCCGCTCGTATCGCGATGACCCGCTACATGAAGCGTGGCGGAAAGGTCTGGATCAACATCTACCCGGACCGCCCGCTCACCAAGAAGCCTGCCGAGACCCGCATGGGTTCCGGTAAGGGTTCGCCCGAGTGGTGGATCGCCAACATCAAGCCCGGTCGCGTCATGTTCGAGGTGTCGGGTGTCTCCGAGGAGGTTGCTCGCGAGGCCATGCGCCTGGCGATGCACAAGCTCCCGATGAAGTGCCGTTTCGTGCGGCGTGAGGGTGGTGACATCTGATGGCAGTCGGTTCCAAGGACCTGACGTCGGAGAACCTGCGCGGTTTCGACGACGACCGTCTGGTCGACGAGCTGCGCAAGGCCAAGGAGGAGCTGTTCAACCTCCGGTTCCAGTCGGCCACCGGCCAGCTGGACAACCACGGCCGCCTGCGCGCCGTCCGCAAGGACATCGCCCGCATCTACACCGAGATCCGTGAGCGCGAGCTGGGTATCGGACAGAGCGTCTCCGCCACCACGGAGGAGTCGGCATGAGTGAGAACGTGAAGGATGACGCCGTGACCGAGGTCGCTGACAAGGCCACCGACCGCAACTCTGACCGCAACTACCGCAAGACCCGTCAGGGTTACGTGGTGAGCGACAAGATGGACAAGACCGTCGTGGTCGAGGTCGAGGACCGCGTCAAGCACGCGCTCTACGGCAAGGTCATGCGGCGCTCGAGCAAGGTCAAGGCGCACGACGAGGCCAACGCGGCCGGTGTCGGCGACCGTGTCCTCATCATGGAGACCCGGCCGCTGTCCGCCACCAAGCGGTGGCGCGTGGTCGAGATCCTCGAGAAGGCCAAGTAAGACCGCCGGGCCCCACGGCCCACCCCGCCGGCCACGCGGCATACCGAGCCAGTCCCCTTGGGGCACAACGTATGCCGCACGGCCAGCACCCAGACCACCAACAGTTCGGCCAGGCTCACCACGAGTGAGAACCAGCTCGACGACAGGAGTGAGAAGTGATCCAGCAGGAGTCGCGACTGCGCGTCGCCGACAACACCGGTGCCAAGGAGATCCTGTGCATCCGTGTTCTCGGCGGTTCGGGTCGTCGGTACGCCGGCATCGGTGACGTCATCGTCGCCGCCGTCAAGGACGCCATCCCCGGCGGCAACGTCAAGAAGGGCGACGTCGTCAAGGCGGTCGTCGTGCGCACCACCAAGGAGCGCCGCCGCGCCGACGGCAGCTACATCAAGTTCGACGAGAACGCCGCCGTCATCCTCAAGGGCGACGGCGACCCCCGTGGCACCCGCATCTTCGGGCCGGTCGGCCGTGAGCTGCGCGAGAAGAAGTTCATGAAGATCATCTCGCTCGCGCCGGAGGTGCTGTAAGCCATGGCGACGCAGAAGGCGAAGATGAAGATCAAGAAGGGCGACACCGTCCAGGTCCTCACGGGCAAGGACAAGTCCAAGCAGGGCAAGGTCATCGCGGTCTTCCCCGAGACCCAGCGTGTGCTGGTCGAGGGTGTCAACCGAGTGACCCGCCACACCAAGGCCGGTCAGTCGGCCCGTGGCACCCGCACCGGCGGGCTGGTCGTCCAGGAGGCCGCGATCCACGTGAGCAACGTCGCCGTCGTGGACCCGTCCGAGAAGAAGCCGACCCGGGTCAAGACCCGCGTCGAGACCGTCGAGCGCAACGGCCGTGACAAGGCCAGCCGCACCCGTGTGGCCGTGCGCTCGGGCAAGGACCTGTGAGAGAGATGACGGACACCATCACCGAGAAGACGGCCCCCCGTCTCAAGGCGCGCTACGCCGACGCGATCAAGGGCCAGCTGCAGGACCAGTTCGGCTACGCCAACGTCATGCAGGTGCCGGGCGTCGTCAAGGTCGTCGTCAACATGGGTGTCGGCGACGCCGCCAAGGACTCCAAGCTCATCGAGGGCGCGATCCGCGACCTGTCCGCCATCACCGGGCAGAAGCCGCTGGTCACCAAGGCCCGCAAGTCGATCGCCCAGTTCAAGCTGCGTGAGGGTATGCCGATCGGCGCCCACACCACGCTGCGTGGCGACCGCATGTGGGAGTTCCTCGACCGCCTGGTGTCGGTCGCGCTGCCGCGCATCCGCGACTTCCGCGGCCTGTCGCCGAAGCAGTTCGACGGCAACGGCAACTACACGTTCGGCCTGACCGAGCAGTCGATGTTCCACGAGATCGACCAGGACAAGATCGACCGCGTCCGGGGCATGGACATCACCGTGGTCACCAGCGCCACCAACGACGACGAGGGCCGGGCACTGCTCAAGGCGCTCGGATTCCCCTTCAAGGAGAACTGACATGGCGAAGACCGCCCTGATCAACAAGGCGAACAAGAAGCCGAAGTTCAAGGTGCGCGGCTACACCCGCTGCCAGCGCTGCGGCCGCCCGCACTCGGTCTACCGCAAGTTCGGCCTGTGCCGTGTGTGCCTTCGCGAGATGGCGCACCGGGGCGAGCTGCCCGGCGTGACCAAGAGCTCCTGGTAAGACCACCCAACCCACTGATTCTTCTACATCGAAGGTCGCCACGTGAGATGCGTGGTGAAACCGCGGTGAGAGAGGGCGGAGAAGCCCATGACCATGACTGACCCGATTGCGGACATGTTGACCCGCGTCCGGAACGCCAACTCGGCGCACCACGACGCAGTCTCCATGCCGTTCTCCAAGCTGAAGTCCCACATCGCCGAGATCCTCCAGGCCGAGGGTTACATCGCCGGTTGGACCGTCGAGGACGCCGAGGTCGGCAAGACGCTGACCGTCGAGCTGAAGTACGGCCCCAACCGCGAGCGTTCCATCGCCGGCGTGCGCCGTGTCTCCAAGCCCGGCCTGCGCGTCTACGCCAAGTCGACGAACCTTCCCAAGGTTCTCGGCGGTCTCGGTGTGGCCATCATTTCCACCTCGTCTGGCCTCCTCACGGACAAGCAGGCGGCGTCCAAGGGCGTGGGCGGGGAAGTCCTCGCCTACGTCTGGTAAGGGAGTATTCGACATGTCGCGTATTGGACGACTTCCGGTCGCCATCCCGAGCGGTGTCGACGTCACCATCGACGGTCGCACCGTCACGGTGAAGGGTCCCAAGGGCCAGCTGTCGCACGTCGTCGCCGAGCCGATCACGGTCGGTAAGGATGACGGCTCGATCGAGGTGAAGCGCCCCAACGACGAGCGCGAGTCGCGTGCCCTGCACGGCCTGACCCGCTCGCTCATCAACAACATGGTCCTCGGTGTCACCGAGGGCTACGAGAAGAAGATGGAGATCCACGGCACGGGTTACCGCGTGGCCAACAAGGGCGGGAACCTCGAGTTCTCCCTCGGCTACAGCCACCCCATCACCGTGGAGGCCCCCGAGGGCATCTCCTTCGCCGTCGAGAACCCCACCCGCTTCGCGGTCCAGGGCATCGACAAGCAGCTGGTTGGCGAGGTTGCCGCGAACATCCGCAAGCTGCGCAAGCCCGACCCGTACAAGGGCAAGGGCGTGCGCTACGCGGGCGAGCACATCCGCCGCAAGGTCGGAAAGGCTGGTAAGTAAGCCATGGCAATGACCATCAAGCGTGCCAAGGGCAAGTCGGCAGCGCGTGGCCGTCGCCACCTGCGCCTGCGCAAGAAGGTGACCGGTACCACCGCGCGTCCGCGCCTGGTCGTGTCGCGCTCGTCGCGTCACGTCTTCGTGCAGATCGTCGACGACACGGTCGGCAAGACCGTTGCGTCGGCCTCCACCATGGAGGCGGACCTGCGCACCTTCGAGGGTGACAAGACCGCGAAGGCCCGCAAGGTCGGCGAGCTGCTCGCCGAGCGTGCCAAGAGCGCCGGCGTCGAGGCCGTCGTCTTCGACCGGGGTGGCAACCGCTACCACGGCCGGGTCGCCGCCATCGCTGAGGGCGCCCGTGAGGGTGGGCTGGCGCTGTGACCGCTACCACGAACATCGCAACCGTTGAGATGAGGAACATCTGATGCCCGGACCCCAGCGTCGAGGCACTGGCGCAGCCGGCGACAACAACCGGGGCGAGCGCGGCGACCGCCGCGACCGCCGCGACAACCGTCGTGACGGCGGACGCGACCAGGCCGAGAAGTCCCAGTACGTCGAGCGCGTCGTGACCATCAACCGCGTCGCCAAGGTCGTCAAGGGTGGCCGCCGCTTCAGCTTCACCGCCCTCGTGGTGGTCGGCGACGGCGACGGCACCGTCGGTGTCGGCTACGGCAAGGCCAAGGAGGTGCCCGCGGCGATCGCCAAGGGTGTCGAGGAGGCCAAGAAGCAGTTCTTCAAGGTCCCGCGCATCCAGGGCACCATCCCGCACCCTGTGCAGGGTGAGGCCGCGGCGGGTGTCGTCATGCTGCGCCCCGCAGCCCCCGGTACCGGTGTCATCGCCGGTGGCCCGGTGCGTGCGGTGCTCGAGTGCGCCGGCGTCCACGACGTCCTGTCCAAGTCCCTGGGCTCGGACAACGCCATCAACATCGTCCACGCGACCGTCGAGGCCCTCAAGGGTCTCGAGCGTCCGGAGGCCGTGGCCGCGCGCCGTGGCCTGCCGGTCGACCAGGTCGCGCCGGCCGCGATGCTGCGCGCCCAGGCCGAGGGCCGTGAGGCCGCCAAGGCTGGTGCGTGATGGCTCGTCTGAAGGTGACCCAGACCCGTTCGGAGATCGGTGGCAAGCAGAACCAGCGTGACACGCTGCGCAGCCTCGGTCTGAAGCGTATTGGCGACGTCGTCGTCAAGGAGGACCGTCCCGAGATCCGCGGGATGGTCAAGACGGTGACCCACCTGGTCTCCGTCGAGGAGGTTGACTGACATGGCAGCCAAGGACACCGCCAAGAAGACCACCGCTGCGGCGGAGGCCAAGGCGCCGGAGGGTTCGGCCCTCAAGCTGCACCACCTGCGTCCGGCCCCCGGCGCCAAGACCGCCAAGACCCGCGTGGGTCGCGGTGAGGGCTCCAAGGGCAAGACCGCCGGTCGCGGCACCAAGGGCACCAAGGCCCGCTACCAGGTTCCGGAGCGCTTCGAGGGTGGCTCGATGCCGCTGCACATGCGCCTGCCGAAGCTGCGCGGGTTCAAGAACCCGGCCAAGGTGACCTACCAGGTCGTGAACCTGGACCGGATCACCGCGCTCTACCCCGATGGTGGCGACGTGACCGTCGACGACCTCGTGGCCAAGGGCGCCGTTCGCGACGGCCAGCCGGTCAAGGTGCTCGGCACCGGCGAGATCAGCGTCAAGGTCAGCGTGGCCGTCGACAAGGTCTCCGGTTCCGCCAAGGAGAAGATCGAGGCCGCTGGCGGCTCGGTCACCTCCGCCTGAGCGACCCACAACCACACGGTATGCCGCGGGCTCACCTCAGTGAGGTGAGCCCGCGGCATACCCGTGCAGGGACCCGGCCCGGACGCCGGGGTAACCTGCCTAGGATTGCCTGACCGTTCCCGCGGGCACCGCCCGCGCCACCAGGAGGACCTGTGCTCACCGCATTCACCCGTGCGTTCAAGACGCCGGACCTGCGCAGGAAGCTGCTGTTCACGCTCTTCATCGTGATCATCTTCCGGCTGGGCTCGCACGTGCCGGTCCCCGGCGTGAGCTACTCGGCCGTCCAGCAGTGCATCCAGAACGCCCCGAAGAACTCGGGCGTCCTCGGCCTGGCCAACCTGTTCAGCGGTGGCGCGCTGCTCCAGCTGTCGATCTTCGCGCTCGGGATCATGCCGTACATCACGGCGAGCATCATCGTGCAGCTGCTCACCGTGGTCATCCCGCGGTTCGAGGCCCTCAAGAAGGAGGGCCAGCAGGGCCAGACGAAGATGACGCAGTACACGCGTTACCTCACCATCGGCCTGGCGATCCTGCAGTCCTCCACACTGATCACGTTCGCGCAGAACCCCACTGCGCTGTTCGGCCCGCAGTGCACCAACATCCTGCCCGACGAGTCGATCCCGACCCTGGTCATCATGGTGCTCACCATGACCGCCGGCACCGGTGTCGTCATGTGGCTCGGTGAGCTCGTCACCGACAAGGGCATCGGCAACGGCATGTCGCTGCTGATCTTCACCTCGATCGCCTCGACCTTCCCCAGCTCGCTGTGGGCGATCCAGCAGCAGGACGGTCGCTGGGACGTCTTCATCGGCGTGATCCTGCTGGGCTTCCTCATCATCGCGCTGGTCGTGTTCGTCGAGCAGAGCCAGCGGCGCATCCCCGTCCAGTACGCCAAGCGGCAGGTCGGCCGGCAGATGTACGGCGGCACGTCGACGTACATCCCGCTCAAGGTCAACATGGCCGGCGTGATCCCCGTGATCTTCGCCTCTTCCCTGCTCGCGCTGCCCTCGCTCGTGGCACAGTTCAACCGGTCGACCACCGGTGACCAGCCGGGATGGGTGACATGGATCGAGCAGCACCTCGTGCGAGGTGACCACCCGATCTACATGATCATCTACGTCGCGTTGATCCTGTTCTTCACGTTCTTCTACGTGTCGATCACGTTCAACCCGGTCGAGGTCGCCGACAACATGAAGCGCTACGGCGGCTTCATCCCAGGTATCCGCGCCGGGCGACCCACGGCCGAGTACCTCGACTACGTGCTCACCCGCATCACGGTCCCCGGGGCCATCTACCTCGCGCTCGTCTCCCTGATCCCGCTCATCGCCCTGGTGGCGGTGGGTGCCAACCAGAACTTCCCGTTCGGTGGCACGTCCATCCTCATCATCGTCGGTGTCGGCCTGGAGACCGTGAAGCAGATCGAGTCCCAGCTGCAGCAGCGTCACTACGAAGGGTTTCTTCGCTAAATGAGACTCATCATCCTCGGACCGCCCGGTGCCGGTAAGGGCACGCAGGCCGCCAAGATCGCCGCCGAGTACGGCATCCCCGCCATCTCGACCGGCGACATCTTCCGCGCCAACATCAAGAACGAGACGCCCCTCGGCCTGCAGGTCAAGGAGGTGCTCGCCTCGGGTGGCTACGTCACCGACGAGATCACCAACGCCATCGTGCGCGACCGGCTGTTCGAGGACGACGCGGAGCAGGGGTTCCTGCTCGACGGCTACCCGCGGACCGCCGCCCAGGTGGACGCGCTCGACGCGATCCTCGCCGAGCACAGCCACGCCCTCGACGCGGTGCTCGAGCTGACTGTCGACGAGGACGCCGTCGTCGCCCGGCTGCTCAAGCGCGCCGAGGAGCAGGGCCGCGACGACGACACCGAAGAGGTCATCCGCGAGCGCCAGGCGATCTACCGCCGCGAGACCGCGCCGCTGTGCGAGGTCTACTCCGCGCGTGGCCTGCTGGTGCAGGTCGACGGCATGGGCACGGTCGACGAGGTGTTCACCCACATCACCGCAGCCCTCGCCGGGGTCTCCCGCTCCTGATGTTCGGTCGCTCCCGGGTGGACACCAAGACGCCCGACCAGATCCGCGCCATGCGCGCGGCTGGTCTGGTCGTCGGGCAGACGTTGCAGCTGATG
This sequence comes from Actinomycetes bacterium, assembly GCA_023420415.1. Lineage (GTDB taxonomy): Bacteria > Actinomycetota > Actinomycetes > Actinomycetales > Dermatophilaceae > Pedococcus. The sequence goes on along the minus strand of JAEZWF010000027.1, from coordinate 42,084 downwards.
GCCCAGACGGTGCGGCCGGGGATGACCACGGGGCAGCTCGACGAGCTCGCCGAGGAGCACATCAGGGGCGCCGGCGGCGTGCCGTCGTTCCTCGGCTACCACGGGTTCACCGGGTCGCTGTGCACGTCGGTCAACGAGGAGGTCGTCCACGGCATACCCGGTCCGCGGGTGCTCGCCGAGGGTGACCTCATCTCGATCGACTGCGGCGCCATCGTCGACGGCTGGCACGGCGACGCGGCCATCTCGGTCATCGTCGGCGGCCGCGAGGCCGGGCGACCCGAGGACCTCGAGCTGATCGACCTCACCGAGGACTCGATGTGGGCCGGCATCGCCGCCCTGTCGGTGGGGGAGCCGTTGTATGCCGTGGGCGCGGCTGTCGAGGACAGCATCGTCGCCGCGGGCGACCGGCTGGGCCGGGAGTACGGCATCGTCGAGGACTACGTCGGCCACGGCATCGGGACCGAGATGCACATGGACCCGCAGGTGCCCAACTACCGGGTGCGCGAGAAGGGCCCGACGGTGCGATCGGGGCTGACCGTGGCCATCGAGCCGATGGTGACGCTGGGGTCGGCCGACTCCGAGGTGCTCTCCGACGACTGGACCGTCGTGACGCTCGACAAGTCGCGCGCGGCCCACTGGGAGAACACCGTCGCGGTCACCGACGACGGCCTGTGGGTCCTGACCGCCCTCGACGGCGGCAAGGAGCGGCTGGAAGCCCTGGGCGCGGCATACGCCCCCCTCGACTGAGGTTGGAGACGCCCCCGCACGGCACTTGTTGCCGGTGGGTCGGCATGGTCGGCGGGTTTCGGGTTCGGGTGCCGGGTGGTCGGCAACGAGTCGAGCGGCGGGGGACTTGTTGCCGGTGGGTCGGCATGGTCGGCGGATTGCGGGTTGGGGTGCCGGGTGGTCGGCAACGAGTGCGGGGGTGGTGTGGAGGCGATTTCGTGCTCAGCGCGACCTGACGTAGACTGGTTCGTCGGTGCGCGACCTGCGCGCCGTATTCGTGTGTCCATCGCCAGACGCAAACCGGCGTCCCGGCGTGGGCACGAGCAGCAGATTGTGGAGGCTATGGCCAAGAAGGACGGTGTCATCGAGATCGAGGGCACGATCGTCGAGGCTCTCCCGAACGCGATGTTCCGGGTTGAGCTCACGAACGGTCACAAGGTTCTCGCTCACATCTCGGGCAAGATGCGTCAGCACTACATCCGGATCCTCCCTGAGGACCGTGTGGTGGTCGAGCTCAGCCCGTACGACCTGACCCGTGGCCGGATCGTCTTCCGCTACCGCTGACGCACCACCAGCACGACCAGCACCACCCAGCAGGACCCCGTTGACCACTCGGCCAGCGGGCCCAGATCGACTCGAAGCAGAGGCTATGAAGGTCCAGCCGAGCGTCAAGAAGATCTGCGACAAGTGCAAGGTGATCCGCCGCAACGGCCGGGTCATGGTGATCTGCGAGAACCTGCGCCACAAGCAGCGCCAGGGCTGACCAGAAGCCACCACCGGCACCCGTCACGGAGCCGGACCCCAGCACGACTCGCAGCTTCGCGAGCGCATGACAAGTGAATTGATCGCAGTACCCGGCCCCTGTGCGCGGCGTTCTCCACGCCGACCAGGACGTCACCCCCGGCCCGGAGGCCGGGGACCGGAGCCCCGAGGCACTCACCTCGGACCCATGGCCCGGACTGGTACTGCCCCAGACCTCCGGTGAAACAGCAAAGGAAACACACAAGATGGCACGTCTTGTCGGTGTCGACCTGCCGCGCGAGAAGCGCGTCGAGGTGGCACTCACGTACATCTTCGGGGTCGGTCGCACGACCGCCCAGAAGGCAGTCGCCAGCACCGGGGTCAACCCGGACACCCGCGTCCGCGACCTCACGGACGACGACCTGGTCAAGCTGCGCGACTACATCGAGGCGAACGTCAAGCACGAGGGTGACCTCCGTCGCGAGGTCGCCGCTGACATCCGCCGCAAGGTCGAGATCGGCTCCTACGAGGGCCTTCGTCACCGTCGCGGTCTCCCGGTGCGTGGTCAGCGCACCAAGACGAACGCTCGTACCCGCAAGGGCCCGAAGCGCACCGTGGCCGGTAAGAAGAAGGTTGGTAAGTAATGCCCCCGAAGACTCGCGCCGGCGCCAAGAAGGTGCGCCGCAAGGAGAAGAAGAACGTCGCCGTGGGCCAGGCCCACATCAAGAGCACGTTCAACAACACCATCATCTCGATCACCGACCCGACCGGTGCGGTGATCTCGTGGGCCTCGGCCGGCCAGGTCGGCTTCAAGGGCTCGCGCAAGTCCACCCCGTTCGCCGCGCAGATGGCCGCCGAGGCCGCCGCCCGTCGTGCCATGGAGCACGGCATGCGCAAGGTCGACGTCTTCGTCAAGGGCCCGGGCTCCGGTCGTGAGACCGCGATCCGCTCCCTGACCGCCACCGGCCTCGAGGTCGGCGCGATCAGCGACGTCACGCCCTCGCCGCACAACGGTGTCCGCCCGCCCAAGCGTCGCCGCGTCTGAGTAACGGGAAGAGAGAGTAGAGAACCATGGCCCGTTACACCGGACCCATCACCAAGAAGTCGCGTCGCCTCAAGGTCGACCTCGTCGGCGGCGACAAGAACTTCGAGCTCCGCCCGTTCCCGCCCGGCCAGCACGGCCGTCGCCGGATGCAGGAGAAGGAGTACCTCACCCAGCTGCAGGAGAAGCAGAAGGCCCGCTTCACCTACGGCGTCATGGAGAAGCAGTTCCGCAACTACTACGACGAGGCCTCGCGCCGGTCGGGTAAGACCGGTGACATCCTCCTGCAGATCCTCGAGTCGCGTCTCGACAACGTGGTCTACCGCGCCGGTCTGGCCCGCACCCGTCGTGCGGCCCGCCAGCTGGTGACGCACGGCCACTTCGAGGTCAACGGCGTGCGCGTCGACGTTCCCTCGTACCGCGTCGAGCAGTACGACATCATCACCGTCCGCAAGAAGTCCGCGGAGACCTACCCCTTCGAGCTGGCCCGTCAGACCTTCGGCGAGCGCCCGACCCCGGCCTGGCTGCAGGTCGTCCCGGGCTCGCTGCAGATCATGATCCACCAGCTGCCCGTGCGTGAGCAGATCGACACGATCCTCACCGAGCAGCTGATCGTCGAGCTCTACTCGAAGAACTGACCCACGACTCGGTATGCCGCGTGCGCGCCTCGCGCACGCGGCATACCGGGCGGGTGTGGTCCGGTCCACGGACAGAGGTGGGCCGGCCGGCCGGGTGACACCCGGCGCATTCATCGGCGTCATATAGCGGTCGCCGACGGAAAGGAAGAACAGCGTGCTCATCGCACAGCGCCCCACCCTGAGCGAAGACGTCGTTGCGGACAACCGCAGCCGCTTCGTCATCGAGCCCCTCGAGCCCGGCTTCGGCTACACGCTCGGCAACTCGCTTCGCCGCACCCTGCTCTCGAGCATCCCCGGTGCGTCGGTCACCAGCATCCGCATCGACGGTGTGCTGCACGAGTTCTCCACGATCCCCGGGGTCAAGGAGGACGTCACCGAGATCATCCTCAACATCAAGGGCCTGGTCGTCTCCTCCGAGCACGACGAGCCGGTCGTGATGTACCTGCGCAAGCAGGGTGCGGGTGCGGTCACCGCGGCCGACATCGCGCCGCCGGCCGGGGTCGAGATCCACAACCCCGACCTGCACATCGCCACGCTCAACGGCAAGGGCAAGATCGAGATGGAGCTGACCGTCGAGCGCGGTCGCGGCTACGTCTCGGCCAACCAGAACAAGTCCGGTGACCAGGAGATCGGCCGCATCCCGGTCGACTCGATCTACAGCCCGGTGCTCGCCGTGACCTACAAGGTCGAGGCGACCCGTGTCGAGCAGCGCACCGACTTCGACAAGCTCATCGTCGACGTCGAGACCAAGAACTCGATGGCTCCCCGCGACGCCATGGCCTCCGCCGGCAAGACCCTGGTCGAGCTGTTCGGCCTGGCCCGTGAGCTCAATGTCGAGGCCGAGGGCATCGACATGGGTCCGTCGCCGACCGATGCCGCGCTGGCGGCCGACCTGGCCCTGCCGATCGAGGACCTCGACCTCACCGTCCGGTCCTACAACTGCCTCAAGCGCGAGGGCATCCACACCGTGGGTGAGCTCGTCGGACGCAGCGAGGCCGACCTGCTCGACATCCGCAACTTCGGTGCGAAGTCGATCGACGAGGTCAAGGCCAAGCTGACCGGCATGGGCCTGGCCCTCAAGGACAGCCCGCCCGGGTTCGACCCGTCCGCCATCGCCGACAACTACGGCGACTACGACGACGACTTCGACGCCGACGGCCGTTCGCTGGCCGAGGACGAGCAGCTCTGACCAACCGCCGTTGACCCCGGCGGGGGCGACTTCGGTCCGCTCCCCGCCTGGGTCGCACACCAAGGAGAACCTACGAAATGCCTACCCCCACGAAGGGTCCCCGTCTCGGCGGCGGTCCGGCGCACGAGCGGCTGATCCTGGCCAACCTGGCCACGTCGCTGTTCGAGCACGACTCGATCACCACGACCGAGGCCAAGGCCAAGCGGCTGCGCCCACTGGCCGAGCGGCTCATCACCTTCGCCAAGCGCGGTGACCTGCACGCTCGTCGCCGGGTCCTGTCGGTCATCTCCGACAAGGGCGTCGTGCACCGTCTCTTCACCGAGATCGCGCCCGACATGGCCGAGCGCCCCGGTGGCTACACCCGCATCACCAAGATCGGCGCCCGCAAGGGTGACAACGCCCCCATGGCCGTGATCGAGCTCGTCCGCGAGCCGCTGGCCAAGAAGGCGACGGTCAAGGAGGCGGAGGCTGCCACCAAGCGCGCGGCTAAGGACGCCGACAAGAAGGACGCCAAGAAGTCCGACGACGAGGCCACCAAGTCGGAGGCCACCGAGGCGGCGACGCTCGTCGACGCCGACGCCACCGAGGGCACCGAGGCTTCGGCCAAGGAGGTCCCGGCCGATGCGGTCGCGGCCAACGAGGACGGTTCGTCGCCCGACGCCGACTACACGGTCAAGGGCAACGGCGACTCGGGCAAGTACCACGAGCCGGACGGCCAGTGGTACGACCAGACCATCGCCGAGTTCTGGTTCAAGTCCGCCGAGGACGCCGAGGCCGCCGGCTTCACCAAGGCCGGCGCCTGACGCCAGGCTTCACCCGCAACGGGCCGCTCACCTGCTTCAGGTGGGCGGCCCGTTGCGTGTATGCCGCGGGTGCCCGACGGCATGCGACCTCACCGGGCCGCGGCTAGCGTTGGTGGCACGAGGCCGCACCATCCAGGTCGGTCGATGCGCACCGGAGGTGGCGAGATGAGCGAGAACCCGCGCGGGTCGGAGGCGTTCCAGGAGGCCGAGAAGAAGGCCGAGGCCGCGGACGTCGACAACACCGACACCGAGGTGATCGAGGAGCCCCAGGAGACCGGGACGGCCCGGCTCGTGGACCTCGACAACGAGCAGGACCAGGCCACCGAGGCGACGGACGCCGACGGCAACCAGCTCGAGATCGGCGACTGAGCACGCCCCTGCTGACCACGGCCACACCCCGGTTGGGGGTGGGTGCTGCTCGATAGGCTGGCGGCATGGACGAGTCGCTGCGCCTTCGGCTCGACCTGGCCTACGACGGCACGGACTTCTCCGGGTGGGCGGCGCAGCCCGGGCGACGGACGGTCGAGGGTGAGCTGACGACAGGGCTGTCGACGTTGCTGCGTGCGGACCCGCCGGTGCGGCTGACAGTCGCAGGACGCACGGATGCCGGGGTGCACGCGCGTGGGCAGGTGGCGCACGTCGACGTGGACCCCACGGCGTGGGCCGCTGTCGTGGGCCGGTCCGACCGGCTGCCCGAGGAGGCAGCGCCGAGCCGGCTGCGCGGCATCCTGCCCGCTGACATCGTCGTGCACGCCGTGAGGGTGGCGCCAGAGGGTTTCGACGCGAGGTTCTCTGCCCTGCGGCGCCGTTACCGCTACCTCGTGTGCGACCGGCTGGAGTCGCTGGACCCGTTGCGCCGCAACGAGATCGTGACGGTCAAGCGGCCGCTGGATGTCGCGGCCATGGACGACGGTGCGCGCTCGCTGGTCGGCCTCGCCGACTTCGCGGCGTTCTGCAAACGTCGCGAGGGAGCCACGACGGTGCGCACGCTGCTGGACTACTCGTGGGTCCGCCGCGACGACGGGCTGCTCGAGGCGACCGTGGTCGCGGACGCGTTCTGCCACTCCATGGTGCGGTCGCTGGTGGGTGCCGTCGTGCCGGTCGGTGAGGGGCGCAAGCCGGTGCACTGGCCCGCCGAGGTGCTGCGGGCCGGGGTCCGCGACCCCGGCGTGGTCGTCATGCCGCCGCACGGGCTCTCGCTGGAGGAGGTCGTCTACCCGGCCGACGCCGAGCTCGCGGCGCGCGCCGAGGAGGCGCGGGCAGTACGGACGCTCGACTGACCGGGGTGCGCCTGCGCGCTCAGGGTGTCATGGCGGCATGCCCCGCCGCGTCGTGGATGGCCAAGCCTGCGAAGGCGGGGGATGACGCGTAGGCGTCGGTGACGTGCGCGAGCTGGATTTCCATGCCACTGCGGGTCTGGCCGAAGAAGGTCTGCTTGGTCGCGGTGGGGCTGTCGCCGAGGTACGTCGTCTCCTGGCCGATGCGGACCGGCACTCCGAGGTCCTCGCCCGCTCGGATCGCCTTGGCGGACAAGGCGATCGAACCGTCAGGTCCACTGGCGGTGTTGCGGTAGGCCATGACGGTGACACCGGTCGTTCGGCGCATGACCTCACGGTCGAGGGTCGACCCGTTCGTGGGCACCTGGTCGAGCCAGAACGGGATGTCGGCCTCGAGCTCGCGGCTCCCGAGCCTGGCTCCGATGGTGTCGAGCAGACCCAGCCAGCGATGGGTCAGCGTCGCGGTCTGCCGTGGCCAGTCGGGACGGGTCCAGGGCTCGACGTCGAGGTGGACTCCGTCGAAGAGGCCGGTCTCCAGCGCGGGCGACAGCCATTCGCGCATCACCCCGTCGGGGTTGTCGGGCCATCCGGGATCCCCGCCGAGCAGGTCGACCCGTAACCCGGCGGCGCGAGCGGCGGACGTCAACCGGATGAGCCGACCCAGGTCGGGTGAGGTGCCCAGCCGAGGGGGCGCCGCGGCATACAGCCGGGTGATGCCGGTCGCGACGGCGAGGTTGACGGTCGCCCCCGGGTCGGACGTGTCCCACACCCACATGGCCCGGTCTCGCACGCGTCGCACCCTAGGTGAGAAAACGCGGATGACGCGACCACGCGGCATACCGGAGGATGGACCCCCGTGGGCCATCTCGACGTCAACTCCGTCAGCTTCGTCCTGCCCGACGGCAGGCCGCTGCTCGACGAGGTGTCCCTGCGGGTCGGTGAGGGCGCCAAGGTGGCGCTCATCGGCCCCAACGGCACCGGCAAGACGACCCTTGGGTGCATCATCGCCGGCGACCTGGCCGCGCACGACGGCGCGGTGACGCGCACGGGCGGCCTCGGCGTCATGCGCCAGTTCATCGGTTCGGTGCGTGACGACTCGACCGTGCGTGACCTGCTGGTGTCGGTCGCGCCCACCCAGGTGCGCACGGCGGCCGCGGAGATCGACCGCACCGAGCTGCTCATGATGGAGCGCGACAGCGAGGCGGACCAGCTGGCCTACGCGCAGGCGCTCGTCGACTGGGCCGACGTGGGTGGGTACGAGTACGAGACCTTGTGGGACGTCTGCACGGTGGCGGCGCTGGGTATGCCGTTCGAGAAGGCGCAGTGGCGCAAGGTCACCACGCTGTCGGGCGGCGAGCAGAAGCGCGTCGTGCTCGAGGCGCTGCTGCGCGGACCGGACGAGGTGCTCCTGCTCGACGAACCGGACAACTACCTCGACGTCCCGGCCAAGCGGTGGCTCGAGGACCAGCTCGTCGCCTCACCCAAGACGGTGCTGTTCGTCAGCCACGACCGCGAGCTGCTCGACCGGGTGGCCACGCGAATCGCGACCCTCGAGCCGGGTGCGGCCGGGTCGACGCTGTGGGTGCACGCGGGCCGGTTCGCGACCTATCACCAGGCGCGCGAGGACCGGAACGCCTCGCTCGAGGAGCTGCGCCGACGCTGGGACGAGGAGCACGCCAAGCTCAAGACGCTGGTACACACGCTGCGGGTCAAGGCCGAGTACAACGACGGCATGGCCAGCCGCTACCGGGCAGCGCAGACCCGGTTGGCGAAGTTCGAGGACGCCGGCCCGCCGCAGGCAGTTCCCTTGCGGCAGAACGTCCGCATGCGTCTCGCGGGCGGTCGCACGGCCAAGCGCGCGGTCATCGCCGAGGGCCTCGAGCTCACCGGGCTGATGAAGCCGTTCGACCTCGAGGTCTGGTACGGCGAGCGGGTCGCGGTGCTCGGGTCCAACGGGTCGGGCAAGTCGCACTTCCTGCGGCTCGTGGCTGCCGGCGGCTCCGACCCCGACGCCGAGCACCGACCGGTCGGCGACGTCGTGCCGGCGCGCGTCGCCCACGCCGGGCGGCTGCGGCTGGGGTCGCGGGTGCGGCCGGGCTGGTTCGCCCAGACCCACGAGCAGCCCGCGCTCGCTGGCCGGACGCTGCTCGAGATCCTCCACCGCGGGGACGACCACCGCGTCGGTATGCCGCGCGAGCAGGCCGCGAAGGTGCTCGACCGGTACGGCCTGGCGCGGGCGTCGGAGCAGACCTTCGACTCGCTGTCGGGTGGGCAGCAGGCGCGGTTCCAGATCCTGCTGCTCGAGCTGTCCGGCGCGACCTGCCTGCTGCTGGACGAGCCGACCGACAACCTCGACCTGCACTCCGCGGAGGCGCTGGAGGAGGGGCTGGCGGCATTCGAGGGCACGGTCCTCGCGGTCACGCACGACCGGTGGTTCGCCCGTGGTTTCGACCGCTTCGTCGTATTCGGTGCCGACGGCTCGGTCTACGAGTCGGACGAGCCGGTCTGGGACGAGGGGCGGGTCGCCCGAGCCCGCTGAGCAGGAGCGATGGCCGAAATCGGTCGTCGTTTGGGGATGCATGTAAAGGTTTACACAGCTAGCGTGCCGAGCACACTCGCGCACCGATGGGGTTGCGCCGTGATGTCGAGGAGCACCGATGCGTCGTCCACGTCGCCTGTATGCCGTCCTGCTCGGAGCAGCGCTCACCCTCGGTGCGGGGTCGGTCACCGCCGCGCCACTCGCCGGCGCGGCCGAGCCGGCGGCCCGGACGGCGACCATCGCCGGGTCGCTGCAGTCCGAGCTCGGCTGCGGTGACGACTGGGACCCGGCGTGTGCGAAGTCGGACCTGACCCGGGTCGGCGCCACCACGGCATACACGGGCACGTTCACCGTCCCGGCGGGCAGCTATGAGTTCAAGGTCGCGATCAACCACTCCTGGGACGAGAACTACGGCGCGGGTGGCGCCGCCAACGGTGCCAACATCCCGCTCGTGCTGCAGGGGCCGGCGAAGGTCGAGTTCAGCTACGACGACGCGACGCACCAGGTGGGGATGCGGCCGCTGGCGCTCGGGGGTCCGGCGACCGCGCAGGACAGGGCCATGGCCGCCGACTCGCTGCGCGCCGGGCTGACCAAGGAGCGCTACTACTTCGTCATGGCCGACCGGTTCGCCAACGGTGACCCGGCCAACGACCGGGGTGGTCTGTCGGGCGACAAGCTGAAGACCGGGTACGACCCGACCAACAGCGGCTACTACCACGGTGGTGACCTCAAGGGGGTCATGGACAAGCTCGACTACATCAAAGGCCTTGGTACGACAGCGATCTGGCTGACTCCGTCGTTCAAGAACCGGCCCGTCCAGGGCACCCCGCCAAACGACAGCGCCGGCTACCACGGCTACTGGATCACCGACTTCACCCAGGTCGACCCGCACCTCGGCACCAACGCCGAGCTCAAGAGCCTCATCGCCCAGGCCCACGCCAAGGGCATGAAGGTCTTCTTCGACATCATCACCAACCACACCGCTGACGTCATCAACTACAAGGAGGGGCAGTACACCTACCGCGACAAGGCGACCTACCCCTACAAGGACGCGACGGGGAAGGTCTTCGACGACAAGGCGTATGCCGGCAAGCCGGGCTTCCCGGCAATGGACCCGAAGACGTCGTTCCCCTACACGCCGGTGTTCACCAACCCGGCCGACGAGAACGTCAAGGTTCCGGCCTGGCTCAACGACCCGACGAACTACCACAACCGCGGCGACTCGACCTTTGCCGGTGAGTCCTCCGAGTACGGCGACTTCGTCGGGTTGGACGACCTGTTCACCGAGCAGCTCGACGTGCAGCAGGGCATGGAGGACATCTACAAGGCGTGGGTCGACTTCGGCGTCGACGGGTTCCGCATCGACACGGTGAAGCACGTCAACATGGAGTTCTGGCGCAGCTTCAGCCCGGCGATGCTCCAGGAGGCCAAGCGCACGGGCAACGACGACTTCTTCATGTTCGGCGAGGTCTACGACGCGCGTCCGTCGTTCATGAGCCAGTACACGACGACGGGGCGGCTGCCGGCCACGTTGGACTTCGGCTTCCAGGCACAGTCGGTCAACTGGGTGCAGGGCAAGTCCGGCACCGACCTGCGCGACCTCTACGCCGACGACGACTACTACACCGACACCGACTCGAACGCCTACGAGCTGCCGACCTTCCTCGGTAACCACGACATGGGCCGGGTCGCCATGATGCTCAAGGGATCCAGCACCGGCGACGCCGACCTCATGAAGCGGGTCAAGCTGGCCGACGCGTTGATGTTCCTGACGCGCGGGCAGCCGATCACCTACTACGGCGACGAGCAGGGCTTCATCGGCCTGGGTGGCGACAAGGCTGCGCGGCAGGACATGTTCGCCACCAAGGTGCAGGAGTATGCCGACCAGCCGGTCCTCGGAGGGCCGTCCGGGTCGCGGGACCGCTACAACACGAGCGCGCCTCTCTACCAACACATCTCGCGGCTCTCGGCCCTGCGCGCGAAGTACCCGGCGCTCGCGGACGGAGCGCAGGTGCACCGCTACGCCAGCAGCAACGCCGGCGTCTTCGCGTTCTCGCGCATCGACAAGGCCAAGCGCACCGAGTACGTCGTGGCGCTCAACAACGCGACCACGCCGAAGTCCGCGACCTTCGCGACCTACGGCCACAACCAGACCTTCCGTCCGCTCTACGGCTCGACACAGTCCGTGCGTTCGGCCAAGGACGGGCGTGTGACCGTCACGGTGCCGCCGCAGTCGGCGGTGGTGTGGCAGGCGACCTCCCCGATGGACAAGCCGAAGTCCGCGCCGGCAGTCTACCTCACCTCGCCCGGCGCCGGCGACGTCGTCGGTGGTCGCGCCGAGATCGGTGCGGCCATCCCTGACAACACCTTCGCGCAGGTGACCTTCGCCTACCGTCCGGTCGGCACGAAGAAGTGGACTACCCTCGGCACGGATGACAACGCGCCATACCGCGTCTTCCACGACGTGAGCGGGATGGCCAAGGGAACCATGCTCGAGTACCGCGCGATCGCCAAGGACTCCGCGGGTCAGGTGTCGGCCACGTCGTCCTACGGCGTCGTCGGTGACCCGAAGGCCTCCGGCGGCGGTGGCGGCGGGGTGGGCCCGGTCGTGCAGCCCGACAACGTCAGCGTGCCCGGCGACCACAACAGCGAGATGGGTTGCGCCGGCGACTGGGCACCCGACTGCGCCCAGGCGCAGCTGACGCTCGACCCCAAGGACCAGATCTGGAAGGGCACCTACACCCTTCCGGCCGGGCCGTACGCCTACAAGGCCGCCATCAACAAGTCCTGGGACGAGAACTACGGGGCCGGTGGCGTTCCCGGCGGCGACAACATCTCCTACACGGCACCGAGCGGACCGGTGACCTTCTACTACGACCACGCCACGCACTGGGCGACGTCCGACGCCCAGGGCCCCATCATCACCGCGCCCGGCTCGTTCCAGAGCGAGCTGGGATGCCCGGCCGACTGGTCACCGGACTGCATGCGGCCCTGGCTGCAGGACCCCGACGGCGACGGCACCTACACGTGGTCGACGACCGAGCTGCCCGCAGGCGTCTACGACTTCAAGGTCGCCCATGGCCTGAGCTGGGACGAGAACTACGGCGCCGGCGGTGCCCCGGGCGGCGCCAACATCAGCGTCACGGTGCCCAGCGACGGGATGGTCGTGAGCATCTCCTACGACCTGGCCACCCACGTCGCGACACCGACCGTGGCCCGCGCCGGTTCGCAGCCCGACCTCACCAAGGCGCGCGCGATCTGGGTCAGCCGCGACCTCGTGGCGTGGCCGGCCGACATGGTGCCCGAGGGTGCCGAGCCGGCGCTGCTGCGCTGGTCGCTCGCGTGGTCGCGCGACGGCGGACTCGCCGTCGACGCCGAGGCCATCACGGGCGGCGAGACCGCACCCCTCACCTACGACCCGCGCGGACTACCGGCGTCGGTGACCAGTAAGCACCCCGAGCTCAAGGGCTACGTCGCGCTGCGGCTCGACAAGAAGACCGCCAAGAAGGTGCCGGAGATCCTGCGCGGGCAGGTCGCCGTCGCCATGACCGACACGCTGGGACGAGTCCTCGACGCGACTGGTGTGCAGACGGCATACGTCCTCGATGACGTGTATGCCGCGAAGGCCACTCGCGGCGCGTACGGCGTCACCTTCCGTGGTTCCCGGCCGAGCTACCGCCTGTGGGCGCCCACGGCGCAGCGGGTGGACCTGCTGACCTGGGCGCCGGGGTCGGCGGCGGATGCGCCGGTGAGTGCTGCCACGCGGACGCCGATGAAGCGCAGTCGCGACGGGTCGTGGTCGGCGACGGCCGGCAGGAAGAACGCGCGGTACCTCTATGAGGTGACGGTGTGGGTGCCGTCGACGCAGAAGGTCGAGACGACGACCGTGACGGACCCCTACTCCGTCGCGCTCACCCTCGACTCGACGCGTTCGGTGGCCGTCGACCTGGCCGACGCGGCATACCAGCCGGCGGTGTGGAAGAACACGCCGTCGCCGAAGCTTCCACGCAGCGTGGACACTACGATCTACGAGTTGCAGGTGCGGGACTTCTCGGTGAACGACCCCACGGTCACTGCCGAGAACCGCGGCAGCTACCTCGCGTTCGCCGAGAACGGCAACGGCACCAAGCACCTGCGCAAGCTGGCCGAGGCAGGCCTCAACACCGTGCACCTGCTGCCGACGTTCGACATCGCGTCGATCCCGGAGGACCCGGCGAAACAGGCTGTGCCGCAATGCGATCTGCGCTCCTACCCGCCCGACAGTGAGGAGCAGCAGGCCTGCATCGACAAGGTGCGCGCCAAGGACGCGTTCAACTGGGGCTACGACCCCTGGCACTGGATGGCGCCGGAGGGCTCCTATGCGTCGACCGCCGCGAAGGCCGACGGGGGTGCGCGGGTGTCGGAGTTCCGCACGATGGTCGGTGCGTTGCACCGCAGTGGCCTGCGCGTGGTGCTCGACCAGGTCTACAACCACACGCCGGCCTCCGGGCAGGCGCAGACCAGCGTGCTCGACAAGGTCGTCCCGGGGTACTACCAACGGCTCAACGCGACCGGTGCCGTGGAGACGTCGACCTGCTGCCAGAACGTCGCGACCGAGCACGCCATGGCACAGAAGGCGATGGTGGATTCCGTTGTCCTGTGGGCGAAGTACTACAAGGTCGACGGATTCCGGTTCGACCTGATGGGTCACCACTCGAAGGCCAACATGCTCGCGGTGCGGGCGGCCCTCGACCGGCTGACGCTCAAGAAGGACGGCGTCGACGGCAAGTCCGTCTACCTCTATGGCGAGGGCTGGAACTTCGGTGAGGTGGCGAACAACGCGCGGTTCGAGCAGGCGACGCAGGGCCAGCTCGGCGGCACCGGGATCGGCACCTTCTCCGACCGGCTGCGTGACGCGGTGCGCGGCGGTGGGCCGTTCGACGACAACCCGCGCACGCAGGGCTTCGGCAGTGGGGAGGCGACCGACCCCAACGGCGACACCGGCGCCAACCCTGACGCCGCCACGCGGCTGAAGCACGACACCGACCTCACCCAGCTCGGCCTCGCGGGCAACCTGCGCGCGTTCTCCTTCCGCCTCAACGAGAACGGTGCGGTGACGCGTGGCGACAAGGTCGACTACAACGGAGCTCCGGCCGGCTACGCCGACCAGCCCGACGAGGTCGTGACCTACGTCGACGCGCACGACAACGAGACGCTCTTCGACAGCCTGACCTACAAGCTGCCGGTGACGACCTCGATGGCCGACCGGGTGCGGATGAACACCGTCTCGCTGGCCACGACGGCGCTGTCGCAGACGCCGTCGTTCTGGCACGCCGGAGCCGACCTGCTGCGGTCGAAGTCGTTGGACCGCAACAGCTATGACAGCGGCGACTGGTTCAACACCCTCGACTGGACCGGCGCCGACAACGGCTTCGGCCACGGCCTGCCACTCAAGGAGGACAACGAGGCGAAGTGGGTCTACCAGAAGCCGCTGCTGGCCAACCCGGCGCTCAAGCCGAAGGCGGCCGACGTGCAGACCGCGACCGCTGCTGCCCAGGACCTGCTCCGACTGCGGTTCTCGACTCCGTTGTTCCGGCTCGGCAGCGCCGATGCGATCAACGCCAAGGTGTCCTTCCCGGCCAGTGGCACGGCCGACGCCCGTCCAGGCGTCATCGCGATGCGGGTCGACGACACCAAGGGACGCGACGCCGATCCGTCCCTGCGTGGGCTCGTGGTCGTGTTCAACGCTTCGCCCGGTGCCGTGACGCAGAAGGTGCGCGGCCTCGCCGGGGCCGACTTGGCGTTGTCACCGGTCCAGGCCGGCGGCTCCGACCCGGTGGTCAAGCGGGCGACCTGGGACCGGGCTACCGGGTCTGCCACGGTGCCCCCACGGACGGTGGCTGTCTTCGTGCAGAGGTGAGCAGGCGGCATACCCGAGGCTTTGGAGGGTCCGTGCGGCTCGCACCGCACGGACCCTCCGACGACATGCGGGTCAGTCGGTCGAGCGCGCCGTGGTGACGAAGTGCGCGACGGTGCCGATCGGGCGTCGTCCACCGGTCCAGACAGCCCGCAGCCTGCGCGTGAGGTCGAGCGCCTCCACCGGCACCACCGCGAGCTGACCCCCGGCCACTGCGTCGCCGACGGCGAGCTCGCTCAGCACCGCGGGCGCCGTGCCTGCCATAGCAGCGACCCGGATGGCGGCGTTGCTCGACAGGGTCTGGGCGGCGGTGGGCGGTTCGAGCCCGAGCCGCGACAGCGCGTCCACGAGGGTGCGCCGCGTGCCAGAGCCCTCCTCACGGAGTAGGAGGGCAGTGGCGGCCAGCTCCTGTGGTGTGACCACGCGCCGCCGCCGGGTCCACGGATGGTCCGGCCGCACCACGACCACGAGCCGGTCACGAGCGACCACCACACCGTGCAGGCCACGCAGCGGCTGGGCCGACTCGATGAAGCCCAGGTCGTGCGCGCCCTCACGCACTCCTTCGGTCACGTGGTCGGAGTTGAGGACGCTGAGCTCGACCTGCACGCCGGGATGGTCGCCCTGGAAGGCGGCGAGCCACCGAGGCACGAGGTACTCGGCCACCGTCATGCTGGCGGCAACGCGCAGGTGCGACTCGCGGTTCGAGCGGAGCGCCAGCGAGGCGACCTGGAGCTCGCGGGCCGCCTCCAGGACCCGGCGCGACCAGTCGACGAAGAGTGAACCGTCGGGAGTCATGGTCGATCCCTGTGGGGTGCGTTCCAGCAGCTTGATCCCCAGGCGTCGCTCGAACCTGGCGATGGCGGTGCTGGCGCTGGGCTGCGACACTCCCGCGCGCGTCGCGGCAGCCCGCAGGCTGCCCAGCTCGGCGACCCCGACGAGCAGCTCGAGCACGCCGAGGTCCGGCCAGCGATCGCTCGGTTGCGGCACGCAAACCTCCCGCGGTTGGGGTGATAGTCAATGACTATAGGGTGATGCGGAAGTCGGGCCTACTCACAGGGGTCGGCACGAACCAGGCTGGGGGACATGCCACAGGGGACCGACGTCGACGCGGGTATGCGGGGTGCGCCAGTGACAGTCCGCGAGGACGGGGCGGGGTCGGACGCCGGTCAGGGGAGTGGGTCCCGGCGGCTCTGGCCCGGCCTGGCCCTCGCGAGCGGGGCAGCGCTGGTCGCTCTCGGCGTGCAGCAGCTGCTCCCCGCAGTCAGCCCCCTACTCGTGGCGATTGTTCTCGGAGTCCTCTTCGCGAACCTGTCGCCGGTCCACGCATCCCTCGAACCGGGCCTGCGGTTCGCCTCGAAGCGCGTGCTGCGGGTCGGCGTGGTGCTGTTGGGGTTCCAGCTCGCCCTCGACGACATCGTCGGGCTTGGCTGGGCGATGCTCATCGTCGTCGTCGCCGTGGTCGCCATCGGCATCGGCGGTGGCCTCATCATCGGACGCGTCCTCGGTCTGCGACCTGTGCAGAGCCTGCTCATCGCGTGCGGCTTCTCCATCTGTGGTGCGGCCGCCGTGGCCGCGGTCGAGGGGGCGGTCGACGCCGACGAGGAGGACGTCGCCTCAGCCGTGGGGCTGGTCGTGCTCTACGGCACGCTCATGATCGGCGTCGTCCCGCTCCTGCTGGGTGCCATGCGCCTGCCCGCACACGAGCAGGGTCTGGTCGCCGGGGCATCGATCCACGAGGTCGCCCAGGTCGTCGCCGCCGGAGGCGTCATCGGCGGGGGAGCGCTGACCGTGGCCGTGGTGGTCAAGCTCGCCCGCGTCCTCATGCTGGCGCCGGTGATCCTCGCGATCGGGCTCGTGCGACGGCGCGGTGGTGAGCCGACGCGTGGTTCCCGCCCGCCACTGGTGCCCCTCTTCGTCGTCGGCTTCGTGGGCGCCGCCGTCATCCGCACCGTCGGACACCTCGACCCGATCTTCCTCAGAGGCGTAGGAGCACTGCAGACCGTCTGCCTCGCGGCGGCGATGTTCGCGCTCGGCTGCGGAGTCAGGCTGACCCTGATGCGTCGGATGGGCGCGCGACCGGTCGTGCTGGGCGCCCTCGGCAGTGCCCTGGTGCTCGCGGTGTCGACCGCCGGCGTGCTGTTGGTCGCCTGACAGCCCGCGTCAGCCCTGGGACGGAGCCACCGTGGCGTCCTCGACATCGGCGGGCAGGGACTTCTCCCGGCGTCGCGCCGGCAGGAAGCAGACGAAGCCGGCGATGCTCACGACACCGGCCACGACCATGGCCGTGGAGATCGAGGTCCGCGCTGCCAGCACACCGAGCAGGGGCCCTGCGATCGCCCCACCGGCCTGCATCACCAAGGAGCCCATCGACAGGATGGTCGCGCGGTTGGTGGACGAGGCCTCGCGGTGCATGAGACCCATGTAGGCAGGGCTGGCGAGGCCGTGGGTGGTGTAGGTGAACAGGAAGGCCACGACGAGCGCGACCGGCCCGAGCACCAGGCCCATGACGATCACGCCGAGCCCGTTGACGATGCGCCCGACGATGGCAGCGCGCACGAGGCCGAGCCGGTCGGCGAGCTTGCCGCCGAGCCATGACCCCGCGGAGTAGAGCGCCCAGCCACCGGCGGCGGCCGGACCCATCCAGACGCCGGCCTCGGTCTCCGACCCGAGCAGCTCGGAGAGCCGCAGCGGCATGAGGGTCTCGTAGGCCATCATCCCGGTGACCCAGAAGAGCTCGACGAGGACCAGCGATCGCAGGATCGTGTTGCGGCGCAACAGGTTCAGCCCATCGTGGATGACGCCTGGCGTCTCGCGCACCGATCCCGCGAGCCGCGCGCGCAGGTGCCCTTCGGTGCGTGGACTCTCGCGCAACAGCACCAGGGTCGCGACCAGGTGGACCACACACAGCGCGACGAACACCTGGATCGGCAGCAGCAGCGCACTGGACTCCTTGAACGGGTGCCACGCCACCAGCGCACCCGAGACGAGTGCGCCTCCACCCATCCCCACACCGACGAGCACTCCCTGCGTCGACATGGCGCCGTGGACGTCCGCGCCGGGCTCGCGCTCGTGGACGGTGTCGACGTACCACGCCTCCAGCGGCCCGGAGTCGAGCGCCCGGTAGACGCCCATGAGCCCGGCGGCGAGGGCGAACTGCCAGAACGAGTGGGCGAAGAGGTAGGCGACACCGGCGATGACGTTGACGACTCCCGCGACGAGCAGGACGGGCTTGCGACCGAGCACGTCGGCGAAGCCGCTCGTGGGCAGCTCGAGCAGGAAGACCATGATCCCCTGCGCGGTCATGTAGAGCGTGATCTGCTCGATCGTGAGGCCGCGCTCGCGGGCGATGAGGGTGAAGAGTCCGACGACGAACCCGACCGGCAGCCACCGCGTGGTCGACAGGACGAGGAAGACGCGTTTGGCGGCGGCGGGGGACAGGGTGCTCATGCGGGGTCCCCGCGAAGTATTCGGAGGAGCGGAGCGGGGGAGAAACTTCGTGGGGTGCTGCTCACGACTGGTCCTTCCCGCGGGGGGCGCGGTCGAGGTCGAGGGGATAGGAGGCCGTGTAGACGGCGAGCCGGCGGGCATTGGGGTTGCCCTGCCCGACCCGGCGGTACTTGAGGATCACCTCGTCGATCTCGGCCTTGAGGGCCTCCAGCTGCTCGGCGGTGGCGACGACGAACGAGTCGCCCATGCCGGCCGCGTCGCGCCACTCGGTGGGCCAGGAGCCCTCGACGTCGAGCCAGCGTCCGAACTGCTCGCCGAAGTGGCGCAGGTAGTCGCGGGTCAGCCAGTTGAGCGCGGTCTCGGCGTCCTCGTCGTCGGCGAAGTCGCTCGGCTCCCACGTGTGGAACTCGGTCGCCGCCTTCCAGAGCCGGCGCTTGCCCTCGCCCTCGCCGGTGTCGGCGACCAGGCCGACCGACTCGAGCTTGCGCAGGTGGTAGGACGTGGCCCCGGAGTTGGTGTCGAGCCTGGTCGCCAGGTCGGTAGCGGTGGCGGGTCCGCCGAGGCGCAGGGCGCTGAGCAGCCGCGAGCGCAGCGGGTGGGCGAGCACCTTGACCGCGGTCGCGTCGAGCCGCAGCCCGGTCATGTCGCCGATCTGTTCGATGCGGGGCCCGGAGCCCGCGCGGGCGTCGTCGGCAGGTCTGCGGGGCGGAGGGGAAGGGGCCATGTCTGCACAATACCTTTGCACACTCTGTTTGCACAAGTTTTTTGCATGTATGCCGCGAGGGTGCGTTTGCGCAGGTCAGAGCGCCTTTTGCTGACCCCCACCGGTGATTTGGGTGTCTGGCTCCCCACCCGTAAACTTGTGCACTGTTGTGCCGTGCGCCCTCGGAAGGCGACGTATCACGCGCCTCGGGCGCCCACGGCATACCGCACCTCTCATCACCTGTCAGAAAAGGGCACAACCTTGCGCACCTTCACCCCCAAGCCGGCCGAGGTCACTCGGAACTGGCACGTCATCGACGCCACGGACGTCGTGCTGGGTCGCCTCGCGAGCCACACCGCGACGCTCCTGCGCGGCAAGCACAAGACGACGTTCGCCCCGCACGTCGACGGCGGCGACTTCGTCATCATCATCAACGCCGAGAAGGTCGCCCTCACCGGCGCCAAGCTCGAGCAGAAGAAGGCCTACCGTCACTCGGGGTTCCCGGGCGGGCTCAAGAGCACCACCTACACCGAGCTGCTCGCCAAGGACCCGACCAAGGCCATCGAGAAGGCCGTCCGCGGCATGCTGCCCAAGACCACCCTCGGTCGCCAGCAGCTGACCCACCTCAAGGTGTACGCCGGTGCCGAGCACCCGCACGCCGCCCAGAAGCCCGTTCCGTTCGAGATCTCCCAGGTCTCCCAGTAAGGATCCCCGTGACTGAGAACAACACCGAGCTCGACACCACGCTCGACACGAATGAGCCGGAGCTGTCCGAGTACACCTCCGAGTCCGAGGGTCCCGTCTCCGACGAGCCGACCCGTCGCCCCAGCGCCTCCGCCCCCGGCGGCGCCACCGGTCGTCGCAAGCAGGCCATCGCCCGCGTGCGCATCGTGCCCGGCACCGGCGAGTGGAAGATCAACGGGCGTTCGCTCGAGGAGTACTTCCCCAACAAGGTGCACCAGCAGATCGTGAACGAGCCGCTCAAGGTGCTCGAGCTCGACGGCGCCTACGACGTGCTCGTGCGCGTCCACGGCGGTGGCCCCTCGGGCCAGGCCGGTGCCGTCCGCCTCGGTGTCGCCCGCTCGCTCAACGGCGTCGACTCCGAGCTCAACCGCCCGGCGCTGAAGAAGGCCGGCTTCCTCACCCGTGACGCCCGCGTCCCGGAGCGCAAGAAGGCCGGTCTCAAGAAGGCCCGCAAGGCTCCGCAGTACAGCAAGCGCTGATCCCGCGCCGCACGGCTCACGTGCAGCGCCGGTCCGAAGGCGGCACCCGGACAACTCGGGTGCCGCCTTCGGCGTCTACCCAGGGGGTAGGTTCGTCCAGATGCGTCCGCGTGCGGGTGCGGCTGGGTGCCTGCCTCTGGTGGTGCCACGTATGCCGCGTGCGCGCCTGATCGTTCGAAAGGCACCTCATCCATGGCACGACTGTTCGGGACCGACGGAGTCCGGGGACTCGCCAACGTAGACATCACGGCCGAGCTGGCCCTGCGCCTCAGCGTCTCGGCTGCCCACGTGCTCGGCCGTCAGGCACGAGAGGCGGGGCGGCGCCCCAAGGCCGTCGTCGGGCGCGACCCGCGGGCCTCCGGGGAGTTCCTCTCCGCGGCCGTGGTCGCCGGGCTCGCGTCGGCCGGGGTGGACGTGCACAACGTGGGTGTGCTTCCCACGCCCGCCGTCGCGTTCCTCACCGCCGACATGGACGCCCATTTCGGCGTCATGCTGTCGGCCTCGCACAACGCCATGCCTGACAACGGGATCAAGTTCTTCGCGGCGGGCGGCCACAAGCTGCCCGACGCGGTGGAGGACGAGATCGCCGCCCAGCTCGACCGCGAGTGGGAGCGCCCGACCGGCGCCCAGGTCGGTCGCGTGCACGAGAACCGCGCGGGCCAGGCGCGCTACGTCGCGCACCTCCTCGAGGCGCTGCCGCACCGGCTCGACGGGCTGAAGGTCGTCATCGACGGTGCGCACGGCGCGGCCTCGGCGGTGTCGCCCGAGGTCTTCCGGCTCGCCGGCGCGGACGTCGTCGAGATCGGGGCCGAGCCGGACGGGCTCAACATCAACGACGGCTACGGCTCGACCCACCTGGACCACCTCAAGGCCGCGGTCATGGCCAAGGGCGCCGACCTCGGCATCGCCCACGACGGTGACGCCGACCGCTGCCTCGCCGTCGACGCCGACGGCAACGAGATCGACGGCGACCAGATCATGGGCATCCTCGCCGTGGCCCTGAAGTCCCGTGGCGCGCTGGCCTCGGACACCCTCGTCGCCACCGTCATGAGCAACCTGGGACTGCTGCAGGCGATGGAGCGCGAGGGCATCACCGTGCGCCAGACCGGGGTGGGGGACCGCTACGTGCTGGAGGACATGCGGGCCGGCTCCTACTCCCTCGGCGGCGAGCAGAGCGGCCACGTCATCATGCTCGAGCACGGCACCACCGGTGACGGCGTGCTGACCGGGCTCATGCTCGCCGCTCGCGTCGCAGAGACCGGCCAGTCGCTCGCCGAGCTGGCCACCGTCATGCAGCGGATGCCGCAGGTGCTGATCAACGTCAAGGGCGTCGACAAGTCGCGGGTCGAGTCCGACGAGGAGCTGCAGCGCGCGGTCAAGGAGCAGGAAGAGCTGCTCGCCGGCTCCGGCCGGGTGCTGCTGCGCAAGTCCGGCACCGAGCCCGTGGTGCGGGTCATGGTCGAGGCCGCCGACGAGGAGCAGGCGCAGCAGGTCGCCGACACCCTCGTGGGTGTCGTCCGCGACCGCCTCACCCTCTGAGCCCGCAAGCACGTGCACCCGCCGTCCCGGCATACGGTCGGGGTGGAATCTCGGGCGGCCGGCGGGAGTTGGCCCATGTGGGCGCATCGTGTGCCCGACCGTGAACCCGACAGACAGGGAGTGCCATGCCGTTCGAAGCAGTCACCGAGGAGCTCTACACCACCGCCGCCACCGCCCACGGTGGGCGCGAGGGCACCGTCAAGAGCGAGGACGGCGTCGTCGACCTGCCCCTCGGCAAGCCGGGCAGCGTGAGCAACCCCAAGGCGAACCCCGAGACCCTGTTCGCGGCCGGGTACGCCTCGTGCTTCAGCGGTGCGCTTGCGGCGGTGGCCAAGCGCGAGGGCGTCGACGTCGGTGACGCGCCCGTCACGGCGACCGTGCACTTCGGCAAGACCGACAGCGGTTTCGGGTTGGCGGTGGACCTCGTCGCCGAGCTGCCGGGTCTGGACGCCGAGCAGGCCAAGAGCCTGGTCGAGGCGGCGCACCAGGTCTGCCCCTACTCCAAGGCCACCCGCGGCAACATCGAGGTGAACGTCTCGGTCGCCTGAGTCGTCTGCACTGACGCAGGGGCGGTATGCCGCGTGGCCCCCTCGCGGCATACCGCCCCTTTGCGTGCGCTCAGACCCGCTGGTCCACCAGGCCGGTGTCGACGTCGTAGATGAAGCCGCCGACCTCGACGCGGTCGGCGATGAGGGGGTGCGAACGGACCGCGGCGACGTCCTGGCGCAGCGCGGCCTCCTGGTCGGCGATCACGTGGAAGCCCTGCCACGAGGCGTCCTGGCCGGACAGCTCGGTGATCTTCTCGCGCAGCTCCTGCTCGGTGTTCTTCGTCATCGCGCACTTGGTGTGGGGGACGACGAGGATGCGGTTGACGCCGAGGAGGTGCACTCCGAGGACGAGCGCCTCGAGGGCGTTGGCGGTGATGCGGCCACCGGGGTTGCGGAAGATCTTCGCGTCGCCGGGATCGAGGCCGAGCATGCGCAGGGGGTCGATGCGCGAGTCCATGCAGGTGACGATCGCGACACCGGCGTGCGCGATGCCGTCGAAGCCGCCGGTGGAGAACTCTGTCTCGGAATAGGTCTTGTTGGCCTTGATCAGGTCGCCGAAACCGCTTGGGGTGGAAGGCTTTTCGCTCATATCAGTCCAGGTCGCTTCGGGATGGTCGTGGCCATCGGGGTGGTTGTGGTGGCGAAGAAGTCGTTGCCCTTGTCGTCGACGACGATGAAGGCGGGGAAGTCCTCGACCTCGATCTTCCACACCGCCTCCATGCCGAGCTCCTCGTACTCGAGGACCGAGACGCTCTTGATGCAGTCCTGGGCGAGCCGGGCGGCAGGGCCGCCGATCGAGCCGAGGTAGAACCCGCCGTGGCTCGCGCAGGCGTCAGTCACCTGCTTGGACCGGTTGCCCTTGGCGAGCATGACCTTCGAGCCGCCCGCGGCCTGGAACTGCTCGACGTAGGAGTCCATGCGGCCGGCAGTCGTCGGGCCGAACGACCCGCTGGCGTAACCCTCCGGCGTCTTGGCCGGGCCGGCGTAGTAGACCGCATGGTCCTTCAGGTAGTCCGGCATCCCCTCGCCGGCGTCGAGCCGCTCCTTGATCTTGGCGTGGGCGATGTCGCGGGCGACGACGAGCGGTCCGGTGAGCGAAAGGCGTGTCTTGACAGGGTGTTTCGACAGCTCGGCGAGGATCTCGTCCATCGGCCGGGTGAGGTCGACCTCCACCACTGCGCCCTTGCCGGTGGACGACGCGCCGACTGGCTCCTCCTGGGTCTCGGAGTCGTCGGCGCCCTCGGTGAGGGAGGCGTGGGTCTGCTCGGGCAGGAACCGCGCCGGGTCGGTCTCGAGCTGCTCGATGAACACGCCCTCGGCCGTGATCTTGCCGAGGACCTGCCGGTCGGCCGAGCAGGACACCGCGATCGCCACGGGCAGCGAGGCGCCGTGCCGGGGGAGCCTGATGACGCGCACGTCGTGGCAGAAGTACTTGCCGCCGAACTGTGCACCGATCCCGAACTCGCGGGTCAGCCCGAGCACCTCCTCCTCGAGCTCGGTGTCGCGGAAACCGTGCCCGGTGGCCGCGTCGCCCGACGTGGGCAGGTGGTCGAGGTACTTGGCGCTGGCGTACTTGGCGGTCTTGAGGGCGTACTCCGCGCTGGTGCCGCCGATGACGATCGCCAGGTGGTAGGGCGGGCACGCGGCGGTGCCGAGCGAGCGGAGCTTCTCGTCGAGGAAGCGGCGCATGGACTCGGGGTTGAGGATGGCCTTGGTCTCCTGGAAGAGGAAGGACTTGTTGGCGCTGCCGCCGCCCTTGGCCATGAAGAGGAACTTGTAGCTGCCGTCGGCCTCCGGTGAGGTGTCGGCATACAGCTCGACCTGCGCCGGGAGGTTGGAGCCGGTGTTCTTCTCCTCCCACATGGTCACGGGTGCCATCTGCGAGTAGCGCAGGTTGAGCCGGGTGTACGCGTCGTGGACGCCGCGCGCCAGGGGCTCCTCGTCGTCGCCTTCGGTCAGCACCCGCTGCCCACGCTTGCCGACGACGATCGCGGTGCCGGTGTCCTGGCACATCGGCAGCACGCCACCCGCGGCGATATTGGCGTTCTTGAGCAGGTCGAGCGCGACGAACTTGTCGTTGTTGCTCGCTTCGGGGTCGTCGAGGATCTTGGCGAGCTGGGCGAGGTGGCCGGGTCGCAGGTAGTGCGCGATGTCGTGCATCGCGGTCTCCGTCAGCAGGCGCAGGGCTTCCGGGGCCACTTGGAGGAACGGACGCCCGTCAGGCCCGCCGACACTGCTCACGCCGTCGGTCGTGAGCAACCGCCACGGCGTCTGCGCCTCGCCGTTGCCCCCGGCGCCGGGCAGCAGGTGCTCGAAGGTGAACTCTGGCATCGGATCTCCTTGCTGGGTGGTGCTTTTCGTGCGGTGTCGTGGGTGTGGGCCGGTGGCGAGGAACGGCGGTCGGTATGCCGTGTGGCCGGCTAGAGCTCGTCGAGGCTGGGTGCGTAGGCGCCGGCCTTGCCGACCGTGACGGCGCTGGTTGCGAGGCCGCGCTCGATGGCGGGTCTAACGTCCTCGAGCGACGCGCGGGCGAGGCGGTCACGGGCGTCCACACCGCCGAGCAGCCCGGCGGCCAGGAGCCCCGAGACGAGTCCGGCCATGAACGAGTCGCCGGCGCCGACGGTGTCCACGACGTGCTCGGCGAGGGTGGGGACGGTGGCGACCTCGTCGTTGGAGGCGACCCGGAACATGACGCCGGCGGCTCCTCGGGTGACCACGGCCAGGGCCGGACCGGACGCGACGAGGCGCGCCATGACCTCTTCGGTGGACAGGCCGGGGTGGAGCAGCTCGAGGTCGTCGTCGCTGGCCTTGACGACGTCGCTGCGCCCGATGAGCTCCTCCACCTTGGGCCGGACGGCCTCCAGGTCACCCATGATGCCGGGGCGGATGTTGGGGTCGTACGACACGGTGCCCTGGGCGCGCACCTCGTCGATGGCCTCGATGACGCTGACCGCGCCGGGCTCGAGCACCGCGCCGATCGATCCGGTGTGGATGTGGCCGGTGTCGCGGGGGATGGTGACGTGCGGGAGGTCCCAGTGCAGGTCGAAGTCGTAGGTCGCGGCACCCTGGGCATCCAGGGTGGCCACCGCGGTGGTGGTCGGGTCCGCGCCGAAGCTCTCGGGCAGGACGCTCACGCCGTGCCGCGCGAGGTGGGCGGCGATGCGCTCACCTCGCGGGTCGCGGCCGAGCCAGC
The DNA here is from genome assembly GCA_023420415.1 of Actinomycetes bacterium. Taxonomy (GTDB): domain Bacteria; phylum Actinomycetota; class Actinomycetes; order Actinomycetales; family Dermatophilaceae; genus Pedococcus. Next base: position 16,580 of record JAEZWF010000027.1, on the reverse strand, counting down.
AGGCGAAGTCGACGCGTTGGTCGAGCCGCGCCAGTCCCATGGCGACGTTGGCCGGGCTGCCTCCGACGTGCTCGGCGCGGTCGCCCGTCTGGTCCTGCACGATGTCGACCAGGGCCTCACCGACGACGAGCAGCCGCCCGGTCATGTCGCTCACGCCTGCCGTGCAGGGACGGCCTGGTCGAGGTCGACCGAGGAGTAGGCCCGCAGCTTGGACAGCTGGTGGTGGCTCTCGATGACCCGGATGGTGCCCGACTTCGACCGCATGACGAGCGAGTTGGTGACCACGCCGCCCGCGCGGTAGCGCACGCCCTTGAGGAGCTCGCCGTCGGTGATGCCGGTGGCGACGAAGAAGCAGTTCTCGCTGCGCACGAGGTCGTCGGTCGACAGCACGCGGTCGAGGTCGTGTCCCGCGTCGATCGCTCGCTGCCGCTCGTCGTCGTCGCTGGGCACGAGGCGGCCCTGGATGACACCGCCGAGACACTTGATGGCGCAGGCGGTGATGATGCCCTCAGGGGTGCCGCCGACCCCGAGGAGCAGGTCGATGCCGGTGTCGTCGCGAGCGGCCATGATGGCGCCGGCCACGTCGCCGTCGGAGATGAAGCGGATGCGGGCACCCGCGGCCCGCACCTCGTCGGCGAGCTGCTGGTGCCGGGGGCGGTCGAGCATGACGACGGTGACGTCCTCGACCGTCTCGTTCTTGGCGCGTGCCACCCGCTTGATGTTCTCGGCCACCGGCAGCCGGATGTCGACGGCGTCCGCCGCCTCGGGCCCGGTGACCAGCTTGTCCATGTAGAAGACCGCGCTGGGGTCGTACATCGAGCCGCGGTCGGCCACGGCGAGCACCGACACGGCATTCGACTGGCCCTTGGCGGTCAGGGTGGTGCCGTCGATGGGGTCGACGGCGACGTCGCACTCGGGGCCGCTGCCGTCGCCGACCTCCTCGCCGTTGAACAGCATCGGGGCGTCGTCCTTCTCACCCTCGCCGATGACCACGACACCCTTCATGGCCACGGTCGAGATCAGCGCGCGCATCGCCTCGACGGCTGCACCGTCGGCGCCGTTCTTGTCACCGCGCCCCACCCAGCGACCGCCGGAGATGGCCGCGGCCTCGGTGACCCGCACCAGCTCGAGGGCCAGGTTGCGGTCGGGTGCTTCGCCACCGACCTGCAACGACGAGGGGAGGAGCTGCTCGGACATGCATCGATCCTTCACGCTGCGGCGGGTGAGTGGTGCCGAGCCTATCGGGGGAGGGCTGGTTGGCGTGGGTCGGGTGCGGTCAGGGACGATGGTGCGGTGAGCACCCCTGCACCCCGCAGTTCCTACGCCAACGGATCGGTGGCCAACCTCATCCGGTCACTGCTCGTCATCGTGGCGATCGTGGTCGTGCTCATCGCCATCGTGCCCCGCGTCAGCACCGTGTCCCAGCCTCCCGTGGACGTGTCCGCGAAGGCCACCCAGGTGGCGGCCGACACCGGTTGGCCGATCGAGGTGCCGCGGGGTCTGCCCGACGGGTGGAAGGCCACGAGCGTGAGGTACGTCCGCTCGACCGGCGGCCTGATGACCTGGCATGCGGGCTACCAGTCACCCAAGGGCAACTACGTCGCGATCGAGCAGACCAGGGACGCCACGCCGGAGTGGCTGGAGGCGCAGGTCAACCGGGCGCGCAAGACCGGCGAGACACGGGCCGACGGGCGCACGTGGGCGACGTACGTGCTCAGTGCCAAGGTGCAGAACAGCCTCGTCAACCAGCCGCCGGGCAAGGGCGAGCTGACGACGATCATCACCGGCACGGGCACCTTCGAGGAGCTCACCGCCTTCGCCAACACACTCGAGCCGGTCGCCCCGTCGTCCTAGGACGTCATCGGGTGCAGGCGTGCCAGGCGGTATGCCGCGTGGTCGCGTCGGGTGGTCGGGTCGCGGGCCTATTCGTCCGTGGAGCTCGCGGCGTCGTCGGCGGCGAGGGCCTGCTCGGCGCCGTCGAGCCAGGTGGAGCAGTGCGCGGCGAGGGCCTCGCCCCGGCGCCACAGCGTCATGCTCTCCTCGAGCCCGGCCTGGCCGCTCTCGAGCTGCGCGACGATGGTGACGAGCTCGTCGCGCGCCTGCTCGTAGGACAGCTCGGCGATGTCGGCGAACTCGTCCTCGGTCGCCGGGTCGCCTGCTGCCTGCTTCGCCTTGGCCATGCGAACCACCCTAGACGAGCCCGCGGACACGACATCTGCGGTCGTGACCTGGCTGTTCCGGGCGGCTCACCCCGCGTTCACCGGGTCGACACATGCCCTACCTACCGTCGGTAAGGGCCGCGCTCGCCGGTCGCCGCAGCGCCTGCTCTGTCGGCTGCTGCACTCGTCTGCCCGTTCACCGTCCGGAGGTTCCTTCATGCCGTCCCGTCGCACCCTGCTCACCTCGTCCGCCGCCGGCGCCGCCCTCTGGGTCGCCTCGGCCGCCGCAGCTCCCGGAGCGCAGGCGGCCGCCCTGACCGGTCCCCAGGGCCAAGGGCGCGGTCGAGGGAAGGGTCGCAGCCGTGGCCAGGGCCGGGGCGTCAACTTCAACGTCATCAGCGACATCCAGGGCGACCTCAAGGACTTCGCCGCGGCGCTGGCCGACATGGCCGAGACCAACCCCGACAGCGCCGGGCTCGCCGTCGCCGGCGACATCACGGGCCGCGGCTACGACTTCGAGTACGCGGCGGTGCGCCAGGTCGTCGACCGGGCCGCAAGCGTTCCCGCGGCGCAGGCCTGGGCGATCGGCAACCACGAGTTCTACGTGCCGAAGTACTCCTCGCCGGGCAAGCTCTCGGAGCAGACCTGGCCGAACGGCACGACCGAGGACTCGCTCTTTCGCAGCTTCTACACCTTCGCCGGGCGCAACAAGGTCTACTCGGAGCACTCCTTCGGCGGCGTCCCCGTCCTGTGCATCGGCACCGAGAAGTACATGAAGTACCACGACCCCAAGCTCACCGACGACGTGTGGATGAGCGACGCCCAGTTCGCCTGGCTCGAGGACCGGCTCGCCTACTGGACGCGGCGGCGGCAGCCGGTCATGGTGGTCAGCCACCACCCGTTGCCGAACACGGTCTCGGGCACCCACCAGAAGCCGTACCTGCGCAACTACCTGCAGGCCGACCGGCTGCTGCAGGTGTTCGGGCGGTACAAGGACCTGTTCTTCTTCACCGGCCACACGCACTGGGACCTGAACCTGTCCGACTGGTACGTCAACCGCGTCGTCCCGGGCACCGCCAACCTCGACGGCTTCCACGTCATCAACACCGGCGCGATCGAGACCGGCTGGAAGACCACTGGCTGCAACGGCGAGACGACCGTGCCCGGCCCCTTCAACCAGGGCCTGCAGGTCGAGGTCGAGAAGGGGTGGGTCACGATCAAGGCCCGCGACTTCTCCAAGAAGGAGTGGATCCGTCAGGCGCGAGTGCCGCTGTCGACGACCCGCTAGGAGGACGGCAGACCCGCCACGCGGACGGCGAAGTCACCACGCGCGACCCGCACCCGCAGCAGCTCCTCGACCTCCAGCTCGTCCTGGTCGAGGACGATCGCTCCGTCGCGGTGCTGCACCACGGCATACCCCCGCTCGAGCGTCGACTGGGGCGACAGGGCGCGCACCTGCGCGCGCAGGTGGCCGACCTGGTCGCTCGCCCGGTGCACGGCGGACAGCAGCCGGTGCCGCGCGCGCTCGGTGAGCGCGTCGAGCTCGGCCCGCTGGGCCTCGATGAAGGCGCCCGGGTCGGCCATCACCGGCCGCGACCGGAGGGTGTCGAGGTGTCGGCGCTCGTGCTCCACCCGGCGCACGACCAGCCAGCGGACCCGGGCCCGGGCGTCGGCAACACTGCGGCGTTCGGCCTCCGCGTCGGGCACGACCCGCTTGCCGGCGTCGGTCGGGGTCGAGGCGCGCCAGTCGGCGACGAAGTCGAGCAGGGGCGTGTCCTGGTCGTGGCCGATGGCCGAGACCACCGGGGTGCGTGCGGCGAACACCGCGCGCACCAGCGTCTCGTTGCTGAAGGCGAGGAGGTCCTCGACCGAGCCTCCGCCGCGGGCGATGACGATGACGTCGACCTCCGCCATGGCGTCGAGCTCGGCCAGCGCCGTGGTCACCTCCTGCACGGCGCCCTGCCCCTGCACGGCGACCTCGCGGATCTCGAAGCGCACCGTGGGCCAGCGGCGTCGGGCGTTCTCGACGACGTCCTTCTCCGCCGCTCCGGCGCGTCCGGTGACGAGGCCGACGCGGCGCGGCAGGAACGGCAACGGACGCTTGCGCTCGGCGGCGAACAGGCCCTCGGACGCCAGCAGCTGCTTGAGGTGCTCGATGCGTGCGAGCAGCTCCCCGACGCCGACCGGGCGGATCTGTCGGGCGTCGAGCATGAGCGACCCGCGCTGGGTCCAGAACGTCGGCTTGGCCTGCAGCACCACGCGCGCGCCCTGGGTGAGCGGGACGGCCATGGCGTCGAGGGCGTTGACCTGGATCGCGACGGACAGGGACATGTCGACGTCCGGGTCGCGCAGGGTCAGGTATGCCGTGCGCGCGCCGGGTCGGCGGTTGAGCTGGACCACCTGCCCCTCGACCCACAGGACCGACATCTTCTCGACGTACTCGGCGATCTTCATGCTGAGCAGGCGCACGGGCCACGGCTGCTCCGCCGTGGTGTCGGCGGCCTTCTCGGGCAGGGCCGCCCGCCGCTGCTCCCCACTCACGCGCACACTCTATGAGCCACCCCCGACCTGCCCCTCATGTCCCGCAACATGCCGTGAAAATTCGCGCGCGACGGCATGTTGCGGGACATGAACCGAGCCGGAGCGTGAGGTGGGGTGCGCGCGGGCGGTGCGGCCGCGGCATACGACGCAACTTAGGATGGGGGCATGGCTGACGAGACGACCGCACCCACGCAGCAGCAGGCCAAGCGCGTGCTGCTCGCCGCGCCGCGCGGCTACTGCGCGGGCGTCGACCGGGCCGTCGTCACGGTCGAGAAGGCGCTCGAGCTCTACGGCCCGCCGGTCTACGTGCGCAAGCAGATCGTGCACAACAAGCACGTCGTGTCGACGCTGGAGAAGCGCGGCGCCATCTTCGTCGAGGAGACCGACGAGGTGCCCGAGGGCGCGACCGTCATCTTCTCCGCGCACGGCGTCGCGCCGGTGGTGCACGAGGAGGCCAAGGCGCTGTCGCTGCGCACGATCGACGCGACCTGCCCGTTGGTGACCAAGGTCCACCGCGAAGCCGTGCGGTTCGCCGACAGCGACCACGACATCCTGCTCATCGGCCACGAGGGCCACGAGGAGGTCGTCGGCACCAGCGGTGAGGCACCCGAGCACATCACCCTCGTCGACGGCCCCGACGACGTCGCCAACGTCACCGTGCGCGACCCCGAGAAGGTCGTCTGGCTGTCGCAGACCACCCTGTCCGTCGACGAGACGATGGAGACCGTGCGGCGGCTGCGCGAGCGGTTCCCGGCGCTGCAGGACCCGCCGAGCGACGACATCTGCTACGCCACCCAGAACCGCCAGCTCGCCGTGAAGCAGATGGCGCCCCAGTGCGACCTCATGATCGTCGTCGGGTCACGCAACTCGTCCAACTCGGTGCGGCTCGTCGAGGTCGCGCTCGAGCACGGGTCGCGGGCCGGTCACCTGGTGGACTACGCCGACGAGATCGACGAGACCTGGCTCGAGGGAGTCGCCACGGTGGGTGTGACCTCGGGGGCCTCGGTGCCGGAGGTGCTCGTTCGCGATGTGCTCACCTTCCTTGCCGAGCGCGGGTATGCCGACGTCGAACCGGTCGTGGCCGCGGAGGAGTCGCTGCTGTTCGCCCTGCCCAACGAGATCCGGCGTGACCTCAAGGCGCGGGGGATGAGCGACAAGATGCGCCACGACGCCGCTTTCGAGGAGGCCGGGTCGCTGCACTGACGTGACCCGGCCCCCCTCGACCCTGCCGGTCAGCCCCTGACGTCGACCCGTTGGGGCTCGGGGCTCGGGACGTCGCCGGGCTTGGGCTTCTTCGGGCTGAAGGTGTAGCTCAGCGAGATCGCCCCGTCGATCGCGAGGACAAGGGTCCACAGCCGGGCCGTGTTGAAGAGTGCCTCGGTGCGCGAGGCGTCCCCGATGAGCAGGATCGCGGCGCCGAGCAGGCCGCACCCGATCGCCCAGGCGAGCAGGTGACGTGCAAAGCCCCTGCGCTCGTATGCCGCGTGGGCCCGGCCGTACCTCGGCTTGGGCGTCGGTGCGGGGCCACCGGCGAAGCGGTGGGCGAACCGGACGTCCGCCCACCGGATCATGCTGTGCCCGAACGCCACGGAGACGCCGATGTAGATGCCGGCGAGGGAGTGGGCCAACGTCGCGGTGCCGCCGGAGCGCAGGTCGATGACGCTCGCCGCGAGCAGGACGAGGTCGACGAACGGTGCGGCCATCAGCAGGCCCGCGCCCAGCCGCTGACGCCGGAAGACGTAGCGCGCGGTCAGGCCGGCGACGATGAAGACCCAGAAGAGGACCTCGCAGGCGACGATCACGGCGACGATCATGACTACCTCTCCTTTTTAGTACGACTGTGTTGGAAAATAAGATAGCACAGTTGTGATAGAACGTCTGCATGCCGAAGGTCGTCGACCATGACGCGCGACGCGAGCTCATCGCGGACGCGCTGTGGGCCGTCGTGCGCCGGGACGGGTATGCCGCGGTGTCGGTGCGAACCGTCGCCGCCGAGCTGGGCATGTCGACCGGTGCGCTCCGGCACTACTTCGAGTCGCAGTCGGAGCTGGTGACCTTTGCCATGGCATCGCTCGTGGAACGGGTGCGGGCGCGGCTGGCCGAGGTCGGCGCGCGAGCCACTGACTTCGAGGGAGTGGTGGCGCTGCTCGAGGAGGTGCTGCCGATGGACGCCCAACGGCAGGCCGAGTCGGAGGTTTGGCTGGCCTTCGTCGCGGCGTCGCGCACCGAACCGTCCCTGCGGCCGCTGGCCGAGGATGCGCACCGAGGGCTGCACAGCTTGTGCGACAGCGTGGTTCGCGTGGTCAGCGGTGCAGCGGACGACACGCCCGAGTTCACCACACAGGTCGATGCGCTCCATGGACTGGTCGACGGGCTGGCTGTCCAGCGAACTCTCTTTCCGAAGATGCTGCCGCGCCAACGGATTCGCGCCGTCCTTCGCCAATACCTCACAGAACTCGCAGGACGCACCGGTACGGTCTGACCCATGATCGGGTTGACCGGCGCGCGGAGCCGGGTCAGGGATCGGCTCATCGCCAGGGCAACGGGCGGGGCACCGGTCGACCTCAGCACTCTCGACGCCGTGCCCCGTCGCCTGCTGCGACCGTTGCGCCGCACCGGTCTGGACCCGGTGGCGAAGTTCGGTCGGCGCACCCCCGAGCCCGTCCACCGGCTGGCGCACATGTTCGGCATGAACATCTGGCTCGTGTCGGGGCATGCCGAGGCCAAGACGGTGCTGGCCGACCAGGCCAGCTTCAGCAACGACATCCGGCCCTACGTCGGCGCCGCCGGCGCCAGCGTCGGGGGACTGGGGTTCACCGACCCGCCCGAGCACTCCCGGTTGCGGGGGCTGCTGACGCCCGAGTTCACGATGCGGCGCATCAACCAGCTCGCTCCTCGCATCGAGGCCATCGTCGACGACCAGCTCGACCAGATGGCCGCGCGCGGTCCCGTCGTCGACCTCGTCGAGCTGTTCGCCTTTCCCATCCCGTTCCTCGTGATCTGTGAGCTGCTCGGGCTGCCCGTCGAGGACCGCGAGCGGTTCCGGTCGCTCAGCCATGCCCGGTTCGACGTGACGAGTGGGGGATCGGGGGCGTTCGGCGCGATCTCGCAGAGCCAGCAGTTCCTGCTCGACGCGACCCGCAAGCAGCGGGTCGAGCCGGGCGACGGGCTCCTGGGACGGATCATCGCGGCGGTGGGGGACGAGGTCTCCGACGAGGAGGTCGCCGGCCTGGCCGACGGCGTCTTCACCGGTGGCTACGAGACGACCGCGAGCATGCTGGCCCTGGGCTCGCTCGTGCTGTTGCGCGACCGCACGCACTTCGACCTGGTCCGCGACGATGACGCGGCCATCGACCGGGTCGTGGAGGAGATGCTGCGCTACCTCACCGTGGTGCAGATCGCGTTCCCGCGTTTCGCCAAGGTCGACCTCGAGCTGCACGGACGGCGCATCCGCAAGGGCGACGTCGTCATCGCCGCCCTCAGCCGTGCCGACCGTGACCACCGGATCGGGCCCGACCTCGACACCTTCGACCCGCTGCGTCCACCGTCACCGCACGTCGCCTTCGGTCACGGCTTCCACCGCTGTGTCGGGGCCGAGCTGGCTCGGCTCGAGCTGCGGATCGCCTTCCCGCGGCTGGTGCGGCGGTTCCCCGAGCTCGCGTTGGCCACCGATCCGGGCAACCTGACCTTCCGCGACCAGTCGATCGTCTACGCCGTCGACTCCCTGCCCGTGCGGGTCGACGGCTTGTCGACGCGCAGGTCCAGCTGAGACCGCTCGTCCTCTGCGGTCGCGGCCTCGATGAGCTCCATCGCGGTGAGCACCCGCGGCCCGGTCTCCACCGGCTGCAGGGCGGGCAGGTCGTCCTCGACGATCTCGAGCTCGTGCATCCGGCGGGCCGTCACCAGCACCCGTGACTCGAGGGCGCCCACGAGCTGGTTGTAGGTCTCGACGCTGCGCTGCAGCGACCCACCCATCTTCGCGACGTGGCTGCCCATCGTGCCGAGCCGGTCGTAGAGCTCACGACCCACCGCCATGAGCTCGCGTGCCCCTGCGGTCAGGGCGTCCTGCTGCCAGGTGAAGGCAACGGTGCGCAGCAGTGCCAGCAGCGACCCCGGTCCCACCAGCACCACCCGGCGGGCCATCGCGGTCTCGTGCAGTGCCGGGTCCGCGGCCAGTGCCGCCGACAGCATCGCCTCGCTCGGCACGAAGCACACCACCATCTCCGGCGTGGTCTCGAACGCAGACCAGTAGTCCTTGGCCGCGAGGGCCCGCACGTGGCCCGACAGCTGCGCCGCGTGGTCGCGCAGCAGTGCGGCGCGCTCGTCGGCGCCGAGGTCGTCGGCCTGGGCCTTGAGGAAGGCGGTCATCGGCGCCTTGGAGTCGACCACGAGGAACTTGTCGCCGGGCAGTCGCACCACCACATCGGGCCGCACCTGTCGCTGGTGCCGGCTCACGCGGTACACCTGTTCGTCGAAGTCGCACCGCGCCAGCAGGCCCGCGTGCTCGAGCACCCGCCGCAGCTGCACCTCACCCCACGCGCCGCGCACCGTCGAGGCGTTGAGCGACCCGGCCAGGCTCTGCGTCTGCCGGCCCAGAGTCGCGGTCTGCTCGCTCACCTGGGCCATCGTCTGCTCCAGGGCGGCGTACTGCCGCGTGCGGTCGCGCTCGAGCACCCCCACCTGCTGCTCCACCCGCCCGAGGGCGTCACGCAACGGCCCCAGCACGGCCGCCGTCTGCGCATCCTCGGACACGGCCGCCTCGAGGTCGACCACGCGCTCACGCAACAGGTCGGCCTCCGTGCGCGCCGAAGCGAGCGCGGCTGCGGAACTGGAGCGGGCGGCATACACCCCCACCATGACCCCCACGGCGAGCCCCATGACGAGGGCGATCACGAGTTCCATGCCCACGACCCTGCCAGTGCCCACTGACAGGACAAGGCCGCCACGCGCTCCGGGATGCCAGGAGCGCAGCCAGTCGCGCCCCCGGCATCCCGCAAGGTCAAGCCGCCCGCAGCGGTGGGCTAGCGTCGGGCCCATGCCGGAGACCGCGCTCGACTACGACGCCCGCATCCGCCAGCAGCTCGACGCCGACGGTCGGCTCGCGCTGCCCGAGGGCGGGATCCCCTACTGGGAGATCTTCCCGTTCGAGGCACAGGGCTTGCGGCTCAAGCAGATCGAACCGCTCCTGGATGCCGAGCCGCCGCGGGGCGGCGAGGACCCGGCCACCTGCCGCTGCCAGGACCCGGACCAGTCCGACGAAGGCGTCATCTGGAGCAACGAGCGGTGGCGGCTGCACGTCGGCGACCCCTCCGGCGCCCCGCTCGTGCTGTTCCTCCTCCCGAAGGCCCACCACGACGTCGCCGACCTCCCGCCCGACCTCGCCGCCGAGCTGGGTCAGCTCATGGTCGCCATCACCGGCGCCGTCGAGGCGCTGCCGAGCGTGGCCCGCTGCCACATGTCGCGGTGGGGTGACGGCGGCGCGCACGCCCACTTCTTCTTCATCGCCCGGCCCGCCCTGCACGGCCAGTTCCGGGGGACGTGCATGGCGCTGTGGGACGACTTCCTGCCGCCGGTCCCGGCTGAGGTGCGTGACGCCAACGCCAACTTCGTCGTCGACGAGCTGGTCGCGCGCGTGGGCGGGCAGCCCGGTGGTTGAGCGCAGCGACTGGGTGATGTTGGGTGACGGTGACCTCCTCGTCCGGAGCGTCGACGGCGACGACGAGGCGTGGGACGAGGAGCTCGACGCCTTCGAGATCGTCTGGGAGGGCGAGCAGATCGGGCGCATCGAGCTGTTGCGCACTGCCGAGGGTGACGGTGACCTCGTCTGGACGGTCGTGCCGGAGTATGCCGCGGTCGGAGTCACCGAGCGGGCGTTGCGGCTCGTGGTCGACTGGGCCGTGGGCGCGCCGCTGCCCGACGGCAGTGAGTCGCTGCGGTCACCCGGTCTGGCGCGGGTCGAGGCGCGTGTGCCCGACAGCGACCGTGACGCGGTGCGGTCGGCGATCCGCGCGGGTCTGCGCAAGGAGGGCATCGAGCGCCGTGCCCTCGTGCGTCCCGGGCGACGCGAGGACGTCGTCGTCCTGGCGCGCGTCGCCGACGACCCGGCGCCCGACTCGCGTGAAGGATTCATCGGCCTGCTCAACTCGACGCTGCCGACCAAGCGCGCCATCGCGCAGGGGGTCCTGCGCGACGAATCGGGACGGATCCTGTTGTGCGAGCTGACCTACAAGGCCGAGTGGGACCTGCCCGGCGGCGTCGTCGACCCGTCCGAGTCGCCGGCCGCGTGCGTCGTGCGCGAGGTGCGTGAGGAGCTCGGGCTCGACGTCAGCGTGCAGGGGCTGCTCGCGGTGAACTGGCTGCCGCCGTGGCGTGGCTGGAGCGACGCCGTTGCCTTCATCTTCGACCTCGGCGTGGTCGACGCCGAGGAGGTTGCGCGAGCAACGTTGCAGCGCAGGGAGATTCGCGCTACACACTTTGTCGGCGACGGTCAGTGGGCCGGCCACGTCGCCCCCTACAACGAGCGCCTGCTCGACTTCCTGACCACCCATGCCGGCCCCACGGCATACCTCGAGGACTCCCGTCCGGTCGGTGAGGTGAGATGACGCACGTATGCCGCGCGCTCGCCGTAGCGGTGCGGTAGGACTGGGCGGGTGAGTGACGTGGGTCAGGTGCAGCCGGTGAGCGAGTTCGACACGGAGACAGCCGTTCGCGCGCGGCCGGGTGACGACGGCGTCTTCGATGCCGACCTGGGGGAGGGGTGGCGGATCGGCGCCGGGGTCAACGGCGGCGTCACCCTGGCCCTCGCGGCCCGGGCGCTGCGCGAGCGGCTGGGGCCCGAACAGCCGGATCCTCTTGCGATCAGCGGCTACTACCTCACGCCGACCGCTCCCGGCCCGGCGATCGTGCGCACCCAGGTCGCGCGGCGGGGGCGCGCCGTGTCCGTGGGCGAGGCGTCCCTCCAGCAGACGGGGCCTGACGGCCTCGAGGTCGAGCGGATGCGGGTGCTGGCGACCTACGGAGACCTGGCCGGGATCGACGGCGATGCCTCGACCACCGCCTCGCCGCCCCAGCTCCCGCCGCCGGACCAGTGCATCTCCAGCAGCGACGCGCCGCCGGACTTCCTCAAGGCCGCCACCCTGCTCGACCGGCTCGACCTGCGTCTCGACCCGGCCACCACCGGCTGGGCGACGGGCAAGCCGTCGGGCAACGGGGTCATCCGGGGCTGGCTGCGGTTCGCCGACGGTCGCGAGCCCGACGTGCTGTCGCTGCTGCTCGCGGTCGACGCGCTGCCGCCGGTGGCGTTCGAGCTCGGCCTGCCGGGGTGGACACCAACGCTCGAGCTGACCGTGCAGGTGCGTTCGCGGCCGGCGCCCGGCTGGCTGCGTGTGGCCCTGTCGAGCCGCACGATGTCCGGCGGCTACCTCGAGGAGGACGCCGAGGTGTGGGACTCCCGCGACCGCCTCGTCGCCATCTCCCGTCAGCTGGCTCGCGCCGCCTCGGTGCGCCCGCCCGCGTAGGCGAGCACGCGGCATACCCCACCGCTCGTGGTCGGGGCGCCCGGGCCGCGCCGGTAGACTCTCGGCCTCGTGGCCCTCACTATCGGAATCGTCGGACTGCCCAACGTCGGCAAGTCGACGATGTTCAACGCCCTGACCAAGAACAACGTGCTCGCGGCGAACTACCCGTTCGCGACGATCGAGCCCAACGTCGGCGTCGTGCCGCTGCCTGATGCGCGGCTCGGCAAGCTCGCCGAGATCTTCGGGTCGGAGAAGATCCTCCCGGCGACGGTGTCGTTCGTCGACATCGCCGGCATCGTGCGCGGCGCGAGCGAGGGGGAGGGGCTGGGCAACAAGTTCCTCGCCAACATCCGCGAGGCCGACGCGATCTGCCAGGTGGTGCGCGCGTTCGAAGATGGCGACGTCGTGCACGTCGACGGCAAGGTCAACCCCGGCTCCGACATCGAGACGATCCACACCGAGCTGATCCTCGCCGACCTGCAGACCCTCGAGAAGGCCGTGCCGCGGCTGGAGAAGGAGTCGCGGATCAAGAAGGACGTGCGGCCTGCGTTCGAGAACGCGGTGGCGGCCCAGAAGGTGCTCGAGGAGGGCAAGACCCTGTATGCCGCAATGCATGACAGGGCGGGGTCGACTGAGATCGATGCAGACGCGGCGCGCGGGCTCGGACTGCTCACGACCAAGCCGTTCATCTACGTGTTCAACCTCGACGAGGACCAGCTGGCCGACGCCGACCTGCACGCGTCGCTGCGCGAGCTCGTGGCGCCGGCGGACGCGGTGTTCCTCAACGCCAAGCTCGAGATGGACCTCATGGACATGTCGCCGGAGGACGCGCAGGAGATGCTCGAGTCCTTTGGTGCCACCGAGTCCGGGCTGGACCAGCTGGCGCGCGTTGGCTTTCACACCCTCGGGTTGCAGACCTACCTCACGGCCGGGCCGAAGGAGTCACGGGCTTGGACGATCGGGCAGGGCTGGACCGCGCCGCAGGCCGCTGGGGTCATCCACACGGACTTCCAGCGCGGGTTCATCAAGGCCGAGATCGTGTCGTTCTCCGACCTGGTGGGGGCGGGCTCGATGGCGGCGGCGAAGGCGGCCGGCAAGGTGCGCATGGAGGGCAAGGACTACGTGATGCAGGACGGCGACGTGGTGGAGTTCCGGCACGGAGGAACGGCTGGGAGCGGTAAGAAGTAGGGCACGTCGCGGACGTGGCCCAGGTTTCCTTCAACCGGTCGTGTCCGCCTCGACGTCGGCGGACTGCGCTCGAGATGTCGGTGGCTCACCCTAGTGTTCAGGTAGTCCACGTAGAGGAGGAGCGATGGCGCTGAGGACGTCTCTGGCTGGTCGAGTGCAGAACACCACTCTGCCCAAGACCCACGCTCTGCTGCCTCTCCTGGAAGCGGTAGTCAATGGCATCCAGGCGATCGACGCGCGCTACGGAGACGACGTCGAGAGCGGGTCGCTGAGGGTGCGGATCGAGCGAGCGCCTCAGGAGGCGTTCGACCTCTCGCCGTCGGGTCCGGGACGTGTGCCGCTGAAGCCGATCATCGGGTTCTGCATCGAGGACAACGGCGTGGGCTTCACCCCGGACAACATGGCGTCCTTCGAGACGCTCGACAGCGACTTCAAGGCAGGGCTCGGCTGCCGCGGGGTCGGCAGGCTCCTGTGGCTCAAAGCTTTCGACCGCGTCGAGGTCCGGAGCGCGTACCGCGACGATGATGGGTCGCTTCAGGGACGCCAGTTCAAGTTCTCTGTGACGCGCGAGGTCGAGCAGGACGCCGCCCCTGAAGACAACCTCGACGCTGGCTCGGTGGTGAGCTTGACCGGGTTCAAGAAGTCCTATCAGCAGAGCGCGGCGAAGACAGTGGAAGCGATCGCTCGCGAAGTGTTCGAGCATTGCATCTGGTACTTCCTCCGTCCTGGCGGAGCACCGGACGTGATCGTCTCTGACGACGACGGCGAGTCGATCTCGCTCCGGGAGCTGCTCGACGACTCGGGATACTCGGAGACGACGAGGGCGACACTGGAGATCAAGGGGGAGAAGTTCGACCTGCTCGGTCTCCGGCTCAAGTCGTCGGCTCGCAACTCCAGCCCGCGCCTGCACTGGTGCGCCGCGAATCGCGTGGTCAAGGACGAGAGCATCGCTGGCAAGGTGCCGGGGCTGTACGGCCGGCTGAAGGATGGGACGTCGACCGAGTTCACCTACGTGTGCTACCTGTCCTCGAAGTTCCTCGACGCCCATGTCCGCTCTGATCGCACGGAGTTCGATCTCCCGGAGCGAGTTCCCGGGGACGCCCTGATCGATGAGCCGTCGCTCGACGACATCAAGAAGGACGTGTTCGCGGAGATCGCCCGGAGCCTCGCGGAGCCGCTGGCGTCTGCCCAGCAGGCGGGCCTCGAACGGATGCACCAGTACGTCAGCACAAAGGCTCCCAAGTACCGTCCGCTGATCAATCGAATCGAGTCGCTCGGCATCGCCATCGACCCGTCGATCAAGGATCAGGACCTGGAGCTCGAGCTTCATCGCTGCAGCCAGAAAATCGAGGCTGATGTGCTCGCCGAGGGCCAGGCCGTCTTCGCGGAGTCGGACGGGGACAAGCCCGAGGGGTACGACGAGCGTCTCGCCAAGTACCTGGAGACGGTGAAGGAGTTCAACCAGTCGGACCTGGCGAACTACGTCTTCCGGCGAAGGACGACGCTCGACATCCTCGACAAGCTGATCCAGTCCGACAGCGACGGGAAGTATGCCCGCGAGGACTCGATCCACGAGCTGCTCTTCCCGATGCGGAAGGAGTCGACGGAGGTCGGCGGCGACGCCTCGAACCTCTGGATTCTCGACGAGCGGCTCGTGTTCCATGACTACCTCGCCTCCGACAAGGCGTTCAAGAGCATCGCCATCGCGGACGACGACTCGATGAAGAGGCCCGATGTCCTCACGACGCGCGTCATCGAGCCGGATTCTCCGGTGCTCACCGCCGAGGGCAAGAAGCTGCCCTTGCAGTCGATCGTCGTCGTCGAGCTCAAGCGGCCGATGCGCGACGACGCGGCCGAGGGCAAGAACCCCATCGAGCAGTGCCTGGACTACGTCGCGCGAGTCCGGGCCGGCGTCGCCAAGACGGCCACGGGGAGGCTGATTCCCTCGGCGGATGATCCTCCTGCCTTCTGCTACATCATCGCTGACCTCACCCCGACCATGGTGAGCCGATGCAAGCTGTCCGGCCTGACCATGACCCATGACGGAATGGGCTACTTCGGCTTCATCGAGCCGTACAAGGCCTACGTCGAGGTCATGAGCTTCGATCGTCTCGTCAACGCTGCGACGGAGCGGAACCGTGCCTTCTTCGACAAGCTCGGCCTGCCGTCGAGCTAAATGAGATGGCGCACGAAGGCGAAGACCTCGAGGGCGGCCCCGAGCAGGAGCCCGGCGAGGAGGACGACTCGCCGGTCGACGGCGCGGAGGCACCGACCACGGACGCAGCCTCGTCGCCCACCGCCGGCTTCCGGCTGCCGGCAGGGTTCGCGCAGTCGTTGATGCCCAGCATGGACGTCGCCGTCGCGAAGATGCTCGCGCCCATACAGGTGCAGATGAAGGCGATGCTCCCGGACACCTCGACATACGCGCGGGACGGCATGGGGCCGCTGAACCGACGCCTCCAGGAGCAGATGAAGTCGGCGCTGCCTGACTACGACGCGCTGGTCAAGAAGGCGCTCGAGCCGTACAGCGAACGGGTCCAGTCGCAGATGGCGTCGATCGTGGCGAGCCTCCCGACGTTCACGGCTCCGATGATCGACTTCCCAGCGCTGAAGGGCGTCGGAGTCAGCCCAGCGATCGAGTTGATGCTCAAGCAGATCGCGAGCCAGCAGTCCGCGATGCTCGACGGGCTGCGCGGCTCCCTGAAGCCGCTCTTCGATCCGGAGCTACTGCGCGGGTTCAACCGTGCGCTCCTCCCGCCGAACCTGAGGGGCCACGCAGACGAGATCCAGGCCCATCAAGTGCATGAGTTCCTTGGGCAGGAGGGCATCCCGCTCTACCTGGTGCCGCGCGGACGCACTGCGCTGCGCCTGCTCCGCGCTCAGGACCGCTCGGCCCGGCGGCGGGTGCTCGGCGACTGCTACGAGTCGATCGTCGAGGACTGCGCCGCCGTGCTCGAGCAGGCGGACCGCGCCGTGATCGGCGACGAGTTGGGGTTCGCCCTCGATGGGCTCGGAGCGATGCGTGCCGGGCACTCCCGCTCGGCCCAGGCGATGTTCACCGTCACGCTCGACACGCTCATCTACCGCTTCTACCCTGACCAGGCCGCACGGCGGCTCATCACGAATCGGAAGAAGGGCGCGGACGTGCCGGACGCCATCGACGAGATGGGCGTCC
>JAEZWF010000009.1 GCA_023420415.1 Actinomycetes bacterium | reverse complement strand
ACCAACTAACAGGGGAGAGTGAGGTTAAGGCCAAGACTTGTCGGGGTGACAGGATTTGAACCTGCGACCCTCTGCTCCCAAAGCAGATGCGCTACCAAGCTGCGCTACACCCCGTGTGCTTGCACTCTACCATCGGTTAGTGCAAGTACTACTATAGCCATTCCCGGGCCCCATTTCACAACTGGCCGGACATCGGCTAGAATCGTCTTGTCCCAATCGGGACACGCGATTACCGTCGCTACGCGAGTGTAGTTCAATGGTAGAACCTCAGCCTTCCAAGCTGATGGTGCGGGTTCGATTCCCGTCACTCGCTCCACTTAGACACTCAATTGATACACGGTATCGATTTTATAAGCTCCCCTTGCTGGGAGCTTTTTTGTTGGGCGAATGCGCTGGTAGATCGCGGTTTTAGCAATGTTTCTCCAGTGCGTGGGTCGTGTTCTAACTCTGCTTGCGGGTGCTTTGAGAGGCCGTTTGGAGGCCTGTTTTGGAGAGCGTAGTGAGGCGGGCGAGAAATTTTGCGCACACCTGCACCCAGTTTTTGCCTTGCGTCAAAAAGTTAGGGCTTGCGTCAAAATGTTTAGGCTTGCGTCAAAAGGTTTGTTTGTCGAGCCATTTTATGCTGTAAGGTGGATCTGTCTGGCTTCCACATTTGATAGTTTTGCCTGTTTTGGAGGGTGCGGGTAAAAACACTGATAAAACAAGGCGTTAGGCGGTTTTACTTGGGGTTTTGTGGCGTCTGGACGGGTGAATTTAGTGCTGTTTGCGGGTCTGGTTGGGTGCTGTGTAGCGCTGTGCGTTAGGGAGTAACCGCAGGTCAGAGCCGTGTTATGTATGGACAAATGCGGATCTGTCGTGCATAATTATACAAATAGCTAATTGATTAAAGGAGGTCGAGCTATGGCGAATATGTTTGAGAAGTACGCTGCCGACCGCGAGCCCGAGCAGAAGAAGATAGAGAAAGCTGTCACTGGTCAGGATGATGTCGCTCCCGTTGAGGAGGAAAAACGCACGACGCTCTCGCTATCGCTCACGGTGAGCGATAAGAAGGCGCTGAAGATGATGGCTGCGGAGCGTGAGACGACGATTGCCGCGATTATTCATGAGTGGGTGCAGGAGCATCTTGAGGAGGTGGATGATTAGTGGCGAAGAATTTGACGGAGGATGCGGTACGCGATTTGGCGCGTGAGATCCTCGGGCTTGTAGTTAGCGATATTGCGCGTGCAGGTGTTGGACAACTCACGACGTTCAATCAGCTTGGATTTCCGGGCGTTGCGGATAAACCGGATGGCTGGTATCTGCCGGAGAACAAGGCGGAAGTCGCGCTCGTGCTGGAAACGAAGGCGACGCGGATTGCCCTTGGCAAGGCGCAGGTTGACGAAGTTCTGAAGAACGTTCGCATCATGCAGACGCAGTATGAAAAGGTCATCGGCGTTTTGTACAACGGCGAGGAAGTGCGCGTTTTCAAGGGCGAGGAAGAGGTCAAGACGCCTGATAAGTTGCAGCATGTCGGCTATTATCTGTCGCTCTATACGGTCGATAGCATCGACAAAGAACGCATTTACCAGCTGACGGCGCGTATCAACAACTGCCTGCACTTCGAGTTCGGCATTAAGAACCTGTATCACCGCATGATTTTCACGGCATGTGCGTTGGTTTCTGAGCGTTATGGTGCGGGATTGAAGCGTTTGAAGGATTTGGGATATGCGACATTCCATACCGCGATTCATTCGACGCTTTCCAAGTCGCTGGAGGATAGCCGCAAGCAGAACGCGAAGATTGACATCTTGCTGGAGGAGTATTCCGATATCAAGATGAACACGACCGACAACCAGAAGGCAATCAATGATTTTATCGACTGGGTTGTCGAGATTTCCGAGTGTGTCAACTCGAACGAATGGCGCGGCGAGGACGTGATGGGCATCTTCTTCAACGAGTTCAACCGTTACAAGAAGAAGTCCGAGTCGGGACAGATATTCACGCCTGAGCACATCACGGACTTTATGTACAAGATTCTCGAAGTGAATATGGATGATTGCATCCTGGACGCCACGTGCGGCTCCGGCGGTTTCCTCGTGAAGTCCATGGCGAACATGATTCGCGAGGCCGGCGGTATGGAGACGAAGAAGGCTGGCGAGATTAAGGCCAAGCAGCTTTATGGCATCGAGTTCGACCGCGAGATTTACGCGCTTGCGTGCGCGAACATGCTGATTCATAAGGACGGAAAGACGAACCTTAAGCAGATGGACGCCCGCACGGATGCGGCTTGTGAGTGGATGCAGTCCAAGCCGATTACGAAGGTGCTGATGAACCCGCCGTATGAGAACAAGTACGGCTGCATGACCATTGTCGAGAACGTGCTGGACAGCGTTCCGGCGCATACGCAGTGTGCGTTGATCCTGCCGGATAAGAAGTTGGAGAAGACATCGCAGGCGCAGATGAAGCGCATTCTGAAGAACCATCGCCTGCGCAAGGTCATCAAGCTGCCGGAAGACCTGTTCTTCGGCGTGGGCGTGACTACAAGCATCTTCGTGTTCGAGGCTGGTGTGGCGCAGGATGGTAAGGAGTTCTTCGCCTGTTATATGGAGTCCGACGGCTTGGCGACGGTCAAGAACAAGGGACGCCACGACGTTTACGGTAAGTGGGCGGCCATTGAGGCTCACTGGGTCGATGTGGTTGAGAAGCAGTCCGGTGACGATACGTGTCAGTGGGTGAACCCTGCTGAGCATCTGTCCTATCAGATGCCGCAGAAGCCGTTCGAGATTTTCGAGGAGGACTTCCGCAAAACGGCGATGGATTATCTGATGTTCCAGCAGGGCATCGACGCGAAGGCGTTCGGTGAGAGGCTGCTGGATACGGCGATGTATTCGAGCTGTGTGAGCGCCGATGACGAGTCCGTGACCTTGACTATGCGGAAAGGCGGTGACGGCGATGGCGAAGATTGATACAAGCGGGTGGAAGCCGTTTATTGTAGGAGACTTGTTTGATATTCATCCAACAAAAGCGTACAAGATGACAAATGCGCAGTTGATGGATGACGGTGATAATCCGGTTGTTGTTAATTCGAGTTATAACAATGGCATCGGTGGATATTCATCACAAGCAGTCACCGAAAAGGGCGGAATGATTACGTTCAGTGACACCACGACTGCCGATGCAATTTTTTACCAGCCTGATGATTTTGTTGGTTATCCACATGTGCAAGGAATGTATCCAAAGGGTGCATATGCATTGAATTGGCAAGAGCCGCAATTGTTGTTTTTTGTGGCTGCATTTAGAAAAGCCGCTGTTATTCGAGGCTTTGATTATGCCTATAAATTTACTCGTGAAATAGCGGCGAATATGGAAGTTCTTCTTCCTGTCGATACGTCCGACGAGCCTGATTGGGCGTATATGGACGAGTACATGTCGGCGGTCATGAAAGAGTCTGAGGCAAGCCTTGAGAGTCTGAGGCAGGCCGATGGTGAAAAACGTGCTGTTGATGTGTTTGGTTGGCGGAGGTTTTATCTTTACGACGATGGCTTGTTTGACATAGATATGGGAACTAAGCTCGATAGAATCAAAATGACGCAAGCAAGTCCCGACGTGAATTTTGTTGGGCGTGCTAATGCGAACAACGGGATTACCGCACGTGTTGATAGCATCCCAGGAATTACGCCATACGATGCTGGTAATATGACTCTTTCGCTTGGCGGAGAATATCTCGGTTCGTGCTTTGTTCAGCCAGATAGGTTCTATACGAGTCAAAATGTAGTTGTTCTCATTCCACAACGAGATATGTCGTTTGGTGTTAAGCAATTTATTTCCACGATGATATTTCGTGAAAGCCGCATGTATTACAAAGCATTTATTGATGAGTTGAACCGCCACATTAAGACAGACTTTTCGTTTTATCTTCCTGTCGATGCGTCCGGCGAACCTGATTGGACGTACATGGATGAGTACATGCGTACAGTCATGAGCAACACACAAGCCGATTTGCTTGCCATGCAGGCAATCGGTTAAAGACAAGCGTCGCGGCGACACCATCACAGAAGACAGCCACTAAACCACACTGCACCCACCCCAAGCCAGAGTGCACACAGCAACACCTCAACTGCACCCACATAAGCCCCACAGCCAATAAGCGTCAAAACGTATCAACCACACCTACTAAGCATCCACTTAGACACTCAATTGATACACTGTATCGATTTTATGAGCTCCCCACAGCGGGAGCTTTTTTGTTGGGCGAATGCGCTGGTAGATTGCGGTTTTATCGATGTTCCTCCAGTGCGGGGGTCGCGTTCTAAGTCTGCTTGCTGGTGCTTTGAGAGGCCGTTTGGGGGCCTGTTTTGCTGAGTGTCGTGAGGCGGGCGAAAAATTTTGCACACACCTGCTCCCGGTTTTTGTCTTGCGTCAAAATGTTTAGGCTTGCGTCAAAAGGTTTAGGTGACAAGTGGTTTTGCGCGTCGTGGCGTGCGAGGGAGAGTTGCGGGCGATTGTGAGCGTTCGTTAGTGAGTTGTCCGTGAACGTTAGGGAGTGCGGTTTAGGCGTGGG
The DNA here is from genome assembly GCA_023420415.1 of Actinomycetes bacterium. Classification (GTDB taxonomy): domain Bacteria; phylum Actinomycetota; class Actinomycetes; order Actinomycetales; family Dermatophilaceae; genus Pedococcus. The sequence continues at coordinate 231 of JAEZWF010000009.1, read as the reverse complement.
AAAGCCCCTCTGGCGGTGAGGGGCTGGGTAGTAATGGATGACTTTTGCAGAAAAGATCTGTCTGGCTTGCGTGTCGTGGAGCCGCAAGCGCAGGGCTGGTTTCGTCAGCAGACAGGGCGTATATGAAAGCCCCCGTTCCTCGTCCCACGCCGGACTTCGTGACAAAATGTCCCAAACTTGTGAAAAAATTTTGATAAGCAAGCGTACTTTTCAACCTTTACCTTTTTTGAA
>JAEZWF010000040.1 GCA_023420415.1 Actinomycetes bacterium | reverse complement strand
TGCTTACCGAAAACGGTGGGGGTACGGGGCCTGTGGGCCGGGTCCGCCCTTTCCCGTGCTGCCCGCCGCGAGTTTGGGTGCTCGCGCACGGGCCGCTAGAGTTGGCCCCTGTTCGGCGTGGTGCGTTGGTTGCCCCGTCCGGCAACCCGACCACGACGAGAGGACATCATGGGCTCTGTCATCAAGAAGCGCCGCAAGCGCATGGCGAAGAAGAAGCACCGCAAGCTGCTTCGCAAGACGCGCCACCAGCGCCGCAACAAGAAGTGACAAAGGGCCCCCGCCACCGCGGGGGCTTCTTTCTTTCCAGGTTTTTCCAACGGGGGGTATGCCGGGTGGTCACTGTGCGATGGACGTCACCGCCTCGATGGGCCCGTGGCTCGGTAGGGTTTCCCCGTGGCTGACGTCGTCCTGGTGACCGGGGTCTCCCGCTACCTCGGCGGGCAGTTCGCGCGAGCCCTGACCAAGGACGCGTCGATCAGCCGGGTGATCGGTGTGGACGTGATCCCGCCGCCGCACGACATCGGGCGCACCGAGTTCGTGCGCGCGGACATCCGCAACCCGATGATCGGCAAGATCATCGCGCAGTCCGAGGTCGACACGGTCGTGCACATGAACGTCATCGCGACACCGACCCACGCCGGTGGCCGGGTCTCCCAGAAGGAGATCAACGTCATCGGCACGATGCAGCTGCTCGCGGCGTGCCAGAAGGCGCCGTCGATCCAGCGGCTGGTCGTGAAGTCGTCCGCGGCCGTCTACGGCTCCAGCCCTCGCGACCCGGCGATGTTCACCGAGGACATGGGTCCAAAGTCGTTGCCCCGAGCGGGGTTTGGCAAGGACTCGGTCGAGGTCGAGGGCTACGTGCGCGGGTTCTCGCGGCGTCGTCCCGATGTCGAGATCGCGATGCTGCGGTTCGCCAACATCATCGGCCCGGGCATCCGCACCTCGCTCACCGACTACTTCTCGCTGCCGGTCGTGCCCGTGCCGCTGGGCTTCGACGCGAGGCTGCAGTTCGTGCACGAGTCCGACGCCATCGGCGCCCTGCTCGCCAGCACCAGCGGTCCTTCGGGCATCACGAACATCGCCGGCGACGGCGTGGTCACGGTGACCCAGGCCGCCGCCATCGCCGGTCGGCCGGTTGTGCCGGTGCCCATGCAGGCCGCAGGGGTCTTCGGCGGGTTCGTCAAGCGGTCGGGACTGGCCGACTTCAGCTCCGACCAGATGCAGTTCCTCGCCTACGGCCGCGGGTTGGACACGACGCGGATGCGTGAGCACCTGGGGTTCGAGCCCACGTTCACGAGCCGGGGCGCGTTCGAGGACTTCGTGCGGGCCATCGGTCCCGCCGTGCCCGGTGCACCACTGGTCGGCAGCGCCCTGTCCGGGCTGGCCGGCAACGCGGCGCACGTGATCGGCGGCGCCCTCGCCGCAGCCGGGAGGAGCCGCTGATGGCCGCGTCCACGGGGGCCTCGCGCCCTGCCAAGAATGCCGCCGCCAAGGGCGCCCTGGCCGCTGGTGCCGCCCGTGCGTCGGGGGAGCGGGCCAAGCGCCGCCGCACGCCGTTGATCGCCGACGCGGCGAAGGCTGCGGACGCCCTCCCCCCGGCCGACGGTGGCGGCGCCCCCGGGGCGACGTTGCCCGGGAAGCCGGCCGCGCGGCATACCTCCGACGAGGCCACGGCCGAGCCGGCGACGACCCCGCGGGTCGAGCACCGGCCGCGCCCGGTCGCCAAGGCCGTGCCCACCAAGAAGGCCGTCGCCCGCTCGGGCACCCGGGCACCCGCGGCTTCCCGCAGCCGCCGGCCGAGCCCGCGCACCAAGGCCGCCGCCGAGCGCCCCGTGCGCGCCCTCAAGGCCGTGCCGCCGGTCGTCGAGGCGCCCGACCCCTCGTCGGAGGTCCGCGGCTCCGGCCAGGGCCTGCCGCCGCGGACGTCGGTGACACCCGGTCTGGAGGAGCTGCTCGGGGCCGGCATCGCCGCCGTGCGCACCGCCGCCGAGGCCGCGGGCGTCTCACCCGACGACGTCGAACGCCACCTCGCGTCCCTGCTGGCGTTCGCGCGGCGCCGGCTCACGGGCGACTTCACCGTCGACGACTTCGGGTTCGACGAGGACTTCACCGAAAGCTTCTACCTGCCGGTGCTGCGGCCCCTCTACCGGCACTGGTTCCGCGTCGAGGTGCGCGGCATCGAGAACATCCCCTCCACCGGAGGCGGCCTCGTCGTGGCCAACCACTCCGGCACGGTCGCGATGGACTCGCTGATGACCCAGGTCGCGGTGCACGACGAGCACCCGGCGCACCGGCACCTGCGCATGCTCGGCGCCGACCTCGTCTTCCAGACGCCGGTCATGGGCACGGTGGCCCGCAAGTCCGGGTCGACGCTGGCCGCCAACCCCGACGCCGAGCGGCTGCTGTCCAGCGGCGAGCTGTGTGGCGTGTGGCCGGAGGGCTTCAAGGGCGTCGGCAAGCCGTTCAGCGAGCGCTACAAGCTGCAACGGTTCGGCCGCGGCGGGTTCGTGTCGGCGGCCCTGAAGACCGGGGTGCCGATCATCCCGTGCTCCATCGTCGGGGCCGAGGAGATCTATCCCATCCTCGGCAACATGAAGACCGTGGCCAGGTTGCTCGGTGTGCCCTATGCGCCGATCACGCCGACCTGGCCGCTGCTCGGTCCGTTGGGCTGGATCCCGTTGCCCAGCAAGTGGATCATCGAGTTCGGCGCGCCGGTCGAGACGGCCGACCTCGGGCCGGGCGCAGCCGACGACCCGATGCTCGTCTTCGACCTCACCGACCAGGTGCGCGAGACCATCCAGCAGACGCTCTACTCGCTGCTGATGCAGCGGCGCTCGGTCTTCTTCTGACCTGTCACGGTTCTCGCCGGGTCAGGGCAGCGTGATCGTCACGCCCGGCAGCGTGACCGGGCCCAGGGTCGAGCCGGGCACGGTTGCGCCGACACCACCGGTGCCGACGGTCACCGACGGAAGGGGAACGCTGGCCGTCACGGAGGGGACGATCGGCACGGTCGCGCTGATCGTGGGCAGGCCGACTGAGGCACCGGCCGTTCCTGCCGTCACGCCGCCGCCGCCCACACCGGCGCCCAGCCCGCCCGCGCCCGTGGACGTCGAGGGGAGCGGGGCGCCACCGCTGGGAGCGGTGCCCACGGGCGCCTTGGGCACCGTGACGCGCGGGCTGGTCGCGCGCGGCTTCGCCGGAGCCTTGGTCTGCTCCGCCGCGGGCCGGGACGTGCTCGGCTGGCTGACCGCGGTGGTCGGCACCGACGGCAGCGTGGCCGGCCCGAGTGCGCTGGTGAGCTCCGAGCAGGCCGGACCACAGGCCGCGATGCGTCGTGCGGTGACCTCCTGGCCCTGGCGCAGCAGCGACTCGAGCCGGGCCACGAGCGGCAGCGACTGCGCGGGCACCTCGCTGCGCAGCACCTCGATCTGTGGCACGGCCCGCGCGGTGAAGTCGCGCATGGCGATGAGCGCCTGCGGGTTGCCGGTGGTGGCGTATGCCGTGTCGAGCGAACGCTGCCCGTCGCGGACGGACTCGATGGCCGAGACCAGGGCCGTGTCGACGTTGCTCGCAGCGCCGTCGCCCTCGGCGAGGTCGCGGGCGTCGGAGATGTGCTCCTGTGCCTGTGACAGGTAGGTGCGACCGCGGTCGAGGTCGCTCGTGGCCAGCCGGACCTGGACGCCGTCGAGCCAGCCCTTGACGGGGTAGAGCGCCTGGCCGGGAACGGTCGAGCGGGAGGCCGCACCCACGACGCCACCGACGAGCAGGGCGGAGGCGGCGGCACCGGCGACGAGGCGCGGCAGCCCACGTCCGACCACCACGACGACCGGGGTGGTGCGGCTGGCGGCCCGGCGCGCCGCCGCGGTCTTCGCGGCAACAGGTGACGGGGCCGGCAGGGCGGCAGCCTCGGCGAGGAGCCGCTCGCGCAGCGTGGCGACGAACGTGGGGTCGGGGCCGGGGGCGCCGCCGAGGTCCACGAGGTGCCGGCTCGTCTCGACGAGCCGGGCGATCGAGGCGTCCGTGACCTTCTCGCCGTCGAGGGCGCGCTGGAAACGGTCAGCAGCGCGGTTCAGCACTGGCACACCGACACCTCCTCCCCGGCTACGTCGTGGTCCGTCACCGTGGAGAACGACGGCGCCGGGCCGAAGTCACGCCGTCCACCGACGTGACCGACGGGTAACTTGCGCGAACCCCACGCAGGGCGGTCCGCGGCATACGACGCGTCACAGGTCGACATCAGCGAGCTCCCGGTGCAGCGAACGCACGGCACGCAGCTGGAGCTGCTTGACCGCACCCTCGGACTTGCCGAGCACCTTGGCCGTCTCGGCGAGCGAGAGCCCCTGGAGGAACCGCAGCACGACGCACTCGGCCTGCTCGGGCTTGAGCGACTTGACCGCCTGGAGCAGCCGCTCGTCACGCAGCCGCTCGAGCACCTCGCCCTCGGGCGCCGCCTCGACCCTCGGGTCGGCGTCGAGCATGTCGGCGGTGCTGACCTCCATGCGGAACCGCGCCGACTTGGCGTTGTCGGTGATCAGGTTGCGCGCGATGGTGATGAACCACGCGGCGATGTCGCGGCCCTGCCACGAGAACGAGTCCACGCGGCGCAGGGCCCGCAGGAACGTCTCGGACGTGATGTCCTCGGCGAGCTGCTTGGTGCCGACCCGCACGTAGACGTAGCGGTAGACGGTGTCGACATAGCGCTCGTAGAGCAGGCCGAACGCCTCGGAGTCACCCTTCTGCGCGAGCTCGACGAGCGCCGAGACCCGCTCGAAGTCCTGCGGCGCCTCACCGGGCGCGAACCCGGCGCTCGCGGCGGGGCCGCCACCCCCGGGGCCGCCCTGGATCGACCCGGCGCCCTCGGCGACGCTGAGCACCACCCGCAGGGTCGCGAGGAAGTCGGCGGTCGCCCGGCCCATCCCGTGGCCCGCGGTGCCCGCGGCGTCCGCGGCTCCCACGGCCGCCGGCACGAGGGCAGGACGCAGCACCGCGCCTCGGTGCGCGGCGTCGCGACGGATGCTGAACCGGATGGAATGACCTCCTGACCCAGGGACAGTTTCGCCGATGCGAGGCCATTTGTCAGGAGATCACCGTGGTGGGAACTCGCCTCGGTGCGGCGGAGGGGGTGCCGGTATGCCGCGTGGTGCGCACCCGGCGCGCCACGCGGCATACCCTGAAGCCGTGTCCGCCACCCCACGCATCACCCTGGTCGGCAAGCCGGGCTGCCACCTGTGCGACGACGCCCGCGCCGTCATCCAGCGGGTGGCGGCCGACCTCGGCGCGGGGTGGGAGGAGAAGTCGATCCTCGACGACCCCGAGCTGGCCGAGCTCTACGCCGAGCAGATCCCGGTGACGTTCGTGGACGGCCGCCAGCACGACTACTGGCGCGTGGACGAGGCTCGGCTCCGGGCCGCGCTCGGCGGCTGACCGAGGCCGCCGCAGTGGCCTGCGCCACACCCGTCTCACGCCCACGGCGAACGGGTGCTTGTGACTTTGTGCATCCGTTCACAAAAGCGTAATCTGCAAGGGCTCCCGTCCGCTCCAGCCAGGTGCGGGCCGCCTGCTGTAGAGAAGGAGCCGTAGCACCGTGACCGCCGACCCGAGCGCCCGTCGGGGCATCCCCGACGCCACCGTCGCTCGGCTTCCCGAGTACCTGCGGGCACTCACCGGCTTCGCCGAGCGCGGGATCACGTCGGTCTCCTCCGAAGAGCTGGCTGCCGCCGCGGGCGTGCGCAGCGCCAAGCTCCGCAAGGACCTCTCGCACCTCGGTTCCTACGGCGTGCGCGGTGTCGGCTACGAGGTCGACCACCTCGCCTACCAGATCTCGCGCGAGCTCGGCCTCACCCAGGACTGGCCCGTGGCCATCGTCGGGATGGGAAACCTGGGCCACGCGCTCGCGGCCTACAGCGGCTTCGCCACCCGCGGTTTTCGCGTCGTGGCGCTGCTCGACCAGGACGCCTCCCTGCACGGGCAGCAGATCGCGGGCCTGCCGGTGCGCGCCATGGACGCCCTCGACTCGCTGGTCGCCGAGGAGGGCCTGGCCATCGGGGTCATCGCTACCCCCGCCGGCTCCGCGCAGGACGTCTGCGACCAGCTCGTCGCCGCCGGTGTCTCCTCGATCCTCAACTTCGCGCCGTGCGTGCTCGTGGTGCCCGACGGGGTCGACGTGCGAAAGGTCGACCTGTCGACCGAGCTGCAGATCCTCGCCTTCCACGAGCAGCGCAAGGCCCTCGCCAGCGCGGCCCTCGGCCCGGTGGCCAAGGGGGTCGCCAAGTGAGCCTCGTCGTCCTGGGCCTGTCCCACCACACCGCGCCGCTGCCGCTGCTCGAGGCCATGTCGCTCGACGGCGACCACCGCGGCGCTCTCGCCAGCCGCCTCACCGCCGGTGAGAACGTCGCCGAGAGCGTCGTCGTCTCCACCTGCAACCGCACCGAGGTGTATGCCGACGCGCTCACCTTCCACGGAGCCGTCTCCGAGATCGTCGAGTCGCTGACGGCCCAGACCGGCGTCGACCCCGACGAGCTGCGCAAGCACCTCTACGTGCACTACGAGGACCGCGCTGTCGCGCACGCGTTCACGGTCGCCTGTGGGCTCGACTCGATGGCCGTCGGCGAGGCCCAGATCCTCGGCCAGATGCGCACCTCGCTGCGCGAGGCCCAGCGCGGTGGCCAGGCGGGCCCGGCGCTCAACGCGTTGTTCCAGCAGGCGCTGCGCGTGGGCAAGCGGGCCCACGCCGAGACCGGCATCGACGCCGTGAGCGTCTCGCTGGTGGAGGCCGGGCTGGCTCGTGCCGAGGCCGAGCTGGGGCCGCTGGCCGAGCTGTCGGTGCTCGTCGTCGGCGCCGGTGGCATGTCGTCGCTGGCCGCGACCACCGTGGCCCGTCGCGGCGCCGCGACCCTCACGATCGTCAACCGCACCCACTCGCGCGGGCGGCGCCTGGCCGAGCGCACCGGCGGCGTCGCGCGCCCACTGGGCGAGCTCGACGCGGCCCTCGCCGACGCCGACCTCGTCATCTCGTGCACGGGTTCGACCGGCCTCGTCGTCGACCTGCCCACCGCCGCCGACGCGCAGGTGGCCCGTTCCGGCCGCCCGCAGTCCTACCTCGACCTGGCGCTGCCGCGGGACGTGGCTCCCGAGGTCGCCTCGCTGACCGGCGTCCGGGTCGCCGGGCTCGACGTCCTGGGGGAGGACCTCTCCGCCGGGCAGGCCTCGGCCCAGGTGCAGGAGGTGGCCGACCTCGTCATCGGTGAGGTCGCGGCATACCTCACCTCCCGCGCAGCCGAGTCGGTCGCGCCGACGGTCGCCGCGCTGCGCTCGGCCGCCGCCGAGGTCGTCGCGAGCGAGCTCGCGCGCCTCGACCAGCGGCTGCCCGACCTCGACGAGGCCACCCGCGCCGAGGTGCAGCTCGCAGCCCACCGCATCGTCGAGAAGCTGCTGCACCGCCCGACCGTGCGGGTCAAGGAGCTCGCCGTCGGCGGGCAGGGCGACGACTACGCCCGCGCGTTGCGCGAGCTGTTCGACCTCGGCCCCGGCGAGGCCGCCACCAGCACCGTCGTGCCGCCCCGACAGGGAGGTATGCCGTGAGCGCGCCCTCCCTGCGCCAGCCCCTGCGGCTCGGCACCCGCCGCAGCGCCCTCGCCACCACCCAGTCGGGACTCGTGGCCGACCGGCTGCGTGCGCTCGGCTACGAGGTCGAGCTGGTCGAGGTCGTCACCGAGGGCGACACCTCGACCGCCTCGCTGTCCTCGCTCGGGGGCACCGGCGTCTTCGCCGCCGCCCTGCGCCGCGCCCTGCTCGACGGTGAGGTCGACCTCGCCGTCCACTCGCTCAAGGACCTGCCCACCGCGCCCGAGCCCGGGCTGGTCGTCGCCGCCACCCCCGTGCGCGAGGACCCGCGTGACGTGCTCGTGGCCCGTGACGGGCTCACCCTCGGTGAGCTCGGCGCCGGGGCAGTCGTCGGCACCGGGTCACCTCGCCGGGTCGCCCAGCTGGCTGCGCTCGGAATGGGCTTGGAGTTCAAGGACATTCGCGGCAACGTCGACACCCGCATCGCCATGGTTCGCGATGGCGCGCTCGACGCCGTGGTGCTGGCTCGGGCCGGGCTGTCCCGGCTCGGCCGCCTCGACGAGGTCGCCGAGACCCTCGACCCGCTGCAGGTCCTCCCTGCCCCGGGCCAGGGTGCGCTCGCCGTCGAGTGCCGCGCCGACGACCTCGCGACCCGCGAGCTCCTCGCCGAGCTCGACGACGCCGACACCCGCGCGTGCGTCACCGCCGAGCGTGCGGTCCTGGCCGCCCTGGAGGCCGGCTGCTCGGCGCCGGTCGGCGCCTTGGCCGAGGTCGTCGAGGGCGAGCACGGAATCGAGCTGTCGCTGCGGGCGTTTGCTGGGACGGTGGACGGGGCATTCGACCTGCGCCGTTCGATCGTCGGCCCGGTCGACGACGCCGAGTCGCTCGGCGCGCGGCTCGCAGCCGTCCTGCTCGGGGACGGCGCCGCCGACATCACCGGCACCGACGTCGCAGCACCCGACCCCAGACCTCCGGTTCCCGACCCAGCCGGGGCGACCGGAGCCGATCCGTTCGCCGCCGCCGACCCCCGCACCAGCCCCACCGAAGAACCCCGCCCGGAACAACACCGCACGGAGCGTGCCCTGTGAGCCCCACGCGCTCGACCCAGCCCACCACCAAGACCCGCGCCACCCGCGTGCCCGGTCGCGTCGCCTTCGTCGGCGCCGGCCCGGGCGACCACGCGTTGATGACCGTCCGCTCGGTCGAGCTGCTCGCAGCTGCCGACGTCGTCGTCATCGACCAGGTCGCCCGCGAGGACGTCGTGCGCCGCTACTGCCGCAACGACGTCGAGATCGTCGACGCCAGCCACGGCGACCACGGCCAGCCGTTGACCCACGCGATGCGCGCCAAGCTCGTCGTCAAGGCCGCCAAGTCCGTCCCCGGCGGGCTCGTCGTCCGCCTCATGGACGGCGACCCCGGCACCTTCAACGGCCTCGCCGAGGAAGCGCTGGCCTGCCACAAGGCCACGATCGGCTTCGACGTCGTGCCCGGCGTCAGCGCGGTCTCAGCCGTACCGGCATACGCCGGCATCCCGCTGACCTCGAGCAAGTCGCCCGCGGTCCACGTGATCTCGGCCAACGACCGGCACGTCGACTGGGCGGCGTCGGCCGCCGACTCGGTGACCGTCGTGCTGCTCGGCCCGCCGGAGGACCTCGGCACCGCGCTGTCCAACCTGCTGGACGCCGGCCGCACCGCTGACAGCCCGGTCGCGCTGACCGAGCGTGGCACGACGATCAGCCAGGCCACCCGTGTCACCACGCTCGGCGAGGTCGCCAAGGTCATGAAGACGGTCCAGTTCCCGGCCCTGGCGGTCGTCGGCTCGACCGTGGCGCTGCGCGAGCAGCTGTCGTGGTTCGAGACCAAGCCGTTGTTCGGCTGGAACGTCCTCGTGCCCCGTACCAAGGAGCAGTCCGGCTCGACCATCAGCCGTCTCGAGTCCTTCGGTGCCACGGCCGAGGTCGTGCCGACGATCTCCGTCGAGCCGCCGCGCACCCCGCAGCAGATGGAGCGCGCGGTCAAGGGCTTGGTCACCGGCCGCTACGAGTGGATCGGCTTCACCTCGGTCAACGCGGTCAAGGCAGTTCGCGAGCGGTTCGAGGAGTTCGGGCTGGACGCCCGCGCCTTCGCCGGCCTGAAGATCGCGGCCGTCGGTGGCGTCACCGCCGAGGCGCTGCGCGAGTGGGGCATCGTGCCCGACCTCGTGCCGTCGGGCGAGAACTCCGCCGGTGGGCTGCTCGCCGACTGGCCGCCGTTCGACGAGGTGCTCGACCCGATCAACCGCGTCTTCCTGCCCCGCGCCGACATCGCCACCGAGACCCTCGTCGCGGGTCTGGAGGAGATGGGCTGGGAGGTCGACGACGTGACGGCATACCGCACCGTCCGTGCGGCCCCGCCGGCCGCGGAGATCCGTGAGGCCATCAAGGGCGGCCAGTTCGACGCGGCCGTCTTCACGTCCTCGAGCACGGTGCGCAACCTCGTCGGCATCGCCGGCAAGCCGCACCCCTCGACCGTGATCGCGTGCATCGGCCCGGCCACCGCCAAGACGGCCGAGGAGCACGGCCTGCGGGTCGACGTCCTCGCGCCGGAGGCGTCCTCGGACGCGCTCGTCGACGCCCTGGCCGACTACGGCCTGGGCCTGGTCACCGCCGCGGCGGAGGCCGGCGAGGCGGTCGTGCGCCCGTCGCAGAAGAAGGCGTCCTCGCGGCGCCGGGCCCGCTGAGTTGGGCGACCAGACCACGAGCGGTGTGCAGCCGCCGGTGCCGGTGATCCGGCCCCGGCGGCTGCGCCAGTCCGTGCCCCTGCGCCGGATGGTGGCCGAGACGCGGCTGCACCCGGCCGAGCTCGTACTGCCGGTCTTCGTGCGCGAAGGAATCGATGCGCCGGTGCCGATCTCGGCCATGCCCGGGGTCGTGCAGCACACCCTCGAGTCGCTCGTCGAGGTCGCCCGTGAGGCGGTCGCGGCCGGCATCGGCGGGCTCATGGTGTTCGGCGTCCCGGTCGACAAGGACGGCCGCGGGTCGGGCGCCGACGACCCCGACGGCATACTCAACGTCGCCCTGCGCCGGCTCGCCGACGAGGTCGGCGACGACATCGTCGTCATGGCCGACCTGTGCCTCGACGAGTTCACCGACCACGGCCACTGCGGTGTCCTCGACGAGCGCGGCCGGGTCGACAACGACGCGACGCTGGAGCGGTATGCCGCGATGGGCCTTGCGCAGGCGCGCGCGGGGGCGCAGGTGCTGGGGCTGTCGGGGATGATGGACGGCCAGGTGGCGTATGTGCGCGAGGCCCTGGACGCCGAGGGCTTCACCGACACGGTGATCCTCGCGTACTCCGCGAAGTACACCTCGGGCCTCTACGGGCCGTTTCGCGAGGCCGTGCAGTCGTCGCTGCAGGGCGACCGGGCGACCTACCAGCAGGACCCGGCCAACGGCACCGAGGCGCTGCGCGAGCTCGAGCTCGACATCGCCGAAGGGGCGGACATGGTCATGGTCAAGCCGGCCCTGCCGCACCTCGACATCGTCGCCGCCGCGGCCGCGATGTCGCCGGTTCCCGTTGCGGCATACCAGATCTCGGGCGAGTACTCGATGATCGAGGCCGCCGCCGCCAACGGCTGGATCGAGCGGGAGCGGGCGGTCATGGAGTCGCTGCTGAACATCCGGCGCGCCGGGGCGCAGGTCATCCTGACCTACTACGCCCTCGAGGCGGCCGCGCTCCTGCGCTGACACGCAAAACGGGGGTTGCTGACACAAAACGGGGCTCAGCAGCTCCCGTTTCGTGCACGCAACCCCCGTTTTGCGGGAAGCGCCTGAGGCGGTCAGGCCTTGACGAGCTCCACGTCGAGCGCGAGCTTGATCTTGTCGGAGACGAGCACGCCGCCACCCTCGAGGGCGACGTTCCACTCCAGGCCCCAGTCCTTGCGGTTGACGTCCGCGGTGGCCTCGAAGCCCGCGCGCTGGCCGCCCCACGGGTCGGTCTGGACGCCGTTGAACTCCAGGTCGAAGGTGACCGGCTTGGTGACGCCCTTGATCGTGAGGTCACCGGTCATCGAGTCGTCGGTGATCTTCGTGGAGGTGAAGGTCATCGTCGGGTTGTTCTCGGTGTCGAAGAAGTCGGCCGAGCGCAGGTGGGTGTCACGGTCCGCTGCGCCGGTGTCGATCGAGGCGAGCTGGACGACGACGTTCACGGTGGACTCGGTCGCCGGGTCGGCGACGTTGACATCCGCGGTGTAGTCCGTGAACTGGCCGCGGACCTTGGTGACCATGAGGTGACGGGCGGTGAAGCCGATCACGCTGTGCGAGGCGTCGACGGTCCAGGGACCGGCGGGCAGGTCGTTGATGCTGGCCATGGGTGAGAGCTCCTGTGGGGTGATGGAGGGTGATGGGGTGCCGGGGGACTCCGGCTGCCTTCACCCCCAACATAGCAGCGGTGTTTGATATTTCAACAATATCTCGCGAGTGCCATACTTCTTCCCCATGGGCACCAGTTCCGCAGGCGAGCCGCGCTGGCTCACCACCGACGAGCAGCGGGCCTGGCGTGCCTACCTCCGGGGCAGCCGGCTCATCGAGGAGGCCCTCGACAAGGACCTGCAGTCCCACGGGGTGCAGCTGACCGAGTACGAGATCATCTCCATGTTGTCCGAATCTCCCCGTCAGCGCCTGCGGATGTCGACCCTCGCCGACCTCGTGGTCCAGTCCCGCAGCCGGCTCACGCACACGGCCACCCGGTTGGAGAACCGCGGCTGGGTCCGACGCGAGGCCTGCCTGGAGGACAAACGCGGCGTCGAGCTGGTGCTGACCGACGATGGTCGCGCGGCCGTCGAGGAGATGGCGCGCGTCCATGTCGAGAGCGTCCGGCGGGCGGTGCTCGACCCCGTGCCGCCGGAGCTCTTCCTCGAGCTGGGGCGCGCGATGGAGGCGATCCGTCTGGCCCTGGCGCCGGACCTGCCCCATCCCGCCGTGCTGGCCGAGGCCGAGGACCAGGGACCCATCGCCGCCGAGGCCTGACCCACGACCCAGTCCCGGAGCGCGCAGGGGACGGTCACGCCCAGCCCCTTCACAGAACGCACAGCCGCGGCTGGGACAATGGGCCCATGACGGCATACCCCTCCGACGCCCCCGCCTCCCAGGCGCTGCTCGACCGGGCACTCGCGGTGACGCCGGGCGGCGTGAACTCGCCCGTCCGGGCCTTCCGCGCAGTCGGGGGCACCCCTCGCTTCATGGTGTCGGGCCAGGGGCCCTACCTCACCGACGCCGACGGTCGCGAGTACGTCGACCTCGTCTGCTCGTGGGGCCCGATGATCCTCGGGCACTCCCACCCGGCGGTGCTCGAGGCCGTGCAGCAGGCGGCCACCCGCGGCTTCTCCTTCGGCACGCCGAGTGAGAACGAGGTGGCCCTCGCCGAGGAGATCGTGGCGCGCGTCGAGCCGGTCGAGCAGGTGCGCCTCGTCTCCAGCGGCACCGAGGCGACGATGAGTGCGATCCGGCTGGCTCGCGGGTTCACCGGCCGCTCGCTGGTCGTGAAGTTCGCCGGCTGCTACCACGGCCACGTCGACTCGCTGCTGGCCCAGGCCGGCTCGGGGGTGGCGACGTTCGCGCTGCCCGACTCCGCGGGTGTGCCCAAGGAGATGGCGGCCGAGACGATCGTGTTGCCCTACAACGACATTCCCGCGCTCGAGGAGGCCTTCGCCGAGCGCGGAGCCGACATCGCCGCGGTCATCACCGAGGCGTCGCCGGGCAACATGGGTGTCGTGCCGCCACGGCCCGGCTTCACCGCCGCGTTGCGCCGGGTCACCGCCGAGCACGGTGCGCTGCTGATCTCCGACGAGGTGATGACGGGCTTCCGGTGCAGCCGCGCCGGCTGGTTCGGGCTCGAGGGAGATGCCGGGTATGCCGCGGGCGCGCCCGACCTCTTCACGTTCGGCAAGGTCATGGGTGGCGGTTTCCCGGCGGCCGCCTTCGGCGGTCGCGCCGACGTCATGGCCATGCTCGCCCCGACCGGGCCGGTCTACCAGGCGGGCACGCTCTCGGGTAACCCCGTGGCCACCGCGGCCGGTCTGACGACGCTGCAGCACTGCACCGACGAGGTCTACGCGCGCCTGCAGGACGTGTCCGACGCGTTGACGACCGGCGTCGGCGACGCGCTCGACGCGGCCGGTGTGCCGCACGTGATCCAGCGCGCGGGCAGCATGTTCAGCGTCTTCTTCCGCGACAGCGAGGTCACCGACTACGACCAGGCCCGGGCGCAGGACGTGCCGGCATTCGCCGCGTTCTTCCACGCGATGCTCGACCAGGGAGTGCACCTGCCGCCGAGCGCGTTCGAGTCGTGGTTCGTCAGCGCGGCCCACGACGACCGGGCGGTCGACCGCGTGCTGGCGGCCCTCCCGACGGCGGCGTCGGCCGCGGCCGCAGCGTTTGCGACAATCGACCGGTGAGTCCCGTCGCGCCCGAGCGCACCGTCGTGCACCTGATGCGCCACGGTGAGGTCCACAACCCCGAGGGCGTGCTCTACGGCCGGCTCGACGGCTACCACCTGTCCGATCTGGGGCGTCGTATGGCCCAGGAGGTGGCTGACCACCTCGCCGACCACGACATCACGGTGGTCGTGGCGTCGTCGCTGTTGCGCGCCCAGGAGACGGCGGCGCCCATCGCCGCCTCACACGGCATACCCATCACGACCGACGACCGCGTCATCGAGGCCGGCAACTCCTTCGAGGGCACCAAGGTCGGCACGATGAAGGCCCTCGACTTCGCCCACCCGCGCTACTGGAAGCGGATCACCAACCCGCTCAAGCCCTCGTGGGGGGAGCCCTACGCCGAAATCGCCGCCCGGATGCTCGCGGCGGTGACCGACGCGCGCGTCGCAGCAGCGGGGCACGAGGCGGTCATCGTCTCCCACCAGCTGCCGATCTGGACGGCCCGCAACGCGCTGGCCGGGGCGCGCCTGTGGCACGACCCGCGCCGGCGCGAGTGCCGCCTCGCCTCGCTCACGACCCTCACCTACGTGGGCGACCAGCTCGCGGCGATCGAGTATTCCGAGCCCGCCGCGGCGTTGCTCACCGAATCCAAGGGAGGCACCGGATGAACCGCCGACGTATGCCGCGTGCTCTCGCGGCGCTCGCAGTGCCAGTGCTCGCGCTGGTGCTCTCCGGCTGCAGTGACGACCCGAACTCCATTGCGGCACAGGCGAAGGATGGCAGCCAGAAGGGCTACATCTCCGGCGACGGCGCAGTCGAGATCATCCCGGCTGCCAAGCGGGACAAGCCGGTCACGCTCGCCGGCACGACGCTGGAGGGCAAGGACTGGAAGCTGGCCGACGCCAGCGGCAAGGTCGTCGTCGTCAACGTCTGGGCGTCGTGGTGTGGGCCGTGCCGCACCGAGGCGCCCGAGCTGGCGAAGGTGTGGACCGACTTCCAGGACTCCGGCAAACCGGTGGAGTTCATGGGCATCAACACCCGTGACAACAAGGCATCCGGCATCGCCTCCGCCAAGAAGTGGGGCACCAACTACCCGTCGCTCGACGACCCCTCGGGCGAGCTGATCCTCGGCCTGCAGGGCAAGGTCACCTCGCCTCCGACGACCCTCGTGCTCGACCCGTCCGGGCGGATCGCGGCCCGGGTCAACGGTGAGGTCAAGGCCTCGACGCTGACCGCGCTCGTCGACGACGTCCTCACCGAGAACTAGGCCGCTGCTGTCCATGACCGCCCTCACCGCCGACATCGGCGACACCGTCTCCTCCGGCGCGCTGCCCTTCGCGCTCGCGATCGCGCTGCTCGCGGGAATGGTGTCGTTCGCGTCGCCGTGCGTGCTGCCGTTGGTGCCGGGCTTCCTCGGCTACGTGACCGGACTGTCCGACGAGTCGCTGGAGCAGCGTCGCCGGCACCGGCTGGTCCTGGGTGCGCTGCTGTTCGTCCTCGGGTTCACCGTGGTGTTCATCGTGCTGACGGCCTTCCTCGCCGGGATCGGCGCGACCCTCGTGGAGCACCGTGGCCTGCTGATGCGGATCGGCGGCGTGCTCGTGATCCTCATGGCACTGGTGTTCCTCGGTGCCGGCACCCAGCGCGAGCTGAAGCTGCACTGGCGGCCGACGTCCGGGCTGGCAGGTGCGCCGCTGCTCGGCGTCGTCTTCGCCCTGGGGTGGGCGCCGTGCACGGGACCCACCCTGGCCGCCGTGCAGATCCTCGCCACCACGACCGGTGACCAGTCCGCGGTCACCCGCGGAGTCGTCCTCGCGGTGGCCTACTCCTTGGGGCTCGGGGTGCCGTTCCTGCTCATTGCCGCCGGCTACGAGCGCTTCGGAGCTGTGTCGCGCTTCCTGCGCCGCCACCAGCGCGGCATCCAAGTCTTCGGCGGCGTGCTGCTGCTCGCGATCGGGCTGATGCTCGTGACCGGGGTGTGGGAGAGCTGGACTCGCTACGTCCAGACCGCGCTCGTCGGCACCTTCCGGACGGTGATCTGATGGCCGAGCAGACCAAGACCAGACCGCAGGACCCGACGCCCGCACCCGGCCGCAAGGGGAGCGGACGACGCGAGCCCATCACCCAGCCCAAGCTCGGCCTCGTCGGCTGGCTGCGCTGGATCTGGCGCAACCTCACGAGCATGCGCACGGCGCTGTTCCTGTTGCTGCTGCTGGGCATCGCGGCGCTGCCGGGCTCGTACTTCCCGCAGCGGGGGATCGACGCGGCCCGCACCGCACAGTGGATCGCCGACCACCCGACCGCCGGCCCGTTCCTCGACAAGCTCGGCTTCTTCGAGGTCTACGCGACGCCGTGGTTCTCGGCCATCTACCTGCTGCTGTTCATCTCCCTCGTCGGCTGTGTCGTCCCGCGCACCAGGGTGCACTGGAAGGCGATGCGGTCCACGCCGCCGCGCACCCCGGCCCGCCTGACCCGACTGGAGCACCACGCCACCGCGGAGGTCGACGCCACCCCGGCCGAGGTGGTCGCCGCAGCGCGAGAGACGTTGCGGGGCAAGCGGTTCCGCGTGCACAGCCACGACGACCTGACGGTGAGCGCCGAGAACGGCTACCTCAAGGAGACCGGCAACCTCGTCTTCCACTTCTCCCTCATCCTGGTCATCATCGGGGTCGCCATCGGCTACCTGTTCGGCTGGAAGGGAGACGTCATCGTCCCCGTCGGCAAGACCATGTCGAACCAGCTGTCGCAGTACGACACGTTCAGCCCCGGGCCTTGGGTCGACCCCGAGCACCTGTCCCCCTTCACCATCAAGGTCGACCGGTTCGACGCCACCTTCGAGGAGAACGTCACCGGTCGCGGCCAGTTCGGGCAGCCACGCAACTTCACGGCATACGTCACGACGAAGGACGCGCCCGGCGCGACGCCCAAGGACTCGACGATCCAGGTCAACCACCCGCTCGAGATGGACGGTGCCGGGGTCTTCCTGCTCGGCAACGGCTACGCCCCCGTCGTCACCGTCCGCGACGCCAAGGGCAACGAGACCTTCAGCGGTCCGGTGCCGTTCCTGGCCCAGGACAACAACTACCGGTCCGTCGGGGCGATCAAGGTGACCGGCGGTGACCCCAAGCCGCTGGGCTTCAGCGGACTGTTCCTGCCCACCGCCGTCGTCAACAAGGACCAGGGCCCCATCTCGATCTTCCCCGACCTGAAGAACCCGGCCATGGCGCTCACGCTCTACGAGGGCGAGCTGTTCCCGGGGGGTCGCCCGCAGTCGGTCTACCTGCTCGACACCGCGCAGATGTCGCAGGTGATGACGACGAACAAGGACACGGGCAAGCAGGAGCCGCTGCGCATCTGGCTCGAGCCCGGGCAGACGTTCGACCTGCCGGGTGGCCGCGGCTCGATCACCTTCGACCGCGTCGACCGGTTCGCCGGGCTGTCGGTGCGCCACGACCCCGGCCGGTGGCTCACCCTCGCCGCGGCGCTGGCTGCCCTGGCGGGCCTCATCGTCACCCTCACCGTGCGCCGCCGCCGCGTGTTCGTCCGCGTTTCCCCTGCTGGTGACAGTGGTCGTACCGTGGTCACGGTTGGCGGCCTCACCAAGGGCGACGACGACGGCCTCGGACGCGTGGTGCAGCGGACGCTGACCGACGTCACCGCAGCACTCACCAGGGGCACGCCCGAGCCCCCGACACCCAGCACCAGGACCACCACCAGCACCACCGCCGACACGTCGACCACCACCGGCACGGACAGGGACCCACGCACATGACGAACGAGACCTTCGCGGGATACTCCAACCTCGCCCTCTACTCCGCCATGGCCGTCTTCCTGGTCGCCATGATCTGCAACGCGGTCTACCTCGCCGGCCTCGTGCCGCAGCGGGACCGGCGCCGAGGCGCCACCGCCGACCGCGAGCTGGTGACCGCCAGCGCCACCGGCGCCACGAGCGGCTCACCCGCCCCCCGGGCAACCACCAGCCCGGGTGACGGCTCACCGGGCGACGACGTGCCGGCCAAGGCGCGCACTGCCGCAGGCATCGCCTCGACCATGACCTGGCTGGGCGCCTTGCTGCTCGTGGTGTCGGTGGCGCTGCGCGGCCTGTCGGTCGACCGCTGGCCGCTGGGGAACATGTTCGAGTTCGCCGTGATGGCCTCGATGTTCACCGCCCTCGCCTACTGCGTGTGGTCGACCCGGCGCGACCTGCGCTGGCTGGGGCTGTTCATCACCGGGCCCCTGCTGCTCGTGCTCGGCATGGCAGTCACCGTCTGGTACACCCAGGCCGCGGAGCTGCTGCCGTCGCTGAAGTCCTACTGGCTCGTCATCCACGTGACCGTCGCCGTCATCGCCATGGCGATCTTCACCCTCGGCGCCGTCGCCAGCGTGCTCTACCTCGTCAAGGACGCGTTCCAGCGAGCCGGCCGCGCCAGCATCCTCGACCGGTTCCCCACCGCCGAGTCGATGGAACGCACCTCCTACGGGTTGCACATCGTGGCCTTCCCGCTGTGGACCTTCACCCTCATCGCCGGCGCCATCTGGGCCCGCCAGGCGTGGGCGTCCTACTGGAACTGGGACCCCAAGGAGGTCTGGACGTTCGTCATCTGGGTCGTCTACGCGGCATACCTGCACTCGCGGGCGACCAGCGGCATCAGCCGCCAGGTGGCCAACTGGATCGCGCTGGCCGGGTACGTCTGCCTGATCCTCAACTTCACCGTGGTCAACGTGTTCTTCGTCGGCCAGCACTCCTACTCGGGGCTCTGAGCCGTGCTGCGCTACACCGTCCTTCGGCTCATGCTCTTCCTGGGCGTGCTCTGCCTGCTGTGGCTGCTCGGCCTGCGTGACCGTGACCAGCAGTGGATGCTGCTCGTGCTGTCGGCACTGATCTCGATGGTCCTGTCCTACTTCGTCCTGGCGCGGTTCCGCGAGGAGTCGACGCGGCAGATCCAGGAGCGCTTCGAGCACCGCGCCGAGACCAAGCAGGCGCGGGCGGCCAAGTCCGACGAGGCGGTCGAGGACGCGGAGGACGACCGCACCGAGTACCGCTGAGGCGGCTCAGGCGATAGCGGTGGCGACCGCCAGCCCGACGGCGAGGAGCACGGCATACGCCAGCTCGAGGATCCCGGTCACGGCGAGCACCGGCACGAGGTCGCGCCCCGTCGCGCCGCTGCGCAGGGCGCGCAGGGGCTTGACGGCCAGGCCAAAGGCGAGCAGGGCCACGTATGCCGGCCAGTACTGCAGGGCGATCGCGATCGTCATCAGGATGGCCACGACGAGCAGCAGGACGTAGAGCCAGCGGGTGCCGGTGTCGCCGAGCCGGACGGCCAGGGTGAGCTTGCCGCTCTCGCGGTCGGTGGGGATGTCGCGCAGGTTGTTGGCGACGAGGATGGCCGAGGCGAGTGCCCCGATGGCCACGGCAGCGGCGAGACCGACCCACGTGACCCGGCCGGCCTGGGTGTAGAGGGTGCCCAGGGTCGCCATGAGGCCGAAGAAGACGAAGACGTAGACCTCGCCGAGCCCGCGGTAGCCGTAGGGGTTGTCGCCGCCGGTGTAGCGCCAGGCCGCGAGGACTGCGAGCGCACCCAGCGGCACCATGATCCAGGCGTTGCTGAAGGCGACCAGCGTGAGCCCGACGAGCGCGGCGAACCCGAAGAACGCGAACGCCATCAGCTTGACGTTGCGCGGGTCGGCCTTGTGTTGGCCGACCAGCCGGACCGGGCCGACGCGGTCGGCGTCCGTGCCGCGGATGCCGTCGGAGTAGTCGTTGGCGTAGTTGACGCCGATCTGCAGCGACACCGACACGAGGAGGGCGAGCAGGGCGAGCCCGAGGCTGACCTCGTGGAGCGGCGCGGCTGCGGCGGTGCCGGCGACGACGGGCGCGATGGCGGCGGGGAGGGTGCGCGGGCGGGCGCCGGCGACCCACTGGGAAAGCGTGGCCATGGACGGTGGTGGCGTTCTCTTCGCTGGGCGGGGGGGCTGTCGGCTCAGAGCCTACGGAGGAAGTCCGGGTCGTCGTCGGGGCCACGCGGGGGCGGTGGGCGGTGAGTTGCGCCACGACCCGGGCGACCGCCGCCCTCGCCGCGCTGGGGGCGGCCGGCGATGAACCACGCGATGGGGCCGACGATGGGGAAGATCAGCACCAGCAGGAGCCAGATCAGCTTGGGCAGGTTGCGGATCCGGGCGTCGTCGGTCTGGATGCAGTCGACGAGCGCGTAGATGGTGAGCGCGATCGACAGCAGCCAGGGCAGCAGCCGGATCATGGCTCCATCGTCGCACGGACGGCGCTGGTGATCGCGGCCCGGTCGGGCTTTCCGGGGCCCCGCAACGGAATCGTGTCCAGCGTCACGACGTGCCGGGGGAGGGCGTGATCGGGGAGTATGCCGCGCAGCGCGGCCCGCACCTCACTCACCCTGGGTGCGTGGTCGGGCTGGGTTTGGTCGGTGAGGACGACCGCCGCGGCGACGGCCTGGCCCCACTCGGGGTCCGGGACGCCGACGACGACCGCCTCGGCGATGCCCGGGACGTGGGTGGTGAGCGCCTCCTCGACGAGGCGTGGCGCGACCTTGAGGCCGCCGGTGTTGACCAGGTCGTCGATGCGTCCGTCGACGTGCCAGTGACCTGTGTTGTCGCGGTGGCCGATGTCGTCGGTGCGGAACCACCGGGTACCGTCGGCGTCGGTGGTGAATGCCTGCTCGGTCAGGTCGGGGCGGCCGAGGTAGCCGGTGGCGAGGGTGGCTCCGCCCAGGCTGATGCGCCCGTCGACCTCGTCGGTGCGAATCTCGCTGTCACGCAAAGGGATCCCGTCATAGACACACCCACCACAGGTCTCGCTCATGCCGTAGGTCGTGACGGCGCGAATGCCCGCGTCGCGGGCCCGGGCAAGGGTGGTCGGTGCGGTGGCGGCGCCGCCGACGAGCACGGCGTCGAGCTGGGCGAGGGCTGCCACTGCGTCGGAGTGGGTGAGGCAGCGCACCAGCTGGGTGGGGACGAGGGCGGTGTAGCGGCGGTGGTGGCCGGCCCCTGTGGTGTAGCCGCTCATGGCCGTGAGGGCGGCAGTCAGTGCGTCGGGTGTGAAGCCGTCGCGCAGGTCGGTGAAGTACGGTGTGGTGTCGGCGGCGAGGCAGCGCAGCAGCACCTGAACACCGGCGATGTGGTGCGGCGGCATGGCCAGGAGCCAGTCGCCCGGGCCGCCCAGCCGCTCGTGGGTGGCGGCTGCGCTGGCCGCGAGGGCGCTGGCGGGGAGCATGGCGAGCTTGGGGGTGCCCGTGGAGCCCGACGTGCCGACCACCAGGGCGGTGCCGGCGTCGGGCACGGCACCTGCGTGAGCTTCGGGAGGAGGTGAGCCCGCGGCATACGGGAGCACGGCCGGGCCGGTTCCGGTGAGCGCGGCGCGAAGGGCCGGGAGCGCCTCACGTGCCTGCTCGCCGGGCGCGATGGCGAGGGGCAGCAGCTCGGTCACGGTCCGAGGCTACGACGTTGGTGTGGGCGGGCAGCGAGGGTGTGGTGCGCGCGGATGCGAACCTGGGTTGCGCATTTGCCCAACCCAGGTTCGCATCTCTGGACGCATCCCCCGGGCCGCGCGACCATGGGGAGGTCGGAAGGCGGTTGGTCATGGGCGGCGACACGACGACGAAGACGGACTTCGCGGCATACATCGAACGTGTGCGCGCACACCGCGCCGAGCTGCGCGACTCGGTCGCGGCCGTCGACGAGGCGCTGGCCTCGCCGATCGCCAAGGGCGGGGCGTGGCGTGAGCGCGTGCGGGCGGCGCTCGCCGAGCTGAGCCACGACTTCCGCGACCACGTCGACCTGACCGAGCGGCCCGGCGGCATCTACGACACGGTGCGGCGCCGCGCCCCCCGGCTCATCGCGGCCGTCGACCGGCTGACGGGGGAGCACGCGCAGTACGCCGAGGACATCGCCGGTTACCTCGCGGTGCTCGAGCACGGCGGCACGATGGGCGACCTGCCGGCGTTCCGTGAGGAGGTCACCACGCTCATGGGGCAGCTGGTGCGGCACCGGCAGACCGGCGCCGACCTCGTCTACGAGGCCTTCCAGGTCGACCTCGGCGGCTCCGGCTGAGGCGGTCACCGGGACTGCGGGTCAGGCGTCGGCCAGCACGGGCAGCGCGAGGATGGAGCGGGCCTCGTCGACGGTCGCGACCCGGCGATCGAGCCGCTCGACCAAGGCCACGGTTCGTTCGACGAGCGGCTGGTTGCCCTGGCTGAGCTCGCCCCTGCGCAGGTAGAGGGTGTCCTCGAGCCCGGCGCGGGCGTTGCCGCCCAACGCGATTCCCACCGCGGTCAGGTCGAGGTTCCCTCGGCCGATGGCGATGATCTGCCAGATCGCGTCCTCGGGGAGGCGGCGTACGAGGGTCACGAGGTTCTCGACCGTGGCTGCCGCACCGCCCTGCACACCGAGGACGATGCTGAACTGCAACGGCCCCTCGAGGAGGCCCTCGTCCCGCAGGCGCAGGCATGCATCGAGGTGGCCCGTGTCGTAGACCTCGAGCTCGGGCTTGACGCCGAGGTCGCGCATGCGAGCTGCGAGCCGGCGCACGTCGGCCGGCGGGTTGCGGAACTCGCCGGCGCCGAAGCTCATCGTGCACGGGTTGAGGGTGGCCATGGCGGGGCGCAGGTCGACCAGCCGCTCGCGCTCCTCGAAGGGAACGCCGAGACCGACGCCGGTCGAGACCTGGACGAGGATGGGACAGCGCTCCCGGACCAGGTCGATGGTGGTGCGGGCGATGTCGAGGTCGGCGGTCGGCCGGCCCTCAGGGTCGCGGAAGTGGAGGTGGGCGACCGCGGCCCCGGCGCGATGCGCCAGCGCGACCGCGTCGGCGATCTCCTCCGGGGTGGTGGGCAGGGATGGGTTGTCGACCTTGGTGGCGATGGGGCCAGTGGTGGCGACGGTGATGATGACGCTCATGGCGGGCTCCTCAAGGGTGTGGGGATGGTTAGGCGAGGCAGGTCAGGGGGCGGCCGCCGTTGTAGGTGACCATGTCCTCGAGCGCCCCCGCCAGGTCCACCTCGGTGCGCCCGTCGAGGTCGGCGTAGGCCCGGTGGAGGTTGCCGACGATCCGCTCGTGGTCGATGAGCTCGGCGAACTCACCGAGGTCGGTCTCCTGCGCCAGCTCGAGCGGGGTCAGCCCGGCCGACCGCCCGGCCCGGGCGAGGTCGAGAACGAAGTCGAGGTACGCCGTGGCGGCGTCCAGCGCGTCGGGTCCGCACACGGGGCCGTGCCCGGGCACGACAGTCTCGGGGCCGAGGGCACGCAGGTCTTCGATGGTCCGGCAAGCGCCGACGACCGAGCCCTGGAGCAGGAACGGCGTGCCACCGTTGAAGAGCAGGTCGCCGCTGAAGAGCACCCTCCGCTCGGGCACCCAGACGACCGAGTCGTTGTCGGTGTGCGCCGCCCGACCGAAGTGCCGCACCTCGCAACGCAGGTCGTCGACCCACAGGTCCACGTGGTCGCGGAACGTCAGGGTGGGCGGAGCCAGCCGGACCTCGCCCCAGTCGACGGGCGTCCAGAAAGGCTCGGAGCGGGGTAGGCCCCACGCCTGCAGCGCCGGTCGCAGTTCTCGTGGCCGACGACCGTGGCCGTGGTGAACAGGTGGTTGCCGAAGGTGTGGTCGCCGTGGTGATGGGTGTTGACCAGGGTGCGCACCGGCAGATCGGTCACGAAGGCGATGGAGCGCAGGTAGGCGCGGGTGCGGTCGACAGTCGAGCAGGAGTCGATCGACACGACACCGGTGGAGGACACGAGGAAGCCCGTGTTGTTGATCCACCAGCTGCCGTCGGGCTGGATCCACGCGAAGATGCCGTCGCTGACTTCTTGTGCCCTTTCCGGCGGCGCGAACCGGGCGGTGGTGGCCGACGACATCAGGGGATCCTTGGCAGCAGGAGCTGTGCGACGTGGCTCCCACCGGTGTGCAGGGTGGTCGTCGACGCGAGCAACTCGGCGGGCCGGTCGACGGGGTCGTCATGGAGGTGGACGGATGACCCGCGCTGCTCGACGCCGTAGATCATGGGCAGTGGACCGGGGAGACCGTGCTCGAAATCCCGACCCGAGACGGTGAGTCGAAGGCGGTGGCCAGCCGGGACCACGATGGACGTCGGCCACAGCTCGATGTCCAGCTGGCAGATCTCACCGGGCACGAGCGGCTGGGTCGCGGTGTGCGGGTGGACTGGACGCCACGGCGTGCTGCGTGCGGGGTCGAGCTCGCGGTGTGATGCGCGCAGCCACCCCTGGGTCACCGGTGCGTTCGGCTCGACCGCGCCGAGGAACAGCACCTCGCGGTCGTCGGGGCCAAAGAGCCGCAGGGTCACGAAGAGGTCGGCATCGCTCGTGGTGGAGGAGACGAACAGCCGGACCGACGCCGGTCCGGTGAATTCGGTCTCGACCTCGAACGGCGCGGTGTCGAAGTCCACCGCCCCGTCGGCCGGCACAAACGACGCGGTGGACTCCTCGCCCACCGGGGCCGCCGCCAGGGTGTGATGGGCGGCATCGAGGTGCAGGGTCGTCCACTCGGTGCGGTCCAGCGGCCAGGTGGTCTCGTCGCGCTCGCGGAACCCGTCGACCGTGCGGACCTGGAGCTTGATGGGCGGACGCTCGTCCCACCCGTTCTGCTCCCCCTTGAGGAAGTGGTCGAAGAACGCCTTCTGCAGGCCGACACCGTAGTCGGTGTAGAACTCGGTCCAGTGCTCACGGCCGTGCAGCTCCAGCCACTTGTGGGCGGACCCAGCCCGCAGGAAGCCCTCGACGTTGCCGCGCAGGTGCAGGCCCTGGCCGCCCCAGTTGCCGCAGGAGAGAACCGGAACCTCGATCTGTTCCAGGGCGGCGTTGCGCACCCGGTAGTAGTCGTCGAGCAGCGGGTGGTCGAGCAGTTCCTGGCGCACGTCGATGCGGTTGGCCGCGAGCTCCTCGTCGCTCAGGGTCTCGGTGCCGGCGATCGGCCGTCCGGTCACGGCGCTGGTCCGGCCGCGCTCGCCGAGGCCGTGCTGGACGTTCATCACCTGGAGCGGGTACCAGCGCACGAGGAAGGTGCACAGGATGCCGCCGTGGCGGTTGCAGTCGCGGTAGTAGTCGGAGAAGCCCTCGAACGGGCAGATCGCGGCGAGGTGTGGGGGGCGCAGGGCGGCGACCTGCCACTGGTTCGCCGCGTAGTAGGAGACGCCGAGCAGGCCGACCTTGCCGGTCGACCACGGTTGCTCACCGGCCCACTCGATGCACTCGTAGTAGTCCTGGGTCTCCCGCGGTGACCAGTGGTTGATCCGGCCGGGAGACATGCCGGCGCCGCGAGAGTCGACGCGCACCACGGCATACCCGAACGGCACCCAGCGCTCGGGGTCGCACGTCTCCCAGTTGGCGAAGCGGGTGGAGGTGCCCTCGGTGACCTCCGGGTGGTTGGTGACCAGCGACTCCCACTGCACGGGGTAGGCCTGCTGGAAAGACAGCCCCTTGGCGTAGGGGCCGTAGGTCATCAGGACGGGGTGTGGGCCGCCGTCGCTCGGGCGGAAGACGTCGGCCCGCAGCACGGTGCCGTCGCTCATCGGGACCGGGACGTCCCAGTCGATGACCATGCCCGCGGGCGCCTGCACCTGCCCCTGAGTGTGTGCCTCGACCGTGTCCACTGCGACCGCCTCCTCGACCGGGTCGGCGCGGCTCTGTCGGCCGCGCCATAATCTGACTGTACGTACGTACAGTACGTTCGTCAAGACCACGAACGCTGGCGCCGGGGATAATGCGGACCGCGCGGGCGAGGGTCCCGGGCTCGGCTGCTGGAGGCGACGTGACGAAGGAATCCCCGTCGGGGGCAGGGGCGAACCGCAGGGAGCGGATCCTCCAGGCCGCCGAGATGGTCTTCGCGCAGGAGGGCTACCACGCAGCGACCATGCGCGCGATCGCGGCCGCGGCTGAGGCAAAGCTCTCCCTCGTCGTCTACCACTTCGAGAGCAAACTCGGTCTCTACCGTGAGGTCTTCCTGCGGCGGCAGTACCTCAACGAGGAGCGACGCGAGATGCTGCGCGCCGTCGACTTCGACGCGCCGGACGCAGCCCACCAGCTAGCCGCGGCGTTCGCCGACCCCGTCCTGCGCCTGCACGAGAGCCCGACCGACGTGTGGTTCGCGCGGCTCGTGCTGCGCGAGGCCGCCGACCCGTCGAGCCACGAGCGGGGCATCATCCACGAGCTGTTCGACCCGATGGCGCAGGAGTTCATCCAGGCGATCGTCAAGGTGAATCCCGGACGGGACCGCGAGTTCTACCCCTGGGCCTACCTGTTCGCCGTGGGGGCGTTGACCAGCAGTGCCAACGATGCCCGCGCCGGCGACCTCGGGCGCAGCGCGAAGAAGACAGTGAGGGATGCGCACGGTGGTCCGGACTCACCGAAGGGACGGCACCTCAAGGAGTTCATCGCCGCCGGCTGGGCCGCCACCGACTGAAACCGGTCAGTCTCGGGCCCGCTCGCGCCAGTAGCCCGGCAGGCGCTTGTCGTGCGCGAGAGCGAGGACGACGAGCTCGGTGGTCTGAACGAGATAGACAAGTCGGTAGGGAAAGCCAGCCACGCGACGCGACCTCACGGCGGGGATGCTGTCCCAACCGGGCCAGATCGCCCCAGACTCCGGCCATTCGAGAGCGGTGTCAATGACTTCGTCGACAGCGCCTTCGAACCGGTCGCCGAGCCCGACGCCACGGTCTTCATACCAAGCCACGTCGGCGCGAAGCTCGGCAAGCGCCTCGGGGTGTTAGCGAACGTTCAGCGTCACCGCTGCTGCCTCGCGGCACGATCCGCCGCGAGCTGAGCCTTGACCTCGTCATGGGAAATGGTCTGCACACGACCACTGGTGATGTCATCGACCCGAGACTTGATCTCTGCCGTCCACGCCTCGTGGACCTCGGCCGAATCGGCCGGGTCATCGAGGCTGGCCAGTAGCGCGTGGGCAACCTGGGCGCGTTGATCCACCGGGAGCGTCAACGCCAACTGCGTGATCTCGTCCATTCCGGCGGTCATGAGTGCAGTTTACGCGTCCCGCAACCACGTCCGACCTCTGCGGCGGTCGAGGTGTTATCGGAACTCGCGAACGACTTGGATCAAGCCGACGATGTGCCGGTTGAGCTCCTCGAGATCCTCGGCGGGGAATGCACCAGTGCGAGCTCCTCAGGCCCGGCCGGGCGCCACAGGGTGACTGTCTCCATCGGCGCAGTATGCTGTCGGGTCAGAAGTACCAGGGGAACGGCGACCAGTCGGCGTCGCGCTTCTCGAGGAACTGGTCGCGTCCTTCGACGGCCTCGTCGGTCATGTAGGCGAGCCGCGTCGCCTCGCCCGCGAACACCTGCTGCCCCATGAGCCCGTCGTCGACGAGGTTGAACGCGAACTTCAGCATCCGCTGGGCCTGCGGGCTCTTGCCCAGGACCTCGCGCGCCACCTCGAGCGCCGTCGACTCCAAGGCGTCGTGTGCGGCGACGAGGTTGACCGCGCCCATCCGGTGCATGTCCTCGGCGGAGTAGGTGCGGCCCAGGAAGAAGATCTCGCGGGCGAACTTCTGGCCGACCATCCTTGCCAGGTAAGCCGATCCGTACCCACCGTCGAACGAGCCCACGTCGGCATCGGTCTGCTTGAACTGCGCGTGCTCGCGGCTGGCGATCGTGAGGTCGCAGACGACGTGCAGCGAGTGCCCGCCACCGGCCGCCCACCCCGGCACGACCGCGACGACGACCTTGGGCATGGTGCGGATCAGCCGCTGCACCTCGAGGATGTGCAGCCGTCCGCCCTCCGCCTTGACCCGTCGCTCGTCGATGCCGGCCGCGGTCGCGTCGTCGCTGCCCTCGGTCGCGTACTGGTAGCCCGAGCGCCCGCGGATGCGCTGGTCGCCGCCCGTGCAGAACGCCCATTTCCCTTGGCTGCCAGTGCCTTCCGGGCCGGGGCCGTTGCCCGTGACGATGACGCAGCCCACGTCGGCGGTGCGACGCGCGTGGTCGAGCGCGGTGTAGAGCTCGTCGACCGTGTGCGGCCGGAACGCGTTGAGCACCTCGGGCCGGTCGAACGCGATCCGCACCGCCCCGACGTCCTTGGCGCGGTGGTAGGTGATGTCGGTGAAGTCGAAACCGGGCACCTCGTCCCACGCCGACGCGTCGAAGGTGTCACTGACCTGGGGGAGTGCGCTCACCTGCGCGAGCCTAACCGCGCCCAAGGCGAGGTATGCCGCGTGGTCGCCCACGCGGCATACCTCGCCGTGCGTCGTGGCCGCGACCGGCGCACGTCAGGCGTCCAGCACCTCGACGTCGAGCCCGGGGAAGCGGCGGAAGCCGCGGTCGAAGGTGACGAACCGCGCGCGGTGAGCCTTCGCGACCGCAGCCAGCCACGCGTCGCTGAGGTCTGGGCCGCGCAACCCGAGGTTGGTCACCAGGGTGGCGAACCGTGACCACGAATCCGTGGTCGAGTCGAGCCGCACAGACCGGGGTGCGTCGCGCAGGCTCGCGCAGAACTGCAGGGCCTGGTCGGGGCTGAGCGGCCTGCGCATGAGCCGACGGTGCGTGACGATGCGGGCGGTGGAGACCAAGGTCGTCTCGACCAGGCCCACCGGCTCGCCACCGTTCAGGCCCTCCTCGAGGGCCGCGAGGGCGCGATCATGGAACGCGCTCTCGGGGTCGAGGGCGTAGACGAAGACGTTGACGTCGAAGATGATCACGGCAACGGGTCGTTGTCGCCCAAGGCGTCGGCGAGCGCCTCCTTGTCGAGGATGTCGACCAACAAGCCGCCGCCGTCGAAGCTGGGCAGCACCCAGCGCTCGGTCGCGACCTTCTCGCGCCGAGCAAGCTGCTCGCGCAGGGCGTCCTCGAGAACCGAGCTGACGGTGCGGTGGGTGCGCGCGGCGAGCTGCTTGGCCTCGGCCAAGAGCTCGTCGTCGATCGTAATCGTGGTGCGCATGCGCCCAGCCTAGGTCGACTGCATCACTACATCAATGCCACGCATCACGATGCGCAGCGGTGGGAAGATTTCTGTGGACAACTCCGAACAGCCGCGCTGCGCATGCCAGCCTCGAAGGACCGACGCCCGGGGTGGGCGTCACGACGGACGGGGACGGGCATGAGTGCGCAGGGGTATGACGATGAGGGCTGGCGGTACGACGAACCAGTCGTGAACTTCCCCGAACGCGATGGCTGGTACGACACCTATGCGAGCTACGAGCACTACGACGGGTCCCGGGACCTCGGCGAGCTCACCACGCTGGTCCTGATCAACGACCAGCTGGTCGACACCGTGCGCAAGCCGGTGCTGGGGAGTGGCTACGAGCGCGTGGCGCGGGACCTGGGCCGCGGGTCACCTGCCGCGCCGCCGCGCGAACGCATCGTGGAGGTGCCTGCCCAGCCGCGACACGAGCTGCAACGGACCTGGCTGCGCCTGCTCGTGGGCGGTGCCGCGGCGCTCGAGCAACTCGACAGCACGCCGTTGCCCGAGGACGAGCCTGCCGCCCTCGACGACGTGCGGGCCGAGCTGCGCGAGCGGATCGGTGCCATCCTCGAGAGCACCGACACCTGGGCCCTGGACCTCTTCGGCACCGAGGTGCGCACGGCCTGCCGGCGTCTCGCGGTGCGTGCCGTGGCCGCGGAGCCCGCGCTGCTGACCGGCAGTGACCGCGACGACAGCGCCGCCGCGGCCTTGCTCTACGCCGTCGCGAAGGGCAACGACCTCGTGGGCGCCGGCCGGGCCCTGCCCGCCACCGTCTTCTACCGCTGGGTCGGCCTGAAGTCGTCGCCCCAGGACCGGGCTCGCCGCTTCGCGCACGCGGTCGCCGGGGTCGAGCCGGTGACCGCCTGGCACTCGCGCCTCGGCGCGAAGAGCTCGACGCCGGACGTGTGGAACCTCGGCTCGGCAGACTTCCTCACGAGCACGTTCCGGCGTCACCTGCTGCGAGCCCGGGACCTCGCCGACGCCGAGGCAGGCGGGGCGGCCACCGCGGCGACCACTGCGTCGACCACGGGCTGAGCCGCGCCCGCCCGCTCGCTCAGGCGGCGAGAGCCTTCTCGATGTCGCCGGAGAGGGCGTCAGGCTTGGTCGTCGAGCCGTAGCGCTTGATGACCTGGCCGTCGCGGCCGAGGAGGAACTTGGTGAAGTTCCACTTGATCTTGGCGCCGAGCAGGCCACCCTTCTCGGACTTCAGCCACTGGTAGAGCGGGTGCGTGTCCGGGCCGTTGACGTCGATCTTGGCGAACATCGGGAACGTCACGCCGTAGTTCTTCTGGCAGAACGCGCCGATCTGCTCGGAGTCACCGGGCTCCTGCCCGCCGAACTGGTTGCAGGGGAACCCGAGCACCACGAGGCCCTGGTCGGCATACTGCTCGTACAGCTTCTCCAGACCCTCGTACTGCGGGGTGAAGCCGCACTCGCTGGCAGTGTTGACGACGAGCACCACCTGCCCGGCGTAGTCCGCGAGGTTCTCGTCGGTGCCGTCGAGCCGTGCAGCAGTGAAGTCGGACAGCGTGGTCATGGGGCTCCTTCGCCGAAGGTCGGTGGTCCTGCCACGGTATTCGGAACCGACCGGCATACGGTTGGGGGGTGTCCGCGCCGCCCGCCCTCGACGACCTGCTCGACGGCCTGCGCGTGGTGTCGATCCCCATGCGGGTGCGGTTCCGGGGGGTCGAGGCCCGCGAGGCCGCGTTGCTGCGAGGGTCCATCGGGTGGGGCGAGTTCTCGCCGTTCCTCGAGTACGCGCCGCCGGAGGCATCGCGCTGGCTGTCCGCTGCGGTCGAGGCGGCGTATGCCGGGTGGCCGGAGCCCGTGCGCGACGCCGTCCCCGTCAACGCGACCGTGCCGGCCGTGCCGCCCGAGCGGGTGCTCGACGTCATCGCCCGGTTCGACGGGTGCCGTACGGCCAAGGTCAAGGTGGCCGAGGCGGGACAGACCCTGCGCGACGACGTGGCCCGCGTGGCCGAGGTACGCCGTGTCATGGGGCGCGAGGCCCGCATCCGCGTGGATGCCAACGGCGGCTGGTCGGTCGCCCAGGCAAGGGACGCGCTCGCGACGCTCGCGGCATACGACCTGGAGTATGCCGAACAACCGTGCGCGAGCGTCGAGGAGCTGGCTGCACTGCGGAAAGTGCTGGCGCGCACCGGGATCGACGTGCCCATCGCGGCGGACGAGTCGATCCGCAAGGCCGAGGACCCGCTGCGTGTCGCGCGTGAAGAAGCGGCCGACATCGTAGTCGTCAAGGTCGCGCCGCTCGGCGGGGTGGAGCGCGCGCTGGAGGTCGTCGCCGAGTCCGGGCTGCCGGCGGTGGTGTCGTCGGCGCTGGACACCTCGGTGGGCATCAGCGCGGGTGCCGCGCTCGCGGCGGCGCTGCCGGAGCTGCCCCACGACTGCGGTCTCGGCACCGTGGCCCTGCTGGCCGGGGACGTCAGTGCCGACCCGCTGGAGCCGCGCGGTGGCGTCCTCCCGGTCGGTCGGGTGGACGTCGACGACGAGCTGCTCGAGCGCTGGGCCGCGCCACCGGACCGGGTGAGGTGGTGGCGCGAACGGGTCACCGCGGCATACGACGTCCTTGCGTCTGCGTAGTTGCCCCGCTGGTGGGCAAACTCGCGGACGCAAGCACGGGAGCGCACGGGAGCGCACAGGACACGGGCAGGTGGCGGCAATACAGTCGGGGCTGTGAACATCGTCTTCGTCGAGCCGGGTTTCCCGGCCAATCAGCGCCGGTTCGCTCTCGCCCTCGCCTCGGTGGGGGCGAACGTCATCGGCATCGGCGAGTCCGACGAGTGGGCGCTCGACGACGAGCTGCGCGGGGCGATGGGCGGCTACTACAAGGTCGGGTCGGTCACCAACCTGCGCGAGATGCTCGAGGCGACCCGTCACATCCAGTCCAAGGTCTGGGTCGACCGGCTCGAGGCGACGGTCGAGGCGCACACCATGACCGCCGCGCAGGTGCGCGAGGCGACCGGCATCCCCGGCACGTCGGTCAAGACGACGTGGCTGTGCCGCGACAAGCCGTCGATGAAGGCGGCCCTGCGCGAGGCGGGCGTCCCGACGGCGGCCTCGGCTGCGGTCGACCACGCCCACGAGGCCTGGGAGTTCGCCGAGCGGGTCGGCTACCCCCTCATTCTCAAGCCGCGCGACGGCGCCGGCGCCAAGGACACGATGCGCGTCGACAACGACACCGAGCTGGCCAAGGCGCTCACCGAGTTCGGCGCGCACGGGTCGACGTCGATCGCGATCGAGGAGTTCGTCGAGGGCCACGAGGGGTTCTACGACACCATCGCCGAGGGCGGCCGCGTCGTGCACGACTGGACGACGCACTACTACCCGAATGTGTTGGAGGCCATGCGAACTCGCTGGATCTCACCGCAGTTCGTCACCACCAACCGGATGGCCGACTCACCCTTCTACGGCGAGGTCGCCGAGATGGGCCAGCGCGTCATCGAGGCACTCGACATCGGCACCAGCGCCACCCACATGGAGTGGTTCCACGGGCCCAAGGGGCTGCGGTTCTCCGAGATCGGTGCGCGTCCGCCGGGCGTCGGCTGCTGGGACCTCTACTCCGCGAGCAACGACGTCGACGTCTACCGCGAGTGGGCGCACGTCATCGTCCACGGCACGCCCGAGCGACCGATGACGCGCCCCTACTCCGCCGGCATCGTGGCACTGCGCCCCGACCGCGACGGCCGCATCGTCGGCCACAGCGGGCTGCACGAGATCCGCGACCGCTACAACGAGTGGGTGATCGACGCCTACTTCCCACCGGACGGCCACCTCACCCAGCCCGTCGAGGCCGGCTACATGGCCAACGCCTACGTGCGGATGCGCCACCCCGACTACGACACCCTGCGCGACATGCTCGACGACGTGGGCCGCACGGTCCAGGTCCACGCGGTCGCCGGCTGAGGCGCCCCGTCCCACGATGATGCGAACCGTCCTGCTCGGCCCGCAGCGCTTCATGACGACCGCCGGCACCGCCCTGCGCTCCCTCGGTGTCGACGGCCCCGTCGCCACCATCAACGCCGGCTGGGAGGAGCGCGAGGACGACGTCGCCGAGCTCGACCAGGTGCTGGGCGGCAACACCCGCCACCTGCGGCTGCACCACCGGCTGCTCGACGTGCTCGCGAAGGACGCGACGTTCGCCGACGCAGCGCTCACCTTCCGCGACCGCCACGACGCGTTGCTGTCGCTCTACCGGCTGCGCCTCGGCTTCGCCCTCGACGCCGCGTATGCCGTCCAGCGCCGGGTGCGCGACGCCGCCCGACGCGTCGGTGACGAGATCGACGGTGGCGAGCCTGCGGCATACGGGGCCCTCGACGACGCGATCGCGGAGGTGCGGCACGTCGACGCCTGGTATGCCGCGCAGCTCAAGGAGCTCTACCGCGAGCTCGACGAGCGGGCGCCGTTGGTGGCGAGCGGTGTGATCGGGTGGCACCGCGGCGAGATCGGCGCGCTCTTGGACGGTGCTGCGGCGCTGGTCATGCCGGGCGGCAATGTCGGGACCTTGCTGCGGGTGTTGCGGTTGTTCGCGATTCACATCCCCGACGAGCTGCCGGTCATCGCCTGGTCGGCGGGCGCGATGGCGCTGACCGACCGGGTGGTGCTCTTCCACGACTTCGGGCCGGAGGGGGCGCAGGAGGCGGAGGTGTTCGACCGCGGAATCGGACGGGTGCGGGGGGTGGTCGCCCTGCCGCACGCGCGCCGACGGCTGCGACTCGACGACCACGGACGGATGGCGGTGATGGCGCGACGGTTCACCGACGAGCACTGCCTGCTGCTCGACGACGGGACCGCGATCGAGGTCGGTGCGGACGGTGCGCTGCCCGTCGGCGCGCGCATCCTCGGCACCGACGGAGCCGTCCACGACACCCAGCGAGAGCTCGCATGAACACCCGGCGACTGGCCATCAACCGGCTGCGCGAGCGGCTGCCCGCCGACGGCGCGGTGATCGACCGGTTCATCGCGCGCCACGGCGCCCCGATCATCGAGGGCGAGCGTGCGACGTTCCTCTTCCGCGGGGCGGCCGACGAGGTGTGGGTGCGGCACCGGGTGGTCGGGCTGCCCGACCCGCTCGCCATGCGGCGCCTGCCGGGCACCGAGCTGTGGGCCGTCACCACCGACCTGCCGAGCGGGTCACGGGTGGAGTACCAGCTGGAGACCCGACGCGGCGAGCACTACGAGCGCTTCAACGACCCGCTCAACCCGCTCGTCGCGCACTCCCCGGTCGGGTCGAGCTCGGTGTGCGTCGCGACGGGTTACGAGGAGCCGTCGTGGGTGCACGAGGACCCCGAGGCCCGCAAGGGTGAGATCATCGAGGACTCGTTGCAGTCCAAGGCATTACGGCGCGAGCAGCCCGTCAAGCTCTACCTGCCGGCGCGCTACACGAGGGCCCAGCGCTACCCGCTGCTGGTCGTCCACGACGGGCAGGACTACCTCGACTACGCAGCCATGAAGACGGTGCTCGACAACCTGATCCACCGGCTCGACGTCGCGCCGTTGGTGGCGGCGTTCATTCCGCCCCGCGACCGGTTGGTGGAGTACCCGAACCATGCGCCACATGCGCGCTTCGTGGCGCGTGAGCTCGTGCCGATGCTCGAGGAACGGCTGTCGCTGCTCGACGAGCCGAGCGGCCGCTGCCTCATGGGCAGCAGCTTCGGTGGGATCGCCTCGCTGTCGACCGCGGTGCGCTACCCCGGTGTCTTCGGGTCGCTGTTCCTGCAGTCGGCGTCGATGGTGTTCACCGACATCGGCACCGACCACGGGGGAGGTCCGGCCTTCGACCCGGTCGTGAAGTTCATGAACCGTTACCGCGCCAAGCCCACCGCGCCGGTCGAGCGGATCTTCATGTCCTGCGGGACCTACGAGCCGCTCATCACCCCGAACCGGTCGATGGTGCCGGTCTTCCGCGGTGCGGGCATGACGGTGCAGTACGTCGAGGCGAGGGACGGCCACAACTGGGCCGACTGGCGCGACCGGCTGCGCGACGGCCTGTCGTGGCTCTTCCCCGGGCCGCAGAAGTTCGTGTACGAGTGAGTCGGGTGGACCAGTGAGGAGGCAGGCATGAAGGTGACCGAGCGGTGGCGTTCCGACCGCATGGACCGCGACATCACGCTGGTGCGGTGGGGCCACTTCGGCACGCCGGTGCTGCTCTTCCCCACGGCCGGCGGTGACGCCGAGGAGGTCGAGCGGCACCACCTCATCGCCCACCTCGCGCCGCTGATCGACTCCGGGCGCGTGAAGGTCTACTCGTGTGACAGTGCGGCCGGCCGGGCCATGGCGCGGCACGAGGGGTCGACCGACTATCGGAGGTGGCTGTTCAACCAGTACCACCAGGCGATCGCCGAGGAGGTCGTGCCGGCGATCCACGCCGACTCCGCACCGGGGCCGGTCGTCGTCGCGGGAGCCTCCATCGGGGCCTTCAACTCCCTCGCCATGATCTGCCGCTACCCGCACCTGTTCGGCGCCGCCGTCGGGATGAGCGGCACCTACGACATCGAACGCTTCATCGGTGGCCAGTTCACCGACGACTTCTACTTCGCGTCGCCGCTGCACTTCCTGCCGGGGCTCGAGGGGCCGGGGCTCGACGTGCTGCGCCAGCGCTACGTCGTGCTGGCATCTGGTTCGGGACGCTGGGAGGACGTGGGGGAGTCGTGGCGAGCCGCGGATGCCCTTGGTGCCAAAGGCATTCCGAATCGTGTCGATGACTGGGGCGATGCCTACGACCACGACTGGCCGACTTGGTGGGAGATGTTGCCGCTCTACCTCGACGACCTCGTCCCGTGAGCCCGGTTCAGGGCGCGGGTCCCCCGGGCAGGGACCTCACCGCGCGTCTGGCCGCCGCCGTCGAGGCGGGTATGCCGCGGGTGCGCGACGACCTCGCCCGTCTCGTCGCATTTCGCTCGGTGGCGAACGCGGAGATCGAGCCGGTGGAGGAGTGCCAAGGTGCAGCCCGCGCCGTGGCCGAGCTGTTGCGCGAGGTCGGGGTCGACGGAGTGCAGGAGGTCGCCACGCCGGACGGCTCGCTCGCGGTGCTGGGTCGGACACCGTCCGAGGGCAAGCCGCGGGTCCTGCTGTACTCGCACTACGACGTCGTGCCGGTGGGGGACCGGTCGGCCTGGACCGTTCCTCCCTGGGAGCTGACCGAGCGCGACGGGCGTTGGTACGCAAGGGGATCCGCCGACTGCAAGGGCAACTTCTTGGCGTCGGTGCTGGCCTTGCGGGCGCTGCGGGAGGTCCTGGGGGAGTGGCCGGCCGAGGTTGCCGTGGTCTGCGAGGGGTCCGAGGAGCAGAGCAGCGGTGGACTGGAGGCACTGGTTCGCGGCCGACCCGAACTGGTGCAGGCCGACGCCATCCTCATCGCCGACACCGGCAACGTCGAGGCTGGCCTGCCGACCCTCACGACGTCGCTGCGCGGCACGGGCAGCGTGCTGGTGACGGTGCGAACCATGAAGCGTGCGGCCCACTCGGGCATGTTCGGCGGCGCGGCCCCCGACGCACTCCAAGCGCTCGTCATGGCCCTGGCAACCCTGCGCGACGAGTCGGGTGAGACGACCATCGACGGGCTGGAGCACGCGGGTGTCTGGGAAGGGAACCCGTTCGATCCCAAGCGGTTTCGGGACGACGCGGCCCTGCTCGACAGGGTGGCTCCACTGACGGGTGACGGCACCATCGGCGACCTGCTCTGGGCCCGACCGGCAGCAACGGTCATCGCGATCGACGCCACGCCGGTCTCGCAGGTCACCGCCGCGGTCCATCACGAGGCTCGAGCAGTCGTCAACCTCCGGGTGCCACCCAGCACGGATGCCGCTGTGGCGCAAAGACTCCTCGTCGAGCACCTCGAGCGCCACACTCCTTTCGGCGCCCACGTGGAGGCGAAGCCCGTGTCCCTGGGACAGGGCTTCACCGCGCGAACCGACGGTCCGGCATACCAAGCCATGGGACGCGCCATGGCGGCGGCCTTCGGCCGCCCACCGGTCACGACCGGGCAGGGCGGGTCGATCCCCCTCGCCACCACGCTGGCCGAGCTGGTGCCGGGCGCAGAGATCATGCTCCTCGGCGTCGAGGAGCCCGCGTCGCGCATCCACGCGACGGACGAGTCGGTCAGCCCCGACGAGCTGCGCCGAACCGCACTCGCCCAGGCCCTCTTCATTGCCGACCTCGGAGGCCTGCTGACCGACTGACCGTCATCCACAGGTGGCGTGTGCGGGTGGTGTCATCCACAGGCAGGTATGCCGTGCCCACGCGCGACGGGTCCGCCTCGCCACAGTGGGTGGCATGAGTGTTGACCAGTTGCGGCTGCGAGCCCTGGCGCAGCGCCTCGACGCCGAGGCAGAGCTGGCGCGTGCACTGGCGCGTCGGGTCGACGCAGTCAGCAGTGTCGCGTGGCAGTCGGCCGCGGCGGCGGCCTTTCTCGACAGGGTTGCCGAGGCGGCGATCCGGTTGCGGCACACCGCGACTCGGCTCGACGGGGCGGCCGACCTCACCCGGGCGCACGCCCTTGCGGTGGAGCGGGCCATCGCCGCCCTCGCCGAGCTGGCCCACAGTGCCTCCACCACCGCACAGGAGGTGGGGACCGCTGTCCCGCGCGCGGTCGCGGCCGGTGCCGATGACGCCGCCCGGTGGGCCGCGCAGCACGCGGACGACATCGTCATGACCACGTGGAGGGCGCGCGACTGATGGGGATCGACGTCTCCGGCGGGTCTGGCGGCACCAGCGTCGGGCTCGAGGACTTGCTGGCAGCGGCCGCGAGGCTGCACTCGGCGGGCGGTGAGCTGGGCGAGGCGCTGGCCCGCGTCGTCGCCGGCGTGGTGACGAGTGGCTTGGCGCAGAGCCACCCGCTCAGCCCGGCGACGGCTGCGTGGGCGGAAGCGGCCATCGCCCGCGCCACCGGGCCGACCGGGCTGGTCTCCGACGTCGCAGCCATCGAGAGCCTCGCCGAGCTCACGCGAGGTGCGGTCGCGGCATACCGCGCGTCGGAGGCAACGGTCACGGCCGGCCTGCAGACCGCCCGAGAGGGCGTCATGGTGCTCGTGGGGCAGCAGGTGGCCGGTCTCGTCGTCGCGTCGATGGTGTTGGAGGCCAAGGGAGTTGACGTGGGGGCGGCAACAGACCGGCTGCTCTTCGAGGTGCCCGGCGTGGGCGACCTCGCCGGGAGCACTGCCGGACTGACCGTCGGCCTGGCCACCAACCCCCTGACGGCGCCGCTGCTGCGGCCGGGGCTTGCCGGGAGGGACGATGCGGACCGCGGGCTCGACGGTGGGCAGGCGGGCCCGGACGAGCTCGGGCTGCGCTTGCTAGCCGACTCGGCAGGTGCCTGGGGCCTGCTCGACGACTCTGGCCGGGCCGTCGTCGAGCCGGAGCCGACGCCAGGACCTGGCGCCCGGGCTCCAGTGGATCTTGCCTCGCTGGCCCGCGACCAGGCGAGGCTCAGCGACGCCGAGGACTACCCGGGTCGGGTGCGCGTGGTCGAGGTGCCGCAGGAGCGTGGGTCCGCGTGGCTCGTCGAGATCTCGGGCACGCAGGTGTGGGACCCGCGCGCCGGCACCCTGCCCATGGATGTGACCACCGATGTGCGGCTCATGGCGCAGGAGTCGACGGTGCTCGCCGACGGGGTGCAGCAGGCCCTGGTCCAGGCACAGGCGGCGTCGGGTCGCGAGACGTCGGGCGAACCGGTGCTGCTCGCTGGACACAGCCTCGGCGGCATGGTGGCAGCCGGGCTCGCGTCGTCACCTGCGTTCCGCGCGAGGCACGGTCCGGTCAGTGTGGTGACCATGGGTTCGCCGGTGTCGCGTATGCCGGTGCCGGCCGAGGTGCCCGTGCTCGCCCTGCAGCACACCCAGGACATCGTGCCCCGGCTGGACGGTCGAGCCGACCCGGACCGGCGCTCGTGGGTGACGGTCACCCGTGACCTGCGCGGGGACACCGACGTGGCACCCACGGTCCGTGGCGCGCACGACAGCGGCGAGTACGTCCAGACCGCAGCGGAGACGGACCGCTCTGACGCCCCTTCGCTGCGCGACTGGCGGCAGTCTCATCGGCAGTTCTTCGAGCCCGCGCCGGGGAGCGAGGCGACGATTCGCGACTACCGCATCGAGCGCCTGAAGGACGGGCCATGACGGTCGCGAGCACCTCCCGCGCCATCGCAGCTGCGAAGCCTGCACGAAAGCCGGTCCCAGCCGCTGACTAGCGGAGAGCTTCGGCCGCCAGTGTCGACTCGGTGACGAGGGCGCGGAGGCGAGCGATGGCATCCGCGCGGCTGCCGGCGATGGCGGCATCGGGCACGTTCGCGGTGCGCAGCGGCACGGGCCGCGGTGAGGCGTCGATGCGCTCGCGCACGGCGGCCAGCACGGAGGGCTCGGTGCCCCACGACCCGCCGAGTACCACGACCGAGGGGTCGCCCACCGCGACGACCGCCGCGACGACTCCAGCCACGGCATCGGCGATGGCACCCAGTCGTGCGGTCGCCCGAGCACCGCTTCCGGTCACGGCCCGAACCACGCCGGCGACGTCGATGGCCGTGGTGCCCTCGTGGTGGAGCCCGAGCCGCTCGAACACCTCGGTGCAGGTCATGGCCAGGCCCCGGGGACCCGGCACGACGACGTGGGCCACCTCTCCAGCGAGGCCGGTGGCGCCGCGCACCACCGAGCCGTCCGCCACGAGGGCAGAGCCGAGGCCTTCGCCGAGGTAGAGGAACGCGAAGTCATCGAGGTCGCTGTCACTGGCGGACCGTTCGGCGAGCGCGGACCAGTTCACGTCGTTGTCGACGACGACCGAGCCATGCACCACCGCTGCGAGTGCCCGTGCTGGGTCCAGCGCGCCGACGAGGAAGGGGGAGTCGGGCAGCTGCACCAGGCGCCCCGTGCGACGGTCGACCGGGTCGGCCACGGACACGACGGCCAGCCGCGCCCGATCGACGCCGGCGGTGTGCAATGCGGACTCCGCAGTGGATTTCAGGGCCCGTGCCACTGCCGTGGGCTTGGCGGGCCGAGTCACGCCGACCGTCTCGCGTGCGAGCACCTTTCCGCGCACGTCCAGGGCCTCGGCGACGATGCCCTCCGGCGCCACGGACACGGCGAGCGCCAGACCGGTTGCAGGGGAGAGGTCGTAGTAGACACCGGCGCGACCCCGCCCGGTGCTCCGGTCGCCGGTGTCGAGGACCGCACCTGCCGCCTCGAGCCGTCGCATGCTCTCGGTGACGGTCGGCTTCGAAAGGCCCGTCGCGCTGGCGACCTCGGCGCGGGTGGAGGGCCCGTGGTCGATGAGTGCTGTGAGGACGGTGGTGTCACTCAGCTGGCGCAGCAGGTCGAGTGACGGCTTGGTGGAGGTGGCCACGCAAGCACTCTAGTAAGGACCCTTGCCCAAATCCTACGAACCTGCCACACTCTCTTTTGGTAAGGAGTCCTGACTAGAGGAGTCGACGATGACCCAGGCCACGGCATACGACATCACCCGTCCCGAGCTCCCGCACTGGGAGGAGCCGCCCACGGACCTCTCCGGCGCGATCCGCGAGATCAAGACCGCGCTGCGTGCCCGCATCGAGGCGTCGGGTCGCACGGTCGACGAGGTCTTCGAGGTCATCGAGCGCAAGGTCGCCGACCGCGTCGTCGAGATCACCGCCGCCAAGGAGCGGGGCGAGCAGGTCTGGCCCGTCATCGACTACGCCGACATCGAGTCCGGCGCCGTCGCCCCCGAGCAGCTCGAGCACCTCAAGCGCCGTGGCTGCCTCGTCGTGCGCGGCCACTTCCCCCGCGAGCAGGCGCGGCAGTGCGACCAGGACATCGTCGACTACGTCGAGAGCAACCAGTTCTTCGAGAACTACCGCGGCCCCGGCGACGACTTCTTC
This sequence comes from Actinomycetes bacterium, assembly GCA_023420415.1. Classification (GTDB taxonomy): domain Bacteria; phylum Actinomycetota; class Actinomycetes; order Actinomycetales; family Dermatophilaceae; genus Pedococcus. Next base: position 108,130 of record JAEZWF010000040.1, on the reverse strand, counting down.
GGCACGGTCGGCTCCAAGCCCGAGATCTACCCGATCTACTGGTCGCCCGCGCAGATGCAGGCCCGCCAGAGCGAGCGGATGGCGACGGTGCAGGGGTTCCTCAACCACCTGTGGACGTCGGAGTCCGACGGCGTGCAGTGGTTCGACCCCGACCGTGACTCGCTCTACCCCGACCGCATCCGCCGCCGCCCCGAGGGCGCCGACTCCGCCGGTCTCGGTACGCACCTCGACCCCGGCACGCTCGACCTGTGGATGACGCAGGCCTACCAGCAGGCGTTCCGCCACCTCTTCGACGGCAGCGTCGAGCAGTACGACCCGTGGGACGCCAGCCATCGCACCGCCGGGCCGCAGTACCCCGGCTCGACGATGTGCTCGGCCTTCCGCACCTTCCAGGGTTGGACCGCGCTGTCGGACATGGACCACGACCAGGGTGTCCTGCACACCGTGCCGATCCCCGAGGCGATGGCCTACCTCATGCTTCGCCCGCTGCTCGACGACGTGCCCGACGACGAGATGTGCGGCGTCACCGTCAACCAGGTGTTCCCGGCCGACTGGAAGTGGCACTCGCTGCTCATGGAGGGCCTGGCCGGCATCCCTGACGTCAAGGCCGGCGACTCGGTCTGGTGGCACTGCGACATGATCCACAGCGTCGCGCCGGTGCAGGACCAGAAGGGGTGGGGCAACGTCATGTACATCCCCGCTGCGCCGTGGTGCCCGCGCAACGAGGCGTATGCCGCGAGCGTGCGCGAGGCGTTCCTCACCGGTTCCAGCCCGAGCGACTTTCCCGAGGAGCACTACGAGCGCGAGTGGCCGAACCGCTTCCAGCCAGAGGACCTCAACGAGACCGGTCGCCGCGGCCTCGGCATGGAGTGATCCGCGGCGCCTGACAGAATCGCGCGGGTGAACCCGTCCACCGCGCTCGCCACCACGATGGTCGACGAACTGGTCCGTCAGGGCGTGCGCCACGTGGTCGTGTGCCCCGGGTCGCGCTCCGCGCCGTTCGCGTATGCCGTCCGGGCGGCCGAGCGCGCAGGTCGCCTCACGATGCACGTGCGGGTCGACGAGCGCTCGGCCGCGTTCCTGGCGCTCGGCCTCGCCAAGCTGGCGCGGGTGCCTGCGGTGGTCGTCACCACGTCTGGCACCGCCGTGGCCAACCTGCACCCCGCGGTGCTCGAGGCGCACCACGGGGTGGTGCCGCTGATCGTGCTGTCGGCGGACCGGCCGGTCGAGCTGCGGGGGACCGGTGCCAACCAGACGACCGTGCAGCCCGGCATGTTCGGCGACGCGGTGCGGGCCGAGTTCGACGTCGAGGCGCCCACGGGTGACGCCCTGGTCGGTGCGGAAACGGACGCGTGGCGTGCGGTGGTGGGCTCCGCTGTCGCGGCGAGCCGTGGGCTCGGCGACGAACCCGGCCCGGTGCACCTCAACGTCCAGCTGCGCGAGCCGCTGGTGCCCGATCCCGACGATCTTTCCGGTGATGGGCCGGTGGTGAATGAGACTGGGGTGCAATCGGTTTCGCCGATCCAGTCGGGTGTTACCGGCACCGGCAACGGCCTCCAGCAGCTCGACGAGTTCGACGCGGCCATCGAGCGCACCCTCGTCGTCGTCGGTGACCTACCAGAGCCGGGGCAGTTCGAGCGGGCTGTCGCGTGGGCGAGCGCCCACGGGTGGCCGGTGGTGGCCGAGCCGTTCGGCGACCACCCGCGGCGGGGCGTCGTCCCGGGCGGACCACTGGTGCTGTCGGACCCCGGCTGGCTCGACGCACATGCACCAGACCGCGTCGTGACCGTGGGTCGGCTGACGTTGTCCCGGCCCGTCTCGGCGCTCCTGCGGCGACCCGGTGTCGTCGTCGAGGCAATCGCGACGCACCACTGGATCGTCAACCGCACCAACCAGATCCGCACCCACCCAGTGTCGCTCCTTGACGCCCGACCTCGGCGCCAGGCGGAGGAGTCCGAGTGGGCCGTGGGGTGGCGGGTTGCTGGAGAACGGATCCGCGCCACGCTGGCGGCAAACCCACCGGCGTGGCCGGCCGGAACCGCTGTGGCCGCAACGGTTCTCGGCGCGCTGCCCGACCACGCGGTGCTCTTCCTCGGGTCCTCCAACGGCGTCCGCGATGTCGACTACATGGTCGGGGCGCGCTCCGCGCCGCTGACCGTCGTCGCCAACCGCGGCCTCGCCGGGATCGACGGCTGCACCTCGACAGCTGCGGGCATCGCGCTGGCGGGCGACCGGCCGGCATACGCCCTCATGGGTGACCTGACGTTCCTCCACGACGCGAACGGACTCCTCGTGGGTCCGCTCGAACGCCAGCCCGACCTCACGATCGTCGTCGTCAACGATGACGGCGGTGGCATCTTCACCACCCTCGAGCCGGGCGCGCCCGAGCTGGCCGCGGAGTTCGAGCGCGTCTTCGGCACCCCCACGGGCACCGACCTGGCTGCCCTGTGCGCGGCTCACCACGTGCGCCATGTGCTGGCCGAGACGCCCGACCAGCTCACCGCAGCCGTCGCCGAGGTGCCGCAAGCCATCACCGTCGTGGAAGTGCCCGTCGACCGCTCGACCCACCGTACCGAGCGCGACCGCCTCCGCGGCCTCGCCGCCAAGGCATTGCGGCAGTAGCGAACTCGAAGACGACGGCGTGAGGAGGGTGCGTCACGTCAGCGGCCGCTGAGGGCGTCGCGCATGGGGACGAGCTTGGCGTCGGACTCCGCCACCTCGGCCTCGGGCTCGGACCCGGCGACGATGCCGCAGCCGGCGAAGATCCGCATTGCCGACGCCGACCCCGGCTCGAACGCCCCGCTGCGCAACGCGATCGCCCACTCGCCGTCGCCGCTGGCGTCCATCCAGCCGACCGGCCCGGCATACCGGCCGCGGTCCATGTGCTCGAGCTCGCTGATGACCGCGTCAGCCACAGCCGACGGTGTGCCGCACACCGCCGCCGACGGGTGCAGCGACGCCGCCAGCGCCAACGAGGTCGCGTCGTCGGCGAGCACCCCGGCCACATCGGTCGCGAGGTGCATGACGTTGGCGAGGTGGAGCACGAACGGCGACTCGGGCACGTTCATCGACGAGCAGTGCGGGCGCAGGGCATCCGCCACGGAGCGCACGGCGTACTCGTGCTCCTCGAGGTCCTTGCTCGACCGCGCCAGTGACGCGGCCAGGGCCAGGTCGTGCTCGTCGTCGCCGGTGCGGCGGATCGTGCCGGCCAGCACCCGCGACGTCACGAGCCCGCGCTCCAGCCGCACCAGCATCTCCGGCGTCGCGCCGACCAGCCCGTCGACCGCGAACACCCAGGTCGTGTCGTAGCGCTCGGCCAGCCGCTCCAGCAGCCACCGCGCGTCGATCGGCTCGGTGGCCTCGACCCGCAGGTCACGCGCGAGCACCACCTTGTCGAGCTCGCCTGCGGTGATGCGGTGCACCGCTTCGCTCACCGCACCAGCCCACTCCGCGGGCGACAGGGCGCCATCCGCATAGGCCACTCCAGCAGGGGAGTGGGGCGAAGGCTGTTGCGGCACAACGGCTCCCGGTGCTGGCAGGTCGGCGCCAGTGCCTGTCGTCGTCACCCACCACTGCCCGTCGCGGGCGCCGACGACGACCTCGGGGACGACGAGGGTCGCCCCCGCAGGTGAGTCCGCGGCATACGCGATCGACCCGAAGGTGACCGGCCCGGTGCCGGGCACGCCGACCTCGTCACGCACCACGGCGTTCGCGACGACGTCGCGCCACCACTCCTGCGCCCGCGCGAACCGGTCGGGCCCGGTCGTCGTGAACTCCAGCGTGCGCCCCCACCCCACGAGGCCCTCGCCGCGACGCACCCAGCTGGACAGCGCGCGCGGGTCGGCGACCTCCGGCAGCAGGCGCAGCAGGGGGCCGGGGTCGGCGAGGGGGACGGTGCGCGCGACGAGCGGCGGGCCGCTGGGGTCGGGGGAGCCTGCGGCGGACGGAAGGCTGGTCATGGCACCGGTCAGCCTACGACCGGGCGACGGTGCTCGCGTGCCGGGTGCGAGGATGACCGCATGAGCCGCGCCAGCCTGGACAAGGACCCGCGTGACGTCGCCGCGATGTTCGACGACGTCGCGGGCAAGTACGACGTCACCAACGACGTCCTCTCGCTCGGCCAGGACCGGCTGTGGCGGCGCGCGGTCGTCAAGGCCGTCGACGCCAAGCCCGGCGAGACGGTCCTCGACATCGCCGCGGGCACGGGCACGAGCAGCGAACCGTTCGCCGACGCGGGCGTGCACACGGTGCCGGCCGACTTCTCCCTGGGCATGTTGCGCGTGGGCAACCGGCGCCGCCCGGACCTGGGGTTCACGGCAGCGGATGCGATGCGGCTGCCGTTCGCCGACGACAGCTTCGACGTGGTGACGATGTCGTTCGGGCTGCGCAACGTGGCGTCGGTGCCGGCGGCGCTCGCGGAGTTCCTGCGGGTGACGCGTCCGGGTGGGCGGCTCGTGGTGTGCGAGTTCAGCCAGCCGACGAACAGGGCGTTCCGCAAGGTGTATGCCGAGTACCTCATGGGTGCGCTGCCGCCGGTGGCGCGGCGGGTCTCGTCGAACCCGGACTCCTACGTCTACCTGGCCGAGTCGATCCAGGCCTGGCCGGCGCAGCGTGAGCTGGCGCTGACGATCCGCGACGCCGGCTGGTCGGATGTGGCGTGGCGCAACCTGACCGGCGGCATCGTCGCGCTGCACCGAGCGGTGAAGGGCGCCTGAGGACCCGCAGCGAGGTACGAGCGGGGACCGGAGGGCGGCCTGAGCGCGAGCAAGGGCACCGAGCCGTCAAGCCGTAACGTCTGCGGACTTGCCCCGCTGGTGGGCAAACCCGCAGACGCAAGCAAGCGGCATACGGCAACGTCTGCGGACTTGCCCCGCTGGTGGGCAAAGACGCAGACGCAAGCGGGCCGCAGCGGGTAAGGGTCGCCTAAGTGGTGTGACCGGGCCGGGAGCGGAGTAGTCTCGCCCGGAGCAGTTCGTGAAGACGTTCACAAGCGTGAGGCACAGCGTGACAACACCGATTCCCGCCGCGTCGGGCACCACCCCGGCGACGGAGTCAGCCGACGTCATCGTCGTCGGCGCCGGCCCTGCCGGGTCGGCCACCGCGGCATACCTCGCCATGAGCGGTCTGGACGTCCTCGTCCTGGAGAAGACCGCGTTCCCGCGCGAGAAGGTCTGCGGCGACGGCCTCACCCCCCGCGCGGTCAAGGAGCTCATCACCCTCGGTGTCCCCACGCCCGAGGAGGACGGCTGGATCCGCAACCACGGCCTGCGCATCATCGGCGGCGGCATGCGGCTGCAGCTGCCGTGGCCCGACCTCGCGAGCTTCCCGCCCTGCGGCCTGGTGCGCACCCGGCAGGACTTCGACGACATCCTCGCCAAGCACGCCGTCAAGCACGGCGCCCGGCTGCGCGAGTCGACCAACGTCACCGGCCCGGTCCTCGACGACCGCGGCCACATCGTCGGTGTGACCGCCAAGGCGGTCGACGAGAAGGGCCGCTCCACGGGCCCCGAGCTCCGGTATGCCGCCCCGCTGGTCATCGCGGCCGACGGCAACTCCTCGAGGTTGTCGCTGTCGGTGGGGCGCGAGAAGCGTGAGGACCGCCCGATGGGCGTCGCCGTGCGCACCTACTACACGAGCCCCCGCCACGACGACGACTACCTCGAGTCCTGGCTCGAGCTGTGGTCGACCGACGAGAACGGCAAGAAGGTGCTGCTGCCCGGCTACGGCTGGATCTTCGGCGTCGGCGACGGCACCTCCAACGTCGGCCTCGGCATCCTCAACACCTCCAGCGCGTTCGGCAAGACCGACTACAAGGACGTCATGCGGCGCTGGGTCGCGACGATGCCGCAGGACTGGACCTACAACGACGAGACCATGGTCGGCCCGATCCGCGGCGCCGCGCTGCCGATGGGCTTCAACCGCCAGCCGCACTACGACAAGGGCCTGCTGCTCGTCGGTGACGCCGGCGGCATGGTGAACCCGTTCAACGGCGAGGGCATCGCCTACGCCATGGAGTCCGGGCGGCTCGCGGCCGAGGTCGTCGCGCAGGCGTTCGCCCGCGGCACCGACGCCCAGCGCGAGCGGGTCCTGCAGTCCTACCCCAAGGTCATGGGCGACGCGCTCGGCGGCTACTACACGCTCGGTCGCTACTTCGCGAAGATGATCGGCAACCCCGAGGTCATGCGGCTCGCGACCAAGTACGGCCTGCCGCGCACCACCCTGATGAGGTTCCTCCTCAAGGTCATGGCCAACCTCGCCGAACCGCACGGCGGAGACGCGAGCGACCGGCTGATCGTGGCCCTGTCCAAGATGGCGCCCGACGCATGAGCGCCACCGGTCCGCGTGCCACCAGGGCCGCGCGTGCATTCTTCGAGCCCGCCCCTAGGATTGGGCACCGCGCGGGTGTGACCCACACCACTGTCCACGACGGAAGGGAAGAGGCGGAGCGATGACGGACCCCTACGTCCCGCTGCTGTTCCTGCTGGCGATCGGTGGCGGCTTCGCCGTCTTCTCGGTCTTCGCGGCCGCGATCTCCGGCCCGAAGCGGTACAACCGCGCCAAGCTCGACGCCTACGAGTGCGGCATCGAGCCCACCCCGCAGGCCGCGGGTGGCGGGCTGCGCATCCCGATCAAGTACTACCTGACCGCGATGCTGTTCATCATCTTCGACATCGAGTCGGTGTTCCTCTACCCGTTCGCGGTGGCCTTCGACCAGCTGGGCCTGTTCGCGCTGGTGGAGATGGTGCTGTTCATCCTGACCGTGTTCGTCGCCTACGCCTACGTGTGGCGTCGCGGCGGCCTGGACTGGGACTGATGGGTATGCCGCGTGCGAACCACTGTGAGCGAGGGAACCTCTGATGGGTGTTGAGGAGAAGCTGCCCGCCGGCTTCCTGCTGACCACGGTCGAGCAGGTCGCGGGGTACATGCGCAAGAGCTCGGTCTGGCCGGCGACGTTCGGCCTGGCCTGCTGCGCCATCGAGATGATGGCGGTCGGCACGCCCGACTACGACATCGCGCGCTTCGGCATGGAGCGGTTCTCGGCCACGCCCCGGCAGGCCGACCTGATGATCGTCGCCGGCCGCGTGAGCCAGAAGATGGCCCCCGTCGTGCGCCAGGTCTACGACCAGATGCCCGAGCCCAAGTGGGTCATCTCGATGGGTGTCTGCGCCAGCTCCGGCGGCATGTTCAACAACTACGCGATCGTCCAGGGGGTCGACCACATCATCCCGGTCGACGTCTATCTGCCGGGCTGTCCGCCCCGCCCGCAGATGCTCCTCAACGCGATCCTCACGCTGCACGAGCAGATCCAGAGCTCCAAGCTCGGCGTCAACCGCGTGGCCGCGGCCCGCGCCGCCGAGGAGGCGGCGCTCCGTGCGACCCCGACCCACGAGATGACCGGCCTGCTCGCCGCGGGCGCCGGGAGCGCCAGCCCGAACCAGCTCCCGATCGCCCCGATCGGCCACACGCACGACCACAGCCACGGTCACACCCACGGAGGTGCCGCCTGATGGCCGACGAGAAGGACCAGGCGAAGGACGCCGCGAAGGACCCGAAGCAGGCGACCGCGAACAGCAACATCGACGGCACCCAGAGCACGGCATCGGCGCAGGACAAGACGGCCGGCCCTGACCAGCCGGCCTCGGAGGCCGCGACCTCCACGGCTCCGAACCAGCCGGGCACGGTCGTCGACCGGGAGACCGGCGAGCGTCTCCCCGCAGCCCCGGGTGTCGGGCCCGACCCGGTCGTCGTCGGCGAGCGGCGCGGCATGTTCGGCGCGGTCGAGGGTGGCGACACCTCCGGCTACGGCGGCCTGCGCAGCCCGATCCTGTTCCCCGGCGCGGCAGTTCGTCCCTACGGCGGCTACTTCGACGAGATCGCCGACCGGCTCGAGGGCGCCCTCGACAGCGGTGCCGGCGACGCGGCATACGGCGAAGCGATCGAGCGGGTGGTGGTCGACCGCGGTGAGCTGACCCTGTTCGTCCGCCGCGAGCACCTCCCCACGGTCGCGCGCGCGATGCGTGACGACCCGGCGCTGAGGTTCGAGCTGTGCACCGGCGTCAGCGGCGTGCACTACCCGCACGAGGAGGGCCGCGAGCTGCACGCGGTCTACCACCTGCTGTCCATCACCCACGGGGGTCGCCGCGTGCGCCTCGAGGTGACCTGCCCCGACAGCGACCCGCACATCCCCTCGATCGTCTCGATCTACCCGGCCAACGACTGGCACGAGCGCGAGACGTGGGACATGTTCGGCATCGAGTTCGACGGGCACCCGGCGCTCACGCGCATCCTCATGCCCGACGACTGGCCGGGCCACCCGCAGCGCAAGGACTACCCCCTCGGCGGCATCCCGGTCGAGTACAAGGGCGCCACCGTCCCGCCGCCGGACCAGCGGAGGTCTTACAACTGATGACGACGTACCACGACGACATCTACGCCACCTCGGGCGACAACACCCTCGCCGACGAGGAGGCCCACGTCTTCAACGCCACCGGCGGTGACTGGGACCAGCTCGTCGACGAGGCCGCGGCCCTCCACGAGGAGCGCATCGTCGTCAACATGGGGCCGCAGCACCCGTCGACGCACGGCGTGCTCCGGCTGATCCTCGAGCTCGACGGCGAGACGGTGACCGAGGCCCGCGCGGGTATCGGCTACCTGCACACGGGCATCGAGAAGAACATGGAGTTCCGCACCTGGACCCAGGGCGTGACCTTCTGCACCCGCATGGACTACCTCACGCCGTTCTTCAACGAGGCGGCGTTCTGCCTGTCGGTGGAGAAGCTGCTCGGCATCACCGACCAGGTGCCCGAGCGGGCCAACGTGATCCGTGTCCTGATGATGGAGCTCAACCGCATCACCTCCCACCTCGTGGCGCTGGCCACCGGTGGCATGGAGATGGGCGCGACCACCGTCATGACGGTCGGCTTCCGTGAGCGCGAGCGCATCCTGTCGATCTTCGAGATGGTCACGGGCCTGCGCATGAACAACGCCTACATCCGCCCCGGCGGTGTCGCGCAGGACCTGCCGCCCGGCGCCATCGACAAGGTGCGCGACACGATTCCGTTGGTGCGCAAGGGACTTGGCGAGCTGGAGATGCTGCTCAACGAGAACCCCATCCTCAAGGGCCGCATGGTCGACGTGGGCTACCTCGACCTGACCGGCTGCATGGCCCTCGGCATCACCGGCCCGGTGCTGCGCTCGACCGGGCTGCCGCACGACCTGCGCAAGCTCGAGCCCTACTGCGGTTACGAGACCTACGACTTCGAGGTCATCACCCGCACCGAGGCCGACGCCTACGCGCGGCTGCGCATCCGCATCGACGAGATGTACGAGTCGCTCAAGATCGCCGAGCAGTGCATCGACCGGCTCCAGTCCAACCCGGGCCCGGTCATGGTCGAGGACAAGAAGATCGCGTGGCCGGCCCAGCTGGCCATCGGCGGCGACGGCATGGGCAACAGCCTCGACCACATCCGCGAGATCATGGGCACCTCGATGGAGTCGCTCATCCACCACTTCAAGCTGGTCACCGAGGGCTTCCGCGTGCCGCCGGGTCAGGCGTATGCCGCGGTCGAGAGTCCCAAGGGTGAGCTCGGCTGCCACACGGTGTCCGACGGGGGAACGCGCCCCTACCGGGCGCACTTCCGTGACCCGTCCTTCAACAACCTGCAGGCCACGGCCGCGATGTGCGAGGGCGGCCAGGTCGCCGACGTCATCGTGGCGGTCGCCTCGATCGACCCGGTGATGGGAGGAGTTGATCGCTGATGAGTGGTGACAACTTCGGCATGCAGACCGCGGCCGGGCACCTGACGGTGGCCGCCGAGTCCAAGGAGCCCTACACCGCCGACCAGCTGGCCGGTCTCGACGCCGATGCCGAGCAGGTCATTGCGCGCTACCCGCAGAAGCGGTCGGCGCTGCTGCCGCTGCTGCACCTGGTGCAGAGCGTCGACGGCTACGTCACCGGCCGCGGCATCGACTGGTGCGCCGACAAGCTCGACCTCAGCACCGCCGAGGTGTCGGGTGTGGCGACGTTCTACACGCAGTACAAGCGCCACCCCAACGGCGAGTACACGGTGGGCGTCTGCACCAACACCCTGTGCGCGATCATGGGCGGCGACCAGATCTTCGACGAGGTGTCCGAGCACCTCGGGGTCGGCCACGACGAGACCACCCCGGACGGCAAGGTGACGCTCGAGCGGATCGAGTGCAACGCCGCGTGCGACTACGCCCCGGTGGTCATGGCCAACTGGGAGTTCTTCGACAACCAGACCCCCGAGTCGACCAAGCAGCTCGTCGACGACCTGCGCGCCGGCAAGGACGTCAAGCCCTCCCGCGGCCCGAACAAGGTGTGCACCTTCAAGCAGGTGTCGCGTGTGCTGGCCGGGTTCAACGACGGCCTCGCCGACGAGGGCGTGGGCGCCGGTCCGGCGTCGCTGGCCGGTCTCGAGGTCGCGCACGAGCACGGCTGGACCGCACCCGGTGCCCCGCAGGGCACCGGTGGTGAGTCCGGTGAGTCCACGGACGCCCACCAGACCGAGGCCAGCGATGCCGCGAAGGCGACGGTCGACGGCAAGGCGGCCGGCCGGCATACCTCTGGCAACGCCCAGGCCAACGACCCGGACGAGAAGCCGACCGCCCAGGGCACGCTCTTCGACGACGGCGCCGAGGGCAAGGGCAAGGCCAACGGGAAGGACGCGAAGTGAGCACCCAGCTGACCCCGATCCTCACCGACTTCTGGGACGACCCCCAGTCCTGGACGCTCGCGACGTACGAGAAGCACGAGGGCTACCAGGGCCTGAAGAAGGCGCTGGGCATGAAGCCCGAGGACCTCGTCCAGATGACCAAGGACTCCGGTCTGCGTGGTCGTGGCGGCGCCGGCTTCCCCACCGGCATGAAGTGGGGCTTCCTGCCCCCGCCGGACGGCGGCCCCCGCTACCTCGTCGTCAACGCCGACGAGTCCGAGCCGGGCACCTGCAAGGACATCCCGCTGATGATGGCGGCGCCGCAGTTCCTCATCGAGGGTTGCGTCATCACGTCCTACGCCATCGGGTGCAACCACGCCTTCATCTACCTGCGCGGTGAGGTCGTCCACGTCTACCGTCGCCTGTTGCACGCGGTGGAGGAGGCGTATGCCGCGGGCCACCTCGGCAAGAACATCCACGGCTCCGGCTTCGACCTCGACATCACCGTCCACGCGGGCGCCGGCGCCTACATCTGCGGTGAGGAGACGGCGCTGCTCGACAGCCTCGAGGGGCGCCGTGGCCAGCCGCGGCTCAAGCCGCCGTTCCCCGCGGTTGCCGGCCTCTACGCGCGCCCGACCGTCGTCAACAACGTCGAGTCGATCGCGTCGGTGCCGCCGATCCTGCTGCACGGTGCGGACTGGTTCACCGAGATGGGCACCGAGAAGTCGCAGGGCTTCGGCATCTTCAGCCTCTCCGGCCACGTCAAGAACCCCGGCCAGTACGAAGCGCCGCTCGGCATCACGCTGCGCGAGCTGCTCGACATGGCCGGCGGCATGCGCGACCCCAACCACAAGCTCAAGTTCTGGACCCCGGGTGGTTCGTCCACGCCGCTGTTCACCGACGAGCACCTCGACATCCCGCTCGACTTCGAGTCGGTGGCCGCGGCCGGGTCGATGCTCGGCACCCGCGCGCTGCAGATCTTCGACGACACCACCTGCGTGGTGCGCGCCGTGGACCGCTGGACCGACTTCTACAAGCACGAGTCCTGCGGCAAGTGCACCCCGTGCCGTGAGGGCACCTGGTGGCTCAAGCAGATCCTCGGCCGGCTCGAGCACGGGCAGGGCGACGAGGAGGACCTCGAAAAGCTGCTCGACGTGTGCGACAACATCCTCGGCCGGTCGTTCTGCGCCCTCGGCGACGGCGCGACCAGCCCGATCACGAGCAGCATCCAGTACTTCCGTGACGAGTACCTGAAGCACCTCGAGCTGGGCCACTGCCCGTTCGACGTTCGTGAGTCGACGCTCTTCCACAAGGACCGTGTAACAGCATGACTGTGACCGAAGACAAGAAGGCCCCGGGCGCCGGCGAGCCCGCCGTCGAGATGGTGAACCTCACCGTCGACGGCGTCGCCGTGTCGGTGCCGAAGAACACGCTGGTGATCCGCGCCGCCGAACAGATCGGCGTCGAGGTGCCGCGGTTCTGCGACCACCCGCTGCTCGACCCGATCGGCGCGTGCCGCCAGTGCCTCGTCGACATCGCGACGCCCGGCCCCGACGGCGCGATGCGCCCGATGCCCAAGCCGCAGGCGTCCTGCACCATCACCGTGTCCGAGGGCATGGAGGTCAAGACCCAGCACACGTCCAAGGTCGCCGACAAGGCGCAGCAGGGCGTGATGGAGCTGCTGCTCATCAACCACCCGCTGGACTGCCCGGTCTGCGACAAGGGCGGCGAGTGCCCCCTGCAGAACCAGGCCATGAGCAACGGCCGGCCCAAGAGCCGCTTCGAGGACGTCAAGCGCACCTACCCCAAGCCGATCAACATCTCCTCCGAGGTGCTGCTCGACCGTGAGCGCTGCGTCCTGTGTGCCCGCTGCACCCGCTTCTCCGAGCAGATCGCCGGTGACCCGTTCATCGCGCTCGTCGAGCGTGGCGCGCTGCAGCAGGTCGGCATCTACGAGGAGCAGCCGTTCAAGTCCTACTTCTCCGGCAACACCGTGCAGATCTGCCCGGTGGGTGCGCTGACCGGGGCGGCCTACCGCTTCCGCAGCCGCCCGTTCGACCTGATGTCGACGCCGTCGGTGTGTGAGCACTGCGCGTCCGGCTGCGCGGTGCGCACCGACCACCGTCGCGGTGTCGTGCTGCGCCGCATGGCGATCAACGACCCCGAGGTCAACGAGGAGTGGAACTGCGACAAGGGTCGCTGGGCCTTCCAGTACGCCACGATGGGCGACCGGTTCGAGTACCCCATGGTGCGCGGCGAGGACGGCGAGCTGCGCGTCGCGACGTGGCCCGAGGCGCTCGCCGCCGCTGCCGCCGGCCTCTCCGCCGCGAAGGCCACCGGTGTGCTGACCGGTGGCCGGGTGTCCGCCGAGGACGCCTACGCCTACGGCAAGTTCGCGCGAACTGTGTTGGCCACCAACGACATCGACTTCCGTGCGCGTCCGCACTCGGTCGAGGAGGCGGACTTCCTCGCCTCGACCGTCGTCGCGACGGGTCCCGAGGGCGGGGCGGTGACCTACGCCGACCTCGAGCAGGCCAAGACCGTCGTCCTCGTCGGGTTCGAGCCTGAGGAGGAGAGCCCGATCGTCTTCCTGCGGCTGCGCAAGGCGGTCCGCAAGAACAAGACGGCCGTGTATGCCGTGGCGCCCTTCGCCACGCGCGGGCTCGACAAGCTGAACGGCACGTTGATCCCGTCGGCACCGGGCACCGAGGCCGAGGTGCTGCGTGCCCTCGGCGACGGCGTCACCGGTGACGGCGCCGCGGCCCAGGCCGCGCAGGCGCTGCAGGGGGAGGGCGTCGTGGTCCTCGCCGGGTCGCGGCTCGCGACCGTGCCGGGTGCGCTGTCCGCAGCCGCCGCCCTCGCGTCGTCGACCGGTGCCAGGCTCGCCTGGGTGCCGCGCCGCGCCGGTGAGCGCGGTGCGCTCGAGGCCGGTGCGTTGGCCACGCTGCTGCCCGGTGGTCGTCCGGTCGCGGACGCCGCCGCGCGCGAGCAGGTCGCCGAGGCATGGGACGTTGTCGGGCTGCCCGACGCCGCCGGACGCGACACAGCGGGCATCATCGAGGCCGCGACGACCGGCGCCATCGACGCACTCGTCGTCGGCGGCGTCGACACCGACGACCTCGGTGACGACCGCGCCGAGGAGGCGCTCGCCAAGACCTTCGTCGTGTCGCTCGACTTCATCCCCTCGACGGTGACCGCGGTCGCCGACGTCGTGCTGCCGGTCGCGCCGCACGCCGAGAAGGGCGGCACGTTCGTCGACTGGGAGGGCCGGGTCCGTCCGTTCGAGGCGGCGCTCGACACCAACGCCCAGTCCGACTACCGCGTGCTCGACATGCTCGCCTCGGAGATGGGCTCCTTCCTCGGTGCCCGCACGCTCGCGGAGGTGCGTGCCGAGATGGGCGCGCTCGGTCCCTGGACCGGAGCCCGCGCCGCGGTGCCGTCCGTGTCGGCGACCGAGGTCCCGACCTTCGGTGAGGGCGAGGTTGTCCTCGCCACCTGGCACCTGCTGCTCGACGACGGCACGCTCCAGCGGGGCGAGCCGTTCCTCGCCGGCACCCGCCACGACCCGAGTGCCCGCGTGTCGCCCGCGACCGCTGCCGCCTTCGGCCTCACCGACGGTGACGCCGTGCGCATCTCGACCCGGCACGGCGCGGTGACGGTGCCTGCCGAGGTCGTACCTGACATGGTCGACCACGTGGTCTGGCTCCCGACGAAGTCGCCCGGCAGCTACGTGCACCGTGACCTCGGTGTCGACGCCGGTGCGGTGGTCGCCCTCGCCAAGGCCGCCGACGTCGCGGAGGTGAGCGCATGAGCGCCATGACGTATGCCGCCGACGTCGTGACCGGCATACCTCACCTCGCGGGTGGGGCGCTGGCCGCGACGACGCAGTCCACGGACAACCCCGTGGCCGACTTCAGCGACACGCCCTGGTGGCTGAGCCTCGTCAAGGCCCTGCTCATCTTCGTGTTCCTGCTCGTCAACACCCTGATCATGATCTGGTTCGAGCGGCGCGTGATCGGCCGGATGCAGCAGCGTCCCGGCCCCAACCGCACCGGTCCGTTCGGCCTGCTCCAGACCCTCGCCGACGGCATCAAGCTGGCGCTCAAGGAGGACCTGACGCCGAAGAACGCCGACAAGGTGGTCTTCGCGCTGGCCCCCGCCATCGCCGGCGCCATGGCGTTCGTCTCGTTCGCGATCATCCCCATGGGCCCGATGGTCTCGATGTTCGGGCACCGCACCCCGCTGCAGCTCACCGACGTCCCCGTCTCCGTGCTGCTGGTGCTGGCCGTCGCCGGTGTCGGCGTCTACGGCATCGTGCTCGCCGGCTGGTCCTCGGGATCGACCTACCCGCTGCTCGGTGGCCTGCGCTCGACCGCCCAGGTCATCTCCTACGAGATCGCGATGGGCCTGTCGCTGGTCGCGGTGTTCCTGTTCGCCGGGTCGATGTCGACCTCGCAGATCGTGGCCGCCCAGAACAACTTCTGGTACATCGTGCTCATCCCGAGCTTCCTCGTGTACGTCGTGACCATGGTCGGCGAGACCAACCGGCTCCCGTTCGACCTCGCCGAGGGCGAGGGCGAGCTCACCGGTGGCTTCCACACCGAGTACTCCTCGCTGAAGTTCGCGATGTTCTTCCTCGGTGAGTACGTCAACATGTTCACCGTCTCCGCGCTCGCGACGACGATGTTCCTCGGCGGCTGGCAGGCGCCTCCCGGCATCGCCGCCATCAACGACGGCATGTTCAACGAGGGCTGGTGGGGCCTGCTCTGGTTCGTCATCAAGCTCTGGGCGTTCATGTTCTTCTTCGTCTGGCTGCGCGGCTCACTGCCCCGCGTCCGCTACGACCAGTTCATGCGGTTCGGGTGGAAGTTCCTCATCCCGTTCACCCTCGCCTGGGTCGTCGTCGTGGCCTTCCTGCGCGCCGCCCAGAACAACTGGATCGGCGGGCCCGCCCTCACCATCGGCAACCGCACGTTCCCGGTCATCATGATCGTGTTCATCGTGCTCGTCGGCGGTGGCGTGCTGCTCGCCTCGTGGATCTGGGACAACAAGAAGATCGAGCGCGAAGCAGAGAAGGACGCGCCGCCGCCGGAGGAGATCGACCCCTTCGCAGGCGGCTACCCCGTGCCACCGCTGCCCGGGCAGCGGCTGCGCGAGCCCGCACCCGCGCTGACCGAGCGCGGCACGCAACGATCCGCATCGACGGAGGAGGCCACCCATGCCTGACCGCCCCGAGCAGGACACGAAGGGCGGGTTCCTCTCCGAGCTGTTCGCGCCGGTCGCCGGTTTCGGCGTCACCTTCGCGACGATGTTCCGCAAGCTCGAGACGGAGCAGTACCCCGAGGAGAAGCGGCCCACCCAGCCGCGCTACCACGGCCGCCACCAGCTCAACCGCCACCCCGACGGGCTCGAGAAGTGCGTCGGCTGCGAGCTGTGCGCCTGGGCCTGCCCGGCCGACGCGATCCTCGTCGAAGGTGCGCCCAACGACGCCGACGGCGTCGGGCGGTTCAGCCCGGGTGAGCGGTACGGCCGCGTCTACCAGATCAACTACCTGCGCTGCATCTTCTGCGGGCTGTGCATCGAGGCCTGCCCGACGCGGGCCCTCACGATGACCAACTTCTACGAGCTCGCCGACCACTCGCGCGCCGACCTGATCTTCACCAAGGACCAGCTGCTCGCACCGCTGCAGGAGGGCATGGTCGCGCCGCCGCACCCCATGGTCGCCGGCATGGACGAGCGCGACTACTACCTCGGCAAGGTCACTCGGGCCACGCCGGAGCAGGAGGAGTGGGTGCGCGAGCACGACGCCGAACCCGAGGACGGCACCGCCCCGAGCGGTGACCCGGTCGAGGGTGTCGACACCGTCGCGGGCGGCCGCCAGGCCACCCGCGACACCACCGAGGCGGTGCGCCGATGACTGTTCTCAACTGGCCAGGCTCGTCGGCCTTCCGGGCCTCACTCCTTCGTCGCTCGTGTCCTCAGGGGGTCCTCGCATGACCGGCCTAGGTGAGCAGATCATGTTCTGGATCCTCGGCCCGATCTGCGTGATCGCCGCCCTGGGTCTGCTGTTCGCGAAGAAGGCCGTCCACGCCGCCATCGGCATGGCGCTGGTCATGGTCAACCTCGGCATCTTCTACATCGCCCAGGACGCGGACTTCCTCGGCATCATCCAGATCTTCGTCTACACCGGCGCGGTCATGATGCTGTTCCTGTTCGTGCTCATGCTCGTCGGCGTCGACTCCTCGGACTCACTCGTCGAGACGCTCAAGGGCCAGAAGATCGCGACGCTGCTGCTCGCGCTCGGGCTCGGCGCACTGCTGTTCTCCGCGATCGGCCGCGCCCAGTTCGGCCCCATGAGGGGACTCGACGGACCCAACACCGACCCCGGCAACGTCACCGGCATGGCCGAGCTGATCTTCGGCCAGTACGTCTGGACCTTCGAGATCACCTCGGCGCTGCTGATCACCGCCGCGCTCGGCGCCATGGTCCTGGCCCACCGCGAACGGCTCGGCACCAAGCCCAGCCAGAAGCTGCAGTCCGAGCGTCGCGTGAAGTCCAACGAGAACGTCGCCGGCCTGCCGGCGCCCGGTGTCTACGCCCGTCACAACGCCGTCGACACCCCCGCCCTCCTCCCGGACGGCACGCCCAGCGAGCTGTCCGTGTCGCGTGTGCTCGAGGCCCGTGAGCAGATCACGGTGCCGACCAGGCACGTCGAGGCCGAGGAGGCCATCGAGCACGAGATCGAGGAGGGCGAGAGCCGGTGAACCTCGTCAACTACATCTACCTCGCGACCATCCTGTTCGCGATCGGTGGCGCCACGGTGCTGATGCGCCGCAACGCCATCGTCGTGTTCATGGGCGTCGAGCTGATGCTGAACGCGACCAACCTGGTGTTCGTGACGTTCGCCCGGATGCACGGCAAGCTCGACGGACAGGTCATCGCCCTGTTCGTCATGGTCGTCGCCGCCGCCGAGGTTGTCGTCGGCCTGGCCATCATCGTGGCCATCTTCCGTGCCCGCCGGTCGGCCTCGGTCGACGACGCCAACCTGTTGAAGCTGTAAGGGGCCCGAAACCGTGACCACCCTGCACTCCCTCGCCGACGCTGCCGCGGCCTCCGAACCGGCGGCCGCGCAAGCGGCCACCGGCATCACGGCATACGCCTGGCTGCTCGTCGCGCTGCCCGCGCTCGGTGCCGCCGTGCTCCTGCTCGGCGGACGCAAGACCGACAAGTGGGGGCCGCTGTTCGCGGTCGCCATGTCGTGGTCGTCGTTCGTCGTCGGCTTCATCCTGTGGATGTCGATGCTCGGCCGCGACGCCGAGTCCCGCGCCATGCACCTCGACCTCTACAACTGGGTGCCGGCCGGGTCCTTCCAGCTCAACGCCGGGATGCTCGTCGACCAGCTGTCGGTGACGTTCGTCCTGCTCATCACCTTCGTCGGCTCACTGATCCACGTCTACTCGCTGGGGTACATGGAGCACGACCCGGACAAGCGCCGGTTCTTCGCCTACCTCAACCTGTTCGTCGCGGCGATGCTGCTGCTCGTCCTCGCCGACTCCTACCTGCTGCTCTACGTCGGCTGGGAAGGCGTGGGTCTCGCGTCCTACCTGCTCATCGGGTTCTGGAACTACAACCCCGCCTACGCCACCGCCGCCAACAAGGCGTTCATCGTCAACCGCGTCGGTGACTTCGGCCTCTCGGTCGCGATCATGATCATGTTCGCGGCGTTCGGCACCGTCACCTTCGCCGGTGTCCAGGAGGCCTCCGGCGGAGCTGGCTCCGGTGTGCTCACGGCGATCGGGCTGATGCTGCTGCTCGGCGCCTGCGGCAAGTCCGCACAGTTCCCGCTGCAGAGCTGGCTCGGTGACGCGATGGCCGGCCCGACGCCCGTCTCGGCGCTCATCCACGCCGCGACCATGGTCACCGCCGGCGTCTACCTCATCGTGCGCAGCAACTTCATCTTCGACGGCGCCCCCAACGCCCAGCTGGTCGTCGCCATCGTCGGCGCCATCACGCTGGTGTTCGGTGCGATCGTCGGTTGCGCCAAGGACGACATCAAGAAGGCGCTGGCCGCTTCGACCATGTCGCAGATCGGCTACATGATGCTCGCCGCGGGCCTCGGCCCGGTGGGGTACGCGTTCGCGATCTTCCACCTGGTGACGCACGGCTTCTTCAAGGCCGGGATGTTCCTCGGCGCCGGGTCCGTCATGCACGGCATGAACGACCAGGTCGACATGCGCCGCTTCGGCGGGTTGTCCGGGGTCATGAAGATCACCTGGGTGACCTTCGGCCTCGGCTGGCTCGCGATCCTCGGTGTCCCGCCGTTCTCCGGCTACTGGTCCAAGGACAAGATCATCGAGGCCGCGTTCATCGGCGAGGGCTGGCGGCCGTGGGTCTTCGGTGGCGCCGCGCTCATCGGTGCCGGCATCACCGCGTTCTACATGTCGCGGCTGTTCTTCATGACCTTCCACGGCAAGCGGCGTTGGCGGACCGACGGCGAGGATGCAGTCCACCCGCACGAGTCGCCGCTGCTCATGACCGTGCCGATGATCGTGCTGGCCGTGGGCTCGGCCCTGCTGGGTCTCCTGCTCTCGCTCGGCGGCACGTTCACCAGCTGGCTCGAGCCGGTCGTCGGCGGGCACCCGGAGGGGGAGCACCCGGTGCTGCCCGTGCCCGTGCTCATCGCGCTGACACTGCTGCTGGTCGCGGCCGGCGTGGCGCTGGCCTGGCTGAAGTACTGGCGCGACTCGGTGCCCGAGACGGCGCCGACCGGCTCGCTGCTCACCCGTGCGGCCCGGCGTGACCTCTACCAGGACGACGTCAACGAGGCCGTGTTCATGCGCCCCGGCATCCACCTGACGCGTGCGCTCGTCTTCGCCGACAACCGCGGCATCGACGGCGGTGTCGGTGGGCTCGCCGCCCTCATCGGTGGCACGTCGAGCCGGTTGCGCAAGCTGCAGAACGGTTTTGCGCGGTCCTATGCCCTGACGATGCTCGCCGGCGTCGTCGCCATCCTCGGTGCTGTGTGGGTGATCCAGTGATGTCGAACTTCCCCTGGCTGACGGTGATCGGGCTCATCCCGCTCATCGGTGCCATCGTCGTCGCCGCGCTCCCCGCGAGCATGGCCGACCAGGCCAAGAAGGTCGCGCTGGGCTTCTCGCTGCTGACGCTGGTCTTCGGTGTCGCAGCCGCGCTGCAGTTCAAGACCGGGTCGACCCAGCAGTTCCAGCTGGTCGAGCAGCACGAGTGGATCCCGCAGTTCGGGGTGTCCTACGCCCTCGGTGTCGACGGCCTCGCACTCGTCATGATCCTCATGGCCCTGGTGCTGTTGCCGATCTGCATCCTCGCCGCGTGGGACGACGTCCCGGAGGGCGGCAAGCGGGAGAAGAACTACTTCGCCCTGACGCTGGTGCTCGCCACGTTCATGGTCGGCGTCTTCGCCGCCACCGACGTGTTCCTGTTCTACGTCTTCTTCGAGGCGATGCTGATCCCGGTCTACTTCCTGATCGGCTCCTACGGCGGGCCGCGTCGGCAGTATGCCGCGGTGAAGTTCCTCCTGTTCTCCCTCGCCGGTGGCCTGGTGATGCTCGTGGGCGTCATCGCGCTCTACAAGTACGGCCCCGGCGGCGCCGACGGCTTCCTCGTCACCAAGCTGACCGGGCTGGACCTGCCGGTGAACGCCGGGCGCTGGATCTTCCTGGCCTTCTTCATCGCGTTCGCCGTCAAGGCGCCGATGTGGCCGGTGCACACCTGGCTGCCCGACGCAGCCACCGAGGCGCGTCCCGCCACGGCGGTGCTGCTCGTCGGCGTGCTCGACAAGGTCGGCACCTACGGCATGATCCGGTTCTGCCTCCAGATCTTCCCGGAGGCATCGCAGTGGGCGACGCCGGTGGTGCTGGCCCTCGCCGTCATCTCGATCATCTACGGCGCCCTGCTCGCGATCGGTCAGACCGACGTCATGCGCCTGATCGCCTACACCTCGGTGAGCCACTTCGGCTTCATCGTGCTCGGCATCTTCGCGTTCACCTCCACCGGTGGCGCCGGCTCCACGCTCTACATGCTCAACCACGGCTTCACCACCGCGGCGCTGTTCCTCGTCGCCGCCATGCTCGTGGCGCGTCGCGGCAGCAAGCGGATCCCGGACTTCGGTGGCTGGCAGCGGGTCACGCCCGGTCTGGCCGGGGTGTTCCTGTTCGCCGGTCTGGCCGGTCTGGCGCTGCCGGGCCTGAGCCCGTTCATCTCCGAGATCATGGTGCTCGTCGGGACGTTCGAGCGGTACAAGCTGCCCGCAGTCATCGCGACCACCGGCATCATCCTCGCCGCGCTCTACATCCTGCTCATGTACAAGCGGATGATGACCGGACCCAAGCCGCAGCTCGAGGGCCCCGTCCGTGACATCACCCTGCGCGAGAAGATCGTGGTGGCGCCGCTCATCGCGGCCCTCCTGGTCTTCGGCTTCTACCCCAAGCCCGCGCTCGACCTGCTCAACCCGGCCGTGAAGGCGACCCTGCAGCACGTGGGCGTCACCGACCCGGCACCGTCCTCCGTTGCCGAGGGAGGCTCCAAGTGATCACCGCCGCGCTGCCCGCCGCCGTGCCTGCTGCGATGCCCGCTGCGTTCAAGGCCGCCGACTTCGACTACGGCGCCATCGCACCGATGCTGATCGTCGCCGGTGGTGCGCTGGTCGGCGTGGTGCTCGAGGCGTTCCTGCCGCGCCGCCAGCGGCACACGGCCCAGGTCGCGGTGGCGCTGGTCACGCTCGTGGCCGCGTTCGTCGTGCTGGTCACGGTGTCCGCGCAGGAGTCCCACCGCGGGTTCACCGTGGCGCGCGCGATCGCCATCGACGGTCCCTCGCTGTTCCTGCAGGGGACCATCTTGGCCATGTCGATCCTGGGCGTGCTCACCATGGCCGAGCGGTTCGGCGGCAAGGGCGCCGACGCGTTCACCCCGATGGGTGCCGCGATCCCCGGCTCGGCCCACGAGGCCGCCGCGCTGCGCGCCGGGCTCGGCACCAGCGAGGTCTTCCCGCTGATGCTGTTCTCGGTGCTGGGCATGATGCTCTTCCCGGCGGCCAACGACCTGCTGATCATGTTCGTGGCCCTCGAGGTGCTGTCGCTGCCGCTCTACCTCATGTCCGGCCTGGCCCGTCGTCGTCGCCTGCTGTCGCAGGAGGCGTCGCTGAAGTACTTCCTGCTGGGCGCGTTCAGCTCGGCGTTCTTCCTCTTCGGTGCGGCCCTGCTCTACGGGTATGCCGGGTCGATCTACCTGCCCGACATCGCCGCCGCCGTGACGACGGCGAACGGCCAGCTCGAGGGCCTGCTGGTCCCCGGCATCGTCCTCGTGCTGGTCGGCCTGCTCTTCAAGGTCGGCGCCGTGCCGTTCCACTCCTGGACGCCCGACGTCTACCAGGGCGCCCCGACTCCGGTCACCGGGTTCATGGCCGCCTGCACCAAGGTTGCGGCCTTCGGAGCGATCCTGCGCTTCGTCTACGTCGGCGCCGAGGCCAACCGCTGGGACTGGCGCCTCGGCGTCATCGCCGTCGCGGTCCTCACCATGGTCGTCGGTGCGATCCTGTCGGTCACCCAGACCGACGTGAAGCGCCTGCTGGCCTACTCCTCGATCGCGCACGCAGGCTTCATCCTGGTCGCGGTGATGTCCTTCGACCGCACCGGTGTCGCCGGCACGATGTTCTACCTCGCGGCCTACGGCTTCACCACGATCGCGGCCTTCGCCATCGTGTCGATGGTGCGCCAGGGTGGTTCGGAGGCCTCGCACCTGTCGCAGTGGGCCGGGCTCGGTCGCAGCCACCCGGTGGTGGCGGGCGTGTTCTCGTTCCTGCTGCTGGCGTTCGCGGGCATCCCGCTCACGTCCGGCTTCGCCGCGAAGTATGCCGCGTTCGCGCCGGCCATCTCCTTCGGCGGCCGGGCGGGCGTGTGGATGGTCGTCATCGGTGTGATCGCCAGTGTCGTGACCGCGTTCGTCTACGTGCGGCTCATCGTCCTCATGTACTTCACCGACCCGCCGGCCGGCGAACCCGTGGTGGCCGAGGTGGCCTCGCCGTTCACGACCGCCGCGATCACTGTGGGTGCGCTCGTGACGCTGGTGCTGGGTGTGCTGCCCGCGCAGGTCCTCGACCTCGCCGAGCAGTCGTCGCAGTTCATCGCAAAGTGAGCCCGACCCCACCTGTGCTGGCGCTACCGTCCGTCTCGGACGAGCTGGCCGCAGACCTGCAGCAGGGCATCGCCGAAGTGGATGCCTTGCTGCGCAAGGAGATCGACCACGACGACCCGTTCATCGCCGAGGCCAACAGCCACCTGGTGGAGGCCGGCGGCAAGCGGTTCCGGCCCATGCTCACGCTGCTCGCAGCGGAGGTGGGCTCGGGTCGCAACGACCAGGTCGTCGCGGCCGCCGCCGGCGTCGAGCTGACCCATGTGGCGTCCCTGTGCCATGACGACGTCATGGACGAGGCCGAGCTGCGGCGCGGCGCACCCAGCGCCAACGCGGCATACGGCAACTCAGGCGCCATCCTCATCGGGGACCTGCTGTTCGGCAAGGCGTCCTCGATCATCGCCGACCTCGGCGCCGAGGCCGTGAAGATCCAGGCCGAGACGTTCGTGCGGCTGTGCTCGGGGCAGATCCGGGACGCGCGGCCGGCGCCGGAGGGCGTCGATGCCCGCGACTACTACCTCGGGGTGCTCGAGGACAAGACGGGTGTGCTCATCGCCACCGCCGCCCGATACGGCGCGATGTTCTCCGGTTGCGACGCCCAGACCGTGGAAGTGTTGCGGCTGTACGGCGAACGGCTCGGCATGGCGTTCCAGCTCGCCGACGACCTGATCGACGTGTCGTCCGAGGCGGCCGAGCTGGGCAAGACGCCCGGCACCGACCTGCGCGAGGGCAAGCGCACCCTGCCGGTGCTGCACGCACTCGCCTCGACCGACCCTGCCGACGCGCGTCTGCAGGAGCTGCTGCGCAGCGACCTGCGCGAGGACGAGGCCGCCCTGGCCGAGGCCCTCGAGCTGCTGCGCGCCCATCCCGCCATGGAGCGCGCCCGCGAACAGACTGCCGTGGTGGCCCGTGAGGCACAGGACCTGCTCGACCCCCTGCCGGCGTCGGAGGCCAAGGACGCGTTGCGTGCCCTCGCCACCAGCGTCGTCAACCGCGTCGGCTGAGTTCCCTTCTGCCGCAACGCCACTCGTCACCTGCGCCAGGCAAGCGCAACGAGAGGTATGCCGCGGACGCGAGTCCGCGGCATACCTCTCGCTGGTCGTGCGTGGCCCGCGTCAGCGGGTCGGGCGGATCTGGATGACGGCCGGTCGCGGCTGGCCGTCGCCCTGGTAGGGGAACTGGCTGAGCGGCGTCTCCGGAGAACCGCCGGTCTCCTCACCCGGGTGCTGCACGGCGGCGAGCACGGTGCGTTGGTCCCAGGTGATGAGCGGGCCGCACGTCTCGGCGTAGGCCGGCACCGACAGGAACTGCTGCAGGTGTCCCTTGTGCGGACCGTCGAGCGGGTAGAGGTACATGCCGTCGCAGGACCCGAGGGCGTTGCCATCGGTGGCGATCCACATGTTGCCGGCCTCGTCGAAGGCGATGTTGTCCGGGCACGAGATCGGCGACACCTCGGAGCGGTCGTAGCCGTTGAAGTAGGTCGTCGGGTCGTTCGGGTCGCCCGCGATGAGGACGATCTTCCACGCGAACGTGGGCTGGGTGTCGTCGCCGCGGGTCGGGGTGATCTCGATGATGTGGCCGTGCTTGTTGTTGGCGCGCGGGTTGGCCTCGTCGATCTGCGACGGGGCGCGACGGGTGTTGTTGGTGCAGACCACGTAGGTGCGGCCGTTGATGAGGTTGGGCTCGACGTCCTCGGGGCGGTCCATCTTGGTGGCGCCGAGCTTGTCGGCCGCCAGTCGCGTCCAGACGAGCACCTCCTCGAGCGACATGCCGGGCACCTGGCTCCTGCCGTCCTTGGTGATGGCGAGCCACTCACCGGAGCCGTCGCTGATGCCGTCCTGGAAGCCGTCGCCGGTGAACTTCGCGACGTACAGGTCGCCCTCGGACAGCAGCCCCAGGTTGTGCTTGCGGGCCTTGGGGGAGTTGCCCTTGCGGAAGGTGTCGCGTGACACGAACTTGTAGAGGTAGTCGAACCGCTCGTCGTCACCCATGTACGCCACCACGCGGCCGTCGGGGGCGATCGTGACGTTGGCGCCCTCGTGCTTCATGCGGCCCATCGCGGTGTGCTTGACCGGGGTCGAGTCCGGGTCGGAGGGGTCGAGCTCGACGATCCAGCCGAACCGGTTGACCTCGTTGGGCTCCTGGGTCGCGTCGAACCGGGAGTCCACCCGCTCCCAGCCGCGGCCCGTGGAGCCGGTGATGCCATAGCGCTGGTATGCCGCGGCCTGGTCTGCCGGTGCCGTGGCCGCGGTGAAGTAGCCGTTGAAGTTCTCCTCGCCGGAGATCACCGTGCCCCATGGGGTGGTGCCACCGGCGCAGTTGCCGAAGGTGCCGAGCACGCGGGTGCCCGACGGGTCGGCGCTGGTGCGCAGCAGACGCGAGCCGGCGGCCGGGCCGTCGACCGCGAACCGGGTCGTGGCGGTGATGCGCCGGTTGACCCGGGCGTTCTTCAGGTACTTCCACTCGGCCTTGGCGTTCTTGCGCTCCACCGCGACGACGGACATGCCGTGGGCGGCCATGGTGATGCGGATCTGTTCGGGCGTGAGCGACGCCGACCCGGTGTAGCCGCGGAACATCAGCTCGTCGTTGGTGTACTCGTTGTTGCAGACCAGCGTGGCGTCGTTCTGGCTCCGGCCGCGGATGAGGGTCGTGTAGTCGTTGTTGTAGCCGAACTGCCCGGCCTGCGCCGCCGCGCTCTGCCGGTCGAAGTCGAACTCCGGGGCGCCGGGCAGGATCGGGTCGCCCCACGCGATGATCGTCGACCAGGTGAAGCCCTCGGGCACGACGACCTTGTCGGTGCCGGCCGGCACGGGCTCGATCGGGGTGAAGCCGAACGGCGAGGTGCCTCGACCGCGCGAGCCCCGCCCGCGCCCTGTGGGTTTGCCCTGTGCGGGTGCGGCCGCGGCTGGCGTCGCGCTGGCGGCACCGAAGCCGACGAACGCGGCGGCCAGCCCGGCGCCCTTGAGGATGGTGCGGCGGGAAGCGGCCGTCGCGGCGACGTCGCCGAAGTAGCCGTTGTCGGTGGTGTTGGGGACGGGCTTGGAGCAGGCGTCGTCGCAGCGGTAGTGACAGGTCATGGCGCTGCGGCCACCGGGGTGGCTCGGCGAGACGGCGAGCGGCAGCAGGCGACGCTCGGGTGCAGGTGCGGACATGCGTTCCTCCGGATGGGCGGGGCGAGATGGCTGGTGGGCCGCCGCCAATCTAGGAACGCACGAGGCCTTGCCGGGCAACCGTGAGGTGACCAGCAGGTGACTCCAGATGAACGGAAGGTATGCCGCCGGGCGAGCCCGCGGCATACCCGGGCGTTGCCGTGCGAACGCCCCCGCTTGCCTGCGTCTGCGAGTTTGCCCCGCTGGTGGGCAACAACACAGACGCAAGGGTCAGGAGCGCATGGCGACGCCTTCGCGCCAGTAACCCATGAACGCCACCCGGGCCCGCTCGACCTCGAGCTCGGACACCAAGGCCCGGCGCAGGGTCTTCACCAGCCAGGACTCCCCGGCGATCCACGCGTAGGTGCCCGCCAGGTCACGGCCCGGCGACGCGGCCAGCTGCGCCCGCAGGTCCTCGCCGCCGGAGGAGTAGCGCGGGGTCTCCCACACCTCGACCTCCATGTCGGTGACGACCTCGGGCTGCGGCGCGTCGAGGTCGGTCGGGGGCAGGCCGAGCCGGCGGCGGACCACCTGCACGAGGCGTCGACCGGGTCGTCCGGTGTCGCGCGGCACCCAGGTCACCTCGATGCCCGGGTGCTCGGGCAGCGGCAGCCGGTCGTGCGCACCGGGGACCTCGACGAAGACCCGTCCGGTCAGGCCCGGGTCGGCATCGGCCAGCACCCGCGCGATCGCGGGCAGAGCCGTCTCGTCACCGATGACCAGCAGGTCGCGGGCATCGCCCGGTGCGAACTCCGTTCCGCCCCAAGGGGATCCGCCGCGAAGCGGGACAACGACCACAACCCGGTCGCCGGGCTCGGCCGACAGCGCCCACCGGCAGGCAGGGCCGAGGCCGTGGCCCAGGTCGTCGTGGACGACGAAGTCCACGACGAGACGGGTCTGCTCACCCGCACCGACGACGTCACGCACGGTGTAGGTGCGCATGAACGCACGCTCGTCGTCCGGCATGGCCAGCCAGTTGGCGTACCAGCCCTCCTGGGTGTCCGCCGCTTCCGGCAGCCGGCCGGTCGGCCCGGGCAGGACCACCTTGAACCGGGTGTCGAACCCGAGGTGCGCGAGGTCGGCCAGGGCGGGCGCCCCCAGGGTGACCCGGACGAACGCCGGGCTCAGCCGCTCGACGGCCACGACCTCGACGTCCGCGACGAAGCCTGAGGGTGCGACGTCGGTGACAGGGGCGGCGGTCATGCGGTGGCTCCGTTCGTGACCAGGCCACGCGGGGCCCGGGTGTGGTGGCGGCCGATCGGGACGACCATGGGGGTGCCGGCGACGGGGTCGGCGATGACGCGGCAGTCCATGCCGAAGACCTCGCTGACGCGTTCTCGGGTGATGACGTCGCCCGGCGCCCCCTCGGCGACGATGCGCCCGTCGCGCATGGCGACGAGGTGGTCGGCGTAGCGGGCTGCCAGGTTGAGCTCGTGCAGCACCATGACCACGGTCGTGCCGCGGGTCGCGTTGAGGTCGTGCAGCAGGTCGAGCACCTCGACCTGGTGGGCCACGTCCAGGTAGGTCGTGGGTTCGTCGAGCAGCAGCAGGTCGGTCTGCTGGGCGAGCGCCATCGCGATCCACACCCGTTGGCGTTGCCCGCCGGAGAGCTCGTCGACGACGCGGTCGGACAGCTCGAGGGTGCCCGTCATCTCCAGTGCGTGCGCGACCGCCGCCTCGTCCTCGGCGCTCCACCGCTGGAACCTGCCCTGGTGGGGCGCACGTCCGCGACCGACGAGGTCGACGACGGTGACCCCCTCGGGGGAGATGGGGTTCTGGGGGAGCAGGCCAAGGGTGCGGGCGACCTCCTTAGTGGGTATGCCGTGGATGGACCGGCCGTCGAGGACCACCTCGCCGGTGCGTGGTGCCAGGAGCCGGGCCAGTCCGCGCAGGAGGGTCGACTTGCCGCACGCGTTGGCCCCGACGATCACGGTCACGGCCCCGTCGGGCACGCGGGTGGTGACGTGGTCGACCACGGTGCGCTCGGCGTAGCCGAGCGACAGGTCGTCGGTGGTGAGCCGGGAGCCGGTGATGCGCTGGATGGCCGGGTCGGTGCTCATGAGCTCCTCCGTGAGGTGCGGCCGGTGGCGATGAGCCACAGCAGGAACGGTGCGCCGAGCGCGCCGGTGACGACGCCGACGGGCAGGTTGACGTCCGGGACGAGATAGGCGCCCACGTGGTCGGCGCCGATCACGAGCGTCGCGCCCACGAGCGCCGACGCGGTCAGGCTGGTGCGACCCCCGCCCAGGGCGCGCGCGATGGGGCCGGCGAGGAAGGCGGCGAACGCGACCGGACCGGCGGCGGCCACGCCCACGCTCACGAGCAGCACCGCCACGACCAGCAGCGCATCGGTGCGCCGGGGTGAGGACCCCAGCCCCGCGGCGGTGTCGTCACCCAGCTCGCAGAGACGCAGCGCGCCCGCCAGGGCAGCCACCGCGGGGACGAGCACGAGCAGACACCCGGCGGTCCGGGCGATCACCGGCCAGCTGGCCGAGTTGAGGCTGCCGGTCAGCCAGACCAGCGCCGCCTGGGCGTCGTAGATGCTGGCGCGGGTGAAGAGGTACTGCACGACGGCGACGAGGAAGGCAGCGGCGCCGACCCCGACGACCACGACCCGGTAGCCCCCCGCGGTGCCCGCGAGCAGCCGCACCAGCACCGCGACGCCCAGCGCCCCGGCGATCGCGAAACCCGAGACGGACAGTCCCTGCAGGCCGAGCACGACGATGGCGAACACCGCGGCCGCGCTGGCGCCCATGCCGACGCCGACGATGTCAGGCGAGGCGAGGGCGTTGCGCAGCGTGGTCTGGAAGATCGTCCCGCCCAGACCGAACGCCGCCCCCACGAGCAGGCCGAGCACGGCCCGGGGGAGCTTGGACTCCATGACGACGAACGTGGCACCGGGGATCTGTTCCCCGGACACGATCCGCAGGAAGTCCGGGATGGTCACGGTGAAGTCCCCCAGCAGCACCCGGACGAGGAACACCCCGAGGGTCACCACGGCCAGCCCGGTGATGAGCACGCGCTGGCGGCGCGCGACCCGGGACCGCGCGGCGCGCACCACGGCCACGCCACGCGGCATACCCCCGCGGTCGGCGACGGCACTCACAGCGAGCCCATCCGTCCGCGACGGACCAGCGCGAAGAACACCGGCACGCCGATGACGGCGGTCATGATGCCGACCTGCACCTCGGTCGGCGGCAGCACCACCCGCCCCAGGACATCGGCCCAGACGACCAGCCCCGAGCCGAGGGCAACGCTCATGGGCAGGATGCGAACATAGCTGGGCCCCACCAGAATCCGCGACGCGTGCGGCGCCACGAGACCCACGAATGCGATGGGTCCGGCGAGCGCTGTCGCCGCACCGGCGAGCAGGATGATCGAGGCGCCCACCACCACGCGGTCGAGTCCGGCGCGCCGGCCGAGACCGCGAGCCAGGTCGTCCCCGAGTGCCAGCACGTCGAGCAGCCGTGCGCCGGTGAGGGCGAGCACGGTGCCGACCGCCAGGAAGGGCAGCACGGGGCCGACGACCTCCAGGCCGCGCCCGCCGACCGTGCCGACCTGCCAGAACCGGAACGTCTCCAGCGTCTGCAGGTCGGTGATGAGCAGCGCGGTCGTCCAGCTGGTGAACCCGGCGGTCGCTGCGGCCCCGGCCACCGCGAGCTTGACCGGTGTGGCGCCGTCACGACCCAGCCCGGCGATGGCGTGCACGGCCACGCCCGCCACGGCGGCCCCAGCCAAGGCGAACCAGATCTGCACCGGGAGCGAGGTGACGCCGACGACGGCGACAGCCAGCACCATGCCGAGCGCGGCCCCGGCGTTCACGCCCAGGATGCCCGGGTCGCCCAGCGGGTTGCGGGTCAGACCCTGCATGGCCGCTCCGGCCAGGCCCAGCGCACCCCCGGCGAGGAGCGCCAGCACGGTGCGAGCCACCCGGGCGGTGACGATGGCGTGGTCGGGGTCGTCGGCCGACGGCCGGGTCAGCGCCTCCCACACGACGTCGGGCGGCAGCATCCGCGAGCCCACGTGCAGCGAGACGACGACCCCGGCCGCGAGCACCGCCACGGCGATGGGCACGGCGATGGTCACGGCCAGGGCCGGTCGCGTCGTGCGGGGCGGGCGGCTCATGTGGTGTGGATGCGGCTGGTGTGGATGCGGCGCTGGTCAGCCGTCGGCGCGGTCGACGGCCTGGGCGATGAGCGGCACGAACTTCTCGGCGACGTACGGCAGCGACAGGGGCGACGGCGACGACATTCCTGTCACCTCAACGGGATTCGCGGCCTCGACGTAGCCGCCGGTCTTGAACGCGGGGATCTGCTTCAGCAGGGGGTCGGAGAGGAACTTGCCCATCTCGCCAGGCTTCTCGGTGTACGTGATGAACACGTCGGACTTCAGGGTGCCCGCCTGCTCCGCAGAGATGGTCTTGAAGAACTCCTTGCTGCCCTTGCTCAGCTGCTCCACGACGGGTGCGGTCTTCATGCCGAGGTCGGTCAGCACGCGCGGCCGGTTGTCCAGCGGCGTGTAGAACTGCACCTGCGAGGTGTCGGTGGCGCTGAGCATGCCGAAGATGACGGTCTTGCCGACGATCTGCGGGTTGTCGGTCTGGGCCTTCTTCAGCACGGCTTCGGTCTCGGCCTTTACCTTCGCGGCCTCGTCGCTGCGGCCCAGCGCCGTGCCGATCATGTCCAGCGAGGTCTGCCACGACGTGCCCCAGGCGTCGCCGGGGTAGGCGATGGTCGGCGCGATCTTCGAGAGCTTGTCGTACTCGTCCTTGGTGATACCGGAGTTGGTCGCGACGATCAGGTCGGGCGTCGCCTTGGCGACCTCCTCGACCGGGATGCCGTCGGCGTCGCTGTAGCGCGCCGGCTGCTGCCCGCCGAGCTCCTTGAGCTTGGCGTCGAACCACGCGGTGGAGCCGGCAGCGTTGCCGCCGTAGGTGATCTTGGTCGAGGCGACCGGGACGACCCCGAGCGAGAGCACGACGTCCTGGTCGGACCAGCCGAGCGTGGCGACGCGCGTGGGCGCCTTTTCGATCGTCGTCTCGCCATAGACGTGCTTGATGCTGACGGGGTATGCCGCGGCGTCGGCTGCGGGTGCCGCGTCGCCGTTGCTGGCGCCGGCGTCGGTGGTGCTGCCTGTGCTGCAGCCGGCGAGCGCGAGGGACAGGGCGGCGACCGTCGCGGCGACGGTGGCGAGGAGGCGGGAGGGCTTCATGTTAGGAAAGCCTAACCTCACTCAGGGTGATTAACGCAAGTCGGCCGTGTCGTTAATCGAGACGCCACGGTCGCGCCGGGTGCGGGCCGAGCGCGTGGCTCGCTGGCGCAGCGAGTCGGCGGTCAGCACGGCGAGGGCGAGCCACACGATGGCGAATCCGACCCACCGTTGGGTCGACATGTGCTCGCCCAGCAGCAGCACCCCGCACAGCAGCTGCAGCACCGGCGTGACGAACTGCAGCAGCCCGATCGTGACGAGCGGGACGCGCCGGGCGGCGGCCGCGAACAGCAGGAGCGGGAGCGCCGTCGCGGCACCCGAGAGCACGAGCAACGTCGTGTGCCAGCCACCGTCTGTCGTGAAGGTCGTCTCACCGCGCGAAGTGAGAATCACCAACAGCACCAACGCAATTGGCGCCAACACGGCCGTCTCGGCCGCGAGGGACTGCATGGCCTGCAGGCTGGCGCCGACCTTCTTCTTCACCAGGCCGTACGACCCGAAGGTCGCGGCCAGCGTGAGCGCGATGACCGGCACCGAGCCCGCGGCGAACGACAGGTAGAGCCCGGCGACCGCGCCGATACCGACCGCGACCCACTGCAGCGCCCGGAGCCGCTCACGCAGCACCACCACCCCGAGGAACACCGTGACGATCGGGTTGAGGAAGTAGCCCAGGGCGGCCTCGGTGGTGTGCCCCGTGATGACCGCCTGCACGTAGACCACCCAGTTCAGGGCGATGAGCAGTGCCGCCACGACGACGCCGACGCCGAGCCGGGGACGGCGCCACAGCTGCGTCGCCCAGGCCAGGTCGCGCCGCACGAGCAACACCAGCGCGCACAGGACCAGCGTCCACAGGATCCGGTGGCTCAGGATCTCCCAGGCGCCGGCGGGCTTGAGCGCGTGGAAGTAGAGCGGAAAGGCGCCCCACACGGCATACGCGAGGAAACCGTAGAGCGCGCCGCGGCGCAGCTCGCCGGCGTCAGGCAACAGTCCAGGTGTCGCGACCGTGGATCAGCTCGTCGAGGTCGGCGTCGGTGGGTGACCCGCCGGCGGTGTCGACCGCGGCCTCGACCTGATGGCGGACCTGGTCGTCGTAGGTCGGGCGGTCGACGTTGCGGAAGATGCCCATCGGCACGTGCGTCATCTCGGGGCTGTCCAGCCGGGAGAGGGCGAACGCCTGCGTCGGCTCGGGCGCGGCGACGTCGTGGACCACGACCTCACGCTCGCCGACCTCGGCCTCGGGCACGAACTCCATGCCGCCGTCGGCAGCGCGCACCAGGACCTTGCGGTCACCCTCTGGCCCGACGGCCACCGGTTCGCCGTCGACGAGGTGGACGATCCGCGCCTCCTGCTGGGTGCGGTCCTTGATGAGGTCGAACGCGCCGTCGTTGAAGATCGGGCAGTTCTGGTAGATCTCGACGAGCGAGGTGCCGCGGTGCTCGGCCGCCTGGCGCAGCACCTCGGTGAGGTGCTTGCGGTCGGAGTCCATGGTGCGCGCCACGAACGTGCCCTCGGCACCGAGCGCCAGCGACACCGGGTTGAACGGGTGGTCGACCGAACCCATCGGCGTCGACTTGGTGATCTTGCCGACCTCCGAGGTGGGGGAGTACTGCCCCTTGGTCAGGCCGTAGATCTGGTTGTTGAACAACAGGATCGTGAGGTTGACGTTGCGGCGCAGCGCATGGATCAGGTGATTGCCGCCGATCGACAGCGCGTCACCGTCACCGGTCACGACCCACACCGACAGGTCGCCGCGGCTCGTCGCCAGCCCCGTCGCGATGGCCGGCGCGCGGCCGTGGATCGAGTGCATGCCGTAGGTGTCGAGGTAGTAGGGGAACCGCGACGAGCAGCCGATGCCGGAGACGAACACGATGTTCTCGCGCTTGAGCCCGAGATCGGGCAGGAAGCCCTGGACGGCGGCGAGGATCGCGTAGTCGCCGCAGCCGGGGCACCAGCGGACCTCCTGGTCGGAGGTGAACTCCTTCTTGGTCTGCTTCGGCGCGTCCTCGGCGAGGCGCGGCACGCCGGCCGTACCCGCGGGCGGCGATGTGCCCGGCATACCCAGGTCTGTGCTCATGCTCGGACCTCCTCACTGGTCGGGTCGGTGGCGGCGTCGTCCTCGAGCAACGACACGATCGCGTCGGCGAGCTCGACGGTGGTGAACGGCAGGCCACGCACCTGGGTGAACGAGTGGACGTCGACGAGGTACTTCGCCCGCAGCAGCAACGCGAGCTGGCCCATGTTCATCTCGGGCACGAGCACGCGGTCGTAGCGGCGCAGGACCTCGCCGGTGTTGGCGGGGAACGGGTTGAGGTGACGCAGGTGGGCCTGGGCGACCTTGGCGCCGGTGTTGCGGACGCTGCGGACGGCGGCCGCGATCGGGCCGTAGGTCGAGCCCCAGCCGAGGACGAGGACGTCCGCGTCGCCGCTCGGGTCGTCGACCTCGAGGTCGCCGATCGACTCGGCGATCCGCTCGACCTTGCCCGCGCGCAGGCGCGTCATGAGGTCGTGGTTGTCGGGGTCGTAGGAGATGTTGCCGGTGATGTCGGCCTTTTCGATGCCGCCGATGCGGTGCTCGAGTCCGCTCGTGCCGGGGACGGCCCACGGGCGGGCGAGGGTGGTGTCGTCGCGCTTGAACGGGTGGAACACCGGCTTGCCGTCGGCGTCGGTGTCGTTGGGCTCGGTCGCGAACTCGACTGCCAGCTCAGGGAGCTCGGCCACCTGCGGCACGGCCCAGGGCTCGGAGCCGTTGGCGAGGTAGCCGTCGGAGAGCAGAAACACCGGGGTGCGGTAGGTGGTGGCGATGCGCACCGCCTCGATCGCCGCGTCGAAGCAGTCGGCGGGGGAGCGCGGCGCCACGATCGGCACCGGCGACTCACCGTTGCGGCCGAACATCGCCTGAAGCAGGTCGGACTGCTCGGTCTTGGTCGGCAGCCCGGTCGAGGGTCCACCGCGCTGCACGTCGACGATGACGAGTGGGAGCTCCAGGCTCACGCCGAGGCCGATCGTCTCGGACTTGAGGGCGACACCCGGCCCGCTCGTGGTGGTGACGCCGATGGCGCCGCCGAAGCTCGCGCCCAGGGCCGCGCCGACTCCTGCGATCTCGTCCTCGGCCTGCATCGTGGTGACGCCGTAGCGCTTGAACCCGCTCAGGGTGTGCAGGATGTCGGAGGCGGGCGTGATCGGGTAGGAGCCGAGCACCAGGGGTATGCCGGCGCGGTGGGCCGCCGTGGTCAGTCCGATCGCGAGGGCGAGGTTGCCGGTGATGTTGCGGTAGGTGCCGGGCGCCATCTTCGCGGGCGCGATCTCGTAGGAGACGGCGAAGTCCTCGGTGGTCTCGCCGTAGTTGAGACCGGCCTTGAGGGCGGCGAGGTTGGCGGCGAGGATGTCGGGCTTGCTGCCGAACTTCTTGCGCAGGAACGACTCGGTGCCGTTGGTGGGCCGGTGGTACATCCACGACAGCAGCCCGAGGGCGAACATGTTCTTGGCACGCTCCTTGTCCTTGCGGGACAAGGTGTCGAACTCGGCGAGCGCCTCGACGGTGATGCTGGTCAGCGCGACAGGGTGGACGTGCCACGACTCGAGGCTGCCGTCCTCGAGCGGGTTGGCGTCGTAGCCGACCTTGCCGAGGTTGCGCCTGGTGAACTCGTCGGTGTTGGCGATGATCGTCGCGCCGCGCGGCAGGTCGCCGAGGTTGGCCTTGAGCGCGGCCGGGTTCATGGCGACGAGGACGTCGGGGGCGTCGCCGGGGGTGAGGACGTCGTGGTCGGCGAAGTGGAGCTGAAAGCTGCTGACGCCGGGGAGCGTGCCCTGCGGCGCGCGGATCTCGGCGGGGAAGTTGGGCAGCGTCGACAGGTCGTTGCCGAGTGCTGCCGTCTCGCTCGTGAACCGGTCTCCCGTCAGCTGCATCCCGTCGCCCGAGTCTCCAGCGAACCGGATCACCACACGGTCGAGCTGCTGGACGGACTTGCTGCTCATCTGCGTTCCCGCCACCCGTTCTGCACGTTAGGTTCCCGCTCTCGCGGGCGTCCCACCCATGGTATGCCGGGTGTGGCAGGGAACAGGCGGCCACCCATCCATCGGACACCGGGATGGGTGCCTCGGGCGCGGGCAGCCCACCAGTGCCTGCCCCAAGCCCCGCCGAAACGGGGCAGTGGGCGAAGGCGCCCTGCTCACCCTGGTGGTCCTACCCGCTGGCGCAGCCGCACGGTCTTGATGCCGTGCGCGTCGGTGGTGATCGTGGCGTCGTACGTGGGGTCGTGGACCCGGCGGTGGTGGAAGCCGCACAGGGGCACGGCGTTGGCGAGGTCGCTCAACCCGTCTGCGGCCCACGGTGTCTGGTGATGCAGCTCGGCCCAGGCGGCGGGGCGGTCACACCCGTGGGCCGCGCAGGTGTCGTACCGGGTGACGACCGCGAGCCGCTGGTTCTCGTTGAACAGTCGCGTCTGTCGCCCGAGGTCCAACGGGAGCGACGCTCCGGCCAGGACTGCCGGCAGGATCCCCGCGTTGCAGGCCAGGCGCCGCGCCTCGGACGCCGTGAGGTCCTGCCCGGTGTCCTGGTGGGCCAGGCCCAGCTCGCGCACGAGGTCGTCGCGGTCGGTCGTGACGACCACGGTCGCCGCTACCTTGCCGTGCAGGTGGTCGGTGGGCAGGTGCTCGACCAGGTCTGCCAGCGCCTTCCCGTGTCGATGCGCCCAGTCCCCACCGCGGGGCAACGATGCCCCCGCGGGCAGCTCGTCCCCGGCGCGGACGCCCGCTTCGGCCACACCCGGCTGGCCGGAATCCCCAGCTCGACTGCGACGGGGTGAGGTCATCTGCTGCACCACGTGGGCCAGGACGGCCGCGGTCGGTGTGGGCAGCGTGAAGGACCCGCTCGTCGTGCCGTCACCGTGGTCGAACATCGTCAGCCTGCACTTCGCGTAGGCCCGGCCCTGCTCGTCTCCCAGCAGGGTCGATTCGTGGTCGCGCGCAGCCCCCTCGTCGACCTCGTCCTGCGCCAGCCGCAGCACCTGTCGCCCCGCCTTGCGCAGCACGCGCTGGTCGGCGGACCTCGCGACCTGCACCAGCTCGGCCTCTGCCTTCTGCCTCGACCCGGGACTGAGTCCCGGAGGCAATGCCTTGACGGCCTGCGCGATGATGCCTGCCTTGTCCTGCGACACCTGGCCGCTGGTCACCGCTTCGCGCGTGGCGTCGAGCCCGCCGTCGGACAGGTCGGTCGCCAGGGTCACCTCTCGTGCTGCTTGGCCCGAGTCGGTGTGCGTGGTGGCCGCTAGCCAGGCGCCCGTGCCACTGAACCCGTCGGGCGCGCCCGCCTGCGCCCGGTCTGCAGCCGCCACGACCGACAACCGCAGCCCCTGCAGCCGTCCCACCGCCCGGTCCAGCTCCCCCAGCAGCCGGGCGGCCAGCTTCGGCGACACCCCGCCGGGTGCGTCCAAGGGTTCCGCATCAAGCCGGTCGAGCACCTCGTGCACCGACCGGATCCCGGCCGCCGGCAGCAGCTGCCGCGACGCCGGCTGGGGCGTCGTCGGGAGCTCTGCTGCTATGGTCATGCCTGACTCTATCAGAACATCAGTTCGAACAACAACCTTCGTCCACAGTCATTTCCAATCGTTGGCCTTCCTTGACCAATGGAGCGGGAGGCCGCC
Organism: Actinomycetes bacterium; assembly: GCA_023420415.1. GTDB lineage: Bacteria > Actinomycetota > Actinomycetes > Actinomycetales > Dermatophilaceae > Pedococcus. Next base: position 71,290 of record JAEZWF010000040.1, on the reverse strand, counting down.
TCCGGCGTCACCTCGGCATACCCTCAGGTCGTGGTTGTCGCCGTGGTCCTGCCGAGCCCGCTGCTCGGTTTTGCCACGTACGAGCCACTCGTCACGGAGCTGACCGCCCTGGCCGGTTGGCGAGCAGGGATGGCGGCGCTACCGGCCGATCCCTCCGACCCGCGCGACGTCCTCGCCGCCTTCGCCCGAGCGACCGAGCGGGCCGACGTCGTCGTGGCACACAGCAACGCCGGCTACTACCTACCCGCCCTCAGCGCGCGCACGGACGCCCCGATCATCGCCATGGACGCAGCCCTCCCGCGGGGTCAGGAACGCGAAACCCCACTCGCCCCAACGCAGTTCGCAGACTTTCTGGCAGGCCTGCCCCAACCAGGTGGCCGTCTCCCTCCGTGGCCGGAGTGGTGGCCGGCTGCCCAGGTCGAGCCGCTCTTCCCCACGCCAGACTGGTTCGAGCGGGTCCTCGCGGAGGCGCCGCGCCTCCGTCCTTCCTACTTCGAGGGGCGACTCCCGGTGCCGGTCGGCTGGGCGGCCGGACGCCGCGCCTTCCTTGCCTTCGGCGACACGTATGCCGCCGAGCTCGCCTTCGCGACCGCTGCCGGTTGGCAGGTCGCCCGGCTCGACGGTGGTCACCTCGAGCACGTGGCGCACCCCAGCCGAGTTGCCCACAGTCTCGCGCACCTCGCCTCCCGGCTGCTTGTGTCTGCGTGAACGGTTGCCAGAGCAGCCGTTCACGCGGGCACAGGAGAGCGCCCGCAGGCCGGAAGCCGCAGCGCCGACCCGGCCACGCGTCATACCCTCGGGCCGTGCTCATCCGACGCGAAGCCGCCGCCGACCACGACGCCATCCGCACCCTCCACCGCGCCGCCTTCACCCACGGCCCCACCGATGACGGCCGCCCTGCCTCCGACGGTCTCCTCGAGGCGACCCTCGTCGACGAGCTGCGCGCCGACGGCGACCTCGTGGCCGAGCTGACCCTCGTCGCCGAGAATGCGGACGGCACCGTCGTCGGCCACGTCGCCATGAGCTACGCAACGCTCGACGGGCGGTCGGGCGAGGTCGTGGGGTTGGGCCCCATCGGCGTCGACCCGCAGCACCAGAGGGGCGGCGTCGGGTCCGCTCTCATGCACGCGACTCTGGCCGCAGCCGACGCGATGCACCTGCGCGGTGTCGTCCTCCTGGGGCACCGCGACTACTACCCGCGGTTCGGGTTCGAGGCAGCGGTCGACCACGACGTGACCCCTCCGCAGGACTGGGGGCGTGACTACTTCATGCTCCGCCGCCTCGACGCCTGGGCGGGCGGACCGGGCGGTGCGTTCCGCTACGCGCCCGCGTTCGAGCGGCTCAGCTGATGGACTGGCTCGCCACGTGGTGGCATGACGAGGTCGTCGGCGGTCACAAGGGGCCGCTGTTGCTGGCGTTCGTGGCCTTCGTCGTGACGTTCCTCGCGACCCGCACGATCACCCGGCTCATCCGGGCGGGGCGCGGCCCGTTCCACAACATGAGCAGCGGCGGCACCCACCTGCACCACTCGACGCCCGGAACGATCCTGTTGGTGACCGGCGCCTTCACGGCCGTGGGTGCCGACGGGCGGGCGCCGTTGGACTACATCGCCGCGGCGGTCATCGGGATCGGCGCGTCGCTGGTCCTCGACGAGTTCGCGATGATCTTCCACCTCCAGGACGTCTACTGGAGCCAGGAGGGACAGCTGTCGGTCAACGTCGTCACCCTCGTCGCCGCATGTGTCGGCCTCGCCGTGGTGGGAGTCTCACCCACCGAGGTGCCGGGGCTCAGCGACACCACGCGGTACGTGCGGCTCGGTGTCACCGGAGCGTTGGTTGTGCACTTCCTGCTCGTGGCCGTGGTCGCGCTCAAGGGCAAGTTCCCGACGGCCGTCATCGGGACGTTCGCCGCGCCCATTGCCTGGTATGCCGCGGCGAGACTCGCGGCCCCACTCGCCGTGGGCGCGCTGGTTCTACTCGCCGGCTCGGGTGGCGCACGCTGCGCGCAGGGATGCAGAGTTCGAGAAGCGGTGGGGGCCGGTGCGGCAACGGTGGGACGACTTCATCGGTGGCCGTCCGTCCCAACCCGACCCGGCTGCGCTCGCGCGTGGCAAGCCCCACTGAGCCGGTCGGGCCACGCAACGCCCATCGCCACTAGGCTGCCGGACGTGTCGCCCTACGTCGTCATCGCCGCAGTGGTCGTGGTCGGCCTGCTGCTGTTCGTGGCTGCGATGGGGGCGCGTGCGGTGCTCGCGCCCAGGGCGCCGACCCGGGCGAAGCTGACCACCTACGAGTCGGGTGTGGATCCCGTGGGCGTCGACTGGGCGCAGACCCAGGTGCGCTACTTCGTCTACGCCTTCCTCTACGTCATCTTCGCGGTCGACGCCGTCTACCTGTTCCCCTGGGCGCTGGTGGTGCGCAGCTCGCACCTCGGCGCGGTCTCACTGGTCGAGATCGCCGTCTTCGTGGGGGTCCTGCTCGTGGGGCTCGTCCACGCGGGCCGTCGTGGTCTGCTGAGGTGGGTCTGACGTGGCACAGGTCGACCTCCCGCTGCCCCGGGTCGGGCTGGGCCAGGACATCGCACCCACGCCGGTGAAGGTCGTCCTCAACTGGGGGCGCCGCTACTCCCTGTGGGTCTTCAACTTCGGATTGGCCTGCTGCGCCATCGAGTTCATCGCCGCGTCGATGGCGCGCCACGACTTCATCCGACTCGGCGTGATCCCGTTCGCCCCCGGTCCACGCCAGGCCGACCTCATGGTCGTCAGCGGGACGGTGACCGACAAGATGGCGCCGGCCGTGCGTCGCCTCTACGACCAGATGCCCGAGCCGAAGTACGTCATCTCGTTCGGCGCCTGCTCCAACTCCGGCGGGCCCTACTGGGACTCCTACTGCGTCACCAAGGGGGTCGACTCGATCATCCCGGTCGACGTCTACGTGCCGGGCTGCCCGCCGCGGCCCGAGGCCCTGCTGCAGGGCATCATCCGTCTCCAGGAGAAGATCGCCACGGAGTCCTTGAGCACCAAGGGGATTCGTGCCAAGTATGCCGGGCACCGCACCGCCGCGTCAGCGGAGCTGACCCGGGACCTCATCCCACCGCCCGCCGAGGGTGGGGCGTCATGACGGAAGACGTCGGCCGCCCCGCCGCGGACGAGCGCGTCGAGGTCACTCCGGCCGAGTGGCGCGCGGCGGTGGAGGCACTGCGGGCCGAAGGCTTCACCTTCTTCGACTGGCTGACCGCAGTCGACGAGACCGACCGCGAGGACGACCCCGGTTTCGACCTCGTGTGCCACCTCATCGACATCCGCACGCCGAAAGCATTGCGTCACAGGCTGATTCGCGCCCGACTCCCTGAGGGGTCGACGGTCGACAGCCTCACCGAACTCTTCCCGGGGGCGGCCTGGCACGAGCGCGAGACCCACGAGATGTTCGGCATCGAGTTCGACGGCTTCGACGACGGCACCGGCTTGGGTTTGCGGCCGCTGTTGCTGCCTGACGGGTTCGAGGGCACGCCGTTGCGCAAGTCGTTCGTCCTCGCTGCTCGCGCCTCCAAGCCCTGGCCCGGCGCGAAGGAGCCCGGCGAGTCCGGCGATGTCCACGCCAGGCCCACCGGCCGACGCCGAGTCAGCGCACCCGGCATACCCGACCCCCAGTGGGGACCCCGCTGAGGGGCTCATCATGGTGGGGCGTAGGGCACATCGAGGTCCTCGGCGATCCTGCGCAGGCACACCTCGAGCAAACTCGACATGTCCGTCATGGCGTAGGACAGCTGTCCCAACGCCTCCATGACGACGTGCCCGTAGATCTGGACCCAGGCCTCGAGGAAGTAGGCGAGGTCGTTGGACGACAGGTCCACGTCTGCCCACTGCGCATACCGCTTGAGATCGGTCGTGGTTCGCGGGTCGAGCTCGATCGTCGTGCGCGTTGTGGTCCGTCCCGGCTGCAGCTCGCTGAAGGCGCTCAGGAAGAGGCCGCCGAACCGTCGACCCGCCACGTGGGCCGGATTCGTCTTGGACCACACCTTCGGCTCGACGGGCGAGTTGAACAGCAGTTGAAACTCGCGGCGGTTCTCCAGAGCCCAGGCCCGAAGTGCCCTGGACAGGACGAACAGTCGTTGCTGGGCCGGCACATTGGTGGCCGCCTTCAGCAGTGCCTCGCTGGCGTCGTCGTAGAGGCGACCGACAACGTGGTCGATGATCTCGGTCAGGTTTGCGAAGTGTCGATAGAGCGCCGGGCCGCTGACTCCGAGCTCACGGCCGATGCCGCTGATCGAGACGGCATCGATGCCCTTGTCATGCAACAGGGTCAATGCCGTCGCGATGACCTTGGCCCGGGACAGTCCTTCACCCGACCTGCGCTGTGTCCGGGATTCGGGCATGGCGGCGACTCTACTCAGGTCCGCGGCTGCAGAGCCGGCTTGGTACGTGGGGGAGATCCCTCAGTGCCGGCTCCGCACGAGCTGGTCCGGCCTGCGCTCGTCTACGTCCGCGACGGCTGCTGTCGGCCCGGGCTCCCGGCGCGTAGGAGATGCCGTCAGGTGTCGGCCAAGTCCCCGACGTCCGCGATGGCCGGGCCACCAGTTGAGGTCGCCGAAGAGTCGCATGGTTGCCGGGACCAGCAGACCTCGGATGACCAGGACGTCGATCACGATGGCGGTGATCATCCCCACGCCGATCATCTTGATGAAGGCAATCCCGGAGAACGAGAACGCGCCCACCACGACGAGCAGCAACCCGGCCGCCGCTGTGATGATGCTACCGGTCGCCTGCAGGCCGGTGGCCACGGAGTGCCGGTTGTCCTGTGTGGCGTCGTACTCCTCCTTGACCCTCGACAGCATGAACACTTCGTAGTCCATGGACAGCCCGAACAGCAGGCAGAAGACCAGGATCAGGTTCGACGGGTCGAGAGTTCCGGTCGCAGTGAACCCCAGCAGTTCGGCCAAGTGACCCTGCTGGAAGATCCACACCATCACGCCGAGGGCGGCGCCGACGGACAGCAGGTTCATCAGGACGGCTTTGAGGGGGAGCACGACGGACTGGAATGCGAATCCGAGCAGGAGGAGCATGCTGACCAACAGGATTCCGAGTGCCTTCGGTGCGGTCTGGGCAATGGCTTGGTTCTGGTCCACCATCTCGGCAGTCATTCCACCCACGGAAACGCGGGCATCGGCCGGCGTGGGCAGACCACGGATCCCCTTGACGACGTCGACAGCCGAGTCCGACTGCCAGTCGTCGGTCAGGACCACCTCGAGACGTGTGGTCGACCCACTCACGCCGGTGGCCCGCACGGACTCGACTCCGGGCAGGGCGTCGACTTCGTCGAGGTAGGCCGCGAGGGAGGTCGGCGCTCCCTCGACGAGCACGTTGACGGGTTGCTGGGGGACCCCGGGGAACTCCTTGTTGATCAGCTCGGCGGTTCGCGCAACGGAGTGGTCGGGTGGAAGGACCCTGTGGTCGACGCTGCCAAGGCGTAGTTGGAGGGCCGGAGCCGCCAGCGGCACGAGCACGGCGAGGGTGAGCGCCACGAACAGGACCGGGCGGCGCATCACCGTTCCTGCGACCCGGTGCAGCAGCCCCGGCGAGGTGCGTTCCGGCCTCCGCTTGAGGCGCCGCCCCGGGACGCGAAGGCTGTCGATGCGCGGACCGAGCACGGCGAGGAATGCCGGCAGGACGACCAGGGCGAACAGCAGCGCCACCAGAACGGTCGCGATCCCGCCCAATGCCATCGACTTCAGGAAGTTCTGGGGAAAGAGCATGAGTACGCCCAGCGAGACGAGGACCAGTAGGCCCGACACGCACACTGTCTCGCCGGCCGTCCGCAGTGTGGGGATCAGGGCCTCGACCCCACGCCTTCCGCGGGCCAGTTCGTCGCGGTACCGCGACACGATGAAGAGGCCGTAGTCCACAGCAAGCACGAGGGCCAAGATGCTCGAAATCGTGATGGCGAAGATCGACACGTCCGTGACTCCTGCTATGAGCCTGAGGGCGGCGAACGACCCCACCGTCGCAGCTCCTCCCACGAGGACGGGCAGGAGCGAGGACGTGAGGCTCCCGAAGACGATGATGAGCAACACGCTGAGCACAGGCATCGAGAGCATCTCGGCCTTGGTCACGTCGGCTTTGGTCTGGGCGCCGATGCCCTCCTCGGTTGGGACCGCTCCCGCGTAGCTGACAACGTAGTCGCGGGGGACCCTGACGCTGTCACGCAAGGCCACGAAGTCGTCGTTGCGGGATTGCGGCTCGGCCCCAGTCAGAGACATGAGGACAAGCGCCTTGGACCCGTCCTCACTCAGCAGCGGGTTGGCTCCTGCCGATGGGTCGCGTTCGCCGGGGACTGGCAGCGCCCAGGGTGTGGCGATGCCCGAGACGCGGTCGCGGTCGACGCTGGCGACGTAGGAGTTGACCGCGCTCTTGAGGTCGGTCTCGGGCTCCTTGCCAGCATCGGGCGAGACCACGGCGATGACGTCATAGTCGCTCTCGGGGAAAACCTCCGAGAGGCGTTGGGCCACTTGGTGGCTCTGGCTGTCCTCCACGGTGAAGCTGCCGGCTGTGCTCACCTCGCGGAAGATGCCCGGACCCCAAATGCTGGCGCCGACCGTGAGGCTGATGGAGGCCACGAGAATGGCGAGCCGCCACCGATGCACGGTCCTCGCAAGTGCTGCGAACATGCCTGTCGTCCCTTCGCTAGTTATAGGCATTAACTGCAACGTAGCACGGACGGACCCGCGATGTTAAACCCATAAACTGAGCACGTGACGGACCGCTTCGGATCCACGCGCGGGCCGTCGACGGGGGGCGTGGCCTTCGGTGGCCCTCAGGTGCCGGATCAGTAGGCTGCTCCCCGATGAGCGAGGTTGTGGTCACCCAACCGTGGGAGGTGGTCCTGCGCGCTGTCGGCGTGCTCGCCGCGTTCCTCGTGCTGCCGCTGCTCGTCGGTCAGACCGAGCACAAGGTCATGGCCCACATGCAGGGCCGACTCGGCCCGATGTATGCCGGCGGGTTCCACGGGTGGGCCCAGCTGGTCGCCGACGGGGTCAAGTTCGTGCAGAAGGAGGACATCACCCCGACCGCCGCCGACCGGTCGGTCTTCCGGTTCGCCCCCGCAGTCGCGCTGGTGCCGTATCTCGTTGCCCTCGCGGTGATTCCGCTGTCGCCGACCATCGTGGCGGCCCCCACCAACGCCTCGGCCGTGTTCGTCCTCGCGGCCACCGCCGTCGGCATCCTCGGCACCCTCATGGCGGGCTGGGCCAGCGCCAACAAGTACTCACTGCTGGGCGCCATGCGCTCGGCGGCCCAGCTGCTCGCCTACGAGCTGCCCCTCGTCCTGGCGGTCGCGAGTGTCTGCCTGGCGGCAGGCACGCTCTCGCTGAGCGTCATCGCCCTCGACTGGCAGCCGTGGTGGCTGCTCTGGCAGCTGCCCGGAGCGTTCGTCTTCCTCGTGGCCGGGGTGGCCGAGCTGCAGCGGCCGCCGTTCGACATGCCGGTGGCCGACTCCGAGATCGTCTTCGGCGCCTACACCGAGTACACCGGGCTGCGGTTCGCGTTCTTCCTCCTGTCGGAGTATGCCGGGATCGTCGTGATGTCGCTGCTCTTCGCGGTTCTCTACCTCGGCGGGTGGCAGGGCCCGTGGGAGGACCAGCTGGGATGGCTGTGGACCCTGCTCAAGGGGTTTGCCGTCGCTGTTCTCATCATCTGGTTGCGCGTCGCCTGGCCCCGCATGCGCGAGGACCAGCTCCAGCGGCTCGCCTGGCTGGTGCTCGTCCCGATGGCCCTGGCCCAGCTCGCGATCACCGCAGTCGGGGTGGTGATGTTCGAATGAGCAAGCGTGACAAGGGAACTGGCGGCACCGGCATACCCGGCCTGCTCAAGGGACTCGCCACGACGGCCCGCACCCTCGCCACCCCCAGCCACACCGCCGAGTACCCCGACGTCTCGCCGACCCTCCCGCCGAGGTCGCGCGGCGTCATCGCGCTGCTCGAGGAGAACTGCACCTCCTGCATGCTGTGCGCCCGCGAGTGCCCGGACTGGTGCATCTACATCGACTCCCACAAGGAGACGATCCCCGCGACCACCCCGGGCGGTCGCGAGCGGCAGCGCAACGTCCTCGACCGCTTCGCCATCGACTTCTCGCTGTGCATGTACTGCGGCATCTGCATCGAGGTGTGCCCGTTCGACGCGTTGCACTGGAGCCCGGAGTTCGAGTACTCCGAGCTCGACATCCGCGACCTGTTGCACGAGAAGCAGCGCCTCGCCGAGTGGATGCCGACGGTTCCTCCGCCTCCGCCGCTCGACGAGAGGTCTGCAGACCCGGCCGAGATCGCCGCGACGAACAAGCCCGCCCGTGGTGCGTCCCGGCTCGTCGCCAAGGACCGCCCCGCGCGCGTGCGCCCCCAGCGACCTGCTGCCGAGGACGCGAAGCCCACGGAACCGGACGCATGACCGCCCTCGACGTCGCGTTCGCGGCGGTCGGTGCCATCGCCGCCGTCAGCGGACTGCTCGCGGTCTCGACCCGGCACGTCGTGCACGCGGCCCTGTGGCTCGTCGTGTGCCTCGGCGCCGTCGCCGGCTGCTACCTCGTCCTCGGGGCCGAGTTCGTCGCGCTGGTGCAGCTGCTCGTCTACGTCGGCGCGATCGTCGTCCTGGTGCTCTTCGCCCTGATGCTCACCCGCGCCCCGATCGGCCCCAACCGGGAGCTGTCGACCGGTCGCGGGCACCGTGTCCTTGCGGCAGTGCTGGGCGCCGCCGTCGCAGCCCTGCTCGCCGCCACCCTGCTCCCGTTGGCCGACGGCGTCGTGCGCCGCCGCGAGACACCGAACGTCTCGCTGGCGGAAGACATCTTCGGCATCTGGGTCTGGCCGTTCGAGCTGTTGTCGCTGCTGCTGCTCGTCTCCCTCGTCGGCGCGCTCGCCGTCTCGCGTCTCGTCGGGGGAGCGCCGGGGCGGGAGGGGCGGAGATGACCCTGCACCTCACCGGTCCCTACCTGCTGGTCGCGCTCCTCGCCGGACTCGGCACCTACGGAATCCTCGCCCGTCGCAACGCCGTCCTCGTCCTCATCGGGGTCGAGCTCGTCCTCAACGCCGCCAACCTGCTGCTCGTCACCATCGGCGCCTCGGGCGGCGACCGCTGGAACGCCGGCAACGTGCTCACGCTCTTCGTCATCACCATCGCCGCCGCCGAGGTGGTCATCGCACTCGCCGTGGTGCTCGCAGTCTTCCGGCTGCGCGGAGACGTCGACCTCACGGTGCAACGCACGGGTGAAGACGGTGCGCTCCCTCCGGCCGACGAGCGGGAGGGCGCCCGGTGACCGGCACCGCCGCCCGACTCGTCGTCCTGCTCCCCGCGGTCGCGGCCGTCCTCGGTCTGCTCGTCGCGCGCAGGATCGACCCCCGGGCGGCGCGGGTGGTGGCGGTCGCCGGCTCGCTGGCCACCGTGGTCGCCGCCCTCGTCGAGGTCGTCGGGGTGCACGCGTCCGGACCGGTCCGCGCCCTGCCGCTGGCGCCGGCACTGGATGCCGGTGAGCTGCGAATCCCGTTGCTGCTGCAGGCAACCACTGCTCCCGCGCTCATCGCCCTGGTTGTCGCCGTCGTCGGCTGGGCGGTACAGGTGTTCGCGGGCTGGTACCTGCGTGACGACGACCGTTACGGCGTCTTCGCGGCCACCGTCTCGCTGTTCACCGCAGGCATGCTGCTCACGGTCCAGTCCGCCGACCTCGTCCTCACCCTCGTGGGCTGGGAGGTCATGGGCTGGTGCTCCTACCTGCTCATCGGCCACTGGTCCCGCAAGGCGTCTGCTCGCCGCGCCGCACTCAAGGCGTTCCTCGTGACGCGCCTGGCCGACGTCGGGTTCGTCCTCGGGGTGGTGATCCTCGCAGCGGGTCCTGGCTCCACGGCATACCGGGAGGTCATCGGGTTCTGGACCGGCACCGCCGGCTGCGTCGACACTGGCGCCTGTGAGGCACCGAGCGCCGCGCTGCGGACGATTGCCTTGGTGCTGTTGGTGATTGGCATCCTCGGCAAGTCGGGCATGGTGCCGTTCCACGACTGGCTGCCCGACGCCATGGAAGGCCCGACCCCCGCCTCGGCGTTCATCCACGCCGCCACGATGGTCGCGGCCGGCACCTTCGTCCTCGCGCAGCTGTTCGACCTCCTTGTCGTGAGCGACCCCGCGCGCTGGCTGCTCGCGGTGAGCACCGCCGTGACGATGGTGTATGCCGCGGTGCTCGCCTTCGGGCAGAGCGACCTCAAGCGCCTGCTCGCCTACTCGACGCTGAGCCAGGTGGCGTTGATGCTGTCGGCCCTCGCGGTGGCCCCGGCCGACGAGGGACCGGGTGCCGGTGTGCTGCATCTCTACTCGCACGCGTTCTTCAAGGCGTTGCTGTTCCTCGCGATCGGGTGGCTGAGCGTCGCCGTCGGCAGCACCGCGGCCGCCCGGATGCAGGGCGGTCTGCGCGGCCACCTGTTCGTCCGGCCGGCGATGTTCGTCGGGCTGTTGGCCCTCGCCGGGGTGCCGCCACTGGTCGGGTTCGTGTCCAAGGAGTACGTCCTCAGCGCAGCCGAGGCTGGCGCCGGTGAGGGCGCGCGTGGCTGGCTGGTGCTGCTCGCCGGCATCATCACCGTGCCGCTTACGGCGGCCTACTGCATGCGGGCGTGGCTGGTCCTCGACCACGTCGGCAGCGCCGACGTCGCCAGGCACGACGACGACTCGGCCGGCATCTCCGTGCGCACCGCCGTCACCGTCCTCACCGTCCTGTCGGTCGTCGGCGGACTCGTGGTTTTCACCCCGTTGCTCGACCTCGACACCCACTTCGGTTGGCTGGTGGCGCTGCTCAGCCTGCTCCTCGTCGTCGGCGCGGGGCTCGCCGTGCGCACCGTCCCCGTCGACGACCAACCCGACCCTGCCACCCGTCTGCTGGGTTCGGCACGAATGGCCTTGTTCGACAAGGGGTTCGGCGTCGACCGGCTCTACGTCACCTTGGTTGCCAAGCCCGTGCTCAAGCTCGCGGACCTCGTCGCCTTCCTCGACCGTGAGGTCGTCGACGCCTACGTGCGCGGGACCGCGGTGACGGCGTACTGGGCGGGCAGGGGTGGCGACCGCGCTCACCGTCGTGAGCGGGCTGCCACCGGTCTGGCGTGGGTCGTCGCCGGAGTGGTCGCCGTCGCCCTGGCGGGGGTGGCGCTGTGGTGATCCTCGTCAGCCTCCTCATCCCCGTGGCGGTCGCCGTCTGGCTGCTCACCGCAGGGCGGGTGGTCTCGCACCGCTGGGACAACCGCATCACCGTCACGGCGACCGTCCTCACCCTCGCCGCGGTCATCGTCGCCGTCATCAGCCGACCCGAGGTCGACCGGCCCTGGGTGCCGGCCCTCGGGCTGCGTTGGCACCTCGGCGTCGACGGCATCAGTGCCCCGCTGCTGCTGCTGACCGCGATCCTCGGGGTCGGCGTCGTCGTGCACTCCATGGACCGCCAACCGAGCGGTGGCACCCCGGGCGCCTTCCACGCCTGCCTGCTGCTCGTCGAGTTCGGCGCCCTCGCCACCTTCTACGCCCGCGACGCGGTGTTGTTCTTCGTGGCCTTCGAGGTGGTGCTGGTGCCCATGTGGGTGCTCATCAGCCGCTTCGGCGACCCGCACGACCGACGCCAAAGGGCCGACGCCGCAGGGCGATTCGTCCTCTACACGGCATTCGGCTCGACCCTCATGCTGCTCGGCATCCTGGCCCTCGTGGCCAAGGCGGGCACCGCCGACCTCGACGTCCTCGCGCGAGCCGGCGGACACGGCATACCCGTCGGCACACAGGTGCTCATCGCCGCTCTCCTTGTCGCCGGGCTGGCGGTCAAGGTCCCCGTCTTCCCGCTGCACACGTGGCTGCCGCCCGCCCACACCACGGCACCCACCGCGGGCTCCGTGCTCCTCGCCGCGGTGCTGCTGAAGATGGGCACCTACGGTCTGGTCCGGCTGCCCCTCGCGTCCGTCCCCGAGGGCTTCCAGCGAGTCGCCCCCTACCTGGCGGTGCTGGGCGCCGTCAGCATCATCTGGGGTGGCCTCGCCTGCCTGGCCGAGCGAGACCTCAAGCGGCTCATCGCCTACTCCTCGGTGGCGCACATGGGTTTCGTGGTGATCGGCATCGCCAGCGGCACCCAGACCGGGTTGCAGGCGGCGCTGTTCGCGAACGTCGCCCACGGCGTCATCTCCGCGCTGCTGTTCGTCGTCGTCGGTGGCCTCAAGGACCGCTGGGGCGACACCGACCTGCGCACCGCCCGGGCCGCGGTCCGCGAGGTCGCGCCGCGCCTCGGGTTCGCGCTCGTCGTCGGCCTCGCCGCCTCGCTAGGCCTGCCCGGGCTCGCGGGGTTCTGGGGTGAGTTCCTCGCCGTGTATGCCGCGTGGTCGCCGGCCGCCGACCGTCCCCTCGCGGTGTTCCGCACCATCGCGGTGGTGGCGGCGCTCGGGACGGTGCTCGCCGCGGCCTACGCCCTGCGGGTCGCGCGCGAGGTGTGGGCGGGGGAGCGGCGTGAGCCGCTCATCGAGGACAGCCGTGACAGTGAGTGGGACGTCGCCTCGGTGCTCGTCCTCGCCACCCTGGCGCTCGGCGTCCTGCCCGGGCCGTTGCTGGCGCTCACCAGCGGGTCGGTCTCGATGCTCATCGGGGGTGGTCCGTGACGTCCTTGGTGAGGGTCGACTGGCTCGCCCTCGGCCCCGTCCTCGCGCCCGCGGCCGGCGCGGTCCTCGTGCTGCTCGTCGACGCCGCCGCCCCGCGCATGGCCCGGCTGCACGCCGTCGTCGGGCTGCTGGCACTGCTCGCCGGCGCGGCCCTGAGTGTGCCCGGCACCCTGCAGCCAGCGGCCGAGCCGGTGCGCACCCTGTGCCTGCCCGCGCCGGACGGCGCCTGCCTCTACGAGGCCGGCCCCGCGGCCAGCGCGCTGCAGCTCGTCGCCCTCGTGGCTGCTGCCGTCGTCCTGCTGCTCGCCTGGCCGGAAGCCAGCCCTGAGTCGCTGCGCAGCCGCGGAGGCCCGGCCGTCGAAGTGTGCCTCGTCCTCACGGCCACCGCCGGTGCCACCGGTGTCGCGGCCGCCCATGACCTCGGCTCGTGGCTCGTCTGTCTCGAGCTCGCCACCCTGCCCGTGATCGCCCTTGTCGCCCTGCGTGGCAGCGCCGCCGCCGGGCGGGGTGCGCTCGCGCTGCTCACGACCTCGCTCGTGTCGTTCGCGATGGTCGTGCTGGGCGCCGCGCTGTGGGTGCTCGCCACCGGAGAGGCGGTGTTCGCCACGGGCACCGCATCGACCGCTCTCGCCGACGGCGACCGCCGACCCGTGCTGGTCCTGTCGGTGCTGCTCCTGCTGGCTGGTCTGGCCTTCAAGCTCTCGCTCGTCCCCTTCCACGCGTGGACCCCCCAGGCGTACGCCGGCGCGTCCGAGCCCGTCGCGACGTTCCTCGCCGCGACGTCGAAGGTCGCCGCCCTCGCCGCCCTGCTCGTCGTCCTCACCCCGCTGGTGACGGCGCAGGGGCCGGTGCTGGTTGCGATCGGCATCGTGGCCGCCGTCAGCATGACGGTCGGCAACGTGCTGGCCCTGGTGCAGCGCGACCCGGTGCGCCTGCTCGCCTGGTCGACCGTGGCGCAGGCCGGCTGGGTCGTCCTGCCCCTGTCGGCGTCCTCCGGTCAGTCGGTGCCCGCCTCGGCCGGCTACCTCGCCGCCTACGTCCTCGCCACGATCACCGCCTTCGCCGTCGTCCACGTCGTGTCGACGGCGCCCGCCGCGCGCGGAGTGGGGGCAGACCGGCGCACGCTCACGGCATACACGGGCCTGCTGCGCTCCCACCCCCTGCTCGGCGGCGCCCTGGGACTCGCGCTGCTCTCCCTCGCCGGCCTGCCACCGGGCATCATCGGTCTCGTGGCGAAGGTGCTGGCACTGCGCCCCGTCGTCGACGGGAGTCAATGGGCGCTCGCGGCAGTCGCCCTCGTCAACGCGGTGGTCGGCATCGCCGTCTACCTGCGCTGGTTCGCCGTGACGCTGCGCGACCCCGACCGCGGACCGACCGCTGCGGTGGTGCGCCGCGTGCCCCGCAGTGCCGTCGTCGCCCTCACCCTGGCCACCGTCCTGCTCGCCGCGACGAGTCTCATGCCGCAGCTCCTGCTGGGCCTCGTCGACTAAGGGCCACCAAGGGCGTGGCCTGCGGGAACGCCGCGGCCCTGGGCGGCGTTGGACCTCACATGCACAACCACTTCAACGGGTTGAAGACCGCCGGCCTGCTCGGCGGCATCTTCGCCCTGCTCCTCGCCATCGGCGGCCTCATCGCCGGCGGCACCGGCAACTCCGCCTTCATCTGGATCTTCGCCCTGATCGGTGTCGGCACCACGTTCTACGGCTACTGGAACTCGGACAAGCTCGCGATCAAGGCGATGCGCGCCTACCCCGTGAGCGAGGCCCAGGCGCCCGCGCTCTACCGGATCGTGCGCGAGCTCTCGACGGCCGCCGGCAAGCCGATGCCGAGGCTCTACGTGAGCCCGACCCAGGCGCCCAACGCCTTCGCCACGGGCCGCAACCCCGAGCACGCCGCGGTCGCGGTCACCGAGGGCATCCTCGGCCTGCTCGACGAGCGCGAGCTGCGCGGGGTGCTCAGCCACGAGCTGATGCACGTCTACAACCGTGACATCCTCACCGGCTCGGTCGCGGCCGCGGTCGCCGGCGTCATCACCTCGATCGCGCAGTTCCTCATGTTCGCCAGCATGTTCGGTGGCGGCGGCAACAGTGACGAGGACCGCCCCAACCCGATCGCCCTGCTCGCCATGGCCCTGCTCGCCCCGATCGCGGCGATGTTCATCCAGATGGCCATCAGCCGCACCCGCGAGTACGACGCCGACGAGGACGGGTCGAAGCTCTCCGGCGACCCGCTCGCCCTGGCCAGTGCGCTGCGCAAGCTCGAGACGGGCGTCGCCCGGGCGCCGCTCGCCCCCACGCCGCAGCTGCAGAACGCCAGCCACATGATGATCGCCAACCCGTTCCGCAAGCAGGACGTCTCGCGCATGTTCGCGACCCACCCGCCGATGGCCGACCGCATCGCGCGCCTCGAGCAGATGGCCACGGGCTACCGCCAGCGCTGACCGACCACACGAGGTATGCCGCGTGGGCACGCGCCCACGCGGCATACCTCTGCCTTTGTCAGAGGCCGAGGACGGCCATCGTGCGGGTCGCCATCGCCGCCTCGCCGAGGGCGTTCGGGTGGACCGGCACCGTGTTGGTGCCGAACAGGACCGGCTCGACCCACCGCGAGCTGGCCGGGGCGCAGGCGTCGTGGCCCTCGGAGGCCTGGGCCAGGTCGACGAAGGTCACGCCGGTCTCGGCGGCGGCCTGCGCGATGACGGCGTTGAGGGTCGACTGGAGCGAGCGCACGTAGGGCACGTCGCCACGCGCCACCGGCATCTTGGCGTAGCACGTGGCGTCGAAGGACGGGGGCAGGATCCACGGGTAACCGAGGATGGCGACGCGGGCGTTCGGCGCCTTGGCCCGGATGTCGGCGAGCGCCTTGCGGACCGCGGGGTAGGTCTTGGTGCGCACGTCGTCCTCGAACCGGCTGCCGTAGAGGTCCTTGCACGGGCTGCCGTAACCGAGGGTGGCCGTGCCGGCGCTGCCACACGCGACGATGGCGCCAATGAAGGTGTTGTTGTCGTTGCCGCCGATGGTCAGCGTGACGAGGTCGGCGTCCGCGGTGACGGCGTCGAGCTGCGGTGGCACGCCGGGGTACTGCGGCGCGTAGAAGTGCGTGGTCTGGGCGGCCCCACAGGTGACGTCGGTGAGGCTCGCGCCGGTCGCTGCTGCGATGACGTGCGGGTAGTTGCTTGTCGTGCGCAGGCACAGGGGTGAGGCCTGCGGGTCGGGCGGCCAGATCCCCGACCCGGCGGAGTAGCTGTCGCCGAGGGCGACGTAGTCGAGCGGTGTGGCCTCGGCGGCCTCGGTGGCGGAGGCTGCAGGTGGGGCAAGGGCCGGGAGGGCGATTGCGAGGGCGATGGTCGCGGCGGCCGCGAGTCGGCGGGCCAGGGCTCGGCGCATGGGACTACTCCTTCGTCGTCCCCGGCCTCTTACTTACCTACGGTAAGGATGGTGCCTCCTGGTGCGGCCGACCGCAACAGGAGTGCTGTGTGCGCGGGTGGTTGGATCGGGGCATGCCGTCGCTGACCCGGGATGAAGCCCGCCTCCGCTCCGAGCTCATCACCGTCCAGCGGATGGAGGTGGACCTCGACCTCGACAAGGGGCCGGAGACCTTCCACTCCACGACACGGATCACGTTCTCCTGCAACGAGCCTGGCGCAACCACCTTCGTGGACGTCAAGCCGGCCGAGCTCATCTCGCTCACCCTCAACGGCGCACCCCTGGACGTGACCACCCTCGAGGATGGCCGGGTCCGGCTCGACGACCTCGCGGCGGACAACGTCCTCGAGTGCGAGGCGCTCATTGCCTACAGCCGCGACGGGCAGGGCCTGCACCGCGCGGTCGATCCCGCCGACGGTGAGGCGTACGTCTACGGTCACCTCTTCCTCGACGCGGCCCCGCGCGTGTTCGCCTGCTTCGACCAGCCGGATCTCAAGGCTCCGTATGCCGTGACCGTCACCGTTCCTGCCGGCTGGTCGGTGGTCGGCAACGGCGCAGCCGCCGAGGTGTCCCCACAACGCTGGGAGCTCGCCGAGACCAAGCCGCTCGCCACCTACTTCGTCACCGTCTGCGCTGGTCCCTGGGCCAGCGTGCGCAGCGAGCACGACGGCATACCGCTGGGCATCCACGCCCGGGCGTCGCTCAAGGAGGCGCTGGAGCGCGAGGCGCCGCAGATGCTCGAGGTGACCCGGCAGTCGTTCGACTACTACCACCGGCTCTTCGGCATCCGGTACCCGTTCGGGGAGTACCACCAGGTCTTCGTGCCGGAGTTCAACGCCGGGGCGATGGAGAACCCCGGGTGCGTGACGTTCCGGGACACCTATGTCTTCCGGGGTGCGGCCACGCGCGACGAGGTCCTGTCCCGGTCCAACACCATCACCCACGAGATGGCGCACATGTGGTTCGGCGACCTCGTGACGATGCAGTGGTGGAACGACCTGTGGCTCAACGAGTCGTTCGCGGAGTACATGGCGCACCGAACCTGTGTCGCCGCAACGGAGTTCACCGAGGCGTGGACTGACTCGACGATGGCGCGCAAGATCTGGGGGTATGCCGCGGAGCGGTCACCCTCGACGCACCCGGTGGCCGGGGACCCGTCGGTCGACGCCCAGACCGCACTGCAGAACTTCGACGGCATCTCCTACGCCAAGGGCGCGGCTGCCCTGCGCCAGCTGATCGAGCACATCGGTGACGATGCCTTCATCGCCGGTGTCACGGCATACCTGCAGGAGTTCTCCTTCGGCAACGGCACGCTGGCCGACTTCATCGCAGCCATGGAGAAGTCCGCGGGCAGGGACCTGCAGGAGTGGGTGCAGGCCTGGTTGCTCATGGCCGGCGTCGACGTGCTCTCGGTGGACCGGGGCTCCGGCGTCGTGAGTCGGCAAGCGCCGCAACGCTTTCCGGCCAACCGGCCGCACACGTTCGACGTGGCCGGGTATGCCGTCGACGGGACCGAGGCGTTCCGGGTGCCGGTCACGGTGGCGGCCGACGCCACGCCGGTGACCGCGCTCGAGGGCATCGACGACGACACCCTGCTGGTCCCCAATGCCGGCGACCTGACCTGGGCCACCGTGACGCTGGACGAACCCACGCTGACGGCACTGCCCGAGCGGCTGGCCGACATCCCCGACGCGCAGGCCCGGGCGGTCGTGTGGGTCGCGCTCGTCGACGGCATCGCGCTCGGGCAGGTCGACCCCCGGCTCATGGTCAGAACCTTCGGAAACGCTTGGGGCACAGAGGAGAACGACTCGATCCTCAACCGAGTGGCTCTCCACCTGCTGGGCCGGGTCATCCCCAGCTTCCTACCGCCCGACGAACAGGACGCTGCCACCCAGGTCGTGGCCAGCACCGCGGCCGGTCTGCTCGAGCGGTCCGAACCCGGCTCGACGCGTGCCCTGATCGCGGCACGCAACCTGGCCCGCACCAGCAGCGACGAGGCCATGCTGCGTGCGTGGGCCGCCGGCGACGACCGCCCAAAGGGGTTGGCGGGTGACAGCGACTTCGGCTGGATCGCGGTGCGCAACCTCGCCGGGCGCGGGCTGGTCGACGAGGCGTTCGTCGAGGCCGCCCGGGCGGCCGACGACACGCTCCCGGGTCGGCTCGCGGCCCTGCAGGCCCGGGCGTCGATGCCGACCGCGGACGCCAAGCAGTGGGCGTGGCGCGAGCTCACCGCCAGTCGCGAATGCTCCAACTACGAGCTCAACGCCCTGGCCCAGGGTTTCTGGCAGGGCTCGGGGCGCGACCTCCTGCCGCCCTATGCCGAGCGGTACTTCGCCGACGTGCCCGCCATGCGGGAGTGGGTGGGGGAGGACGCGCTGGCCCGGGTGGCGCTGCTCGCCTTCCCGGCCGTGGTGGTGGAGCCGGCGATCGCCGAGCTGAGCGCCATGACGCTGCGCCGGGACGACTTGTCCGCGGCGGTGCGGCGCTCGATGGTCGACGCCGACTGGCAGCTGGGCGAGGCGTTGCGGTCGCGGACCACCTTCGGCTGACCCTGAGGCGGGTGGGTCCGCTAACCGAGACGGCCACGGGTCGTTTTCTTGACTCATTCCAAAAAATCGCCTTGACTGGCGGCATGCCGATGGACGTCGACGCCGCGCGCCTCCTGCGTGACGCGTCGCTGCGGGTCACCCGGCCCCGGCTGGCGGTCCTGTCCGCCGCCCACGCCCACCCGCACGCGGACACCGACACCATCGTCGGCGTGGTCCGTGACGAGCTCGGCCAGGTCTCGACGCAGGCGGTCTACGACGTGCTGCGCGCCCTCACCGCCGCCGGTCTCTTGCGGCGCATCCAGCCGGCCGGGTCAGTGGCGCGCTACGAGGCGCGCGTCGGCGACAACCACCACCACCTCGTATGCCGCGGGTGCGGGGTGATCGTCGACGTGGACTGCGCGGTGGGTGACGCCCCGTGCCTGCACGCGTCCGACACACACGGCTTCACCATCGACGAGGCCGAGGTCGTCTACCACGGCCTGTGCCCTGACTGCAGCGCCGCGAGCGCCGCTCCCTGACCATCTGGCCACCACGAAATGCCTTTGACCACAAGGGTTTCCATCAAATGAATCGGAGAGGACGACCGTGACCGAGTACACGCCCGAGGAGCAGCAGCCCGACGCCGAAGTGGGCGAGATGAACGAGCCGGCTGCTGCCGGTTGTCCCGTCGCCCACACGTTGCCGCACCCCACGCAGGGCGACAGCAACCAGGACTGGTGGCCCAACCGCCTCAACCTGGGCATCCTGCGCAAGCACGGTGACGCCTCCGACCCGATGGACGCCGACTTCGACTACGCGCAGGCGTTCGAGGCCCTCGACCTCGACGAGCTCGCCAAGGACGTCGACGCCGTCCTCACCAACTCCCAGGACTGGTGGCCGGCCGACTTCGGCCACTACGGCGGACTCATGATCCGCATGGCCTGGCACAGCGCCGGCACCTACCGCATCGCCGACGGCCGTGGCGGCGCGGGCGCGGGCATGCAGCGGTTCGCCCCGCTCAACAGCTGGCCCGACAACGGCAACCTCGACAAGGCCCGTCGCCTGCTGTGGCCGGTCAAGAAGAAGTACGGCAAGGCGATCTCGTGGGCCGACCTGATGGTCTTCACCGGCAACCGCGCGCTGGAGACGATGGGCTTCACGACCTTCGGCTTCGCCGGTGGCCGCGCCGACGTGTGGGAGTCCGACGACGACACCTACTGGGGTCCCGAGCGCGTGTGGCTGGGTGACGAGCGGTACAAGGGCGACCGCGAGCTCGACAACCCGCTCGCCGCGGTCCAGATGGGCCTCATCTACGTCAACCCCGAGGGCCCCAACGGCGAGCCCGACCCGCTCAAGGCCGCGATCGACATCCGCGAGACCTTCGCCCGCATGGCGATGAACGACGAGGAGACCGTCGCCCTCATTGCCGGTGGGCACACCTTCGGCAAGACCCACGGTGCCGCCGACCCGGGCAAGTACGTCGGCCCCGAGCCCGAGGGCGCCCCGCTCGACGAGGTCGGCCTGGGCTGGAAGAACTCCTACGGCACCGGCAAGGGCAAGGACGCGATCACGAGTGGTCTCGAGGTCACCTGGACCCCGACGCCGACCCAGTGGGGCAACGGCTTCTTCGACATGCTGTTCGGCCACGAGTGGGAGCTCAGCAAGAGCCCGGCCGGCGCCAGCCAGTGGGTCGCCAAGGACGCCGAGGCGATCATCCCCGCACCCGACGAGGGCGGAGCCAAGCGCCTGCCGACGATGCTCACCACCGACCTGTCGCTGCGCTTCGACCCGGTCTACGGCGAGATCTCCAAGCGGTTCCACGAGAACCCGGACCAGTTCGCCGACGCCTTCGCGCGCGCGTGGTTCAAGCTGACCCACCGCGACATGGGCCCGATCCAGCGCTACCTCGGGCCGCTGGTGCCGCAGGAGGAGCTGATCTGGCAGGACCCCGTGCCGGTTCCCGACTACCCGCTCGTGGACGACGCCGACATCGCCGGCCTCAAGGCGAAGATCCTCGACTCGGGTCTCACCCCGGCGCAGCTGATCGCGACGGCGTGGGAGTCGGCCTCGACCTTCCGCGGCAGCGACAAGCGGGGCGGCGCCAACGGCGCCCGCATCCGGCTGGAGCCGCAGCGTGGTTGGGCGGTCAACGAGCCCCAGCAGCTCGAGCAGGTGCTCGGCACCCTGGAGCGCATCCAGGGTGAGTTCAACGACGCCCAGACGGGTGGCAAGCAGGTGTCCCTGGCCGACCTCATCGTCCTCGGCGGCACCGCCGCAGTCGAGGCGGCGGCCAAGGCTGCCGGTGTCGACGTGCAGGTCGGCTTCACCCCGGGCCGCGGCGACGCGACCCAGGAGCAGACCGACATCGACTCCTTCGCACCGCTGGAGCCGGTCGCAGACGGGTTCCGCAACTACCGCGGCAAGGACGGGGACCCGCTGTCCCTTCCCACGGAGTTCCAGCTCGTCGACAAGGCCAACCTGCTGAACCTCACGGCCCCGGAGATGACCGTCCTCGTCGGCGGCCTGCGGGTCCTGGGCGCCAACTACCAGCAGTCACCGCTCGGGGTGCTCACCGACAAGCCGGGCCAGCTGACGAACGACTTCTTCGTCAACCTGCTCGACCTGGACACCCAGTGGGCGCCCACCGACGGCAGCGGCTCCGACGCCGAGACCTTCGAGGGCCGCGACGCCGGCGGCAGTGTCAAGTGGACCGGCAGCCGCGTCGACCTGGTCTTCGCGTCCAACTCCGAGCTGCGCGCGGTCGCCGAGGTCTACGCCAGCGACGACGCCAAGGAGAAGTTCGTCCGCGACTTCGCGGCCGCCTGGACCAAGGTCATGGACAACGACCGTTACGACGTGAAGATGGCCAAGAAGGCCTGACCCACAAGGGTTTTCACACCCAGAAACAGACAAAGGTATGCCGCGTGGTCGCCTCGGCCACGCGGCATACCTGCGTCTGGGGGAGCCTCAGCGGTAGTTGGTGAAGGTGAGGGCGACGTCGAGGTCGCTCTTGCCCTTGAGCAGAGCCTGCACGGCCTGCAGGTCGTCGCGGCTCTTGCTGGTGACGCGCAGCTCGTCACCCTGGATCTGCGACTTGACCGACTTGGGGCCCTCGTCGCGGATGATCTTGTTGATCTTCTTGGCGTTCTCCTGGCTGATGCCCTCCTTGAGCCCGACCTCGAGGCGGTACTCCTTGCCGGACAGCTGCGGGCCGCGCTCGGGCACGTCGAGGTGCTTGAGGCTGACCTTGCGCTTGACCAGCCAGGTCTGGAACACGTCGAGCACGGCGTTGGCGCGCTCCTCGGTGTTGGCCTTGATGACCACGGCGTCCTCACCGCTGGCCTCGATCGAGGCGCCGACGTTCTTGAAGTCGTAGCGCTGCGAGACCTCGCGGCCGGCGCTGTTGATCGCGTTGGCGACCTCCTGCCGGTCGATCTTGCTGACGATGTCGAACGAGCTGTCGGCCATGTGGGTCCTCCCTGGGGCGGTGCGCGGCGCGGTGGTGGGCCGGCCGCGGTGGCGCCGGTTTCGGCATTCGTTGGTGTCCTTGCTATCCTTCCACGCGCACCAGGCGGGTTGCCCGAGCGGCCAATGGGAGCGGACTGTAAATCCGTCGCGAAAGCTTCGAAGGTTCGAATCCTTCACCCGCCACCCCGTGCACGAAGGGCCCCGACCAGCAGCTATGCCGGTCGGGGCCCTTTCGCATGGCCCGGAGGCGGTCACGCCGACCATGCGAGCATGAGTGCGACCCTCCAGACTGGCCACCCGTCGCGACCGAGAAGCCCTGACGAGACTGGCGAGGTTCCGCAAGGCCGGTTGCGACGGCGTCGGGGCCAGGGAGGCGTGCCGAGCTGACGCGGTCACGGCGGGCGAGCACACCGCATACCCGTCAGACTCGGAGCCGACCACGGCGACAGGAGGCGGCCATGACGGACATCCCCACGACGATGCGCGCCAGCGTGCTCACCGACAAGCAGACGATCGAGCTGCAGGAGCGGCCGGTGCCGCGTCCCGGCCCCGACGAGGTGCTGGTCCGCGTCCGCTCCGTCGGCGTGTGCGGATCCGACGTGCACTACTACAAAGAGGGCCGCATCGGTGACTTCGTCGTCGAGGCGCCCCTCGTGCTCGGGCACGAGGTGTCCGGCGTCATCGTCGACGTGGGCTCGGACGTGCCACAGGGGCGGGTGGGGGAGCGGGTCGCGATCGAGCCGCAACGACCGTGTCGCCGCTGCCGGCTGTGCAAGACGGGGCACTACAACCTGTGCGAGCGGATGGAGTTCTACGCCACCCCACCCATCGACGGCGCCTTCTGCGACTACGTCGTCGCCCCCGCGGACTTCGCGCACCGGGTGCCCGACGAGCTGTCCGACCATGCGGCCGCCCTGCTCGAACCCCTTTCGGTCGGAATCTGGGCGGTCAGTAAGGCCAAGGTCGAACCGGGCGCGACCGTCTTCGTCACCGGTGCCGGCCCCATCGGCGCGATGGCGTGCCTGGCCGCCCGCTCGTTCGGCGCCCAGCGGGTGGTCGTCACCGACCTCGTGGAGTCACGGCGCCAGCGGATCCTGGACTTCGGTGCCGCCGAGGCCCTCGACCCGACCGACGCGTCGTTCGACGCCGGCGCCCTGCATGCCGACGCGTTCATCGAGTGCTCCGGCGCCACCCCCGCGGTGCTGACGGGCCTGCAGGCGTTGCGCGGCGGCGGAACGGCCGTGCTCGTCGGCCTGGGCGCGGAGGAGATGTCGTTGCCGGTGCAGCAGATCATGAACAAGGAGCTCGTCCTCACCGGCGTCTTCCGCTACGTCGACACCTGGCCCAAGGCCATCGCCGCCGCGCTGCAACCCGGCCCCGGGCTCGACGCGCTCGTCACTGCCGAGTTCGACCTCGAGGACGCCGAAGCCGCCCTCAACGCCGACGCCGATCCGCTCAGCATGAAGTCCGTCGTGGTGGTGTCGCGCGCATGAACGTCCTGGACAGCTTCCGACTCGACGGCCGCACCGCGCTGGTCACCGGTGGCTACCGCGGCCTCGGCCTCGCCTTCTCCCGCGCCCTCGCCCAGGCGGGCGCCGACGTCGTCATCGCCGCCCGCGACGAGGCCGCGTCGCGCGCTGCCGCGGCCGACCTCGCCGCCGAGACCGGGCGCACCGTCGTCGGCGTCCAGCTCGACGTGGCCGACGCCGACTCGGCGCAGGCCGCGGTGGACGCGACCCTCGATGCCACCGGCCGGTTCGACATCCTCGTCAACAACGCGGGCGCGTGCATCCACCGGCCGGCGCTCGAGGTGCCCGAGGACGAGTTCCGGCAGGTCCTGGACGTCAACGTCACCGGGCTCTGGCTCATGAGCCGCCTCGCCGGACGCCACTTCGCCGACCACGGCGGCGGCTCGATCGTCAACATCGGCTCGATCTCCGCGCAGATCGTCAACCGGCCGCAGTGGCAACCGGCCTACAACGCGTCCAAGGCCGCCGTGCACCAGCTCACCAAGTCGCTCGCCGCCGAGTGGGCACCGCTCGGCATCCGGGTCAACGCCGTCGCCCCGGGCTACGTCAAGACCGAGATGGCCCCGGTGGACGAACCCCGGTTCCGCCGGCACTGGATCGAGGACGCGCCGATGCAGCGCTACGCCCTCCCGGAGGAGATCGCACCGACCGTCGTCTATCTCGCGTCCGACGCGTCCAGCTTCATGACCGGGTCGGTCGTGGTCATCGACGGGGGATACACCCTGTTCTGACCCGGCACGCACGGCGTCGTGAGGTATGCCGCCGGGCCGGCTTGGCGGCACACCTCACGACATCCCCGGGCCACCGCGCCCGTCACGCGGTTGCGACGACCTCGCTGGCGTCGAGCGCCTCGACGACCAGTTCACGCGTCTGGCGCCACCCGTGCGGGTCCATCTCGTCCACCTCGGCGAGGGTGTCCCGGGCGCTGTCGACCAGGCGCGCGGCGGCGACGTCGTCCTCACTCGGCAGCGTGGGCAGGTCGCGGGTCAGGCCACCGATCGCCATCTGGGCCTGGAGCACCAGCTTGGCCGCGTCCTCCCACGACCGCGCGGCGGCGCGGCCCTCGCGGAAGGTCGGCATCGAGCGCCAGACCGCGCGGTCCAGGCGCACCAGCAGCAGCCAGAGCCGCTGCACCGGCCCGCTCGCGTGACCCGGCGTGCCGGATGATGCCGGCGCCGGCTCAGCCGTCGTCGAGTCGCGCCGTTGGCCCGCCCGGCCCGCCTGGGCCGCCTGGGCCGCTCGGGCCTGGGCTGCCGGCGGCTGGGTCGCGGTCTGCGCCTCGATCTGCCACCTGCG
The DNA here is from genome assembly GCA_023420415.1 of Actinomycetes bacterium. Classification (GTDB taxonomy): domain Bacteria; phylum Actinomycetota; class Actinomycetes; order Actinomycetales; family Dermatophilaceae; genus Pedococcus. The sequence goes on along the minus strand of JAEZWF010000040.1, from coordinate 46,396 downwards.
TCTGCGCTTTGCCATCCCTTGTCCGTCCCCGTCTCGTGCCCGTCCAGGCCTCGTGCTGCCAGGCCTCGTGCTGCCCGGCCTCGTGCTGCCCCGTCCAAGCCCCGTCGTGTGCGTCGATCTTGTGCAGCGCATCTGGTGCCCACGCCAGCCGTCCCCCCCCGGGACTTGCGGCGGCCGACCCCACGCCCCCCGGCGCGGAGCCGGCCGCCGCTGTGCCCCCTGCACCTGGTGAGACGCGCGAACCTGCGAAATGTGACGGCACCATGACACTTTTCCGCTGGACTTCCCCCGGCGCCTCACCAGGCATCCGCCGCGGGCCGGGCCGGTGCGACCGACCTCCCCTGTCAGGTCAGTGCACCGGCTCACCGGCCCGCGAGTCCTTGATATTCAGTTGTCCTCAGGCGCCCGTCTCAGTGGCGACGTGCCACCCGGCGCCGGCTCAGCAGGAGCAGCCCGCCGCCGACCAGCAGCGCCAGCCCGATCGCGACGGTGGGCCAGACGGTGGCACCGGTGTACGCGAGCGGTCCGGTCTGCTGCGCCGGTGCGCTCTGCACGTAGGCGCCCTGATCGGACGAGCCCGCAGTCGACATCGGCTGCTCCTCGACCGAGGCCCCGCCGGTGTCCCCGCCGGACCCGCCACCGACGGTGGTCTCCGAGGTCGTGCTCGACGTGCTGGAGCTGGTCGTGGTGGTCGTGCTCGTGGGCGACGTGGTCGTCGTCGAGCTCGGGCTCGTGGTGGTGGGCGCCGGCGTCGTGCCCACGCCGGTGCCGCTGGCGTCGGTGCGCTTGGTCTCCGCGGCGACCGGCGACTCCTCACCGGCGATCGAGATGGTGCCCTGGTTGGCGTAGCTCGCGCGCGTCGGGTCCGTGACCGTGGCCTTGACCCGCAGCTCGGTGTACTCGCCCTTGGGCAGACCCGTCCAGGTGACCGTCACCTGCTCGGGAGTGCACACGACCTTCGCCGGGTATGCCGCGTCGTCGCGGGGGGCGGTGATGAGCCCCTTGTCGTCGAGGTTCTTGCCGACCGCGGTCTCGACGGAGGTGCAGTCGAGTGCGAGACCCGGGCCGGGCGTGTCGGTGATGACGACGGTCGCGTCGTCGGTGGTCGTGGCCGGCGCCATGATCTGCGACTGGGTGACCGTCTGGTCCGCGTCGGCCCACCACATCCACTTGTGCGGCTCGGTCCGGTCGGTCGGGCAGCCGGAGGGGCACGGACCCTGGGTCTCGACCGGCACCGTCAGCACCTCGTCGTTGACCTGGAACTCAAGCTCGACGGTGCCGCCGTCCGTGGCCGCGATGTACTGGGTGGTGAACGCGCAGGTGCCGTGCACGTTGATCGGGTGCGTGGCGACGTAGTCGGTCAACGTGAAGGTCACCAGACCCGAGTCGGTCACGACGGCCTTCGCGACGACGGACCCGTCCGGGGCCCTGAGGTCGAAGGTCTTCGACCCCGACCACTTGAGCTCCTCGGGGAGCTGCAGCGTGAACGTGTCACCGGGCTTGGACCCGTCCGGCACGGCCCAGGTGCAGCTGAACTCGGCCTGCTCCCACTGGCCGACCTTGCTCGAGGTGCTGGTGATCGACGTGATCGCCCCTGGGATCTCGTCGGCCGACGCGCGTGGTGCGGCGACCAGGCCGCCGATGGCGGCCAGCATCAGTGCGGCGAGCACGACGAGGAGTCGTGACCGCTGCGTGGTGAAGTCGGATGTCTTGTCGTACTGGTGGTGCACGAGGAAAAACCCCCTGGTCGGACCCACCCCCGTCGGCGGGTTGTCACAGGGAGAGACGCGCTGCTGACGGATTCATGACGCGGACCAGGAAACTTCTTGGCATTTTCTTGGGGCCGGCCGTCAGGGGGTGACGCCCTCAGCGGCTCCAGGTGGTGCCGACCGACCCCCGCGCCGGACTGCCGTTGGCATAGGTGCCGGCCACCTCGGCCACCACCCGCCCGGACACCCCGGGCGGCCAGCGCACCGCGATCGAGCCGTCCCAGACCCCGTCACCCTCGTGCGCGCCCGTGCACGTCACCGAACTGCCGGACTGCCGGCACTGGCCCCAGTCCCCGGAGCTGCTCGAGTAGCGGACCCCGCTGGGCAGGCTGACCTGTGCCGTCAGGGGGCCGCGGGTGCCCTCCACCTCCACGTGCAGGGCCAGGCTGGTGGTGGTGCGGTCGTCGGTGACCGAGAGCTCGGCGACCAGCGGTGTCATCGCGATGCTCGTCGTCGTCGCCGGTGGGGTCGTGCGAGGGCTCGACGGCGGTGGTGGTGGTGCAGGCCGAGACGTGGCCGTCCGCGGCGCGGTCGGCGTGGGGCGAGTCGTGGTGGTCCGGGTCGGCACCGTCGTTGCCGTCGTGGTGGTGGTCGTGGGCGGGCGCGTGGTGGTGGTCGTGGCCGATGGTGTGGGGACGACGGTCGTGGTCGTGGGTGCCACGAGCGGTGGTGTGGGGGGCTCGCCGCGGTCGGCCAGGGCCCAGGCCGCGGCGGCCACGGCCACCGCGGCCGTCCCGGCGAGCAGTCCCTTGGCGCGCCAGGTCCACTGACCCGCCCGGGTGGTGGCCTCGACGACCTGCTCTGAGCCGACGGTGCCACCCGCCCCACCCGCGGCCAGCGGCGTGGAGCTCGCGAGCCCGAGGATCGCCGGGCCGAGCAGGCCCGAGAGCCGGGTCTCGACCTCGGTGAGCTCGGCGACCCGCGCCTGGCAGCGCGCGCAGCCCTCGACGTGGGCTCGCGTGGCGGCGGGCACGCTCTGGCCGGTCGCCAGGTCGGCGAGCAGCGCCACGTGCGGTGCGCAGGCGGCGTCGACGCCACGGATGGAGACGTGCGCCTGCAGGTATGCCGTGCGCAGCCCCTTGCGCGCCCGTCGCGTCAGTGCCGCGACGGCGTTGGGGGACAGGCCGAGCTCCTGCGCGACCGCGATGTTGCTGTCCTGGTCCACCGCGGTGCGCCACAACACCACCTGCCACCGTTTGGGCAGCGCGGCGAAGGCCTCGCGCATGATGCCGAGCTCGCCGTGGCGTGCGACCGGGTCGCTGCCGTCGGCGGCGAGACGCTCCAGGGCCCCGTCGTCGTCGGTGAGGACCTCTCCGGACGACGAGTGCCGGATGCGCGACACCGCGAGGTTGCGCACCGAGGTGGCGAGGTAGGCGCGGACCGAGGCGGTCGGCCCGCCTCCGGTCGACATCGCCGAGAGCATGCGGGCGAACGCGTCCGACGCGAGCTCCTCGGCGTCGCGCGGCTGGCGGGCCACCCGCCTGGCCACCCCCATGGTCGCCGAGTAGTGCCGTTGCCACAGCTCGACCACGGCGTCGTTGTCACCGGCACGTGCCGCCTCGACCAGCTGCAGATCCGTGCGTTCGTCGTGGAGCCTCACGAGGCCCGCCGGCCCCGGCGCACGCGGCGGGCGGAGCCGCCGATGGCCGGTGCGACTCGCGCGCGAACCAGCCACGCGGCATACGCCAGTCCCTCGGCCACCCGGCTCCCCAGGGTCGCCGCGCGGCGGTGGCGACCCACCCGCTGCGTGTCCTCGGGACCACTCTCGCCCCCCTGCAACGGCGGGTAGAGGGCAGCCACGTGGAACGACAGCTCGCCCAGGCCACCGCCGTCACGGTCGACCTGGTACTCCGTCTCCGCCGCGCAGAGCGCGCCGAGCACGGTGGGGTAGGGCCCGGAGAAGCACTCCCGGCCGGTGCGCCGGTCGCGTGTCACGACGATGTGCGGCCGGGAGAGCTCGGCGACTTCCAGGCGGTAGAGCAGGTCGCCGGGCAGGTCGTCCTGCCCGTCCGCTGCGTTCGTCGTCATTGCGTGTGGTCCTCGTGTGGTCGGTCGTCCTGCCGTCGTGACGTTTGAACGTCCAAACCGTGACGCGGGTGTCGGGACAAGATAAGCGCGACCTCGGTCACATTGCTCGGTGACGGACGCGATGGTTCACTGACCGGACGCCTCCGTGGCCCCAAACAGGGGACATCGGGCGAGGCGCCGGATTGACGGGATCGCGGCGCAGCAGGCACAGGTGGACGAGGGAATCCATGCAGGGAACGAAGCGTCGCCGCGGGCTGCCCGCGAGGGTCGTGGTGGTCTCGGGGCTGCTTGCTGCCCTGACGGGCGCCGCCCCGTCCGGCGCCGGTGCGTCCCCGTCCCCGGCCACCGCCCCGACGGCCGTCGCAGCCGCCGGCCCCAACGAACCGCGCGTCGTGCTGGACGAGGACTTCGAGAACGGCGTCGGCGACCCGCCCGTGCTCCTGGACTCCTACCGGGGCGCCTCGGGCATGACGTATGCCGCGGACGCGGCCTGGCTGCGCGCGTGCAACGGGGTGGTCGTGTCGTGGAGCGCGCCGCAGGCCGACCGCGAGAGCGCCGGCTGCACGCGACAGGTGGCGACGAACGGGCGCGCCTACGCCCGCATCCGCCAGCTCGCCCGCGCGCTCGCACCGCTCGGCGGGCAGGCCGGCCAGACCAACCACGCGCTCGCGGGCTACACCGACGGCGAGAACCCCGGCGCGGGGCGCGTCGAGCTCGCGACGGCGCGGCCGGTGGCGCTCGGTGGTCCGGTGACCAGCCGCTTCCTCGCGGCGCGTTTCGACACCGCGTCCGTGAACTGCGCCGAGGGGGGTGCGCGGCTGCGGCTGGCCGTCGTCCCCGCGGGTGGCGCGGAGACGGCGCTCGGACCGGCCGTGGACACCTGCCCCGCCACGGGCAGCAGCGTGGTCGTGCCGCCGCCGCCGGGGTCGGGAGCCACGGAGGCCACCGTTCGGGTGTCGAGCCACGCCACGCGCCCCCTCCTGGTCGACGCGGCCTCCGTCGGACTGGTCGTCCGCAACGACAACGGCTCCGGCACGGGCAACGACACCGCCCTCGACAACCTGCGGTTGCTCGACGTGACCCCGACGCTGTCGAAGGCGTTCGCCCCTGACGTGGTCGCACCGGGCGAGCCCTCCCGGCTGACGTTCACGGTCACCAACACCAGCGAGCTCGCCGAGAAGGCCGGCTGGGGCTTCACCGACACGCTGCCGGAAGGTCTGGCCGTCGCGTCCGAGCCCGGGCTCGAGACCACCTGTGAGGACACCACGGTCGGCGGCGCGACCGCGGGGTCGGGCGAGCTGCGCGTGCGGGGTACCATCGACGGGGGCGACAGCTCCTGCACGGTGTCGGTCGATGTCGTGGCGAGTGCGCCGGGCCGCTACACCAACGCTGCGGGCACCCACGTGCACGGCATGGTGGGCCTGCTCCCGCCGGCCCCGGCCACCCTCACCGTCGGGGCGCCCGCGATCGCCCTCACCAAGTCGGCCAAGCTCGCGGTCGACCGCAACTCCGACGGTCTTCCCGGGGTGGGCGACCAGCTGTCCTTCCGGTTCGTCGTGCGCAACACCGGACCGGTCCCGCTGACCGGGGTGCGCGTCACGGACCGCCTCGCCGCCCCGGCCGGGCCTGCGGTGAGGGTGGCCTGCCCGTCGACGAGCCTTGCGCCAGCCGCTGCCATGACGTGCACCTCCAGCCGGTATGCCGTGACCCAGGCCGACGTCGACGCGGGCGTCGTCGCCAACACCGCCACCGCCTCCGCCCGCGCACAGCACGGTGCAGCGACCGTGGTCTCGAAGCCGTCCTCCACGCGCACGGAGACGGTGTGGCGCAAGGGGATCTCCATCACCAAGCGGGCCTCCCTCGAGGACCGGGACGGCGACCAGCTCGCGGACGCGGGTGAGCGGATCCAGTACCGCTTCACGGTGCGCAACACCGGCCTGGTGACCCTGACCGACGTCGAGGTCCAGGACCCGGCACTCGACCTGCTCCGTCTTTCCGCCGCCTGCCCGGGCACCACGCTGTCGCCCGGCGAGACGATGGTGTGCGTCGCCCCCTGGTACACCGTGAAGCAGTCGGACATCGACGAAGGTCGGGTGCGCAACGTGGCCACGTCGCACGGCACCGCCCCCGACGGGACCGACGTGCGGTCGCACCCCTACACCCTGGACACGAGTGCGGACTGGGGCGCCGGGCACGGGAGCCGCAGCGGATCTCGTTCCGGCGCAACGGGACCCGGTGGTGACTGGGGCCAGCCGCGGTCAGCGCTGGCCTACACCGGGGCCGGGTCGGTGACGGCCCTCCCGTGGGGTGTCGCGTTCGTCGTGCTCGGCGGAATCGCCAGCGCAGTGGCTGCGGCACTACGCCGCCGCGGCCACAGCGGCTGAGACAGCGGTGACGCAGCCGGCGGCCGGTGCCAAGGTGGTGTCATGACGAGCACCGCCAGCGACCGACCCGCCACCAACTGGGCCGGCAACCACGCGTACACCGCGCCGGACTGGGCGGCCCCGACCTCGCTCGAGCAGCTGCAGGAGGTCGTCGCCTCGGCCGACCACGTCAAGGCCCTCGGGTCGCGGCACTCCTTCACCGACATCACCGACACGGCGGGCACCCTCGTCGGCCTTGGCGCCCTGCCCCGCCGGGTGGAGGTCGACGAGGACGCCGCCACGGTCACGGTCGACGGGGGCATCCGGTACGGCGACCTGGTGGAACCGTTGCACGCCAAGGGATTCGAGCTAGCCAACCTCGCCTCCCTGCCGCACATCAGCGTGGCGGGCGCGGTCGCGACGGGCACGCACGGCTCGGGCAACGGCGTACCCGGCCTGGGCGCCGCCGTCGCAGCCCTCGAGCTCGTCACGCCGGACGGCTCGCTGCTCCGGCTCGCGCGTGGCGATGACGGGTTCGACGGTGCGGTCGTGTCCCTCGGGGCGCTGGGGCCGGTGGTGTCCCTGACGCTCGACGTGGAGCCCGCGTTCACGGTGCGCCAGGACGTGTGGACCGGGCTCACCTGGGACCTGCTCGACGAGCACTTCGACTCGATCAGCGCGAGTGGCTACAGCGTCAGCCTGTTCACCCGGCGGCAGGACGGCATCGACCAGGTCTGGGTGAAGGCGCGGGTCGATGACGACGGCCCGGGTGGGGAGCCGCCGTTCCCCGGCGCGGTGGCGGCCACCGAGACGACGCACACGCTGCCCGGTGCCCCGACCGAGGCCGTGACGCCCCAGCTCGGGGTGCCGGGGCCGGCCCACCAGCGGCTGCCCCACTTCAAGCTCGGGTTCACGCCCAGCTTCGGTGTCGAGGTGCAGAGCGAGTACCTCCTGCCCCGGTCCGCGGCACGGGAGTCGTTCGCCGCGATGCGGTCGCTGGCCCCTCGGCTGGCGGGGGTGCTCCAGGTGTGCGAGATCCGCACGACCGCTCCAGATCCGTTGTGGCTCAGTGGAAGCGAGGGCCGCGACACCGTGGGCCTGCACCTGACGTGGTCGCTGGACCTCGATGGTGTGTATGCCGTGCTGCCGGCGATCGAGGAGGCCCTGCTTCCGCTCGGTGGCAGGCCGCACTGGGGCAAGTGCTTCGTCGCCGAGGCCGATGCGCTCGCGCCCCTCTACCCATACTGGAACGACTTCGCGTCGCTGCGTGACCGGATCGACCCTGACCGCAAGTTCGGCAACGCCTTCCTCGAGCGCGTCCTCGGCTGACCCTGCCGGCCGGGATCAGCGACGCCGGTTGCGGCGTGCGATCGCGGCGGAGAGGACGGTCGCGAAGCCGCACCACGCGGCATACCCGCCCACGACGGCACCCTTGCCCCGCCCGGCTGCGCCGGTGCGGCGCGCGAGGTCGACCGAGCTGGCGGTGAGGACCGCGCACTCGGCGGCCGCCAGCCATGGCCGGCGCGACCGGAAGAACAGCCCGGGCCAGGCGGCGTTGAGCGCCATGTTGGCGCCGAGGGCAATCTCGAGCCGCCGTGCTTCGCCGGCCCTGCCGGCCTCGCCCAGCTCGGCACTTGCGCGGGCGGTGGCGAGGGCGGTCGCGGCATACAGACCGGTCCAGACGACGGGGAACGCCGCCCGGGGCGGCTGCCACGCGGGCTTGGAAAGCCTTCGGTACCAACGAGAATCGGGGTCGGCGAGGAGTGAGCCAACCACCGCGGCGGCTCCCACCATGGCGCCGGTGCGTGCCAGGGTCCGAGCCCACCGGTGGGAGTCCAGGCCCCGGACCGCGGACCGCACCGCGTCGTCGAAACCCGTGCGACCACCCGGCGGCGGCCCGATGTCGCGCAGGACGTCGTCCTCGTCGGCCACCGCGTCGTGGACGAGGCTGCCGACCAGGGGACGTGCCACCTCGCCCGGCACCGGCGTGACGACGTCGACCCACAGCCCCGCCAGTCGTGGGGTGAGGACCGGGCCGACGAGGATGCGTCGGCTGCCGAGCCCGGTCAGCTCGGCGTAGCGCTTCATCATCTCGCCGTAGGTGAGCACGTCGGGTCCGCCGATGTCATAGGTGCGGTTGGTGTCCGGCGGCAGGTCCAGTGCACGGGCGAGGTAGTGGACGACGTCGGCGACGGCGATCGGCTGGATGCGGTTGTCGACCCACTTCGGCGTGACCATCACTGGCAACCGTTCGGTGAGGTGACGCAGCATGTCGAACGACGCCGACCCGTCGCCGAGCACGATGCCGGCCTGGAACGCCACGGACGGCACCGGCGATCCCAGGAAGACCTCGCCCACCGCGACCCGGGACGCCAGGTGGGTCGAGAGCTCACCCCCGGGGTGCAGCCCGCCCAGGTAGACGATGCGCCCGACGCCCTGGGCGGCGGCAGCGTCAGCGAACGTACGCGCCAGCTCCAGATCGCGGTCGACGAAGTCCGACCCCCCACCCATCGAGTGCACCAGGTAGTAGGCGACGTCCACCTCCTCGAGGGCCGAGCGCACGGCCGCTGCGTCGGAGGCATCGCCCTCGACGACCTCGACCGCGTCGCCCCACTCACGCTCACGCACCGACGAGGCGTGCCGGCTCAGGACCCGGACGGTCACGCCGCGCTCGAGGAGTGCCGGGACGAGCTGGCTGCCGATGTACCCGGTGGCGCCGGTGACGAGGACGGTGGTCATGTCAGGCTCCTGTCGACAGGACGACCGGCAGCAGGAAGAGCATGCCGAGCGACCAGGTGAGGTGGGTGATGATGGGGCCGAGGACGCCCCCGGTCACCCGTCGTTGCAGGCCGGTGAGGAGGCCGAGCGCGGCCGCGGCGAGGACGAGCAGGGGTATGCCGGCGCCCACCGTCGTGAGCGCGTAGACCACGGTCGTCACGAGGACGGCGTGGCGACGGCCGACGGCCGCGTAGAGCGCCCCGCGGAAGTAGAGCTCCTCGGCCACGCCGTTGACCGCGGTGATCACGGCGACGAGGGCGAGCGACCCGAGGCGGGCGTGGTCGAGCAGCTCGCGCACCGGGTCGCCCAGCCACGGCACCCGCGCCACGACGAAGCCGCCGACGAGGAACACCGCCAGCAACAGCGCGCCCAGGGACAGCGACTGCACCACCGGTCGGGCCAGGCCGGCGCCGGCACGGGTGTGCGCCCGCCCCAGGTGCAGCGGGCCGGACGCGAAGGCGCCCACCGCCCAGACCACCGCCAGGGCAAGGGTGGCGAGGTAGAAGAGGTTGTCGCCCGGTTCGATCCGCAGCGCCAGCGTGAGCAGCACCGCCCCCACCACGAGCGTCACCAGCGCGACCACGCGACGTCGCCGGAAGGCCGCGTCGGACTCGGTGTGGTCGCGCGGCACGGGCGTCACGAGGGCCGCGCGGGCGAACGCCCGCAGCTCGGCGACCGGACCCCTCATCGCCGCACCGCGGCATACCGCCGCAACGCCTCGCGGCGCTCCTCGGCGTGGTCGACGATGCGCTGCGGGTAGCCGCGCGCGTAGCCCTCGGCGTGCTTCCACGGCTCGTGCGCGGCCTTGCCCGGCAGGTGCGCGAGCTCAGGCACGTAGCGGCGCACGTAGTCGCCGCGCGGGTCGAACCGCAGTCCCTGGGTGACCGGGTTGAACACCCGGAAGTAGGGGGAGGCGTCGGTGCCGGTGCCCGCAACCCATTGCCAGCCATGGTTGTTCGAGGCGATGTCGCCGTCGATGAGGTGCGCGAGGAAGTGTCGCGCGCCGACGGGCCACCAGGTGTGCAGGTCCTTGGTGAGGAAGCTCGCCGTCACCATCCGCATGCGGTTGTGCATCCACCCCTCGGCGAGCAGCTGTCGCATCGCGGCGTCGACGACGGGGTAGCCGGTGTGGCCGGTGCGCCACGCCTCGACCAGGTCGTCGTCCTCGTCGTAGGCCATGCCTTCCAGTGTCGGTCGCAGGTCGTGCCACGCCGAGTCGGGGTGGCGCCACAGGACATCCGCGTAGAACTCACGCCAGGCCAGCTCGTCGACGAGCTTGGCCGCGCCGTCGCTGCGACGACGTGCGAGGTCGGCCAGGAGCGTGCGCGGGTGGATGGTGCCGAGCTTGAGGTGGGCGGACATGCGCGACGTGCCATCGAGGTCGGCCCGGTCGCGGTCAGTGGCGTATGCCGCGAGCTCGCCATCGCTGAAGTCGCGCCACCGCGCGAGGGCGGCGTCCTCACCGGCGTCGGGCAGCGTGGGCAGCTCGGTCTCGGCGAGGGTGCGGTTGACCTTGGCCCAGGCCTCGTCATCGGATCCGACGCGCGACAGGGTCAGGCCCTCGGGTTCGGGCGCCGGGCCTGGCCAGCCGTGGTCGCGCCACGCTCGGCTGAACGGCGTGAAGACCTTGTACTCGCCACCCTCGCGGTTGACCACCGAGCCCGGCCCCACGGCATACGGCGTGCCGGTCTCGACCCAGTCGACCCCGAGCTCGCCCAACGACCCCCTGACCGCCGCGTCGCGCCGGCGCCCCAGCGGGGTGGTCTCGCGCGAGACGTGCACCGACCCGGCGTCGACCTCGCGGGCCACGCGGGGGACGACGACCCGGGGGTCGCCCCACCGCAGGCACAGCCGGCCGTCGTAGGCGTCGCGCGCCTCGCGCAGCGTGGCGGCCAGCCATGCCCGGCGGGCATCACCGGCACCACGCCACAGGACGGGGTCGAGGACGTAGAGGGGGAGCACCGAACCGTCGCCGGCAGCACTGGCCGCCGCGCCGAGGGCCGGCAGGTCCTGCCGTCGGAGGTCGCGACGCAACCACAGGATCGATCCGGCTGCACCCACGCCTCGACCCTAGGCGCTGCGGCCTCGACCTGCTGGCGTGGGCATTACTCGCGCGTCACCACGCATCGGTGGCAGGCTCGGGGCCGGCGCACCCGGGGAGAGCCGTCCGTGGTCTCCGTGGTCGCCGCACCGTTGCCACGACCGCTTGGAGGCCCACTCGATGTTCTCGCGCATCGCCATCGTCAACCGCGGCGAGGCCGCCATGAGGCTGATCCACGCGGTGCGCGACCTCAATGCGCAGGCCGAGCTCGAGGGCGGTCCCGATGCCCACTACATCGAGACGGTCGCCCTGCACACCGAGGGCGAGAAGCAGGCGATGTTCGTGCGCGAGGCCGATCGCGCCCACAACCTCGGGCCAGCAGCAAACCGGCCCTACCTCGACTACGCGGTCCTGGAGAAGGCGTTGCGCGAGACCGGGGCCGACGCGGCGTGGGTCGGGTGGGGTTTCGTCGCGGAGGACCCGAGCTTCGCCGAGCTGTGCGAGCGCATCGGCGTCACCTTCATCGGCCCGAGCCCGGAGGCCATGCGCAAGCTCGGCGACAAGATCGGTTCCAAGCTCATCGCCGAGGAGGTCGGGGTGCCGGTCGCGCCCTGGAGCCGCGGCGGCGTCGACACCCTCGAGGACGCCAAGGCAGCGGCCGCCGACATCGGCTACCCGTTGATGCTCAAGGCGACCGCTGGTGGCGGCGGTCGCGGCATCCGCAAGGTGACCAGCGACGACGAGCTCGAGGCGGCCTACCAGCTGACCCGCGACGAGGCGCAGCGCGCGTTCGGCTCCGGCGTCGTCTTCCTCGAGAAGCTCGTCACCGGCGCCCGCCACGTCGAGGTGCAGGTCATCGCCGACGGCCAGGGCACCGCGTGGGCCATCGGTGTGCGCGACTGCTCCGTGCAGCGGCGCAACCAGAAGGTCATCGAGGAGTCCGCCTCGCCCGTCATGACCAAGGAGCAGGCCGACGAGCTCAAGGCGTCGGCCGAGCGCCTCGCCATCGCCGTGGGGTATGCCGGGGCTGGCACCGTCGAGTTCCTCTACCACCCCGTCGACCAGTTCTTCGCCTTCCTCGAGGTCAACACCCGCCTCCAGGTCGAGCACCCCATCACCGAGACCACCACCGACACCGACCTGGTCAAGCTCCAGGTCCACGTCGCCTCCGGTGGCCGGCTCGAGGGGGAGAAGCCGGTCGAGGTCGGGCACGCCGTCGAGGCCCGGTTGAACGCCGAGGACCCCGACCGCGACTTCGCGCCGTCACCGGGCCGCATCGCGCTGCTGGAGCTGCCCGCCGGTCCCGGCATCCGCGTGGACACCGGTGTGGGAGAAGGCGATTCGATCCCCGCCGACTTCGACTCCATGATCGCGAAGATCATCGCCTTCGGTGCCGACCGCGACGAGGCGCTCGCCCGGCTGCGGCGGGCGATGGGGGAGACCACCGTCGTCATCGAGGGCGGCGCCACCAACAAGAGCTTCATCCTCGACCTGCTGGACCAGCCCGAGGTGATCGACGGCAGCGCCGACACCGGGTGGATCGACCGGGTGCGGGCCGAGGGTCGGCTCGTGTCGCACCGGCACTCCGGCGTCGCGCTCGTCGCCGCCGGCATCGAGGCCTACGAGGACGAGGAGGCCGTCGAGCTCACCCGCCTCCTCGAGACCGCCCGCGGCGGCCGTCCGCAGGTGCAGCACCGCAGCGGGGTCGCCATCGACCTCAAGCTGCGCGGCACGGCATACAAGGTCACCGTCTGGCGCACGGGCCCGCACCGGTTCCGCGTCACGGTCGCCAGCGGCGACACCGAGCAGACCGTCACCGCCGAGCTCGACCGGCTCGGTGAGTACACCAGCCGGCTGACCATCGGCGGGCAGACCTTCCGGCTCACGACCGCCACCCACGGCCCCGTCCAGCTCGTCGAGGTCGACGGTGTCACCCACCGCGTGAGCCGGGATGAGGGTGGCGTACTGCGTTCTCCCGCACCGGCTCTCGTCGTCGCGACTCCGGTGGCGGTCGGCGGCGAGGTCGCCGCGGGGGCGCCCGTGCTGGTGCTCGAGTCGATGAAGATGGAGACCGTGCTGCCGGCGCCGTTCACGGCGCGGGTGAAGGAGCTGCTCGTCTCCACCGGCAGCCAGGTCGAGACCGGTGCACCGCTGGTGCGCCTCGAGCCGGTGGGTGAGGAGGACGAGGCGGCGGCCGACAACGCCGGTCAGGAGGCTGTCGAGCTCGACCTGCCCGACGACAACGGCGACGACGCGCCCAGCAAGTCCGTGTCCCGCTGCCGGGCCGACCTCGCGGCGATGCTGCTGGGCTACGACGTCGACCCGCGCGGTGACACGCTCGCGGCATACCTCGCCGCCCGCGACGAGCTCACCCGGGAAGGCGAGTCCCAGGTGGGCGCGGAGGTGTCCGTTCTGGAGGTGCTCGCCGACTTCGCCGAGCTGAGCCGCAACCGACCGGCGGGCGAGGACGAGCACGTCGAGCACCGGGTGCACAGCCCCCGCGAGCACTTCCACACCTACCTGCAGAGCCTCGACGTCGAGCGTGGTGCGCTGCCCGAGCAGTTCCGCTCCAAGCTCGGACAGGTCCTGCGGCACTACGGCGTCGACAGCCTCGACCGCACTCCCGACCTTGAGGAAGCCGTCTTCCGGATCTTCCTGGCGCAGCAGCGATCTGCGCCCGACCTCGCCCTCGGCACGGCCCTGTTGCAGCGGTGGATCGCCGAGCCACGGCCCGAGGAGCCGCTCGACGCGGCGGCCCGCGAGGTGCTGGACCGGCTCGTCGTCGCGACCCAGCTGCGGTTCCCCGTCATCGGCGACCTCGCGCGCAGCGTGCGGTTCCGCTGGTTCGACCAGCCGCTCGTCGACGCGGATCGCGCCTCCGTGCTAGGCGGTGTCGCCGACGAGGTGGCCGCGCTCGAGGCGATGGACGACGGCCCGGAGCGGGCCGAGCGGATCGACGCGCTCGCCGCCATCCCCGAGCAGATCGTGCAGTTCCTCGCCGACCGGCTCGAGGGCGGCATTCCCTCCCGCGAGCCGATGCTCGCCGTCCTCATCAAGCGGCACTACCGCGAGTTCGACCTCAGCGGACCGCGTGAGGTCGAGGTCGACGGACGCCCGTATGCCGTTGCCGACTACGTCCTCGACGACCGCCCCACCCATCTCGTCACCACCATCGGGCGCGTCGACGAGCTGACTCCCGACAGTGCCCTGGTCCGCGGCGTCACGGCTCAGCTGGCCGAGCGGTCCGCCGACCAGCAGGCCGTCGTGGATCTCTACCTGTCGTGGCCGCAGGAGCCGGAGTCGCCCGACGATGCGTCCGCGCAGCTCGCCGAGATCGTGGCGGGTATGCCGTTCGCCCACGACGTGCGTCGCGTCGCCGTCGCGGTCAGCGCGGGGGGTGGCCGGCCGGTCGGCTACTTCACCTTCCGGCCCGAGGGCGACGGCGTGGTGGAGGACAAGCTCGTCCGCGGCGTGCACCCCATGGTGGGGCGCCGGCTCAACCTGTGGCGGCTGCGTGACTTCGAGGTCACCCGGCTCGAGGCTCCCGAGGACGTCCTGCTCTACCTGTGTGTCGCCCCGGACAACGAGGCCGACCAGCGCCTCGTCGCCCTGGCCCAGGTGCGCCAGCTCGCGGTCGTCCGCGACGAGGACGGCAAGGTGACGGCGCTGCCCCACGCGGAGCGCGCGATCGCCAACTGCCTCGAGGCGATCCGGCGTGCCCGGTCCGCCCGCGGCGCCGCCGGGGTCCGGCTCGACATGAACCACGTGTGGGTGCACATCTGGCCGCCGGTGGAGGCCGACCTCGACCAGCTCACCGCGCTGCAGGCCAAGATCGCCCCGCTCACCGCGGGTGCGGGTGTCGAGGAGGTGCTGGTCCAGGGCCGCATCGCGACCCCCGACGGCGCCAGCGCCCCGCTGGCCGCCCGGTTCCACTACCAGCCGGGGTCGGGTGTCGTGACCTCCGTGGAGGCGCCGCCGACCGAGCGGCTGAAGCCACTCGACGACTACGCGCAGAAGGTCGTCCGCGCCCGGCGTAGGGGTGTGGTCTACCCCTACGAGCTCGTGTCGCTCATCGCGGGTCCCGGCGGCAAGGCCACCGAGTACGACCTCGATGACAAGGGTGCGCTCGTCCCCGTCGACCGCCCCTACGGCCTCAACAAGGCCGGCATCATCGCCGGTGTCATCACGACGCCGACCGACCAGTACCCCGAGGGCGTCACTCGTGTGCTCCTGTGCGGTGACCCGCTCAAGGCGCTGGGTGCCGTCTCCGAGGCCGAGTGCTCGCGCATCATCGCCGCTCTCGACCTCGCCCAGGAGATGGGGGTGCCGGTCGAGTGGTTCGCCCTCTCCGCCGGCGCGCGGATCTCGATGGACTCCGGCACCGAGAACATGGACTGGGTGGCGCGGGCGCTCAAGCGCATCGTCGAGTTCACCCAGGACGGCGGCGAGATCAACATCGTCGTCGCCGGCATCAACGTCGGCGCCCAGCCGTACTGGAACGCCGAGGCGACGATGCTCATGCACACCAAGGGAATCCTGGTCATGACCCCGGACAGCGCGATGGTCCTGACCGGCAAGCAGTCGCTCGACTTCTCCGGTGGTGTCAGCGCCGAGGACAACTACGGCATCGGCGGCTACGACCGCGTCATGGGCCCCAACGGCCAGGCGCAGTACTGGGCGCCCGACCTCGCCTCGGCCCGGCAGATCCTGCTGTCCCACTACGAGCACACCTACGTCCACCCCGGTGAGGCCGGTCCCCGCCGCGCACCCACGAGCGACCCCCTCGACCGCGACATCACGGCATACCCGCACGACCTGCCCGACTCGGGCTTCACCACCGTCGGCGACATCTTCTCGCTCGACACCAACCCCGACCGCAAGAAGGCGTTCGACATCCGCACGCTGATGGCGGCAGTCGCCGACCAGGACCACCCGACGCTGGAGCGCTGGGCGGGCATGGCCGACGCCGAGACCTCGGTCGTCTACGACGCGCACCTGGGTGGCACCCCGGTGTGCCTCATCGGCATCGAGTCGAAATCCGTTGCGCGGCGAGGCTTTCCGCCCACCGACGGCCCCGACACCTACACCGCGGGGACGCTCTTCCCGCGCTCGTCGAAGAAGACCGCGCGCGCCATCAACGCCGCCTCGGGCAACCGTCCTGTGGTCGTGCTGGCCAACCTGTCCGGCTTCGACGGGTCGCCGGAGTCGATGCGCAACCTCCAGCTCGAGTACGGCGCGGAGATCGGCCGGGCCATCGTCAACTTCGACGGCCCGATCGTGTTCTGCGTCGTCAGCCGCTACCACGGTGGCGCGTTCGTCGTGTTCTCCAAGGCGCTCAACCCGCGCATGACTGTGCTGGCCGTCGAGGGCTCGTTCGCCTCGGTCATCGGTGGCGCGCCCGCAGCGGCGGTGGTCTTCGCGCGCGACGTCGACGCCAGGACGGCGGCAGACCCGCGGGTCGCCGACCTCGAGGCCACGGTCAACGCCGCCGAGGGCGCCCGCCGGGCCGAGCTGACGACCGAGCTGGCCGAGGTGCGCAAGAACGTGCGCGCCGAGAAGCTCGGTGAGGTCGCGTCGGAGTTCGACCGGGTGCACAGCATCCACCGCGCCGTCGAGGTCGGCTCGGTCGACGCCGTGATCTCGGCCGCCGAGATCAGGCCGAAGATCATCGAGGCCCTCGGCTCCTGACGGCGTGTTGGCTGACGGCGTGATCGGACTCCTGCTCGCCGCGGGCGCGGGTCGGCGGATGGGTCGTGCCAAGGCGTTGGTGGCCGGCCCGGACGGGGTGACGTTCGTCGAGCGCGGCATCGCGGTGCTGCGCGACGGCGGCTGTGACCCGGTCGTGGTCGTGATCGGCGCCGAGGCCGAGCAGGTGCGCCCCCTCGTGGCGGGTGCCGACCGGGTCGTGGAGGCGGAGCACTGGGCCGACGGCCAGAGCGCGTCCCTGCGCGCCGGTCTCGACGGCGTCGCCGACCTCGACGGGTATGCCGTGTGCCTCCTGCTCGTCGACCTCCCCGACGTGGGCGCGGACGTCGTCCGACGGGTCCGGGAAGCGGCAGGGGACGGACCCGGGGTCCTCGCGCGCGCGGCCTACGACGGAGTCCCCGGCCACCCCGTCGTGATCGGACGCGACCACGTCGCCGACCTCCTCGGCACCCTCGCCGGGGACAGCGGTGCCAAGGGCTACCTCGCGGCCCACGACGTCCAGCTCGTCGAGTGCGCAGACCTCGCCACCGGCCGCGACGTCGACCGGCCGCAGGACCTCTGAGGTCCGCCCCGGGGTATCGCTGGGCCGCACAGTTTGTGATGCTTGGCCGATGGAGCCAAGGGAGGCCTTCGCCGATGCCAGTGCGTTACGTGCCGCGCTGGGCGAGACCGGATACCTCGCCGACGACGCGCTGGCCACGGTGGGGTGGCTCGGGCTCCGGCTGCAGCGCCCCCTGCTGCTCGAGGGTGAGCCGGGCACCGGCAAGACCGCGCTGGCCGAGTCGGTTGCGGCCGCGCTGGACCTCCCGCTGATCCGCCTGCAGTGCTACGAGGGCATCGACGCCACCCAGGCGCTGTACGACTGGGACTTCCCGCGCCAGATCCTGCACCTGCGCGCGGTCGAGGCTCTGGCGGGCGGCGAGACCGCCTCCGGAGCCGGTGTCTCGGCAGACCTGGCGGCCGTGGAGGACGAGCTGTTCGACGAGCGGTTCCTGCTGTCGCGGCCGGTCCTGCGTGCGTTGCGTGAGGCTCCTGCGGTGCTGCTCGTCGACGAGATCGACCGGGCCGATGACGAGTTCGAGGCGTTCCTGCTCGAGGTGCTGTCCACCTGGCAGGTGACGATTCCTGAGCTCGGCACGGTCAGCTCGGCGACACCGCCGGTCGTCGTCCTCACGTCGAACCGCACCCGCGAGCTGCACGACGCGCTCAAGCGCCGCTGCCTCTACCACTGGATCGACCACCCCAACCTCGAGCGCGAGCTCCAGATCGTGCGGACCCGCGCACCCGAGGTCTCCGAAACCCTTGCGACACAGGTGGTTTCGGTGACGCAGCAGCTGCGCAACGACGGCGGCCTCATCAAGCCACCCGGCGTCGCCGAGACCCTCGACTGGGCCCGCGCCCTGCACGAGCTCGGTGCGTCCGACCTCGACCTCGACACCGCTGCCGCGTCCCTCGGCGTCGCCGTGAAGTACCGCGAGGACGCCGAACGCGTCCGCGCCGCCCTCGACCGGATCCTCGCCCGATGACCACCGCGATACGGCACGAGCCCGACGCAGTCTTCCTCGGGTTCGCCCGCGCGCTGCGTGCCGCCGGGGTCGGCGTCACCGCCGACCGCGAGCGCACCTACCTCGAGGCCGTCGCCGCCGTCGGTGCCGGGTCCGAGCGTCGCGCCTACTGGGCCGGCCGGGCGACGCTGTGCGGCTCACCGTCCGATCTCGAGCGCTACGACCAGGTGTATGCCGCGTGGTTCGGACTGGAGCGCGCCGTCGACCGCCCGCGCCGGGACGAGCCTCGCCCCGTCAGCCAGGCAGCGCTCGACGAGGGTGCGGGAGCGCAGCGTTCACACGGTGAGGACGACGACCCGGTGCGGGCCTCGGCCAGCGACGCCGAGGTGCTGCGCCATCGAGACGTCGCTGCCCTGAGCGCGGCCGAGCGCGCCCGGCTCGCCGCGCTCTTCGCTGGCCTGCGACCGCGGCCGCCGCACCGCCAGGCCCACCGGCACACCCCGTCCCGCCGGGGTGTCGTCGACGCCCGACGCGCCCTGCGCGAGCAGCTGCGCCGCATGGGGGAGCCGGGCCCGATCGCGTGGCGGCACAGGGGAGTTCGTGCTCGCCGGGTGGTCCTGCTCGTCGACGTCAGCGGCTCGATGAGCGGCTATGCGGACGCGCTGCTGCGGCTCGCGCACACCTATGCGACGAGCGGGTCGCCGGTCGAGGTGTTCACGATGGGCACCCGGCTCACCCAGGTCACCCGTGCGCTGCGCCAGCGCGACCCCGACCGGGCCCTCGTCGCCTGCGGGGAGGCCGTGCCGGACTGGTCCGGTGGCACCCGGCTGGCCCATGGCGTCGGTGCCTTCCTCGACCGGTGGGGGCGTCGGGGGATGGCCCGCGGCGCCGTGGTCGTGGTCTTCAGTGACGGCTGGGAACGGTCGGAGCCGGGGGCGCTGGGTGAGCAGATGCGGCGGCTGCGAGCCGTCGCGCACCGGGTGGTGTGGGTCAACCCGCACCGCGGCAAGGACGGCTACCAGCCGGTGCAGCAGGGCATCGTCGCCGCTCTGCCGCACGTCGACGACTTCGTGGCCGGCCACTCGATGGCAGCGTTCGAGGAGCTCGTGGAGGTGGTGGCGCGTGCGTGACGTGATGCCCGAGCTGTTGCGGTGGTGGCGGGCGGGCGCGACGGTCGGCGTCGGCACCGTCGTGGCCACGTGGAAGTCGGCGCCGCGCCAGGCCGGTGCCGCGATGCTCGTCGGCCCGGGCGGTGAGGCGGTCGGATCCGTCTCCGGCGGCTGTGTCGAGGGTGCTGTCTACGAGCTCGCGGAAAACGTTGTGGCGCATGGGGTTCCAGAGCTCCAACGATATGGCGTGAGTGACGACGACGCGTATGCCGTGGGCCTGACGTGTGGGGGAATCCTCGACGTGTTCGTCGAGCAGGTGAACCGCGAGACGTTCCCCGAGCTGGGCGACGTCGCCGCCGACATCGAGGCGGGGCGTCCCGTGGCGGTCGCGACGGTGATCGAGCACCCTGACCCGCAGTGGGTCGGGCGGCGGCTCGTGGTGCACCCTGACGACGAGTCCGACCGCACATCCGGCGCTGGTGCGGTGTCGTCAGGGTCGCTCGGGAGCATCCGGGCCGACGCGGCCGTCCTGGACGACGCACGCGGCCTGCTCGCGAACGGGCGCACCGAGACGCTCACCTACGGCCCGGACGGTGAGCGCCGAGGTGAGGGCATGCGGGTGTTCGTGTCCTCCTACGCGCCCAAGCCCCGCATGATCGTCTTCGGCGCGATCGACTTCGCGGCGGCGGTGGCCCACCAGGGCAGCTTCCTCGGCTACCACGTGACCCTCTGCGACGCCCGGCCCGTGTTCGCCACCCGGAGCCGGTTCCCGTCGGCCGACGAGGTCGTCGTCGAGTGGCCCCATCGCTACCTCGCGGCCGAACGCGACGCCGGCCGCATCGATGCCCGCACGGTGATCTGCGTCCTCACCCACGACCCGAAGTTCGACGTGCCGGTGCTCGAGATCGCACTGCGACTGCCGCAGGCGGCATACATCGGGGCCATGGGCTCACGGCGCACGCACGACGACCGGATGCAGCGGCTGGCCCAGGCGGGGCTCACCGAAGCGGAGCTCGACCGGCTCTCCAGCCCCATCGGACTGGACCTCGGTGCCCGCACGCCGGAGGAGACCGCCGTGAGCATCGCCGCCGAGATCGTCGCCCTCCAGTGGGGTGGTGGCGGCGACCGCCTCACCGAGCGTGACGGCCCGATCCACCACCACCACGCCCCCTTGCCGAGTCGCTGACGGCAGGAGAGGATCCGACCACCGGGGTTTTGTTGCCGCGCAGCAGTTCGTCACAGAGAGGTGATGGAATGACCCGCATCAACGTGAAGGTCGACGGCGTCGACTACACCGACGAGGTCGAGCCACGGATGCTCCTCGTCCACTACCTGCGAGAGACGCTCGGCAAGACCGGGACCGTCATCGGCTGCGACACGAGCAACTGCGGCGCCTGCACCGTCCACCTCGACGGCCGCAGCGTGAAGTCGTGCAACGTGTTGGCCGTCCAGGCCGACGGGCACGAGGTCACCACGATCGAGGGCATCGCCACCGACGGTGAGCTGCACCCGGTCCAGCAGGCGTTCCACGACTGCCACGCCCTCCAGTGCGGCTACTGCACCCCCGGCATGATCATGCAGACGATCGACGTGCTGAACGACAACCCCGACCCCACCGAGGACGAGATCCGCGTCGGGCTCGAGGGCAACCTGTGCCGGTGCACCGGCTACCACAACATCGTGCGAGCCGTGCAGCAGGCCGCGGGCTCGGGCAACGGATCGTCAGCCGGCGACACCGCGACCGCCGACTCCGGCGAGAAGGCAGGTGCGCAGTCATGACCGCCGTCGACGAGCGCCCCGAGACCGCGCAGGACGACGCCAAGGGCGAGATCGGCACCGCGCGCAAGCGCAAGGAGGACCAGCGCCTCATCACCGGGCGCACCCGGTGGACCGACAACATCCAGCTGCCGGGCATGCTGCACCTGGCGATGGTGCGCAGCCCGTTCGCCCACGCGAAGATCACCTCGATCGACACCGAGGCCGCCAAGGCCGCACCCGGCGTGCAGGCGGTCCTCACCGGCAAGGACCTCGGTGAGTCGCAGGGCGTCCTCATCAACGCCTGGCCCATCACACCGGACCAGAAGACCCCGACGCACCTGCCGATGCCGGTCGACCGGGTCGCCTTCGCGGGCGAGATCGTCGCCGTCGTGGTCGCCCGCAGCGCGGCCGCGGCTCGCGACGCCGCCGAGCTCGTCGACGTCGACTACGAGGAGCTGCCGGCGGCCCTCGACCTCAAGGAAGCCGCGCAGGACAAGGCCATCGCGCACCCCGACCTCGGCACCAACAAGTCGGCCCTGTGGGTCTTCGACTCCAAGGAGGCCGGCACCGGCGGCGACGTCGAGGAGGCGATCGGCAAGGCCCGCACCGACGGTGTCGTCGTCGAGCGCGAGTTCCGCCAGCAGCGGCTGATTCCAGCGTTCATGGAGCCACGCTCGGTCGTGGTGGACCCGACCGGCGAGCAGAACGTCATGTGGTCGGCCACCCAGGTGCCCCACATCGTGCGCTTCGCGCTCGCCGCGACCACCGGCGTGCCCGAGTCGAAGATCCGGGTCATCGCACCCGACGTCGGCGGCGGCTTCGGCGGCAAGCTCCAGGTGACCCCGGAGGAGTGGCTCGTGTGGGCCATCGCGCGCCGCCTCGGCAAGCCGGTTAAGTACACCGAGACGCGGTCGGAGTCACTGCTGTCCGCCCACCACGGCCGCGACCAGTGGCAGAAGCTCACCCTCGCCGCGACCAAGGACGGTGAGCTCACGGCATTCAAGGTCGAGCTGCTCGCCGACCTCGGTGCCTATGTCGCCGTCGTCGGCGGTGGTGTGCCCGTCCTGGGTGCGTTCATGTTCAACGCGATCTACAAGATCCCGGCCTACCACTTCGCCTGCCAGACGGTCCTGACCAACAAGACCTGGACCGACGCCTACCGCGGCGCCGGCCGCCCGGAGGCGACGTTCGGCATCGAGCGGATGATGGACGAGCTCGCGGCCGAGCTCGGCATGGAGCCGTTCGAGCTGCGCGAGAAGAACTGGATCAAGCACGAGGAGTTCCCGTTCACCACGGTGGCCGGGCTCGAGTACGACTCCGGCAACTACGAGGCCGCCACGGCCGAGGCCAAGGAGAGCTTCGGCTACGACGAGCTGCGCCGCGAGCAGCAGGAGCGCCGCGACCGCAAGGACCCCGTGCAGCTCGGCATCGGCATCTCGACCTTCACCGAGATGTGCGGGCTCGCGCCGTCGCGGGTCCTGGGCTCGCTGGACTACGGCGCCGGCGGCTGGGAGAGCGCGCAGGTGCGGATGCTCGCCACCGGCAAGGTCGAGGTCGTCACCGGTGCCAGCGCTCACGGCCAGGGCCACGAGACGGCCTTCAGCCAGATCGTCGCCGACCGGCTCGGCGTGCCGTTCGAGGACGTCGAGGTCCTCCACGGCGACACCCAGGTGGCGGTCAAGGGGCTCGACACCTATGGCTCCCGGTCGCTCGTCGTCGGTGGTGAGGCGCTCGTGCGCGCCGCTGACAAGGTGATCGAGAAGGCGAAACCCGTTGCGGCACATCTGTTGGAGGTCTCCGTCGACGACCTCGAGTTCTCCGGTGGCAGGTTCGGCGTCAAGGGCACCGACCAGGGCATGACGATCCAGGAGATCGCGCTGGCGGCGTTTGCCGCGCACAACCTGCCCGACGGGATGGAGCCGTCGATCGACGCCGACTCCACCTACGACCCGGTCAACTTCTCCTACCCCCACGGCACCCACCTGTGCGCCGTCGAGGTCGACACCGAGACCGGGCAGATCCGGATGCGCAAGTACACCGCGGTCGACGACATCGGCAACGTCATCAACCCGCTCATCGTCGAGGGACAGGTCCACGGCGGGCTCGTCCAGGGCATCGCGCAGGCCCTCTGGGAGGACGCCGTCTACGACGAGCAGGGCACCCTGGTGTCCGGTTCCTTCGTCGACTACACGCTGCCCACTGCGGCCGACACGATCAGCTTCGACGTGCACCACCGGTCCACGCCGTCGACCACGAACACGTTGGGCACCAAGGGAGTTGGCGAGGCCGGCACCATCGCCTCCACCCCAGCCGTGGTCAACGCGATCGTCGACGCGCTGCGCCCCATGGGCGTCACGGACGTCCAGATGCCGGCCACGCCCGAGCGCGTCTGGCGCGCCATCCAGACGGCCGGCGCCAACCAGTCCGATGCCACGACGAGTGAGGCCCAGCCGCACTTCGACGAGGGTGCCCCCAACCAGGACCCGGCGAGCGGCGCGAGTACCACCACGACGACGCAAGGAGGCGACCAGTGATCCCCGCCCAGTTCGACTACGTCGCACCCACGTCGGTCGCCGACGCGCTCGCCGCCCTCGCCGAGGCGGGTGACGACGCCAAGGTGCTGGCGGGTGGACAGAGCCTCCTGCCGATCCTGCGCATGCGGCTCAACGCTCCCGAGAAGGTCGTCGACCTCGGTCGCATCGAGGAGCTGCGCGGCATACGCGAGGACGGTGACGCCATCGTCATCGGCGCCATGACCACGTATGCCGACGTGCTGGCTTCCGACCTCGTGCGCGAGAACGCGGGGGTCCTGCACGACGCCGTCACCGAGGTGGCCGACCCGCAGATCCGGCACCGCGGCACCATCGGTGGCGCGCTGGTCCACGCGGACCCGGCCGGCGACGTGGGCGCGCCGATCCTGGCGCTCGACGCGGTGCTCACCGTCACGGGCCCGTCGAGTGAGCGCACGGTCCCGGCGGCTGAGTTCTTCAAGGACCTCTTCGAGACCGCGGTCGGCGACGGGGAGCTGCTGACCTCGATCCGCATCCCGAAGCACGCGGGGTGGGGGAGCCGGTACGAGAAGTTCGTGCGGGTCGCCCACCAGTGGTCGATCGTCGCGGTCGCCGCGACCATCCGGGTCGAGGGCGACACCATCGCCGAGGCCGCCATCGCGCTCACCAACATGGGGTCGACCCCGTTGCGCGCCACAGCAGTCGAGCAGTCGCTCGTCGGCAAGCCCGCCACCGACGAGGCCGTGCGCGAGGCGTGCGCCGCGGCGGCCGACGGCACCAACCCGCCGTCGGACCTGAACGGCGACAGCGACTACCGCAAGCACCTCGCCACCGTCCTGACCCGGCGAGCCGTCCTGGCAGCAGCAGGAAAGTGAGCTCATGGACCTGAAGCACTCGTTCACCGTCCCGGCCTCCGTCGAGGAGACGTGGGCGACGTTCATGGACCTCGAGAAGGTCGGTGGCTGCTTCCCGGGCGCGACCGTCACCGAGGTCACCGACGACGGGTTCGCGGGGACGGTGAAGGTCAAGCTCGGCCCGATCGCGTTGCAGTATGCCGGGACCGGCGCCTTCACCGAGCGCGACGACTCCGCGCACCGGGCCGTGATCGCGGCCAAGGGCAAGGACAAGCGGGGCAACGGCACGGCCGGTGCCACCGTGACGATCCAGCTGAGCGACGCGGGCGACAACCAGACGAAGGCCGACGTGACGACCGACCTCGCCATCACCGGCAAGCCGGCCCAGTTCGGGCGCGGCGTCATGCAGGACGTGTCGGACAAGCTGCTCCAGCAGTTCATCACCTGCATCGAGGGCAAGGTCGGCGGAGGCACCGAGGAGCCGTCGGCCGAGGCCGCCGCCGCGACAGCGCCCGCCGCGTCACCGGCCTCCACGTCAGCGGCCACGGGCACGTCGGGTGACGCCACCACGTCGGTCCCGCCCGCGACCCCCACTCCCTCGCCCGCGGCCAGACCGGCACCCAGCCCGTCGCGCACCACGTCCGCGCCGGCGCAGGACGACGCGCTCGACCTGGGCACGACCGTCCTGCCCGTCCTGCTGCGCAGCTACGCCAAGCCGTTGGCCGCCGTCCTCGGTGCGGTCGCTGCCTTCGCGCTGGTGCGCCGGCTCATCCGGTCCAGGTAGGGCAAGCCACCCGTCACCCGGTGGGGGTCGCGGACGGCCTCTGCCCAGAAGTGGTGCGGCCCAGCAGCACCACCCCGACGGCGCCGGCCACGGAGACCACGGCACAGACCCATGCCGCCACGGTCCAGCCGGCGCTGATGTCGGCGGCGCCGAGCGCGACGACGCTCACGAACGTGACGCCGAGCGAGGACCCGACGTAGCGCATCGTGTTGTTCGCACCCGTACCCATCGCAGCGCGGTCTGGCGGCACGGAGGCCACCGCCTGACGCGCCAGCCCGGCGTTCAGCACCCCGGACGCCACTCCGGCCACCAGCATCCCGGGCACCACCTGCCAGACCGGGGACCCCGGCACCACAGCGGTCAGCAGCGCGATGCCCACGCCCACGCCGCCCAGACCGGCCGCGAGCTGGCGGTTGCCCGGCAACCGCCCCAGCAGCGAACGTGCCGCGAGGGCAGCCAGCGCACTCGTGCCCGACCACAGGCACAGCAGCAGGCCGGCTTGCAGGGTGGTGATGCCGAGGGCGCGGGTCAGGTAGGTGCAGGAGAACGACATGATCGCGATCACCCCCAGACCGCACACCAGAGCCGCGAGGTTGGCGGCGCGAAAATCACTGCCGCGCAACAGGTCTCGCTCCACCAAGGTGGTGCTGCGCCACATCTGGGAGAGCACGAGGAGTGCCAGCACGACGACCCCACCGACACCGGTGGCCCATGCCGCCGTCACTGAGCCGCCTCGCGCCTCCACGAGCGCGACCAGCAGCAGGCACAACCCGACCGTCAGCAGCGCCAGGCCGACCACGTCCAGGCGGCGGCGCCGCGTCGCCGCGACCTCCGGCAGCAGCCGTCCACCTGCGCCCGCGACCACCACGCCCACCGCCGCCAGGAGCCAGTAGGTCGCAGGCCACCACGTTGCCCCCACCTCGTCGAAGAGGCCTGCGAGCACCGGCCCGAGCGCGATGCCGGCGCCCATCGCCACGGCCCACCAGCGCGACGCCGCCGTCCGGTGGTGGTCGTCGGTCGCCAGCGACGCGACCAGCCCGAGCCCGGTCGCGATCATCCCGGCGGCGCCGACCCCCTCGACGACGCGGCCCCCGACGAAGACCGCTGTCGCGGTCCCCGGTCCGCCGAACGTGGCCGTCGTGCAGGCGACCGAGCCGAGCGCGAACACCGCCGCGCCCACCCGGAACACCCGTCGTCGCCCGACCTCGTCGGCCAGCACCCCGGCGCCCAGCATCGCGACGGCCAGGCCCAGGCTCATCGAGCTGAGGATCCACGTGGTGCCCGCCGCCCGCACGGCGAACGCGCGGGTGAGCGTGACCGCGTTACCCAGCGGCGCGGCATACGCGACCATCGAGACGAGCGTGCTGGCCGACACGAGCGCGAGCGCACCCGTGAACCCCGGCCGGTCCGTGGATCTGGTCACCGGGCCCATCCTCACCGATGCTCCGTGCGACCGCCGCTCCGGTCCGATTCCAGCCGCCCTCCGAACGGCTGACCCCGCGCTCATCCGGTCATGCCGACCTGCGCTGACCTACCCTGAGGGGAACGACCCGCATGGCAGCGTTACCCCACCAACCCCAGCCACGCGGCATACCGTCAGCACAGGAGCACCCCCATGAGCGAGCCGACCGTCGTCGTCCTCAACGGCCCCAACCTCAACCTGCTGGGGGAGCGCGAGCCCGAGATCTACGGCCACGACACCCTCGCCGACGTGGAGGCGCTGTGCCGCAAGGCCGCCAGCCTCGCCGGGCTCGCCGTGGACTTCCGGCAGAGCAACCACGAGGGCGAGCTGATCGACGCGATCCACGAGCGTCGCCACGACGCGGCCGGGTTCGTCGTCAACGCCGGTGCCTACACGCACACCTCCGTCGCGCTGCGTGACGCGCTCGCCGCCGTGTCCGCGCCGATCTTCGAGGTGCACCTGTCGAACACGTTCGCGCGCGAGGAGTTCCGCCACCACAGCTACCTGTCGGCGGTGTCCACCGGGGTCATCGTGGGGTGCGGCCCGAGCGGCTACGCGTACGCCATCGCGCGCATCTCCGAGCTCGTTCACCCCAAGCCCTGAGCCGATTTCACTCCCGGCCACGTGAGCCTGTAGTCTCACCGTCGCACTTCCGCGCGGCCCAGCCGCGGCGGTCGCTGCAGGCCCCCTTAGCTCAGTCGGCAGAGCGTTTCCATGGTAAGGAAAAGGTCGTCGGTTCGATTCCGACAGGGGGCTCTGGGTCGGCGTCACCGAGCGCCGTTCCCCACGGCGGGATAGCTCAGCTGGTTAGAGCGCACGACTCATAATCGTGAGGTCGCGGGATCGAGCCCCGCTCCCGCTACGACAGCGATTTCAGGAAACTCCCTGCGGTCGCGTATCCTGACGTGTCGCCGCGTGCGCCTCGCGCCGCGGCTCACAGTCTCAGCAGTTCCACCCGTCAGTTTCGAGAGCAGGTTGCCCCGTGGCTAGCAAGAGCGCAGACGTCCGCCCCAAGATCACCTTGGCGTGCGTGGAGTGCAAGGAGCGCAACTACATCACCAAGAAGAACCGTCGGAACAACCCCGACCGCCTGGAGATGAAGAAGTTCTGCCCCCGCGACGGCCGGCACACCCTCCACCGCGAGACCCGCTGACCCTCGCGCTCCGGCGCACCCAGACGACAGCCGCCCCGGTTCCACGCGAACCGACGGGCGGCTTTCGCGTGTCCGGACGGCTTCGCGTGGGCGCGGGCGGGCGCAATAGGGTGGGCGCCATGGCCGTCAACGCAGACTTCGTGGGGCGCACCTACCCGCCCAGTGGCCCGTATGCCGTGGACGCGGCCGGGATTGCCGCGTTCGCCTCGGCGGTGGGCTCGACCGACCCCGTCCACAGCGACGCCGAGGCCGCGCGGGCGCTGGGTTACCGCGACGTGATCGCGCCGCCGACCTTCGCGGTGTCGCTGGCCCAGCAGGTCGACCGGCAGTTCATCGCCGACCCCGAGGCCGGCGTCGACTTCAGCCGCGTCGTCCACGGCGAGCAGAAGTTCGTCCACCACCGCCCGATCACCGCCGGCGACCAGGTGCTCGGCACCCTCACCGTCGACTCGGTGCGCCAGGCCGGCGGCCACACGATGGTGACCACGCGCGCCGAGCTCGCCACGGACGGCGGTGAGGCGCTCACCACCTCGACGTCGACCATCGTGATCCGGGGAGGGGAGTGAGCATGGCGGTCCGCAGCTTCGACGAGGTGTCGGTCGGCGAGACGTTCGGCCCGACCGCGGTGCCGGTGAGGCGCGAGACGCTCGTGGCCTACGCGAACGCCTCCGGTGACCAGAACCCGATCCACCAGGACGAGGACTTCGCCAAGACCGTCGGCCTGCCGGACATCATCGCCCACGGCATGTGGACCATGGGTGCGGCCGGGTCGGTGCTCGAGCAGTGGCTCGGGGACGGCGGCCGCATCGTGGAGTTCGGCACCCGCTTCACCTCGATGGTCGTCGTGCCGCGCGAGGGCACCGAGATCGTCGTCACCGGCACGGTGAAGTCACTCGACGAGGAGTCCCGCCGCGCCACGGTCGAGCTCGGTGTGACGGCGAACGACACCAAGGTGCTCGGTCGCTGCCAGGCGGTCGTGGCGCTCGCCTGATGCAGGAGACTTTTGACGCCCCGCTCGCGCCGCTGACGACGATGCGGGTGGGCGGTCCAGCTGCCCGCGTCGTGGTCGCCGAGACCACCGACGAGGTCGTCGATGTGGTCCGCGAGGTCGACGACGCCGACGAGCCGCTGCTGGTCCTGACCGGTGGCTCCAACGTCGTGCTTCCCGACGAGGGCTTCCCGGGCACGGTGGTGCAGGTCGCGAGCGACGGCGTCACCGTGGAGTCGGCAGACGCGTGCGGGGGAGTGATGGTGCGGGTGGCGACGGGTGTGCCGTGGGACGAGTTCGTCGCGCGAGCCGTCGCCGAGGGCTGGTCGGGCATCGAGGCACTCTCCGGCATCCCCGGCGGCACCGGCGCGACGCCGGTGCAGAACGTCGGCGCCTACGGCCAGGAGGTCGCCCAGACCATCGCCTCGGTGCGGGTCTGGGACCGGCACGAGCAGCAGGTGCGCACCTTCGCGAACCTCGACTGCGCCTTCACCTACCGCCACTCGGTGTTCAAGGGCGCGCAGTTCCGTGGCGGCCCGAGCGCTCGCTACGTCGTGCTGGACGTGCTCTTCCAGCTCATCCCGAGCGAGAGGAGCCAGCCGATCGGGTATGCCGACCTGGCCCGTCAGCTCGACGTCGCCGTGGGCGACCGCGTGCCGTTGGCCGACGCGCGCGAGGCCGTTCTGGCGCAGCGGCGGCGGCGCGGCATGGTGCTCGATGCCGACGACCACGACACCTGGTCGTGCGGGTCGTTCTTCACCAACCCGATCCTGTCGACCGACCGGTTCGCCGCGCTCGAACAGCGGGCGGCGCAGCGGCTGGGCGCCGACGGCCCGACCCCTCCCCGCTTTGCCGACCCGGACGGCAACGTCAAAACTTCGGCAGCCTGGCTCATCGACCAGGCCGGTTTCGGCAAGGGCTTCGCCCTGCCCGGCAGCGGGGCTGCGGTCTCGACCAAGCACACGCTGGCCATCACCAACCGCGGCGACGCCACGGCATACGACGTGCTCGCCCTGGCCCGGCACCTCCGCGAGGGCGTGCACGACGCGTTCGGCGTCACCCTCGTCAACGAACCCGTCACCATCGGCACCACCCTCTGATGAGTTGAGGGCCTGAGACCTACCCATGGGTCGTTCTCAGACACTCAACCTGCGGGCGCGGCAAGCCAGGCGCCGATGTCCTCGAGCGCGGCAGCCTTGACCTCGGCGGGCGCGCGCGATGCCTCGAGCGACCCGCGAGCCAGCGTCGCCATCCCTTCGTCGTCGAAGCCCAGCTCGTCGCGTGCGGCGTCGTACTGGGCGGCCAGCCGCGACCCGAAGAGGAGCGGGTCGTCCGCCCCGAGGGCCACGGGTATGCCGCGGTCGACGATCGCGCGCAACGGCACCTCCTCGGGGCTGCCGTAGACCCCGAGTGCGACGTTGCTGCGCGGGCACACCTCGAGCGCGATGCCGGAGTCGGCGACGAGGTCGAGCACCCTCGGGTCCTCGGTCGAGCGCACGCCGTGGCCAATCCGGTCGGGGTGGATCGACTCGACGGTCGTCTCCACCGCCGTCGGACCGAGCAGCTCGCCGGCGTGTGGCACCAACGCGAGCCCGGCCCGCCGGGCGATCTCGAACGCCGGCGCGAATTCCTCTGTCACGCCACGTCTTTCGTCGTTGCTGAGGCCGAAGCCCACGACCGCGCCCGGTCCCTCACCGGCATACCTCGCCGCCAACCGGGCCAGGGTGCGCGCGTCGAGCGGGTGACGGATCCGGCTCGCTGCGACGATGACACCGACCTGCGCGGCGTCGGGCCGGGCCGACACCGACCGCGCCTCGTCGAGCACGATCTCGAGGGCCGGGGTGATGCCGCCGAGGCGCGGCGCGTACGACGTGGGGTCGACCTGGAGCTCCAACCAGCGTGAGCCCTCGGCCGCGTCGTCGAGGGCTGCCTCCCGCACGATCCGGCGCAGGTCGTCCTCGTCGCGCACCGCCGCCCGCGCGGCGTCGTAGAGCCGCTGGAACCGGAACCAGCCGCGCTCGTCCCGCGCGCTCAGCTGCGGCGGGTAGTCGTCGGTCAGCGCATCCGGCAGCCGCAGTCCGTGCTTGTCGGCCAGCTCGCGCACCGTGTCGACGCGCGCCGAACCCGTGAAGTGCAGGTGCAGGTGGGCCTTGGGAAGTTCCTCGACCGGCCGCACCATGCGGGGCAGTCTGTCAGGCGACCGCACGCGGGTCAGGTCGCCCGGCCGGTCACTCGTCGGTGACGTGCATCGCCGACTCCTCGGCGCTCTCGTCGAGGTCGACGTCGTCGGGATCGCCGAGGCCGTACTCCTCGCGCCGCTCGTCGACACCGGACTCCGGCTTGCCGTAGGCCGTGCCCGCCTCGGGCTCCTCCTGCTCGATGCGCTGGTCGATGGTCTCTTCGGTGTCGTCGTCCGGGCTGCCATAGGCGATCTCGACGTTGATCGGCTGCGACTCCGGCGGCGTCCACGGCAGGTCGTCGCTCTCACTGGAGTCGTCGAGGTAGTCGTCGGCCTGGTCCTCCTCGGCGTCGACGGCCACGTCGTCGAGGTCCTGGCTGTCGCGGTCGACGCTGGAGTCGAGGCCGCCGAGCTCCTCGTCGGTCAGCTCGAGGTTCGCGTCACTGTCGGGGTCGGCGGCGGCGCCGCCCCGGTCGGCCATGTCGTCGAAGTCGCTCATGGCACCACCCAACGCCCCAGCACGCGGCGCCGCAACTCGCCCGCCGCCCTTGCCGCAAAACGGGGGTTGCTTGCATGAAACGGGGGTCAGAACACCCCGTTTCACGTCCGCAACCCCCGTTTTGCGTGGGGCAAGGACAGACCCGAGGTATGCCGCCCGCTCGCCTCAGGCGGTCGCGCCCAGCTTCTCGGTCGCCGCCACCAGCACGCAGGTGGCCACGGCCTCCATCGCTGCGGTCACCTGGTCGAGGGGCGGGAACGTCGGGGCGAGCCGGATGTTGCGGTCGTCCGGGTCGTCGCCGTGGGGGAACGAGGACCCCGCCGGGGTGAGCGCGATGCCGGCCGCCTTGGCCAGCTCGACCACGCGCGCGGCGGTGCCGTCGAGGACGTCGAGACTGACGAAGTAGCCACCGGTCGGGTCGGTCCAGGTCGCGACCCCGAGGCCATCCAGCCGCTCGCGCAGCACCCGCTGCACCTCGGCGAACTTGGGCGCGATGATGTCGCGGTGCCCGGTCATGTGGTCGCGCACCCCTTGCGCGGAGCCGAAGAACTGCGCGTGCCGCAGCTGGTTGACCTTGTCCGGCCCGATCGAGCCCTTGCCGAGGTGCCCGAGCCACCACTTCACGTTCTCGGTCGACGCGGCCAGGAAGCCGACTCCCGCCCCGGCATACGTGATCTTGGAGGTCGAGGCGAAGATGAACGGGCGGTGCGGGTGTCCGGCGGCCGAGGCGAGCGTGAGGATGTCCGCGCTCTTGGCCTCCTCCTCGGTGAGGTGGTGGAACGCGTAGGCGTTGTCCCAGAAGATCTTGAAGTCCGGCGCCGCGGTCGGCATCGACGCCAGCGCCGCCGACACCTCGTGCGAGGCGATGGAGCCGCTGGGGTTGGCGTAGGTCGGCACGACCCACATGCCCTTGATGCTCGGGTCGTCGGCGACCAGCTTCGCCACGGCGGCGGCGTCCGGCCCGTCGTCGTTCATCGGCACGGTCACCATCTCGATGCCGAACGCCGCGAGCAGCGTGAAGTGCCGGTCGTACCCCGGCACCGGGCAGATGAACTTCACCGACTCCTCCTGCGACCACGGCCGGGGCGAGTCGACGCCGCCCCAGATCCACAGGTCGACCAGGGTGTCCTTCATCATCGTCAGGCTCGAGTTGCCGCCCGCGATGACCTGCTCCGGCTCGACCCACAGCAGCTCGGCGAACATCTCGCGCAGCTCGGAAATCCCTTGCAGCCCACCGTAGTTGCGCGTGTCCGTGCCGCTCGCGTCGGTGACCCCCTCGGGCAGCGCGAGCAGTCCGTTGGACAGGTCGAGCTGGTCGCTGGCCGGCTTGCCGCGCGTGAGGTCGAGCTTCAGCCCCTTGGCCACGAGGTCGTCATAGGCCTGGCGCTGCTCGCGCGCGAAGTCGGCCAGCTCCTCGGGGGAGAGGTCGGTGAGAGGGGTGCGGGCTTGCGTCTGCTGCTCGGTCACGGGTCCCATCGTCCCAGAGGCCCGGTATGCCGCGACCGCGCCGTCCGCACGCCGGTCACCACGGTGCCCCGGCCGAACTTTGGGCCAAAGTTCACGTCCGCTTGGAAGGTTCCCGGCAGTGGCGAACTGTGGCCCAAAGTTCGCGGGTGGTCCGGTCGGGCGGCGTCGGCGGCGGCTGGTTGGCTGAGCCTCATGAAACACGTGTGGACGCTCGTGCATGCCGAACGCCGGGCACTCGTCGACGACCTCGCCACCCTTGATGATGACCAGTGGGAGATGCCGTCGCTGTGCCCCGGGTGGTCGGTCCACGACGTGGTAGCCCACCTGGTCAACAACGCCAAGGTCACCCGGCTCGGCATCCTGCGCGACATGGCACGGGCGCGCTTCGACTTCGACCGGCAGAACGCCAACGGCGTCGCGGCCGAGAAGGGCTCCACCCCAGCCGAGACCTTGGCGCGCCTGGACGCGGTGGTGGCCGCCACGAACACGCCGCCCGCCCCGCTGGACAGCCGACTCGTCGAAGAGGTGGTTCACGGCGAGGACATCCGCCGCCCGCTCGGGCTGCGGCACGACTACGCACCTGAAGCGGTGGAGCGGGCCCTCGGCTACCAGGCACGGACCTCGGTCAAGGTCGGCGGCGGCAGGCAGCGGGTCGCCGGAGTGCGGCTCGTCGCGACCGACTCCGACCTGGCGATCGGCGAGGGCCCCGAGGTGCGTGGTCCGGCGCTGTCGCTGCTGCTCGTGACCTCGGGCCGCGACATCGCCAGAGCCGACCTCGACGGCCCCGGGATGCAGCGCCTCGGCTGACGACGGCGCACGTGACGTTTGGCGCTCAGGTGTCGAAACCGGCCAGCAGGTCGGCCACCTGGGCCTTGAACCGCGGACAGGTCGCAATGTCGTGGGCCTCGCAACGCAGGGCGTGCAGGGTCATCTCGCGCGAGATGAGCATCTCGGTCATGCGCCGGCCGAGGTCGGCGATGTGCGCCTCGAGCACCTCATGCCGACCGGCGTTGCCCGAGTCGAGCAGCGCTCGGATCTGGTCGAGCGACATGCCGGCGTCCTTGCTGCGCTGGATCACCGCCACCCGCACGACGTCGTCGCGCCCGTAGCGTCGCCGTCCCGCAGCGTCGCGCGCCGGGTCGAGCAAACCCACGGACTCCCAGTGCCGCAGCACGTTCGTCGGCAGGTCGAACTGCTCTGCCACCGCACCGACCGACCACTGACTTGACTTCATGTCAACATGAAGTCACACGATCGGTGCCATGGACAAGTTCGAGAACCCAGACGTCGTCATCATCGGGGGCGGCCCGGCCGGTCTCCAGGCCGCCATGACCTTCGCGCGCATCCACCGCACCGCAGTGGTGCTCGACTCCGGCAGCTACCGCAACGAGCGGGCTGCCCACATGCACAACGTGTCCGGCCACGACGGCACCCCGCCTGCCGAGTGGCGCGCGGACGCCCGAGGCGAGCTCGCGGCATACGACACCGTGCAGCTCCGTCGCGCGGAGGCGACCCGCGTCTGCGAGGAGGACGGCACCTTCACCGTCACCACCGGCGACGGCGCGGCTCTCACGAGCCGCGCGGTCGTCCTCGCGACCGGTGTCCGTGACGTGCTGCCGGATGTGCCGGGGCTGGCCGAGCTGTGGGGGAGCGTCGGGTTCGTCTGCCCGTTCTGCCACGGCCACGAGCTGAGCGGCCGGACCGTCGTCGTCCAGGGCGGGCCGTCGATGGCTCACGCTGCGTCGATGATGGCTCGCATCGCCGGCGAGATCGTCGTCGTCACCGACGGGTACGAGCCGGACCTCGACGCGATCGAGGTGTTCAAGAGCCTCGGCGCTCGAGTCGTCGAGGCGCGCGTCGCCAGGCTTGGCGCCACCGGTGAGGGCGCGACCGTCACCCTCGACAGCGGCGAGGTGGTCGTGGCCGACGGGTTCATGGTGCGCGGAGCCTTCGAGCAGGCGGCGCCGTTCGCCGACCAGCTGGGGCTGGACCTGCGCCCGTCCGGGTGCGTCGAGGTGGACGCCTTCGGGCGCACGAGCAGGACAGGGGTGTATGCCGCAGGCGACCTCGCGCACACGGCCGCCCTTCCGATGCCGATGGCGTCGGTGGTTCAGGCGGCCGCGGCGGGCCAGCTGGCCGCGTCGGCGGCGGTCATGGATCTACTGGCAGCCGACCGGCCCGGGGCCTGACGGCTCGGTGTCCCGGGCGAGTTCGCATCCGGGGCCGGGCCTCACGTATGCTTGCTCCTCGGTTGACTTCGACCAGACTTCCGGCGTGCCCTGAACCGGGTTCGCGGCGCTGGTGGGTCAACCTCCCGGAACCCGTCGCCCCACCGGCGAGTTCCGTAGGGCAGTGGCTCAATTGGTAGAGCACCGGTCTCCAAAACCGGCGGTTGGGGGTTCGAGTCCCTCCTGCCCTGCGCAAGCAGGACCCGTGACGTCGACCCGGCGACGCGGCATACCTCCAGGGAGAAGACGATCGTGACGGACGTGAGCGCGGACACCCGCGGCTCTGGCCGCACCAACCGCAACAGCGGTAAGGGCGGCAACCCGATCTCGCGGTTCTTCCGCTCGGTGTCGCTGTTCATCAGCCAGATCCTCGACGAGCTGCGCAAGGTCGTGCGGCCGACGCGGCAGGAGCTGATCCAGTACACCATCGTCGTCATCGTCTTCGTGTCGTTCGTGATGGCGCTGGTCTCCAGCGTCGACTACGGCTTCACCAAGCTCGTCCTGTGGGTCTTCGGCGGCTGACCCCGCCGCGCCGCACTCGCCCGGGCCACGCCCGGTGATCACCAGAAGGAAGTAGGTTCAGCGTGTCCGACCAGTGGACCACCGAGAGCACCGAGTCCGCGGACGCCCAGTCCACGGACGAGACGGTGAACCCGGACCTCGAGCAGCAGCCCGCCACCGAGGCCATCTCGGTCGACGGTGAGACGGCCGAGCTCGAGGAGGGCGAGGCCGGCGAGCGCGTCGCCCCCGAGACCACGGACGACGCCCCGGTCACGACCGACGACCAGGTCGAGGCCGCCCACGCCGACGACGCCGAGGTCGAGGCGCAGGCCGAGCAGGTCGACGGTGTCGCCGACATCGAGACCCAGGCCGAGGTCGAGCGCGACCTCGACGCCGACCAGGCCGCGGAGACCACCGACGCCGAGACGGCAGGGGACCAGCCGTCGGCCGACCCGGTCCAGGACTTCAAGGACATGCTCGCCAGCCAGTTCGGTGAGTGGTACGTCGTCCACTCCTACGCCGGCTACGAGAACCGCGTGAAGGCCAACCTCGAGAACCGCACCACGTCCCTCAACATGGAGGACTACATCTTCCAGGCCGAGGTGCCGATGGAAGAGGTCACCGAGATCAAGAACGGCCAGAAGAAGCTGGTCCGTCGCGTCCGGATGCCCGGATACGTGCTGGTCCGGATGGACCTCACCGACGAGTCGTGGGGCGCCGTGCGCCACACGCCCGGCGTGACCGGCTTCGTCGGCAACGCCCACCAGCCGGTGCCGCTCAGCCTGGACGAGGTCTTCACCATGCTGGCCCCGGCTGACCTGGGCGCCGAGGAGGCCACCACCGGCGCGGCCGCGGGTGCCGGCACGGGCGGCGCGGGCAAGCCCAAGGAGGTCGCGGTCGTCGACTTCGAGGTCGGCGAGTCCGTCACCGTCATGGAGGGGCCGTTCGAGACCCTTCCCGCCACGATTTCCGAGATCAACGCCGACACCCAGAAGCTCAAGGTGCTGGTCTCGATCTTCGGCCGGGAGACCCCGGTCGAGCTGTCGTTCAACCAGGTCGCCAAGATCTGAGCCGAGCGGCAACCACCCGGGTGACCACACGGCACACCGGGACTGCAACCGGGTCATCGCCCACGGCGTCGGCCCAAAACCCAAGAAGGACAAAGCAATGCCTCCCAAGAAGAAGGTCTCCGGCTTCATCAAGCTGCAGATCCAGGCCGGTGCGGCCACCCCGGCTCCGCCCGTGGGTCCCGCCCTCGGTCAGCACGGCGTCAACATCATGGAGTTCGTCAAGGCGTACAACGCTGCGACGGAGTCCCAGCGCGGCAACGTCATCCCGGTGGAGATCACGGTCTACGAGGACCGTTCCTTCACCTTCATCACCAAGACGCCGCCGGCCGCCGAGCTGATCAAGAAGGCCGCTGGCGTGCAGAAGGGCTCCGGCGAGCCGCACAAGACCAAGGTCGCCAAGCTGTCGGCCGACCAGGTCCGCGCCATCGCCGAGCAGAAGATGGAAGACCTCAACGCCAACGACGTCGACCAGGCGATGAAGATCATCGCCGGCACCGCCCGCTCGATGGGCATCGACACCCAGCTCTGATGAGCTGGCTCGGTAGGCCGCCCACGCGGCATACCGAGGACGTGGGAGGGCCAGCGCTGGCCCGCACCACAACTCCACATCCACTCAAGGAGAAGAAATGAAGCGCAGCAAGGCATACCGCGAGGCCGCGGAGAAGATCGACGCCGCCAAGCTCTACGCACCGCTCGAGGCCGTCCGCCTGGCGAAGAACTCGGCGAAGGCCAAGTACGACGAGACCGTCGAGGTCGCGATGCGCCTCGGTGTCGACCCGCGCAAGGCCGACCAGATGGTCCGCGGCACGGTCAACCTGCCGCACGGCACGGGCAAGACCGCCAAGGTCCTGGTGTTCGCCAACGGTGACAAGGCCGAGGCCGCGAAGGCGGCTGGCGCCGACTACGTCGGTTCCGACGACCTGCTC
The DNA here is from genome assembly GCA_023420415.1 of Actinomycetes bacterium. Lineage (GTDB taxonomy): Bacteria > Actinomycetota > Actinomycetes > Actinomycetales > Dermatophilaceae > Pedococcus. The sequence continues at coordinate 8,718 of JAEZWF010000040.1, read as the reverse complement.
GAGAAGGTCGCCGGCGGCTGGCTCGACTTCGACGCCGTCGTCGCGACGCCGGACATGATGGGCAAGGTCGGTCGTCTGGGCAAGGTGCTCGGCCCGCGTGGTCTCATGCCGAACCCGAAGACCGGCACCGTCACGATGGACACCGCCAAGGCCGTGTCCGACATCAAGGGCGGCAAGATCGAGTTCCGCATCGACAAGCACGCGAACCTCCACTTCATCATCGGCAAGGCGTCCTTCGACGAGAAGGCGCTCGTGGAGAACTACGCGGCTGCCCTCGAGGAGGTGCTGCGGCTCAAGCCGTCGGCCTCCAAGGGGCGCTACATCACCAAGGCCACGATGAGCACCACCATGGGTCCGGGCGTCCCGCTGGACGCCTCGCGCACCCGCAACCTCCTGGCCGAGGACGGTGGCAGCGCCGAGGCCTGAGCCTCGCCGACCACACCGCGAGCCCGTCACCCCCGTGGGTGGCGGGCTCGCGGCATACCCGGGTATGCCGCGTGGGGTGGGAACGCGTTCAGGGATGCCGCGTAGGGTGGCGGCAGTCAGCGGACGGCCGCGCCCTCCGCTGCGGACCCGGGGCAGATGCACGGGTCGAACCACGATGAGGGGAACCCAGACATGAAGAAGACCACGATTGCCGCCGGCGCCCTGGCGGTGGCGCTGGGGCTGAGCGCCTGCGGCAGCTCTGGTGGCGACTCAGGCTCGAAGGCCGCGTCGTCCTCGAGCTCCAGCTCGTCGAGCGCGGCGCCGGTCGCCAAGGTCGGCGACACCGTGGACATCTCCGAGGCGATGACCAAGAGCGCCGAGGCAGTCAAGGCCAAGAAGACCGGTCACATGACCATGAGCCTCGGCAGCGCCGGGAAGATGGAGGCCGACGTCGACTACGGCGCCGCGTCGCCGTCGATGTCGATGACGATGGACATGGGCGGGCAGTCCATGAACATGGTGCTCGTCGACAAGGCGCTCTACATGGGCGGTGACATGTTCGCCCAGATGACCGGCGGCAAGAAGTGGGTCAAGGCCGACCCGAACGGCACGGACCCGCTGAGCCAACAGCTCAAGCCGATGTTCGAGCAGATGGACCAGATGGTCGCCAACCCGGCCCAGCAGTTCGCTGCGATGAAGGGCGTCAAGGGGAAGGTCACCAAGGCGGACGCGTCGGGGACGACCTACGACATCAAGCTCACCAAGGAGCAGCTGTCCGCCCAGTCGGGCAACCTGCCCGGCATGGACGCCGAGACGCTGAAGAACCTGCCCGACGGGCTGAACTACGCGATCACCCTCGACAAGGAGTCGCTGCCGACGCTGGTGGAGACCGAGGTGGCCGGCCAGAAGGTCGCCATCACCATGTCCAAGTGGGGCGAGGGCGTGAAGATCGCGGCCCCGCCGGCCAGCGAGGTCGGCACGCTGCAGATGCCCAAGAGCTGAACCGGGGCCCGCTCCTGCTTGCGTCTGCGTGAATGGTTGCCATAGCCGCCATTCACGCAGACGCAGGCGGGCGGCATGCCCTCGATTTGGTCGGGGCGCCCTGCGGCCCGTACTCTTGGAGGTGACCAGAGACCGCTTGGTTGTCCTCGTGCCCGGCACGGTGACCGAAGGTCCCACCCGAGGTGGGCGCCAGCGCAGGCCGAGTTACCGCACCAGCCATCGTGCTGCGTGCCGTGCCCCGAGCCCTGCGCCGGGGCTTTCTTCATGTGGGGGCTCGCTTCCCAGCGGTCGTCCACCACGGAAGGGAGGCCCCATGGCCAAGGCTGACAAGGCTGCCGCCATCGCCGAGCTGTCGGACAAGTTCCGCACCTCCGGCGCGGCCGTGCTGACCGAGTACCGCGGTCTTTCGGTGAAGCAGATCACCGAGCTGCGCAACTCGCTGCGCGGGAACGCCACCTTCGCCGTCGTGAAGAACACGCTGACCGAGCTTGCTGCCAAGGACGCCGGTGTGACCGCGTTCGACGGCCAGCTCGTCGGACCGTCCGCCATCGCGTTCGTCGATGGTGACCCGGTCGAGGCCGCCAAGGGTCTGCGTGACTTCGCCAAGGCGAACCCCCTCCTGGTGATCAAGGGCGGCGTCATGGACGGCAAGCCCCTGAGCACCGAGGAGATCAGCAAGCTTGCGGACCTCGAGTCCCGCGAGGTGCTCCTGGCCAAGCTGGCCGGCGCCATGAACGCGTCGCTCAGCAAGGCTGTCTACCTCTTCGCCGCGCCGCTGTCGCAGACCGCTCGGGTCGTCGACGCGCTGCGGGCCAAGGTCGAGGCCGAGGGTCCGGTGGCTGACACCGCCGCCCCCGCCGCCGAGGCCGCGGACGAGGAGGCTCCCGCTGCCGAGGCTCCGGCCGAGGCTGCTGCAGACGTCGCCGAGGGTGGCGACGCGAGCTGACCCGGTCGGGCCCCGCCCGCTCGAGCCAAGCTCATCAACCAAACCGCCACTCACGGCATACAAGTAAGTAGAAGAAAGGACGCCCATCATGGCGAAGCTCTCCACCGACGAGCTCCTTGAGGCCTTCAAGGAGATGACCCTCATCGAGCTCTCCGAGTTCGTGAAGCAGTTCGAGGACACCTTCAACGTCACCGCTGCGGCCCCGGTTGCCGTCGCCGGTGCGCCCGCTGCCGGCGGTGCTGGCGGCGACGCCGGTGCGGCCGAGGAGAAGGACGAGTTCGACGTCATCCTCACCGCTGCTGGCGACAAGAAGATCCAGGTCATCAAGGAGGTCCGCGCGCTGACCTCCCTCGGCCTGAAGGAGGCCAAGGACCTCGTGGACGGCGCTCCCAAGCCCGTCCTGGAGAAGGTCGACAAGGCTGCTGCCGACAAGGCCAAGGAGGCCCTCGAGGGCGCCGGCGCCACCGTCGAGCTCAAGTGAGCTGACTCTTCACCGCCAAAGGCGGGGTCGGGCATCTGCCCGGCCCCGCCTTTGCGTTTCTCACGGGATGCCAGGGGCGCAGTATGCCGCGCTCCTGGCATCCCGGTGGTCCGTTCACCTCTGGCGATCGGCTGGCGGGAGGAGGGGCTTGCCGCCGAGCGCAGCCACCCGGTCGGCGTAGTCCGGGGGCAGCCCGGTCGGACGGCTGGTGCCGTCGTTCAGCCGGACCCGGACGACGTCGCTCCACGGTCCGGGCTGCTCCACGCCGGCGACATCGTCCCAGCTGATGGCACTGCGCAGTGGGGCGCGGATGTGGGTCTGGTCGACTACGACCTCGGCCCGTCGCAGCAGCAGCCAGCAACCGACCAGGATGCCCAGCACGATGAGTCGGGGAGCTTGTGCGGACAGTGGTTGGCCGCCCAGGACGCGCACGAGGCCCGTGACCAGGATCAGGGCCACCCCGATCGGAAAGCCGAGCCTCAACCACCGCGGCTGGGCGTCCATGAGCGGGTAGCGCAGCTCGTTCGTCGTGGTCACGCACCCAGCATGGCTGGCGGATGCCGGACGCGCAGTATGCCGCGCCCCTGGCATCCCGGTAGCAGCCGGCACTCAGGCTGCAGCGCTGAGCTGGGCATGGGCTCGGACCACCTGGTCCATGAACGTGTCGGCGGCGATCCGCAGCCCCACCACCGGAATCCGCAGCACCCGTGAGCCGCTGATCACCAGCTCGTTCTGGCGGACCGCGTCGTCGACCGGGTTCAGGGCGAGCCCGTGGTGACCGCCGTCGATCTCCACGACCAGCCCCAGGTCGTCCCAGGCGACATCGAGGTAGACCCTCCCCGCGGCCGTCGTCCGCACCGCCTGCCGACTGGGGCGCGGCAAGCCGGAGCGACGACACATCAGCGCGAAGTCGAGCTTGCCGAGGGACTGAGCGCCGTCGCACACGTCCCGCACGATCTGCCGGATTGCGGCTCCGCGGCGAAGCCGCCCCACTGAGTCGCACGCGGCGAGCAGGTCGGCCGGCCGCACCAGACGTTGCTGCACGACCAGGCACAACAGCAACGCGGCCTGCCGATCGCTGACCGCCCAGGCGGCCGCGTGCATCACGGCGAACTGCGGCTTCACTCGGGCAATCCCGGCCTCGACGACCGGCGGCATCCGCTGACGCCGGTGCAACTGGACCCCGGCCACCAGGTGCCACCGGTTGCGGTGAGGGAGGCTCACATCGAGCCGGTCGGCCCGGAAGCCCGTCATCCCGGCGACGAGCAGCGCCACCACACCGTCGAGCGCCGCACCCGCGCCGGACTCCCAGACCGCCTGCCACCGCTTCGCCTCGGCGGACAGCTCTCCGGTGCCGATGAGCACCGTGTGCCGGCCCGCGACGGTCCAGCGCCCGGCATCCACCTCACTGCGCACGTCGTGCCTGCCGACGCCACCCGCCCGCAGCTGTCGGCGGTGCACCACCCCGCCCTGCTCGGCGGCATACCGCGCGGCGACCCGGGCGCGCTCGGCCCGGGTGACGCGACGACGCCGTGGTGCTGCGGACATGCGTCCACCCTGCCCGAATCGCCACCTGCATCGGCCGGCCATCCACAGGCCTCCTTGATGGATGCCGGACGCGCAGTATGCCGCGCCCCTGGCATCCCGGAGCGTGAAAACCCCGAGCCGCGCGCGCAGGCAGTGAGCAGACTGCCCGCCATGAGACCCACCCTGCGCCCAGCCACCCTCGCCGATGCCGACGACCTCGTCCGAATGCGGGCCGTCATGTTCGCCGTCATGGGCGCGAGCGCCGAGCAGCTCGATGCCGCGCCCTGGCGCGAGGAGGCCGCCGGGTGGTTCCGGACCCAGCTGCCCAGCCGGGGCTTCCGCGCGGTCGTAGCCGAGGTCGACGGGCAGGTCGTCGCCAGCGCCTGCGGTCAGCGCACCCCGCTGACACCCAGCCCGTTCATCGACTCCGGGTCGGTCGGACTGCTCTTCAACGTCGCCACCGACCCGGCCCACCGCGGGCGCGGCCTCGCGAGCGCCTGCACCGACGCGGTCCTGCACTGGTTCGACACCGAGACCGACGTGCAGCGGGTCGACCTGTTCGCGACCGACCTGGGCCGGCCGATCTACGAGGCCCGGGGCTTCGTCGACTGCGCCGAACCCGCGATGCGCCGCAACCGGCCGCGCTGAGCCCATCACCCCCGGTGCACGCACGCAGGCGGCATACCCAGCCGTAACTTCGACGTCACCGCCTCGTTGACCCACACGAACCGGGGCCCTCATCGGGCAGGCATGCAATTTTCACGACGAGGTGAGACGTGGGCGTTGAGATCAAGGTCGAGGGGCTGACCAAGAAGTTCGGGTCGCAGCTGATCTGGAACGACGTCACCCTCACCCTCCCCGCCGGCGAGATCTCGGTCATGCTCGGCCCGTCCGGCACCGGCAAGTCGGTGTTCCTCAAGACCCTCGTCGGCCTGCTCAAGCCCGACGCCGGCTCGATCTGGATCGAGGGCCAGGACCTCACCCAGCTGCGCGAGCACGACCTCTACGAAGTGCGCAAGCTGTTCGGCGTGCTGTTCCAGGACGGCGCCCTCTTCGGCTCGATGAACCTCTACGACAACGTCGCCTTCCCGCTGCGCGAGCACACCAAGAAGGGCGAGTCCGAGATCCGCAACATCGTCCTGGAGAAGATGGAGCTCGTCGGTCTCCAGGGCGCCGAGGACAAGCTGCCCGGTGAGATCTCCGGAGGTATGCGCAAGCGCGCCGGACTCGCCCGCGCCCTCGTGCTCGACCCCGAGATCCTGCTGATCGACGAGCCCGACTCCGGTCTCGACCCGGTGCGCACGAGCTTCATCAACCAGCTCTTCATCGACCTCAACGCCCAGATCGACGCGACCTTCCTCATCGTCACGCACGACATCAACTCGACCCGCACCGTGCCCGACAACATCGGACTGCTCTACCACAAGCACCTCGCGATGTTCGGGCCGCGCGAGATGCTGCTCAGCTCCGAGGAGCCGGTCGTGCGCCAGTTCCTCAACGCCCAGACCATCGGCCCGATCGGCATGTCGGAGGAGAAGGACGCCGACGAGCTCGCCGCCGAGGCCGCGTCGGGTCAGGAGCTGCCGCCGCTGCCGCCGATCCCGTTCCAGCTGGGGACGAGCAACGGTATGCCGCGTCGCGGCGAGCGTCCGCCCGGCCAGTGGTGTGCCGACAACGGTGTGACGCCGCCGCCGGGGTCGTTCGAGTCACGCGCCGCGGGTGTCGCATGAGCAGCCCCGTCACCGGCGCCCTGCGGCAGACCGGATCGCTCTTCGCGCTCGTCCTCGACACGCTGCGGGCGCTGCCGCGTCGGCCGTTCCAGACCAAGGAGTTCATCCAGCAGTGCTGGTTCATCGCCTCGGTCACGATCGTGCCGACCGCGCTGGTGTCGATCCCGTTCGGTGCGGTCATCGCCCTCCAGCTCGGCACCCTCACCCGACAGCTCGGCGCCCAGTCGTTCACCGGTGCCGCCTCGGTGCTGGCCGTCATCCGTGAGGCGTCGCCCATCGTCACCGCGCTGCTGATCGCCGGCGCTGGCGGCTCGGCCATCTGCGCCGACCTCGGCTCGCGCAAGATCCGCGAGGAGATCGACGCGATGGAGGTGCTCGGCATCAGCCCGATCCAGCGCCTCGTGGTGCCTCGGGTCCTGGCGGCGATGGTGGTTGCGTTGCTGCTCAACGGGTTGGTGTCCGTCGTCGGCGTCGCAGGTGGCTACTTCTTCAACGTGATCATCCAGGGAGGCACGCCGGGTGCGTACATCGCGTCCTTCACCGCGTTGGCGCAGCTGGCCGACCTGTGGACCTCGGAGATCAAGGCCGTCATCTTCGGCTTCATCGCCGCCGTGGTCGCGTCCTACAAGGGGCTGACCGCGGGAGGTGGGCCCAAGGGTGTCGGTGACGCCGTGAACCAGAGCGTGGTCATCACGTTCATGTTCCTGTTCGTCGTCAACTTCGTCGTCAGCGCCATCTACTTCCAAGTCGTCCCACAGAAGATCTGAGAGGAGGGCGAAGAGTCTTGAGCAAGGTCATGGACGTCGCCGGTAAGCCGGTCCAGGCGCTCGACAGCCTGGGCGAGCAGATGCGCTTCTACGTGCGCTCGCTCGCCTGGAGCCCGCGCACCATCCGCCGCTACAAGAAGGAGGTCGTGCGCCTCCTCGCCGAGGTCTCGCTCGGATCCGGCGCGCTGTCGGTGATCGGCGGCACCGTCGGTGTCATCGCCTTCCTCGCCTTCTTCACCGGCAGCCAGGTCGGCCTGCAGGGCTACTCCTCTCTCAACCAGCTGGGCACGGGCGCGTTCACCGGCTTCGTCTCGGCCTACCTCAACACGCGCGAGATCGCCCCCCTCGTCGCTGGCCTGGCGCTCGCGGCCACGGTCGGGTGTGGCTTCACCGCCCAGCTCGGCGCCATGCGCATCTCCGAGGAGGTCGACGCGCTCGAGGTCATGGGCATCCCGTCACTGCCGTTCCTCGTGACGACCCGGATGATCGCCGGCTTCATCGCGGTGGTGCCGCTCTACGTCCTCGGACTCCTGTCGTCCTACGGTGCGACGAGGTTCATAGTCGTGCACTACTTCGGGCAGTCGGCGGGCACCTACGACCATTACTTCCACCTGTTCCTGCCGCCGATCGACGTCCTCTACTCCTTCATCAAGGTGATGGTCTTCGCGGTCGTCATCATTTTGATCCACTGCTACTACGGCTACAACGCCTCGGGCGGTCCGGCCGGGGTGGGCGTGGCCGTGGGCAAGGCCGTGCGGACCTCCATCGTCGCGATCAACATCGTCGACTTCTTCCTGTCCCTGGCCGTCTGGGGCGCCACCACGACCGTGCGGATCGCGGGGTAGTCGATGGCGGACGGCATCATGACGCGCACCCGGAACCACGCCTACGGCGTGGGCTTCCTGGTGCTGCTCGTCCTGCTGGTCGGGCTGTCGATCGCGGCATTCCAGAAGCGGTTCACGCCCGTCGTCACCGTCGGCCTCAGGACCGACCGGATCGGGTCGCAACTGCAGGAGGCGTCGGACGTCAAGCTGCGCGGCATCATCGTCGGTGAGGTCCGTTCGATCCGCACCACGCGTGACGGCGCCGACCTCACCCTGGCGTTGAAGCCGGACCTGGTGCCATTGATTCCGGCGGACGTGTCGGCGCGGTTGCTGCCCAAGACGTTGTTCGGTGAGCGGTACGTCGACCTGGTGGCACCCGACGCTGGACGCGCCGCCCGGGCGATCCGGGCGGGGGACGTGATCCCGCAGGACCGGACGAAGGTCGCGATCGAGCTGGAGCAGGTGTTCGAGGACCTGTTGCCGTTGTTGCGGGCGGTGGACCCGGCGAAGCTGTCGACGACGCTCAACGCGCTGGCGACGGCGTTGGAGGGTCGCGGTACCCAGCTGGGTCAGAACCTGGTGCTGGTGGACAGGTACTTCAAGGCGTTCAACCCCAAGCTGCCGGTGTTGCAGGCGGACATCAGTGGGTTGGCTGACCTGGCGAGCACGTATGCCGTAGCGGCACCTCAGCTGGTCTCCGCCCTTCGCAACCTGGTCACGACGAACACGACCATCGTGGAGAAGCAGGACGCGTTGGCGGGGTTCCTGGCCTCGACGGCCGGCTTCGCGAACACCACGGCTGACTTCCTCGACGCCAATGGCGAGCGCATCATCCAGGTGGGTCGGGTCACCCGCCCCACCACCGAGGTTTTTGCCCGCTACGCCCCTCAGTACCCGTGCTTCAGCGAGGCCCTCGTCAAGTGGTTGCCGCGCATCGACGACGCCTTCCGCGACAACACGTTCCACATCACCATCGAGATCTCCTCGGCCCAGCGACCGGCCTACAAGCCCGGCG
>JAEZWF010000011.1 GCA_023420415.1 Actinomycetes bacterium | reverse complement strand
GGGGGGGGGGGGCGCCCCCCCCCACGCCCGCAAACCAGTTGTCCGCGACACGTAGGCTGGACACCATGCCCGCCGACGATTCCCCGCAGCCTCGTGCTGCCCGGAACCGCAAGCGCTCCGGGTCCCGGCGCCGGGGCCAGCGGCAGGGCAGGGAGCGCCGTGACGAGGCCCAGTGGCAGGCGCGTCGGGCGCGGCGCGCGCAGATCCCCGTCCCGGACCTGAACTACCCGCCGGAGCTGCCGGTCGTCGCCCGCAAGGACGACATCGCCGCCGCGATCCGCGACCACCAGGTCGTCGTGGTCGCGGGGGAGACGGGGTCGGGCAAGACGACCCAGCTGCCCAAGATCGCCCTGGAGGTGGGACGCGGCCGCGACGGGCTCATCGGGCACACCCAGCCCCGGCGGATCGCCGCCCGATCCGTCGCCGAGCGGATCGCCGAGGAGCTCGGCGTCGAGCTCGGTGGCGCCGTCGGATACCAGGTGCGGTTCACCGACACCTCCAGCGACGACACGCTCGTCAAGGTGATGACCGACGGCATCCTGCTCAACGAGATGCAGCGCGACCGGATGCTGCGCAAGTACGACACGATCATCATCGACGAGGCGCACGAGCGGTCGCTCAACATCGACTTCATCCTCGGCTACCTGCGCCAGCTCCTGCCCCGGCGCCCCGACCTCAAGGTCATCATCACCTCGGCCACCATCGACCCCGAGCGGTTCGCCAGGCACTTCGCAGACCCGGGGACGGGTGAGCCGGCGCCGATCGTGGAGGTGTCCGGCCGCACCTACCCGGTCGAGATCCGCTACCGCCCCCTCGTCGACCCCGACCGGCCCGATGCGGAGGAGCGCGACCAGGTCACCGGCGTCGTCGAGGCGGTCGAGGAGCTGTGGACCGAGAGCCGCGGCGACGGGGGTCCGCAGGACATCCTCGTGTTCCTGTCGGGTGAGCGCGAGATCCGTGACACCCAGGACGCGCTCGAGGGGCTGAACCTCCCGCAGACCGAGGTGGTCCCGCTCTTTGCGCGGTTGTCGGCGGCCGAGCAGCACCGGGTGTTCAGGCCGCACAGCGGACGACGAATCGTGTTGGCCACCAACGTCGCCGAGACCTCGCTGACCGTCCCCGGCATCCGCTACGTCGTTGACGCGGGCACGGCCCGCATCTCGCGCTACAGCCAGCGCACCAAGGTGCAGCGGCTGCCGATCGAGCCCATCTCGCAGGCCAGCGCCAACCAGCGTTCCGGTCGCAGCGGCCGCACCGCCGACGGCATCGCCATCCGCCTCTATGCCCAGGACGACTACGACGCTCGACCCGAGTTCACCGAGCCGGAGATCCTGCGCACCAGTCTCGCCTCGGTCATCCTCCAGATGACCTCCCTCGGCCTCGGTGACATCGCCCGCTTCCCCTTCGTCGACCCGCCCGACGCGCGTCAGATCGCCGACGGGGTGCGGCTCCTCGAGGAGCTCGGCGCCTTCGACAGCGGGTATGCCGCCGGGTCGCCGCACGCAGACGACGGCGCCTCGAGCGGGCGGGGACGTGGGCGCGAACGACGGCTCACGGCATACGGGCGCACCCTGGCGCGCCTCCCGGTGGACCCGCGACTGGGGCGCATGCTCATCGAGGCGGACCAGCTGGGCTGCGCCCGCGAGGTCCTCGTCATCGTCGCGGCCCTGTCGATCCAGGACCCCCGCGAACGTCCCGCCGACAAGCAGACCCAGGCCGACCAGGCGCACGCCCGGTTCCGTGACGAGCACTCGGACTTCATCACGCTGCTCAACCTGTGGGAGTACCTCAAGGGCCAACAGAAGTCGTTGTCGCACAGTGCTTTCCGGCGCATGTGCAAGCGCGAGTTCCTGCACTACCTGCGCGTGCGCGAGTGGCAGGACCTGCACGCCCAGCTGCGTCGTGCGTGTCAGGACGTCGGCATCGACACCAGGTCCGCCACGTCGGCCAAGGGCGAGCCGCCCAATGCCGATGTGGTGCACCAGGCGCTGCTCGCCGGCCTGCTGTCCCACATCGGAGCGCGGGACGAGGCCAAGCGCGACTACCTCGGTGCGCGTGGGGCGCGCTTCGGCATCTCGCCCGGGTCCACGCTCTTTCGGCGCCAGCCCGCGTTCGTCATGGCGGCCGAGCTGGTCGAGACGACCCGGCTGTGGGCGCGCACCACCGCGCGGATCGACCCGGTCTGGGCGGAGCGGCTCGCCCCCCACCTCGTCAAGCGGCAGTACTCCGAGCCGCGGTGGTCGCGCAAACGCGGTGCCGTGGTCGCCACCGAGCGCGTGACCCTCTACGGCGTGCCACTCGTCGCGGCGCGAACCGTCGGCTACGGCAAGGTCAACCCCGAGGAGGCGCGCGACCTGTTCATCCGGCACGCTCTCGTCGAGGGCGACTGGGACACCCATCATGAGTTCTTCCGCGCCAACACTGCTCTCCTGCAACGACTTTCCGAGCTGGAGGAGCGTGCGCGCCGCCGCGACATCGTCGTGGACGACGAGGACCTCGTCGCGCTCTACGACGCCCGCATCCCCTCCGACGTCGTGTCGCAGCGCCACTTCGACTCCTGGTGGAAGAAGGCGCGGCGAGAGGCACCCGACCTGCTGACCTTCACCGAGGACCTGCTCACCCGCGACGACGCGGTCGACGTCTCCACCCGCGACTACCCGCCGGTGTGGGTGCAAGGCGGTCTGGAGCTGCCGGTCACCTACCAGTTCGAGCCCGGGTCGGCGGCCGACGGCGTGACCGTCCACATCCCGGTGCAGGTGCTCAACCAGGTGCGCGACGAGGGCTTCGACTGGCAGGTGCCGGGCCTGCGCCTCGACCTGGTCACCGCGCTGATCCGCGCGCTGCCCAAGGACATTCGGCGCAGCTTCGTGCCCGCACCCGATCACGCCGCCCGAGCCCTCGCCGACATCCAGCCCGGTGGGGGGCGGTCGCTGGTGGCCGAGCTCGGGCGAGTGCTGCGGGCCCAGACCGGGGTGCCGGTCAAGGACTCCGACTGGCGTGCCGACGCCGTCCCGGACCACCTGCGCATCACGTTCAGCGTCGAGGACGGCAGCGGCCGGGTCCTCGGGACCGGCAAGGACCTGCAGGCCCTCCAGGACCAGCTCGCCGGGCAGGTGCAACGACGCATGTCTCGCGCTGGGGCTGCGATCGAGCGAAAAGGCCTGCGCCAGTGGGACTTCGGTGCCCTGCCGGAGACCTTCGAGACCACATCTGGCGGGCAGGTGGTCCACGGTTTCCCGGCCCTCGTCGACCGCGGGGAGGCGGTCGACCTGCTCGTCCTCCCATCGCGGCGCGCCGCCGACGCGGCGACCGCCCGCGGCATACGACGTCTGCTGCTCCTCAACACCACACCGCCGTGGAAGCGAGTCCTCGCCCGGCTCACCAATGCCCAGAAGCTCACCCTCGCCGACAACCCGCATGGCTCGGTGCCGGCGCTGCTCGAGGACTGCCTCGCCGCCGCGGTCGACAGCATCGTCGCCGAGCGGACCAGCGGCGGCGCGGGGGCACCTGTGCAGCAGGTGCGTGACGAGACGGCCTTCGACGAGGTGCTCGCCGCGGTGCGCACCCACGCCGCTGCGCGCGTCCTGCAGGTGGTCGACGAGGTCGAGCCGGTGCTCGCCACCGCGCGCGAGGTGCGCGGGCTCCTGGACCGCCTCACCGCTCCTGCCGCTGCGGCCCTGGTCGCCGACGTCCGGGCCCAGCTCGACAGCCTCGTCTACCCGGGCTTCGTCGCCGACACGGGGGTGGGCCACCTGCCGTCGCTGCGCCGCTACCTGAGGGCGATGGCCCAGCGGCTGGAGAAGGCTCCGTCCTCACCTGCGTCGCTGGCCCGCGACGCCGCCAACCAGGAGGTCGTCGACCGGGTCGAGGTGGCGTATGCCGACCTGCTCGACTCCCTGGCCCCCCTCGACCGCCGTTCGACGCCGGTCCGCGACGTGGGCTGGATGGTGGAGGAGCTGCGGGTGAGCCTGTTCGCCAACGCGCTCGGCACGGCACACCCCGTCTCGGAGAAGCGGATCCGAGCCGCCATCGCCGCCCTGACCCCCTGACCCCGTGACCCCCTGGCCCCTGACCCCCTGAGCCAGGGCCACCTGAGTCACACCCCGACTCCCCGGGTGAGGAATCCCCGGAGCACCTCGGGCGTTGGCACGGGTGAACGACACCAGGACCTCACCGCTGGAGCCACCGTGCAGAACCCATCCGAGCTGTACCACTTCGAGACCGACACCGACCCGCAGCAGCTGCGGGCCTCGGTCATGCTGCTGGCGCTGGGCGGGTTCATGGACGCCGGGCACACCCAGCGGCTCCTGACCGAGCACCTGCTCGCGAACGCCGAGTCGACCGTGGTCGCGTCCTTCGACGTCGACCAGCTGCTCGACTACCGCAGCCGCCGCCCGACGATGGTCTTCGACCACAACCGGTGGATCAGCTACGACGACCCCTACCTCGCGCTGCACCGGCTCGTCGACCGCGACGGCACCCCCTACCTGCTGCTGACCGGCCCCGAACCGGACTTCCAGTGGGAGCGCATGGCCGAGGCGGTGCGACAGCTGGTCACCCTCCTCGGGGTCGACCTCGTCGTGAGCGCGCACGGCATCCCCATGGCGGTCCCGCACACCCGGCCCATCGGGATGACCGCGCACGCCACCGACCCACGCCTCATCCCCGCCCAGGACAACCCCTTCGGGCGGGTCGAGGTGCCCGCGAGCCTGTCGTCGCTGATCGAGCTGCGGCTGGGGGAGTCGGGGCGTGACGCGCTCGGGTTCGCCGTCCACGTGCCGCACTACCTGGCACAGTCCGAGTTCGCCGACGGCGCCGTGACCGCGATCAACGCGATCACCGGTGCCACCGGGCTCAACCTGCCGATCGACGACCTCGTGGCCCAGGCCGGCCTCAACCGGGCCGAGATCGCCCGCGAGGTCGAGGGGTCCGAGGAGGTTGCCCAGGTGATCGCGGCGCTCGAGCGCCAGTACGACACCTACCTCGAGGGTCGCGAGCGGCCGAGCCTGCTCGCCACGGACGTGAGCGAGCTTCCGTCGGCCGAGGAGATCGGCGCCGAGTTCGAGCAGTTCCTTCGCGACATCGACGACGACGCCGACAGCGCCGGCGGCGCCGATGACGCCGGCCGTGGGGACAGCCCGCGCGGCTGACCAGCCACCCGACGCGACAACCCACGAGGCCCCCGGCAGCTGCCGGGGGCCTCGCTCTCTACGGGGGGTCGGTGGACGCCGGTGGCGTCGGTTCAGACGGACGCCTGTGGCGTCGGTTCAGACTTTCGCATGCTTGGCGCGGGCGAAGCAATAGAGCCCGAACGCGATGAGCCCGGCGGCGACGAGGACCAGCAGCACGGTGCCGAACGGCTGCTCCCGCAACGACTTCAGCGCACCATCCATGCCGCTGGCCTCGGACGCGCGTCGGTGCAGGCCGGCCGCGACGAAGAGCACTCCCACGATGGCGAGCACGAGCCCCTTGGCGATGAAGCCCACCCGACCCAGCACCGTGGCGGCGCGCCCGGGGTGCGACTCGAGGTCCTCGAGGAACTTCTCGCTCCAGCCCTTGTAGACGTGGTAGCCGCCGGCGGCCAGCACCGCCAGGCCGATGACGACCACGAGCAGCCGCCCGCCCGGCTTGTCCAGCAGCGTGGCGGTGAAGTCCTGCGACTGCGACCGGCTGTTCTTGGACCCGCCGCGCGCGAACGTCAGGGCCGACCAGGCGAGCGCGAGGTAGAGCACCAGCTTGCCGACCGCCTTGCCCCGGTCCTTCCAGACGTCCTTGTCGTCCTGCCCGGAGGCGAGCAGGGCCTCGGCGAGCTGCACGATGGCCAGCCCGAGGAAGCCCAGCACGGCCACCCACAGCAGCGCCTTGCCGAGGGGGTTGCCGGCCAGTGAGCTGAGGGCGCCGCTCTGGTCGGCGTTCTTGCCGCCTCCTCCGAGCGCGACCTGCAGTGCGATCCAGCCGATGAGCAGGTGGATGAGGCCACTGACCGCGAAGCCCGTGCGGGCCGCCGCGGTGAGGGCCGGGTGGTCGGACGCGCGGCTGGCCGCGCCCTTGACGTCGGTGCTGTCCATGCCCACACCCAACCAGATGGGCACCGTGTTCGTGCAGGTCAGCGCGATGAGCGGCGTGCCCGCGGTCAGCCCTTGGCCTGTGACCAGCGTTGGATGACCGAGGTGTCGGCGACGAACCGCACCTGGCTGGACCCGGCCCACCGGCGGGCGCTGTCGACCAGCGCCTGCTCGACGCGTTCGCTGGCCTCCTCGGCGTGCTCGGCGGGCACGTGCACGAGCAGCTCGTCGTGCAGGCACAGCACGATCTGCGCGCCCAGGTCGCGGGTCGTGGCCCGGACGGTCGCGGCCCACGCCTTGAACAGCTCGGCCGCCGACCCCTGGATGATCGCGTTGCGCGCGAACCGGCCGCGGGCGGAGTCGTATGCCGCGGTGCTGGCGGGCGCCTCCGACCCGCCCCCGCTCCCAGCGCCGGGGCCGGCGTCGGTGTCGAGACGGGTCGGGTCACCGGTGAGGATCGCGTCGAGCCGGATCAGCCGGCCGCCGAAGGTGCGCAGCGGCTCGCGGCGCACGCCCGCGGCATACGCGTGGTCGAGCAGCCGCATGGCCACGGGGTAGGCGCGTTCGAGGCCCTTGAGGGCCTCACCGGCGGCGCCGCTGCGCTGGCCGTACATCGCGGCGAGCACCGCCACCTTGGCGACCGCCCGCTCGACCCCGAGCCGCTCGGCGACGGGCGCGTAGAGGTCCGCCGCCCGGGTCGCGGCCGCGAACGCCGGGTCGTCCGAGACGACGGCCAGCACCCGCGGCTCGATCTGCCCGAGGTCGGCACGCACGAAGACGTGCCCGGGGTGGGCGGCAACGGCGGGCCGCAGCTCGGTCGGCAGGTTGTGCAGCCCGTTCTGCGCGGTCATCCGCCCGGCGGCGCCGTCGCAGGCGGTCCACCCGCCCCGCAGCCGGTCGTCCGGGCCGACGTGCGCGTCGAGCCAGCCGTAGCCGTACGTCGTCGCGATGCGTTCGGCCTTGCGCCACTCCAGGAGCGCCGGAACCACGGCATGGGTGTCGCGGAACGGCTCCAGCACCCACTTGCGGGTGTTGGGCACGTCGATCCCGACCGCCGCGAGCAGCGCCCGCACCTGGCCGGGGTTGCGCAGGTCGGTCGACTCGCGCCCCGGCACCTCGCGCAGCACCACCTGGTCGCGTTCGCGGCGGATGCGCAGCGCGTCGGCGTGGTCGGCCGGTCGCGGCCCGGCGGTCGCGGCGATGAGGTCCTCGGCCACGGCCCGGTCGATGGGCAGCCCGTCGCGGGCCAGCTCGACACACAGCAACGCGGCCGCCGACTCCGAGTGCGCGGCTGCCACGGCCCGCGGTCCGAGCGTGCGCAGCTGAGACTCCTGCAGCCCGGCGCACTCCAGTGCAGCGCGCGCCCACGCCACCAGGGTCTCGTCGTCCGGCTCCCAGCCGCGCCCACCGGCCTCCGGGGCGAGGTGGCCGTCGGGGCGCACCACGGCTCCGGGTGGGGGCCCGTCCGTCGCCGAGAAGTCGAAGAGGTCGCCTCTGGTCGGCTCGGGCACCGTCTCGACCGGTATGCCGTGGGCGGCCGCCCACGCGACCGCGGGCCGGGCGTCCCACCCACCGTGCAGGAGCCGGTGCGCCTCGGCGACGTCCCAGCACCGGGCTACCGGTATGCCGTCTGCCACGAGGTCGCGGGCGTCGACCGCGGCGGCCCACCAGACCAGCCTCGTCCGGGCGGAGATGTCGCCACTGGTGGCCTCGACGACCGCACGGACCGGGGGGAGCAGGCCCGCCACCGACCCGACGACCGGCTCCGCACCGCAGGAGTCGACGAGTGCCGCGCGACCGGAGGGCGCCACCACGAAGGCCGCGCGCGGCGGCGTGGCCGGCTGATCCGGCTGCGGGGGTGTCGACATGGCAGCGCCATCGTGTCACCCGCCACCCACACCGGTGACCGGGTCATCAGCCGGTGGTCATCGGTCGGTGAGGTCACCGGTGAGCGCACGGCATACCGCCTGCCCTGACGCCATCACGGGCAAACGCACGAGAGTTGTTCAGGATTGGGCAAATTCGTGGGGTCGCATCTCCCCAAGACGCCCGTCGGTTCGAAAGGGTAGGGGGATGGCGCCGTGGCCTGACCGGGTGCGGCGTCTCGATCCCCAACAGGAGGAACAGATGAAACGTCCGTCGATCCGCAGACGAGGGTTCGCCCTCATCGCGTCGGGTGCGATGCTCGCGGCAACCCTCGCCACGGCATCGGGTGCCAGCGCGTCCACCACCGCTGCCGAGCCCCCGTCGACACCGGTCCCCATGGCGTTCCCCGACGGCTACCTCATGAGCTACGTCATCAACACCAAGGCGAGGCCCGGCACCGTCAACGCCGTGGAGAAGGCCGTCGCCCGCTCCGGCGGCGTCGTCGTGCAGTCCTGGCCGCAGATCGGTGTCGTGGTCGCCCAGTCCGACCGCGCTGCGTTCCGGGCGAAGATGGGCAAGGCCGTCGGTTCGGTCGTGCAGTCCATCGGCGCCACCCGCACCGCGGCTGTCACCGAGGGCACGCCCGACGGCATCGCCACGCCGTGGCGGGCAGGGGAGCGCAAGGCGCCCAAGGCCAAGGACAAGGTCGGCACCGGGCTCGACCTCGTCGCCGACGAGCAGGCCGTCACCCCTGACCCCCGCGAGGGCGAGCAGTGGGACATGCAGCAGATCAAGGCCGACCAGGCCCACCAGATCACCGACGGCAGCCGTGACGTCCTCGTCGGCGTCCTCGACAGCGGCATCGACGCCGACCACCCGGACCTCGCCGCCAACATCGACGTGGCCAACTCGGTCAACTGCACCGACGCCGGCCGTCCCGACCTGTCGGCCACCGGCTGGCAGCCCACCACCTCCGACCACGGCACCCACGTCGCCGGCACCATTGGCGCCGCGCGCAACGGCACCGGCATCGTCGGTGTCGCCCCGAACGTGCGGATGGCCTCGGTCAAGGTGGTCAACGACGACGGGTTCATCTACCCCGAGTACGCCGTCTGCGGGTTCATGTGGGCCGGTCTCAAGGGCATGGACGTGACCAACAACAGCTACTACGTCGACCCGATGGAGTTCTGGTGCAACGACCAGGTCGACCAGGCTGCGGTCCTCGAGGCCGTCAACCGGGCCGTGCAGTGGTCGACCAAGCAGGGTGCCGTGCACGCCGCGGCGGCCGGCAACTCGGCCTACGACCTCGCCAACAAGACGACCAACGACTCGAGCCCGAACGACACCACACCGATCCCGCGGGTGATCAACAACGAGTGCTACGACATCCCGACCGAGCTGCCGGGTGTCGTCACCACGTCGGCGACGACGCGGACCGAGCAGCTGGCCTACTTCAGCAACCGTGGCCTCGGCGTCATCGACGTCGCCGCCCCGGGACGCTCGATCCTGTCCACGATCGTCGCGGGCAACGGTTACGGCCTCAAGAGCGGCACCTCGATGGCGTCCCCGCACGTCGCCGGTGTGCTCGCCCTGATGAAGTCGGCGCACCCGGACCTGACGCCGGCCCAGATGGTGGCCAAGCTCAAGGCCGATGCGCGTGACGTGGCCTGCCAGCCGGCCGAGGCCGCACCCCCGGGCCGCACCAACGGTGCCCCGTGTGTCGGCTCGCCCAGCAACAACAGCTTCTACGGCGACGGCATCATCGATGCCCTCAAGGCCGTGAGCTGACCGCAGCACCCGCACGACACGGCGCCCCACCCGAGCTGCTTCGGGTGGGGCGCCGCCGTGTCAGCGCAGCGCTGCCTCAGGCCGCCTGCGACTTCAGCGCGGTCTGGCGCTTGATGCGGCTGAGCATCCCGACCATGCCGCGCAGCCGCAGCGGCGACACCGCTTCGCCGAGCGAGAACCGGAACGGCGCGTCGTCCGGCACCGCCAGCACCTCCTCCACGGTCAGCCCGTCGAGGCCCTCGTGCAGGATCCCCGCGAACCCACGCGTCGTCGGCGCCTCCGGTGGCGCCGAGAAGAACAGGTGCACCGGTCGCTCACCCGCGGGACGCTCGTCCGGCTCGCCGCCTGAGCCCTCGTCGCCCACCTCGACCACCAGGAACAACGGCGACTGGCACTCGTGCACTTGCTCCATCTCACCCAGCCGACCGGCATACCGCTCGGGCAGCTCGGGCAGGCCCTCGCTGAACTCCAGCAGGAGCTCAAGTCGTTGCGGCACAGGCAAATTGGCGAAGTCCTCGGCGATCTCCGCCAGCCCTGCGGGCAGTGGTTCGTCGCTCACGGGCGCCTACTTCTCGACAGGCACACGCACCGAGTTGCCCCACTCGGTCCACGAGCCGTCGTAGTTGCGCACCGCGTCAAACCCCAGCAGGTGCGTGAGGACGAACCACGTGTGCGACGAGCGCTCACCGATGCGGCAGTAGGCGACCGTCGCCTCCTTCGGGTCGAGCCCCTGCTCGCCCTGGTAGATCGCCTCGAGCTCCTCACGCGACTTGAACGTGCCGTCCTCGTTGGCGGCGCGCGCCCACGGCACCGACTTCGCGCCGGGGATGTGGCCGCCGCGCATGGCACCCTCCTGCGGGTAGTCGGGCATGTGCAGCAGCTCACCACTGAACTCGCCGGGGGAGCGGACGTCGACCAGTGGCCCGCCCAGGTGCGCCAGGACGTCGTCCTTGAACGCGCGGATGGGCGCGTCGTCCCGCTCGACGACGGGGTATGCCGCGTCGCCGGTGCGCGCGGCAACGGCCGGCACGTCCTTGGTGAGCTCACGGCCCTCGGCGGCCCACTTGGCGCGGCCGCCGTCGAGCAGTCGCACGTCCTCGTGACCGAACAGGCTCATCACCCACAGGGCGTAGGCCGCCCACCAGTTGTTCTTGTCGCCGTAGATGACCACGGTCGTGTCGCGGCCGATCCCGCGCTCACTCATGACCTTGGCGAACTGCTCGGCGTCGACGTAGTCACGCATGACCGGGTCATTGAGGTCCTGGTGCCAGTCGAGCTTGAGCGCGCCGGGGATGTGCCCGGTGTCGTAGAGGAGCACGTCCTCGTCCGACTCGAGCAGGGCGATGGAGTCGTCGGCGCCGGTGCCGACCTTGCCCGCGGCGATCTGCTCGGCGAGCCAGTCGGTGCTGACGAGGCGGTCGGGGTGGGCGTACTGGGTGAAGTCAGAAGCCATGCACCAAGGCTATTCCTGCCTTGAGCGGGCCTCCATGGCAGGATGACGACGACGGCTGGACAACCAGGACGAACGACCACCAAAGAGGTGTTGACGTGGGGTTTCTCGGATTCGGCAAGGATGACGAGAAGGAGACCAAGGTGCCGGCCACGGCACTGGAGCAGGCGGCCGCCGCCAAGGACCAGAAGGGCATGTCCGCGGCCGTGAGCGGCCTCATCGAGAACCTGCTCGACACCGGCATCGACGGCAAGGGCCCCTTCGACTCGGCGCAGAAGGTCGCCGATGTGAAGCGCGCCGAGAAGCCGTCAGCCGACGAGGCCATCGACGCCGTGGTCGGCAGCCACATGAAGCTGGCCGCCGCGGGCGGCTTCGTCACCGGACTCGGCGGGTTCATCACGATGCCGGTGGCGTTGCCGGTCAACGTGCTCGAGTTCTACCTCCTGGCCACACGCATGGTGGCCTCGATCGCGTCGCTGCGCGGCTACGACATCAAGCAGCCCGAGATCCGCTCGGCCATCCTGCTCACGCTCGTGGGCGCCGACGCCGACGACCTGCTCAAGAAGGCCGGCGTCTTCACGACTGGCCGCCTCGCCAACCTCGCCGCCCAGCGGCTGCCCGGGCCGGCCCTGATGGTCGTCAACAAGGCGGTCGGCTTCCGGCTGCTGACGATCGCCGGTCGCAAGTCGCTCACCCGACTGGGCAAGGGCGTCCCGGTCGTCGGCGGCGTCATCGGCGCCGGCCTCGACACCTACCTGCTCAAGCGGATCGCCGACGGCGCGAAGCGCGAGTTCCCGCCGCGCAACACCGCCGCCGCCTGAGGCGTCCCGGCCCGCACGAGGGCGAGGTATGCCGCGTGGTCGCCACGCGGCATACCTGCGAGATCGCGACGCCCGGGTCACAATCGAGACACGTCACAATCGAGACACGGGAACGCCACCCGGGATTTCCGCGTCGCAACGGGTCGTTGGACACCTCGCCCGGCAGGTGACATCCGACGCAGACGCACCGGGCAGCAAGGAGTGAATGACATGGCCGCAGCACGAGCAGGCAAGGCAGCACGGTGGGGGATGTTCCGCACCCTGGCGTCCGCGATCCGCACGGCCGCCCGACCCGGGTCGCCGAGCATGCAGGACCGGCTGGCCGCGGTGCCACGCCTCATCCGCGCCACCTTCTCCGGTGAGTACCACGGCGCCACGAAGGGTCGGCTGTTCATGATCGCGGCCGCCGTCGCTTACGTCGTCTCGCCCGTGGACCTGGTGCCCGAGGCGCTGCTCGGGGTGTTCGGTCTCGCGGACGACGCGTTCGTGGTGTCGTGGATCGCCGCCGCGGTGATCAACGAGACAGAGTCGTTCCTCGCGTGGGAGCGGGCGACACCCGCCGGTCGCTCGGGCGCGGCCCGGTCCGGTTGGGCCTCGGCGACCGACGAGCCGGTCTACAGCAAGGTCGTCCGCTAGCCGCTCTCCGACCAGCACGACGACGCCCCGGGAGACCTCCCGGGGCGTCGTCAGTTGTTCCAGTCGTGGCTGCGGCGCACCGATCCTTGTCGACAGGGCCTTCTTGTCCACAGGGCCCCGGTGCGGCGGGGGTTGTCCACACCCGCGAGAACTGACCCTGTCGAGGGATGTCCCGCACAGCCACCGTGGGCGCATGACGATTCGACTCCGACTGCGCGGCGACGCAGACCTGCTGGCGTTCCTGCCCTACCACCTCGGCTACCACCCGACCGACTCGGTCGTCCTGGTCGCCATGCACGGCAACCGGATGGGCCTGACCGCCCGGTTCGACCTCACCGACGACCCCGTGGCGATCGGCCGCCTGGTGGCGGAGGTCGCTGCGCCGCTGGCCCGTGAGGAACCCGAGGGCGTGGTCCTCGTCGCCTACGAGGACGAGCCGGGGCGCTCCGATGCCGTGCTGGGCGTGCTGCAACCGGCGATCAGGGACGCCGGGACCACGCAGATCGCGGTCATGGTCGTGCGGGACCGGAAGTGGGAGGCACGCCACTGCACCGACCCGCGCTGCTGCGCGCAGGAACCACAGCCCATCCCGTCGGCGGCCGACTCGCCGGCGGTCGCCGAACTCGTGGGGATGGGCGTCTCACCGTTGCGCACCCGGGCGGACCTGCGCGCCTTCGTCGCCCTCGACCCGCAGGCCAGCGCCTCGGTCGAGGAGGTCCTGAAGGCGCGGTCCGTCGCCTGGGCGGGCGAGGCCTTCGGCCTGCCGCCGGACCCTGACCCCAGGGCGGTCACCGCGCACCGGATGCGCGCGTTGCACACCTGGGCCACGGTCCTCGACAGCTCCGAGGACGCACCCGATCTGACTCCCGAGGAGGTCGTCGCCGCCGTCCACGCGCTTCGTGACGTCGACGTGCGCGACGGCGTCATCGCGTGGATGTGTCCTGGTTCGCTGCCGTTCGAGCAGCTGAAACCGGACCTCGTCGATCTCCTGGTGACCTTGCTGCCGGTGCCCGTGTGGGCCGTTCACGACCAGCGCCTGGCCGAGACGCCGGGTGCGGTGGCGCGCGACCGTGAGGCACTCATGGCCGAGCGCCGGCTCGAGCAGCGGTTGGCGGCCCTGTGCCGGGCCGTGCCGGACCGCCTCTGCGCCGGCGTCCTCACGGTCCTCGCGTCCTACGCGTGGTGGGAGGGCAGCGGCGCCCTCGCCCGGGAAGCCGTCGAGCGGGCGCTCCGGCACCAGCCCGACTACCGGCTGGCCCTGCTCACCGAGAAGATGATCGACCTCGCCGTGCGCCCCGGCCGGGCGCCCTTCCAGCACCCGTCCACGCTCCGGACGCGGCTGTCCGCTGGCTGAGCAGCACTTCTATGATGGGGCGCAGGTCATGAGTCCCAGCGTCAAGCCCCGGCTTGCTGGGCGGCAACCCTCCTCGCGGTGGGGTGCCCCGGGTGATGACACGGCCGACCCCGACCGGGGCGGCAAGCGCGAAGCCCAGGAGTCCGGCGATGACGACCACGTCCCATCCACCGTCGACGACGGCCGCGTGGCGCGAGGGCGACGACCCGGGCGACCGGCAGTTCGTGCAGCTCGGTGCGGTCGAGCTCGAGCGCGGTGGGGTGCTGCCGGACGTGACCATCGCCTACGAGACGTGGGGCGAGCTGTCCGCTGCGGCGGACAACGCGATCCTCATCGAACACGCGCTCACCGGTGACAGCCACGTCGTCGGACCAGCCGGCCCGGGCCACCCGACACCCGGGTGGTGGGACGGCCTCGTCGGGCCCGGGCTGCCCATCGACACCGATCGCTGGTTCGTCGTCGCCGCCAACGTTCTGGGCGGGTGTCAGGGCAGCACCGGTCCGGCCAGTCCAGCCCCGGACGGCCGACCCTGGGGCAGCCGGTTCCCGTTCGTCACCGTCCGCGACCAGGTGCGCACCGAGGCGCTGCTCGCCGACCAGCTCGGCATCGACCGGTGGCAGCTCGTCCTGGGTGGCTCGATGGGCGGCATGCGGGTCCTCGAGTGGGCCGTCGGGCACCCCGATCGGGTGAGCCGCGCACTCGTCCTCGCCAGCACGGCATACGCCACCGCCGAGCAGATCGCCTGGTGCCAGCCGCAGCTGCTCGCGATCCGCGGCGACGCCGACTTCCGCGGAGGCGACTACTACGACGCCGACACCGGACCCGAGACCGGGCTGGGTATCGCCCGGCGGATCGCCCACGTGACCTACCGCAGCGAGCTCGAGCTGCACACCCGGTTCGGCCGGGCGGCGCAGGGTCAGGAGGACCCGCTCGGCGGCCACGGCAGGTATGCCGTCGAGTCCTACCTGGACCACCACGCCGGCAAGCTCGCCGGCCGGTTCGACGCCAACTCCTATGTCGTGCTGACCGAGGCCATGAGCTCGCACGACGTGGGCCGCGGCCGCGGCGGGGTCCCGGCGGCGCTGGCCGAAGTGCGGGCCGAGGTCACGGTGGTCGCCGTGGACAGCGACCGGCTCTACCCGCCCCGCCTGTCGGCCGAGGTGGCGCAGGCGGTGCCACAGGGCCGGCTGCTCACGGTCGAGTCGGAGTACGGCCACGACGGCTTCCTCATCGAGATCGAGCAGGTCGGGCAGATCGTGCACGAGGTGCTGTCAGGCCCTGCCTGACGAGGGGATTTCCGGTACGGTCGGGCCACGCGGCCGGGTGTGAGCCCGACCCTCGGAGACTAGGAGGATCCCCGTGTCCATCGTGGTGGGTTACGTGCCTACGAAGGAAGGGCGCGCCGCACTGCGCCAGGCCGCCGACGAGGCTCTGCTGCGCAAGTCCAAGCTCATCGTCATCAACTCCCAGCGCGGGGGTCGTGACTACGACGCGAGCGAGGCGCAGCAGTTCGAGAGCGAGCTGAACCGCATCCAGCGTGAGCTCGACGAGGCGGGGGTGGAGCACGAGGTGCGCCAGCTCGTGCGTGGCAACGAGCCCGCCGAGGACCTCATCGCCGTGGCCGAGGAGGAGGACGCCGACTTCATCGTCATCGGCCTGCGCCGCCGCACCCCGGTCGGCAAGCTGATCCTGGGCTCCAACGCCCAGCGCATCCTGCTGGACGCGTCCTGCCCGGTGCTCGCCGTGAAGGCCGGGGAAGGCTGACCCGAGGACGCGCCGCTGCCCTCGAGGCGCCCCGCGCGGCCCGCTCGGGACGGCTGCTGACAGGCCGCTGACAGGCCGCTGACCGGTGCCGATGCGGGATCTGGGGCGAACTCGTTTTACAATGTCGAGGTCGAGGTCGATCGGAGCGCCCGCTCCCACCACCGCGGCAATACTTCCACCCTCCGCGTTGTTGTCATTGGCATCCCCTGGCGTGCCCGTGATGGCGCATGCCGTGCCGCGAGTCAGCGACGAAAGGTAGTCCGTGTCGCCTGTGTCCAAGAAGGCTGCGAGCCCCGCACCATCCCTTCCCCAGGAGTTCTCCCTCCCCGCCCTGCAGACCCTGCTCAAGCAGGGACGGACCCGCGGTTCGGTTGACGCCGAGCAGCTGCGGGTCGCGCTCGAGGAGGCACAGATCGCCCCCAAGCGGATGAAGGTCGTGCTGCGCGCGCTCGACGAGCAGGGCATCCAGGTCACCCTCGACGCCGACACCGCTTCGCGGGCCGTCGCGGCCACGAGCACGCGGTCCAAGACCACGGCCACGACGAAGAAGACCGCGGCCAAGAAGACCGCGGCGAAGTCCGCGAGCAAGCCGGCGGCCAAGACCGCCGCCGCGCCCGCCAAGAAGGCCGCCGCGAGCAAGACCGCGGCCAAGTCCACGACGAAGACGGCGACCAAGTCCGCCGGCAAGAGCGAGACCAAGGCCGAGGGCAAGCCTGCCGCGAAGACCGCCAAGGCGACCACGACCAAGAAGGCGGCCGCTGCGGCTGCCGGCACCGCGGGCAAGCCCGCCGCCAAGAAGACCGCGGCGAAGAAGACTGCGGCCAAGTCGGCTGGGAAGGCCGGCGCCAAGGGTGCGGCCGACGACGAGGGTCCCGAGGAGCTCGAGGACGAGGAGCTCGCGGCCGAGGAGCCGACCGAGGTCGTCGAGTCCGAGCTCGAAGAGGTCGACGTCGAGGGGTCCGAGGCCGAGGACGAGAAGTCCAAGAAGTCCGACGAGGAGGAGGGCGAGAGCACCGGCTTCGTCCTGCGCGACGACGACGAGGAGGACGCACCGGTCCAGCAGGTCGTCACTGCCGGCGCCACCGCCGACCCCGTCAAGGACTACCTGAAGCAGATCGGCAAGGTCGCCCTGCTCAACGCCGAGCAGGAGGTCGAGCTCGCCAAGCGGATCGAGGCCGGCCTGTTCGCCGAGGAGCGCCTGAACTCCGGCGACAAGATCGAGATGAAGCTCAAGCGTGAGCTGTGGTGGATCGCCCAGGACGGCAAGAAGGCCAAGAACCACCTGCTCGAGGCCAACCTGCGCCTCGTGGTCTCGCTCGCCAAGCGGTACACCGGGCGCGGCATGCTCTTCCTCGACCTCATCCAGGAGGGCAACCTCGGCCTGATCCGTGCGGTCGAGAAGTTCGACTACACCAAGGGCTACAAGTTCTCGACCTACGCGACGTGGTGGATCCGTCAGGCGATCACCCGCGCCATGGCCGACCAGGCCCGCACCATCCGCATCCCGGTGCACATGGTCGAGGTCATCAACAAGCTGGCCCGCGTGCAGCGTCAGATGCTCCAGGACCTGGGCCGCGAGCCCACCCCGGAGGAGCTGGCCAAGGAACTGGACATGACGCCCGAGAAGGTCGTCGAGGTCCAGAAGTACGGTCGCGAGCCGATCTCGCTGCACACCCCGCTCGGCGAGGACGGCGACAGCGAGTTCGGTGACCTGATCGAGGACTCCGAGGCCGTGGTCCCGGCCGACGCGGTGAGCTTCACGTTGCTGCAGGAGCAGCTGCACTCGGTGTTGGACACGCTCTCCGAGCGCGAGGCCGGTGTGGTGTCGATGCGGTTCGGTCTCACCGACGGCCAGCCGAAGACGCTCGACGAGATCGGCAAGGTCTACGGCGTCACGCGCGAGCGGATCCGTCAGATCGAGTCCAAGACGATGAGCAAGCTGCGTCACCCGAGCCGTTCGCAGGTCCTGCGCGACTACCTGGACTGACGACGATGCGCGCAGGACCCGACCGAGCTCCGGCGAGGGAGGCCCGGAGCGCGCAGGGGTCGGTCTGATGCGCTGGACAAAGTGAGCCGGCCCGACGGCATACAGTCACCAAGCGCCCCCGAGCCATTGGGCTCGGGGGCGCTTCCCATGTGTAGGGCGGTGTGCCATGGATGCCCTGCGTCCTTTGGCTGATCCGGCGCGCGGTTTGCCGGGCAAATAATGATCGCATTGTCGCACGGGGGAGGAACTATGCGTTTCGCGGACGTCAAGCTCGTGGTGTGGGATCTGGACGACACGTTCTGGGAGGGCACGCTCAGTGAGGGCGGCAGCACAGAGATTCCGGCTCACAGCGCGCTCGTCCGGCGACTGAGCGACTGCGGTGTCATCAGTTCGATCTGCTCGAAGAACGACGCGGGACAGGTCGCCGCTGAGCTCACCAGGCTGGGCGTGGCCGACAACTTTGTGATGCCGTCGATCGACTGGTCGCCGAAGGGGCCGCGGGTGAGTCGTCTCATCGGTGACATGCACTTGCGAGCCTCCAACGTGCTGTTCCTCGACGACAACCACCTCAATCGCGAGGAGGCGTCGTTCTACTGCCCTGGCTTGATGGTGGCTGGCCCTGAGGTCATCCCTGACCTTGTCGCCTTCGCTGCTGCGGCGCCGGCGTCGGACCCCCTGCACCTTCGGCTGCAGCGCTACCGGGTCCTCGAGACGAAGGTGGCGGCGAGAGACAGGTCGGCCTCGAACGAGGAGTTCCTGCGCGACAGCGATATCAGGGTCAGCTTCGACCACGATTGCATGGCGGAGCTGGATCGGGTCAGCGAGCTGGTTCAGCGCACGAACCAGCTGAACTTCACCAAGAACCGGATGTCGGCCGATGAGCTTCGGGTGCTGCTGGCCGACCCAGTGACGTCGGCCGGCTGTGTCAGCGTGCGGGACCGATACGGCGAGTACGGAGTCGTCGGTCTGTACGTCGAGCGCGACGGCAAGCTCGTGCATTTCGCCTTCTCCTGCAGCATCATCGGGATGGGCGTCGAGCAGTTCACGTATCACCACATCGGATCACCCCGGCTCACGGTGGTCGGCGACGTGGCGAGTTCCGTTGGGGGAGAACACCCCCCGGACTGGATCACCGTGGACGCCTCGATCGTACACAGCGCCTCTCGCGCACCCGAGACCTCGAGTCCGGGACGCCGCATCCTGCTGAAGGGTCCCTGTGACATCAGCAGCCTGGTGCCCTACCTCGGTGCGCGGGCGGGCACGATCGACACCGAGCTCAATGCGCCGGACGACCGCGGCGTGATGATCACGGCGCACAACCACACCGTCCACGTCGTCGAGTCGCTCGAGCGGCGGCAGCAGGACCTCGACCGGCTCGTGGCCGACGCGCCCTTCCTCGCACCCGAGGCGTTCGCCACCCGGATGTTCGATGGGTACGACGCCGTCGTGCTCAGTCTGCTGCCCGACTCGCATGAGGGGGTGTACCAGCGGCGCGACGACCCGTCCCTGTCGATTGCCTTCTCCAGCTTCACGTTCGACCTCACCGATCCCAACCACTGGGACGACTTCGTTGACGGCAGCTACGTCAACCACGCCTACCCGTTCACGCGGGAGACCCTCTCGGACTTCTCGCGACGGTTCCGTTTCGTGGGACCGGTGCCCGTCGGGCAGCTGGTCCGCAACCTCGAGGTCATCCGTGACCGACTCGACCCCGCCGCCCTTCTGGTCCTGCTGCTGGGTTCGGAGACGGGCACCGTGGAGGAGACGCTCGAGTTTCGCGGGCACGCGCAACGGCACGTCGAGGTCAACCGGGCGGCCGAGGCGTTCGCCTCGTCGCGACCCAATGTGCGCACCGTCAACCTCACCGAGCTGGTCGAGAGCCAGGCCGACTTCGCTGCGGGCATCAACCACCTCCGGCGAGCCAAGTACCTGGAGCTGGCGGCCCGGATCTCCGGCGAGCTGAACGACTACTTCGGTGACGACGTCACGGGGACGGTCCGGGGTGACCGAGGCCTGCTTCGACGTGGCGGGCGTACCCTCCGGCGTGTGTTCGTGCGACGGTGACCCTGCCGAGGCACGGGTATGCCGCGTGGTCACTGGCGGCGGTTCGCGCGCCACTCGGTGAACCGGTCGAGTGGTCGGCGCAGCACCTGGCCGAGGCTGTCTCGGCGTTCGCGCCACTCGGTGACGCCTTCGGTCGGCCACCAGGTGGCGCGCAGTCGGTCCTTGCGGCGGCGGACCCCGGCGACGGCCTTGACGACGGTGGCGGTGTCGGTGCGGATGTCTGTGACGGTGCTCGAGCCGGGGCGCATGTAGCGGGACTGCTCGACACCGTCGACGACCCGGCGCAGCGCCGTGGACTGGTCGCCCTCGAGGTAGGCCTCGCGCTGGTAGAAGTGGCCGGCCTGCCGGGGAGTGCTGCCGCGGGGTGGGATGACGCCGAGGTCGCCGATGCGTTCGACCATCGACTGCCACTCGACCTCGACGCGGCTGGCCTCGTCGGGCGCGTGGCGCAGCCGCCGTCGCAGCCGGTTGCGGGCGGCGAGGGGGACTGCCAGGGCACCGAGGACCCCGACGAGCAGGCCGAGTCCGAGCCACAACAGGATTGTGGTGGTGCGGTCGCTGAGCCAGGAGCCGACGCCCGTGCCGGTGTCGGTGGGGGTGGGTGCCGAGGTGGCGCCGGGGTCGTTACGGCTGTCGGCGGAGGTGGTGGCCGAGCCGGTTGGTCCGGTCGTGGCCGACTCCTGCGGGGTCTGCTCGCTGTCCCCGGTCGGGGCCAGCGAGTAGGGCGGTGCCACGGTCGTCTGCTGGCCGGAGGGTGTGGGTTCGAAGGGGAGCCATCCGATGCCTTCGAAGTACAGCTCGGGCCATGCGTGCGCCTGCGCCCCGGTGACGGTGTAGACGCCTCGGTTGGCGGTGCCGGGGAGGAAGCCGATGCCCATGCGTGCCGGGATGCCGGCCTCGCGCGCCATCATGATCATCGCCGTCGCGAACTGCACGCAGTAGCCGATCTTGGAGCGCAGGAACAACGAGATGGGGTCGGGCTTCTCGAGCTGGCCGAAGTCGTTGCGGATCGTCTCGGGGACGTCGAGGGAGTAGGTGAAGCCGCCGTCCTCGCGCAGGTACTGCTGGATGGCGCGGGCGGCCTCGATCCGGTTGGCGCCGCGGGGCACGACCTGGTCGACGAGCTCGGCGACCCGGTCGGCTGAGTCGGGGTCGACGCGCAGGGTCTCGGGGACCACGCCGTTGCGCGGCGGGGCGAGCGGCTGGGCCAGCGCCTGCGCGCTGGGTGACAACGCCAGGTAGCTGAAGCTGTAGCTGGTGGCGGTGCGGGCGACGGACACCACGGACGTCTGCCGGTCGACACCCCACGGGACGCGACCGAGGTCGCCGGCCACCACCGGGGTGGGGGCGGCGATCTGGGGCGCCTCGATGCGCGAGTCGTCGACGGAGATGCGGTAGGTCTGCCGGGGCACGCTGGGATCGAGGTCGGCGGGCGGGTCGACCTCGCGCAGCCGACCGCGCTGGACGTCCTCGGGGTCGGGCTTCCACTCGCCGTCGTAGCGGTTGAGGACCCCGACTCGCAGCGGGGTGAGCTGTGGCGCGTTGGTGGTGTACGTGAGGATCGGTGCGGTCGACGGGTTCTCGAGGCTGCGGGTGAGGTCGAGGGTCGTGCGCAGGCCGACCTGGCCATCGCTGTACCCGGTCGCGTCGCTGGACCGTCCGAGCCCGTCGATGAGGTAGCGCGTGGGCAGGTGGGGGATGACCAGCGGCAGCAGGACGGCGCACACGAGTCCGCCGATCGCGAGCGTGCGCCCGACCGCGGCATACCCGTAGACGCCGTCGCGGTCGTCGTGCTGGCCGCGACCCGCGGTGCTCATCGGGACGGTGGTGCTCCACCGGCGCAGTGAGGAGATGCCTTGACGACCGAGGAGCAGCAGCCACGCCGCGGCGGCGACCACGAAGTAGAGCGGGCTGAGGGCGTCGCCGGAGTTGGAGGCGGAGATGAGGTATGCCGTGAGAAGTGGCAGACCGGCCATGGCGGGGGAGCGGCGCATCACCGCCAGGTGGTCGACGATGATCGCGGCGACGCCGATGACCAGGCCGATGGCCAAGATGATGCCGCGGTTGGTCGGCGCGGGGGCGGCGTAGTTCTGGATGGTCTCGCGCGCCTGCACCAGCAGGTTGTTGAACGCCAGCACGGTGTCGGGGCCGGGCAGCCCGTTCCACAGGTGCCCGCGACCGTAGATCCAGCCGGAGACCAGCACGAGACCCACGAGCTGGGTGGCGGCGACCCCGATCCACGAGGTCGTCAGCATGCGGCCGACGATGCCGGCCAGGACGACCATGGCGACGACGACCAGCGTCGGTCGGATCCACGTGTCGGGGGTGAACAGCGTCGTCAGCGGCCACGCCACCACGGCGGAGGCGAGACCGGCGAGCAGGGAGTCGGCGACCCGTCCGCGGTTCATGATGGGCGGCCTTCCTCGGTGTCCCCACGAAGCATCTGGGGCAGCGGAGCGGGGGAAGAACGTCGTGGGGTGAGGTTCATGCCACACCCACCCGGGCCGTCGTGCCGGAGAGGACACCCCACACCGACGGCAGGTCGTCGCTGGAGCGGATGACCGCCACTCCCCAGCCGGCGCCCTGCAGGATCGGCACGCAGGGCAGGTCGCCGCTGCCAGTGTGGCGTCGCCGGCGCGCGCCGAACCCGTCGGGGTCGAGGACCATCGCCAGTGCGGTGCCGCCCGGCTGGCGCAGCGAGGCGACCTGGCGGGCGAGCTCCTCGTCGAGGTCAGTGACGACGGCGAGGACGAGGCCCCCCGATGCGGTGACGCCGTGGGCTGCCTGGATCACGTCCGCAAACCCGTCGTCAGAACCGGTCTCGGCCATGGCGAGCACGTCGAGCAGCGGGTCGAGTTCCATTGCGGCAGTAGCGCGCCCGTCGTCGGCGGTCGAGCCGGTGACGAGGTGGACGGCATACGCCTGCTCCAACAGGTGCACGGCCACCGACGCACATGCGGTGACCGCCCACTCGAACGACCCGGACGTGCCGGTGCCGTGGTGTCCGTGGGCGCGCGAGTCGAGCACGATGGCGGCACGTCGCCGGGCCGGGCGGTCCTCCTGACGCACCATGAGGTCGCCCGTCTTGGCCGTGGCCGGCCAGTGGATGCGACGCAGGTCGTCGCCGTCGCGGTAGGCGCGGATCGAGACGTCGTCCTCGCCGTGG
Source organism: Actinomycetes bacterium (assembly GCA_023420415.1). Classification (GTDB taxonomy): domain Bacteria; phylum Actinomycetota; class Actinomycetes; order Actinomycetales; family Dermatophilaceae; genus Pedococcus. The sequence continues at coordinate 63,024 of JAEZWF010000011.1, read as the reverse complement.
AGGGCGACCATGTGGGGGATCGCGCCCTCGGCGCCGACGCCGCTGCCGGGCGGTCGGTCCGATCCCAGCGGGATGATCTTGGGCAGGACGAGCACGTCGCTGGTGCCGGAGATGGCGGCGACGCGGGTGCTCAACCCGAAGGGGTCGCGCAGCCGAACACCCAACGGCCCCAAGCGATGCCGGCCGCGCACGTGCGACCGCACGGTGTAGTGCACCTCCTGCCGGTCGCCGCGGTGCATGCGCGGCACGACGAAGCGGGGGCGGTCACCGAGGGCGTAGTCGAGCTGCTCCTCGGCCATGAGCAGCGGGCTGGTCGCGGCACCGGCGTTCTCGATGCCGAGGGTGACGACCGACTGCTGGTCGACCTGGATACGGCCGGGAACGGCGGTGCGCTCCAGGGAGAAGCGCAGGTCGTGCCGGCGCATCAGCAGCCCGCTCAGCAACGGCAACGCCACCAGCAGCACTCCGATGCGGGTCAGGTCGGTGAACCCGAGCCCGATCCCGCACAGCACCAACGTGATTCCCGCCGCGACGAAGGCGCGCCCGCGGGTGGTGAGGAGGTCGCGAAGCCTGCGCACGGCCTACCTCAGCGGCCGGCGGCGGGCACCGGCACGCGGCGCATGATGTCCTGCAGCACCTCACCGTTGCTGCGACGCGCCAGCTGGGTCTCGCCGGTGGGGATGATGCGGTGGGCGAGGACCGGCAGCACGATCGCCTGGACGTCGTCGGGCAGCACGTGGTCGCGCCCCTCGAGCGCGGCGTGGGCGCGCGCCGCGCGCAGCATGTGCAGGGTCGCGCGCGGGGAGGCGCCGAGCCGCAGGGCCGAGCTCGACCGCGTGGCCGCCGACAGGTCGACGACGTACTGCTTGACCGCGTCGCTGGTGAAGACCGAGCGAACCGCCTTGACCATGGCCGCGATCGTGGCCGCGTCGGTCACCGGGCTCAGGGTCTCCAGGGGGGAGGCCTGGCCGTGGGTGTCGAGCATGGCGAGCTCGGCCCGGGCCGACGGGTACCCGAGGGAGATGCGCGCCATGAACCGGTCGCGTTGGGCCTCGGGCAGCGGGTAGGTGCCCTCCATCTCGATGGGGTTCTGGGTCGCCATGACGATGAACGGCCGCGGGAGGTCGTAGGTCTGCCCGTCGACGGTGACCTGACCCTCCTCCATCGACTCGAGCAGCGCTGACTGGGTCTTGGGCGAGGCGCGGTTGATCTCGTCGCCGACGACGACGTTGGCGAAGATCGCGCCGGGTCGGAACTCGAAGTCGCGCACGTCCTGGTTGAAGACGCTCACGCCGGTGATGTCGCTGGGCAGCAGGTCGGGGGTGAACTGCACCCGGCGCACCGACGCGTCGATCGACTTGGCCAGCGTCTTGGCGAGCATCGTCTTGCCGACACCGGGGACGTCCTCGAGCAGCAGGTGCCCCTCGGCGAGCAGCACCGTGATCGCGGTGTGCACCACGTCGGGCTTGCCCTCGATCACCGAGTTCATCGCCCGGGCCAGACGGGCGGCAACCTCGCTGACCTGACCGAGCGAGGCGGGGGAGCCGGCCGGCAGCGACAGGATCTCGGTGGTCTGGGCGGGGTTCGTGCCCGCGGGTCCGCTCATCTGCTCGTCGTGCCTGCCTTGCACCGGTGGTCCTTCCGTCGTCCGTGGCGGCTCGCCACGTGGCGTGCCCGGTGGGGTGCCTCGATCTTCCCCCACATCCCCCCACAAGAACATGCCTCGGCGAAAAACAGGCGAAACGAACGAGGCGAATCCACGTCGTGGGTGGTCGCGGGTGAGCGACGAGCGGCTCGGACGCAAGCAGAGACGTGGGGGTATGCCGCGTGGTCGGCTCGGCGGGTGCGCCCGGGGGTCGCTGGACGTCAGATCCTCCCCACTTTGCACCACCGATGTTGACCTGCAGAAATGTCCAAACAGATGAGGGAAAACGCGCTGGTGGGGTGTGCTGTGGGGTGAAGGTGGAGTAAAGTGGGGGAATCAAGAGGGCCGTGGGGTCCGCGGGCGATGCAGGGGAGGTGGACGGGTGTTCCTCGGAACGCACACGCCGCGCCTCGACGACAAGGGCCGCCTCTTCCTCCCCGCCAAGTTCCGCGACCGCATGGCCGACGGCCTCGTCGTCACCCGCGGACAGGAGCGCTGCCTCTACGTCTTCCCCATGGCGGAGTTCGTGCGCGTTACCGAGCAGATGCAGGCCGCACCCACGACCAGCAAGGCCGTTCGCGACTTCACCCGCGTGTTCCTCTCCGGCGCCTCCGACGAGGTCCCCGACAAGCAGGGGCGGGTGACGATCCCCGCCAACCTGCGCGCCTACGCCGGGCTGACCAAGGACTGCACCGTCATCGGTGCCGGCAGCCGGGTCGAGGTCTGGGACACCGACAACTGGAACGCCTACCTCGAGTCCACCGAACAGGGCTTCGCCGACCAGTCCGAGGAGGTGATCCCCGGACTCCTCTAGGCCGAGCCGGCGCCGGGCACCCAGCCCCACCCACGACGCACCACCGCCCTGCCGCCAGGTCTCCAGCCGCTTCGCATCCCGGGACGACTTCCCCCGTCCCGGGCCGCATCCCTTGGAGCGGATGGAGACCTGACCGCAGGGATCACGACCCCCACCACACAGCAGCACGAGCAGGAGATGCGCATGACGACACGAGGAGCGGCCGCCGAGCGGCACGTTCCCGTCCTGCGCGACCGCATCGTGGAGCTGCTCGCACCCGCGCTCTCCGAGCCGGGCGCGGTCTACCTCGACGGCACCCTCGGCATGGGCGGCCATGCCGAGGCCGTGCTGGAGGCCTGCCCGCAGGCACGGCTCGTCGGCGTCGACCGCGACACCGAGGCGCTCGCCCTCGCCGCGGACCGCCTTGCCCCGTATGCCGATCGGGCCACCTTCGTGCACGCCGTCTACGACGAGGTGCCCGCCGCGTTGGCCGACCTCGGCATCCACGAGGTCTCCGCGTCGCTGTTCGACCTCGGGGTCTCCTCGTTGCAGCTGGACGAGGCGGACCGCGGTTTCGCCTACGCCCAGGACGCGCCACTGGACATGCGCATGGACCAGACCACCGGCCCGACCGCGGCCGACGTCCTCAACACCTACGAGCCGGCCGAGCTCGAGCGCATCCTGCGTGAGTACGGCGAGGAGCGGTTCGCCCGCAAGATCGTCGGGGCGGTCGTGCGCGAGCGCGAGACCGAGCCGTTCACGCGGTCGGCGCGGCTGGTCGAGCTGCTCAAGCGCGTCGTGCCCGCCGCCTCCCAGAAGAGCGGGGGACACCCGGGCAAGCGCACCTTCCAGGCCCTGCGCATCGAGGTCAACGCCGAGCTGTCCGTCTGGCAACGGGCGCTGCCCCGGGCGATCGACCTGCTCGGCGTGGGCGGTCGCATCGCGGTGCTGTCCTACCACTCGCTCGAGGACCGCATCACCAAGCGCGTCCTCGCCGAAGGGGCCCGCAGCCGGGCACCCGAGGGGCTGCCCGTCGAGCTTCCCGAGCACGCGGCATACCTGCGGCTGCTCACCCGCGGCGCCGAAGAGGCGACGCCGACCGAGCAGGCCACCAACCCACGATCCGCCTCGGTGCGCCTGCGCGCCGCCGAGCGCACCCGACCCACCCCGACCCGAACGAAGGGAACCCACCGATGAGCCAGCAGACCGCGGCCGCGCGGCTCACCGCCCGCGCACCGGCACGCCGGACCACCCAGCCCCAGCCGCTGCGCCTCGTGCCGGCGGCGGTCGGCCACCCCGGCAACGGGCTGTTCGCGTCGCTGTGCGTGCTGCTCCTGGTGGGTGGCCTCTTCGCACTCCTCATGCTCAACACGGCGATGGCCGAGGGGTCGTTCACCCTGCACCGGCTCCAGGCCACCTCCGGTGAGCTCACCGACACCCAGGAGGCGCTCACCGAGGCGATCGACGCCCAGCGCAGCCCGGACAACCTCGCGAGTCGGGCCCTGAAGCTGGGCATGGTGCCCTCGGAGTCCGCGGCGTTCCTGCGGCTGTCCGACGGCAAGGTGCTCGGCGTGGCGAAGGCGGCCAAGAAGGACCCGGGCTTTAGCGTGGTGTCGGCTCCCCAGGCCGCGAGCCAGGGCTCCTCGGCCAAGGCCGGCGCGACCAAGAGCACCGGGCCCAAGACGACCGTCAGCACCAAGGGGGACGTGACGACGACAACGGTGGTGGTGACCAAGCCCGACGGGTCCGTGGTGACGACCGTGACCAGCGTCAACGCCAAGACCAAGACCACGACGAGCAAGAGCACCACCAAGCCCGCGCCCAAGGCCAAGGACGCCAAGAAGCCCGACGCCAAGGATCCCAAGGCCAAGGACGCAGCCAAGGACAAGCAGAGCACCACGGAGACGGCGACGACGCCGAGCTCCGGCACCACCCCAGCCGCACGCTGAACCCGTCAACCCAACCGACTCGCCCAGGAAGACCCGAGGTAGACCGTGACGCAGACCCGAGGCGCCCGCCCCGGAACCGCGCGACCGTCCGCGGGGACGAAGGGCAAGAGCTCGTCGGTGAAGCCGGGGGCGACCCGGGTGCGCCGCGACGGCCCCGCAACGCAGCGCCGACCCGCCGCCGGCACACCGCGACCGCGGGCGAAGGCGACCCCGCCACCGCGTCGGCCGGCGGGCAGGCCAGTGCGGCTCGGGGGAGGCAACCCGCGACGGCGGATGCGGACCATGACGATCGCGGTGCTGTTCGTCTTCAGCATCTTCGGCGCACAGCTGTTGCGGTTGCAGGGTTTTGACGCCGCCGCGGTCTCCAAGGACGCCCAGTCCTCCCGCACCACCACCGTGGCCCTGCCGGCGATGCGTGGGTCGATCGTCGACCGCGACGGCACGATCCTCGCCTCCAGCGTCGAGCGCCGCACCGTCACCGTGGACCAGACCGCGGTGCCGGAGTACACCAAGACGGTCGGGAAGGAGCGGGTCAAGGTCGGGGTGGCTGGCGCCGCCAAGGACCTCGCGCCACTGCTCGACATCCCCGTCGACAAGCTCACGCCGATGCTCACGGGCAGCTCGCGCTACGTGATCCTGCAGAAGAACGTCACCCCGCTCAACTGGCGCAAGATCAATGACCTCGGGGTCAACGGTGTCTACTCCGAGCCGACCAGCGACCGCACCTACCCGACCTCGACGGCTGCCTCCTCACTGGTCGGTTTCCTGCAGGCCGACGGGACCGCCGGTGGCGGGCTCGAGGTCCTCATGGACGAGAGCCTTCGGGGCAAGGCGGGCAAGACCGTCTACGAGGCGAGCCAGGACGGCAAGATCATCCCGAACGCCCGGCAGGACACCCAGGCGCCGGTGCCCGGCAAGGACGTCAAGCTCACCATCGACTCCGACCTGCAGTGGTACGCCCAGAACGCCGTGGCCCAGAAGGTCCGTGAGACCAAGGCGCTGTCGGGCAGCGTCGTCGCCATGAACGTCAGGACCGGCGAGCTGCTCGCTGTCGCGTCCTACCCGACCTACGACCCCAACCAGCCCGGACAGTCCAGTGAGAACTGGACCAACAAGGCCTGGAGCGACGTCTACGAGCCCGGCTCCACCGCCAAGGTGATGACGGCCGCAGCCGCCCTGGAGGAGAAGGTCGTCACGCCGTCGACGGTGGTCGAGGTGCCCAACCGGATCTACCGGGCCGACAACAAGGAGTTCAAGGACAGCCACGACCACCCGACCCTGAACCTCACGTTCACCGGGGTCCTGGCGCAGTCGAGCAACATCGGCACCGTCCTCGTCGGGGAGAAGATGCAGCCCCAGACGCTCTACGACTACTACCGCAAGTTCGGCCTGGGCCAGGCGTCGGGCATGAACTTCCCGGGTGAGAGCCCGGGACTGCTGGCCAAGCCGCAGGACTGGAACGGTTCCCAGCGCTACACCGTGATGTACGGCCAGGGCCTGTCGGTGAACGCGTTGCAGGCGGCCGGGGTGTTCCAGACGATCGCCAACGGCGGCGTCCGCATCCCGCCGCGGATCGTGGCTGACGTCAGCGACGGCGACGGGGGCTGGAAGCCCGCACCCGAGCCCAAGCCGGTGCAGGTCGTGTCGCAGGAGACCGCCTCCCAGCTGCGCGACATGCTCGAGGGCGTCGTCGGCAAGGAGGGCACCGCCCCCGAGGCGAAGGTGCCGGGCTACCGCGTCGCCGGCAAGACGGGGACCGCGGACCGCTACGACGCCAAGGTCGGCGGCTACTCCGGCAAGACGGCCAGCTTCATCGGTTTCGCGCCCGCCGACGACCCGCAGATCGTCGTGGCCGTGACGCTGCAGCGTCCGATCAAGGGCTACTTCGGTGGCGCTGTGGCCGGACCGGTGTTCAAGGACGTCATGACGTACGCGTTGCAGGAGCAGAAGATCCCGCCGACCGGCACCAAGGCTCCGGTGGCGCAGATCGAGCCGAAGACGCCACCGGCCAAGAACGACCCGTCGGTCATCCGTGACCGGCCGACCGGCACGACCAAGCGCTGAGGGTAGGCTCGCTGCCCGTGTCATCCCCCCGTCCGGCGTCCTCGCATGCCATCACGCTGGAGTCGCTCGCCACGCTCGTGGGAGGTGCTCTCGAGGGTGCCGACGTGAGCGTTTCCGGAGTGACCCTGGACTCGCGCGACGTCGTGCCGGGTGACCTCTACGCGGCCCTCCCGGGGGCCAACGCCCATGGCGCGTCGTATGCCGCGGGGGCGGCCGAGCTGGGCGCCGTCGCCGTCCTCACGGACGCCAGGGGGGCCGCGACCCTCGACGAGGCGGGGGTGTCGCTGCCGCGGGTCGTCGTGGAGTCACCTCGCTCGGTCGTGGGGACCGTCGCCGCGCGGGTCCACGGGACCGAGCGGCTCGGCCTCACGATGTACGGGGTGACGGGGACCAACGGGAAGACCACCACGGCATACCTCATCAACTCGGCCCTGGTCGCCCTCGGCCACCGCACCGGTCTCATCGGCACGGTCGAGACCCGCATCGTCGACGAGCGCGTCAAGAGCGTGCGCACCACGCCCGAGGCGACGGTGCTGCACGCCCTGCTGGCGCTGATGACCGAGCGGGGTGTGCAGTCCTGCGTCATGGAGGTCTCGAGCCACGCCCTCGCCCAGCACCGGGTCGACGGTGTCGTCTACGACGTCGCGTTGTTCACCAACCTGTCGCAGGACCACCTCGACTTCCACCCGACGATGCGCGACTACTTCGAGGCCAAGGCCTCGCTGTTCACCCCGGAACGCGCACGGCAGGGGATCGTGTGTGTCGACGACGAGTGGGGGCGCGAACTCGCTTCCACCGCAACGGTTCCCGTGACCACGCTGGCGTCGACCGACGAGGCGGACGCGCAGTGGCGGGTCATCGTCGAGGAGGACGACCCGGCCGCGTTCCGGCTCACCGACGGCGACACGACGCTGCAGCTGCGGTCCGCGCTGCCGGGCGACTTCAACCGGGTCAACACGGCGATGGCTGCCCTGGCCCTGATGGCCACCGACGTCTCGGTGGCCGACACCCAGCGGGCGCTGGCCGCCGACCCGCACGTGCCCGGCCGGATGGAGCAGGTCACCGTCGAGCAGGCGAGCGACGACCTGCCGCTCGTGGTCGTCGACTACGCGCACACCCCTGAGGCGGTCGCGGCCGCGCTGCGCGCCCTGCGACCCACCACCGCCGGAGCCCTCGTGGTGGTCCTCGGCGCCGGGGGCGACCGCGACCGCGGCAAGCGGGCAGGGATGGGACTGGCGGCCGCCCGCGGCGCCGACCTCGTCTTCGTCACCGACGACAACCCCCGCACCGAGGACCCCGCGGCGATCCGGGCGGCCGTGCTCGAGGGCGCGACCGCTGCGGGCTCCGACGCGGTCCTGCACGACGTGGCCGGACGAGCCGACGCCATCGGGCGGGCCGTTGCGGCAGCGCACGCCGCCGGACCGGGGAGTGTGGTCGCCGTGGTCGGCAAGGGCCACGAGACCGGGCAGGACGTCGCCGGCACCATCCACCCCTTCGACGACCGTGAGGAGGCGAGGAAGGCGTTGCGTTCCCTCGTCGGTGAGGACGGCGCATCGTGATTCCCCTGTCCCTCGCGGAGGTTGCCGAGGTCACCTCCGGCACGCTGCACGGCATCGAGCCCGCGGCCGCGCAGGACCTGGTCATCGACGGTCCCGTGGTCACCGACTCGCGTGAGGCCGGTCCGGGCGGGCTCTACATCGCCCGCATCGGCGAGCAGCTCGACGGCCACCAGTTCGTGGCGGGTGCCCGCGACCGGGGCGCGGTTGCGGCGCTGACCACCCGACCGGTCGAGGAGCTGCCCTGCGTCGTCGTCGACGACATCCAGGACGGCCTGGCCGCCCTGGCGCGGGCGGTCGTCGACCGCCACCCCGACCTGACCGTCATCGGCATCACCGGCTCGTCGGGCAAGACCTCGACCAAGGACCTGCTCGGTGCGGTCCTCGCCGCGCACGCGCCGACCGTCGCGCCGGTCGGCTCGCTCAACTCCGAGGTGGGCGTGCCCCTCACAGTCTTCCGGGTCACCCCGGACACCCGTTACCTCGTCGTGGAGATGGGGGCCCGCGGCATCGGGCACATCGCCTACCTCACGACGATCGCGCCACCGCAGATCGGCATCGAGCTCAACGTCGGCACCGCGCACGTCGGGGAGTTCGGCTCGCGCGAGGCCATCGCGACCGCCAAGTCCGAGCTGGTGGCGGCGCTGCCGGCGGGCGGGGTGGCTGTCCTCAACGCCGACGACACGGCGGTGCGGGCCATGGCAGGGGTCACCGACGCGCGCGTCGTCCTCGTCGGCACGTCCCCCGACGCGCAGGTGCGGGCCCAGGACATCCGCCTCGACGCCACTGGCCGGCCGTCCTTCACCCTGGTGGTCACCCGCCCGGACGGCGACCAGGTCTCCCGACCGGTGACGCTGGCCCTGCACGGTGAGCACCACGTCGGGAACGCCCTCGCGGTGGTTGCAGCCGCACTCGAGGGTGGGGTGGACCTCGACCTGACGGTGAGGGTTCTGGGCGCGGCGACCCCCGCCTCGCGCTGGCGGATGGAGGTCACCGAGCGCCCCGACGGCGTCACCGTCGTCAACGACGCCTACAACGCCAACCCCGACTCGATGCGCGCCGCGCTCAAGGCGCTGGTCGCGATGAGCCGCACCGAGGACGGCACGCCACGGCGCACCTGGGCCGTGCTCGGCTCGATGCTCGAGCTGGGCGACGACTCACTCACCGAGCACGACGCCATCGGCCGGCTCGCCGTGCGGCTCAACATCTCCCGGCTCGTCGTGGTCGGCGAGACGGCCCGGCCCATGGCCACCGGGGCCCAGCACGAGGGGTCGTGGGGTGAGGAGGTCGTGTGGGTGCCCGACGCCGACGCCGCCCACGACCTGCTCGCCGACAAACTTCGCCCCGGTGACGTCGTGTTGCTCAAGTCCAGCCGCGACGCCGGACTACGGTGGCTCGGTGACAGGGTGGCCGCCGAGTCGGGGCCCACCGCGGACACCGGTGACACCACGGGTGACAAGCAGGAGGACGCGACGTGAAGGCGGTGCTGGCGGCAGCCGTCATCTCCCTCGTGGGTGCCCTGCTGGGCACCCCGATGTACATCAAGTTCCTCGTCAAGCGGGGCTATGGCCAGTTCATCCGCGACGACGGACCCACCTCCCACCACACCAAGCGCGGCACGCCCACCATGGGTGGCTCGGTCATCATCGGCTCGGCCCTCGCGGCATACGGCCTCGCCCATGCCATCACCGGCACACCGTTCACGTGGAGCGGCGTGCTCGTGCTGTTCCTCATGGCCGGGCTCGGGCTCGTCGGGTTCCTCGACGACTACATCAAGATCTCCAAACAGCGCAGCCTCGGCCTCCGGTCAGGGGAGAAGCTCGCCGGCCAGACCCTCGTCGCCGTCATCTTCGCGGTGCTCGCGCTGCAGTTCCCCAACAGCCACTGGCGCACACCCGCATCGACGAGCATCTCCTTCGTCCGCGACACCCCGTTCAACCTCGCCTTCGCCGGGCCACTGATCGGGTTGGTGCTGTTCGTCATCTGGGCCAACCTGATGATCGCCGGCACCTCCAACGGCGTGAACCTCACCGACGGCCTCGACGGCCTCGCCACCGGCGCCTCGGTGATGGTGTTCGCGGCCTACGTCCTCATCGGCATCTGGCAGGGCAACCAGAACTGCCAGATCACCCCCGGGCTCAAGTGCTACGAGGTGCGTGACTCACGAGACCTCGCCGTGGTCGCCGCAGCCTGCATGGGCGCCTGCTTCGGGTTCCTGTGGTGGAACGCGTCACCGGCCAAGATCTTCATGGGCGACACCGGATCCCTGGCCCTCGGTGGGGCACTCGCCGGCCTCGCGATCACCACCCGCACCGAGCTGCTCATCATCATCCTCGGCGGGCTGTTCGTCGCGATCACGCTGTCGGTCATCATCCAGGTCGGGTCGTTCAAGCTCACCGGCAAGCGCGTCTTCCGGATGGCGCCGCTACAACACCACTTCGAGCTGATGGGGTGGAACGAGGTCACCATCGTCATCCGGTTCTGGATCATCGCGGGACTGTGCGTGGCACTCGGCCTCGGCATCTTCTACGCCGAGTGGGTGGTGGGCGGCGCGTGAGCGTTCCCACGGATGGTCGGCTCGACGGGCTGACCAACGCGAGCGCCGACTGGAGTGGGCTGCGGGTCCTCGTGACCGGCCTGGGCGTGAGCGGCTTCGCGGCAGCGGATGCGTTGCAGGAGAGGGGCGCCCACGTCATTGCCGTGGACGGCGGAGACCCCGGCACCAACACCACGCTGGCCGAACGTGCCCGCATCCTCGACATCCTCGGCGTCGACGTGCGCCTCGGTGCCGACCACACGAGCGGTATGCCGTCCGGCTGGGTGCCCGACCTCGTCGTCACCTCCCCGGGGTGGCGACCGGACCAGCCGCTGCTCGCGCAGGCCGCCCGCGACGGCATACCCGTCTGGGGTGAGGTCGAGCTCGCCTGGCGCATGCGCGCCGCCGTCGGTCCGGCACCCTGGATCACCGTCACCGGCACCAACGGCAAGACCACGACCGTCGCCATGCTCGCCGAGATGCTGCGCGCTGGTGGACTGCGCGCGACCGCCGCCGGCAACATCGGCACGCCCATCCTCGAGGCGGTCCTGCACCCCGAGCCCTACGACGTCATCGCCGTCGAGCTGTCCAGCTTCCAGCTGCACTGGTCGGATTCCCTTGCGCCGTATGCCTCCTGCTGCCTCAACCTCGCCCCCGACCATGTCGACTGGCACGGCTCCTACGAGGAGTACGCCCGGACCAAGGGCAAGGTCTACGCGAACACCAAGGTGGCCTGCGTCTACAACGTGCAGGACCCGGCGACCGAGCAGCTCGTGATGGACGCCGAGGTGCAGGAGGGGTGCCGCGCCATCGGGTTCACCCTCGGCACGCCCGGCCTGTCGATGGTCGGCGTCGTCGACGACGTGCTCGCCGACCGCGCGTTCGTGCAGGAGCGGCGCACGTCCGCGGCCGAGCTCGCCACGTTCGCCGACGTCCAGGGCGCCGCACCGACGCTCGCCCCGCACCAGCTCGCCAACGCGCTGGCTGCCGCCGCGCTCGCCCGCTCCTACGGCATACCTCCGGCTGCGGTGCGCGACGGGTTGCGGGCCTTCGCCCCCGAGCCGCACCGCATCGCCGACCTCGGCGTCGTCGGGGGAGTGCGCTGGGTCGACGACTCCAAGGCCACCAACCCACACGCCGCCGCAGCATCCCTGGGAGCGTTCGAGCACGTGGTGTGGGTCGCGGGTGGGCTGCTCAAGGGGGCCGACGTCGACGAGCTCGTCCGCGACGCGGCCGGACGGCTGCGCGGCGTGGTGCTGATCGGGCAGGACCGCGCCCAGCTCGCCGACGCGCTGGCACGACACGCGCCGGATGTCCCCGTCGTGGACGTCCCCACCACGGACACTGGGGTCATGGACCTCGTCGTGGCCCGCGCGGCCGACCTCGCCCAGCCGGGCGACGTCGTGCTGCTCGCGCCCGCCGCGGCCTCCATGGACATGTTCCCCAACTACGGCGCACGCGGAGACGCCTTCGCGGCAGCCGTCGCGCGCCGTGCCGACACCACAGGTGAGTAGGTCGTGAGCAGCACCACCGCCACGCCGCCCAAGGGGCGCACGACCCAGCGGTCGACCTCGAGCGCATCCTCAGGCCGGGGCGCCGCGCGCACCGGCGTCAACAGCTGGCTGGCGCGGCTCGACTCACCCGTGACGAGCTACTACGTGCTGCTCAGCGTCTCGGTGGTGCTCGTCATCATCGGGCTCATCATGGTGCTGTCGGCCTCGTCGGTGAAGTCGCTCGAGCAGACCGACAACGCCACGCCCTACCTTTACTTCCGCAAGCAGCTGATGTTCGCGATCGCGGGCGGGGTCGCGATGCTCGTCGCCAGCCGCATCCCGGTGCGGGGATGGAAGTCGCTGTCCCTGCCCATCCTCGGCCTCGCCGTGGTGCTGCAGCTGCTCGTCTTCACCCCGCTGGGCGTCACCGTCAACGGCAACCGCAACTGGGTGGGCGTCGGCGGGTTCAGCCTGCAACCCTCCGAGCTCGCCAAGATCGGGCTGGTCCTCGTGGGGGCCACGATCCTGTCCGCCAAGCGGCGGTCCCTGGGTCGTGTGCGGCACGTCATCGTGCCCTACCTCATCCCCGTGGCCCTCGGCGTGCTCGTCCTGGTCCTGCTCGGTCACGACCTCGGCACCGCCATCGTGCTCGTCGGCATCATCGCCGCGGTGCTGTTCGCGGCGGGGGTGCCGCACAAGCTCTTCGTCTGGGGTGGCGGGGTCATGGCCGCCGGTGCCGCCTTCCTCATCGTCACCAGCCCCAACCGGTTGAGCCGGTTCGACGTCTGGCTCGGCAAGGACACCAACCCCTACGGCGCGGCCCGCCAGCCGATCCACGGACGCTACGCGCTCGCCGACGGCGGCTGGTGGGGCGTCGGCCTCGGCGCCTCGCGCGAGAAGTGGTCGTGGCTGCCCGAGGCCCACAACGACTTCATCTTCGCCATCCTCGGCGAGGAGCTGGGCCTGCCCGGCACCCTGGTGCTGCTCGGGCTGTTCTGCGCGTTCGCGCTGGTGTGCTACCGCGTGGTGCTGCGCACCGAGGACCTCTTCGTCCGGATCGCCACCGCGGGCATCATGGCGTGGATCGTCGTGCAGGCGGTGGTCAACATCGGCGCCGTCATCGGCCTGCTGCCCGTCATCGGCGTCCCGCTGCCACTGGTGTCCTACGGCGGATCCTCTTTGATGACAACGATGCTGGCGCTGGGCATCCTCCTGTCGTTCGCCCGGCAGGAACCCGGGTGCGCCGCGGCCCTGGCGGCCAAGCCGTCCGTGGTGAAGCGGTCGCTGGCGGTCCTGCCCGGCCGGAGGGGTCGAGGCTGATGGCTGCGTCCTCACCCACCTCGGTCCTGCTGGCCGGCGGCGGGACGGCCGGTCACGTCTCGCCCCTGCTCGCCCTCGCGGACTGCCTGCGCCGCCGCGACCCGGACATCCGGGTCACCGCTCTTGGCACCGCGACCGGTCTGGAGGCGCGGCTCGTGCCCGAGCGGGGCTACCCCCTGCTGACCGTCCCGAAGGTGCCGCTGCCACGCCGCCCCTCCGCCGATCTGCTCCGGTTGCCCGGCAACCTGCGCGCAGCGGTCCGCGCCGCCGAACGAGCCATCGACGAGTCCGGCGCGCAGGTCGTGGTGGGGTTCGGCGGCTACGTCTCCACGCCGGCCTACCTCGCCGCCCGCCGTCGGCACGTGCCCATCGTCATCCACGAGCAGAACGCGCGCCCCGGCCTGGCCAACCGCCTCGGGGCGCGGCTCACCGACCACGTCGCCACGACGTTCCGCTCGACCAGGCTTGCGCACGCGACCCCGATCGGTATGCCGCTTCGCCCCGAGATCGCGCAGCTCGACCGAGCCGCGTCCCGAGCCGAGGGACTGGCCCACTTCGGTCTCGACGACCACCGGCCGACGCTGCTCGTGACCGGCGGCTCGCTCGGCGCCCAACGGCTGAACACCACCCTCGAGGCGCGGGCGGCCGACCTGTCCGCGCGCGGCGTGCAGGTCCTGCACCTCACCGGCGCCGGCAAGGAGTTCACGCCGCAGCGCCCTGCCGACGACGGCAGCGCTGCGCGCTACGTCGTGGCTCCCTATGCCGACCGCATGGACCTCGCGTATGCCGTGGCCGACCTCGTCGTCGCGCGCGCCGGTGCCAACACCGTGTGCGAGCTGACCGCGGTGGGGCTCCCTGCCGTCTACGTCCCCCTGCCCATCGGCAACGGGGAGCAACGGTTCAATGCCGCCGATGTCGTCGACGCGGGTGGTGGCCTGCTGGTCGACGACGCAGCGTTCACCCCGGGGTGGGTCGACTCCGAGCTGGTGCCGTTGCTGGCTGACGCGGCTCGGCTGGAGGCGATGGCCACCGCCTCGGCGGCGACGGGGGAGCGCGGCGCCGACGAGCTGTTGGCCGACCTGGTCGACGCGGCCTACGCGGAATCCCTTGCGGAGCAAGCAAAAAAGACACAGCAGCAGCAAGCAAAACCGCCGGGGGAACGATGAACGGCGAGAACGACAGGTTCGACTTCCGCGCGGACGTGCCTGCGCTGGAGGAGCTGGGAACCGTGCACTTCATCGCCATCGGCGGCGCCGGCATGTCCGGGGTCGCCAGGGTGATGCTCGCACGGGGCACCCGGGTCAGCGGGTCCGATGCCAAGGACTCGCCGTTGCTCGCCTCGCTGGCCGCCGAGGGAGCCGACGTCCACGTCGGCCACGACGCGGCATACCTCGACGGGGTCGACACGGTCGTGGTGTCCTCGGCCATCCGTGAGGACAACGTCGAGCTGGCGGCGGCACGCGCGCGAGGGCTGCGCGTGCTCCACCGCGCTCAGGCGCTCGCCAGCACGATGACGGGCTCACGGCGGGTGGCCGTCGCAGGCGCGAACGGCAAGACGACCACGACCTCGATGCTCACGGTGGCGTTGCAGCACTGCGGGGTCGACCCGTCGTTCGCGGCGGGCGGCGAGCTGGCCAAGCACGGCACGAACGCGCACTGGGGCACCGGCGAGGTGTTCGTCGCCGAGGCCGACGAGAGCGACGGCTCGTTCCTCGTCTACCGACCCGACGTGGCCGTCGTCACGAACGTCCAGCCCGACCACCTCGACTTCTACGGCAGCTTCGAGCGGGTGCAGGAGGCGTATGCCGAGTTCGCCGCCTCCCTGCAGCCCGGCGGCCTGCTCGTCGCCTGCGCCGACGACGAGGGGTCGCGTCGCCTCGCCGACGCGGCCCGCACCTCCGGCACGCGGGTGCTGACCTACGGCTTCTCGCCGGACGCCGACGTCGTCCTGGGCGACCCCGCCTTCCGGGGGCTGCTCGCGCGGGCCGCGCTGCGCGGGCCGGACGGCGAGGAACGCGTGCTGCGCGTCAAGGTCCCCGGGCGCTACAACCTGCTCAACGCCGCCGCGGCATACACCGTGGCCGTCGAGGGGCTGGGCCAGGACCCGCAACGCGTCCTCGACGGGCTCTACGGCTTCACGGGCACCCGCCGGCGCTTCGAGCCCAAGGGGGTCGCCGCCGGGGTCACCGTCGTCGACGACTACGCCCACAACCCGGGCAAGGTGGCTGCCGTCGTCGAGACCGGGCGCTCGCTCGTGGAGGGCGACGGACGGCTCGTGGTCGTCTTTCAGCCGCACCTGTTCTCCCGGACCCGCGACTTCGCCACCGAGTTCGGCCGCGCCCTCGGACCCGCGGATGTCGTTGTCCTCATGGAGATCTACGCCGCTCGCGAGGACCCCGTGCCCGGTGTCTCCTCCCAGCTCGTGGCTGATGCGCTGCTGACGGCCCGGCCCGACGCCGACGTGCGCGTCGTGTCGTCCTGGTCGGCCGTCGCCGACACCGTCGCCGGACTGGCCCGCGACGGCGACCTGGTCCTCACTGTCGGGGCCGGTGACGTCACGATGGTCGGGCCGGAGATCCTGCGCGCGCTGGGGGACCGGTGAGCGCCTCCACGACGAACCGCGGCGTGGCGTCCTCGCGCGACCGTTTCGTGCGCCGCGCCCAGGAGGTGCGGCGTCGCCCGCGCCGCCTGTGGGGGTATGCCGCGGTGGCCGTTCTCGTGGCCGCCGCGCTCGTGTGGGTGGTCGCGTTCAGCCCGCTGCTGGCCGTGCGCACGGTCGAGGTGGTGGGGGTGCCGGCCAGCGAGGTGGCGCCGATCCGCGAGCTCGCCCAGGTGCCGGCCGGAACGCCCCTGGCCCGGGTCGACACGGCGGCGGTGGCTGACCGGGTGACCCAGCGGGCCACGGTCGCCGACGTGTCGATCGAGCGGTCCTGGCCGGGCACCCTGGTCATCCACGCCAGCCCCAGGACGCCCTTCCTCGTGGTCAAGAACCCTCAAGGTCAACTACAGGTTGTGGATGAGACGGGGGTGGCCTACGCGGTCGTGCGCAAGGCGCCCAAGGACGTGCCCGTCGTCACGGCGGCGAGCGACGCCGCGTTGTCCCGCGACGCCCTGCGGGCCGCGGTCTCCGTCGTCCGGGTGCTCCCGGCCTCGATGCAGGACCAGGTGTCGGCGGTGACCGTCAGCAGCGCCAACCTCGTGACCCTCAAGGTCGCCAAGACCACCGTGGTCTGGGGTGGCGTGGACGCGCCGGAGCGCAAGCTCGAGATCGTCCAGGCGCTGCTGCCGGGCAAGCACAAGGTGATCGACGTGAGCGCGCCCGCCACCCCCGTCACCCGCTGACCCCACCCGAACCGCTGACCCGACCAGTCCAATCGTCGGGTCGGAACGTGGCTGCGCGAGTGGGGCGGATGTGACTGCTGTGACGGGTGTGACAGGCTAACCCTCAGCCACAGGGAGAAACCGCGGAATCGGGCCAATCCGTGCAGCGACACGCGGGCGATCTCGTTGCTTGCATCCGTGCCCGCGCATAGCGTCGGCGTCACGGAAACCGTTGGGAACCAAGGCATAACTCTCAACTTGACGTCGAGACACCATCAGCATCATCACCCGAAAGCAACACCCAGGAGAGGCCCACCGCCGTGGCAGCACCACAGAACTACTTGGCCGTCATCAAGGTCGTCGGCATCGGTGGTGGTGGCGTCAACGCCATCAACCGCATGATCGAGGTCGGCCTCAAGGGCGTGGAGTTCATCGCCATCAACACCGACGCCCAGGCGCTGCTCATGAGTGACGCCGACGTGAAGCTCGACGTGGGTCGCGAACTCACCCGCGGCCTCGGCGCCGGGGCCGACCCCGAGGTCGGCAAGAAGGCTGCCGAGGACCACGCCGAGGAGATCGAGGAGGTCCTCAAGGGGGCCGACATGGTCTTCGTGACCGCCGGCGAGGGTGGTGGCACCGGCACCGGTGGCGCCCCGGTCGTCGCCAAGATCGCCAAGGGCCTCGGCGCCCTGACGATCGGTGTGGTGACCCGGCCGTTCACCTTCGAGGGCCGCCGCCGCGCCAACCAGGCCGAGTCCGGCATCGGCAACCTGCGCGAAGAGGTCGACACCCTCATCGTCATCCCCAACGACCGGCTGCTGTCGATCAGCGACCGTGCGGTCTCGATGCTCGACGCCTTCCGCAGCGCCGACCAGGTGCTGCTGTCCGGTGTCCAGGGCATCACCGACCTCATCACCACCCCGGGCCTGATCAACCTCGACTTCGCCGACGTGAAGTCGGTCATGCAGGGAGCCGGCTCGGCCCTCATGGGCATCGGCTCCTCGCGTGGCGACGACCGCGCCGTGCAGGCGGCCGAGCTGGCGATCTCCAGCCCGCTGCTCGAGGCGAGCATCGATGGTGCCCACGGTGTGCTGCTGTCGATCCAGGGTGGCAGCGACCTCGGTCTCTTCGAGATCAACGAGGCCGCGCGACTGGTCCAGGAGGCCGCCCACCCCGAGGCCAACATCATCTTCGGTGCGGTCATCGACGACGCCCTCGGCGACGAGGTGCGCGTGACCGTCATCGCCGCCGGCTTCGACGGCGGGGCCCCGATCAAGCGCGAGAACGACCGGGCCATCGGCCAGGTCCAGGGCGCAACCCGTCCGGCCCAGCAACAGCCGTTCCAGCAGCAGGCGGGTCAGCAGGCAGGGCAGCAGGGGGGTCAGCAGCTCCCGGGCCGTCCGGTCCAGCAGCCCTCGGCGCAGCCCCAGCAGCCGGCCCCGGCGCAGCAGCCGGCCCCGGCGCAGCAGCCGGCGGCTCCGGCCCAGCAGCCTGCGGCGCGCGAGCCCCAGCCCGCCGAGCGTCCGGACGACGACTCGATTGCCACGTCCGAGCCCTCGGCGCCGCAGCCGGCCCGTGAGGGCGCCGGCCGCCCGCCGCGCACCGTCACCTTCGACGAGGGCGACGACCTGGACGTGCCCGACTTCCTCAAGTGAGGCAGTGAGCGCAGCGACACGACAGACGCCGACAGGGGCGCCGGACCACAGGGGTCCGGCGCCCCTGTCGTAGGTTGGGGTGGTGTTCTTCTGGCAGGACCGCACCGGCCCCGTGCGCTGGGCCTTCACCGACCGCGAGGGTGGCGTGAGCGACGGCGACTTCGACTCGCTCAACCTCGGCGGCACAGCCGGCGACGACCCGGTGAGCATCGAGTCCAACCGGCGCCGTGTTGCGGAATCCGTTGGGGTGCAACGGGATCGGCTCCTCTTCATGACCCAGGTGCACAGTGCTGACGTCGTCGTGGCCGGCGGCCCGTGGGGTCCGGGCGGCGCGCCGGAGGCCGATGGCGTCGTGACCCGCCAGCCCGGACTCGGTCTCGCCGCGCTGGTCGCCGACTGCACTCCCGTCCTGCTGGCTGACCCCCACGAGGGTGTCGTCGCTGCCGTGCACGCCGGCCGTCCCGGCATGACGAGCCGCATCGTCGACCACGCCGTCTCGGCCATGCGCGACCTCGGTGCCCGGACCATCAGCGCCGTCGTCGGACCGTCGGTGTGCGGCCGTTGCTACGAGGTGCCCGAGCAGATGCGGGCCGAGGCGGCGCGGGTGAGCCCGGAGTCGGCGACCGTGTCGTGGACCGGGACACCTGCCGTCGACGTGGCGGCCGGCGTGGTCGCCCAGCTGCGCGCGCAGGACGTGGCGGTGACGTGGGTGCCGGGCTGTGCCCGCGAGGACGAGCGCCTCTACTCCTATCGGCGCGACGGACGCACCGGACGGTTCGCCGGTGTCGTCGTCCTGGAGCAGGCGTGAGCACCGAGCGGCGGTCCGAGCTGGCCGCCAACCTCGACGCCGTCCGCGAACGGATCGGCCGCGCCTGTGCCGCCGCCGGGCGCGACCCGGGCGATGTCACCCTCGTAGCCGTCACCAAGTTCTTCCCGGCCAGCGACGTCGACCTGCTCGCCGAGCTCGGCGTGCGTGCCATCGGTGAGAACCGCGACCAGGAGGCGTCGGGCAAGGTCGCCGAGCTCGCGCACCGCGACGACCTCGAGGTCCACTTCGTCGGGCAGCTGCAGAGCAAGAAGGCGGGATCGGTCGCGGAGTATGCCGACGTCGTCCAGTCCCTCGACCGCCCCAAGCTGGTCGGCGCCCTCGACCGCGCCGCCGAACGTCACGGGCGACGACTCGCCGTCCTGGTGCAGGTCGACCTCGACGACCCCGAGACGGGACAGGGCTCCGAAGGGGGACCGGGCCGCGGGGGAGTCGCACCCGACGAGGCGCTGGCCCTGGCCGACGAGGTGGCACGCACCGACCACCTCGACCTGCGTGGCGTCATGGCCGTGGCGCCGCTCGGCGCCGACCCGGCACCCGCCTTCGCCCGACTGCGCGAGGTGGCACGCGGCATACAGGCGCACCACCCCGACGCGACGTGGATCTCGGCAGGCATGAGCGGCGACCTCGAGCAGGCCATCGCGGCGGGGGCGACACACCTGCGTGTCGGGACCGCAATCCTCGGATCTCGCCAGTCACACCAGTAACGTCGACGACGAACGCCGAACACGCACGAAACCAAAGGGAGCTCTTCATGGCTGGGGCGCTGCGCAAGACGATGGTGTACCTCGGGCTCGCCGAGGAAGACGAGCGCTACGAGGGGTACGACGAGTACGACTACGACGAGCCCCAGCAGCGTCACGAGCCCCAGCAGGAGCGCTCCGCCGCGGTGACGCCGCTGCCGCAGCGCACCCCGGTGGCGCAGGTCGTGCGGGACGTCGAGGTCGGCGCCCTCAACCGGATCACCACGATCCACCCCCGCACCTACAACGAGGCCAAGAACATCGGCGAGAGCTTCCGTGACGGCACCCCCGTCATCATGAACCTCTCCGACATGGACGACGCCGATGCCAAGCGGCTCGTCGACTTCGCCGCCGGTCTCGTGTTCGGCCTGCACGGCTCGATCGAGCGCGTCACGTCGAAGGTGTTCCTCCTGTCGCCCTCGCACGTCGAGGTGTCGGCGCAGGAGAGCACCGCCGCGCCCAGCGCCCGCAGCCTGTTCAACCAGAGCTGACCTCCCGCCCTGACCGTCTCGGGACCGACCCGCACAGGCCCCGTCCAGTCACACATGGCAGGGTGAACGCATGCTGCTCGGCCAGAACCCCATCGCCAGCGTGGTGCGGTTCGCCTTGTTCCTGTTCTTCATCGTGCTGCTCGGCCGGCTCGTGCTCGAGTGGATCCAGGCATTCGCCCGCGACTGGCGCCCCCGTGGGGTGCTGCTCGTGGTCGCCGAGGCGATCTACACGATCACCGACCCGCCGCTGAAGGCGCTGCGCAAGGTGATCCCGCCGTTGTCCCTGGGCGCGATCCGGCTCGACCTCGCGTTCCTCGTCCTCATGCTCCTGACGACGATCCTCATGGGGATCCTCTAGTCCACGAGGCATCCTCTAGGCTGGCTGGCGGCAACCGCAGAGTCTGGGATGCTTGACCCTGCACTGCTCACGCCAGCGACTCATGCCAGCAACCGAGGTGACTACATGACGCTCACTCCTGAGGACGTCCTCAACAAGAACTTCACGCCCACCCAGTTCCGTCGTGGCTACGACGAGCGCGAGGTCGACGACTTCCTCGACGAGGTCGTGACCGAGATGCGCAAGCTCGTCAAGGACTCCGACGACCTGCGCGAGCAGCTCAACGAGTGCCGCCAGAGCAAGGGTATGCCGGCCGTGGCGCCGGCGGGTCGTGACGCCAAGGACGGTCGGGACGAGAAGGCCGAAGCCCGCGCCAAGTCCGACGCGGACGATCGCACGGCCGCCTTCGCGGCCAAGGCCGACGAGGCGGAGAAGGCGGCGCAGGAGCGGATCGACGCCGCCAACGCCCGCGCCCAGGAGGCCGAGCAGACGGCCCAGGCCCGTGCCGACGAGGCAGAGAAGGCCGCGCAGGAGCGCATCGCCAAGGCCCAGCAGCAGGTGGAGGCGCAGGCCGGCGAGACCGAGGCCCGCGCCCAGGAGGCCGAGCAGCGACTGGCCGCGGCGCAGCAGGAGGCCGAGCAGGCGCAGGCGCGTGCGCAGGAGGCCGAGGCCCGGGCGCAGCAGGCGCTCGCCCAGGCTGAGCAGAACGCCCAGGCGCAGCAGAACCAGCAGGCTCAGCAGGAGCAGGCGCCGGCGCAGCAGGGTGGCGCCGCGGCGCTGGCCGGTGCGGCCGCAGGCGCCGGTGGTGGCGCCAGCGCGGCAGCGCTGCTGGAGATGGCGCAGCGGCTGCACGACGAGCACGTCGGCCAGGGTGAGCAGACCCGTGACCGGCTCATCGCCGAGGCGCAGGGCCGTCACGACGACCTCGTCGGCCAGGGCCAGAACAAGCACGACGAGCTGGTGTCGACGGCGCAGTCGCGTCACGACGAGCTGATGGCCGATGCGGAGCAGAAGCACGAGCAGCTCATCACCGAGGCCCGCGAGCGCTCGACCGGCATGGTCCACGAGGCGCAGCAGAAGAAGGCGCAGATCCTCGAGGAGCTGGGCCGCGAGCGGACGCTGCTGGAGAAGAAGATCGAGGAGCTGCGCTCCTTCGAGCGCGACTACCGGGCGCGGCTCAAGAACTACATCGAGGGTCAGCTGGCCGACCTCGACACGACCGGTGTGGAGCCCGCAGAGGGCGAGCAGGTCGAGGGTGGCGAGCAGTCGGGCGACACTGAGACGGCCGAGGCGAAGGCCGACCAGAAGGGCTGACACCCGCACGCAGCAGTGCATTCGGCGCCCCACCGCACCATGCGGTGGGGCGCCGTCGTCATGACGGGTTCGGTGACTCGCGCGTTTTGGCTTTGAGTCCCCGCCGACCAGCGCATATCCTCGCCGCACCTGTCACGCTCGCCGCGGCGAGCACGCTGCGACCGAGGGGCGCCGAACACATGGCTCAGAAGGCGAAAGCCGCGACGAAGGCGGCGCCACGCGCCAAGGCGAGCGCGACCACCACGGCGAAGAAGACAGCAACAAAGAAGGCAGCAACAAAGAAGACGGCGACGAAGAAGGCAGCGCCGACCACGAAGTCGGCGGCCGCGAAGACCACCAAGGCCACGGCACAGAAGGCAGCAGCAAAGAAGACTGCCGCCACGAGGACCGCGGCCAAGAAGACTGCGCCCGCGAAGACTTCCGCCACCAAGACCGCGGCCAAGAAGACAGCGCCCGCGAAAACGTCTGCGCCGGTGAAGAAGACGGCGACGAAGAAGACAGTGACGAAGAAGGCAGCGACGAAGAAGGCAGCGTCCGCCACCAAGGCGGCGGCTACCAAGCCTGCGCCCGCGAAAAAGGCAACGCCCGCGACGAAGAGTGCGCCCGCGAAGAAGAGTGCGCCGCGCAAGCTGGTCGTGCGCGAGGACGAGTCGCCGTGGACCGCCAAGGAGCTGCGGGAGATCCGCGCCGAGATCGAGGGCAACGTCAGCCAGCTGCGTGCGGAGATCAGCGCGGCCGAGGCCGACCTCGTCGGCCTGATGCGCGATGCCGGTGACGGGGCCGGTGACGACCAGGCGGACGCGGGTGCGAAGACGTTCGAGCGTGAGCAGGAGATCTCCCTGGCGAACAATGCCCGCGAGATGCTGGAGCAGAACCTGCACGCCCTCGAGCGACTCGACGACGGCAGCTACGGCGTGTGCGAGTCCTGCGGCAACCCGATCGGCAAACTTCGCCTCCAGGCGGCCCCTCGTGCGACGCTATGCGTGTCATGCAAGACGAAGCAGGAACGCCGCTGAGCCCCGCCGACCCTCAGCCAGCCCCCACCCAGAGCCCTGACCCGACGAGCGCCAACCCAACCAGCGCCGACCCGACGGGCCCCGGCGCGCGCGTGAGCCGGCGCGGGCTGTTCGGCCTGCTCGTGGTCGTCGCCGTCGTCAGCTACGCGGCCGACCAGCTCACCAAGATCTGGGCGTTGGCGGCGCTCGTGCCAGGAGACCCGGTCGACATCGTGGGGGAGTACATCCGGCTCAACCTCATCCGCAACCCCGGGGCCGCGTTCTCCATCGGCAACGGCGCCACGTGGGTGCTCACCCTCATCGCGTTCGCCGTCCTCGTCTTCATCCTCGTGACGGCCCGCCGGCTCGGCAGCGTCGGGTGGGCGTGGGCGCTGGGCATGCTGCTCGGGGGCTCGGTGGGCAACCTCACCGACCGGATGCTGCGCGAGCCGGGGCCGGGGCGCGGCCACGTGGTGGACTTCATCGACTACTTCGGCCTGTTCATCGGCAACGTCGCAGACATCTTCATCGTGGGGGCGGCGATCCTCATCGCGCTGCTGGCGGTGCGGGGCATCGGGGTCGACGGCGTGCGCCCGGAGCGGGGCCGCCACGAGGCCGGCTCGCATGCCTGACGTGCGCACCCTGCTCGTGCCGGACGGTCTGGAGGGCGAGCGGGTCGACGCGGCGCTCGCGCGGCTCTTCGGGGTCTCCCGCACCAAGGGCGCAGAGCTCGCGGGAGACGGCCACGTGCAGGTCAACCACAAGGCCGTCGGCAAGTCCGACCGGGTCAGCACGGGTGACCTGCTCGAGGTGACGCTGCCGACGCCGGAGGAGTCGCCCACCCTGGCGGTGGTCGCCGAGCCCGTGCCGGGCATGACGATCGTCCACGACGACGAGGACATCGTCGTCGTCGACAAGCCGGTCGGGGTGGCCGCCCACCCCAGCGTCGGCTGGGCCGGTCCGACCGTCCTCGGTGGCCTCGCCGCCGCCGGCTACCGCATCTCCACCAGTGGTGCCCCGGAACGCCAGGGCATCGTGTCGCGCCTCGATGTCGGCACCTCGGGCCTGATGGTGGTCTGCAAGTCCGAGCGGGCCTACTCGATCCTCAAGCGAGCCTTCAAGGAGCGGCGGGTCGACAAGACCTACCACACGCTCGTCCAGGGCCTGCCCGACCCGCTCGTGGGCACGATCGACGCCCCGATCGGGCGCCGGCCGGGGGCCGAGTTCAAGTTCGCCGTCATGGACTCCGGCAAGCCGGCGGTCACCCACTACCAGCTGCTCGAGGCCTTCCCGCACGCCAGCCTGCTCGAGGTGCACCTCGAGACCGGTCGCACCCACCAGATCCGCGTGCACATGGCGGCGATCCGCCACCCCGCCGTCGGCGACCCCATGTACGGCGCCGACCCGGTGCTCGCCAAGAAGCTGGGCCTGGACCGGCAGTGGCTGCACGCCGTCGGGCTGGGCTTCGAGCACCCCGGCTCGGGCGAGTACGTCACCTTCGAGTCGTCCTACCCGAAGGACCTCCAGGACGCCCTCGACCGCCTCGGCGGCTGAGTCCGCGACCACGGCGAGGTATGCCGCGGAGCCGGCTCCGCGGCATACCATGCGTCTCATCCGTCACAGGCGGGCGCGCCCCCTAGGACTGTCAGTGGGGGCCAATTAGCATCGCTCCTGATGTCCCCCCAGAACGGCTCCGGCTCCTCGAACGGCTCTGACTCGTTCGTCCACCTGCACGTGCACACCGAGTACTCCATGCTCGACGGTGCCGCGCGCATCGGGGACCTGTTCACGCGGGCCGCGGAGATGGGTATGCCGGCGCTCGCGACGACCGACCACGGGTACGTCTTCGGCGCGTACGAGTTCTGGAAGAAGGCGCAGGGCACCGGGGTCAAGCCGATCATCGGGGTCGAGGCCTACGTCACGCCGGGCACCCATCGCACCGACAAGACCCGCGTCAAGTGGGGCGAGGACCACCAGTCCGGCGACGACGTGGCCGGCTCGGGCGCCTACACGCACATGCTGCTGCTGGCCAAGGACAACACCGGTCTGCACAACCTGTTCCGGCTCGACTCGATGGCCAGCCTCGACCAGGTCTACGCGAAGTGGCCGCGCATCGACCGCGAGCTGCTCAGCCAGTACGGCCAGGGCCTCATCGGCACGACCGGCTGCCCGTCGGGGGAGATCCAGACGCGGCTGCGGCTGGGGCAGTACCGCGAGGCCCTGCAGGCCGCCAGCGACATGCGCGACATCCTCGGCGCCGAGAACTACTTCTGCGAGCTGATGGACCACGGGCTCGACATCGAGCGCCGGGTGCAGAAGGACCTGCTGCGGCTCGCGCGTGAGCTCGACCTGCCCCTCGTCGCGACCAACGACCTGCACTACACGAGCCCCGAGGACGCCAAGGCCCACTCGGCGCTGCTGTGCGTGCAGTCCGGCTCGACGCTCATGGACCCGAACCGGTTCAAGTTCGACGCCGACGACTTCTACCTCAAGAGCCCCGCCGAGATGCGCCACACCTGGCGCGAGCTGCCCGAGGCGTGCGACAACACCCTGCTCATCGCCGAGATGTGCGACATCTCGTTCACCGAGGGCGAGGGGCGCTTCATGCCGAAGTTCCCTGTGCCGCAAGGGGAGAACGAGGAGAGCTGGTTCGTCAAGGAGGTCCAGAAGGGCCTCGTCGAGCGCTTCCCCGACGGCGTGCCGGAGTATGCCGCGAAGCAGGCTCAGTACGAGACGGACGTGATCGTGTCGAAGGGGTACCCGGGGTACTTCCTCGTCGTCGCGGACTTCATCAACTGGGCCAAGGAGAACGGCATCCGAGTTGGTCCGGGGCGTGGCTCCGGTGCCGGGTCCATGTGTGCGTACGCGATGCGGATCACCGACCTCGACCCGATCCCGCACGGCCTGATCTTCGAGCGGTTCCTCAACCCCGAGCGCATGTCGATGCCCGACTTCGACGTCGACTTCGACGAGCGCCGGCGTGGTGAGGTGATCAGGTACGTCACCGAGAAGTACGGCTCGGAGCGGGTCGCGCAGATCGTCACCTACGGCACGATCAAGGCCAAGCAGGCCGTCAAGGATGCCGCCCGCGTCATGGGTCACCCGTTCGTCGTGGGCGAGCAGCTCACCAAGGCGATGCCGCCGGACGTCATGGGCAAGGGCGTCCCGCTGTCGGAGATCTACAACAAGGAGCACAAGCGCTACAACGAGGGCGTCGACTTCCGCGCCCTCGTCGAGAGCGAGCCGCACTTCAAGGAGATCGTCGACACGGCGATGGGCCTGGAGGGCCTGAAGCGGCAGTGGGGCGTGCACGCCGCGGGCGTGATCATGTCCAGCGAACCGCTGATCGACGTCATCCCGATCATGCGGCGCCTCCAGGACGGGCAGGTCATCACCCAGTTCGACTACCCGAGCTGCGAGTCCCTCGGCCTGGTCAAGA
Organism: Actinomycetes bacterium; assembly: GCA_023420415.1. GTDB lineage: Bacteria > Actinomycetota > Actinomycetes > Actinomycetales > Dermatophilaceae > Pedococcus. The sequence continues at coordinate 36,547 of JAEZWF010000011.1, read as the reverse complement.
TGGACTTCCTCGGCCTGCGCAACCTCACGATCCTCGACGACGCGATCGAGAACGTGTTGGCAAACCGCAGCGAGGACATCGACCTCGACGCGCTGTCCAAGGACATGACCGACCGCGCGACCTACCAGCTGCTCTCGCGCGGTGACACCCTCGGCGTCTTCCAGCTCGACGGTGGCGGCATGCGCACGCTGCTCAAGCTGATGCAGCCGGACAACTTCGAGGACATCTCGGCGGCGCTCGCGCTCTACCGCCCGGGCCCGATGGGTGTGAACGCCCACACCAACTTCGCGTTGCGCAAGAACGGCAAGCAGGAGCTCATCCCGCTCGACCCCCAGCTCAAGGGCAAGCTCCAGCCCGAGATGGTGACGGCGCTCGAGCCGATCCTCGGCACGACCTACGGCCTGGTGATCTACCAGGAGCAGGTCATGGAGATCGCCCAGAAGCTCGCCGGCTACACGCTCGGCAACGCAGACCTGCTGCGGCGCGCGATGGGCAAGAAGAAGAAGGAAGTCCTCGACAAGGAGTACGTCCCCTTCTCCGAAGGCATGAAGGCCAACGGCTTCAACGAGGCCTCGATCGCGGCGCTGTGGGGCGTCCTCGTGCCGTTCTCGGACTACGCGTTCAACAAGGCGCACACCGCGGCATACGGTCTCGTCTCCTACTGGACCGCCTACCTCAAGGCCAACTACCCGGCCGAGTACATGGCGGCGCTGCTCACCAGCGTCGGCGACGACAAGGACAAGTCCGCGCTCTACCTCGGCGAGTGCCGCCGCATGGGCATCAAGGTCCTGCCGCCGGACGTCAACGACTCCGTGGCCCGGTTCGCCGCCGTCGGCACCGACATCCGGTTCGGGCTGCAGGCGATCCGCAACGTCGGCCACAACGTCGTCGAGGCGATCGTGGCGGCCCGCGAGGAGAAGGGCCGGTTCACCTCCTTCAAGGACTTCCTGTCCAAGTGCCCGGCCGTGGTCTGCAACAAGCGCACCATCGAGTCGCTCATCAAGGCGGGCGCGTTCGACGGGCTCGCCGAGTCGCGCCAGGGCCTGCACCGCGTGCACGAGGCCTACGTCGACAACTTCGTCGACCTCAAGCGCAAAGAAGAAATGGGCCAGGACTCCCTGTTCTCGGCGTTCGGCGGGTTCGGCGACGACGACGCCGGCGGGGTCTCGGTCGACTTCTCCGTGCTGCCGCCCATCCCCGGTGTCGAGTGGGACAAGAAGACTTTGCTCGGCTTCGAGCGGGAGATGTTGGGGCTGTACGTCTCCGACCACCCGCTGTTCGGTATCGAGCACGTCCTCACCGCACACGCCGACACCTCGATTGCCAGCCTGATGGGGGAGGACGGCAAGCCCGAGGGCACGACCGTCACCATCGCCGGCCTCATCACCGGCCTGGCGGTCAAGCGCACCAAGAAGGGCGACCTGTGGGCGATCGTCACGGTTGAGGACCTCGAGGGCGCCATCGAGTGCCTGTTCTTCCCCTCGGCCTACGAGACGGTGCGGCACGCGCTCAGCCACGACACCGTCGTGTCCGTGAAGGGTCGGGTCAACCGGCGTGACGACACCCCGTCGATCTTCGCCTCCGACCTGACGCTGCCCGACATCTCCGAAGGGCCCCGCGGCCCGGTCGTGGTCACCATCGACACCAACCGGGCGACGGCCGCCAAGATCGAGGAGCTCAAGGGTGTGCTGTCCTCGCACCCGGGGTCGACGGAGGTCCACGTGCGGCTGAGCCAGCCGGGGCGTTCGGTGCTGATGCGGCTCGAGGACGCCTACCGGGTCAACGCCAGCGACTCCCTCTTCGGCGACCTCAAGGTGATCCTCGGCCCACGCTGCCTGGCTGGGTGACCCGGCCCGCTCACCCGGCCCGCTCACCCGTCCCACGACGCGGTGCCTAGGCTGGGGCGGTGAGCACCGAAGCACAGGCACCCACCGCTCCACGACCGGACCAGCGCGACACCGTCCGCGAGCACCACGGAGACGTCGTGCACGACCCGTACACCTGGCTCGCCGACAAGGACGACCCGGCGGTGGTCGCCCACCTCGAGGCCGAGAACACCTACGCCGAGGCGATGACCGCCGACCTGGCACCCGTGCGCGAGGCCATCTTCGAGGAGATCAAGGGACGCACCCAGGAGACGGACCTGTCGGTGCCGGTGGCCAGCGGGCCCTGGTGGTACTACTCGCGTTCGTTCGAGGGCAAGCAGTACGGCGTCGAGTGCCGAGCACCACGCACCCCCGGCGAGGCGCCGCCGTCGCTCGCGCCGGAGACACCCGTGCCTGGCGAGGTGGTGCTGCTCGACGGCAACGTCGAGGCGCAGGGGCATGACTTCTTCGCCCTCGGGGCGCTCACCGTGAGCCCCGACCACTCCATGCTCGCGTATGCCGTGGACACCGAGGGCGACGAACGCTTCGCCTTGCGGGTCAAGGACCTTCGCACCGGCGAGGTCGTCGACGACGCCGTCGAGGGGATCGGCTACGGCGTGGTGTTCTCCCACGACGCGAGCCACGTCTTCTACCTGCGCGTCGATGAGCAGTGGCGGCCGTTCCAGGTGTGGCGCCACCGCGTCGGGAGCGCTGCCGAGGAGGACGTGCTCGTCCTGGAGGAGGCCGACGAACGGTTCTGGATGGGCATCGGGTCCTCCCGCGACGACCGCTGGATCATGGTCGGCGTCGGCTCCAAGACCACCTCGGAGGTGCGGCTCCTCGACGCCACCGATCCGCTGGGGGAGTTCCGCGTGGTCGCGCCGCGGCGCGACGGCGTGGAGTACGACGTCGAGCCGGCTGCCGACCGGCTGCTCATCGTCCACAACGCCGACACCATCGACTCCGACCTGGCCTGGGCGCCACTCGACGCGACCTCGGCCGACCAGTGGCAGCCGCTGCTGAAGTCGGCGCCGGGGGAGCGGTTCCAGGGCATCGACGCCTTCGACGACGTGGCGGTCCTGTCGCTGCGCCGCGACGGCCTCACCGCGTTGCGTGTCATCGCCCGCGACGCCGACAGCGAGTCGGGGTATGGCGAGCACCACGACCTGGAGTTCGCCGAGCCGGTCCACCACGTCTGGCTGGGGGACAACCCTGAGCCTGCCACCACCCGGCTGCGCATCGGGTACGAGTCGATGGTGACCCCCAAGACGGTCTACGACTACGACCTGGCGACGCGTGAGCTGGTGCTGCTCAAGCAGCAGCCGGTCCTCGGTGGCTACGACCCGGCCGACTACGAGCAGCGGCGGGAGTGGGCAACGGCCGCCGACGGCACCCGCATCCCGATCTCCCTGGTGCACCGGGCCGGGGCCACCCCGGACGGGACGCACCCCGGACTGCTCACGGCCTACGGGTCCTACGAGATCTCCTCCGACCCCTACTTCTCCGTGGCCCGGCTGTCGCTGCTCGAACGCGGTTTCGTCTACGCCATCGCGCACGTCCGGGGCGGGGGCGAGATGGGACGCGCGTGGTACGACAACGGCAAGCTGCTGCACAAGCGCAACACCTTCACCGACTTCATCGCCAGCGCCGACCACCTGGTCGACGCTGGGTGGGTGCATCCGGATCGCCTTGCGGCAGAAGGCGGTTCGGCTGGTGGGCTGCTCATGGGTGCGGCTCTCAACCTCGCACCCGAGCGGTTCCGCGTCGTGCACGCGGCGGTGCCGTTCGTCGACGCCCTCACCACGATCCTCGACCCGTCGCTGCCACTCACCGTCGTGGAGTGGGAGGAGTGGGGCAACCCGCTCGACGACCCCGAGGTGTACGCCTACATGAAGTCCTACACGCCCTACGAGAACCTGCACCCGGCGGCATACCCGGCGGTCCTCGCGACCACGTCGCTCAACGACACCCGTGTCTACTTCACCGAGCCCGCCAAGTGGGTGGCCCGGTTGCGCGAGGTGACCACGAGTGACCCCGTCGCGCGGCCGGTGCTGCTGCGCACCGAGATGGTCGCCGGACACGGTGGCAAGAGCGGACGCTACGACAGCTGGCGCCAGGCGGCGTGGGAGTGGGCGTTCCTCGCGGGACAGGTGGGGGCTCTCGACCGCGTCGACGCGTGACGAACTTCCTTGGCCGTCCGGCCCTTTCGCGTCGGGGAGGGGCATACGCTGGGTGCGGCTGCGACAGGCGACAACGGCTTTCATGGATGGGCTGAACGTGAGTGAGGGAGCGGGCTCGGCTGCGCGTCGGACGGCTGACCGCTGGGACTGGGCGGCCACCCCGCTGGGTCCGCTCGACCAGTGGCCGGCGCGGCTGACGGCTGCGTGGGACCTCGTGGTCGACAGCGCGGTACCGATGGCCCTCCTGTGTGGCCCACAGCTGGTGCTGCTCTACAACGACGCGTTCGCCGAGATGCTCGGTAACCAGCACCCGAAGTCCTTCGCCCGCCCGGCCCGTGAGGTCTTCGGCGGCCTGTGGCGCGACCCGCTCGTGGGTGGGCCGTTCGAGGCGACCCTGCGCACCGGCAGCAGCTTCGTCCAGGAGGCCGCTGAGCTCGACGTGCAGAGCCTCACCGGCGGCGACGAGGAACAGCTCGCGACGTTCGTGCGGGCCGGTTCGCCGGTGCGCGACGAGAAGGGACGGGTGCTGGCCGTGCTGCACCTGGCCGTCGACACCACGGCGACCGTGGGGCGGTCGCGGGCGGTGGCTCGCCTGGCCACCCTCCTTGCCCTGGCCGTCACGGTCGACGACGTCTGCAAGGTCGTGCTGCGCGAGGCGATGGTGGCCTTCGACGCGCTGTCGGTGACGTTCTGCCTGCCCTCACCCGGGCCCTCCGGTTGGCGGATGGCGCGACGCCACCGGGTCGAGGAGCTGTCGCCGGACGAGGAGCGGCTCCCGCTCATCTGGTCGGAGGTCACGCCCGAGCTGGCCGGCATCGTGGCCGAGGTGACCGCCGGGGACGACCTGCACGTCGAGCCCGGTGGCGAGGTCGTGGCGATGCCGTTGCGGGGCGCGGGGGTGTCGGCCGCCCTGGTGATCCACCGTCAGGCCAGCGTCGTGCCCCGCGACGTCCTGAGCATGGCGGCCCCGTTTCGCGAGCTCGTCGCCGAGGCCCTGCGCCGGGCGGTCGTCTACGACGCCGAGCGCTCGACGGCCGAGCTGTTGCAGCGCACCCTGCTGCCACCCAACCTGCCCCAGTCCGACCAGGTCAGCATCGCCGCCCGGTACGAGCCGGTGTCGGAGGGGACGGTAGCCGGCGGGGACTTCTACGACTCGTTCTTCCTGCCCGATGGCCGGCTCGCCCTCGTCATCGGTGACGTGGCCGGGCGCGGTGTGATGGCGGCGACCGTGATGGGCCAGGTGCGGGCGGCGATCCGCGGGGCCGCCCTGACCGACCCGTCGCCGACCACCGTGATGGCGGCACTCGACCGCGTCGTCACCGACCTCAACGACCTGTGGCCGGCGTCCATGCCGCTCGGCACCAGCCGCGCCCGACCCGGCATGTCCTTCGGTGGGGAGCTGTTCGTCACCTCGTTGTTCGGCGCGATCGACCCGACCACGGGCGACCTGCAGATGGCCAGCGCGGGGCACCCGCCCCCGGTCCTGCTCGCCGGACGCGAGTCCCGCGCCGACGGCATACCCCGTGGTCGCCTCCTCCCGATGGAGGTCGGGCCCCCGCTCGGCATCCCCGGTGACCGGCCGGTCACCCAGGTGCGGCTCACCGTGGGCGACATGCTGCTCGCGTACACCGACGGCCTGCTCGAACGGCGCGGGGTCTCCTTGGAGCAGAGCGAGGCCCAGCTCGTGGACCTGATCGCCGCGATCCCGCCGAGCAGCCCACGCCGGGTCGCGCAGTACGTCGTCGACGCCATGCTCGAGACCTCCGGCCAGGAGGACGACTGCGCCGTGCTCGCGGTCGGTCGGTCACCGGCCGGCTACCGCCGGGTCGCCATCGTCGTCCCACCCATGCCGGAGTCGGTGCGGGCCGCCCGCGAGTGGGCTCGGCGTGAGCTCGACGACTGGATGATCAGCGAGGGCGACCAGCACACGGTCATCACCGGGATCTCCGAGCTCATCACCAACTCGGTGCTGCACGCCGGCACCGAGTCGCACCTGTCGATGGACCTCGACTCCGGCGTGCTCACCGTCACCGTCTCGGACAGCGGGAACCGGGGCGAGCCGCTGCTCACCGGTGCCGACCCGATGGCGGTGCGTGGGCGAGGGCTGTCCCTGGTCAAGGCCATCAGCGACGCGTTCGGTGTCCACCGGACCTCGGCCGGGACGACCGTGTGGTTCGAGGTCGAGGTGCAGCCGTCGATGGCGCCGCCCGTGGCGATCCGGCTGGCCTGATCGTCGCAGCGCCCCATGGCCCGCATCGCCGGGCGTTCGGGTCAACGCCGCGTCAGTCGCGGGTCAAGGGCAGGTCAGGATTGGCGCGTTCGCCCGTTCGTACCTTCGTTCTCCCTCATCCGTTCGGCCAGTCTGCGTCATCCAACGGAGGAGACACGGCATACTGCTCGGTAGCGCTCAATGGTGAGAAGGCAACCTCTCCATGTCCCAGCCAGTCCTCTGCCCCCGAAAGGACGCCCTGGCCAACATGTGGAACCGACTGATGGACCGCATTGCACCGATGATGGACGAGGACCTCTCGTCCCTGGACCTCGCTGACGGCATCGGGCAGCGCGTCGCCGAGCCCGACGTGTCCGCCCCCGTCGTGGCGGTGCCGACGTCGGCCTGAGCCGCGTCTCACACGGGTAGGCCGGCCAGTCGCCGGACCGCCCGCAACCCCTCCGGCGTTCCCGGCCAGTGCCGGTCGAGCGCCTCTGGGCCGGCCGCCTTGGTCACCGACCGCAGCGCGAGCGCCACGACCACCGCGTCGTCGGCATACCCGATCACCGGGATGAAGTCCGGGACGAGGTCGATGGGGATCGCCAGATAGGCGAGCAACAGCCACAGGCGCACCCGTATGCCGCGGGGGAGCGTCTTGTCGGCGGCCAGCCGCTTGAGCAGGCGCACCAGGTCGGGCAGCAGCCGCAGCGCGTCCTTGGCGGTGAGCTCGTCGGGTCGGTTCAGCCACAGGGCCGCGATGAGCGCCCCCCACAGCAGCGCTAGCCCACCTGCGACACCGAGCGCGATGGTCCACCAGTGAGCTTGCACCGTCCCATCATGACCGGTGCCCGGTCGGCGGCACGGGCACGAGGTAGCGTGTGTCCCGACCCGCCCCCCGCCACCCGAGGACAGCGATCGTGCGCGTGACCGTGATCGGGGCTGGTGGCTACATCGGCAGTCGGTTGGTACCCGCCCTGCTCGAGGCCGGTCATGGCGTCACTGCAACGTTCACCGACCCGTCTCGCGCCGAGGCGTTCTGGTGGAGCGACCGGGTGCGGGTCGTCGGCGTCGACGTGGCTGACCGCACCACAGTGCGCCGTGCCTGCCCAGCCGGCACCGATGCCGTGTACTACCTGGTCCACGGTCTTGCCGGCGATGACTTCACGACGCGCGACCGGGAGGGCGCGTACAACACCGCCCACGCGGCAGTGCGGGCTCGCGCGGGTCGCCTCGTCTACCTGGGCGGACTGGTGCCGGACGTGCCCGAGGAGGACCTGTCGGCGCACCTGCGGTCACGGCTGGAGGTGGAGCAGGTGCTCACCGACTCCGGCGTGCCCACCTTGGCGCTGCGGGCGGCGATGGTGGTCGGCCGCGGATCGACGTCGTTCGAGATCCTGCGGCAGGTGAGCGCCCGGCTGCCGATGCAGGTCCTGCCCACCTGGATGCGCAGCAGGGTCGAGCCCGTGGCCGTGACCGACGTGGTGGCGGCGCTGCTCGGAGCCCTGGACGCGCCGGCGCGAAGCCGCTCCTACGACGTGGGAGGGGGAGAAGAGCTGCAGTATGCCGCGTTGCTGCGCCGCTATGCGCGCATCGCCGGGCTGTCCCGGCCGCAGGTGCCGGTGCCCGGCGTACCAACCGGGCTGGTCGCGCTCATCGCCCCGGCCCTGACCAGCGTTCCCGGGCCCACGATGCGGGCGCTGGTCGAGAGCTTGCGGCACGACATGGTCAGCCGTGAGCGGGACTTCGTCCGGGACCTGCTCCCTGCCGGCCATATGCCGCTCGACCTCGACACTGCCATCGAGCGCTCCCTCGCCCCGGGTGGGCAGGGCGCCGGCGACCCGGAACGGGATGCGTTGCGGGAGTGGCCGACCGACCCGATCTGGGCCCGCGACTGAGCGATGCCGCGGGAGGACGTCAGCGGCCGTGGTGCTGTGAGACGCGCCGCTCGAGGTTGTGCGCAAAACCGGCACCCATGGTGCTGATGACGGCCTGCATCGCGGCCTGCACCGCGGGTCGGGCGAGTCGCGGGAAGGGCAGGTCCACGGTCACGGTCAGGTCGATCGACACGACAGTCTGCGAGCCGGACTCCTGCAGGAGGTAGGTGCCCTCGGCGCCGGCCCGCTCGTCGGGCTTGTCGGCGCGGGCAAAGGTGATCTTGGCCGGCGGTGAGAACGTCATCTGCTCGGTGAAGGACAGGCCCACCGTCCGGCCCACGACCTCGACCGGAGCCAACGTCCACAGCCACGTGTCGCCCTGGTCGACGATGGAACGCACCCCCGGCGTCAGCGCGGCCACTGTGGACGCGTCGCGCAGCAGTGACCACACCTCTTCGCGCGGTCGGCTGACGGTGCCCGTGGAACGTTTGGAGGCCGTGAAGGTCGTCATGACCCCATTGTCGAGCAGGCCCTGCACGTCGCCACCCAGGGCCACTGGTGCCGCCGACCCCGCGCCACGACAGCCTGGGCAACGCGCTCGGCCCGCCGTCCGGCACATCGGATCGGCGGGCCGAGGCCATGCTGGGTGCGGGTCAGATGTCGTAGTACATCTCGAACTCGTGCGGGTGCGGGCGGAAGCGGATCGGGTCGACCTCGTTCTTGCGCTTCCAGTCGATCCAGGTCTCGATGAGGTCCTTGGTGAAGACGTCACCCTCGAGCAGGAACTCGTGGTCGGCCTCGAGCGCGTCGAGCACCTCGGGCAGCGAGCCGGGCACCTGCGCGATGGCGTCGTGCTCCTCCGGCGGCAGCTCGTAGAGGTCCTTGTCCACCGGCTCCGGCGGCTCGATGCGGTTCTTGATGCCGTCCAGACCCGCCATCAGCATCGCCGAGAAGGCGAGGTAGGGGTTGGCCGACGGGTCGGGCACGCGGAACTCGATGCGCTTGGCCTTGGGCGAGTCACCGGTGATCGGGATGCGCACGCAGGCCGAGCGGTTGCGGGCCGAGTAGACCAGGTTGACCGGCGCCTCGTAGCCCGGCACCAGCCGGTGGTAGCTGTTCACGGTCGGGTTGGTGAACGCCAGCACCGCCGGGGCGTGCTTCAAGAGCCCACCGATGTACCAGCGCGCGATGTCGGACAGGCCGCCGTAGCCGCGCTCGTCGTAGAACAGCGGCTCGCCGTCCTTCCACAGCGACTGGTGGGAGTGCATGCCCGAGCCGTTGTCACCGAACAGCGGCTTGGGCATGAAGGTGACCGTCTTGTCGTTGTTCCACGCGACGTTCTTGATGATGTACTTGAACTTCAGCACGTCGTCGGCGGCCTGCTTCAGGGTGTTGAAGCGGTAGTTGATCTCCTGCTGACCGGCGGTGCCGACCTCGTGGTGGGCGCGCTCGACGGACAGGCCGGCGTCGTTCAGGGTCAGGGTCATCTCGTCGCGGATGTCGGCGAAGTGGTCGACCGGCGGCACGGGGAAGTACCCACCCTTGTACCGGGTCTTGTACCCCTTGTTGCCGCCCTCCTCCTCGCGACCGGTGTTCCAGGCCGCCTCGATCGACTCGATGAAGTAGTAGCCGGCGTTGGCCTTGGTCTCGAACCGCACGTCGTCGAAGACGTAGAACTCGGCCTCGGCGCCGAAGTAGGCGGTATCGGCGATGCCGGTCGACTTGAGGTAGGCCTCGGCCTTGGCGGCGATGTTGCGCGGGTCGCGCGAGTACTCCTCACCCGTGAACGGGTCCACGATGGAGAAGTTGAGGATGAGCGTCTTCTCCTTGCGGAACGGGTCGAGGTAGGCGCTCGTGGGGTCCGGGACGAGCTTCATGTCGGACTCGTGGATCGCCTGGAAGCCGCGGATCGAGGACCCGTCGAACATCTGGCCGTTCTTCATGAAGTCCGCGTCGACGGTCTCGGCGGGCACGTTGAAGTGCTGCATCACGCCGGGCAGGTCGCAGAACCGCACGTCGACGAACTTGACGTCCTCGTCCTTGATGAACTTCAGGACCTCGTCAGCGTTGCTGAACAAAGTGAGTGCCTCCTGGTGGTGGGGCGGCGGGCGTCGGCGCGCACCAGGTGCGCGGACGGTCCGCTCGGGGTCGGTGTCGACCCTAGTGCGCCGGGATTTCCCGGCCATGACCCGTATGTTTCGCCGGTGTTACGCCGTGAGAGGCTGGACGCGTGGTCGACCGCAAGGACATCGGCTCCTGGCTGGAAGGCCCCGGGGCGCGCACGGGCAGCTCGTCGGCATACCCCGGAGAGCGTCTTGGTATGCCGCGTGCCGGCGCCGGCTCGATGGGTCGCTTCGGGCGACGCCTCGTCGGCGTCGTGATCGACTGGGTCCTGTGCAGCCTCATCGCGACCGCGCTGTTCGGAGTGCCCCTGCCGTTCACGGCAGTGGCGACGGGGACGCAGTCGCTCATCGTGCTGGCCATCTTCGCCGTCGAGAACCTGCTGCTCGTGGGCACGCTCGGGTCCACTCTCGGTCACCGCGTCGTCGGCCTGCGGGTCCTGTCAACCGATGGCGCGGCCGCCCGGCCCTTCCAGGTGCTGGTGCGCACCGCCCTGCTCATCCTGTTCCTGCCTGCGATGTTCTGGGACAAGGACGGTCGTGGCCTGCACGACAAGGCGGCGGGCACGCTCATCGTCCGCACCTGACCACTGCGCGGCCGCAGCTGCGAGGCTGAGGGCCGTCGCGGGGGAGCAGGGCCGGAAGCGGACGGGGCGGACGGGGCGGACGGGGCGGACGGTCATCGCCGGTTCAGCACCTCACGGATGCGGTCGGTCGCCTCGGTGACGATCGCCGCGATCTCACGCGTCTGGTCGGCGGTGAGCCCGTGCTTGCGCCACGCGGTGCGGGCCTCGGTGCGCAGCTCGTTGACGGCATGCTCGAGGTCGCGAAAAGCCTTGGGGTCAGAGGATTTCCAGCCCTTCCACGATTCGCCCCCAGCGGGTGTGGCCCCACGGCGCGCCTCGCGCGCCGCAGCCTTGAGCTCGGCCCGCAGGTCACTTGCCTGACCGCGCACTCGCGAGCGGACCTGCTCGGCGAGGTCGCGCACCGACAGGTCGAGGTCGGCCTGCAGGTTGGCCAGGTCGTCCCGGCGTTCACGCACCTCCTCGCGGCCGGCGTCGGTGATCGAGTAGACCGCCTTGCGCCCCTCGTCGGACCGCTCGACGAGGCCCTCCTCCTCGAGCTTGGCGAGGCGGGGGTAGACCGTCCCGGCGCTGGGGGAGTAGAGCCCGTTGAACCGCTGCTCGAGGTCCTGGATCACCTCGTAGCCGTGCCGCGGCCCGTCGGCGAGCAGCGCCAGCAGGTAGAGCCTCAGCTGGCCGTGCGCGAAGACCGGGCTCATGACGCCTGCGCCCCGGTCACGGCGCGCAGGAGCACGATGCTCCCGGTGGCTGCGCTGGCGTCGAGCCTGATGCCACCGTCGCCGCCACGGACGCGCTCGCCCTTCTTCTGGGCCTGGCGGCTGACCGAGTTGCCGTCCACGACGACCTGGCCGGTGCCGGTGGCGCCCTTGACGTCGTAGCCGTCGTGGACGGTGCGGACGGTGACGTCGCCGGAGACCGAGTTCGAGGAGATCGTGCTGGCCGCGTTGACCAGGTCGAGGGTGACGTCACCGCTGACGGTGTTGATCTGCACCGCGGGAAGATCGCTGTGCTGGGCCGTGACCGCCCCGGACACCGTGTTGACGGTGAGCGGGCCGGTGAGCTCGACGCACTCGACGTCACCGGACACGGTGTCGACATCGACGTCGCCGATGATGTCGTCAAGGGTGAAGGCGCCCGAGACGGTGGTCGCCTTCGCCTCGGCGCGCAGCCCGGCGAGCAGCCCGCTCGCGCTGACCGTGCTGACCTTGGTGCGGGTCGACTCCGGCACCGAGATGCTGAGCGTGACCCGGTTGCGCTCGGGCACGTCCACCAGCTTCTTGAGCTTGGTGAGGAGGTTCTGCCCCCAGGTGCCGTGGATGATCTTGATCTGGGAGCCGTCCCACTCGACGGTGAGTGGGGTGCCCTGGATCTGGGAGATCTCGACGCGGGCCGTGGGCGAGTCGTCGTGGGTGACGACGTCGACGTGCCCGCCGACGACGCCCACCTGGAGCTCGCGCACCAGCTCGTCGTCGCCCCCGATGTCGATCACCCGTGGGCTCTCGACCTGCCACTGCTCTGCCATGATGAGTCCTCTCATTCGCGTTATATCGCGTTGTTGAGAAACACGTTATATCGCGAGCGTCGCGATGGCAAGCACGACACAATGGCGCCGTGACCGCCCGCCGCATCGCCATCTGCACCTGGAGCAACCCCGACCACGTCGACAGCGAAGCGGGTGAGGTGGCCGCAGAGCTCACGCGCCGGGGCCATGCCGCCCAGGTGGTGCCCTGGGACGACGACACCGACTGGGCGGCATACGACCTCGTCGTCGTCCGCTCCACGTGGGACTACTTCGACCGGCTCGAGGAGTTCCTCGGGTGGGTCGACCACGTCGACTCGGTCACGCGAATCGTCAACAGCCCCACAGTGATTCGCTGGAACTCCCACAAGCGCTACCTCGCCGAGCTGGCGACACGCGGCATACCCGTGCTCCCCGCGCTCACCCTCGCGCAGGGCGAGCCTGACCCCGTCGGCCGGCTGCGCGGCGCGGGCTGGGACGAGGTCGTCGTCAAGCCGGCCGTCGACGGCGGCGCCTTCAAGGCGAGGCGCGGCCTCGCCGCGAGCCACGAGATCGCCGCGCACGTCACGGACCTCGTCGGCCGAGGCGACACGATCGTCCAGCCGTATGCCGCGAGCGTCGAGCTCGGCGAGACGTCGCTGTTCTTCTTCGGCGGCGAGCTGTCACACGCGGTGCGCAAGGTGCCCAAGCCGGGGGACTACCGGGTGCAGGCGCTGCACGGCGGGGCGGAGCTGGCGCACCTGCCGACGACCGGCGAGGTCGAGGTGGCCCGAGCGGCGATGGCGCTGGCGCCGGACGAGCTCGTCTACGCGCGCGCCGACTTCATCGACGTCGAGGGGCAGCCGACCCTGATGGAGCTCGAGCTGATCGAGCCCGACCTGTTCCTGCGCATGGACGAGGGTGCGCTCGGACGCTACGTCGATGCCGTGGAGTCCGCGCTGCGGTGACCGTCAGCGGCCGCGCATCGCCTTGCGGTCGACCCGGGCCCGCATCGGGTCCATGCCCGCGGGGATCGGGGGACGCATGCCGCCCAGTGCCTTGAGCCGCTTGTTGACGGCGGAGGCCTCCTCCTTGGTGAGGACCGGCTTCATCCGCGTCATCTTCGAGCTGAGCTTGCGCGCCGGCAGCTGGTCGTCACCGTCGCCGACGACGAGCAGGGTGACGGGCACGCCAGGGGCAACCCGCTCGACCTTCTTGCGCTCCTGCACGAGCAGCTTGGAACGGCGAGCATCCGGTCCCTCACCGATGAGCACGACGCCCGGACGGCCGACGGCGCGGAAGACGAACGCCGCACCGGTCATGTCGTCGGGGCGCATGCCGCGCGCACCGTCGAGGGCGACCGGCTGCTGGTCGTAGTACCAGCCACGGCGCAGCCCGGACAGAGCCGCTCCGGCAGCACCGGGCTGGCCCTCCAGCGACCGGAACGCGGCACGCTCGGCCTTGCGCGAGAGCACGACCATCGCGGCCAGTAGGCCGATGGGGATCGACAGGATGAGGGCGTAGCCCCAGTGGCCGACCCAGAGGCCGATGCCGACGCCGACGAGCACGACGGCGAGGAACGCGAGCAGCATGAACCACGGGATGGTCGGGTCGACCTTGCGGGCGGCGTTGAAGACCTGCCCGACCTGCTTGAACCGACCCGGCTCCTTGGGCGTGGCTGACTGCTCTTTTTCCTTGCGGGGCATGACGGTCAGGATACCTGTCAGGCGGGAGTGCCCAGCGCGCCCGGCGTGCGGGCGGCCACCAGCGCGGCGGCCTCCTGACGAGCCGGGTCACCCGCGGCGTCGGCGAGGTGCTGCAGGTGCGCGGGGATCTCGCGGCCCCACTTGCGCATCGCCGTTGCCCAGAGCCGACCGGCGCGGTAGGACGAGCGCACCAGAGGCCCGGCCATGACGCCCTTGAAACCGATCTCCTCGGCGACCTCGCTCCAGTGCACGAACTCCTCCGGCTTGACCCACCGGTCGATCGGGTGGTGCAGCTTGGAGGGGCGCAGGTACTGGGTGATGGTGAGGATGTCGCAGCCCGCGTCGTGCAGGTCGCGGATCGCCTGCTCGACCTCGTGGTCCTCCTCGCCCATGCCGAGGATCAGGTTGGACTTGGTGACCAGCTCGGCGTCGCGGGCCATCGACAGGACCTTGAGCGACTTCTCGTAGGTGAACGCGGGCCGGATCTGCTTGAAGATGCGCGGCACGGTCTCGAGGTTGTGCGCGAACACCTCGGGCCGGGCGTCGAAGACCTGTCCGACGAGCTCGGGCTTGGCGCCGAAGTCGGGCGGCAGGATCTCGACACCGGTGTTGGGGTTCTTCGCGTGGATCTGACGGATCGTCTCGGCGTAGAGCCAGGCGGCGCCGTCGGGCTGGTCGTCACGCGCGACACCGGTCACGGTCGAGTAGCGCAGACCCATCTGGGCAACCGACTCCGCCACGCGACGCGGCTCGTCGAGGTCGAGGGCCAGGGGGCGACCGCTCGCGATGTCGCAGAAGTCGCAGCGGCGGGTGCAGATGTCGCCACCGATGAGGAAGGTCGCCTCGCGGTCCTCCCAGCACTCGAAGATGTTGGGGCAGCCGGCCTCCTGACAGACCGTGTGCAGGCCCTCGGTCTTCACCATCGAGTGCAGCTTGGTGTACTCCGGCCCCATCTTGGCGGTGGTGCGGATCCACTCCGGCTTGCGCTCGATGGGGGTCTCGGCGTTGCGCGCCTCGACGCGCAACAGTCGGCGGCCCTCGGGTGCGACGGTCACGAAGACTCCCTTGCCTTGCGTTCGGTGCGCCGCGCACGACAGGTATGCCGCGTGGGCGCGGGTACGCCCGGAGGTCACCGGGCGTGCTTCAAGGGTACGCCTGCGTGTTTCGAGGTATTCCCGAGGGGACCGTGTGCGGGGACGGGTCACCTGTGGACAACCCCGTCGGTCGTGGCGACGCTCGCCCTACTCTCGCGGCATGGGGACGAGGACGGCATGGTGACGAAGGCGGCATGGTGACGAAATACGTGGGGATGACCTACCCGGGCACGACCGCGCCGGGACCGGCGCAGCGGGTCGAGGTCCTGGGCCGCCCGTGGCTGCTGCGCTCGACCCGGCCGATGACCGAGGCCCTGGGCGACGTCAGTGGTGCCACGAACGAGTTCGAGCCGGATACCCAGTGGCGGCCGATGTCGGACACGCGTGAGACCTGGAAGGGGCGCCAAGAGGTCACTGCCGCCTACTTCGTCGGCCTCATCGCCCTGTGCGTGCTGCCCGCGCTGGTGGAGGTGCTGGCCCTGGTGGTCGCGTGGCCGTTCTGGCTCGTCGCCCTGCGTTTCGCGCGGGTTCCACGCACAGTCGTGGTGCGCGAGGGCAGCCGGGTCGTCCACGCGCGGCGGGTCGCCAACCGGGCCGAGGCCGACGAGCTGGTCGCCCTGTGGCGTGAGCGGGTCGGTCGCGGCGAGCCGGTGGAACCCGAGCCGACCGACTTCAGCGACCTGCTCGTGCGGCCGAGGAGGGGGCGGTGAGCACGTCGGTGAGGTGCTTCTCGGCATACGGCAGGACGTCCTGCACCGTCACCTGCCGGCCGGCCTCGCGGCTGATCGAGCTCACGTCGGCGTCGTCGATGCCGCAGGCGACGATGTTGTCGGCCCACGACAGGTCGGCGTCGCAGTTGAGGGCGAAGCCGTGCATCGTCACCTGTTTGCTGACGCGCACGCCGATGGCCCCGAGCTTGCGGTCCGGACCGCGGTCGTCGGCCAGCACCCAGACACCGGAACGACCCTCGACGCGCGCGGTCTCGACGTCGAACTCACGGCATACCCGGATCATGACCTCCTCGAGCCGGCGCACGTGGGCGACCACGTCGATCGGCACGCCGTGCAGCCGCACGATGGGGTAGCCCACGAGCTGTCCGGGGCCGTGCCACGTGATGAGGCCGCCGCGGTCGACCTCGACCACCGGGGTGCCGTCCTTGGGGCGCTGGTGGTCCTCGGTGCGCTTGCCCGCCGTGTAGACCGGCGTGTGCTCGAGCAGCAGGACGGTGTCCTCCCCGCCCTCGACGACCCGCTGGTGCACCTCGCGCTGGTGCGCCCAGCCGGCCTCGTAGTCGACGAAGTCAGGGGCGAAGCCGAGGTGCTCGAACCGCATGGATCGAGGGTACGCCGAGCGCTGCGCGGCTCAGGGGGCGGGCAGGCGCCGGGGCTCGATGCGTCCCTCCACCGCCTCGTCGCCCTCGCGGGTGACGACGTACGCGCCCTTGCCGTCGCGCTCGCTGACCGCCTCGACGAGCTCGGTGCCGCGGTAGACCAGGCCGACACCGTCGTCGGTGCAGTGCGTGACCGGCAGCGTTCCGTCGGCGACGAGACTGTGCACGAGCGGGCGGCGGCGCTCCTCGGAGTCGTAGTGGACGCCGTTGCCGTAGGGGAGCAGGGCAAGGCCGTTGGTGACCGCGCGCAGCTCGGGGCCGAACGAGTCGGTCGTCCCGCCGGCATACCAGCAGATGGAGCCGGCCGAGACGCCGGCGAGCACCACGCCCGCCTCCCACACGCGGCGGAACACCGGCCGCAGGTCGTGCACGTCCCACATGGCCAGCAGACCGGCGACCGAGCCGCCGTTGACCCACACGACGTCCTGCTCGAGCAGGTGTCCTTCGATGTCGTCGAGGTTCGGCATCGGGAAGAGGTGGAGGTTGGTGAAGTCGAACCCGGCGATCCGTGCGGCCTCATTCATCTCCGCACCGAGCCAGCGCTGGTCACCCGACGCCGTGGGCACGTGGGTGACCCGCGGTCGGCGACCGCTGGCCCCGGAGAGCTCGACCGCGTGGTGGATGAGGGCGTCGAACTCGAAGTCGGTGCGCCTCCCGCGGCGGTAGCCGCCGGACGTCGCGAGGATGGTGGGCTGGTCGGTGGCCATGGGACGGGACTCTAGGGGGCCTGTGGACAACGCCCGAGGCGGGTCTGCCGATCCGAGCACACTGGACGGCATGGCTCAGACGACGTCACCGCCCACCGTGCCCGGGTACCGCCTCGGTGAGCGGCTCGGGCGAGGCGGCACCGGGCAGGTGTGGGCGGCGACCCGGGAGCGGGACGAGCGTGAGGTCGCCGTCAAGGTCGTGCCGTTGGCTGGTGAGGATGACGCGGAGCAGGCGGCCCGCGAGCTGGCGGTGCTCGGGCGTGTCCAGGTCGAGGGGCTGGTGCCGTTCCACGAGGCGGTCGCCCTCGACGCCGACCCTCCGGCGCTCGCGGTGGTGCTCGACCGGGTCGGCGGGGGCTCGCTCGCGTCGGCCGTGGCCGCCCGCGGTCACCTCAGCGTGGGGGAGTCGGTGACGGTCCTCGCGCCGGTGGCGCGGGCGTTGTCCGAGCTGCACGCCCTGGGAGTCGTCCACGCCGACGTGTCGCCCGGCAACGTCCTCCTGCGCCTCGACGGCCGCCCGCTGCTCGCCGACCTCGGGGTGGCGCGTGTGGCCGGTGATGCCGACCGCGCCGCCCATGGCACGGACGGGTTCGTCGCACCGGAGGTGCTCGAGGGGGCTCCCGCGGGCGCGGCAGCCGACGTGTATGCCGTTGGCGCACTCGCGTGGTGGTGCGTCACCGGCGCGGCGCCCGGGCTGGCTGCGCTGCGGCCGCCGATCACCGAGGTCATGCCCGGTTTGCCGGCCGCCTGGGTGGAGCTGACCGGTCGGGCCCTGTCGGGTGACCCAGACCTGCGACCGACGGCGTCGGAGCTTGCGCTCGGCTACTTCGACGCGGCGCCGTGCGAGCCACTGCGGATGACCGTCGGGGGAGACGACACGTCCCTGCTGACCCATCGCATCCGGGCAGCACACGAACGCTCCGTCGACCCGAGCGCGGCTCCGAGTCAGGCCGCGCGCCGTTGGCCGGATCGTGGGGGGCCCGCTGGTCGCGCGGGTCGGGCTGGTTGGGCGGGTCGCGCTGGTCGGGCCGGTCGCGCTGGCCTGGCCGCGCTGATGCGGCGGGTCACCGGCTGGCGCCTGCGGCCGCCGTCTGCTCCCGGCCCCGCCGACCGCTCCCGCCCTGCCCGGCACCGGGCGCCGGTGGGAGCCGGGCGCGGGTTGCGGCGAGCCGTGACGCTGGTGGTGGCGGCCGGCCTCGTGCTGCTCACCGTGGTCGGGGCGCGGCAGCTGCCTGACGGGGGCGGCTCGGCGCAGGTCCCGACGCCCGACCGGGTCACCGCCGCGGGCGGGACGTCCCCGGTCCCCGGGATCGACCGGGGGGTTGTGGCGGACCGCCGGGCGCCGAGCCGCGACCTCGCGCAGCTCGTGGCCTCGCTGGCCAGTGAGCGGGCCGAGGTCATGAACACGGGGGACCTCGCACGGCTTGCGGCGCTGGATGCGCCGGGCTCCGAGGCGCTGACCCAGGACACCCGCACGCTGCGGCAGGTGCGCGACAGCGACGCCCACTACGCCGGGGTCCGGCTCACGGTGGGCAGCACCCGGCTCGTGTCGGTCTCACCCAGCAGGGCGGAGGTGGACGCCCGCGTCGACACCGCGGCATACGACGTCGTGACGGCGAGCAGCACGCGGCGGATGCCGGCTGCGACGGGTGCGGAGCTGCGCTTCACCCTCGTCTGGCACGACGGGCGGTGGAAGGTCTCCTCGATCCGTGAGCCGGGTGCGGCGTCCTGACCTCAGCCGTCGAGTGCGGCGTGGATCGCCGACCCCACGGTGGCGTCAGTGTGCCGAAACCCACTGTCCTGCAACGCGTTCGGCACCACCCGCTTGCTCGTGAGGACTTCGTCGGCAAACCCGCCGAGCACGGCGCGGATGCCGAACGCCGGAGCCGGCAGGAGGGCGGGCCGGTGCAGCTGGCGGCCGAGCTCGCTCGCGACCTGACGCTGGCGCTCGGGCTGCGGGCCGACGAGGTTGACCGGACCGGTCAGCTCAGGGTGGTCGACCAGCCAGACGAGGCCGGCGACGGTGTCGCGCAACGAGATCCAGGGCCACCACTGCCGGCCCGAGCCGAGCGGTCCGTTGATGCCGACCCGGGCGAGCGGCACCATGCGTGCCATGGCACCGCCGCCGGCGGCGAGGACGAGGCCGGTGCGTGAGAAGGCGACGGGAAGGCCCGCGGCGCGCGCCGGGTCGGCTGCGGCCTCCCAGGCCAACACCACCTCGGTGAGGAAGCCCTCGCCGGGCCCGGACTCCTCGGTCAGCACCTCGTCGCCACGGTCCCCGTAGAAGCCGACGGCGGAGCCGCTGACGAGCCGCACTGGCTGGTCGAGGTCGAGAAGTGCCTCCACCAGTGTGGGGGTCGAGTCGACACGCGAGGCGAGGATCTGCTGCTGGTAGTCCGGGGTCCAGCGGTGGTCACCGACACCGGCGCCGGCGAGGTTGACCGCGGCGGTGACGCCCGCGAGGCCGGCCGGGTCGAGGTCGCCTCGAGCCGGGTCCCACTGCACCTCGTCGGGTTGCGTGGGCGTGCGGCGGACGAGCCGCACCACCTCGTCACCGCGAGCCCGCAGGAATGCCGACAGCGCGCTGCCGATCAGGCCGGACGAGCCGGTGATGGCAACGCGCTGTCGCATGGTGCTCCGTGGAACGTGGTGGGGCAGAAGGGGGTTCGAGGATCAGACCTCGAACTTGCCCTCCTCGAGCCGGGTCTTCATCGCCGTGAGGAACCGCGCGGCGTCGGCACCGTCCACGACGCGGTGGTCGTAGGACAGGGCGAGGTAGACCATCGAGCGGACCGCGATCGTCTCGCCGCCGTCGGGGTCGGCCACGACGACCGGACGCTTCACGACCGCGCCGGTGCCGAGGATGCCGACGTTGGGCTGGTTGATGATCGGGGTGTCGAAGAGGGCGCCCCGGCTGCCGGTGTTGGTCAGCGTGAAGGTCCCGCCCGACAGCTCGTCCGGCATGATCTTGTTGTTGCGCGTGCGGTCGGCCAGGTCGGCGATCGCCCGGGCGAGGCCGGCGATGTTGAGGTCGCCCGCGTTCTTGATCACCGGCACGAGCAGACCGCGCTCGGTGTCGACGGCGACGCCGAGGTTCTCCTGTCCGTGGTAGGTGATCTGGTCGCCCTCGACGCTGGAGTTGACCTGCGGGTACTGCTTGAGCGCCTCGACGGCGGCCAGCGCGAAGAACGGCAGGAAGCTGAGCTTGGTGCCCTCGCGTGCCTCGAAGTCGCCCTTCGCCTTGGCCCGCAGCCGCGCGATCTTGGTGACGTCGACCTCGACCACGGTGGTCAGCTGGGCCGAGACCTGCAGCGACTCGACCATCCGCTTGGCGATGGTCTGGCGCAGCCGCGACATCTTCTCGGTCGTCCCGCGCTTGGGCGACACGGGAGCCGGAGCCGACGCCGCCGGCGCACTGCTCGCGACCGGAGCCGAGGCAGCGGGAGCGGATGCGGTGGGTGCCTGGGCCGGCTCCTGCGCCGCCTTGGCAGCGTCGAGGACGTCCTGCTTGCGGATCCGGCCGCCGACGCCAGTGCCCTTGATCGAGCCGAGGTCGACGTCGTTCTCCGCCGCCAGCTTGCGCACCAGGGGAGTGACGTATGCCGACGCGTCGGCCGAGTCGCCCCCGCTCGCCGGAGCGGGTGCCTGGGCCGGAGCGGGTGCCTGCGCGGGAGCCGGTGCCTGGGCCGGAGCGGGTGCCTGGGCGGGAGCCGGTGCCTGGGCGGGAGCCGGTGCCTGCTGCTGGGACTGCTGCTGCTCGGGCTCTGAGGTGGCCGGCTGGGGTTCCTGCTCGGTGGAGGGTGCCTCGGGCGCGGGAGCCTGCTGCTGCTGCTGCTGCTCCTGCTTCGGCTCCTGCTCCTGCTGCTGGGCGGACTGCGAGGACTCCGACGACGTGGAGCCGCTCCCGGATCCGCCGATGATGGCCAGGTCGCCACCAACCGGGACGGTGTCGTCCTCCTGGACGAGGATCTTGGTGACGGTGCCGGCCACGGGCGAGGGGATCTCGGTGTCGACCTTGTCGGTCGAGACCTCGAGCAGCGGCTCGTCGACCTCCACCGTGTCACCCTCGGCCTTGAGCCAACGGGTGACGGTGCCCTCGGTCACGGACTCACCCAGCGCCGGCATGGTCACCGTCTCACCACTGCCACCGGAGTCACCACTGCCACCGGAGTCACCACTGCCGCCGGAGTCACCGGAATCGCCGGAGTCACCGGAGGACTGCTGCTGCTGCCCCTGCTCCGGCTCGGAGGTGGCCGGCTGGGGCTCCTGCTCGGTCGAGGGAGCCTCGGCAGGCGGAGCCTCCTGCTGCTCGTCCTGCTGGCCCTGGTCCTGGTCCTGCTGCTCGGCACCACCGGACTGACCGCTGTCGCCGCCACCCTCGCTGCCGTCGCCGATCACGGCGAGGTCTGCGCCCACGGGCACGGTGTCGTCCTCGTTGGCGAGGATCTCCTGCAGGGTTCCGGCGACCGGCGACGGGATCTCGGTGTCGACCTTGTCGGTCGAGACCTCGAGGAGCGGCTCGTCGACCTCGACGGTGTCACCGACGTTCTTGAGCCAGCGCGTCACGGTGCCTTCGGTGACCGACTCACCGAGGGCCGGCATGGTCACGCGTTCAGACATCTGATCGTTCTCCTCTGGTGTGTGTGAATTCAGTTGTGGGCGTGCAGCGGTTTGCCGGCCAGGGCCAGGTGGGCCTCGCCGAGGGACTCGTTCTGGGTGGGGTGCGCGTGGACCAGGCCGGCGACGTCCTCGGGGAACGCCTCCCAGCCCACGATGAGCTGCGCCTCGCCGACCTGCTCACTCATGCGCGCGCCGACCATGTGGACCCCGACGACGGGGCCGTCCTTCTGGCGCACCAACTTGACGAAGCCCTGGGTGCCGAGGATCTGGGACTTGCCGTTGCCGCCCAGGTTGTACTCGTAGGTCTCGACCTCACCGAACTTCTCGCCGGCTTGCGCCTCGGTGAGGCCGACGGAGGCGATCTCGGGGTCGCAGTAGGTGACGCGGGGGATGCCGACGTCGTCGATCGGTGCCGGGTTCAGCCCTGCGATCTCCTCGGCCACGAAGATGCCGTGGCCGAACCCGCGGTGCGCGAGCTGGAGGCCGGGCACGATGTCGCCGACGGCATACACGCCGTCGACGCCGGTGCGCAGTCGCTCGTCCGTGGTCACGAAGCCGCGGTCGAGGGTGACTCCCGCCTCGGCATACCCGAGGCCCTCGGTGACCGGCCCGCGACCCACGGCCACGAGCAGCAGGTCGGCCTCGATCGTGTCGCCGCCCTCGAGCGTCACCGTGACGGTGTCGCCGGACTGGGTCGCGCTCTCGAACCGCACGCCGGTGCGGAAGTTGATGCCGCGCTTGCGGAACGCGCGCTCGAGGGTCTTGGAGATGGCCTCGTCCTCGGCGGCGACGAGCCGCGGCAGCGCCTCGACGATCGTCACCTCCGAGCCGAACGACCTGAAGACAGAGGCGAACTCGACCCCGATGACGCCGCCGCCCAGGACGACCACGCGCGGGGGCACGAAGTCGAGCGTCATGGCCTGCTCGCTCGTCATGATCCGTCCGCCGATCTCCAGTCCCGGCAGCGACTTGGGCTGCGAACCGGTGGCCAGCACGACGTTGCGCCCGGTGATGCGGCGGCCGTCGACCTCGACGGTCTTCGCGTCGACCAACCGGCCGGCACCCTCGACGAGCTCGATCTTGTGCGCCTTCGCCAGACCCTGCAGACCCTTGTAGAGGCGCGCGATGACGCCGTCCTTGTAGGCGTTGACGCCCGACATGTCGACCGACTCGAAGGTCGACTTCACGCCGAACTTCTCGCCCTCCCGGGCGGTGTCGGCAACCTCGGCGGCGTGCAGCAGCGCCTTGGTCGGGATGCAGCCGACGTGCAGGCAGGTGCCGCCCAGCTTGCCCTTCTCGACCAGCGCGACGCGCAGCTCCAGCTCGGCGGCACGAAAGGCACAGGCGTAGCCGCCGCTGCCCCCACCCAGGATCACCACGTCGTACGTGGACTCGGTGGTGGACTCGGCGTCTGCCGACATGCTCGCTCCCTCGCGTGATGTGCTGATCGACACCACGCATCTTGTCACTGATTGCAGGACGCGGCGCAAGCAGGTCTCGCGGGCGGACGACGGCACCACGCGGCGGCGTCCAGCCGATCTGCAGCCGGTGCGCGGCCCGGACCCGTATTCTCTGCGCATGGCGTGGTGGAGACGGGGGCGTTCGAAGGCCCCGCGCGGGCCCTCTGACGGCCCCAACATGGCGGTCGACAACCAGGCCGTGCGCCGGCACCTGACCGAGTTCGTGACGTCCCGCAGGGGCGTGGAGGCCTACGTCGAACCGCCCACCAACGTGACCGCGACGACCCTCATCCTCATCGCCCACGACGGTGAGTGGACACGGCGCGCCGCCGGGTCGCGACAGGCAGCCTTCGAGCTGGCGCGCAGCCTCGGTGTCCCGGTCTACGACGTCAACCAGACCGGTTACCCGAACCGCATGCGCGAGTGGAACGCACGGCAACGCCGCAAGGACTGAGCAGCGGCGACAGGCCCGCCCGAATTGCGGTGGTGCCCGGCCGCCGGGTTTGCGAGGGTGGAGGCATCACCCCCGAACCACGAGGAGGCGCCATGGCCGGCAACGGCAAGTCCGGGAACACCGGGCCGAGCGAGGACGTCAAGCGCAAGTTCCGCGAGGCCTTGGAGAAGAAGCAGGCGCACGCCGGCCGCGACGTCTCCGACGACCACGAGCACGGCAAGGTCGACCACGCCTCTGACGCCGCGACCACCGCGACCCAGCAGATGTTCCGGCGCAAGAGCGGCTGAGCCACGACGCCGACCACGACGGACCGCGAGGTATGCCGCGTGGTCCCGGCACGACGAACGCCCACCGACCGCGGTCGGTGGGCGTTCGTGTCGTGGAGGCCTACTCGGCATACCCCTCGATGAGGGACAGGAGCGTGCCGACGCCGAAGCCGGTGCCGCCCTTGGGCGTGTAGCCCCACGCGGAGCCCTCGTTGAACGACGGGCCGGCGATGTCGACGTGCGCCCAGGGAGTGCCGTCGGTGACGAACTCCTGGAGGAACAGGCCGGCGGTGAGCATGCCGCCCCAGCGCTCGCCCTTGTGCGCGAGGTCGGCGGTCGCCGAGTCGAGCTGCGGGCGCAGGTCCTCCGGCAGCGGCATCGGCCACGCGGCCTCGCCGCTGGCGTCGGCCGCAGCGCGGACGCGGTCGCGGAAGGCGTCGTCGTTGGCCATGATCCCGGCGACGCGCGGGCCGAGGGCGACCATCTGCGCACCGGTGAGGGTGGCGATGTCGACGATGGCGTCGGGCTTGGACTCACCCGCCAGGCAGATGCCGTCGCCGAGCACCATGCGGCCCTCGGCGTCGGTGTCGAGGATCTCGACGGTGGTGCCGTCGCGCATCGTCACGACGTCGCTGGGGCGCTGGGCCGTGCCACTCGGCATGTTCTCGGCGAGGCACAGGTAGCCCGTGACGGCCACCGGCACCCCGAGCTCGGCGGCGGCGAAGACGGTCGCGGCCACCGCCGCGGCGCCGGCCATGTCGGACTTCATGGTGAGCATCGAGGCCGGCGGCTTGATGCACAGGCCACCGGAGTCGAAGGTGATTCCCTTGCCCACCAACGCGATCGAGCCCTTGGCCTTGGCCGGGCTCCACGACACCTGCACGATCCGCGGCGGGTTGACCGAGCCCTGCCCGACGCCGACTATGCCGCCGAAACCGCCCTTGGCGAGCGCCTTCTCGTCGAGCACCTTGATGGTGACCTTGCCCTTGGCGCCGCTCGCGCGGTCCTTGACCGACTCGGCGAACGACTGGGGGAACAGCTTGTTCGGCGGCGTGTTGACGAGGTCGCGGGCGTAGGCCTTGGCGTCGGCGAGCACCTGGGCGCGGGTGGCGGCGGTCTTGGCCGCCTTGCCGCGCGCCTCGCTGGTCACCACGGTCACGGCGGTGACGCCGTCGGACTCACCGGCCGTCGACTTGGCGCCCTTCGCCCCACCCTTCGGCGCGGCATACCGGTAGGCACCGAGCGCGGCACCCTCGGCGACGGCCGCGACCGACTCGACGTTGGAGGCCGGGAGCGCGACGACGACCTTGCGGGCCTTCTTCAGCGACCGGACGGCGGCACCCGCGCCGCGACGCAGCACCTCGGGGTCGAAGCTCGTCGTGCGGCCGGTGCCCGAACCCAGACCCACGAGCACGACCCGGCTCGCGGCGATGCCCGGGACGTCGGCGACGGTCAGCGTCTCCTCGGCCTTGCCGGTCGCGTGGAGTGCGGTCAGCTGCTTGCCGAGGTGGGTGGCCGCCGACCGCGGCAGGCCGTGACCGGCCGCCAGACTGGCTGCGCCGTCGGACTCGACGGTGCCGAGGACCAGGGCGTCGCCCTTGATCTCGGCGGCGGGGCGGTCGGACACGTTGACGGTCGTCACGGGGCCTTCTTTCGGTGGTAGTGCGGGGGATCGCTGGCAGGATAGCCACGGTAGCGTTCGCGCCATGAGCGACGAGGCCCTCAAGACGTCCCCACTGCACGACCGGCACGTGGCGCTCGGCGCCAAGATGGCCGACTTCGGCGGGTGGTCGATGCCGATCGAGTACCCCGGCGGTGGGGTCGTGCGCGAGCACACCGCGGTGCGCACCTCGGTCGGGGTCTTCGACGTCTCCCACCTCGGCAAGGCGCGGGTGAGCGGGCCGGGCGCACGCGACTTCGTCAACGCGACCTTGGCCAACGACCTCGGTCGCATCCACGAGGGCAAGGCGCAGTACACGTTGTGCTGCAACGAAACTGGCGGTGTCGTGGACGACCTCATCGCCTACCTGCGCAGCGACGACGACGTGTTCCTCATCCCCAACGCGGCCAACACCGCCGAGGTGGTGCGGATGCTCGCGGACGCCGCGCCCGACGGCATCACGGTGGAGAACCTGCACGACCGCTACGGCGTCATCGCCGTCCAGGGCACCAAGAGCGACGAGGTGCTCGAGTCGCTCGGCCTGCCGTCCGGGCACGAGTACATGTCGTTCGTCGAGACGCAGTGGAACGGCCACCCGGTCATCGTCTGCCGCACGGGTTACACGGGGGAGCGCGGCTACGAGCTGGTGCCCGCGTGGGAGGTCGCGGGCGACCTGTGGGACGCGCTGATGTCGGCGGTCGAGCCGCATGCCGGTCTGCCGTGTGGGCTGGGTGCGCGCGACACCCTGCGCACCGAGATGGGTTATGCCCTGCACGGCCACGAGCTGACGCCCGAGATCACGCCGGTGCAGGCGCGTGTCGGCTGGGCGGTCGGGTGGAAGAAGGACGCCTTCTGGGGCAAGGACGCGCTCGTGGCGGAGAAGGAAGCCGGCCCCGCGCGCGTGGCGTGGGGGCTGCTCGCGACCGGACGCGGCATACCTCGCGCCGGCAACGAGGTGAAGCGTGACGGTGAGGTCGTCGGCGAGGTGACCTCGGGGACGTTCAGCCCCACCCTCAAGAACGGGATCGCGTTGGCGCTGTTGGCTCCCGACGTCGCTGTGGGAGACGAGCTCGTCGTCGACGTGCGCGGGCGCGAGGTGCCGGTGACCGTGGCCAAGCCGCCCTTCGTGGAGGTCGACGTCCGCGAGGCGTGAGTATGCCGCGTCATGTCGGCTGACGCTGTCGGTGACCGGGCGTACGGTCGGGCTCATGCGTTATGGCTTCGTGGTGCCGTATGCCGACGCGCGCGAGTTCGCCGAGCTCGCCGCCTTGGGGGAGGAGCATGGCTGGGACGGCGTGTTCACGTGGGAGTCGCTCTACGGCGAGCACGCGTGGGTGGCGCTGGGGGCAGCGGCGATGCTCACGTCGCGGATCCGGCTCGGCACCCTGCTGACACCGGCGTCGCGGCACCGGCCGTGGGACCTCGCGTCGATGGTGAGCACGGTCGACCGGCTCAGCGGCGGGCGGGTGGTCATGTCGGTCGGGCTGGGAGCGCTGCACGCGGGATGGACCCGGTTCGAGCCCGACGAGGGACGCCGGGCGCGGGCGGAGAAGCTCGACGAGGGGCTGGCCGTGGTCGAGGGCCTGTTCGGTGAGCCGGGCACGCCGTTCTCCTTCGAGGGCAGGCACTGGCAGGTGGCGCCGGCCGGTGGCGACGCCCCGGTCGATGGCGGGCCGGCCGGGCCACCCCCGCCGACCCAGCGTCCGCACCCGCCCGTCTGGGTCGTGGGCGCGTGGCTCAAGGGCAGGCAGCGCCAGCCGTCGCTCGAGCGGGCGGCGCGCTGGGACGGCCTGCTGGCGTCGGTCGTGGATCCCACGCGAGGCGGCCCGGGCTCGGGGTACGACCTGGACTCCTACGGCGAGATCGTGTCGATCGTGCGCCGCATGCGCGAGGACGCGGGACTGCCGTGGGAGGGCTACGACTGCGTGGTCGAGGCCGACAGCAGCGGCGAGTTCGTGCAGCTCGAGGGCACACCCGCAGACTGGGCCGACGCCGGTGCCACGTGGTGGGTCGAGTCGTGGTGGGCGCTGCCGATGGACGCCAGCGGTCAGGCCGAGGTGCGCCGCCGGGTGCAGGCGGGGCCACCGGTCTGACCCACGTTCAGGTGCTACACAGAAAGGACTCAGGTCCTTCGCCCACACTGGAGGCATGACTGCGCTCGCAGCCGCCGACCCCCAGCTCACCGGCCTGACCGGACTGTTCGCCGACTTCATCGATGCCGTCGGGGAGCTTGGCGTGGGGGTGCTCACCCTCTTCGAGACCCTCGTGCCGCCGGTGCCGAGCGAGGTCGTGCTGCCCCTCGCGGGCTTCCTCGCCCATCAGGGTCGGCTGTCGTTGCTGTGGGTGGTGCTCCTCGCGACGGCAGGGTCCCTCGTCGGTGCCTGGGTCTTCTACGCCCTCGGCGCCCGCCTGGGCCTCGAACGCGCACTCACCCTGGTGGCGAAGGTGCCGCTGGTCGACCGCGAGGACCTCGACAAGGCATCGGACTGGTTCCACCGGCACGGACGGTCCTCGGTCTTCTTCGGCCGGTTCGTGCCCGGGGTGCGCAGCCTCATCTCGCTGCCCGCCGGAGCCCAGCGGATGCCGCTGCTGCCCTTCAGTGTCGCCACCGCCGCGGGCAGTGCGATCTGGAACAGCGCCCTCGTCGGCGCCGGCTACGCCCTGGGCACCCAGTGGGAGAAGGTCGGCACCTATGTCGGGACCGCGAGCAACATCGTGCTCGGCGCCCTCGGTGTGGTGATCGTCGTCGTCATCGTGCGCCGCGCCATCCAGCGGGCGCGTCGGCCGGCGGCCGACGCCGAGCCAGCGCGGGACGAGGTCCCCAGCGCGCACTGACTCACCGGCCGAGCGGACTCACCGGCCGAGCGCAGCGAGGACTTCGCCGGTCGTGAGGTATGCCGCCGGGTGCACGACCTTGGCCACCTGCGGTGCGAACGCGGGGGAGTCGGCCAGCACCTGCCGGGCCGGCCCATCGGTGACCACCTCACCCTCGGCGAGCACGACGACACGCGTGGCGAGGGTGGCTGCGAGCTCGACATCGTGGGTGGCGACGACCAGCGTGTGCCCCGCCGCGGCCAGCTGCCGGACGATGTCGGACAGGGCAGCCTTGGCGTCGTAGTCGAGCCCGCGCGTGGGCTCGTCGAGCAGGATCACCGTCGGTCGGGGTGAGCCCGACGGGTCGGAGGAGTCATCGAGGACGGGCGCCAGCCGTGTCGCGAGGGCGAGCGACATCCGTTGTCCCTGCGAGAGGTTCGTGACGGGCTGGTGCTGCGCCATACGTCCGGCCAGGCGCTCGAGCAGCGGGCCGGCCACGGTCGGCGACCCGCTCAGGGCGAGCTGCTCACCGACGGTCCGGCCGGACAGCACCGGCTCCGGGTCCTGCGGAGCCAGGACGACCGGGCCGCTCGCGGCCACCCGTCCGTGCGTGGCTGCGACCGCCCCGGCGACAGCCGCCAACAGGGTGGACTTGCCGGAGCCGTTGCGCCCCATGAGGGCGACGGCCTCACCGGCTCGCAGCTCGAGGTCGACCCCGCGGAGGGCGACGACGTCTCCCCGGAGCACGCCGAGGCGGCGGGCGGTGATCATGACCTGCCCGACCTGCCCGACCTGCCCGACCTGCTTCGCCGGTCCGGGGGTGTCCGGCGCAACCGCGTCGGCGAGGCGCGTGCGCAGGTCGGCGCCGACCCGACGGGCCTGCCGCACCGACAGGGGCAACGGCGCCCAGCCGAGGGCACGCCCGAGGTCGACGAGTGGCGGTCGCACGGGCGAGTCGGTCATGGCCTCGGCCGGCTCGCGGGGCCCGACCGCTTTCCCGTCGGTCACCACGAGCACGGAGTCGGCGTGGTGCACCACCCGCTCGAGCCGGTGCTCGGCCACGAGCAGCGTCGTGCCGACGTCGTGGGCCAGCCGGTGCAGGGTCGCCAGCACCTCCTCGGCCGCCACCGGGTCCAGCGCAGAGGTGGGTTCGTCGAGCACGAGCACCCCCGGCCTGGCGGCGAGCGCCGCGGCGATGGCCACCCGTTGCTGCTGACCGCCGGACAGGGTCGAGACCGGTCGGTCCCGTAGACCCGAGAGGCCGAACAGGTCGAGCAGCTCCTCCAGCCGTCGTCCGCTCGCCCCGAGCTGTGACTCGACCGTGCCGCCGGTCAGGGCTGCCAGCGGGTCCTGCGGCACCAGCCGCGCACCGTCCACCGCGTCCCGGACCGCGCGCAAGAGCGTCGACTTGCCCGCACCGGTGCGGCCGACGACCAGGACCAGGTCACCCTCGGGCACGGCGAAGGTGACGTCTCCCAGGACCGGCTTCCCGGCATACCCCACCGAAAGCCCCTCGACCGCGATCACGAGGCGACCGTAGCGCCCGTAGTGTGGAGCGATGAGCGACGCATGGACGTGGACCTATCTGGACGCCGATGGCAAGCAGCTGGAGGGCGAGGCGCTCGTGACGACGCAGTTCCCGTCACAGTCGGACGCGGAGAACTGGTTCGGGGAGGCGTGGCACGAGCTGGCCGACGCCGGTGTCGACGCGGTCACCCTGCACCACGACGGCACGGTCGTCTACGGGCCGATGAGCCTGCGCGCCGCGGAGTAGCCGCGCAGGACGCGGTAGCCGCGGCGTGGCGCCCGCGGGTCAGGACGGGTACTGGCCGCGCTTGACCTGCGGTCGCGGCATCCTGGCGCGACGGATCTGGAACCCGCGCATCACGGCATACATCGCCAGGCCCCGGCCGACCTTGTCCTCGCCGAACTTGGCGACGAGCTGGCGCTTGAGCTTGCGCCACATGAGGAAGCCGTCGAGGGCAGCGACGGCGATGAGGCCGTAGACGCCGATCGAGACGATGGCGAAGATGACCGGCTTCTGGATGAACGACAGCGCCAGGACGACGAGCATGACCGGCAGCAGGAACTCGCCCACGCTCCAGCGGGCGTCGACGAAGTCGCGGATGTAGCGGCGCACCGGGCCCTTGTCACGCGGCGGCAGGCCCGCGTCGTCGCCGGTGACCATCGCCTCCCGCTGCTTCAGGGACGCCTCGCGCCGGGCGGCCTTCTCGCGCTCGCGTGCCGCCTTGCGGTCGGTCTCGACCAGGGGGCGCCTGCGCGCGGCCTCCTGGTCCTTGCGCTTGGGCGTGGGCCGGTTCTTGGCGCCCTCGCGCTGGGGGTGCGCGACCGTCTCGGCCTGCTCCTCGTTGATGGTCTTGCTGCGTCCGAACACGACCCAAGGGTATGCCGTGGGCAGGCCGGTCCCCGAATCCACGCACCCACTAGGGTCGGCTGCGTGACCGACGACGTGCTCACCCCTGACCAGATCGACTCCCTCCGCACCACCGTCGCAGGCCTCATGCCGCAGGTGCGCCAGGACCTCGAGGCCCTCACCCGGATCCCCAGCGTCAGCCTCGACGCCTTCGACCAGGCGCAGGTCGACCGCAGCGCCGAGGCGACTGCCGAGCTGCTGCGCGCCGAGGGACTGGAGGTCGAGATCGTCCGGGAGGGCGGACGGCCTGCCGTGATCGGGCACATCGACGGACCGGAGGGCGCGCCGACCGTCCTGCTCTATGCGCACCACGACGTTCAACCGCCCGGCGACGACGCGGACTGGGACAGCCCGCCCTTCGAGCCGACCGAGCGCGACGGGCGCCTCTACGGTCGCGGGGCGGCCGACGACAAGGCCGGCGTCATGGCCCACGTGGCGGCGCTGCGGGCCCACTCGGGCCAGCTGCCCGTGGGTGTCACGATCTTCGTCGAGGGCGAGGAGGAGATCGGCTCCGACTCGCTGCCGACGATCCTGGACAAGCACGGCGAGAAGCTGCGCGCCGACGCGATCGTGCTCGCCGACTCGACCAACTGGGCCATCGGCGAGCCGGCCCTCACCACCACCCTGCGCGGCCTCATCCGTGTGGTCATCACCGTCAGCACGCTCGACCACGGCATCCACTCGGGCATGTTCGGTGGCGCGGTGCCGGACGCCCTGATGCCGCTGATCCGCATCCTCGCGTCGTTCCACGACGAGGCGGGCGACGTTGCGGTGGAAGGGCTTTCGGCTGGTACGGCCAGCCAGCTCGACTTCGACGAGACGCGCCTGCGCGAGGAGTCCGGACTCCTCGAGGGCGTGCAGACCGTCGGCACCGGTTCGCTGCTCGACCGCATCTGGGCCAAGCCCACCGCGACCGTCATCGGCATCGACGCACCCACCGTGGCCAAGTCGTCGAACACCCTCGTGCCGACCGCCAGTGCCAAGGTGTCGATCCGGCTGGCCGCCGACGAGGACCCGATGGGGGCCTTTGCCGCCGTCCAGCGGCACGTGGAGAAGAACATCCCGTGGGGTGCCAAGGTCGAGGTCACCCTGGACGACCAGGGCTCGGGGTTCGCTGCCAACGCGGACGGGCCGGTCTACGACCAGGCGCGCGCGGCCTTCGCCGACGCATGGGGGGTGCAGCCGGTCGACATCGGCGTGGGCGGGTCGATCCCGTTCGTGGCCGCGTTCGCCGAGAAGTTCCCCGACGCGGGCATCCTCGTCACCGGGGTCGAGGACCCCGACACGCGCGCCCACGGCGCCAACGAGTCGTTGCACCTGCAGGAGTTCGAGAAGGTGTGCGTCGCCGAGGCCGTCCTCCTGGCCCGGCTCGGCGCGCTCGGGGCCTGACCGGCAGCGCCCCGAACCGGCGGGTAGGTTCGAAGGCATGGCGCAGCAGACCTACGTCGAGAAGTCCTTCGAGCGGGACACCCGCTACATCACCGACCGGATCGTCGCCGACCCCCAACCGGGCACCGATGCAGACGGTGCGAAGCAGTGGCCGGTGGAGGCGGGGCGGTACCGCCTCGTCGCTGCCCGGGCCTGTCCCTGGGCCAACCGCACCCTCATCGTGCGGCGGCTGCTCGGGCTCGAGGACGCGATCTCGCTCGGGCTCTGCGGGCCGACCCACGACCAGGACAGCTGGACCTTCGACCTCGACCCCGGCGGCATCGACCCGGTGCTGGGCATCCCGCGGCTCAAGGACGCCTACGAGAAGCGGTTCCCGGGCTACCCGCGGGGCATCACGGTGCCCGCCATCGTCGACGAGCCGACGGGGGAGGTGGTCACGAACGACTTCGCCCAGATCACCCTCGACTTCTCCACCCAGTGGACTGCCTTCCACCGCGAGGGTGCGCCCGACCTGTGGCCGGAGGCGCTGCGCGACGAGATGTCCGAGGTGATGGACCGGGTCTACCGCGACGTCAACAACGGCGTCTACCGCTGCGGGTTCGCCGGAGAGCAGGAGTCCTACGACGCGGCATACCGGCAGCTCTGGGAGGCGCTCGACTGGCTCGAGGAGCGGTTGGCGACCAGGCGCTTCCTCATGGGCGACACCATCACCGAGGCGGACGTGCGGTTGTTCACCACCTTGGCGCGGTTCGACCCCGTCTACCACGGGCACTTCAAGTGCAACCGGTCGAAGCTGACCGAGCTGCCGGTGCTGTGGGCCTACGCGCGGGACCTGTTCCAGACGCCGGGTTTCGGTGACACCACTGACTTCGTGCAGATCAAGGAGCACTACTACGTGGTCCACCGCGACATCAACCCGACCGGCATCGTGCCCCTCGGGCCGGAGCTGTCGGGCTGGCTCACGCCGCATGGTCGCGATGAGCTGGGCGGGCAACCGTTCGGGGACGGCGCGCCACCCGGACCGCCGCCGGCGGCAGAGGTCGTCCCGGAAGGGCACGGGGCATGAGCACCACGCGCGAGCACGACCTCGTCGTCTTCGGCGCCACCGGTTTCGTGGGGAGGCTGCTGGCGGCCTACCTCGCCGAGCACGCACCGCACGGGTCGCGGATCGCGCTGGCCGGACGGTCGCGGGAGCGGCTCGAGTCCGTCCGCGCCGCGCTGCCGAACCGTGGGCGCGACTGGCCCGTGGTGGTGGCCGACGCCTCGGACGAGGGTGCCCTGGCGGCACTGGCGGCCTCGACGACCGCCGTCGTGACGACGGTGGGCCCCTACCTGAAGTACGGCCTGCCGTTGGCGAGGGCGTGCGCCGCGGCCGGTACCCACTACGCGGACCTCACCGGCGAGGTGCTCTTCGTCCGCCGGCTCGCCGACGAGCTGCACCAAGCCGCACTGGCCAGCGGTGCGCGCATCGTCAATGCGTGCGGCTATGACTCGATCCCCTCGGACCTGGGCGTGCTCCTGTTGCACGAACGGGCCGAGGCCGACGGCGCCGGCGACCTGGGCGACACGACGTTGCTGGCCAGGATGAAGGGTGGCTTCTCCGGCGGCACCATCGACTCCTCGCGCACCCAGGTGGATGCGATCGCCGCCGACCGATCCCTCCTCAAGACCGTGCTGGACCCATATGCCGCGAGCCCGGACCGCGAGTCCGAGCCCGACCTCGGACCGGAGCGGGACAACCGTTCTGTCTTCGTGGACGCCGACACCGGTCAGTGGGTCGGACCGTTCGTCATGGCGACGTTCAACACCCGAATCGTGAGGCGTAGCAACGCCATTGCCGGCCACGCGTATGGGCGACGGTTCCGCTACCGGGAGCTCGCGGCATACGGTCGCGGCCCCAGGGCGCGGCTGCGTGCGGTGGCCATGACCGCCGCCCTCGGTGCTGCCATGGCCGGGATGACGAACCCGCGCACTCGCCCGCTGATCGACCGTCTCGCACCCAAGCCGGGGGAGGGGCCGAGTGAGGAGGCGCGTGCCGCTGGGTGGTTCCAGATGAAGCTGCGGACGACCACCAGCTCGGGACGGCGCTACCTCGCGACCGTGTCCGGTCAGGGCGACCCGGGGTATGCCGCGACCGCGGTGATGCTCGGGGAGTCGGCTCTGGCGTTGGCCTTCGACGGCGACCGCCTCCCGGCGGCCGCAGGGGTGCTGACCCCCGCGACCGCGCTCGGCGACGTGCTCGTGGAACGCCTGCGTGCGGCCGGCCTGACGTTGACCGTCGAGGAGCTGACGGCCTGACCGTGCTGGCTGGCGCGTCCCGCCGCCGCGCCAGCCAGCCCTCCAGGGTGAGAAGCTGTCGAGATCCCTTTCAGGACAGGGGGATCCGCATGACCTGCCCAATGCCCGGACAGACCGCGCAGGTGGACACGTAGGCCGAGGTCCCCGAGATCGCGACGCCGTAGGGGGCGGGCAGCGCGCCTGCCACGGTGGTGTGCGAGCTGGCGCCGGGGGTGATCCGCAGCAGGGACCCCATCGGCAGCCCCTCGGAGGCGAGCAGGCCATCGTTGGCGATCTGGACGGCATACAGGTGGCCGCTGGACGACCACGCGAGTGAGGTGACGTTGGTCAGCCCACTGGCGTAGACGCTCGGGGCCTGACCGGGGACCACGCGGTAGATCTTGGCCAGACCCGGTTCGAAGGGGAAACCGGTGAGCTGGCTGACGTACCAGGCGCCGTCGGGTCCCTTGGCTGCTGCGGTCGGCACGGCCTGGGCGGGGATCTTGGTCCCGGGCGGCAGGCCGAGGAACGGTGGTGCGGTGGCGAGCTGGTCGTCGAACACGGCGACGGTCGAGGTGCGGCCGAGCCGATCGGTGCGGACCACGGTGTTGCCGCCGGCGTCGGCGATCATGAATCCGTTGCCGTCCTTGGCGATGGAGACCGGGTTGCTGTCCGGGTCGTGGATGGGGTTGGTGCGCGCCTCGAAGGCGCCGAGGTCGGACAGCGTGCGCAGGCGGTGGCCTGGTCCGGCGAGCTGGAGGGTGGCGAGCGTGCGGCCGGCGGCGGGGAGGGTGTCGCGCAGAGCGGGGTTGGCGCCGAGACCGACCAGCACCATCACCTGTCCGCGGCCGACCGGTTCGACGTCGCTGGGGCCGATGGCGCCGGATCCGTCGCGTGCCGCCATCGACGGGAGCCCGGTGACGATGCGGTGCTGGGTGCCGTGTCGTGGTGCGACCGTCACGGCGCCGGTGGTGCCGAAGCAGGACTCTCCCTCGGGGCCTGCGTGGCACGGACCGGTGCCGCCGCGACCCGCTTCGGCGACGTAGACGTCTCCGGAGGCGGTGACGGCGAGCTGGCGCGGGTTGTCGAGTCCGGAGGCGACGACGGTCGGTGCGGACGCGGTGGTGAGGACGGTTGCCGCCGAGGCGGGGACGGCCGCGAGGGCGGTGAGTGCAGCCGTGGCGCCCAGGGCGAGGGCGGCGCGGGACGGTGGACGGGTGTGGTTGGTTCTGCGGCGTGGTGGGCTGGCTGGCATGACCTCTCCGAGCGTGCGTGGTGAGATGTCCCTGCAACCACCAGCCAGTGTCCTCGCCGATCGTGGCGTTGGGAATCGGCCGAGAGGCGTAGACGAAATCCGTTGTGTTGGCGAAGGATTCGTCACGCTTGGGTCAGAAGTCCGGTATGTCGTGGGCTCGCCGATGGCCGAGACGGGGGCGTCGGCCGCAGGCTCAGAACGGTGGCGGCTCGTCGGGTGTCGGCCGGTGGTAGCGCTTGCTGGAGCTGGGGCTGGTGCGGGTGGCGAGGTGGGCTGCGTAGTCGTCGGTGAGCTCGATGGTGTGGAGCTTGCCGGTGGTGGTGAGGGTGCCCAGGGGTTGGCCGGTCTCGCGGTCGTGGAGGGTGCGGTGCTGGGGGCCGTGGGTTTCCCAGCGGTCGATGAGCCAGTCGAAGTGGTCCTCGGCCGGTGACGGGAACTCCACCACTGGTGCCGTGTCGGTGCTCGTGTCGGTGGTCGTGTCGGTGGTCGTGTCGCGGGCCCTGGCCTCGGTGCCGTGGTTGTCCAGCCACGGGGTCGGGTCGGGGTCGAGGTGGTTGACCGGGTGGGTGGTGCGGACCCGGCCGGTGGGGTCGGTCCACTGCAGGAGGGCGCCGGGCAGGATGCGCACGGACCAGCGGGGTTGTTGTTTGGTGCGGTGGTGGCGCCGGCACAGGCAGATCAGGTTGGCCAC
>JAEZWF010000003.1 GCA_023420415.1 Actinomycetes bacterium | reverse complement strand
GCCCGGGGGGCCGGGGCCCCGGGGCGCGGGCCGGCCCTCGGTGTGCGGTCAGCACTTCGTCATGCGGTGTCGACGTAGGACGTCCGGAGGTACTTGTGCACTGCGTCCTCCGGCACCCGGAAGGATCGACCCACACGGATGGCTGGGAGCTCCCCGGCGTGCACCATGCGGTACACGGTCATCTTCGACACGCGCATGATCGAGGCCACCTCGGCGACGGTCAGGAACCGCACCTCGGCGAGCTGTCGCTCGTTGGACATGATCACCTCGATCTCCTGCACGCGCGCATCGCCGGCTTCCCCTCCGGCGGACCTCTACGCTCGTGCAGACTGAACTGTAGGGGCAGATGTGACTCGTGGGGAAGTACATGGAGAAACTTCCCAGCAAAAGTCCAGCCGACACGCCGCCGAACGTACGTCAATCGCCCGAGAAATGACACGAGTGTCAGTCGAACCTTCGCGACCGACTCCTCCGCGCTGCGGTCCTCGCTCGCTGGCGCTCGCTGCGATCCTCCCGCGGTCGTCGTCAGTCGAAGAACGGGTCGAGGCCTTGCAGCGGGAAGACCGCCTCGCGGGTCGCCATGATCGCCCGGTCGGACTCGCTGTGCGGGTTGTACCCCAGGTCCCACGGCTGCACCCAGATGCCGCCGTCCTTCGGGTCGAGGTCACCCATCCGCCGCGGCCCCTCGCGCCCGAAGACGCGCCGCACGTGCTCCAGCCAGCTCTGCGGCACCTCCGCCGTGAGCGGCACCGGGGCGTGCGCCGCGATCGCCGTCAGGTGCGTCCAGGTGCGCGGCACCACGTCGACCAGCTCGTAGCCACCGCCACCTAGCGCCACCCAACGACCACCGGCCACCTCGTGCGCCAGCTTGTGCAAGGTCTCGGCCGCCGCGCGTTGGGCATCGACCGACAGCGCCATGTGCGCGAGCGGGTCCTGCATGTGGGTGTCGCACCCGTGCTGGGTCACGAGCACGTCGGGCTTGAAGGAACGCACGAGCGGCAGGGCCGTCGACTGCACCGCGCGCAGCCACGCCGAGTCACCCAGCCCCGGTGGCAAGGCGACGTTCACGGCATACCCCTGCGCGTCCGGCCCGCCGACCTCGGCGGGAAAACCGGTGCCGGGAAACAACATTCGCCCCGACTCGTGCAATGAGATGGTGAGCACCCGGGGGTCGTCCCAGAAGACTCGCTCGACACCGTCACCGTGGTGCACGTCGACGTCGACGTAGGCGACGCGCTCGGCGCCCTGGTCGAGCAGCCACTGGATGCCGACCGCGATGTCGTTGTAGATGCAGAAGCCGGCGGCCCGGTCGCGCATCGCGTGGTGCAGCCCGCCGCAGAAGTTCACCCCGTGCTCGGCACGCCCTTCCCACACGTCCGCGCACACCTGCCGGGTGCCCTCGACGATGCGGGCGCTCGCCTCGTGCATCCCCTTGAAGGCCGGGTCGTCCTCGGTGCCGAGGCCGCGGGCCGGGTCGGCGACGGTGGGGTCGGCGCTCGCCGCCTTGACCGCCTCGATGTATGCCGCGTCGTGGACCGTCGCGAGCAGCTCGTCACCGGGGACGGGCGGGGAGAACACCTCGACGCCCGAGGCGTCGAACACACCGAGGTCCTGGCACAGCCGGGCGGTCAGGTCGAGCCGGACCGGGTTCATGGGATGACCCGGCCCGAAGTCGTATGCCGTGAAGTCCGGGTCCCAGACCACGCGCGCCTGTGCGGGCATGCTGGAACGCTACCGGGCGCCCTCCGCAGCGGCACCCGCCGCCCCGGCGGTG
The DNA here is from genome assembly GCA_023420415.1 of Actinomycetes bacterium. Classification (GTDB taxonomy): domain Bacteria; phylum Actinomycetota; class Actinomycetes; order Actinomycetales; family Dermatophilaceae; genus Pedococcus. The sequence goes on along the minus strand of JAEZWF010000003.1, from coordinate 139,866 downwards.
CTCACGCGGTAGCGTGCCAACCGTGGCGAAGAAGCTCTATGAGGACGACGTCCTGGTCATCGGACTGGGGCGCTTCGGCGGCGCGGTGGCGCTGGAACTGCAAAAGCTCGGGCACAACGTGGTCGCCGTCGAACGCGACCCGGTGCTCGCCGAGACCTTTCTCGGCAAGGTGACCAGGGTCGTGCAGGCCGACGCGAGCGTGCCGTCGTCGATGAACTCGCTCAAGGCGCGCAACTTCCGGCTCGCGGTCCTCGGGATCGGCTCGTCCGTGGAGGCCAGCGTGCTGTCGGCGATGAACCTCGTCGACGTGGGCATCCCCACGATCTGGGCCAAGGCTCTCGGCCCCGAGCACAAGCGCATCCTCGAGCGGATCGGCGTGCACCACGTGATCCTGCCCGAGGCCGAGACCGGCCGGCGGGTCGCCCACCTGGTCAACGGCAAGCTCAAGGACTACATCGAGTTCGACGACGGGTTCGCCATCGTCAAGATGAAGCCGCCGCAGGAGGCGATCGGTTTCACGTTGGCGCAGAGCGCGATTCGCAGCAAGTACGGCGTGACGATCGTGGGCGTCAAGGCGCCGGGTCAGGACTTCACGTATGCCGTGCCGGAGACGAAGGTGACCGCGCACGACACCCTGATCGTGAGCGGCCCGACCGAGCTGATCGAGCGGCTGGCCCAGCGGCCGTAACGCCTTGCGGCCGTAGGCGTCAGACGCGCAGCGTCGGGACCGCGCGGTCCTCGCCGAGCGGGAGGATCATCGCGATCTCCTCCTCGCTGTCGTCGGCCTTGACCCGCATCGGGCGGCGGTAGTCGGTCGGGCGGAACCCGAACCCGCTGGCGAACGCCACGGCGCGGCCGTTGTCGCTACCGACCCAGTAGACGAGGTGGCTGCGGCCCTGGCCCTTGGCGGCCTCGGCGCCCGCACGCACGAGCCGGGTCGCGACCCCGGTGCCTCGGGCCGCGGGGCTGACCCAGAGGCCGAACAGCTCTCCCACGAGGCCGTCAGCGTTGTCCTCGTCCTCGACGGGACGGGCCGTGCCGACGCTGGCAACACCCACGACACCGTTGCCGTTCTCGGCGAGCAGGCGCTCCGAGCGCTGCATGCGCTTGCGCCAGAGGTCCTCCTCGTACGACTTCTCCTCGTCGTAGGTGGCGACGAACGCTTCGGGCGACTCCTCCAGGGCGTTCAGGCGCACTGCCTTGTACTGCTCCCAGTCCTCAACCCCCAACGGGCGCACCGTGATCTCGTCGCTCATGGGACCACTGTGACACGAACCCGCCCGGTCGAGTCAGGTGGGTTTGCCCAGTGTTCACGCAGGGCGAAGCCCCGCAGAGAAATGACGAAACCGGCCGCAATGCACCGAATGCCCTCTGACCTGCGGGGATTCCCGCTGCTTGCGTCAGAAATGCACCTCCGGCCCGGCGGCGCCGATCTCAGGACGCGACCACGAGCTCCATCTCGAACTCGGGTGTCCCCTGGTGCGGGACCGTGCTCGTCCGCCCCGTCCGCACGAACCCGTACCGCTCGTAGAACCCGATCGCCCGGGCGTTGGCGGCCTCGACGTCGAGCGTCACCCGGCGCAGCCCGAGGGAACGCGACTCGGCAACCACGGCATCGACCAGCGCATCGGCCACCCCGCGGCCGCGCGCGTGCGCCGCCACCCACATGCCGACGAGGCTGTGCGTGTCCCCCTCACCGCCGGACCCGTCGCCTCTCGCCGGCATCAGCTTCACAGCCCCCACGGGCAGCGAGCCGTCCATGGCCAGCCAGGCGACACCGATGGCGAGCCGGTCGTGCCAGTCCTGCTCGGTCATGGCGAACTCGCGCTCGAACGTCGACCCGTATGCCGCGGGCGCGTCCAGCAGCATCGCCAACCGCACCGCTCGCTGGACCTGCCAGTCGGACTGGGCCACGCGGCATACCGTCACGGTCTCGGCGGCCACGCGCTCAGTCATGCCCGGACGCAAGGTCGTGCGAGCGCTGGGCCGCGGCCTCCATGGCCGAGATGAACGCGGCCCGCACCTTGTGGTCGTCGAGAGTGCGCAACGCGGCAGCGGTCGTACCGCCGGGCGAGGTGACCTGCTCGCGCAGCACGGTCGGGTGCTGGCCGGTCTCGCGCATCATCGTGGCCGCGCCGAAGAGCGTCTGGACGACGAGCTCGGTCGCGGTCGGGCGCGGCAGGCCCAGCACCACGCCCGCCTCGATCATCGCCTCGACGACGTAGAAGATGTAGGCCGGTCCCGAGCCGCTGATGGCGGTAACGGCGTCCTGCTGCTTCTCGGCGACCTGGACGACACGGCCACACGAACGCAACAGGTCGGCCGCCTCCTCGAGGTGCGCCGCGTCCGCGGACCGGCCCGGGCTCACGGCCGACATGCCCTGGTCGACGAGGGCGGGCGTGTTGGGCATGACCCGCACGACCGCGACCCCTTCGGAGAGGCGGCTCTCGAGGAACCCCGTCGGTATGCCGGCGGCGAGGCTCACGACGAGGTTGCCGGGCCGCACGTGGTCACGGATCTCGGTGACGAGCCCGCCCATGTCCTGCGGCTTCACGCCGAGGACGAGCGTGTCGGCCGCCTCCGCCGCCTCGACGTTGCCCATCGCCCGGACGCCGTAGCGCTCGGCCAGCTCGGCCGCCCGCTCGGGCCGACGCGCGGTCACGACGATGTCAGCGGCACTGCGGCCGGAACGGATCAGGCCGGACAGCAGGGTCTCCCCCATCGTGCCGGCGCCGAGGATCGCGAGCGTTGCCATGGCCCAAGTCTGGCAGCCGGGCCGGGGCGGACGCGCCTCAGTTCTTGCTGGCGAGACCGCGCAGGAAGAACATCGTGTTGGCGGGGCGCTCGGCCATGCGGCGCATGAGGTAGCCGTACCACTCCTCGCCGTAGGGGATGTAGACGCGCATCTGGTCGCCGCGGTCGGCGATGCGCTTCTGCTCCTCGGGGCGGATGCCGTAGAGCATCTGGTACTCGAACGTCGTCGCCTCGCGCTCGTGGTGCGCGGCGAGGGCGCCGGCGATCTCGATGAGCCGCGGGTCGTGGCTGGCGACCATCGGGTAGCAGGCGCCGGCCATGAGCACCTTGAGGCAGCGCACGTAGCTCTGGTCGACCTCGCCGCCGGACTGGAACGCGACCGACTCCGGCTCCTTGTAGGCGCCCTTGCACAGCCGGACGCGGCTGCCCTCGTGGGCGAGGTCCTCACAGTCGGCGACGCTGCGGCGCAGGTAGGACTGGATCACCGCGCCCACCCACGGGAAGTCCTTGCGCAGCTCGCGCAGGGCCTCGAGCGTGGCGTCGGTGGTCGTGTGGTCCTCCATGTCGAGGGTCACCGTGGTGCCGGCCTCCTGGGCCGCGACGCAGATTTCTCGGGCGTGCTCGAGGGCGATCTTGTCGCCGTCGCCGGGCAGGTACTGGCCCAGGGCCGAGAGCTTGAGGCTCACCTCGCCCATGCCGTGCTGCGACAGATCGGCGTCTGCGAGTGCCTTGAGGAGCTCGAGGTAGTGGTCGCGGGTGCGGATCGCCTGGGTGAGGTCGGTCGTGTCCTCGCCGAGGTAGTCGATGGTGGCGAAGCGGTTGGTGGCCCGCAGCTCGGCCGTGGCCCGCACGGCATCCTGCGTGGAGTCGCCCGGGACGAAGCGGTGGACGACCTGGCTGCTCACCGGGGCCTTCTCGATGGTCCGGCGGACACCGTCGCTCTTGGAGAGCTGGAGCAGGGCGTTGCGCAGCAGGTCACTGGCATCCACGGGCGGCGGCCTTTCTGGGGGGCGGTTCTGGGCCGCGGACAAATCTAACGGTGCCACCGGTATGCCGTGGAGTCAGGTCACGAACGCACCGGTACCAAAGTGCCCGCTCCGGCTTGCTTGCGTCTGCGAGTTTGCCCCGCTGGTGGGCAAACTCGCAGACGCAGCGCAGCCGGGGCACCTCAGGCGGTGCGGCGGCGCAGGGTGAGGCTGCCGAGGACCAGGGCGACGACCACCCACAGCGCGATGACACCCCCGTCCTGCGCCACGTCGGCGCCGGGAGCGGCATCGGCCGTGACCGACTTCATGGCGTCCACGGCATACGACAGGGGCAGGACGTCACTGACCCAGCGCAGCACGTCGGGCAGCCGGTCGCGCGCCACGATCAACCCGCAGAGCAGGAACTGCGGCAGCACGAAGGCCGGCATGAACTGCACCGCCTGGAACTCGGTGCGCGCGAACCCGCTCGCGAGCAGCCCGATCGCCGTCCCCAGCACCGCGTCGAGCACCGCGACGCAGACGAGCTGCCACAGCGGCCCGGCGACGTCGAGCCCGCACACCCAGACGGCGAATCCCGTTGCCACGAGGGCCTGCACGACCGCCATCACCCCGAACGCCAGGGCGTAGCCGAACATGAAGTCGCCCTTGCCCATCGGGGTGGTGAGCAGCCGTTCGAGGGTGCCGCTGGTGCGCTCGCGCAGGGTGGCGACGCTGGTGACGATGAACATCACGACGAACGGGAAGACGCCGAGCAGCGAGGCGCCGATGCCGTCGAAGACCGGGGTGTCCTGGAAGATCCACGCCAGCAGGCCGAGCAGCACGCAGGGCACCACGAGCATGAGGCCGATGGTGCGGTGGTCCGAGCGCAGCTGGGCCAGCACGCGGCCGGCGGTGACGAGGGTGCGGCGCAGGCTCATCGGAGCACCTCCTGCCCGCGGTCGATGAGGGCGAGGAAGGCGGACTCGGCGTCCTGCGTGCCCGTCGCCTCGAGCAGATCGGGCAACGTGGCGTCGGCCAGCACCTCTCCCTCACGCAGCAGGAGCAGCCGGTCGCAGCGGACCGCCTCGTCCATGACGTGGCTCGACACGAGCAGCGAACGCCCTTGTGCGGCAAGGGATCTGAACAGCTCCCACAGGTCGCGCCGAAGCACCGGGTCGAGCCCGACGGTGGGCTCGTCGAGGACGAGCAGGTCCGGGTCGCCGACGAGCGCGCAGGCCAGCGACACCCGCGACCGCTGCCCACCGCTGAGCCGGCCCACCTCGGTGTCGGCGTGCGAGGTGAGGTCCACGGCGGCGACGGCCTCGTCGACTGTCGCGGGCGGCATACCGAGGATGTCGGCGAAGTAGCGCACGTTGGCGCGCACGCTCAGGTCGTCGTAGACGCTCGGCGCCTGGGTGACGTAACCGACCCGGCGACGCAGCGCCGGCGAACCGGCCGGCTCCCCCAGCACCCGCACGCCACCGGACTCGACGAGCTGGACACCGACCACCGCGCGGATCAGCGTCGACTTGCCGCTGCCGCTCGGGCCGAGCAGACCCACGACCTGGCCCGCGGGGATCCGCACCGACAGCTCGGGCAGCACCACCCGGCCGCCGCGCACGACCCGCAGCCGTTCGATCTCGACCGCGTAATTCATCATGTGATGAATGTACGCGTCCGGGCGGGCACGACGCAATGGCCCCGGTCGCCGACGAGGGGTCGCCGACGAGGGGTCACGGCGCGCTGACGAAGGCGGGCGGCTTCAGCGCGCCGTGACCCCTCGACTGCGGTCTGCGCCTCAGTCGTCGACCAGGTAGCGCTGCAGCGTCGGCCCGAGGCAGCGCACGAGGTCCTCCTGGGACGCCTGGACCACCGCGGGCACCTCGATGACGTACCGCATGAGGGCCATGCCGGCCATCTGCCCGGCAGCGAGCCCCGCCCTCAGCTCGACCTCGGCCGGCGACGCCTCACCGGCGAACTCCCGCGCGATCCGACCGAACACCTCGCGGGTGAGGAACTCGCGCATCATCCGGCGGGCCGTCTCCTGCGTCATCGCCGAGCGCAGGATCGCCATGAGCCGGGGCTGGCCCTCGGGCGAGTCCCAGAGGGTGAGGAAGGTGCGCACGAGGCTCTCGCCGACGTCCTCGCGCGGTCCGCTGATGACCTGGCCGATGAGTGCCGACGGGTCGGCGGGCGCCCCGAGCACCGCGGCGAACAGGGCCGGCTTGCCGTCGAAGTAGTGGTGCACCAGCGAAGGGTCGACGCCGGCTCGGCGCGCCACCGCCCGCAGCGAGGTCGTGTCGTAGCCGCCCTCGGCGAACTCGTCCCGGGCCGCCTCGATGATGTCGGCGCGGGTGTCACCGCCGCCGGGCCGCCGGCCGCGCGGGCTCATCGCGCGTCCGCCCCGGTCGCGGCGGTCGCGAGGTGCAGCCGGGCGAAGGCGAGCGCCTCCGCCAGGTCGAGGTCGCGCTGCTCCGGCGTCACCTTGCGGGTGCCGACCTCGACGACGACCGAGCCGGAGAAGTCACGGGCCGCCAGGTGCTCGAGGAACTCCGCGCACGGCTGGCCCCCGCGACCGGGCACGAGGTGCTCGTCCTTGGGTGAGCCGCTGCCGTCGGCGAGGTGCACGTGGGTCAGGCGCGGCCCGAGCGCCGCCGCCATCGCCATCGCGTCCGACCCCGCGGTCGCCGTGTGCGACAGGTCGAGCGTCACGTGGTCGTAGGGCTGGGGCACCGGGTCCCAGTGCGGCAGGTAGGCCTCGAACTCACGCTGCCGGGCGCGCCACGGGAACATGTTCTCGACGGCGAGGTGGACGCCGCTGTCGTGCTCGCGCACCGCCACCCCCTCGGCGAAGTCGCGCGCATACTCCTTCTGCCACCGAAACGGCGGGTGCAGCACGACGGTCGGCGCACCGACCTCCTGGGCGAGCTCGATCGACTTGTCGACCTTGGTCCACGCGTCGGGTCCCCAGACGCGCTGGGTCAGCAGCAGCGTGGGTGCGTGCACCGAGACGACGGGTATGCCGTGGTGCTCGCTGAGCGCCTTGACGGCGCCGGGCTCCTGGGTCACGGGGTCGGTCCACACCATGACCTCGACCCCGTCGTAGCCGAGCCGGTCTGCGGTGGCGAACGCGGCCGCGCAGTTGTCGGGGTAGACCGAGGCGGTCGACAGCGCGACGGTGGCACGGGGAACCGTCACCGCCGAAGCCATGGAGCCAGCCTAACCAGCGAAGTCGTGTGCCTGAGCCCTACCCGTGGGGAGTTCTCCGGCACGCGGGTTCGGGTCAGCGCAGCTGGTCGAGGCGGTCGAGGATGATTCCCTCGCGCAGCGCCCAGGGGCAGATGTCGAGCCGCTCGAAGCCCAGCAGGTCCATCGCTGCCTCCGCGACGAGCGCCCCGGCCAGCAGCTGGCGCGACCGCCCCGCCGAGACGCCGGGCAGCGTGGCCCGCTCCTGTGCGGTCATCGTCGTGAGGCGACCCACGATCGCGGTGAGGTCCACACGCTCGAGGTGGCGCGCGGCATACGGACCCTCGCTCGACGGCGCCGCCCCCGCGACCCGCGCCAGCGAGCGCATCGTCTTGGAGGTGCCGACGGCCCGGTCGACGGGACCGACCTTGGAGAGGGGACGGACCGCGGAGGCGAGTCGCACCCGGATCTCGCGTCTGGCCTCACGCACGCGGTCGGCCGCGGGCGGGTCGCCGGGCAGGAGGTCACGGGTGAGGCGACCGGCGCCGAGCTCCAGGCTCACCGCGGCGTCCGGTTCCTCGTCCATGCCGGCGGCGAGCTCGAGCGAGCCGCCGCCGATGTCGACGACCGCGAGGGTGCCGCTGGACCAGCCGAACCAGCGTCGGGCCGCGAGGAACGTCAGGCGCGCCTCGTCCTCCCCGGACAGCACCTCCAGCGACACCCCGGTCTGCTCGCGCACGAGGTCGAGGACGTCCTGGCCGTTGGGCGCCTCACGGACGGCACTGGTCGCGAACGCCATGACGTCCTCGACGCCCTGGTCCTCGGCCAGGGTCAGGCACTCGCGCACGAACCGGGCCAGCGCCTTGGCGCCCGAGTCGGCGATCGACCCGTCGTCGGTGACGTGCTCGGACAGGCGCAGCTCGATCTTGTGCGAGCTGGCGGGGATCGGCTGGGCCCCGCGGTGCGCGTCGACGACCAGGAGGTGGACCGTGTTGGAGCCGACGTCGATGACTCCGAGGCGCATGGGGCAACGCTATCCGGCCACGCGCTGGCAGGGGCGAACTGGCAGGGGCGAAGAGGTATCAGGAGCCTTCGCCGTCCCTCTTGCACGTCGGGGGGAGGGCCGAGACCGGCCCAACCATGTCACGCCGCACAGTGCGGCACGGGGGAAGGAAAGACCGAACCATGGATGCTGACCTGCGTCTCGATGGCAACACCACGACTGCCGAGGGAGACATCTTCAAGACCACCGCCAACGACGTCGTCATCGACGCGCCCGCCCGGCGCTCGCCGCCGGCCGGGCAACGCCGCGCGCTGGTGCACGACTTCACCGACGGGCTCACGCTCAACTGGGACTCGGACTACCCCGGTGGCGTGACCATCGAGGGGTTCCGGCTCGCCTGCCACCAGGCCGACCTGGTCCTCGACTACGCGGCGCGGCGCAAGAGCGCGACCCCGTGGCGGCGCGCGCTGGTGCACGACTTCGACGACGGCCTGACCATCAACTGGGCGCACGACTACCCGGGCGGGGTCACCATCAACGGACCGGTCAAGATCAACGGCTCGGTCACGGTCAACGGCACCATGACCGTCAAGAGCCCGTTCGGGCACCTGTCGATCGAGGACACGCTGTCGCGCTACACCGCACAGATCAAGGACCTCGAGGACCGGCTCAAGAAGTTCGAGGGCTGAGCCGTGCCCAGCCTGCGACAACGGGCTGCCTGCATCGGCATCGCCACCTCGCCGCTCTCGGTGCGCCACAGCTTCATGGGGCAGCTGACGAACTCCGTCCCGGTGTCACTGCGCCAGCAGCTCGACCGGCTCGGGTCAAAGTTCGTCCACGTCAACTGCATCCAGGTGGGGTCCGACCAGTTCACGAACGGCGACTTCGTCGAGATCGACCGGGCGATCGCCAAGACCCGCGACCTGTATGCCGGTGCCGGCAAGTCCATGGGCGTCGGCCGGATCCAGCACTTCGTCATCTCGACGACCGACGCGAAGGGCCGCGACGTCATCAACTCCGACGGCGAGGCCGAGACCCTGACCGACGAGTGGACCGTGCCGAACGACGCGCTCGACCTGTTCTTCGTCCGGATGTACGTCGGGTCGACCGCCGGGCTGTCCCGGGTGGACGGGCCGTGCGACAAGGACGCCAAGGGCATGGACGGCAGCGTCGTGGAGATGAACGCCGGTGGCGGGCTCTCCGACTTCGCCACCGCCCACGAGCTCGGCCACTACCTGGGTCTCAGCCACCGCAACAACAGCACCGCGCTGATGAACCCGACGATCCCCAACGGTGGGGTCATCACGACGTCCGAAGCCGACAACATGCGGGACCACTGCCGCATGAAGAACCCCTGCTGAGGAGGGGCCATGTCAGTACTCATCGGTTCGAAGAAGGACCGCACGGTCAGCGGCGCCATCGCGGCGCTGGCCGGCAAACCCACCACGCTCACGCCGGGCACCGCCATCGGCATCCTGGCCGAGGCGGCGGCGGCCAACCCGACCAGCCAGGCGGGCAAGCGCGCCACGACGGCGCTGGCCAAGGTGCTCGCCGACCACGAGCAGCCTCAGGTGCGGGTGGCCGCGGCCAAGGCGCTGGGCCGGATCGACGCCTCGGCATCGGTACGGGCCCTGCGCCGCGTCGCGGACCGTGAGGTCGACGGCCAGCTCGTCGCCGCGGCCAGCGCGGGCCTGGCCCGGCTGGGCACCCGCGCCGACACCCGCCGCCTCGGCGAGGCCGCGGATCGGGCGACCTGGGACCACGCGGTCGCCACCGCGGGGATCTCCTCGCGGCTGCTGTCCCAACGACTCGGGCTACGCATCGACCCCGCCGACCCGGCGCTGCGGCTGCCCGGGGAGGACGCCCCGACGCTGCCGGTCACCGGGCGCATCAAGGCGCGCATCCACGACGTCGACCTTCCGGTCCCGCGACGTGCGGCCAAGGCCGACGCGCAGTGGGCGGCGCTCGTGCCGGCGGACGCGACCCCGGTGGGCGCGTTCGACTGCGGCGGTCGCACCAACGTGGTGCTCGCGAGCGCCGACACCGCGCGGCTGCGTGAGGCACCCGGCGTGGCCGGCGCGCTGCTCGGGGTCAACGAGTCGATGGGCACGACCTACGTCCGCTGGCTCGTGCTCACCCGGCCGGACGGCGACGGGGTCGCGGTCACCGTTGCCCGGCCGACCGGCGAGGTCGGCTTCGTGGGGCGGGGCACCTGGGGGGACGACGGCGGCCTCTCGGTCTCGGTCGAGGCCGTCGACACACCGGGCGGCACCGCGGCGCACGCCACCGCGTCCCTGACCGGGCGCACGTTCACCATCGACGGGCGCAGCGAACGCGCGATCACCGTGCCGCGCCTCGAGCCGGCGCCCTTCTCGCCGCGCTGAACAGGCACCCCGGACCGGTCGCGTGAGCACCTGCGCTCATGCGGCCGGTCCGGTCGCGGGCAAGACTTGGGGGTATGCCGCCTGCTCACGTGACGTCGGAGCGCACCTCACCCTCCCCTGCCGCCGGCCCTCCCCGGGTCTGGCCGATGACAGCGGCTCTCGTCCTCGCCGGGTGGCTCCTGCTGGCTTGGGACGCCTTCGGAGCGGGCATCAACATCGCACCGTTCTTCGGTGAGGTCCCGTCACGCGACCGCTACATCGAGTCGGGCGCGACGCTGCTCACGGCGTTGGTGCCGGTCGCGCTGCTGTGCCTCATCGGGGTGCTGCGGGGGTCACGGTTCGGGCTGCTGTTCCTCGTCGTGCCCGCGCTGGTCCTGACCATTGCGGGAATCAACCTGCTGACCACGGACGGTGACCCGCGCGACCCCGACCCGACGCGAGCCGTGACGGCCGGTGACTTCGTGCAGGACCTCACCTGGCTCAACTGGATCACGACGGGCGTGCTGCTGCTGGTGCTGGTGGCCATGTGGCTGGTGCACCGCTCCCGCCGCGCCTCCGCAACCTGAGCGCCCCACAGGGAGTTGACGATGCCGCCGACGTAGGGTTGGCCGGTGCCCGACCGCCCCACCCACCCCGCCGGTGACCACCCGCCCGAGACGCCGCTGGACATCCCGCGCATCTGGGTCGAGTTCGACGACCCGGACGACTCCGACCAGCGCTTCCGCTGCGACCTGACCTGGCTCACCTCGAGCTACACGTGCATCTTCGGCAGCGGCTGCCACGGCATCTACGCCGACCGGCCCGACGACGGGTGCTGCACGCTGGGCGCCCACTTCACCGACGACGACGACGTCAAGCGGGTCAAGAAGGTCGTCAAGGAGCTCGGTGAGGATGAGTGGCAGCTGCACCCCGGGTCGACGAAGACCAGTGCCTGGACCGAGCTGGAGGACGACGCGCTCAAGACCAAGGTCGTCGACGGCGCCTGCATCTTCCTCAACCGGCCGGGCTTCCCCGCCGGGGCCGGCTGCGCACTGCACCAACATGCCGTGCTGACCGGCAAGGAGCCGCACACGGTCAAGCCCGACGTGTGCTGGCAGCTGCCGATCCGGCGCACCTACCGCAAGGTCGAGCTGCCCGACGGATCGTCGTGGCAGGAGGTCACGATCACCGAGTACGACCGCCGCGGCTGGGGGCCGGGCGGCCACGACCTCGACTGGTACTGCTCGGGCAACCCCGAGGCGCACGTCGGCCGCGAGCCGGTCTACCGCAGCAACCGGGCCGAGCTGGTCGAGCTGATGGGTGAGGCGGCGTATGCCGAGCTCGAGGTGCGCTGTGAGGCTCACCTCGCGAGCGTCAAGGCAGCGCGAAACGCCTACTCCCGCAAGATGTTGCCGTTGATGGTGCATCCCGCGACCCTGGCTGCCCAAGAGGCGAAGAAGCGCCGGTGAGCTCCAGCGCGCGGCGCGCGGCCGGTGCGGCGTGGAAGGCCGCGCGTGAGGCGCACGAGCCCACCCGCAGCCCGAACATCTGGGGCTCCCCCGACGTCTACGAGGTGGAGAACCTCGGCGTCGACCGGGCCGGGGTGATCGAGGCGGCGATGGCGCGGATCCACCCGTTCGAGGGTGCGGACCTGCTCGACGTGGGGTGCGGTAGCGGTTTCCACCTGCCGCGGTTCGACTCGCTGGGGTGCGCGTCGGTGACGGGCGTCGAGCCGCATCCACCTCTGGTTTCCCTTGCGCGAGAGCGTGTTTCGGGTATGCCGCGGGTGTCGGTTCTCGACGGAGTCGCCCAGTCGCTGCCCCTCCCGGACTCCTGCATGGACATCACCCACGCCCGGTGGGCCTACTTCTTCGGCGCCGGCAGCGAACCCGGCCTGCGCGAGCTGGAGCGGGTCCTGCGACCGGGCGGCACGGCATACGTCATCGACAACGACGCGACCCGCTCGACGTTCGGGCGCTGGTTCTCACGCGCCTACCCCACGTACGACCCCGTTGCGGTGCAACGCTTTTGGGCTCGTCAGGGGTGGGAGCGCGAGCCACTCACGATCGAGTGGACCTTCGACTCGCGCGAGGACCTCGAGGCGGTCGTGCGGATCGAGTTCCCCGAGACGGCGGCCGAGGGCATTCTCGCCGAGCACGACGGCACGTCGGTCGACTACGCCGTCAACCTCTGGTGGCGCACCGTGTGACCCGGAGTCACTCGCAGGACACGGCTGTCGGTGTGGCCGCATAGGTTGTGCGGCATGGCAGCGAAGGCGAAGGCGGCACCGGGGTACCGCTGTTCGGAGTGCGGGTGGACCACCGTCAAGTGGGTCGGCCGGTGTGGCGAGTGTCAGGCGTGGGGCACGGTCAGCGAGGTCGGGGCAGTGTCCGTCCGCACGACCGCAGCAGCCGCGGTCGAGCGCCCGGCCGTCCCGATCGGGCAGGTCGACGCCCGGCGCGCAGAGGCGGTGCCGACCGGTGTCGGCGAGTTCGACCGGGTCCTCGGCGGCGGGCTCGTGCCGGGGTCGGTGGTTCTCGTCGCGGGCGAGCCGGGCATCGGCAAGTCCACCCTGCTGCTCGACGTCGCGGCCCGCGCGGCCCGCCAGGGGGACGCAGGAGGCCAGGAGACGCGCACCGTCCTCTACGTCACGGGCGAGGAGTCGGCCGCACAGGTGCGCATGCGCGCCGAGCGGATCGAGGCCATGGCGGCGAGCCTGTTCCTCGCGTCCGAGACCGACCTCGCGACCGTGCTCGGCCAGGTCGACTCCACGCAACCCGACCTGCTCGTCATCGACTCCGTGCAGACCATCGCGAGCGGCGAGGTCGAGGGGGCGGCCGGCAACGTCAGCCAGGTCCGCGAGGTCGCCGCCTCGCTGATCCAGGTCGCCAAGTCGCGCGGCATCGCCACCCTCCTCGTCGGTCACGTCACCAAGGACGGCTCGATCGCCGGTCCGCGGGTGCTCGAGCACCTCGTCGACGTCGTCGTGCAGTTCGAGGGCGACCGCCACTCGCGGCTGCGGCTCGTGCGCGCGGTCAAGAACCGCTACGGCCCGACCGACGAGGTGGGCTGCTTCGACCTGTCCGACGTCGGCATCGTCGGGCTCGCCGACCCCAGTGGGCTGTTTCTCTCGCGCAACACCCTCACGGTGCCGGGCACCTGCGTGACGGTGACGCTCGAGGGACGACGCCCACTGATGACCGAGGTGCAGGCCCTGGTGAGCACGTCCGAGATCCCCACCCCGCGGCGCGCCACGAGCGGGCTCGACTCCGCCCGGGTCGCAATGATCGTGGCGGTGCTCGCCAAGCGGGCCGGTGCGCCCATCGGCGGGTCGGACGTCTACCTCTCGACGGTCGGCGGCGTCCGCGTCACCGAGCCCGCCTCCGACCTGGCCGTCGCGCTCGCCATGGCCAGCGCGGTCAAGGACCAGCCGCTGGCCCAGGACGCCGTCGCCTTCGGCGAGCTGGGGCTCGCCGGCGAGCTGCGTCCGGTGACCGGCATACCCCGCCGGCTGGCGGAGGCGGCCAGGCTGGGCTTCCGCACGGCATACGTGCCGACGGGGACGGCCGGCAACGGCCCCGTCCCCGACGGCCTGCAGGTCGTGGAGTGCCCGGACATCCGCAGCGCGGTGGTCGCGGCGCTGCAGCCCGCACCCCGTTAGACTCGCCGCGACCTACCAGCTTGAGGCACCGAGGGGCCAGTGGACGTGGACAACCGCGAGGACGACGCGCTGCGCGCGACCCTCGCCGCCGTGGCTCCGGGCACCGAGCTGCGTGACGGCCTCGAACGAATCCTCCGCGGGCGCACCGGTGCGCTCATCGTGCTCGGCAACGACCGCGTGGTCGAGTCGCTCAGCACCGGCGGCTTCCCGCTCGACATCGAGTTCTCCGCCACCCGGCTGCGCGAGCTCGCCAAGATGGACGGCGGCATCGTGCTCGACCGCGAGGCATCCCGCATCCTGCGCGCCGCCACCCAGCTCGTGCCCGACCCGGGCATCGAGACCAGCGAGTCCGGCACCCGCCACCGCACCGCCGAGCGCGTCGCCAAGCAGACCGGCTACCCCGTCATCTCGGTGAGCCAGTCGATGCGCATCGTCGCGCTCTACGTCGACGGCCGCCGCCACGTGCTCGAGGACTCCAGCGCGATCCTGTCCCGGGCCAACCAGGCCCTGCAGACCCTCGAGCGCTACAAGGCGCGGCTCGACGAGGTGACCGGCACCCTGTCCGCCCTCGAGATCGAGGACCTCGTCACCGTCCGCGACGTCGCCAGCGTGCTCCAGCGCCTGGAGATGGTGCGCCGGATCAGCGACGAGATCTCCGGCTACGTCGTCGAGCTCGGCACCGACGGACGCCTGCTGACCCTGCAGCTCGAGGAGCTGACCGGCGGCCTCGGCAACGACCGTGAGCTCGTCATCCGCGACTACCTGCCCGAGGCCAAGGGCAACCTCACGCTCGAGGAGGCCATGAGCGCGCTCGAGGAGCTCACCTCCACCGAGCTGCTCGACCTGTCCGCCGGCGCGAGGGCGCTCGGGTTCGCCGTGGGCGGCGATGCCCTCGACGCCGCCGTCAGTCCGCGCGGCTACCGGCTGCTCACGAAGGTCCCCCGGCTGCCGGGTGCCATCGTCGAACGCCTCGTCGACCACTTCGGGAGCCTGCAGAAGCTGCTCGCCGCCAACCTCGAGGAGCTCATGGACGTCGAGGGCGTCGGCGAGGGCCGCGCCCGCGCCGTCCGCGAGGGCCTGTCGCGCCTCGCCGAGTCGAGCATCCTCGAACGCTACGTGTGACGGCCGGCGCCGCCCCCGAGCGGCTGCACCGACCGATCCTGCGTTGGTATGCCGGTGCCGCCCGCGACCTGCCCTGGCGCCGTGCGGACGCCACCCCGTGGGGCATCTTCGTCTCGGAGGTCATGCTCCAGCAGACCCCGGTCGCCCGGGTGTTGCCGGTCTGGCAGGAATGGCTGCGCCGCTGGCCCACCCCGGCCGGCCTGGCCGCCGAGCCGCCGGGTGAGGCGGTGCACGCGTGGGGCCGCCTCGGCTACCCGCGGCGGGCCCTGCGGCTGCACGCCGCCGCCGTCGCCATGGTGGCCGACCACGGCGGCGAGGTGCCGTCCGCCGAGGCCGACCTGCTGACCCTGCCCGGCGTCGGCACCTACACCGCCGCAGCCGTCGCGACCTTCGCCTTCGGCGAGCGCACCACGGTCGTCGACACCAACGTCCGCCGCGTGCTCGCCCGTGTCGTGCAGGGACGCGAGTATGCCGCCCCGTCACCGACGCGGGCCGAACTCACCCTGGCTGCCGGGCTGGTGCCGGACGACGCGTCCGACGCCCGCACCTGGAGCGTGGCCGTCATGGAGCTGGGCGCCCTCGTGTGCACCGCCCGAGCGCCCCGGTGCGAGGACTGCCCGGTCGCGTCGCTGTGCGCCTGGCGGCTCGCCGGCCGGCCGGCACACGACGGACCACCACGGCGCGGCCAGGCGTGGGAGGGCACCGACCGGCAGCTGCGCGGCATACTCCTCGCGGCGTTGCGTGACGCCGACTCGCCGCTTCCTCGTGGCAGGCTGGAGGCGTTGTCCGACAACGAGATCCAGCGCGAACGCTGCCTTGACTCCTTGGTCGCCGACGGGCTCGTGGAGCCTCTCGACGGCGATCTCTTCGCGCTACCGGGGCGGCGAGGCGGCCCATGACGCCCGCGGCGAGGGGCGCCTCACGACCCCACGACCCCGGACCACACCAGGTTCGTCCGGAGTCTCCCCCGGACGAACCCGCCGCCCGCACGGGTCGCCTGCGGGGTGGCGCGTCGCGCGTGGGACGCGCCATCGGCCGTGGGACGGTCGCGGGTGCGCGGTTCGCGGGTCGCGGCTCGAGGGCGGGAGTCCGACGGGCCCGCGCCTACACCAACTCCGCCGGCGCCGACGAGAGCGGGTTGGCGCGGCTGGTCGAGCTGCACTTCGTCAACATCTGCGGTGACGCGGCCCTCACGGTCAGCCTGGCCGGCACGATCTTCGCGATCCCGACCGACGAGGCGCGCGGGCAGGTGGCCCAGTTCCTGCTGCTGACGATGGCGCCCTTCGCGTTGCTCGCGCCGTTCATCGGCCCGCTGCTCGACCGGTTCCGCCACGGGCGCCGGTGGGCGATCGGCACGACCCTCGCCCTGCGCGCCTTCCTGTGCTGGGTGCTGGCGGGGGCGGTGGCGACCGGTTCGCCGTGGCTCTTCCCGGCGGCCCTCGGCTGCCTCGTGGCCGCCAAGGCCTATGGCGTGACGAGGTCGGCAGCCGTCCCGCGGCTCCTGCCACCGGGGTTCACCCTGGTCAACGCCAACTCGCGCATCTCGCTCGCGGGCGTCGCGGGCATGGCGGTCGGCGGCGGCGTCGCCGGTGCCCTGGCCAAGGTCGGGCCCGAGTGGTCGCTGCGGCTCGCCTTCGTCATCTACGTCGTCGGCACCATCCTGGCCATCCGGCTGCCGCAGCGCGTCGACAGCAGCGTGGGCGAGCAGGACATCGAGGACACCGGCCCGATCCGGCTGCCCCGCGGCGAGGTGGTCGTCGCGCCCTCCCGCAACCCGTTCGCCCGGCTGCGGGCACGGCTGGCTGCACTGCCACCCGCGGTGCTCACCGCGCTCACCAGTGCGATGGGTGCACGGCTGCTCACCGGCTTCCTCACGATGTTCATGGCCTTCCTCATGCGCGAGCACCCGATCGAGGGCTACAGCGGCACCCTCGTGCTCGCCCTGGTCGTGGGTGCGGCGGGGGCCGGCAACGCGCTGGGCACCGTCATCGGCAACGCGCTGCGCCGGCTGCGTCCCGAGGCGATCATCAGCGTGACCCTCCTGGTGGAGGTCGTGGTCGCCCTCTGCGCAGCGTTGTTCTACTCGCTCATCCCCCTGCTGGCGCTCGGGCTGACGGCCGGGCTCGGCGCCCAGCTGATCAAGCTCAGCACCGATGCCATCGTCCAGCGCGACATCCAGGAGTCGGTGCGCACCCGGGTCTTCGCCTGGTCGGAGACGGTGCTCCAGATCGCCTGGGTCGTCGGCGGCGGGATCGGCATCGCCCTGCCGCTCATCCCCCGCCTCGGCTTCGGCGTGATCTCCGCCCTGCTGCTCGTGGTCCTGGCCGTGAGTATTCGCCTGCGCCTGGCCGCGCGTACCAGACCCGGCCCCCAGGTCACCTGACCTTCACCCTTCGTTCACCGGCGCACCCTAGGGTCACCGCGTGCCTGACGTCTCCGTGGTCGTGTCCGCCCCCGGCTCCAGCGAGGAGCTGGCGGAATGCCTCGAATCCCTTGCACGACAGTCTCTTCCGCCGGAGTTCTTCGAGGTGGTCGTTGCCCTGCACGGCCCCGGGAGCGAGGCCGAGCGCGCGCTCGAACGCGTCCGCACGGGCGCGCTGTCACGGCACGACGTCAAACTGGTCGACGAACGCGCCGAGACCTCTGCCGCCGCCCGCAACCTCGGGGTCCAGCGGGCACGGGGCAGCTGGACCGCGCTGGTCGACGGCCGCGACACCGTCTCCAGTGCCTACCTCGAGTGCCTCTACGACGCCCGGCACCCCGAGCACGTGCCGGCAGCCCGCCTCTGCGGGACAGTGGTCGGTGCCGCCGACGACGGCGGGCACCACGTGGCCCCGGAGCGGGCGGTCGACCTCGCCCGAGCCCGTGGCGGGAAGCTCATCCCGACCAGCTGGCTGCGGGAGACACCCCTCGTGCCGCAGCTCACGCGGGGCGGCGACGCCGTGCAGAGCGGCCACCTCTACTCCCGGTTCGACCACCAGTTCACGACCTTCGACCTCGAGCCGGGTCGGCTCGGCGCCGACTACCGGATGAGCGCGGCGGCCGAGCCGGGAGACGACTTCGAGCACAACGTGTGCGCCCGGCTGGCGGCGGTGGCGGCGCTCACGACCGGCACCCAGTCCGACCCGGCCGACCGCAGCAGCATCACGACCGCGCTGGTCGCCGCCGAGCTCGCCGACCTGCGCCACTGGCTCGAGCGGCACCCCGAACACCGTCCGCGCGCAGAACGCGCGGTGCGCGACGCCGCCATCCCGGGCGTCAGCAGCCTGCGAGCCGGGGGCCACGACGGGCCGGCCGAGGGCTTCGCCCTGTTCCACACGCCCCCACCCGGAGGACGTGGGCTGGTCGTCGTCGCGGGCAGCGCGCGTGCGATCAACGACCACGCGCGCATGATCATGTTCCTCTCCCGCGCGGGGTTCGGGGTCCGGGCCCTGCACTACCGCGGCGGCCTGGTCAAGATGCTCCGTAAGCTGCCCGACACCCACCGGGTCGAGCTGCTGCCGAAGACCGTGCCGTGGGTCGAGTCGCGGGTGCGCGCAGGCTCTCCCCGCAGCCACCGGGCCGCCCGCCGCGCGTCCCGCGAGGCCATGCGGGTGGGGCGGCGCCTCCTGCCCGAGCTGGTGCCCGCGCGACTGGGCCGGCCGGCATACTCGCGGCTCGACAACCGGGCCGCAGCCCTGCTCGCCGAGCCGGGTCCGCGGGTCGTCCTCGATCGCGAGGGCGCCGTCCTGCTCAGGGCCTACGGCGACGACTCGGCAAACACCGCACTCGACGGCCACCAGCTGGCCCTGCTCACGATGCGCACCGCGGCCAGCCAGTTCAGTGGCTCGCTGGCTGACGCTCACGCCGCCCGCGCGGCGTCACGGCTGCTCACCCTGGACCCCGCACGGAGCCGCGCCGAGGCGGAGCCCGGGCTCTGGGCCATGGTGGGCTATCGGCTGCAACGGGTTGGGCGTCTGCAGGCAGCAGAGCAGGTGTTCCACGACTGCCGAAACCTGTTCGGGGACAATGCAATTGCTGACACCGGCATGCCGGCCCTCGACGCCCTCCAGCACATCCTGACCGATGGCGACCGTGACGCCGTCGACGTGCCGCAGGTGGTGCGCAGGACCCTGGCCGACGCGGACGCCGCACTCTCGGACGACCCCGAGCGCGCCGCCTTCCTCACGACCGTCGCGCTCGACCTGCAGTTCACGCGACGACTGCACACGGCCGAGCTCTCCTCGCCCATCGTGTCCGACCCGGCCACCTTCCTCGCCCCGCTGCGGGACTCGGAGGTGGGAAGACTCCTGTCCAGCACCACGCCCGGGGTGCCGCTGCGCGCCGGCACAACGGCAAGGACCACCCACGGTCGACCCCGGGTGACCCTCCTGCCCGGTGCCTACCCCAAGTTCGCGAAGGTGGTCGCCGAGGAGCTCGGCACGGTGGCCGACGTGGAGGTGCTCGACCTGGCCGAGCGGCAGAAGCGCTTCACCAACACCGGTGTCGACCCCGTCACCGTCCGCGAGCGGCTGTTGGCCGCGACCGGCCACCCACCGGTGGTCGACGTCGCCACCGCCGAGGCCCTCGCCGCCGACGTGGTCTTCGTCGACTGGGCGGACAAGGGCCTGACCTGGGTCACCCAGGTGGTGCCGCCCGGGACCCGGGTCGTGGTGCGGATGCACGGTGTGGACACCCTCAGCGCATGGCTGCACACGGCCGAGTGGTCCAAGGTCACCGACGCGATCTTCCCGGCCGAGCACCTGCGGCGCGCAGCGGTCGCCGCGCTCGGCGAGCGCCTCGACCACGTACGCCTGCACGTCGTCCCGAACCCCGTGCACGTCGACCGCTACCGCCAGCCGAAGACCGCGGCCGCCGCCAAGACCCTGGGCATGGTCGGCTGGGCCCAACAGGTCAAGGACCCCCAGTGGGCGCTCGACGTGCTGGCCGAGCTGCGCCGGCACGACCCGCAGTGGCGGCTGCGGCTGATCGGGAAGGACTTCGCCGTCTCCGACTCCAACCCGGTGGAGCGGGCCGCAGCGGCCGCCTTCCACCAGCGGGTCACGGAGTCGAGCCTGTGGGACAACGTCGACTACGTCGGCTACACCACCCGGCTGCCCGACCACCTGAACGAGGTGGGGTGGGCCCTGAGCACCAGCCGTCGCGAGAGCTTCCACATCGGCCTGGTCGAGATGGCGGCCAGCGGTGCCGTACCGGTGGTGCGGGACTGGCCCGTCTACGCAGGCCTCGACGGCGCGACCGGCCTCTTCCCCCGCGACTGGGTCGTGGCGACGCCACGGGAGGCTGCCCGGCGCATCCTCACGATCAGCGGCGAGGGTGGCTGGGAGGCCGCCAGCGCGGAGACACTCGAGACGGTCCGCGAGCGGTTCAGCGCCCCGGAGTCGGGCTCGCGACTGCGCCAGATCGTGCTGGGGCAGAGCTGATTCGCATCAGCACCTGCACGGCGGCGCTCACGTGCTCGATGGGTGAGCGGTGGTCCAACGGCTGCCCGTCGAGCGCACTGCCCTCCTCGACCACACCCCACACCGGGGTGCCGCTGCCGCGGTAGTCGCTCCACTTGGAGGGCAGGAACGGGTTCTGCACCCCGGGCGGGCTGACCGCGTCGTTCACCAGCAGGCAGTCCATCCGCCGCGCCAGCGCGAGGAAGTCGAGGTACCCCACGAAGGGGCCCACGTCGACACAGTCCGCCAGGCCGCGGTCGGCCACGACCTCGCGCAGCTCCTCCGGCTTGGACGTGTAGACGTGCAGCAGGACCCGGTCACGGTGCGCGCGGGGCAGCCGGTCCAGGGCGTCCAGCACGCCTGCCACGCCGCGGTTGGCGTAGAAGTTGCCGAAGTAGCCGATGTGCCGACGGTCAGGGTCGAGCCACTGCTCCGACGGCCTGGCGGTGTAGAGCTCAGGGGCAGGGGTGGGGTGCGGTGAGACGACGCTGACCCGTTCGGCGCGGGTCGCCAGCTGCGGGTCGCGGCAGCTCTCCAGCATGAAGTCGCGCTGGTGCTCGTTGGTGAACATGATGCGGTCGGCGAGCGCGAACGCCAGCGCCTCGCACCACTCGAAGGAGTTGAGCCCGTCCGGGGGACGGAAGCCGGCCGCCTCGATCGACTCGCGCAACCGCGCCAGCGTGCGGTCGTCCTCCGCACGGGCCTCGCGCGGACGGCCGAGGACGTCGTGGGACAGCGGGTCGGAGAACTCGGCGTCCCAGCTGATCTGGGGACGCGCGGTCTTGACCTGCGCGGCGAGGAAGTGCGACGCCGCGAACTGCGCCCGGCTGTAGACCGACTCGTACTCGCCCTGCTCGGCCTCCCAGCGCAGGAACGTGTCCAGCCCCAGGTGGGCGTAGGAGGAGATCGAGGTCCACGAGCTGAACGCCGTGCGCGAGGGGACTGCCGCGAACCGCCGCACGAGCCCACCGCACAGCTGCACCAGGCTGGGGTCGCGGTGCCGGATCGAGTCCATGGCGTTGCAGATGACGTCGACGGCCTCGCCGTGGTCGTGCACCCGCTTGGCCGCGACGATGGCCGCGGTGTCGCTGTAGGGCGGGAAGCAGTACGACGCCACCAGTCGGCGTGCCACCGGCCCGGCCGGCGCCCCGAAGACCGCTGCGAGGGCGGGCCGGGAGTGGTCGGGGCCGTGGAGGTCGCCCTCGGTCGGCAGTGCGCTCATGGGAGGTTCGGTTGCCTTTCAGACGGTGACGTGCTCGGTCGGGTCGCCGTGGAAGACGAGCCGGCCGCGTCGAGCCAGCAGCTCGACGTCGGAGATGGGCCAGGTGTGGCCGTCGGGCGTGCTGGCGCGCACGGACACGAAGTTGAACCGGTCGGCCGAGTAGACCCGCCCGCCCTCGCGTCGCACCTTCTCCAGGAAGGTGGTGTCGACCCGGCGCGGCAGGTCCTCGAAGCCGAGCCGTGCCGCCAGGTCGCGCTCCAGCAGCAGCGTCCCTCCCTGCACGAGGTCGACATAACGGTGCTCGGCATCCGGGAAGCGCAGCAGCGTCGCACCGGTCGCCGTGAGGTGCGCGTAGTGCGCCCACTTCCCCACCACGCTCGCCGAGGTGTAGTCGAAGGCGCGGACGAGGTCGCTCAGGTAGTGCGCGGCATACCCGTTGTCGTCGTCCATCTTGGCGACGTAACGGCCGGAGGCGGCGGTGACGCCGGCGTTCATCACGGCACCGAGGGTCCGGTCCGCGGGCTGGTCCACGAGCACGACCCGGCCGAAGTCCACCCCGGCCTCCTCGGCCTGCGCGCGCACCTTGTCGCGGTCGGCCTCGAACCCGTGGGTCACCAGCACCAGCTCGAGGTCCGAATGAGCCTGTGCCGCAACGAAACCCAGCACGTGCCCGACCTGGTCGGGTCGCATCGTCGGCACGACTGCTGAGATGCTCCGGTCGCGAGGGGGGCTCGGCACCCCGACGGCCTCGAGCACCCGGTCGACGCGGTGCTCGTAGAGGTGCTCGTCGAAGACCCGGCGGTGGGCGCGCAGCCCGAGCCGGTCGCGGTACTCCGCGTGCTGCAGCAGGGCGCGCAGCTCACGCTCGGTCTGCCCGGCATCGCGGGTGACCCGGATGGTGTCACCGAAGAACGGCTCGACCGACCGCGCCGGCCCGGTCAGCACCGGCGTCTGCGCGGCCGACAGCTCGAAGAGCCGGCGCGCGCACATCGTCGGGGAGTCGACGACGGAGTTGACGTTGAGGAACACCTTGTATGCCGTGTAGGCGCCCAGCATCCGCCGGTACGGCAGGCTGCCGACGAGGGATCGGGCGTACTGGCGCGGGAACTGGTAGCGGGCGTCGCGACCGGCCATCCGGGAGAACACCTCGAGCCCGAGCGGGATGGCGGGTTCGAGGACGTACTCCATCTGGCGTCGGCGTTCGTCGTGCTTGTCGGCGAAGTAGCTGCCCGCGAACGCGGCCTCACGGGTGCGGCCGCCGCCGAGCCGCACGGGCGTGTGGATGCGCGGCTGGGCACCGAAGGGCAGCAGTCCGACCCGGTCGTGGCCCAGGTCGCGCCGGTAGTCCGGCAGCCGGCCGGCATCCACCGTGAAGACGTGGTCGAACAGCGCCGCCGTCCCGATGAACGCGTCGTAGTTGGGCGGGTCCTCCTTGTTCCAGAACACCGTCGGGACGCCTTGGGCGCGACACCAGTCCACGAGCGCGCGCAGCTCGGTCGACGGTGCGCCCGCGCCGGTCATCGCCAGCCGCCACGCGCCACCGTTGCCGTTCCAGGCCGACTCGACGAAAAGCAGGTCGGGACGCGCATCGGTCAGCTGGGCGCGCCACGCCTCCGGCGTCACCACCACCTGGCGCCACTCGTAGCCGAGGGCGAGCTGGCTGAAGTCGTCGAGGATCACCGCTGCCGTCACGCCCGGACGGGCCACTGGCCCGGGCGGCAGCTCGGGCACGGGCAGGTCGACCCGCAGCCGGGCGAAGCGCACCTGCGGCAGCCTCCGCCCGATCTCCTTGCGCAGCTTGCGGGGCAGGTCGGCACGGGCCATCGGGTCGCGAGCCGCTCGCGCTGCCGCAACCCGCGCCCGGCCCACATCGGCCCGCAGCCGCTGCCGCGCGTTCACCACAGACTTTGCCCTCTGTTCGACTGACGTTAGCAATTCGCAGACCGTCTGTTCCGCAGACGCCTGCAACGTTCGAAGGGTGACACCCGCACCCGGCGCCAATGTGGCATCCCCATTGGACGGCGCCGGCACCGCACAGGCAACGGGAAGGCGAACAGCCGGTGACATCCCGTCGCTGCCACGTCGACTGCTGAGGAACCTGCCGGTCGCGGCGAGCGTGGCCGGGCTCCAGCTGGCGCGCAACCCGTGGCAGGCCGCGTGGGTGGGCAGCCGTCTGCTGCCACGCCGGGTCGCGAGCGTGGTCGGCCGTCGGGCGCGCGGCCCCCTGTCCGTGGTCGCGTCGGCCGCCGCTGGCGAGCGCGAACGGTCGCGACGTGCGCTCCGGGCCGAGCTCTCCGGGGCACGTGGGCGGCACGCGGGCCGGTTGCTCGCCGCCGCGGCTGCCACCGGCGAGGCGCTGCCCTCATCGGTGAGCGCGCCCGCGCGCGGGGGCACGGCGGCATACCTCGCGTATGCCGCGGGCGACGTCTCGCGCGCCCAGCAGGCGCTGGTGGGTGACCGTTCGCCCCTGGCTGGCGTGCATCGTCGGTGGCTCGCAGGTGAACGAGCGGTGTTGCAGGGCAACGTCCTCGACACCCCGCGACCTCGGGTGACCGCGCGCGCCGGGTCCGCAGGTGGCGTCGTCCACCTCGTCACCAACTCCCTTCCCGAGGTGCAGGCGGGTTACACCCTGCGCACCCGAGGCATCGTCGGGGCACAGCAGGCCGCCGGCCTGGACGTCCACGTCTGCACGCCTCCGGGGTTTCCGGTGGCGCAGGGCCGGCTCGCGGCCGAGCCGTTCGTCACGGTCGACGGCGTCCCGCACCACCGCACCCTGCGGCGCGGACTCCCGCTCGGACGCCCCGACGAGCTGCTCGAGGCGTATGCCGCGTCGGCGGCTGCGCTCGCGGCTCGCGTGGGCGCGTCGGTGCTGCACGCCCACTCCAAGCACGTGAACGCGCAGGCCGCGCTGGTCGCGGGGGCGCGGTTGGGCCTGCCCGTGGTCTACGAGGTGCGCGGTTTCCTCGAGGACACGTGGCGGACGCGCGGTGGCCGCGCCGACAGCGACTTCTACGGGTGGACACGGGCCACCGAGACGCGGTGCATGCGTGAGGCGACCGCCGTGGTCACCCTCTCGCAGAGCATGCGCGACGACATCGTGGCGCGCGGCATCGACCCGGGCGCCATCCATGTCGTCGGAAACTGCGTGCCTGACGATCATGTGGACAACCCAGTTGACCGCGATGGCGTTCGCGAACGGCTGGCCATCGGGCCCGACGACGTCGTCGTCGGCACCGTCTCGACGCTCAACGACTACGAAGGCATCGACGTGCTGCTCGAAGCCGGCGCCCTCGTCGACAGCGAGCGACTGGTCGTCCTCGTCGTCGGCGACGGTCCCGCCCTGGACGACCTCACCACGCTGGCCGCCGCGCACGCTCGCACCAGCCGCACCCGCTTCATCCTGACCGGCCGGGTCCCCCACGAGCTGAGCCGCGACCACACCGCCGCGCTGGACGTCTTCGCCCTGCCCCGCCGGCGGACGCCCGTGACGCGGCTCGTCGCACCGCTGAAGCCGGTGACCGCCATGGGGCTGGGCGTGCCCGTGGTCGGCAGCGACCTCCCCCCGATCCGTGAGCTGCTGTCCGACGGTCGTGGGGTGCTCGTGCCCGCCGCCGACGCCACCGCGCTCGCCACCGCGGTGCGCGAGCTCATGGACGACCCGGCCGGGCGCAAGGAGCTCGGCGAGGACGCGCGGGCCCACGTGCGCACCCACCTGACCTGGTCGGCGGCGGCACGGTCCTACCGGCAGATCTACGAGGCCGCCTCATGACGACGACCGAGAACCCCGTGGCCGAGGCACTGGAGCGGTTCGCACCGGTGCCGGTGCCACCGGCCGAGGCCGAGCGGCTCGCCCACTCCAGCGGCCTGGAGGAGCTGGGCGTGCGGCCCCCGCTGTTCGGGTACCTCAAGGAGGTCTGGCACTTCCGCCACCTCGTGTGGCACCTGTCGTCGGCGCAGGCGTATGCCGCGAACCAGAACAACTACCTGGGCCAGGCGTGGGCGGTCATCAACCCGCTGCTGCTCGTGGGGTCGTACTACCTGATCTTCGGCCTGCTGCTGAAGACCCGCGGTGGCACCGAGAACTACATCGCGTTCCTCACGATCGGCATCTTCATCTTCGGCTACACGGCCTCCTGCCTCACCGCCGGCGCCAAGGCCATCACGGCCAGCATCGGCCTCGTGCGGGCGCTGCGGTTCCCCCGGGCAGTGCTGCCGATCTCGGTGACGCTGACCCAGTTCCTCACCAACCTGCCGGCCTTCGCGGTGCTGCTGGTGATGATCCCCCTCACCGGCGAGCCGTTCTCGTTGCACTGGTTGCTCTTTCCCCTGGCGTTGTTCCTCGTGACGCTCATCAACCTCGGTCTGACGTTCTTCCTCGCGCGGATCGTCAACGCCGCCCGCGACACCAACAACCTCGTGCCGGTCGGAGTGCGGCTGGCGCGCTACGTCTCCGGGGTGTTCTTCAGCATCCCGCACTACGCGGGACACGGTCTCGTCAGCGCGATCCTGCTGTTCCAGCCGCTGGCCGTCGGGATGACGATCTCGCGTGAGGCGCTGATGGACCAGTACACCCTGCAGTGGTCGAGCTGGATCGCCGCCGCGGTGTGGGGGGTCGTGCTGTTCGTGGGGGGCCTGGTCTTCTTCTGGCGCGGGGAGGGTCGCTATGGCAGCGACTGAGTCCGCCGTGGCAACCGGGGGGCCCGAGGTGACGTCCGGGACGCCCACGCCCAGCGTGATCTGCTCCGAGCTCGACATCGTCTACACCGTCTTCGGCGCCAAGAAGCAGGGCACCGCCACCACCGGCGACCTGCCCCTGGTCGAGCGCCTGCTGCGTCGTCGCAGTCCGGTGAGCTCGGTCCGCAAGGTGCACGCGGTCAAGAACGTGTCGTTCGTCGTCAACCACGGCGAAGCGGTCGGGATCATCGGACGCAACGGGTCGGGCAAGAGCACGCTGCTGCGCGCCATCGCCGGGCTCATCCCGCCCGCGGGCGGGCGCGTGTGGGCCGCTGGACGGCCCTCCCTGCTCGGGATCAACGCCGTGCTGCTCACCGGCCTCACGGGTGCGCGCAACGTGATGATCGGCGGGCTGGCCCTCGGCCTCACGCCACGCGAGGTGCGCGAGCGCTACGACGACATCGTCGACTTCTCCGGCATCGGTGACTTCGTCGACCTGCCGATGAGTGCCTACTCCTCCGGCATGGGCGCCCGGCTGCGGTTCGCGATCTCCACCGCCGCGGTGCCGGACATCCTCATGATCGACGAGGCACTCGCTACCGGTGACGCGGACTTCCAGGCCCGCAGCCGCGACCGGATCGCCGAGATCCGCAAGGAGGCCAGCACGGTCTTCCTGGTCAGCCACTCCAACGCCGCGATCCGCGAGTCGTGCGACCGGGTGCTGTGGATGGACCAGGGCCGACTCCTCATGGACGGCCCCACCGACGAGGTCGTGCGCGCGTACGAGCAGTCACACCGGAAGCCGGCGAGGTGAGCGTCGTGCGGCCCCACAACGCGCTCGTCGTCACCGTCGTGCACCACCCGGAGGACGCCCGCATCCGGCACCGCCAGATCGGTGCCCTGCTCGATGCGGGGGTGGAGGTGTCGTATGCCGCGCCGTTCTCCGCGCACGGCCTGCACCTCCCCGACACCACGAGCCTGCGCCACCTCGACCTGCCCCACGCCCACGGCCGCGTGCGCGGCCAGGCCTTCCGTGCCGTCCGGCGGTTGCTGGCCCACGAGGGGCCGGACCACGACGTCGTGCTCGTCCACGACCCCGAGATCGTCGCAGCCGCAACGGGTCTGCGCCTGGACAACCTCGTCTGGGACGTGCACGAGGACACTGCGGCAGCCATCGAGACCAAGAGCTGGGTGCCCGGCGGTGCACGGGGCATGATGGCCCGGGCCGTGCGGGCCATCGAGCGCCGCGCCGAGCGCCGCCACGAGCTGATCCTCGCCGAGTACGCGTACGCCGAACGCTTCACCCACGACCACGTCGTCGTCCCCAACACCGTGCGGGTGCCCGAGGACGTCCCTGCGCCCGGCAGCACGCGGGCCGTCTACCTCGGCTCGGTCACCATGGCGCGGGGCGCGGCCACGCTGGTGAATGCCGGCCGGCTGGTCTCGGAGGCCACGCGCGGTTCCCTGTCCGTGGAGGTCATCGGCACCGCGCGGGACGACCGCACCGCGGAGACGCTGCAGCGGGCGGTCACCTTCGGCCACGTGCGGCACCACGGCTTCGTCCCGAGTGCGCAGGCGCTGCCGATGCTCGACGGGGCGCTCGCCGGGTTGTCCCTTCTGGAGGACCGGCCGAACTACCGGCACTCGATGCCGACCAAGGTGATCGAGTACATGGGCCGCGGCATACCCGTGGTCACCACCCCGCTGCCGCTCGCGGCCGAGCTCGTGCAGGAGTCCGGTTGCGGGGTGGTCGTGCCGTTCGGCGACGCGGAGGCCACCGCGGCGGCCCTCATGGACCTCGCCACCGACCCGGCACGCCGCGAGGCCATGGGCCGGGCCGGTCACGCCTACGTGCGCGAGAACTACGACTGGAACGTCATCGGTCGTGACTTCGTGCGCCACATCAACGAGCTCGCCGAACGGTCCTCCGGGCGGACGGGCGCCATCCCCCACGACCCACCAACCACCATGGGAGTTCACGGATGTTCGACGACGCAATCGCCGTCATCGGTCTCGGCTACATAGGTCTTCCGACCTGCGCGGCCCTGACCCGCCACGGCCGCAAGGTCATCGGGGTCGACGTCAATGAGCGGATCGTCTCGGAGATCAACGCGGGACGGGTCCCGATCGTCGAGCCCAACCTCGACGAGGCCATCGCCTCCGCGGTGTCACAGGGCCTGTTGACCGCAACCACGCAGACGCCACCCGCGTCCGTCTACCTCATCGCCGTCCCCACTCCGTTCAAGGGCGACCACGAGCCCGACCTGAAGTACGTGCGGGCCGCGACCGAAGCGATCGCGCCGCAGCTCACCGGTGGCGAGGTCATCATCCTGGAGTCGACGTCACCTCCCGGCACCACCTGGCAGATCTCGGAGTGGATCTCCGACCTGCGCCCGGACCTCAAGCTGCCGCACATGGGCGGCATACCCGACGTCCACCTGGCGCACTGCCCCGAGCGCGTGCTCCCCGGGCGCATCATGGTCGAGATCTTCTCCAACGACCGGGTCGTCGGCGGCATCACTCCCGAGTGCGCGACCCGGGCCGCCGAGGTCTACCGGACGTTCGTGACCGGCGAGATCGTCCTCACCGACGCGAAGTCCGCCGAGATGGCCAAGCTGACCGAGAACGCGTTCCGCGACGTCAACATCGCCTTCGCCAACGAGCTGGCCGAGATCTGCGAGGAGATCGGCCTGGACGTGTGGGAGGTCATCTCGATGGCCAACCACCACCCGCGGGTCAACATCCTGCAGCCGGGTCCCGGCGTGGGCGGGCACTGCATCGCTGTCGACCCGTGGTTCATCGTCGCCGCCGCCCCGCAGCAGGCGCGCCTGATCCGGGCGGCGCGCGAGACCAACGACGCCCGGCCGCGGACGGTGCTGGACAAGATCGACGCAGCCCTCGCCGCGGCGGGCCGCCCAGGTGGGGCCGGCGCCACCGTCGCCTGCCTGGGGCTCGCCTTCAAGGCCGACATCGACGACCTGCGCGAGTCCCCGGCACTGGCCATCACCCAGACGCTCGCAACCGAACGGCCCGAGGCGCGGATCCTCGCGGTCGAACCCCACGTGGACACCCTGCCGGCCGAGCTGGCCGAGCTCTCGAACGTCGAGCTGACGCCCACCGACCAGGCCGTGCAGGAGGCCGACGTCGTGGTGCTGCTGGTCGACCACCTGGCATTCCGCTCGATCACCATGGGCGACCTGCGGGGTCGGCAGCTCGTCGACACCCGCGGCGCCTGGCGCTGAAGGAGGAACTCCCATGCACCGTGTCATGACCGTCTACGGCACCCGCCCCGAGGCCATCAAGATGGCGCCGTTGGTTGCCGCGCTCGAGGCCGACGACCGCGTCGAGCCGATCGTGGCCGTGACCGGACAGCACCGCGAGATGCTCGACCAGGTCAACTCGCTGTTCGGCATCCGGCCCGCCCACGACCTCGACCTCATGTCGCCCGGTGCCACGCTGGCCGACATCACCGCCCGGACGGTCCTGGCGACCTCCGCGTTGTTCCAGCAGGCCCGGCCCGATGTCGTTGTGGTGCAAGGCGACACGACCACCGTGCTGGCCGCCGGGCTGGCCGCGTTCTACGAACGCATCCCCGTGGTGCACCTCGAGGCCGGCCTGCGCACCGGCGACGTCCACTCCCCCTTCCCCGAGGAGGCCAACCGGCGCCTCACGGCACCGCTCGCGGCCCTGCACCTGGCGCCCACGGCGACCTCGAAGGCCAACCTGCTGCGCGAGGGAATCACCCCGTCGATGGTCCCGGTCACCGGCAACACCGTCATCGACGCCCTGCGGTGGACCACCGCCCAACCGGTCGAGTTCACCGACCCCCGCGTCGCCGAGGTGGTGGCGGAGGCACGCGTCGGGCGGGACCTCGTCCTCGTCACCTCGCACCGGCGCGAGTCGTGGGGGCCACGGATGGTCGAGTCGATGACCGCGATCCGTGACCTCGCCGTGGAACGGCCGGACCTCATGGTGCTGCTGCCCATGCACCGCAACCCGGTCGTGCGCGACGTCATCGAACCGCTGCTCGGCGACCTGGACAACGTGACGCTGACCGAGCCCCTCGACTACCACCAGTTCGCCCACGCCCTGGCCTGCGCGACGGTCGTCCTCACCGACTCCGGTGGCGTGCAGGAGGAGGCGCCCAGCCTCGGCAAGCCGGTGCTCGTCATGCGCGACACGACCGAACGCCCCGAGGCCGTCGAGGCCGGGACCGTGCGGCTGGTGGGCACCGACGGCGCGACCATCCGGCGCGAGCTGGAGACGCTCCTCGACGACCACGCGGCATACCTGGCCATGGCGAATGCCGTGAACCCCTATGGCGACGGCCGGGCGGCAGAGCGCAGTGTCGCCGCCATCGCCGAGCTGCTGGGGGTCGGCCGCCGCGCGCCCGACTTCGACCCGAGCGCCACCGCCGGCATCGGGCTCGACGACTACGACCTCGAGAGCGAGCTCGCCAAGCCATGACCCAGCGCCGGTACGACGTGGTCGTGGTCGGGCTCGGCTACGTCGGCCTGCCGCTCGCCGAAGCGGCGGCGGGGGCAGGGCTGCGCGTCGCCGGCCTGGACACGGACCGTGCCGTCGTCGCCTCGCTCGCATCCGGGCGCTCCCACGTCGACGACCTCACCGACGAGCACGTCGCCAAGATGCTCGGGGCCGGGTTCGAACCGACCACCGACCCGGCAGTGCTCGCCGACACAGCCGCCGTGGTCCTCTGCGTCCCCACCCCCCTCAGCCCCGAGGGCGGCCCCGACCTCTCGGCGGTGCAGCGGTCGGTGCAGTCGGTTGCGGAGCACCTGCAGCCCGGCACCCTCGTCGTCCTGGAGTCGACGACCTACCCCGGCACCACGGACGAGGTCGTGCGGCCCGTGCTCGAGACGAGCGGCCTGCGCGCCGGTCACGAGTTCCACCTGGCGTTCTCGCCCGAGCGGGTGGACCCCGGCAACCCGGTGCACGGCATCCGCAACACCCCCAAGGTGGTCGGCGGCCACACCCCCGCCTGCACGCAGGCGGCCAGTGACTTCTACGCCCGGTTCGTCGACACGGTGGTGCCGGTGCGCGGCACCCGTGAGGCAGAGACGGCCAAGCTGCTCGAGAACACCTACCGCCACATCAACATCGCCCTGGTCAACGAGATGGCGCGGTTCTGCCACGACCTCGACATCGACCTGTGGGACGTCATCGAGGCCGCCCGGACCAAGCCGTTCGGGTTCCAGGCGTTCTACCCCGGACCCGGCGTGGGCGGGCACTGCATCCCCATCGACCCGAACTACCTGTCGCACAGCGTGCGGACCAGGCTCGGCTACCCGTTCCGGTTCGTGGAGCTGGCCCAGGAGATCAACGCGGCGATGCCGGCGTACGTCGTCCGGCGCATGCAGGACGCCCTGAACGACGACGGCAAGGCCCTACGTGGCTCACGCATCCTCCTGCTCGGCGTCACCTACAAGGCGAACATCGCCGACCAGCGCGAGTCCCCGGCGGTGCCCCTGGGACGCAAGCTGATCGAGCAGGGCGCCACTCTCACCTACCACGACCCACTCATCACACGCTGGGAAGCATTGGGAGACAACGCGACTCGCGTCTCAGACCTCGAAGCCGCGGTGGCCGGGGCAGACATCACGGTCCTGCTGCAGCACCACCGTGACTACGACGTCGACGCCCTCGCCGCACGGGCCAGGAGGTTCCTCGACACCCGTGGCGCAGCCACGCCGGGCCCCGGCGTGGAGCGTCTCTGACAGGCAGGTGCCGGCTCAGAGGGTGCGCAGCATCCGCGTGTTGCCCAACGTGTTCGGCTTGACCCGCTCGAGGTCGAGGAACTCGGCGACGCCCTCGTCATAGGAACGCACGAGCTCGGCATACACCTCCGGCTCGACCGCCTGCCCCTCGATCGGCTCGAACCCGTGCCGGGCGAAGAAGTCGACCTCGAAGGTGAGGCAGAACAGCCGCCGCAGTCCCAGCGCACGCGCGTCCTCGACCAGCGCCTCCAGCAGGCGCGAGCCCACACCCGCCCCCTTGGCCTGCGCCCGCACCGCCAGGGTGCGGATCTCGGCGAGGTCCTCCCACATCACGTGCAGGGCGCCACAGCCCACGACCTCGCCGTCCAGCTCGGCGACCCGGAACTGCTGCAGCGCCTCGTAGTAGGTGACCGCGTCCTTGGACACCAGCACCCGTTGCTCGGCCAGCGGGCGGACGATGTCGCGGATGACACGCACGTCGCCTGCCGTCGCGGCGCGCACGACGACCTCAGCCACCGAGCCGACCGTCCTTCAGGTCACCGAAGATCTTCCGGGCTCCGCTGCCGAGCAGCACCACCGACTGGCCCGAACGCGTGCCGACCCCGCCCGGCACCACGGTGTTCTTGACCGTGTTGGGGTTGGTCTGGAACACCGCCGCTGCGAGGTTCAGGACCTCCGCGGGCGTGAGGTCGGTCTCGACGTGCTTGGACATGGCGCTGAGGTACTTCACCAGCGCCTTGGGGCCGCCCGAGCGCGCCATGCCCATGCCCGCGAGGATCAGCTTGCCCTGGTTGAGCGAGCGCCCGAAGTCACCGTTGGCGAGGGTGTGCCGCTCCCGCGCGAAGCTGAGGGCGGGCTCGCCGCGCAGGATGTTGAGGCCCTTCTTGGCCAGCACGCCGTGCTCGCCACGGAACACCGCGGGCGCGACGTAGCGGATGCCACCCATGGCGTTGACCATCGCGCGGAACCCCTTGAAGCCGGTGATGAGGTAGCCGTCGAGCTGGACGCCGCTCGCCCGCTCCAGCGACCGCACGACCGCCTGGGGGCCGCCGAACGCGAGCGCGGCGTTGATCTTGTTGGTGCCACCGGAGGACAGCGCCATCCACGAGTCGCGCGGGATGCCCACGATGCCGCCGACACCCTTGGCGTCCACGCCGATGATGTGCAGCGAGTCGGCGCGCTGTCCGTTGACCTTCTGCGTCGGCCGGGCGTCCGAGCCGATGGCGAGGACCCGCTTGGTGGCCACCGGCGTTCGGGCCACACCCAGCGACGGCCACCAGCCACCGACGAGGGTCCACGTGCCACGCGTCCGCACCAGCAGGCTGAGGTCCTTGCCGCTGCTGACGACGGCGATCGGGAACCCCTTCCACGCGCCCACGGACCCGGCGACCGCCACCGTGGCCGTTCGCGGCTTGCGCTTCTTCAGCGCCGGCGCGACCTCGCCGGTCGAGGGCACGGCGCCACCGAGGTAGAGCAGCCGCAGCGACGCCAGCAGGTCGGCCGGGAGCCCGGTGCCCGTGACCGTCGGCTTCGGCTTGGTCGTCGTGGTGGCCGGCTTGCTCGTGGTGGACGACCCAGGCGCCGGTGGGGCCTTGTCGTCGCTGGAGCAGGCGGCCACCCCGAACGGGGCGGCGGCGAGCCCGAGCAGGACGGAACGGCGGGGGAAGTTCAGGCGGCGCACGGGGTCAAGGGTACGGGCCAACGCCCCGCCCACGGCAAAGGTGTGCCGCCCGCCCACCGAGGGTGAGCGGGCGGCATACCGTGGTCCGTCAGTCCGGCTCGGTCACTTCTTCTTGAGCTGGTAGACCGGCTGGGACTGGACGTTGAGCTCGTCCATCTTCACGTCCGCGGCCTTCTTGAGGTTCTTCTCCGTGATCTTCAGGACGTCGAAGCCCTTGCCCAGGTCGGAGGAGTAGATGTTGCCGTTGTAGTAGTAGGACGACCAGGTGCCGCCGCCACCACCGCCGGCGCCGCCGTTCGGGCCCCGCTCGAAGTAGCCGATCTCACGCGGGTTCTCCGGGTCGGTGAAGTCCCAGACGTTGGTGCCACCCATGTACCAGGACTGCACCATGACGTCGCGGCCCTGCACCGGGATGATCGAGCCGTTGTGGGCCACGCAGTTCTCGCTGTCGAACTGGTAGCGCTTGATCTTGAAGTACGACTTGAACGTCAGCTTGCGGTCCGCGGACAGCGTGTAGATGCCGTTCGCGCCGCGGTTCGGGCCGATCGCCGCGTTGCAGGTGGCCGCCCCACCGCCGCCGAGCTCGTCGGTGAAGACGACCTTGGTGGCCTTCTGGTTGAACGTCGCCGAGTGCCAGAACGCGAAGTTCGGGTCGGTCACCCGTTCGATCACCTTTGGTTTCACCGGGTCGGCGATGTCCATGATGATGCCGTCACCCATGCACGCGCCGGCCGCGATCTTCTTGGCCGGGTATGCCGTGATGTCGTGGCAGCCGCTCGTGCCGCCGGCCAGCAGGTCCGGGCTCTCGGTCCCGCCGTCGGGGAACAGGTTCGGCTCGGCGACGACCTTGGCCGCGGTGGGGTTGGCCTTGGGCACCTCGATGATCGAGATGGAGTCATGCGGCGGCTGGCAGTCCGGGTAGGTCTCACGCGGGCTGTAGCTGGACACGTACAGGTAGTCCTTCTCCGCACCACCCGGGACCAGGGTGTGGGTGTGCGAGCCGCACGCGGTCTCGACCGACTTGATGTACTTGGGGTTGCGCACGTCGGAGATGTCGAAGATCTTCATCCCCTCCCACGACTCCTTGATCGTGGCGGACTGCGGAGCCGACTCGCACGAGTCGTCGGTGCGCGAGGAGTCGGTGGACAGGTAGAGCAGGTTGCCCGAGACGCTCACGTCGTTCTGCGAGCCGGGGCAGCTGACCTGGGCGAGCATCCGCGGCGAGGACGGCTTGCTCACGTCGTAGATGACGAAACCGTTGTAGTTGCCGACGAAGGCCCTGTCGTCCTGGAAGGCGATGTCGGTGCCGGTGGAGCCGGCGAGCGGCCCGCTGTGGGGCACGTTGGCGAGGTGCTGCATGTTGGCGCTGCGGCCGATCTCGTCGGGGGCGAGCTGGGTGCCCGACTTGCCGACACCGTCGTCACCGGCGGCCATCGCGGCCGAAGCCGGCAGCACGAGCGCTGCCGCGGCGACCGCCACGGTCAGGACTCTGGGGAGTCTCATGGGGGCTTCTCCTTCAGTGCGGATGAGGGATGGGCGGGAGAGGCGTACTTCACCTGCGCCGGAACGCCACCCCTTCAGTGGCAGACCGGTCGATCCCTCCAGCCAAGCGCCTTCCGCGGCCCCTGTGGCGGATCGAAGTTTCTGGATCAGGTAAAGAATTCCGGCGGTTAGGGTGGCGACCGTGAAGGACAACCAGACGCACACCGACCGGTTCCGCACCCGGTCGGCCGGGCTGGCCCTGGTCGCCGCCCTCGGTCTCGTCACGCTCACGGGCTGCTCGGGCGACGAGGGCGAACCGGTCCCCGGAGCCACCTCCCCCACCGCCCCGGTGCTGCAACCCGGCAAGCCGGGCGAACCCAACACCTCGCTCACGGGGTCCGACGCCATCGCCACCCGCACCGGGTCACCGGACCGGGCGGACACCCAGTTCATGCAGGACATGATCGTCCACCACGCCCAGGCCATCGTGATGGTCGACCTCGTCGTCGACCGCCTCACCGACCCCAAGGTCAAGGCCCTGGCCGAGCGGATGCGCGATGAGCAGCGCCCCGAGATCGACGGCATGGCGCGCTGGCTCAAGGACAAGGGCCAGTCGGTGCCGGTGCAGGCCACGAACGTGCAGGCCCCCGGCAGCGGGCACCACGCCGCCATGCCCGGCATGGCCACCCCGGACCAGCTCGATGAGCTGAAGCAGGCCACCGGCGTGCAGGCCGACCGGCTGTTCCTCCAGCGGATGATCACCCACCACCAGGGCGCCCTGACGATGGCCGTGACCCAGCAGCGTGACGGCCGCGACGAGTACGTCGGCGACCTGTCGACGGAGGTCTACGCCACGCAGTCGGTGCAGATCCGCGCCATGAAGGAAATGCTCGCCCGACTCACGTGATGCGCCCGATTCCTTTGGTGCACAACGCAAAAGGGCGGGTATGCCGCGTGGTGACCACGCGGCATACCCGCCCTTGGGCGTCGGGCTGGGATCAGCCCTCGGCTGCGTCTCCGACCGTCTCGACCACGGGGAGCTCGAGGCTGCCCGGGTGCGGCGTGCCGTCGAAGGTGAAGGCCTCGTTCTTGCCCTCGCCCTCGGTCTTGACGAGCACCAGCTCGCCCGACTTCAGCTCGCCGTAGAGGATCTTCTCGGACAGGACGTCCTCGATCTCGCGCTGGATCGTCCGACGCAGCGGCCGGGCGCCGAGCACGGGGTCGTAGCCCTTCTTGGCCAACAGGTTCTTGGCCTCGATGGTGAGCTCGATGCCCATGTCCTTGTCCTTGAGCCGCTTGTCGAGCTTGGCGATCTCGAGGTCGACGATGGCGACGATCTCCTCCTGCGTGAGCTGGGGGAAGACGATCGTGTCGTCGACGCGGTTGAGGAACTCGGGGCGGAAGTGCTGCTTGAGTTCGTCCTGGACCTTGTTCTTCATCCGCTCGTAGTCGCTGCGGGAGTCCGGCCCGGCGGAGAAGCCGAGCGAGACGCCCTTGGCGATGTCGCGGGTGCCGAGGTTGGTCGTCATGATGATGACGGTGTTCTTGAAGTCGACCATCCGACCTTGGGAGTCGGTGAGGCGGCCGTCCTCGAGCACCTGCAGCAGCGAGTTGAAGATGTCCGGGTGGGCCTTCTCGACCTCGTCGAACAGCACGACCGAGAACGGCTTGCGGCGCACCTTCTCGGTGAGCTGGCCGCCCTCCTCGTAGCCGACGTAGCCGGGAGGCGAACCGAACAGCCGCGACACGGTGTGCTTCTCGGAGAACTCGCTCATGTCGAGCTGGATCAGGCTGTCCTCGTCGCCGAAGAGGAACTCGGCGAGCGTCTTGGCCAGCTCGGTCTTACCGACACCGGTCGGGCCGGCGAAGATGAACGAGCCACCGGGACGGCGCGGGTCCTTCAGGCCGGCACGGGTGCGGCGGATCGCCTGCGACAGCGCCTTGATGGCGTCGTCCATGCCGACGATGCGCTTGTGCAGCTCGTCCTCCATGTGGAGCAGCCGGCTCGACTCCTCCTCGGTGAGCTTGAACACCGGGATGCCCGTCGAGGCGGCGAGCACCTCGGCGATGAGCTCCTCGTCGACCTCGGCCACGACGTCCATGTCGCCGGACTTCCACTGCGACTCGCGCTCGGCCTTGGCGGTGAGCAGCTTCTTCTCGTCGTCGCGCAGCCCGGCGGCCTTCTCGAAGTCCTGGCCGTCGATGGCCGACTCCTTCTCCAGCCGCACCGCCGCGATCTTCTCGTCGAACTCGCGCAGGTCCGGCGGAGCCGTCATCCGGCGGATGCGCAACCGCGCGCCTGCCTCGTCGATGAGGTCGATCGCCTTGTCGGGCAGGAACCGGTCGTTGATGTAGCGGTCGGCCAGGTTGGCCGCGCTCACCAGCGCGCTGTCGGTGATGGACACCCGGTGGTGCGCCTCGTAGCGGTCACGCAGGCCCTTGAGGATCTCGATCGCGTGGCTGAGCGTGGGCTCGGCCACCTGGATCGGCTGGAACCGGCGCTCGAGCGCCGAGTCCTTCTCGATGTGCTTGCGGTACTCATCGAGGGTGGTGGCGCCGATGGTCTGCAGCTCACCGCGGGCCAGCATCGGCTTGAGGATGCTGGCGGCGTCGATCGCGCCCTCGGCGGCACCCGCACCCACGAGGGTGTGGATCTCGTCGATGAACAAGATGATGTCGCCGCGGGTGCGGATCTCCTTGAGGACCTTCTTCAGCCGCTCCTCGAAGTCACCGCGGTAGCGGCTGCCGGCGACGAGCGCGCCGAGGTCGAGGGTGTAGAGCTGCTTGTCCTTGAGGGTCTCGGGCACCTCGCCCTTGACGATGTCCTGGGCCAGGCCTTCGACGACGGCCGTCTTGCCGACGCCGGGCTCACCGATGAGGACGGGGTTGTTCTTGGTGCGGCGGGACAGCACCTGCATGACCCGCTCGATCTCCTTCTCGCGCCCGATGACCGGGTCGAGCTTGCCCTCGCGGGCGGCCATGGTGAGGTTGCGACCGAACTGGTCGAGCACCAGCGAACCCGCCGGGGCGCCCTCCTGCTGCTGGCCGGCGCCGACGCCCGCGGGCGCGCCGCCCTCCTTGCCCTGGTAGCCGGAGATGAGCTGGATGACCTGCTGGCGCACCCGGTTGAGGTCGGCGCCCAGCTTGACGAGGACCTGGGCGGCCACGCCCTCGCCCTCACGGATGAGCCCGAGCAGGATGTGCTCGGTGCCGATGTAGTTGTGGCCGAGCTGCAGCGCCTCGCGCAGGCTCAGCTCGAGGACCTTCTTCGCCCGCGGCGTGAAGGGAATGTGGCCGCTCGGGGCCTGCTGCCCCTGGCCGATGATCTCCTGGACCTGCTCGCGGACCGACTCCAGCGAAATGCCAAGGCTCTCCAGAGCCTTGGAGGCGACACCTTCACCCTCGTGGATGAGGCCGAGCAGGATGTGCTCCGTCCCGATGTAGTTGTGGTTGAGCATGCGCGCCTCTTCCTGCGCGAGCACGACCACCCGACGGGCCCGGTCGGTGAACCGTTCAAACATCTCTTCTGCTCCTGCCTATCGAGATCACCTCGATGCTATCCGTGCTCCCTGACCGCGGCGTCGCCTTTCACCGACCGATACCCGATCGAGGCTTCGTCATGCGGGGTGAGGGGACTCATGGTGGGGAACGTGACCCACCCGCCGCCTGTTCCCCGCAGGTGAGCCCGGCTCACTCATGTTCGCCGTGGGCGAACCCGGGGAGGGCGACGGTATGCCGCGGGGCCGGCCCCGCGGCATACCTCGCCTTGGGTGCGCCCTCAGGCGTCCGGGCCCTTGGCGCGGACCTTCTCGACCTGCTCCATCGCCTCACGCAGCTCGCCGAGCCAGGTGTCGGACTTCTCACCGACGAGCTTGACGCACCACGCGAGGGCGTCGGCGCGGGACCGGGCGACCCCGGCGTCGACGAGGGTGTCGAGCACCTTGCGCTCGGGCTGGCGCAGCCGGGTCATGACCGGCGCGGCGAGGTGGGTGAACAGGAGCTCCTCGTCGCCGACGCGCACGCCCCAGCTGACCTTGCGGCCGGAGAGGTGCTCGAGCTCGCGGGCGATCTCGATGCGCTGCTCGCGGGTGTCCTCGCGGAAGGTCTTGGCCGCGCCACGGGCGGCGACGGCGCGCTCGGCGTCGTCGGCGCCCGTGGGGAGGTCGGGGGCGGCGAGGTCACCCCAGAGGATGAGCTCGTCGCGGTCGCGCTGGACCTCGACCGGGCCGGTGAACCAGCCCTTCGGGATGCGGCCGGCCAGCCAGGCCTCCGCCGTCGTTCGCGCTGTCATATAATGATGATTACACGCTTTCACCCGCACGGGAAGGGCGGCTACCTCGGACGCTGGTCGCTGATCCGCTTGGCCTTGCCGAGCGAGCGTTCGAGGGCGTGCGGCTCGACCACCTCCACGGCGATCGTCACGCCGACCCGGTCCTTGACCCGCGAGCGCAGCTGCGTCGCCATGGCCTCGCGCTCGGCCGGCGTCGACTGGCCCGACGCGGCTTCGACCTGCACGGTCAGCTCGTCCATGCGTCCCGGCCGGGTGAGCACGCACAGGTAGTGCGGCGTCAGCCCATCGATCGTGAGCAGGTGCTCCTCGATCTGGGAGGGGAAGACGTTGACGCCACGGACGATCATCATGTCGTCGGTGCGTCCCGTGATCTTGGCCATGCGACGGAACTGCGGGTATGCCGTGCCGGGGCTGAGCGTCGTGAGATCCCTTGTGCGGTAACGGATCACGGGCATCGCCTGCTTGGTGAGCGAGGTGAAGACCAGCTCACCCTCCTCACCGTCGGGTAGCACCTCACCGGTCACGGGATCGACCACCTCGGGGTAGAAGTGGTCCTCCCAGATGTGC
This sequence comes from Actinomycetes bacterium, assembly GCA_023420415.1. GTDB lineage: Bacteria > Actinomycetota > Actinomycetes > Actinomycetales > Dermatophilaceae > Pedococcus. Next base: position 99,719 of record JAEZWF010000003.1, on the reverse strand, counting down.
AGCCCGTCCTGGGTCTCCCCAGCCTCCTGCGAGACACCGGGCCCGATGACCTCGGAGAGGCCGTAGATGTCGACTGCCCTGATGCCCGAGCGGCGCTCGACCTCCTCGCGCATCTGCTCGGTCCACGGCTCGGCACCGAAGATGCCAATTTCCAGGGAGGTCGATGCCGGGTCCACTCCTTGCGCCTCCATCTCGTCGAGGATCGCGAGGAAGTAGCTCGGCGTCACCATGATGACCCGCGGCTGGAAGTCCTGGATGAGCTGGACCTGGCGCTCGGTCATGCCGCCGCTGACCGGCACAACGGTGCACCCGAGCCGCTCCGCGCCGTAGTGCGCGCCGAGCCCGCCGGTGAACAGGCCGTAGCCGTAGACGACGTGGAGCACGTCGCCGGGCCGCCCGCCCGCGGCCTCGATCGAGCGCGCCATCACCTCGGCCCACATGTCGATGTCGTCGCGGGTGTAGCCGACGACGGTCGGCCGCCCGGTGGTGCCGCTCGACGCGTGCACCCGCACCACCTGTTCACGGGGCACCGCGAACATCCCGAACGGGTAGTTGTCGCGCAGGTCGGCCTTGGCGGTGAAGGGAAAACGCGCGAGGTCGGCGAGCTCGGTCAGGTCGTCCGGTGTCAGGCCCGCGTCGCCGAAGGCTGCCCGGTAGTGCGGCACGTTGTCGTACGCGTGCCGCAGGGTCTGCCGCATCCGGTCGAGCTGGAGAGCTCGCAGCTGCTCGACCGTGGAGGGAACGCCGTTGTCCATGGGGCCGATCCTTGCACCACCCGGTGGTTGGATGGCCGGCATGCACCCGCCCCGGCCGGACCACTGGCTGCACGCCGAGGTCGAGGTGCGCCCGTCCCCGATCGCGGGCCGCGGGCTGTTCGCGACAGCCCCGCTCGCGGCGGGCGAGGTCGTGGCCCGGCTCGGCGGCCGGATCGTCGACGACGCCGGCCTGCGCGCGGCGTTCGCGGACGCCGACGGCTACGTCGACACCGTCGTGGTGGACGCGGGCCGGCACCTGCTGCTCGCGCCGGGTGGCGACATCCGGTTCGCCAACCACGCGTGCGACCCGAACCTCGGGTGGGCCGACGAGTACACGCTGGTCGCGATGACCGACATCGCCGGCGGCGACGAGCTCACCAGCGACTACTCGACGAGCACCGTCGACGCGGGCTGGGTGCTGCGCTGCCACTGCCCCTCCACGCGGTGCCGCCAGATGGTGACCGGCGACGACTGGCGGATCCCGCAGCTGCGACAGCGGTATGCCGGGTGGTGGCCGCCATACCTCCAGCGGCTCATCGACGCGGGCGCCTGACCGCGCTGCGCAGTTCCGGGATGCCAGGGGCGCAGCCAGTCGCGCCCCTGGCATCCCGGAAGAGCGCGCGGCGGGCGAACCTGAGAAGTTGCCGTGAATGAACCGCCCCGATGTCGTGCGGGGCGAGCCCGACGTAGGCTCGCACACGTGGACCGGCAAGGAGCATCGCTGCTCGACCGGGGGCAGGAGGAACCCGCGCCCGAGGCTGCGCCGCGCCGCCGGTGGAGACCGAACCGGACCATCGCGCTCGTCGCCGCGGTCGTCGTGGCAGTCATCGCCGCGATCGCGTTCGCGCTCACCCGCGGCCCCGACACCCCACCCATCTCCAGGGCGGACGTCGACAGGGCGGTCCAGAACGGCATCGCCGACGCCGAGAAGAAGGCGCGCCAGGCACCCCCGGACGCGGCCGCGGCATACCGCGTGGTGGCGCCCTCGATGGTCGTCATCAGCACCACCGGCACCAGCGACCAAGGGGCCGAGCGCGGCACCGGTGCGGGCGTCGTCGTGAGCCAGGACGGCACCATCCTCACCGCCCTGCACGTCGTCGGGGACGCCGACTCGATCACCGTGCGGTTCGCCGACGGCACCCAGTCCGTGGCGACCGTCAAGGAGGCCACCGAGGCGAACGACACCGCGTCCCTCACCCCCCGAAGCCTGCCGAAGGTCGTCGTGCCGGCAGTCCTCGGCGGCGGGACCCAGGTCGGTGACGACGTCTTCGCCGTCGGGCACCCGCTCGGACTGGCCGACTCGCTGTCCGCGGGTGTCGTGTCGGCGCTCGACCGCTCGATCAAGGTCAGCGCGAGCCGCACCCTCGCCGGACTCATCCAGTTCGACGCAGCGGTCAACCCGGGCAACTCCGGCGGTCCGCTGCTCAACCGCGACGGCCAGGTCGTCGGCATCGTGACCGGCCTCGCCAACCCGTCCGAGCAGAACTTCTTCGTGGGCATCGGTTTCGCCGTGCCCATCGCGAGCGCCGGCGGGTCCGCCGGGGCACCCGAGCAGTAGGCACGGCAGAGGAGCACGCATGGAACCCACTCGTCCCGACCTGACCACCAGGCCGCCGGCACAGCACCCGCTCGAGCAGGCGCTGTACGAGGTGAAGAAGACCATCGTCGGCCAGGACGTGCTGCTCGAGCGCATGCTCGTGGCGTTGCTGGCGCGCGGTCACCTCCTGGTCGAGGGTGTGCCGGGTCTGGCCAAGACGATGGCGATCAAGACGCTGGCCGAGGCGATGGGCGGGCAGTTCCAGCGGATCCAGTTCACGCCCGACCTGGTGCCGGCCGACGTGATCGGCACCCGCATCTGGAACCAGAAGGAGGGCGACTTCCAGGTCTCGCTCGGCCCGGTCTTCGCCAACCTCGTCCTCGCCGACGAGATCAACCGTGCACCGGCGAAGGTGCAGAGCGCCCTGCTCGAGGTGATGCAGGAGCGCCAGGTCACGATCGGCCGTGAGACGTATGCCGCGCCCGACCCCTTCCTCGTCATGGCGACGCAGAACCCCATCGAGTCCGAGGGCACCTACGCGCTGCCGGAGGCGCAGGTCGACCGGTTCATGCTCAAGACGCTGATCGGATATCCCTCTCCCGCAGAGGAGTTCGTCGTCGTCGAGCGGATGACGACGCGGTTCGAGCGGGCGCAGCAGGTGCTCACCATCGACCAGCTCGTCGACTACCAGCGCCAGAGCGACGAGGTCTACGTCGACCCCGCGCTGATCGAGTATGCCGTCCGGCTGGCTTCCGCGACCCGCTCGCCCGGGCAGGTGGGGCTGCCGGACCTCGCGCGCTACCTGTCGTTCGGGGCGAGCCCGCGCGCGTCGATCAACCTGGTGCTGGCAGGCAAGGCCCTGGCGTTCCTGCGCGGTCGCGACTTCGCCCGCCCGCAGGACATCCGTGACCTCGCGCGCGACGTCATGCGGCACCGGCTGGTGCTGTCGTACGAGGCCCTGGCCGAGGGCATGAGCGCCGACGACGTCCTCACCCCGATCCTCGACGCCGTCAGCGTGCCCGACGTGCCGTTGCGTGAGCGCCGCCAGCAGGCCTACCAGGGCGGTGGCGCAGGATCGTCCGACTCTGGCGGGACCCCGTGGCACAGCCGGTGACCGTCACCCCTGAGGCACTGCTGCGGAGGCTGCAGTGGCGGGTCGTGCGCCGGCTCGACGGGCGGGTGCAGGGCGACTACCGCACGCTCTTTCGCGGCAGCGGGCTCGACTTCACCGACCTGCGCGAGTACGAGGCCGGGGACGACCTACGGCACATCGACTGGAACGTCACGGCGCGAATGGACACCCCCTACGTGCGCGAGTACGTCGAGGACCGCGAGGTCACGGCGTGGTTGCTGCTGGACCGTTCGGCGTCGATGGGGTTCGGCCCCGTGGACCGCCAGAAGTCGTTGGTGCTCACCGAGATCGCGACGACCATCGGTCACCTGCTCGCCCGCGGCGGCAACCGTCTCGCTGCCGTGCTGCTCGACGACGGGCTGCGCACGATCCCTCCCGGTCAAGGGCGAAACCAGGTGCTGCGCCTCGCCCGGGCCCTCCTCGAACCCCCCGCCGAACCGTCCGGCCACGCCACCACCGACCTCGGTGCCCTGCTGCGCGCCGGGCTCGGCGTGGCCCGCCGCCGGTCCCTGGTGATCGTGGTCTCCGACTTCATCAGCACGCCTGGCTGGGAGCAGCCCCTGGCCCTGCTGGCACGCCGGCACGACGTCGTCGCACTCCAGGTGGTCGACCCGCGCGAGTCCGAGCTGCCCGACGTGGGCGCCGTCTACGTCGAGGACGCCGAGACCGGTGAGCAGATCTTCGTGGACACCAGCGACCCGGTCTTCCGCGCCCGGCTCACCGAGCTGGCCGAGCAGCGGCAGGAGGAGCTGGTCGGTGCCGCACGGCGGGCCGGCACCGACCTCTTCCAGGTCTCGACCGACGACGACCTCGTGCGCGCCCTGGCCCGCATCACCGAGCTGCGCCGGCAGAGGCGGCAATGACGTTCCAGTGGCCCGCAGCCCTCCTCCTGCTGCTGTTCGTACCCGTCCTGGTGATCGGGTACCGGAGCCAGCTGCGCCGCCGCGCCCGGCGACGAGAAGCGTTGGCGCAGCAGGGAATGGTGGTTCCTGAGGGTGGTCGCGACCGATGGCGCCACCTCGCGCCGGCCCTCCTGCTCGGCGCCCTGGCTCTGCTGCTGGTGTCGGTCGCGAGGCCGGCCGCAACGATCGCCGAGCCACACCGGGAGGGCACGGTCATCCTTGCCTTCGACGTGTCGAACAGCATGGCCGCCAAGGACGTCGCGCCCACGCGGCTCGAGGCCGCCAAGACCGCCGCGCGGAAGTTCGTCGAGCGGCAGCCCTCGACCATCCGGCTCGGTGTCGTGGCGTTCGGCAACAGCGCTGTCGTCACGCAGCAGCCGACCGAGGACCGTGGTCTGGTCACCGCGGCGATCGACCGGCTCAGGACCGACGGCGGCACCGCCCTCGGCGCCGGCATCGTCACCGGCCTGGGCGCCATCGCCGGCAGGCCCATCGCCGTGGACCCGCAGTCCCAGAACCTCGACGACGTCCCGATCGGCTACTACGGGTCTGCGGCGATGGTGCTGCTGTCCGACGGCGAGAACACCACCAAGCCGGACCCGCTGCAGGTGGCCGAGCTGGCCTCGGCCGCCGGCGTGAAGGTCTACCCGATCGGGCTGGGCAGCCCCGAGGGAACGGTCCTCGACATCGACGGTTTCCAGGTCTCGACCTCGCTCGACGAGGCGACGCTGCAGGGCATCGCCGACCTCACCGACGGCACCTACCACTCGGCCTCTGACGCGGCGGCGCTCGCCAAGGTCTACGACTCGATCGACCTGGCGTGGACCACCCGCAGCGAAGAACGCGAGATCACCTCGTGGTTCGCCGCTGCGGCCGCGGTGCTGCTCCTCCTCGGCGCCGGGCTGGCGGTCCTGCGCTCGGGGCGGGTGGTGTGACGTGCGGTTCAGCCTGCCCTACGTCCTGTTCGGCCTGCTGGCCGTCCCGGTGCTCGTCGCGGCATACCTCTGGCAGCTGCGACGACGCCGCCGGGCAGCCATCCGCTTCTCGCACGTCGCCTTGCTGCGCAAGGCGGTTCCGCGCCAGCGCAGCTGGCGGCGGCACGTCCCGATCGCGATGGTGCTGGCCGCTCTCGCCCTCCTGGCCGTCGCCGGGGCACGCCCCCAGGTGCGTGCTGAGGTGCCGGTCTCGAGCTCTGCGGTCATCCTCGCGATCGACGTGTCCGGGTCGATGTGCTCGACCGACGTGTCGCCCAACCGGATGTCGGCGGCCCAGGATGCCGTGCGCACGTTCGTCGACGACCAGAGCGACCGGACTCGGATCGGGCTGGTCGTCTTCTCCGGGTTCGCGCAGCTGTCGGTGGCTCCGACGACCGACCACGAGGAGCTGCTCACCGCCGTCGACGGGCTGACGACCGGCCGTGGCACGGCCATTGGCGCGGCGATCCTCAAGTCCATCGACGCCGTGTCCGAGATCAACCCGCAGGTGGCGCCGTCCGACCCGGATGCGGGTGTGGTGCAAGGAGATCCGGGCGCACCGGACCTGCCTGACCAGGGTACGTCGCCCACGCCGAAACCGTCGACGCCGGGCAGCCCCGACGCCCCATCGGGCGACAAGGCACCCGAGATCGTGGTCCTGCTGACCGACGGCGCCAACACCCGTGGCGTCACCCCTGAGTCAGCGGCTGAGCAGGCGGCCGAGCGCGGCGTCCGGGTCTACCCGATCGGCTTCGGCACCGACGAACCGACCCAGATGGTGTGCACCAGCGAGCAGCTCGGCGGTGGCATGTTCGACGGCCCGCCGCAGGGCCTCGGCGGCCTCGGGTTCGGCGCCCGTAACTTCCTCGTCGTCGACGAGGACTCGCTGCGCCAGGTCGCCTCGACCACCGGAGGGGAGTACTTCAAGGCCGAGGACGCCGAGCAGCTGAACACGGTGTTCAAGGACCTGCCGCAGCGGGTCGACACCCAGGAGCGCGACGTCGACGTCAGCGTGGCCTTCGCCGGCCTGGCCGCCCTGGTGCTGTTGCTGGCGTTGTGGCTCGGCCTGCGGTGGGCGCCTCACCCCCAGTGACCATGCGTATGCCGCGTCAGCGGCGGCGTTGGCAGCGGCCGCACCAGTAGAGCGTGCGGCCCGCCACCTGCTGGCTGCGGATGCGGGAGCCACACACCCGGCACGGCTCGCCAGTTCGCTTGTAGACGTAGGAGATTCGCTCGTCCAGTCGCTCCACGCGGCCGTCGGCCATGGTCGCCCGGACCTCATCGACCTGCTCGGCCACCGTCACGATGCGTCCGGTCGCCACCCCCAGCGGCAACAGGTCCACCAGGTCGTGCCAGATCGCGTCCCACGTCGACCGGCGCAGCTCCCTGCCCGGTCGGAACGGGTCGACCCGCAGCCGGAACAGCACCTCACAGCGGTAGACGTTCCCGACGCCCGCCAGGGCCGCCTGGTCCATGAGCAGCTCACCGATCCCCTTGCTGCTGCGGCTGATCCGACGCCAGGCGACGTCCGAGTCGGGGTCGGGTCGCAGGGGGTCGGCCGCATCGACGCGCAAGGGGTCAGGACCGAGCCGCGAGCGGACCGCCTCGACCTGGTCCGGCGTGATGACCGCGCACAGGTTCGGCCCGCGCAGGTCGGCGACGTGCGCGTCCGTCTCCAGGCGCAGACGCACCTGGCCCACGACGGGTGACGCACCGGCATACTCACGCTCGTCGACCGAGAACTTGCCGATGAGCCCGAGGTGCACGTGCAGCCAGGCATCGCCCTCGAACTCGACGAACAGGTGCTTGCCCCACGAGGTCGCGTGCAGCAGCTCGCGTCCCGACAGCAGCGCGGCGCCGGCGGCGAACCGCCCCTGCGGGCTCGTCACCTCCGGTCGGGTGCCCGCGAAGGCGGCATCGAGGTCGCGGGCGAGGGCGAACAGCGTGTGACCTTCGGGCATGGGGCAATCCTCTCCCGCGCCTACACTGCGGGGCATGGCGGCCACCGAGACGCGACTCCTGCTCCTCGGCACCGTCATGCTCTTCGAACCGGTCAACGGCTACCAGCTGCGGCGTGAGCTGCTCTCCTGGGAGGTCGACGACTGGGCGCACGTCAACCCCGGGTCGATCTACTCCGGCCTCGCCACCCTCGCCAAGCAGGGCGCGCTGGAACGGCACGACGTCGTCGACGGCACCCGTGAGGTGGCCGTCTACACGAGCACGAGCCACGGCCGTCGCGAGTTCGAGCGACTGTGGGAGCACGCCGTCGAGTCGGTGGGCCTCACGTCCTCGCTCGCGTTCCACACGGCGATGGCGCTGCTGCCCCTCATGCCGCGCGCCCGCGTGCTGGCAGCGCTGACCGCGCGCATCGCCGCGCTCGACGTGATGACGCGGCGCCAGCTCGACCAGAACACGGCTGGGGCCGCCGCCGTCCCGCCCCACGTGCGGTCGCTGGCCGACCTGTGGATGGGCATGAGCCAGACCGAGCGCGAGTGGCTCGTCGACCTGCGCGCCCGCATCGAGCGGGGCGAGCTGGCGCTGCGCGGGGAGCCGATGGACTGGGAGGTCCCCGCGGACGACCCCGGCTGGCAGATGGCCGGCGACCGCGAGCGCTACGTGAAGCTCATCGGCAAACGCCGCTGACGCTTGCGCCCGAACGGGCCCTTCGAAAACGCGATGGATTCGTGTCGGTGGGCCGGTCTACCGTCACGAGCCGTGGTGGACGCCGCGACTTGACGCATCTGTGTTCAATGTTGAACACTCGCGTTATTCAAGTTTGAACACGACGGTTGAGAAGGAGCCGTGATGATCGAGGCACGAGGGCTCGTGCAGACCTTCCAGAGCCGGGAGGGCAAGACCAAGAAGGACGTTCGCGCCGTCGACGGGGTCGACCTGGACGTCGCGGAGGGCGAGGTCGTCGGGTTCCTCGGGCCCAACGGCGCCGGCAAGACCACGACGCTGCGGATGCTGACCACGCTGCTCAAGCCGACCGCGGGCACCGCCCGGGTGGCCGGCTACGACGTGGTCAAGGACTCCGTGCAGGTGCGGCGACGCATCGGGTACGTGTCGCAGAGCGGCTCGACCGGCAGCTTCGCCCGCGCCGGGGACGAGGTCGTCGACCACGGGATGCTCTACGGCATGTCGCAACGCGAGGCGACCGAGCGCGGCAAGCAGCTCTTCGACCAGCTCGACCTGCCGGGGCTGTGGACCCGGCAGCCGAAGGCGATGTCGGGTGGCCAGCGGCGCCGGCTCGACATCGCGATGGGGCTCATCCACGAGCCCACGCTGGTCTTCCTCGACGAGCCCACGACCGGGCTCGACCCGCAGGCGCGCGCCAACCTCTGGGAGCACATCGCCGACCTGCGCCGGCGCCGCGGGGCCACGGTGTTCCTCACCACGCACTACCTCGACGAGGCCGACGCGCTGTCCGACCGGATCATCATCATCGACCACGGCAAGATCGTCGCCGCCGACACCAGCGACAACCTCAAGGCGCAGGTGTCCGGCGACCTTGTCGTGCTCGAGGTCGGCGACGCCGACCGGGTGGCCGACGCCGCGACCCGGCTCGAGGCCGTGGCCGAGCAGGTCACCGTCGACGGCTCGCACGCCAGCGGTCGCGTCCGCCGCGCCGCCAAGGCCGTGCCCGGGCTGCTGCGTGACCTGCAGGCCGCCGACATCGACCTGGAGTCGATCGAGGTCAAGCGACCCACGCTCGACGACGTGTTCCTCACCCTGACCGGCCGCTCGCTGCGGGACGCCGAGGCGTCCACCGAGAAGGCCGACCCCGAGACCAGCAAGGAGAAGTGAGATGCGGTTCCTGCGCGAGTCCTTCGTCATCTTCCGCCGCCAGCTGCGGATGAACCTGCGCAACCCCGCGTGGGTGCTCATCGGCCTCATGCAGCCGGTGCTCTACCTCTTCCTCTTCGGGCCGCTCCTCAAGCCGATGGCAAGCCAGTTCGGCTACGACAACGCATGGACCTTCTTCGTGCCGGGCATGCTCGTCCAGCTCGGCATGTTCGGGGCCTTCTTCGCCGGGTTCGGGCTCATCTCCGAGTGGCGTGACGGAGTGGTCGAGGCCGAGCGGGTCACGCCCGCCAGCCGGACCGCGCTGCTCATGGGCCGCCTGTGGCGCGACCTGCTGCAGCTGTTCGTCCAGGCCATGGTGCTCGTCGGCCTCGGGTATGCCGTCGGCATGGAGGCGCCGGCGCGCGGCGTCGTCGCAGGCGTCGTGCTGACCCTGCTGGTCGGCGGGGCCTGCGCCGCGGCGTCCAACGCGCTCGCGCTCACCACCAAGTCCGAGGACTCGATGGCGCCGATCATCAACGTCGTGATGATGCCGGTGCTGCTGCTCTCGGGCATCCTGCTGCCGATGACGCTCGGGCCGAAGTGGCTCGAGAAGACCAGCGACTTCATGCCGTTCCGGTGGATCGTCGACGCCGTGCGCAGCTCGTTCCTCGGCGACTTCGGCAACGACAAGATGCTGTGGGGCACCGGCTGGGCTGTGCTGCTGTTCGCGCTCGCCATGTGGTGGGGCACGGCGACCTTCCGCAGGGAGAACGCCTGAGCCTTCCCTGCCCGTCGCCGGAGGTGAGGGTATGCCGCGTGGTCACCACGCGGCATACCCCTCACGTCGTGGGGGGTGTTGGCACAGGAGTGCCCTGGTGGGCGCGCAGCTGCCAGCGTCCACGGTCGCGCACCCACACCGAGCTGCGGCGGGCACGACCAGCCTGGGTCACCGAGTCATAGGTGACGAGCACGACCTCCGGCGCAAGGCCGGTGGCGACGAGGTCCTCGGCGCGCGCGGCATCCGCGCCGTCCTCGGACTCCATGAGGTCCAGGACGCCGTCACGGTCCCACACCCGCCCCGACTGCCCGACCTCGCGGAAGTCCTGGTGCAGCAACAGCCGCGCGCTCTCGCGGTCACCGCGCACGGCACCGGTGAGCAGGGCGCGCTCACAGTCGGCGACGACCTCGAGGTCCTCGTCGGTCGGCAGCTCCGCCACGTCAGCTGGCCTTCTTGGCGGCCTTCTTCGCCGTCTTCTTCGCGGTGGTCTTCTTGGCGGCGGCCTTCTTGGTGGTGGACTTGCTGCTCGACTTCGCGGGCGCGGAGTCGCTCGGCGCCTCGCCTCGACCGGCCTTGGCCTTGTCGACCGACTTCTTGAGCGCCGCCAGCAGGTCGACGACCTCACCGGAGTCGTCCTTGGACTCGGGCGCGTGCTGCACCTCGCCGCCCTCGACCTTGGCCTTGACCAGGGCCTGCACGGCGGCGGCGTAGTCGTCTTCGTACTCGTCCGGCTCGTAGTCGCCCGCGAGCTGCTCGATGAGCAGGTCGGCCATCGCGAGCTCCTGCTTGGTCGCCTTGCCCTCGTCGTCGAGCGTGGCGAAGTCGGGCTTGCGGATCTCGTCGGGCCACAGCAGCGTCTGCATGACGATGACACCGTCGTGGACCCGCAGCACCGCCATCGTCATGCGGGTGCGGATCGAGACGGTGACGACGGCGACGCGGTTCTCCTTCTCGAGGGCGTCGCGCAGCAGGACGTAGGGCTTGGTCGAGTCCTTGTCGGGCTCGAGGTAGTAGGACTTGTCGTAGAGCATCGGGTCGATCTGGTCGGCCGGCACGAACTTCTCGACCGAGATCTCCTTGCTGCTCGTGGCGGGCAGCTCCTTGAAGTCCTCGTCGGTGAGGACGACCATCTCGCCGTCCTCGGTCTCGTAGCCCTTGGCGATGTCGTCGTAGGACACGACCTCGCCGTCGATGCTGCAGGTCCGTTGGTACTTGATCCGGCCGCCGTCCTCACGGTGGACCTGCCGGAACTGCACGTCGTGGTTCTCGGTCGCGGAGTAGAGACGGATCGGTACGTTGACCAGGCCGAAGGAGACCGCGCCCTTCCAGATCGCTCGCATACCCCGATCCTCCCGCATGCCACGGACACGCGCCACGTCCTTGCTGCCACGGCGTGCGCCGGAGCGTCCCGTCAGGGGTCGGCGACCAGTGCGCTCGGGGTGACCTGGACTGCGAACGGCTCGCTCGCGGCATACGACTCGTCACCGCTGACCGACGCGACCTCGACGTAGGCGCCGTCCCGCAGTGCCCACGCGGTGAGGCTGGGCGCCTGCGGGTCGACGACCCAGTAGTGCGGACAGCCCGCGAGCTCGTATCGCGCCTTCTTGAGGTTGAGGTCGATGAGCCGAGTGCTGGGCGAGAGGATCTCCACGGCCAGCAGTGGCGCCACCGGAAGGTCCCGGTCGGTGAAGGCGTCGCGCGGCGCCACGAGCAGGTCCGGCTGGAGCACGGTGTCCTCGGCAAGGACCACATCAAAGGGGGCTGGCAGTAGTTCGAGCTCCTGTGGGATCACATCGCAGAGCCGCAGAATCATGCGTGTGACGACGCGCTGGTGGCGCATCGCGGGTGCCGGAGTCACGACGATGGACCCATCGAGCAACTCGTGGCGTCGTCCGTCATCGGGCATCGCCTCGAGATCGGCACGCGTGAACGGCTCGCCCACCACCATGAGCCCGGTGCTCTCCATGGCTGTCATGGTGCCCCTTTCTCTCCATGCGGCCAAGCCTCCCGCTAGTTGTCGACGGGCCTCGGCCGTTGTCCACAGGTCCCCGGCGATGGTGCGACAGGATGGGGTCATGCGTCCCATGCTGGCCAGCCCGGCCGACTCCACTCCCCGGGGCGAGGACTGGGTGCACGAGGTCAAGTGGGACGGCATGCGCGTGCTCGTCGACGTGCACGACGGCAAGCTCACCATCAGCTCGCGCACCGGCAATGACGTGACCGCGAGCTACCCCGAGCTGGCGCACCTCGCCGACCAGTACGACGACATGCTGCTCGACGGCGAGGTCGTGGCACTCGACGGCGGACGCCCCTCGTTCGCCGCGCTCGCCGACCGCATGCACGTCAAGGACCGGCGACGTGCCGAGCGCCTCGCCGCCGCGCGGCCCGTCACCCTCATGGTCTTCGACCTGCTCCGCCTGTATGCCGCGGACCTCACCTCCCAGCCCTGGTCGGCGCGGCGCGAGCTGCTCGAGCGGCTCGACCTGTCCGGTCGCAGCTGGCAGGTGCCGCCGGTCTACGACGACGGGGACGAGCTGTTCGAAGCCACCCGGGAGGAGGGTCTCGAGGGCATCGTGAGCAAGCGGCGCTCGGCGCCCTACCTGCCCGGGCGGCGCTCGAAGGACTGGGTCAAACGGCCCCACCGCACCAGCGTCTCGGCGGTCGTCGGTGGGTGGCGCCCGGAGAAGACCAACGACTCCGGCCGGCTCGGCGCAGTGCTGCTCGGCGTGCCCGACGGCGCCGGCGGGTGGCGGTTCGCCGGGCGGATGGGCAGCGGGATCGCCGGTGCTGCGGCGGTGCGGCTGGCCGATGCCCTCGCCCCGCTGACGCGCCCGACGTCCCCCTTCAGCGACACCGTTCCCCGCATCGACGCCGCAGGCGCCACCTGGGTCGAACCGCGCATCGTCGTCGAGGCGCGCACCCTGGAGGTGACGCGCGACGGGAGGCTGCGCCAGCCGGCATACCTCGGCATCCGCACCGACGTGACCCCAGCCGACCTGCAGGAGGTGGACGGTGCCTGACCCTGAGGTGACCCGCGTCGAGGTGGCCGGACGCAAGCTGCGCCTGACCAGCCTGGACAAGCTCCTCTACCCCGCCACCGAGACGACCAAGGGCGAGGTGCTCAACTACTACGCTCAGGTGTCCGAGGTGCTGCTCCCCCACCTGGCCGACCGCGCGGTGACGCGGGTGCGCTGGCCGCACGGCGTCGAGGGGCCGTCGTTCTTCGAGAAGAACCTGCCGTCGGGGGCGCCGTCGTGGCTGGAGTCGGTGGTCGTCGACGGCGTGCGGTTCCCGCTCGTCGACAACCTCGCCGACCTGACCTACCTGGTCAACCTCAACTCGATCGAGCTGCACGTGCACCAGTGGACCGTCGCCGACGACGAGCCGCAGCCGCCTAACCGCATGGTGGTCGACCTCGACCCCGGTCAGGGCGCGGGCCTGCACGAGTGCGCCCGCGTTGCGCTGATGGTGCGTGACCGACTTTCCGGCCTGGGCCTGGTCACCTATCCGGTCACCAGTGGCAGCAAGGGAATGCAGCTGTATGCCGGCCTGCCGGGCGACCTCGACAGCGAGACCGTCAAGGAGATGGCGATGCAGCTGGCGCAGGAGCTCACCAAGCGGCACCCGGACCTCGTCGTGTGGAAGATGACCAAGTCGCTGCGGCCCGGCAAGGTCTTCCTCGACTGGAGCCAGAACACCTTCCACAAGACCACGGTGTGCCCGTACTCGTTGCGGGGCAAGGAAATTCCCACGGTGGCGGCACCGCGAACCTGGGACGAGGTGGAGGCCGGCGCGGAGGGTGCGAAGTTCGAGCAGCTCGGGTTCGAGGAGGTGCTCGAGCGGGTGGAACGAGACGGTGACCTGCTGGCACCGCTCTTCGAGACGGAAGGGCACTGAGGGGTGGAGGCGTACTTCGAGCGCACGGGCGAGACGACCTTCCGGGCGACTGACCACGTCGGTGGCGCGTGGCAGTTGGACGAGCAGCACATCGCCCCCGCCCTGGGGCTGCTGGCTCACGTCGTCGAGCTCGACCGCGAGCGGCGTGGTCGTGACGACCTCGTCGTCGCCCGGTTGTCGTTCGACATCCTCGGGACAGTGCCGGTCGATGAGGTCGAGACGTCGGTGTCCGTGCTGCGGCCCGGCCGCACCATCGAGCTCGTGGAGGCGACGCTGGCGCACGCCGGCCGCCGGGCGGTCGTCCTGCGGGCGTGGCTCATGGCGCCGGGCGACACCGCCGCGCTGGCCGGCACTCCCCTGCCCCGCATCCCCGGTCCCGACGAGACCGAGCCGTGGGATGCCACCACGGTGTGGAACGGCGGGTTCATCGCGTCGGCGCAGGTGCGGCGCACGCTGGTCGAGCCGGGGCGTGGGCAGTTCTGGGTCACCACGGAGGTCCCCCTCGTCGGCGGCGAGCCGGTGAGTGCCTTCGCGCGCGCGGTCGGCCTGCTCGACATCGCCAACGGCATGGTGGTGCGGGTGGACCCACGCGAGGTCGCCTTCCCCAACGTGGACCTGACCGTCCACTTCTTCCGCCAGCCGGGCGGCCGCTGGGTCGGGTTCGACACGTCGGTGTCGTTCGGTGCTGTGGGGCTCGGGCTGACGAGCACGGTCCTGCACGACGAGCAGGGGCCGGTCGGCACGATGGCGCAGCTGCTCACCGTCCGCCCGTGATTTTCATGTCCCGCAACATGCCGTCGATCGTGACTGCGGACGGCATGTTGCGGGACATGAGTGCGGGACATGAGTGCGGCAGGGTCCGACTAGCGCCCGCGCCCGCGCAACCTCGGACAGCCGCTGCACTCGTGCACCCCGGGCAGGGCGTAGATGAAGCAGCACGACACCCGTTCGGGCGGGCCTTGGCCGCGGGCACGTGCAGCCGCCATGGCCCAGACGTCGTCGACCAGGCCGAGTCGGGTGCGGCGGCCGAGGTGGGCCTCCGCCTCATAGGTGAGGGCGAACTCCGTTGCGGCACTTCGGTATGCCGCGTGCGCCAGCTCCAGACGCTCCTCCAGCAGCGCTGGGGTCGCCGCGGCGGTACGCAGCTGCACCGTGACCGGGTAGAGCTGGTGGGGCTCGAGCTCGAAGCTCAACCCGGCACGCAGGGGGTCGAGGACGACGGCGCTGTGCCACGCGGCATACACCGCGGGAACAGCGGCCACCTCGAGGAACCACTGCAGGACGAACGCGCCCGGCATGGCGACCGGCGCTGGCTGGCGGTACTGGCGCCGCGTGCCGGCCGCGAGCGCGGCTCGCCACGGCGCGGTCGGGTCGGCGCCGTCATGCACCTGCGCCCGCCAGACCTGCGCCCACACCCAGGTCAGGTCGGGGTCGTCAGGGCCGGCGGCGACCAGCCGTGGGTAGGGCAGGACCGACGCGAGCCGCGCCGTCAGCGAATGCGCGTCGATGGGGCTCAGTGAGCCTTGTCGTAGGCGGCCTGCACCTCGGCCGAGATGCGTCCGCGGTCGCTGACCTTGTGGCCGTTGGCGCGAGCCCACTCGCGCACCTCGGTCACGTCCCGCTTGGCGCCGGAGCGGAAACTGGAGCGCCCGCTGGACCGCCGTCCGCCGGCCTTGCGGGCGTGGCCGACATAGGGCGCCAGGGCGTCGCGCAGCTTGCCGGCGTTCTTGGCGTTGAGGTCGATCTCGTAGGTCGTGCCGTCGAGGGCGAAGGTCACCGTCTCGTCGGCGGCGCTGCCGTCCAGGTCGTCCTCGAGGACGATGGTCACGCGCTGAGCCATGATTTCCTTTCCGGAAAACTTTGATGCACTAGGGAGCAGCACCAAAGTAGCCGGGAAAGCGCTCAGGTCAAAGCCGGGAAAGGATTAGGAATTCTGGTCGCGAGCCGCCGAATTCGACGCGTCCGGCTTTTCAACGGATTCCGCGTCGGCGTGGTCGCGGTCCCATTGGGAATGGGCCAGCCTTTCCTTGCGGTCACCTTCGATCATGTTCTTGATGACGAGCCAGAAGAGGAATCCGACTCCCACCGAAGGAATCAGGGCAGCGAGGTAGGGCCACAACGAGCTCACCGGGAAACCTCCGGCTTGAGGTGGGGAAACAGGATCGTCTCGCGGATGTTGGCGCCGGTGAAGAGCATGATCATGCGGTCGACGCCGAACCCGAGCCCACCCATCGGCGGTGCGCCGTACTCGAGCGCCCGCAGGAAGTCCTCGTCGAGCTGCATGGCCTCGGGGTCACCGCCGGCAGCCTTGACCGACTGCGCGGTCAGCACGTCACGCTGGATCACGGGGTCGATGAGCTCGGAGAAACCGGTGCCTCGCTCGACTCCGGCGATGATGAGGTCCCACGCCTCGATGAGCCCGGGCTTGCTGCGGTGGGGGCGGGCCAGCGGCTGGGCGATCGCCGGGTAGTCGCACAGGAACGTCGGCTGCAGCAGGCCCGGCTCGACAAGCTCACCGAGCAGCTCGAGGAAGACCTTGTCCTTGTCCCAGGCGGGGTCGACCTCGACGTCGTGCTTCGCGGCATACCCGCGCAGCGTCTCGACGTCCGTGTCGATGGTGATGGTCTCGCCGACCGCCTCGCTCACCGCGTCGTAGACGGGCAGCCAGCGCCACTCGCCGCCGAGGTCGACGGTGCCCCGCTCGGTCTCGATCGTCCGGGACCCGAGGGCGTCGGCGACACCGAGGTAGATGTCGCGCAAGAGCATCGCGATCGAGGTCTGGTCGCCGTAGGCCTGGTAGGCCTCGAGCATCGTGAACTCGGGGCTGTGGGTGGCGTCGACACCCTCGTTGCGGAAGATGCGGCCCATCTCGTAGACCCGGTCGACGCCGCCGACGACGGCCTTCTTGAGGTTGAGCTCCAACGCAATCCGCAGGGTCATGTCCTGGTCGAACGCGTTCATGTGGGTGCGGAACGGGCGGGCCGCCGCGCCACCGTGGACCAGCTGGATGATCGGCGTCTCGACCTCGAGGTAACCCTGCGCCTCGAGGACTCCGCGCACGGCCGTGAGCGCGGTGGCCTTGGTGCGCACCATGTCCCGCGACTCCTGCCGCACGATGAGGTCGGCGTAGCGCTGGCGCACCCGCGACTCCTCCGACAGGTCCTTGTGCAGGACCGGCAACGGGCGCAGCGCCTTGCTCGCCATCTCCCAACGCGTCGCCATCACCGACAGCTCGCCGCGCTTGGACGAGATGACGCGGCCCTGCACGAACACGTGGTCGCCCAGGTCGACGTCGGCCTTCCACGCGTCAAGCGCCTCCTGGCCGACCTCGGCGAGGCTGAGCATGACCTGCAGCCGCGTGCCGATGCCCTCCTGCAACGTGGCGAACGCGAGCTTGCCGGTGTTGCGGATGAACATCACGCGACCGGCGACGCCGACGACGTCCTGCGTCTCCTCGCCCGCCTCGAGGTGGCCCCACTTCTCCCGCACCTCGGCGAGGGTGTGCGTGCGCTCCACCGACACGGGGTAGGCCTGGCCGCCTTCGGCGATGAGCCGGTCCCGCTTCTCGCGCCGGATCTTCAGCTGCTCGGGCAGGTCGCTCTCGGGGGCGCCGTCCGGCGTGGAAGTGGCGAGGGGGTCGGGGGTCTGGCTCACCCGCCAAGGGTACCCAGCGGCAGACAGTGCCTCGCATGGCGGGCAAGGACGCGTGGACGGCGCCACTCCTCGTGCGTCGCGTCGAACGCAGCCCGTATGCCGCCCTGCCGGACGACGAGTGGCCGCTCACCATCGCGGCCGTCACCCAGGTGATGCGGCGGCCTCGACCTCGCGTCGGCCCCGTCCGGAGGCTCCGTCAAGCGAGCTCCACACCAGCAGCGGTCGCCGCACCGCGGAGGTCGGCATCCCGTGTCGCCAAGGCTGCTGCGTTTCGTTCCGCCAGAGCGAGGTATGCCGCGTCGTAGGCCGTGAGGCCATGGCGGGCCGCCACCGCGAGCAGTTCAGGGAGAGGGGTCCCGGATGGATCACTGATCATGGGAAGTTGGTGGAGGAGGGCCAGGAACCGTGCAGACTGCGCTTCGGTGATCCGCCCCTTGCGCTGCGCTAGGAGCAACACATTGCACACTTCGAGGCCCCACAGCTGCGGCACCACCGCACCTTCCGTCGCGACCCTGTCCAGGAGCGCATCCGTGGCACTAGTGGCCTCGTCCTCGAAACACCAGGCCATCGTGACCGATGCGTCCACCACCAGCATCAGCGACGGCCCTCGGCAGCCATGCGGCGCACCGAGAGCCCGCGAAGGCGGACCCCCTTGCGCTCGGCCTTGATCGCCTCGACCACTTGCGCCGGCGTTCCATCGCCTCCGGAGACCGGCACGAGCCGGGCCACTTCCCGACCGTGCTTCGTGATCGTCACCGTTGCACCCGCCGCGACCTCATCGAGCAGACGGGGCAGGTGCGTCTTGGCTTCATAGGAACCGATCGTGCTCATGACCCCATACTAGTCTACGACTGGTCTGAATCCACCAGGTCCAGGGCGAGGTCGAGGATCGGGCTGGAGTGGGTGAGCCCGCCGACCGAGAGGTAGTCGACGCCGGTGAGCGCGTAGTCGCGGGCCACCTCGAGCGTGAGCCCGCCGGTGGCCTCGAGCTCGACGGCCTCCCCGAGCTCCGCCTGCCTCGCCCGCACGGCCTCGACCGTCGCGCGCAGCAGGTCGACGGACATGTTGTCGCACAACAGGAACCGCGCCCCGACCCCTACCGACTCCAGGGCCTCCTCGGTCGTGGTGACCTCCACCTGCACGGTCACGTCGGGGAACTTCTCGCGCACCGCGGCATACGCGGCCGACAGCGAGCCGGCGGCGAGCTTGTGGTTGTCCTTGATCATCGCGACGTCGTAGAGGCCCATCCGCTTGTTGGTGCCACCGCCGGCACGCACGGCGTACTTCTCCAGCGCGCGCAGCCCCGGCGTCGTCTTGCGGGTGTCGAGCACGGTCGCGCCGGTGCCGTCGAGCGCGTCGGCCCACCGCCGCGTGTGGGTGGCAACGCCGGAAAGCCGGCAGACGATGTTGAGCATGGTGCGCTCCCCGACGAGCGTCACCTGGGTGGAGCCGCGCAGCGTGGCGATGACGTCGCCCCTGCGCACCTCGTCGCCATCCGCCCGAACGGCCTCGACCTCGAGTGCATCCGCGCCGAGCCGCCGCGCGACCGCGTCGAACACCAACGAGATGACGGGTATGCCGGCCACGACGCCGTCCGCACGCGCGACCACCTGCGCGGTGCTCACCTGGCCGGGCGGGATGGTCGCCGCCGTCGTGACGTCGACGCCCTCGGGGCCCCCGAGGTCCTCGTCGAGCGCGGTGTCGACGACGCGCTGGGCGTCCTCGAGCGGGAAGCGGAGGTCGTCCGAAGTCATGAGATGTCCTGTGCTGCAACGGGATGGAAGGTGGTGGTGACGGACCCGTCGCGGCCACGAGTCGCGCGCTGGTTGCCCCGCCAGTGCTCGTCGTCGAGGTCGCGGAAGTCGTCGCGCACGTGCCCGCCGCGGGTCTCCTCGCGGCGCGCGGCGAGGTGGGTGAGCAGCTGCCCGACCTGGAGCAGGTTGGTCGTCTCCCACGACTGCGGGCCCGGCTCCGCCGCGGACTCGTCGAGTGACCGCTCGGCCAGGGCCGCGAGCGCCAGCGCGGTGGCGGCGGTCGACTCGGCCGTGCGAACCGCGCCGGAGCCGCGGGTCATCGCGGCCTGCACCTCGACCCGTGCTGTCTCCGCCAGCAGGGTGGCCGGGCCCTTGGGCCGCCCGGCCTGACCGGCCGGCACCGGCGGCAGCTCACCCGCCGCGAGGCGTGCGGTGAGGTCGTCGGCGATGCGATGCGCGAAGACGAGGCCCTCCAGCAGCGAGTTCGACGCGAGCCGGTTGGCACCGTGGACGCCGGTGCACGACACCTCACCGCAGGCGTAGAGGCCCTCGACCGTGGTGCGTCCGTGCAGGTCGGTGCGGACTCCGCCCGAAGCGTAGTGCTGGGCCGGCGCGACGGGCAGCAGCTCGGTGGCCGGGTCGAAGCCGAGCTCCCGGCACCGCGCCACGATCGAGGGAAACCGCTCCTGGAGGAACTCGGCGCCGAGGTGCCGCGCGTCGAGGTAGACGTGGTCCTCGCCCGTCTCGCGCATGCGGTCGACGATCGCCCGGGCCACGACGTCACGCGGCGCCAGGTCGGCGAGGGGGTGCTTGCCCTCCATGAACCGCACCCCGTCCTTGTCGACGAGGAACGCACCCTCGCCCCGCACCGCCTCGGAGATCAGCGGCTGCTGACCGCTGGAGCCCGCGCCGAGCCACAACACCGTGGGGTGGAACTGCACGAACTCCACGTCAGCGACCTCGGCGTGCGCGCGCAGCGCGGCGGCGAGTCCGTCGCCGGTGGCCACGGACGGGTTCGTCGTCGCGGCATACACCTGCCCGATCCCACCGGTGGCGAGGACGACGGCGCGCGCCCGCGCGGCACCCACGCCATCGCGTTGCCCCTCCCCGATGACGTGCAGGGTGACGCCGCAGGCGCGTCCGGTGTCGTCGAGCAGCAGGTCGAGGACCAGCGCGTGCTCGATGACCTCGATGCCCGGGTCGTCCTGCACGCGCCGCAGTGCGGCGATGAGGGCGCGTGAGATCTCGCGGCCGGTGGCATCACCGCCGGCATGGGCGATGCGGTCGCGGTGGTGGCCGCCCTCGCGGGTCAGCTTGATCTCGCCGTCGGCGCCGCGGTCGAACTCGGCGCCGAGCGCCACCAGCTCGCGCACCCGACCGGGCCCCTCGGTCACGAGAGCCCGCACCGCGTCGACGTCGCAGACACCGACTCCGGCGACGAGGGTGTCGCGCAGGTGCTCCTCCGGCGAGTCCGCCGGGTCGAGCGCGGCGGCGATGCCGCCCTGGGCCCACATCGTCGAGCCCTCGTTCAGCACCGTCTTGGTCACGAGCAGGACGCGTTCGACCCGCTGGCGCAGGCGCAGCGCCGTCGTGAGCCCGGCGATGCCCGACCCGACGACGATGACGTCGGCCTGCGCGGTCCACCCCGGCTGGGGGGCGCGCAGCCGGCCGGGGATCGAGAGGTATGCCGCGTCGTCGCCGACCGTGGGCTCAGTCATGGTCGCGACGGGTCACGGCCGAGGTCTTGAGACCGAACCCGTCCGGCACGTCACCGCCGTCGTGACCGACCTCGACGATCTTGTTGTCCTTGTCGACGAAGACGACCTGGGGCTCGAAGGTGCGCGCCTCGCTGTCGTCCATCGCGGCATACGCGATGATGATGACCGTGTCGCCGGGCGAGATGAGACGGGCTGCGGCGCCGTTGATGCAGACGATGCCGGAACCCCGCTCACCCTCGATGGCGTAGGTCGTCAGGCGGCTGCCGTTGTCGACGTCTACGACGTCGACCTGCTCTCCCGGCAGCAACCCGGCCGCGTCCATGAGGTCACGGTCGATGGTGAGCGAGCCGACGTAGTGCAGGTCGGCCTGGGTGACGGTGGCACGGTGGATCTTGGCGTAGAGCATGAAGCGCTGCATGACGAACTCCGTTGCTGTGCTTGGGTGTTTCGTGTCGATCAGGTGGCGACGGCGGTCGCGTCGATGTCGGAGAAGACCTCGATGGCTCCCCCACCGGGTCCAACGTTGACGGGCTGGTTGTCGATGAGCCGAGTCGTGCCGACCCGGCCAGCGACCGCGAGGAGCGCCTCGCCGCGGTACCACTCCGGCACATCCTCGAGCGTCGTCGGATGGACGAGCACGAGGTAGTCGACGAGGGCCAAGGGCTCGCGCACCAGCACCGCGCGCGCCGCCCGCCGGACTGCCGACGGGCCTTCGGTCGCGGCATCCGCGCCCGCCTTGAGCGCCCGCGACAGGGCGAGTGCCACCTCGCGGTCGGAGTCGGTGAGGTACATGTTGCGGCTGCTCATCGCCAGCCCGTCGGGCTCACGGACCGTCGGCACCGACACCACCCGCACGGGGAAGTCCAGGTCGCGCACCATGCGCCGGATGAGCAGCAGCTGCTGGGCGTCCTTCTGCCCGAAGTAGGCGCTGTCCGCCCCGGTCAGGTGGAACAGCTTGGCCACGACCGTGAGGACCCCGTCGAAGTGACCTGGCCGGGAGTGGCCCTCGAGCACGGTGCCGAGCGGGCCTGCCGAGATGCGGACGCCGGGGTCACCGTCCTGGTAGACGACGTCAGGCGTGGGCGCGAAGACCACATCGACACCGGCGTCGCGGCAGATCTCCATGTCGGCGTCGAAGGTGCGGGGATAGCGAGACAGGTCCTCCTTGGGCCCGAACTGCAACGGGTTGAGGAAGATCGTCACGATGACGTGCTCGGCCTTCTCGCGGGCCGTGCGGATGAGGGTCGCGTGCCCCTCGTGCAGCGCACCCATCGTCATCACGACCGCCACGTCGCCGCTGAGCTGGGCCCGCTCGCGACGCAACGCGTCACGAGTGTGGGCCACGGCCGGCATACCCCTGGTGTCACTGGCGCCGGTCGGTTCGCTCACGGGTCACTCCTGGGGTCGGTGCCGAGGATCTCCAACAGGGGCTCCGCGGCGTGGGGGCGCAGCCGACCGCTGGCCAGCGCCCGCTCCGCGGTGGCGCGGGCGAGCGCGAGGTAGGTCGGTCGGACGTCGGGGGTGAGGCTCTGCAGCTGTCTCAGGTGCTCGGCCACCGTACCGGCATCGCCGCGCGCGACCGGGCCGGTGAGTGCGGCATCACCTGCGCGCAGGGCGTTGTCCAGGGCGGCGCCGGCCAGTGGGCCGAGCATGCGGTCCGGCGCCTCGACCCCAGCCGCCCGCAGCGCCTGCAACGCCTGGGCGACGAGTGTGACGAGGTGGTTGGCGCCGTGTGCGAGGGCCGCGTGGTAGAGCGGGCGTGCCTCCTCCGCGATCCACACCGGTTCGGCACCGAGCTCGATGACCAGGGCCTCGGCGACCGGTCGCAGGGGCTCGGGCGCGGTGATGCCGAAGCAGCACTCGACGAGGCGGTCGAGGTCCATCGCCGTGCCGGTGAACGTCATCGCCGGGTGCAGCGCCATCCCGAGGATGCCGGTCTCGGCCGCCGGGGCGAACACCTCGGTGCCGTGTCGCCCGGAGGTGTGCAGGACGAGCTGCCCCGGTCGCCATGCGCCGGTGGCCGCGAGACCGGAGACGAGGTCGGCGAGGGCGTCGTCGGGCACGGCCAGCACGACCAGCTCGGCTCGCCTGACGACCTCCGCCGGGTCGACCAGCGGCACGTCGGGCAGCAGCGCCGCGGCCCGCTCCCGCGACTCCTCACTCACTCCGGAGACGGCGACGACGTGGTGGCCGGCGCGGGCCAGCGCGGCTCCGAGCACGGCGCCGACGCGTCCGGCCCCGACGACCCCGACCGTGAGCCGGGCCGGCCGTACGTCGCTGAAGTCCACCCACCCAACCTATCCACCGCAGTGGGGTGCCCGAGCACGACCTGTCGGTAGGTCTCAGGCACTCAACCCGGGCACACCGAGCGCCAACAGGTCGGCCGCAACCGCGTCAGCCTCGTCGCGCAGCTCACGAGCCGTGCAGCGCACCACGGTTCGCTTGTCCGTCGTGAGACGCCTCTGACGCTGCAGGTCGTCCTCCCAGTGCTCCACCTCCATGTGGAACCCGCCGTCGACCTCCAGCACCAGCGTCCGACCATCCGGCAGGTCCCACTCGCAGTCGGTGAACCGTCGCTGTCCCCGACTGTCCATGCGCTGCACCTGCCGGTTCGGTGGCCGCAGTCCAGCGCGAACACACAGCCGCTTGACGTCCATCTCGGACAGGGACTGGGCTCCTCCGCTGATGTCGTGCAGCGCGGTGCGAAGCATCCGTGACCGACGCAGGGTCGAGAGTTCTTCGAGCTCCTCCAGCAGGCGTTCCGGAGTCGTCAATCGCTGCTGAACCACCGCCGCGAGAAGGCCTTTTGCCGTCCTCGACGATCGGTCGTAGGCCGCGAACAGCAACGCCGCCGGCTCCACCCGCGACACGGGCATCGCCTTCGTCGGGTGCCTGAGCCGATCAAGGTCGCGGCGGGTGCGAAAGAACACGACACCCTCGACTGGCTCGTAGCTCAGCGGGTTCTGCACCACAACGGTGATCTCGTCGCGCACCCAGTTCTTGAGCCCCCACCAGGCCAAGGCCGACAATCCCCCCAGCATGGCCCGATCACCCGCATGCAGCACAGCGATCCACTGGCGCTGCTGGAGCGTGGGCTCACCGGTGAACGTCGTGACCACGCGAGGAGTCCGGATGGCCCAGCGTCCTGAGGCCACCCGGTGGTCGACGAGGTCCCAGCGCGCGCCCAGCTTGGTCAGCTGGCGCCGTGCCAGGACCCCAGCCTGCGCATCTGCCAAGTCGTCCCACGGCGATCCCATCGGCTCAGAGTGGCGCACCGGGGTACCCCGACTCGGCCGTCATCCACAGGACCCGAAGTTGAGTGCCTGAGAACGCCCTACTGGTAGGTCTCAGGCACTCAACTTCGCAAGGATGAGGGGATGGGCGGGCAGACGTGGGTGAGTGCGTGGCAGGACGCGCTCTATGGCGACCACGGGTTCTACCGCTCCCCCGTCGGGCCGGCCGGGCACTTCACCACTGCCACGCACGGACCCACCGGGCGCGTCCTGGCCGAGGCACTGCTGCGCCTCGCAGCCGAGCACGGCCTCACCTCGGTCGTCGACGTGGGCGCCGGGCGGGGTGAGCTGCTGAGGCACCTGTATGCCGCGCAGCGGGTTTCCGTGGGCAGGTCACCGACCGTGGCACTCACCGGCGTCGACGTGGTGACCCGCCCCGAGGGGCTCCCCGAGGACGTGCGGTGGCTGCGTTCTCCCGGCGGTCCGCGCCTACCGGACAGGCTCACCGGCCTCACCGACGCCCTGGTGGTCGCCCATGAGTGGCTCGACGTGGTGCCGTGCACCGTCGCCGAGGTCGACGACGCCGGCACCCTGCGTGAGCGCCTGGTCGACCCGGCCACCGGGACGGAGTCGTGGGGTAGCCCCGTTCGCGGCGACGAGCTCGGCTGGGCCGAAAAGCACTGGCCCACAACACAACCCGGCCGCCGCGTCGAGATCGGCCTCACGCGCGACCTCGCCTGGCGCGACCTCCTCTCCCGCATCGACCGAGGGGTCGCCCTGGCCATCGACTACGGCCACACGGCGGCGACGCGACCGCCGCTCGGCTCACTCACGGCATACCGCGACGGTCGTCAGGTCGCGCCCGTTCCGGATGGCAGCAGCGACCTCACGGCCCACGTCGCCATGGACTCGCTCGTGCATGATGAGCTCGTCGACCAACGAACAGCGTTGCGCCGCTTGGGAATTCACGGCGAGACTCCGCCCCTGAGCCTTGCCCGCACGGACCCCGCCGCCTATCTCGCCACACTCGAGCAGGCGAGCGCTGCGGCCGCGCTGGCGGCACGCGGCGGCTTCGGCGACTTCCTCTGGGCGTTCAGCCGGCGGGGCTGACGACGAGCCGCTCGAAGCCGCGGAGCACGAACGTCGGCCGCTGCACCGCCTCGACCACCTCCAGCCGCGGAAACCGCCCGAGGAGCGTCCGCAGCGAGATGGCGAGCTCGAGCCGGGCCAGCGGTGCACCGATGCAGAAGTGGATGCCGGCGCCGAAGGCGAGGTGCGGGTTGGGGTCGCGGGTGGGGTCGAACCGGTCCGGGTCGACAAAGACCGCCGGGTCGCGGTTCGCGGCCCCGAGCAGCGCCGCCACCTTGTCGCCCGGCGCCAGGTCGACGCCCGCCACCGCTGTCGGCTCCTTGGCCGTGCGTTCGAAGAGGTGCAGCGGCGAGTCGTGGCGCAGGAACTCCTCGACCAGCCGGTCGACGGCGGCTGGGTCCCCCGCGTCCACCTCGGGTCGGTCGGGCGCGGTGAGCCACGAGTGCAGGCCGTTGCCGAACCCGTTGACGCTCGCCTCGTGCCCGGCGTTGAGCAGCAGCACCGCGGTGGCGACCAGCTCGTGGGCCGAGAGCCGGTCCGACCCGTCACGGGCCTGCACCAGGTCGGTGAGGAGGTCGTCGCCGGGAGCCTTTGCGCGCTCCGCCGCCAGCTCCTCCACGTATGCCGCGAACTCGCCTGCCGCGGTGCGCGCGGCAGCCTCCTCGCTCGGTGTCCGGTCGACCTCGTACATCCGCACGATCGCCTGCGACCACGGTCGCAGCAGGTGCCGGTCGCCTTCGGGCACCCCGAGCAGCTCGGCGATGACGAGCACGGGCAACGGCTCGGCATACTGCTCGATCACGTCGAACCCGCCGTCGGGCAGCTGCGCCGACAAGCCACCGGCGAGCTCCTCGATGCGGGGGGCGAGACGTTGCACGTGACCGCGCCCGAAGGCCCCGGCGACGAGGCGGCGCAGCCGAGTGTGCTTGGGCGGCTCGCTGTCGAGGATCGAGTCGGCGTGCAGCCAGTTGAAGGTGTCCCAGTCCGCCTGCGGGCTGCGCGGACCGAACACCCGGCCCAACCGCCGGTCACGCAGGACCGCCCCGGCCTCGGCGTGCCCGGTGGCCAGCCAGCTGCCCATGCCCGAGTGCCACGCGACGGGCGCCGCCGCACGCAGGGCCGCCAGGTGCGGGTAGGGGTCGGCGACCACGGCCGGGTCGGCCAGATCGAGGAAGTCAGCGGCGTCGATGGCGGTGGTCACGGGCACGAGAGCAGCCTGCCGCAGGCGGGCGAGTTTTGTCAGGCGCCCCGGCCCCGGCACACTTGATGGCTGCTGTACCTCGAAAGGACCCCGTCCCCATGACCCAGCGCCCCAGCCGCGCGCGAGCGTGCGCCGTCGCCGCCGGCACCCTCGTGACCGCGTTCGTCCTCGCCGGTTGCGGTGGCGGCACCCAGCCCAGCGGCAACGTCACGGTGACGGTCACCCCCACCGTCACGGCCAGCTCGGCGGCCAAGCCGAAGCCCGCACCCAAGCCCGCCGCACCGAAGAGCGACGACAAGGGCCGCGCCTTCGAGTACGGCACGGTCACCAGGAGCAGCAAGGTCGGCGACACCACCGTGCTGGAGATCGACCGGTGGACCTGGAAGGGCCTCGACGACGCCAAGCTCGCGCGCAGCGGTGTGCCCACCACGCCCTTCAAGGGCAAGGAGCCCTACGAGAACCAGAACGCCAAGCTGACCTACACGGTGCCGGTCACGGGCGGGGCCCGGGTGCTCGTCCACCACTGCGTGGCTGCCGACCAGCCGTTGCAGACCAAGTCGGTCGACGCCAGCGCGCTCGCCGACCTGCCGAACCGTGAGAACACGGTCCTCTTCCGGCTGGACAAGAACGGCTGGCTCGTCTCGGCCGACAACATCCCCGGCTGCCCCGGCTGAGCATGGCCTAGCCTGAGGCCCATGTCGACGGCCTCGGACTCGCCTGCGGACGGCCAGCGGGAGCTGACCGTCGGCATGGGCGCCGGCGGCCTGGCGACCGCCGACATGGTCCTCAACATCGGGCCGCAGCACCCCGCGACCCACGGCGTGCTGCGGCTGCGGATCGTCGTCGACGGTGAGCGGATCGTGTCAGCCGACCCGGTCGTGGGTTACATGCACCGCGGGGCGGAGAAGCTGTTCGAGGTCCGCGACTACCGGCAGATCGTCGTCCTGGCCAACCGGCACGACTGGCTGTCGGCGTTCTCCTCCGAGCTCGGGGTGGTCCTCGGGGTCGAGTCCATGCTCGGCCTGGAGGTGCCCGAGCGGGCGGTGTGGGCGCGCACGCTGCTGGCCGAGCTCAACCGAGTCCTCAACCACCTGATGTTCCTCGGCTCCTACCCGCTGGAGCTCGGCGCGATCACCCCGATCTTCTACGCGTTCCGTGAGCGCGAGGAGCTCCAGGCCGTCATGGAGGAGGCTGCGGGCGGTCGGCTCCACTACATGTTCAACCGGGTCGGCGGCCTCAAGGAGGACCTGCCCGCGGGGTGGCTCGACCGGGCCGCGGCCGCCGTCGCGAGCGTGCGCCGACGGCTCCCCGACCTCGAAGCCATGATCGTGGGCAACGAGATCCTCGAGGCACGCACTCGCGGGGTCGGCGTCCTCACGCCGGAAACCATTGCGGCGTATGGGGTTTCGGGTCCCATCGCGCGCGCGTCCGGCGTCGACGTCGACCTGCGCCGGGACGAGCCCTACCTCGCGTATGCCGAGCTGTTCGGCGACGCGGGCCCGGGCCGGGTCGTGACCCGCACCGACGGGGACTGCCTGGCGCGGCTCGAGGTGCTGCTCGAGCAGGTGCACGTGAGCCTCGACCTCGCCGACGCGTGCATCGACCGCATGCGCTCGCTCGGCAAGGGGCCGGTCAACGTGCGGCTGCCCAAGGTGCTCAAGGTGCCCGAGGGCGACCAGTACACCGCGACCGAGAACCCGCTCGGGTTCAACGGCTACTACCTCGTGTCGCGTGGCGAGAAGACCCCGTGGCGGCTCAAGCTGCGCTCGGCGTCGTTCAACAACGTCTCGGTGCTCGGCGAGGTGCTGCCCGGCAACCTCATCGCCGACATGGTCGCCATCTTGGGGTCGATGTTCTTCGTCGTCGGCGACATCGACAAGTAGCCCCCTCAGGCGGGCGCGCCGCCTGCGCCGCCGGCAGCCGCCGCACCGTCACCGTCGCGGCCGCTGCCGTCGATGCGGCACCACGCCTGGGTGACCATGCCGGCCACGGCGAGCACGACCGCACCCAGGCACAGGGCCAGCAACCGCCACAGCACCCCGCGATAGCCCGGCAGGTCGAGGTCGGCGAGCGCGTGCGCGACCTGCGCGGCATACCAGCCGAGCACGGCCGACCCGGTGAGCGCGGCCGCCTGGGCGAGCACCAGGGTGCGCGCGGCGCGGATCGGGCTGAGCGGCTTGGTGGCGCGCCCCTGCAGGAACCGCCGCACCGGCAACCCCGCCCCGATCACGAGGGCGGCCATGACCACCAGCAGGATCGACGACACCCAGGACGCGCCGCCGAGCAGGTGACCGGACGAGAGCCAGAAGCGCCACCCGACCCAGGACAGCGCGCCGACGACGAGCACGACCATGGCGAGCAGCGACCAGCGCACGCCGCCAGCGTTGTTCACCACGGCCCCTCCAGGAGGTCGACGTCCGGGCCCGGCCGGATGCCGGAGACGTCGACGTCGTGCACGAGGTCGGCCACGCGCCGCACCTCGCCGTCGACCCGAAGGACGGCCTCGGGGTCGACCTGAGCCCACGGCACGAGGACGAACCCGCGTTCGTGGGCTCGCGGGTGCGGCAGCGTCAGCGTCGGCGTGTCCATCACGACGTCGGTGTCGAAGACCGGGTCGCCGTACTGCACCAGGTCGAGGTCGAGAGTCCTTGGGCCCCAGTGGATCTCGCGGGTGCGGCCATGAGCCTGCTCGATGTCGTGCAGCTCCGCAAGCAGCGACGACGGTGCCAGGTGAGTGCTCCCCACGGCCACCGCGTTGAGGTATGCCGGCTGGTCGGGTCCGCCGACCGCATCCGTCTCGTAGAGTCCGGACACCTGGAAGTCACCGCCGAGCAGAGTGAACAGGGCGATGGTCGCGTCGTGGAGGGTCTCCAGCGACTCACCGAGGTTGGAGCCGAGGGCGATCACCACCTCCGCGCTGCGTTCTCGTGTCACGACCACCTGGACGTCGGTGAAGGGATGCCCGACCGGCGCCTGGGGCTTGTGGACCACCACCTCGACCGCCTCCACCAGCGGCCGCGTCAGCACCTTGTCCGCGATCCGTGCAGCCAGCGCCTCGATGAGGTCGAGCGAGTCGCCCTCGATGAGCGCGACGACGTCGGCGGCGACCTCGGCGTAGTTGACCGTGTCGGCGAGGTCGTCGCTGGTGCCGGCCGGGGTGAGGTCGACGGTCATGGTGACGTCGACAACGAAGGTCTGGCCGTCGCGCTTCTCGAAGTCGAGCACGCCGTGGAAGCCCTTGGCGGAGATGCCCTTGAGGACGATCTGGTCACTCATGGTGGCAACCTACCGAGCCGCCCTGATGGCCTGGTCGACGCGTAGCGCGTCGAGCGTCGACGGGACGTGGTGGACCCGGACGCCCCAGGCCCCGGCTCGGGCGGCGTGCACCGACGTGGCGGCGGTGGCGACGTCGCGATCGAGCGGGTCACGAGGCGTGCCGCCGTCGGGCACCCCGAGTCGCCCGAGGAACGTCTTGCGCGAGGTGCCGACCAGCACGGGACGACCGAGCGCCATGATGCGGTCGAGGTGGGCCAGCAGCCGCCAGTTGTGCTCGGCGAGCTTGGCGAACCCGAACCCCGGGTCGAGCACGACCTGCTCGGGGGCCACCCCGGCGTCGACCAGCGCGTGCAACCGCTGGCGCAGCTCGCGCGCCACGTCGCTGACGACGTCGTCGTAGGTCGCCCGCTGCTGCATGTCGGCGCTGTGGCCGCGCCAGTGCATGACGACGAAAGGCGCGCGCGCCGCCGCGACGACCGAGGCCATGTCCGGGTCGGCGAGACCACCGCTGACGTCGTTGACGACTGCGGCCCCCGCGTCGAGGGCGGCCTGTGCCACCTCGGCCCGCATCGTGTCGATCGACACCACCGCGCCCTCCGTAGCGAGGGCGCCGACGACCGGCACCACCCGGCGCAGCTCCTCCCGGACCGTCGGGCGCTCGGCACCCGGGCGCGTCGACTCCCCTCCCACGTCGAGGATGTCTGCACCCTGCAGCAGCAGCTCGCGGCCATGGGCCACGGCGGCCTCGGGCTCGAACCACTCACCGCCGTCGCTGAACGAGTCGGGTGTCACGTTGACCACGCCCATCACGACAGGAAGCCCGTCGTCGCGACGCATCGGCCACTCGGTCACTGCCATCAGCCCTCACTCCTCTCCCCGGTCAGCATGCCCTCCAGCCAGCGCAGCCGCGGCCAGGTGAGGAACGCCTCGGCCTCCAGCGCGGCCAGCCCGACCCGCGGCAGGTCCGACGCGGTCGGGTAGACGAGGAACCGTGGCTGCCACTGCGGCCCGAACTTGGCGTTGAACCGGTAGAGGCTCTCGATCTGCAGCCACCGCGAGGCGAACAGCAGGGCGCGGCGCCACAGCTTCAGCACCGGTCCTGCGCCCAGCCGCTCACCGCGTTCCAGGGCCGAGCGGAAGGCCGCGAAGTTCAGCGACACCCACCGCACCCCCAGCCCGGGGGCCTCCCGCAGTGCGGTCGCGATCATCAGCTCGTTGACGCCCGGGTCGGCGCTGGAGTCGCGGCGCATGACGTCCAGCGACATCCCGTCGGCCCCCCACGGCACGAACTGCAGGAACGCCCGCACCTGGCCGTCCTGGCGCGCCGTCACGAACACGCAGTCGGGGTCGGCGTCGTCGAGCAGCCGCCCGAGCGCCATCGAGAACCCGCGCTCGGTGTCGGACGAGCGCCACGACGCGGCGTCCTGCAGGGCCTGGCTGCGGCCGTCGAGGGGCACGTCGCGCACCCGGGTGACGTCCACGGCATACCCGGCCCGCGCGACGCGCGACACCATCTGGCGCACGTTGCGCATGGCTCGGCCCTCGAGGGTGAAGACGGTGGTGTCGATGATCGCCTCGTCGCCCAGCTCGAGCGCGGAGAAGCCGGTCTCGCGGACCCAGATCTTCCCGGCCTGCTCGGTGCAGCCGAGCACCGCCGGGGTCCAGGCGTGCAGCTGGGCCTCCTCGAGGAACACCGCCATCGCGCCCGGCCACGCCTCCGGGTCCCCGATCGGGTCACCGCTGGCGAGCATGACGCCGGACACGACCCGGTAGGCGACCGCGGACTTCCCGGTCGGCGACCACACCACCGACTTGTCGCGGCGGGTGTTGAAGTAGGCCAGCGAGTCGGCGTGCCGACCCATGAGCGCGCGCAGGGCGGCGTCGTCGGCGTCGGTGAGGTGCGGGCGCGGCTCGGCCGGGCGCAGCGCGAGGTAGATGGTCGTCAGCGTGGTCATGAGGCCCAGGCCCAACAGCACCGACCCGACCGTGTCGGCCGTGCGGTCGCGGGTGAACTCGACCGGGCCGTCGAGCCCGACCGCCCCGAGCACGACCTCGACGAAGAAGTCGACCGGCCCGGGGAAGCCACCGACGACCTCGCGGCGGTTGAGCGCGAACAGCACCGCCGCCACGGCGAATGACGTCAGCGTGAGGAGCACGAACGCACGCACCGCAGCCCAGCGTGAGCGAGGGTCACCGACCGCGAAGAACTCCCGCCGGTTGCGCACCAGGAGCACCAGGCCGACCGCCGACACGACCGCGGCAACCGGCTCGACCTTGAGGACGTGCAGCAGCACCGACAGCGCCAGCAGCGCGACGGCCGCCCGCCAGGCGCGCCGTTTGCGCCGCTTGAGCGAGTGGCCCAGGACGATGAGGAAGACCCCCGACACGACCGTTGCCGCAGCAGCCGCGGCGGACAGCGCACCCGGCAGGATCTCGGTCACCTCGGCGAGCCGGACGCGCAGCCCGTGCAGGAGGCCGGTGACGAGGTCGAGCGCGCCCACGGCATACGTGAGGTTGCCCAGCAGCCGCGGGGCGCGGGACGGCGCGAGTATGCCGGGCAGCCGGGTGGTGTGGGTCCGCGCCGGTTCGCGTTCGGTCACCGTCGGACGCCCCGGCCTCGGCTCACCGCTTGCCGCCGAGCAGCAACGACATGGCCTCGGCCCGGGTCGCCGCGTCGCGCAGCTGCCCGCGCACGGCGGAGGTGATGGTGCGCGACCCCGGCTTGCGGACACCGCGCATCGACATGCACAGGTGCTCGCACTCGACGACGACGATGACGCCCTGGGCGCCGAGGTGAGTGACGAGGGCGTCGGCGATCTGGGTGGTGAGGCGCTCCTGCACCTGGGGGCGTCGGGCGTAGAGGTCGACGAGGCGGGCGAGCTTGGACAGGCCGGTGACGCGACCGTCCTTGGTGGGGATGTACCCGACGTGGGCCACGCCGTGGAACGGCACGAGGTGGTGCTCGCACATCGAGTAGACCTCGATGTCACGCACCACGATCATCTCCTCGTGGTCGATCTCGAAGGTCTTCGAGAGCACCTCCGCGGCGTCCATGCCGAGACCGGCGAAGATCTCGGCGTACGCCCGAGCCACCCGCGCGGGGGTCTCGCGCAGGCCCTCGCGGTCGGGGTCCTCCCCGATCGCGAGCAGGAGCTCACGGACCGCAGCCTCGGCGCGCTCGTGGTCGATCTCGAGCCGGCCCTCGAGGGTCGTGTGCGTCTCGTCGCTCATGGGGACAGTCAACCGGATGGGCACCCGATCGCCGAACGCCGGTCCACCCGTGCGAGCCCGTCCGGTCAGCGAGCGCTCAGGTCTGGTCGGGGTTGCTCGACGGGTCGACGCGGCCGCCCTCGGGCACCTCGATGACCTCGGTCGGCGGGTGCTCCTCGGGGACCTTGGTCGCCCCGGCCTCCGCGGCGCGGTCGATCGCCTCCGCGGTCTCGCGGTTGGTGCCGGCCGACTCCAGGCTCGAACCGTTGCTGCCGTTCTGGGCGGCCTTCTCGGCCGGGGTCAGCACCGGTGGCTGGTCGGACAGGAACCGGGTCTCGCTCGACAGCCACGTCGGGCGCAGCGGCCGCTTGCGGACGTTCTTGAAGACCTCGGCGAGCTCCTTGGCGTTGAGCGTCTCGTGCTCGAGCAGGTCGAGGACGAGCCGGTCGAGGATGTCGCGGTTGTCGTTGATGACGTGCCACGCCTCGTCGTGCGCGTTCTCGATGAGCTTGCGCACCTCCTCGTCGACGACGCTCGCGATCTCCTCGGAGTAGTCGCGCTCGTGGCCCATGTCGCGGCCGAGGAACACCTCGCCCTGGCTCTGGCCCAGCTTGATCGCGCCGATCCGCTCGCTCATGCCGTACTCGGTGACCATCTTGCGGGCCATTCCGGTGGCCTTCTCGATGTCGTTGGCGGCACCGGTGGTCGGGTCGTGGAAGACGACCTCCTCCGCGACGCGGCCGCCGAGGGCGTAGCTCAGCTGGTCGAGGATCTCGTTGCGGGTCGTGGAGTACTTGTCGTCGGTCGGCATGACCATCGTGTAGCCGAGTGCGCGCCCGCGCGGCAGGATCGTCACCTTGGTGACGGGGTCGAGGTGGTTCATCGCCGCGGCGACGAGGGCGTGACCACCCTCGTGGTATGCCGTGATCTTGCGTTCCTTGGCCGACATGATGCGGGTGCGCTTCTGGGGGCCGGCGATGACGCGGTCGATCGCCTCGTCGAGCGAGGCGTCGTCGATGAGCTTCTTGTCGCTGCGCGCGGTGAGCAGTGCGGCCTCGTTGAGGACGTTGGCCAGGTCGGCACCGGTGAACCCGGGCGTGCGGCGCGCGACCGCGAGCAGGTCGACACCGGTGGCCATCGGCTTGCCCTGGGCGTGCACCTCGAGGATGCGGTGGCGGCCGATCATGTCGGGGTTCTCGACCGCGATCTGCCGGTCGAACCGGCCCGGGCGCAGCAGCGCCGGGTCGAGGATGTCGGGCCGGTTGGTGGCCGCGATGAGGATGACGTTGGTCTTGACGTCGAAGCCGTCCATCTCGACGAGCAGCTGGTTGAGCGTCTGCTCGCGCTCGTCGTGCCCACCACCGAGGCCGGCGCCACGGTGGCGGCCGACGGCGTCGATCTCGTCGACGAAGACGATGGCGGGTGCGTTGGCCTTGGCCTGCTCGAACAGGTCGCGGACACGCGAGGCGCCGACACCGACGAACATCTCGACGAAGTCCGAACCGGAGATGGAGTAGAACGGCACGCCGGCCTCACCGGCGACCGCCCGGGCGAGCAGGGTCTTGCCGGTGCCGGGCTGGCCGTAGAGCAGGACGCCCTTGGGGATCTTGGCGCCGACCGCGAGGAACTTGGCCGGCTCGCGCAGGAACTCGACGATCTCGTGGAGCTCCTCGACGGCCTCGTCGGCACCGGCGACGTCGGCGAAGGTGACCTTGGGCGTGTCCTTGGTGGCGAGCTTGGCGCGGGACTTGCCGAACTGCATGACCCGCGAGCCGCCGCCCTGCATCTGGCTCATGAGGAACCAGAAGAGGCCGAGCAGGATGATGATCGGCAGCAGCGACCCGAGCATCGCCAGCAGCGGGTTGGTGTCCTTGTTGTCCTGGTTGACGCCACCGGGCGGCGGGTTGTCACGGAGCAGCTGGATGAACCCGGGACCGGCGGCGGTGACGTACTCGGTGCGGACCTTCGTGGCGTCCTTGACGTTCTCGCCGTCGGAGTAGGTCTGGCCCTTCTTGAGGTCGATGTCGACGATCTCGTTGTTGGTGATCGTGACCTTCTCGACCTTCTTGTCCGCGATGAGCGTCTGCGCGGCCGAGGTGTCGATGCGCGTGTAGCCACCGCTGTCGCTGAAGCCGAACACGATGAGCGTGATCGCGACGACGGCCACGACCCAGAACAACGGGGCCCGAAGGATGCGCTTGAAATCCATGTGTGTGGCGGGGATGGCGTCCCCGTTCCTCCTGCTCGATCACGCTCGGTGCCGCCACCCTGCCTGGGTGCGGCGTCCCCACGACGGTACTACGCGGCATACCGGGGGATCGTGCTGGTCAACGAGCCGGGACACCCAGGTGTTCCACACCCCCGAGAGCGGTCTCGAGGATGTCCGCCGTGTGCTGGAAATGGGCCCGCAACGCCTCGGTCGCGGCGTCGGCGTCGCGGGCGAGGGTGGCGTCGAGGATGCGGCGGTGTTCGCCGGCGACGTCACGGTCGGGCTCGCGGGGCTGGGACCAGCGCCGATAGAGCCCCGCCGCGTCGCGCAGCCCGCACGCGATGGTGAGCAGCCGCGGGCTCTCGCACCCCGCGATGAGAGCCGAGTGGTATGCCGCGTGGGCGGCTTCCCAGTCGTCGCTGATCCGCACGGGCGCGTCACTGGTGAGCATCGGGGTGCGCTCGAGGCGGTGGTGGCAGGCGACGAGGTCGGACTCCCACTCGACCCCGCCACGCTCGATCGAGTAGCGCAGGGCGAGGGACTCCACGTCGATGCGGGTGGCGGTGAGGTCGCGCAGGTCCTCGATCGAGACCGGCATCACCCGGAACCCGATGTTGGTCTCGGCGGTGACCAGCCCCTGCTCGACCAGCCGGGTCAGGGCCTCGCGGAGCACGCTCACGCTGGCGCCGTAGCGCTCGGCCAGCGGGGCGAACTTCAGCCGCTCACCGGGCTCGAAGACCCCACCGAGCACCTCCGCGCGCAGCTGCGCGTGGACGGCGTCGGTGTTGGCGCGAGCCCGAGTGGCCACGTCACGATCCCTTGGCGTGCTTGGCGAGCGAGAGCCAGGTCTCGACCACGGTGTCGGGGTTGAGGGACATGGTCTCGATGCCCTGGTCCATCAGCCACTCCGCGAGGTCGGGGTGGTCCGACGGGCCCTGGCCGCAGATGCCGACGTACTTGTCGCGCTCCAGGCAGGCCTCGATGGCCAGGGTGAGCATCCGCTTGACCGCCGGGTCGCGCTCGTCGAAGGAGCCGGCCACGAGGGAGGAGTCGCGGTCGAGGCCGAGGGTGAGCTGGGTGAGGTCGTTGGACCCGATCGAGAACCCGTCGAAGTGCTCGAGGAAGTCGGCGGCGTTGACGGCGTTCGACGGCACCTCGCACATCATCACGACCTGCAGCCCGTTCTCGCCGCGCACCAGGCCGTGCGAGGCCAGCAGGTCGATGACGCCCTGCGCCTCGGCGGTGGTGCGCACGAACGGGATCATCACCTTGACGTTGGTGAGGCCCATCTCGTCGCGGACGTACTTCAGCGCCTCGCACTCCATCGCGAAGCACTCGGCGAAGTCCTCCGACAGGTACCGCGAGGCGCCGCGGTACCCGATCATCGGGTTCTCCTCGTCCGGCTCGTAGCGAGCGCCACCCAGCATCCCGGCATACTCGTTGCTCTTGAAGTCGGACATCCGCACGATGACCGGCTCGGGGGCGAACGCCGCGGCGAGCATCGAGACGCCCTCGGCCACGCGCTGGACGAAGAACTCGCGCGGGCCGGGGTAGGCCTCGATGAGGGTCTCGATCTCGGCCTTGAGCTCGGGCTCCTGGTCGTCCAGCTCGAGCAGCGCGCGCGGGTGGATGCCGATCTGGCGGTTGATGATGAACTCGAGGCGGGCCAGGCCGATGCCGGAGTTCGGCAGGCGCGAGTACTCGAAGGCCTGGTCGGGGGTGCCGATGTTCATCATGATCTTGACCGGGATGTCGGGCATGTCGTCCAGCGCGGTCTGCGTGACCGTGAAGTCGCGCAGGCCGTCGTAGACGTAGCCGGTGTCGCCCTCGGCGCAGGAGACGGTGACCTCCTGGCCCTCGGTGAGGTCACGGGTCGCGGTGCCGGTGCCGACGACCGCGGGGATGCCGAGCTCGCGCGAGATGATCGCCGCGTGCGCGGTGCGGCCGCCGCGGTTGGTGACGATCGCGCTGGCGCGCTTCATGATCGGCTCCCAGTCGGGGTCGGTCATGTCGGCGACCAGGACGTCGCCCTTCTCGAAGTCGTGCATCTCCTCGGCGGACTTCAGGATGCGGACCTTGCCGGCACCGATCTTCTGGCCGATGGCACGGCCCTCGACGATGACGGCCGACTCGTCGCGCTTGCCGTCCATGCGGAAGCGCTGCAGCGTCGAACCGGTCTCCCGCGACTTCACCGTCTCGGGGCGGGCCTGGAGGATGTAGAGCTGGCCGTCGACCCCGTCCTTGCCCCACTCGATGTCCATCGGGCGGCCGTAGTGCTCCTCGATCGCCAGGGCGTGCTGGGCCAGCTCGGTCACCTCGGCGTCGGTGATGCTGAGCTTGCCGCGCTCGGCCTCGTCGACGTCGACGAACTCGGTGGAGCGGCCGACCTCGGAGTCGTCGGTGTAGACCATCTTGGTGGCCTTGCCGCCGACACCGCGCTTGAGGACGGCCGGGCGCCCGTCGCGCAGGGCCGGCTTGTAGACGTAGAACTCGTCGGGGTTGACCGCGCCCTGGACGACGGCCTCGCCGAGGCCGTAGCTGCTCGTGACGAACACCGCGTCGGGGAAGCCGGACTCGGTGTCGATGGTGAACATCACGCCGGAGGCGCCGATGTCGGAGCGCACCATCCGCTGCACGCCTGCCGACAGAGCCACGGCCTCGTGGTCGAAGTTGCTGTGCACGCGGTAGGAGATCGCGCGGTCGTTGTAGAGGGAGGCGAAGACCAGCCGGATCGCGTGGAGCACCGCGTCGATGCCGCGCACGTTGAGGAACGTCTCCTGCTGGCCCGCGAAGGACGCGTCGGGCAGGTCCTCGGCGGTGGCGCTCGAGCGCACGGCGAAGCTCGCCTCGTCGCCCTGCTCGCCGACGAGGGAGTCGTATGCCGCGCGGATGTCGGCTTCGAGGTCGGGCGGGAACGGCTGCTCCTCGACGGCCTGGCGGATCTCGGAGCCGGCCTGCGCGAGCGCCCGGGTGTCCTCGACGTCGAGCGCGCCGAGGATGCCGTTGATCCGGTCGGCGAGCCCCTCGTGGGCGAGGAACCGGCGGTAGGCGTCGGCGGTCGTGGCGAAGCCGTTCGGGACCCGGACCCCGCTGTCCGCCAGGCCCTGCACCATCTCGCCGAGCGAGGCGTTCTTCCCGCCGACCCGCTCGACGTCGCCCATGCCGAGGTCCTTGAACCAGGCGATGTTCTCGGTTTCGTTGGTGCTCAAGGTGTTCCTTCCGGTTAGCTCGACAGGCTCGACAGGTGCGCGCTCTGCATGATGACTGCGGCCATCTCCTCGACCGACATCTTGGCCGAGTTGATCGAGGGGATGCGGTGGGCCCGGTAGAGCGCCTCGGCCCGCCGCAGCTCGTAGCTGCACTGCGCGAGGCTGGCGTACTTCGAGCCCGGCCGCCGCTCGCCCCGCACCTGGCTCAGCCGGGCCGGCGTCGACAGCAGCCCGAAGCACCGGTCGCCCAGGTCCTTGATCGGGCGCGGCAGGTCGCCGGTGTCGAAGTCCTCGTCGACCAGCGGGTAGTTCGCCACCTTGAGGCCGTGCTGCAGCGCGAGGTACATCGAGGTCGGCGTCTTCCCGCACCGCGACGGCGCCACGAGGATGAGGTCGGCCGACTCGAGGTTGCGCAGGCTCGCCCCGTCGTCGTGCTCCATGGCGTACTCGATCGCCTTCATCCGCGCGTCGTAGCGGCGGGTGTCACCCAGCCCGTGCAGGGCGGCCGTGCCGTGGGTCGCGTTGACGTGCAGGACCCGCTCGACGTCGTCCAGCGGCGGCCCGAACAGGTCGATCACCGCGCACTTGGTGCGCAGCAGCTCCTGGCGGATCTCCTCGTCCGACACCGTGGAGAAGACGAGCGGCGTCACCTGGTCGGTCATGGCGCCGTCGAGCTCCGCGACCACGTCACGCATCTGTTCCACCGTGCGGATGAACGGGATCTTGCGCCGCGAGAACGCCAGCGACGGGAACTGCTGGAGCATGAGGTTGCCCAGCGTCTCCGCCGAGATGCCCGTCCCACCGGCCACGAAGAACACGGGAGTGGCGGCACCCGGCCCGCCGGCCGGCATACCCTCCCCCACCTGAGAACCCACCTCGTGCTCCGTCGCCACGGCCGCGAGTCTAGGAGACCCTAGGCCTTGCTGTGCGCGCCGGTCATGAGCGCCGCGAGGTCCTCGGGGTGGAGGAACGACGGAGGTGGCGGCGGGCCCCAGCTGTAGAGGCCCTGCGCGCCCTCGAGGACACTCGGCTCCCAGACCTCATCCTCGGGGATGACGTCGAGGTCGGAGTAGTACTCGGAGAAGTTGCCGGCCGGGTCCTTGAGGTACCAGAAGAAGTTGGACCCCGCGAAGTGCCGGCCCAGGCCCCAGATGTGGCGCTCCGGGTTGCCCTCGAGCATGCTCGTCGCCCCGCGGCCCACGTCGTCGATGTCCGGCACCTGCCAGCTGGTGTGGTGCAGGTAGTTGATCGGCGACTGGAGGGCCAGGAAGTTGTGGTGGTCGGAGGAGCACCGCAGGAACGCGCCCTTGTCGCCGATGTAGTCGGACACCTTGAACCCGATGCCGTCGACGAAGAACCGCATCGTCGCCTGCAGGTCGACCGTGCCGGCGACGGCGTGCCCGAGCTTGCGCGGACGCACCGGCCCCTCACGCACGATGCCGGGCGCCCGGCCGTGGCGCTCGACCCGCCCCGGGCCGTTGTACGGGGTCGCCGGCTCCTCCTTCTGCACCAGCCGCGGCCGCACCGAGACACGGACGTCGAACTCACCCACGGGCTCGGTGGCGACGAGGGAGTCGCCCTCGAGCCGCGGCTGCACGCCCAGAGCGCGCAACGACGCGGCGATGCGGGCGAGGTCGTCGGTGTCGTCGGCACGCACGCCCAGCTCGACGAGGCGGCGGCGGGGCGTCTGCACGACTCGCAGCTGCTCACCGCCCTCGACCGTGGAGAAGCGGCCCTGGTCGCCCTGCGCGAGACCGAAGTCGCTGTAGTAGTCGGACGTCTCCGCGACGTTGGGGACGCCCATGATCACGTGGCTCAGACCGTGCAGGCTCATGACGCACTTCCTTCCGTGGTTGCATTCTGCGCCGAATCGGCGACGAACGTCTGGCGGAGCTCGCCGATCCCCTCCGCGCGGCTCACCAGCACCTGCCCTGGCTGGATGTACTTGGGGGGCTTGCGTCCGAGACCGACGCCCTCCGGGGTGCCGGTGAACAGCAGGTCACCCGGGTAGAGCGTGATGACCTTGGACAGCTCGGCGACGAGCCGGGCCACGGGCACGATCAGCTTGGCGGTCGTGCCGTCCTGCACCACCTCGTCGTCGAGCTGCGCGGTGAGCTTGACGTCGTCGCGGTCGGCGAGCTCGTCGGCGGTGACGAGCCACGGCCCGGTGGGCGTGAACCCGGGGAACGACTTGCCGAGGCCGAACTGCGGCACGGGGCCGGCGAGCTGGCTCACGCGCTCGGACAGGTCCTGGCCGAGGGTGACTCCGGCAATGTGGTCCCACGCCTCGTCCTCGGTGACGTCCGTGGTTTCGGTGCCGATCACCGCGACCAGCTCAACCTCCCAGTCGGTGTTCCCGCCCTCGGGCAGCGTCACGGTCGTGACCGGGCCGCTGAGGCTGCTGACGAACTTGGGGAAGACCGGGGGCAGGCCGTCCGGGGCCTCGAAGCCCGACTCCGCGGCGTGCTCGGTGTAGTTCAGGCCGATGGCGACGATCTGGCGCGGCTCGGGAGACGGCGCACCGAGGCGCTCAGGGTCGATGGGCTCGGCGTCGACGGGCGCGGAGCCCGCCGCCGACAGCTGGTCGGCCGCGGACGCGGCCCAGTCCCGGAAAGCCGGCCACGCGGCATACACCGGGGCGAGCTCGGGGCCGAAGCGGCCGTCGCTCGCCTTGTGGACGTCGATGGCGACCTCGGTGCCGCTGTCATCCCGGGTGACGAGGACTGCGCGTCCGTCGAGGTTGGCGAGTCTCATGACGAATCTCCTTGCTGTGGTTGGTCTTTGGGTCTGGCGGTCAGTGACCGTCGAGGGCGAGCACCTGGCGCAGGGCCGCCTCGAGGTCTCCGGCCGGGTTGTCGGTGAGTCGCGGCGCCCGGTAGGCGATGTGGTGGTCGGGTCGCACCAGCAGGACGCCGGTGTCCTCGACCTCGCGCAGCGCCGCCCAGCGACCGAGGACGTCGGCCCACTCCTCGTGGCCGAGCACGTGCGCGGCGAGCGGCAGGTCGAGCTGCTCGGCGAGCTTGGCCGCCGCGTCGACCCACGGTTGCCCTCCGGTGCCGGTGAGCACGGTGAAGCCTCCCCGGCCCGTGAGGTCGAGCGTCGACGCCGCCCGGCCGTCCTTCTCCAGCCAGGCGTGCGGCAGACGCGCGCCGGGGTGTGTGGTCGGGTGGTGGTGCAGCTCGGGGTCGCGGGCGGGCTCGGGCCACGGCGTGCCGTCATCGACCAGAGCCCCCTCGTCGTAACGCTGGTCGATCTCCACGCCGAGGGCGTTGAACTGGTAGTTCTGCAGCTCGACGGCGGCCGCGAGCTCGCGGCGTCGGGCCTCGCCCCTCGGGCCGGGCTCGAAGAGGCCGCGCAGGGCTGCGGCGCCCTCCTCGTTGCTCTGGCCGGGGCCGAAACCGAAGGCCTGGCTGATCGGCAGCATGTCCTGCACCGACTTCATGGCGCGGTCCACGACCTGCCTGCCGACCGGCTGCCGCTCGGCGTCGTAGCTGTCGAGCAGCGCCTCGCCGGCCTTGCCCTGCACCACGTGGGCGAGCTTCCAGGCGAGGTTGAACGAGTCCTGGATCGAGGTGTTGGTGCCCAGGCCGTTGGCCGGCGGGTGCCGGTGTGCGGCGTCACCGACGAGGAAGGCGCGCCCCTCGCGGTAGCGGTCGGCGACGACGTGGTTGATCTGCCACGTGCTCACCGACTTGATGCGGATGTCGACGTCAGGGTCTCCGATCGTCGTGCGGGCGCGCTCGGTGACGGCGGCCTCGGAGAGGTCCGGCTCGCCCTGGCTCGGGTCGTACATGAACAGCAGCACCCACTCGGTCCACGGCTTGACGCAGATCCAGGTGCCGGACCCGACCCAGTAGTCGTTGCCGGGCTGGCTCATCCAGTAGAGCGTGCCGGGGCGGTGGGCCGTGTACTTCGTGAGGTCGGCCTCGAGCCAGACGTTGACGGCGGCACCCAGCCCCGACTCACCGGAGAAGTCGAAGCCGAGACCCTGGGCGACGAGTGAGCGCCCGCCGTCGGCGCCGACGACATACCTCGCGCGGATCTCGTGCGTCACGCCGGTGTCGCGCTCCTTGACGGTCGCGGTCACGCCGTCGGCGTCCTGGGCGATGTGGACCAGCTCGGTGGAGAACCGGATGTCTGCGCCGAATCCCGTTGCAGCGCGGAGCAGTTCGGGCTCGAGGATGTGCTGGGGGATGTTGCACATCTTCGACGGGCTGGCCAGCTGGTACTCGCTGTTGCGCTCGGGGCCGCTGCCCCACGTGAGCAGTCGCGCGAGCTCCTCACCGGCGAAGCTGGTGGCCCAGACGTTGTTGCCCATGAGGTCGTTGTCGGTCGCGACCGCCTTGACCTGGTCCTCGATGCCGAGGTCGCGGAAGACCTCGACCGTGCGCTGGTTGGTGATGTGCGCGCGTGGCGAGTGGGCGGTGCCGGGGTACTTGGTGACGGTGATGGCGTCGACGCCCTCGCGGGCGAGCAGCGCGGCCATGGTGAGACCGGCGGGACCGGCCCCGACGACGAGGACGTCGGTGGTGATGGCGCTCATGACGCAGATTCCTTTGCCAGCCAGGGGTATCGCTGGATGTCGGCCCCGGCGTAGTCAGGGTCGAGGTAGACGAACAGTCGCTGGATGCGGCCGTCACGGATCTCGAAGACGTCGCACCAGCGACCGGCGTGGGTGACGCCGGCGCGGAACTCGACGCCGTCGACGGTGGCGCCCGACGACGTGCCCTCGACGACGACGGTGTCGCCGTTCACGACGTAGTTGAAGTAGGCGTAGTCGTGGGTGATCCCCTTGAGCAGCGAGGCGACCTTGCCGAACGCCTCCTTGGTGGCGTCGATCCCGTTGACCAGTCCCACCTTCGGGAACATGAACTGGATGTGGTCGTCGAACAGCTCGAAGAAGTCCTCACCGCGGTCGAGCCGCTTGAGGTACTCCAGGGCGATGGCCTTGCGGGCCTCGTCGGTCATGGGGGCGCTGGTGGTGACGTCGGTGCTCATGGGGGCTCCTTAGGCGGGCTGGGTCCGGCGGGCGCGCCGGGACGAGGCGATGAAGACGTATGCCGCGAGGGCGGCGACGAGGACCGCCACCAGGCCGGTGAGCGGCGAGTAGGACTCGGTGAGCCCGATGGCGTGGTCGACCGAGATGCGACCCGGCCCGGTGAAGGCGAGGGCTGCGGCGACGAGGGCGT
The DNA here is from genome assembly GCA_023420415.1 of Actinomycetes bacterium. GTDB lineage: Bacteria > Actinomycetota > Actinomycetes > Actinomycetales > Dermatophilaceae > Pedococcus. Next base: position 56,216 of record JAEZWF010000003.1, on the reverse strand, counting down.
AGAGCAGGGGCAGCTCGTAGCCGCCCTTGACCGCCCACAGACCCTTGTCGGCGTTGACCGACGCGGCGACCAGCAGGGTGCCGGCAACCATCGCGGCGCCGAGCGGGGTCAGCAGGCCCAGGATGAGCAGGACCGAGCCGGTGATCTCCACCGCCGCCGCGAGCAGCACGCGGCTGCGGCCGGGCCGAAAGCCCCAGGTCTCGAACAACGGCGCCGTGCCGTCCGGCCCCATTCCGCCGAAGGCGCCGAAGGCCTTCTGGCTGCCGTGGGCGAGGATCAGCCCGCCGATGACGAGCCGGAGGATGAGCAGGCCGAGGTCGGTGCTGGTCTCCATGGTCACTCCTTGGTCGACAGGATGGATCGCAGGGCGGTCCGCAGGTCACCTGCGGGGTCGTGGGAGAGGCTCTGGGCACGCCAGCCGACGTAGCGGTCCGGGCGGACCAGGACGGCACCGTCCTCGGCCACCTCGCGCGCACCCGCCCACGCGGCATACGCGTCGTCGACGTCTCGGCCGCGTCCCACGACGTGCGCCCGGACGGGTATGCCGAGCTCGTCGCCGACCTTCGCCGCCGCGGCGGCCCACTCCTCGCCACCGATGCCGGTGAGGAGGGTGAACTCGCCCTGGCCGGCGAGGTCGAGGGTCGAGACGCGCTTGCCGTCACGGACCACCCACACGTGGGGCAGGTAGGCGCCGGGCCAGGTGGTCGGCTGGTAGTAGAGCTGCGGGTCCTTGGCGTACTCCGGCATCGGCCCGTCGGGCACGGCGGCCGTGGACGTGTAGCGCTGGCCGAGCTCGACGCCGTGGGCGTTGAAGTGGAACTCGTTGGCGTCCAAGGCTTCCTGGAGCCGTGCGCGACGCTCGCGACCTTCGTCGTTGTCGCCGAAGAACCGTTCGAGGGCGGCCTCGCCCTGCTCGTCGGACTGACCGGCCTCGACACCGAAGATCGACGGGATCTGGCCGAAGACGCCGACGCTCTCGAGTGCCCGGTCGACGACCTGGCGACCGACCGGCTGGCGCTCGTCGTGGTAGCTGTCGAGGAGCTCGTCACCGGCGAGGCCGCGGACGACGTGCGACAGCTTCCACGCGAGGTTGTAGCCGTCCTGCACCGAGGTGTTGCTGCCCAGGCCGTTGGCCGGCGGGTGCCGGTGGGCGGCGTCACCGGCGAGGAAGACGCGGCCACTGCGGTAGCGCGTCGCGACCACGTGGTTGAGCTGCCACTGCGAGACGTTCTTGATCCGGATCGGCACGTCAGGGTCACCGATGACCTTGCGCGCGCGAGCGGTGAGGCCATCCTCGGTCAGGTCGATGGTCTCCTTCTCGGGGTCGTAGACCACGATGAGGACCCACTCGTTCCACGGCCGGACCGTGATGAACGTGCCGGCGCCGAGCCAGAAGTCGCGTCCCGGCTGAATGGTGAAGAACAGGGCGCCGGGCCGGTCGGCGCGGTACTTCTCCAGGTCGGCCTCGAGCCAGATGTTGACCGCGGTGCCGAGGCCCGTCTCACCCTCGAACGGGAAGTCGAGCGACTCCGCGACGAGGCTTCGCCCGCCGTCGGCTCCGACGGCATACCGAGCCCTGACGACGTAGCGCTCGTCGGTGACACGGTCGAGAACCGTTGCGCTGACACCGTTTTCGTCCTGCTCGATGCCGACGAGCTCGGTGTTGAAACGCAGGTCGGCGCCGAGCTCCAGTGCCCGGTCCCGCAAAATTGGCTCGAGGTCGTGCTGGCCGATGTTGACCATGGTGCAGGGGCTGGCGTTCTCGTAGTCGCCCTTGCGCTTCGGGCCGCTCCCCCACGCGTACATGCGGGCGAGCTCGCGTCCCGCCACGCTGGTCGCCCATACGTTGTGGCCCATCTGGTCGCCGGGGAGGGCGCGCGACAGGACCCGGTCCTCGATGCCGAGGTCGCGGAAGACCTCCATCGCGCGCTGGTTGGTGATGTGGGCACGAGGCGTGTGCGCACAGTCGGGATACTTGTTGACCGCGATGACGGGTATGCCGTCGCGTGCCAGGAGGGCGGTCGTCGTGAGCCCTGCGGGCCCGGCACCGACGACCAGGACGTCAGTCTCCACCGTTCGCATCGTGACCAATCCCCTTTCAGCTCAGGCGCATTCCGGCGTCGACCACGAGGTTCGATGCGTTGATGCCGGGGTTGTCGATGAGGGCGAAGGCCGCGTTGACGACGTCCTCGGTCACGGGCAGCCGCTTGCCGGGCGTGGTCTGGCGCAGCTTCTCGTAGCGTTCGGCGCGCACCGGGTCGGCGTGGTCGACCGCCTCGGTGCCCATGACGACCCCGGGGGTGATGACGTTGACCCGCACCGGAGCGATCTGCAGGGCAAGGGAGTTCGCCAGGCCGACGATGCCGGCGTTGGCCATCGAGATGGTCGTCGAGCCGGGCATGGGACGCCACATCGACAGGCCGCTGAACAACAGCACGGACCCGCTGTCGGCGAGCTTCGGCAACGCGTAGTGGACGCTCGCGGCATACCCGACGTTCTTCATCAGCGACGTCTTCGCGGCGTCGTCGGGACGGAAGTCCTTGATGTCGTTCTGGTCCCGGTCCAGGGCCGCGAGGATGAGGTGGTCGATGCGGTCGACGCCGGTGAAGAAGTCCTCGAGCGACGTCCAGTCGGTGAGGTCGCAGATGCCCGACACGCCTTCTCCGGGTCGCGCCCCGCCACGGTCACCCGCTGGCCACGGTGCGCCGCGGCCTTGGCGATCTCGAAGCCGAGGCCCTGGGTTCCACCCACGACGACCACGTGCTCGGCCTGCTCTGTCCCACGTCCTTGTGACGACATCTCGACCCTCCTTCGGGTGCTGAGCGATACCTCATCGTCCGCCCTGATTGACGAAAAAACAAGAGATTTTCGAAAATCATTCCCGAGGGTGGCACAGCCTCAGCGCAGGAGCGTCACCGGCGACTCGAGCGCGGCCACGAGCGCGGCCATGAACTGCGCGCCCACGACGCCGTCCACGGTGCGGTGGTCGGCCGACAGGGTGAGCCGCAGCACCGTTGCGGCCGTGAGGGATCCGTCGTCGTCAACCACCGGCTCGCGGACTGCGGCACCGACCGCCAGCAGTCCCGCGTGCGGCGGGTTGATGATGCCGGTGAACTTCGTCGTGCCGTACATGCCGAGGTTGCTCACGGTGAACGACCCACCCTCGAGCTCGTCCTGGCGCAGACGGCCAGCTCGCGCCCGCTCGGCGGCACCACGGACCGCCTCCCCCACGGCCCCGACCGACAACCGCTCGACCCCGCGCAGCACCGGGGTGACCAGCCCGTCGTCGGTCGAGACGGCCACCGCGATGTCCGCCACGCTGTGGCGCCGCACCGCGTCCTCACCCCACGTGGCGTTCATCCCGGGCACCGCGAGGAGAGCGTGGGCCACGGCCTTGAGGACCAGGTCGTTGACCGACACCTTGGGCGCGCCGGCATCACTGTTGAGCTCGGCACGCAGGGCGAGCAGCCGGTCGACCCGCGCCGTGCCGTCGACGTAGAAGTGCGGGACCGTGGACTTGCTCTCGGTGAGCCGCCGCGCGATCGTGCGGCGCATCCGCGAGTGCGGGACCTCGACGTATGCCGTGGTGCCAGCGTCGGCTGCGGCCGCTGGCGCCGCAGGGTCCGGTTCCTGCGCCTGGGACCTCGTCGCCTCCACGGCCGGACGGGCGGCGAGCGCCGCGTCGACGTCGCGGCGCCGGATGCGTCCGTTCGGTCCGGTGCCGGTGATCCCGGTCGGGTCGAGGCCCGCCTCACGGGCGATCTTGCGCGCCAGCGGCGAGATGAACAGTCGGGTGGTCTCAACACCGTTGCGCTGCAACGGTTCCGGCGTGGACGCGGGAGCAGGGGCAGCCGCACCAGTGGCCGGCGTCGCCTCGGTCGGTCCGCCCTCAGCGTTGCCGACGCCGAGCGCCGCCAGCGCGGCGTCGAGGTCCTCGACGGTCTCGTCGACACCGGCCAGCAACGCCACGGCCGCTCCGACCTCGACCGAGGTCCCGGCACTCACGAGCAGCTTGACCAGCACGCCAGCCGACTCGGCCGCGACGTCGACGACAGCCTTGTCGGTCTCGACGGTGGCGATCACGTCGTCGGGCCCGAAGGACGCGCCCTCGTCGAGCACCCAGTCGGCGAGGACCGCGTCGGTGCTGTTGGCCGCGGTCTCGGGCATGCGCAGGAGGGTGGGCACGGCTCACTCCATCTCGGTGAGGGCGGTGGCGACCTCGGCGGCCTGGGCGATGGCGGCGCGCTCGAGGACCTTGCTGATGCTGGGCGACGCCTCGTCGCCGGTGACGCGCGCGATGGGCTGGTCGAGCCAGTCGAAGAAGCGGCGCTGGATCTCGTCGGCCAGCCAGGAACCGTAGGACGTGCCCATCGGCCCCTGCTCGGCGATGAGGACGTTGCCGGTCTTGCGGATGCTGGACCCGATCGTGTCCCAGTCGATGGAGGCGCGGTCGAGCCAGCGCAGGTCGATCACGTCCGCGTCCGCACCGGTCTCGTCGACGGCCTCGAGCACGTACCGGGTCATCGCCATGTAGGTGAGGACGGTGACCGCCTCGCCGGTCCGGCGGACGGCCGCCTTCCCCACGGGCAGGTGGTAGTCGAGGTCCTCGACCGGCGCATCGCCCTTGGCCGTGTAGAGGTCGACGTGCTCGAGGATGACGACGGGGTCCTCGCACCGCAGTGCGGTGTTGAACAGGCCGACGTAGTCGAACGGGGTCGACGGGGCGACGATCCGCCAGCCCGGGGCAGTGGCGAAGATTCCCGCCGGGTCCATCGAGTGCTGCGACCCGTAGCCCGTCCCCATGGCCACCTTGCTGCGCAGCACGAGCGGCACCGGGCTGGTGCCACCGAACATGTGCCGCGCCTTGCCGATCTGGTTGAACAGCTGGTCGGCGGCAACCCACATGAAGTCGGCGTACATGAACTCCACGACCGGCCGGAACCGGCCGTCGAGCGCCATGCCCCCACCGAGGCCGGTGAACGCGTTCTCGCTGATCGGCGTGCCGAGCACCCGGTCGGGGTGGGCCTCGCGCAGCCCGCGGGTGGCGCCGTTGGTGCCGCCGTTGAGCCGGTGCACGTCCTCACCGAGGACGACGACGCGCGGGTCGGTCTCCATCCGGCGCCCGATGACCCTGGCGATCGCGTCGACGAAGCGCCCTTCCTCGACCTCGCCGTCGAAGCTGTCGCGATCCGCGAACCGTGCGCCCTCCAGCTCGCTGAGGTCGCCCCGCACGCCGACGTTGGCAAACGCCGGGTCCGGCCACTCGGACGGCTTGATGCGGCGCGTGCCGGGTTTGCCCTCGGGGTCCGGTTCGAGCAGCACGTCACCGACCTGGGCGAGCAGCGCCTTGGCACGGTCCTTGAGCCCGGCCACGTCGTCCTCGGTCAGCACCTCGCGGCGCACGAGGTGCCCGGCCAGCTGGGTGATCGGGTCGCGGTCGCGCCAAGCCTTCTCCTCGTCCTTGGTGCGGTAGCCGAACGCGCTGCCGGGGAACGGCCCGTTCTGGTGGAAGTAGCGGTAGACCTCGGCCTCGACGAGCGCCGGCCCCCTGCCCGCGCGCAGGTGGGCGGCGACCTCCTGCATCGTGAGGTAGGTCGCGAGCACGTCCATGCCGTCAACCTGCCAGCTCGCGATCCCGAACCCCGGCCCCCGGCCGGAGAGGCGCGCCTCGCCGGTCGCCTCCTCGACGCTCGTCGACACGGCATACCGGTTGTTCTCGACGAAGAAGACGATCGGGAGCTTCCACGCGGCGGCGAGGTTGAACGTCTCGAGCGTCGATCCGATGTTGATCGCGCCGTCGCCGAAGTAGGTGACGGCGAGGTTGTCGGTGCCGGCCTGTCGGTGCGCCCACGCGGATCCAGCGGCGAGCGGGACGCCACCGCCGACGATGGCATTGGTGCCGATCGCGCCGGCCTCCTCCCACTGCAGGTGCATCGAGCCGCCGCGGCCGTGGCTGAACCCGCGGTCGAGCCCGCAGATCTCCGCGAGGCTGCGCAGGACGACCTCACGGACGTCGTCGGAGAACTCGGCCAGGGGGTCGAGGCCCTTCGGCTCGACGTGCGCGAGCACCTTGGCGAGGAACTGGTGGTGGCCGCGGTGCGATCCGTTGACGGTGTCGCCCTCGACCAGTCCGAGCACCGACCCGACCGCCCCGCCTTCCTGGCCGATGCTGGAGTGGGCGGGGCCGTGGATGAGGCCGGCACCGGCGAGCTCGAGGACGTACTCCTCGAAGGTCCGGATGAGGACGAGGTGGGTGAGCATCGTGCCCAGCAGCGCGGGGTCGGCCTCGTCCCAGTCGGCTCGGGTCGTGTCGATTCGGCGCCATGGCGCGGCCGGCTCGAGGTCTCGGTGTTCGCTCATGCTGTCCTCCTCGACAGGCTGTGATGGCGTTGATCATGACACAGATTGGATCCATTCACTAGCCCTCGAACTTCCCAGGCTCCACCCTTGCGCGCGGGTTGCGTCGCGAGTTACCTTCCTATGGATCCATTCATTGACGAGAGGGTATGCCGTGTCGGCATGTGTGCAGCGCGGGTTGCCGGGGCTTCGGCGGCTGGACCACGTGGGTCTGACGGTGCCGGACCTGGCCGAGGCCGAACGGTTCCTCGTCGAGGTCCTGGGGTGCGAGTACCTCTACACGCTCGGGCCCTACCAGTCCGACGACGACTGGATGACGGTGCACCTGGGCGTCGACCCGCGGACCGTCATGCGCGAGCTGCGGTTCTACGCCGTCGGCGACCAGGCCGTCTTCGAGGTGTTCCAGTACGAGGCGGACGAACAGTCGCCCACGGTCCCCCGCAACAGCGACATCGGCGGGCACCACGTGGCGCTGTACGTCGACGACCTCGACGCCGCGGTCGAACACCTGCGCAGCCACGGAGTCACCGTGATGGGCGACCCGACGGTCTCGAGGGGCCCGAGCGAGGGGCAGCGCTGGGTGTACTTCCTCGCTCCGTGGGGACTGCAGTTCGAGCTGGTCTCCTACCCCGAGGGCAAGGCGTTCTTCCGTCCCGGCTGGCAGGCTTCGACGCCATGAGCGACGTTGCGACCGACCCCATGAGCGTCCGGGTGGCCGACCACCTGCGCGCGGCCATCCTCGAGGGCACCATCGCCCCGGGTGAGCGGATCCGGCAGGAGGCGGTCGCGTCCGAGCTGGGCGCCAGCCGGCTCCCGGTGCGCGAGGCGTTGCGGATGCTCGTGGCCGAGGGGCTGGCCGAGCACGAGCCCAACCGTGGCGCCCGGGTGCCGTTCCTGTCCCAGCACGAGGTGGACGTGATCTACCAGATGCGCGAGCGCCTGGAACCGCTCGCGCTGGTGCAGTCGCTCCCCCACCTGAGCGACGACGACATCACCGAGCTCGGCGAGATCCAGGACCGGATCGAGGCCGGAGTCGACGTCGAGACCTTCCTCGAGCTCGACCGTGAGTTCCACCTGCGCAGCTATCGGTTCACCGGGTCCGACGACCTCGACGACGAGGTGGTGCGGCTCTGGAACTCCACCCAGCACTACCGCCGCACCTTCATGAACCTGCGCGGCGAGGAGGGCCGACCGGTCGTCAACGCCGAGCACCGGCTCCTCGTCGACGCCATCGGGCGTCGCGACCCGGTCGACGCCGAACGAATCCTCTGCGGCCACATCCGCCGCACCCGCATCGAGCTGTCCCACCACCCAGAGATCTTCAGGAGCGACTCGTGAGCCCGATCTCCTTGACTGTCAACGGATCCCGAGTCGAGGTCGATCTCGACCCGGACACCACCCTCCTGCACGTTCTGCGCGAGGAGCTCGGCCTCAAGGGTGCCCGGTTCGGCTGCGGCATGGGCCTGTGCGGCGCCTGTTTCGTGCGCATGGACGACGCCGTCGTCCCGTCGTGTGACACGCCCATGTGGTCTGCCGAGGGACGCTCGGTCGTGACAGTCGAAGGGCTCGCGGACGGCGAGGACCTGCACCCGGTGCAGGAGGCGCTCCTCGCCCACCAGGCGGCGCAGTGTGGCTACTGCACAGCCGGCATCGCCGTCACGTGCGCGACGGCGGTCGACCGCAGCACACCGGTCGAGCGCGACGAGCTCGTCACGGCGCTCGACCGCCACCTGTGCCGCTGCGGCACCCAGTCCCGCGTCATCGACGCGGTGCTGTCCGTCGGTCAGCGCGACGAGGCGCAGTCATGACGTCGCCGACCATTCCCCCGCATCTTGAGACGAACCCCCTTGTCTCCCAGTGGATTGCGGTGAACCCCGACGGCGAGGTCTCCGTCTTCATCGGCAAGGTGGAGCTGGGCCAGGGCATCGTCACCGCCATCGCCCAGGTCGCAGCCGAGGAGCTCGACGTCGACATCGCCCGGGTGCAGATGATCCCGGCGAGCACCGAGCACGGGCCGGCACAGGGTCTCACCGCAGGCAGCCTCTCGGTCATCCACACCGCCCCCGCGGTCCGCATCGCCGCCGCCCACGCCCGTCACCTCCTCCTCGAGGCGGCAGCCGGCAAGTGGGGTGTCGACCCCGCCACGGTCACCGTCTCCGACGGCGTGGTGAGCGGGCCGGGCGGGCAGCGGGCCGGCTACGGCGAGCTCGCCTCGGTGGTGGACCTGGCCGTGCGCGCCGACGCGGGCATCGCGACCAAGCCCGCAACCCGTCCCGGCGCCTTCGTCGGTCACGACGTGCCCCGGATCGACCTGCCCGACAAGGTGTCCGGACGCCCCCGATTCATCCACGACCTGCGCCTGCCGGGCCAGCTCTTCGGACGGGTCGTGCGACCACCGTCGCCCGGCGCGACCCTGACGGAGGTCGACGAGACCCGGGCCGCGGCACTCGGCGCCACGGTGGTCCGTGACGGTTCGTTCCTCGGCGTCCTGGCCGAGGACGAGAGCGTGGCGACCCGTGCGGCCGAGCTCCTGCGCCGCGAAGCGCGGTGGGACGAGACCCAGACCCTGCCCGACGAGGACGCCGTCGGCAGCTTCCTGCGGGCCGGTCCCCACGAGGACGTCGAGGTCGCGAGCGAGGGCACCGTCGACGCCGAACCCGTTCTCCGCGCCACCTATTCACGTCCCTTCCTCGCCCATGCCTCGATCGCCCCCTCGTGCGGGGTGGCCCGCTGGGACGAGTCCGGCAGGGTCACGGTCTGGAGCCACAGCCAGGGCATCACCGGTCTGCGGGACGCCATCGCCCAGGCCCTCGACCTCGACGCCGAGCGGGTCGAGGTCGAGCACGCCGAGGGCGCAGGTTCTTACGGGCACAACGGTGCCGACGACGCGGCATACGATGCGGTCCTGCTTGCTCGCGCGGTGCCTGGCCGGTCTGTGCACCTGCAGTGGCGCCGGCAGGACGAGCTGACCTGGGGGCCGCTCGGCTCGGCGATGAGCGTCGACCTGGCCGCGTCGACGAACGACGACGGCGACGTGGCGCAGTGGTCGGCCGACATCTACAGCCAGGGCCACACGGCCCGCCCGGGGTATGCCGGGGTGCCGGGTCTGCTGGCCGGCCTCCACCAGGAGCCGGCGCGCACCTACCCCGCCCCGGTCGACCCACCGGCCAAGGCCGGTTTCGGGTCAGGGCGCAACGGCAACCCCGGTTACGTCTTCCCGGCGCGGAGGGTCGTCGCGCACCGCTTGACCGAGACACCGATCCGCACGTCCTCGATCCGTGCGCTCGGTGCGCACCTCAACGTCTTCGCCATCGAGTCCTTCCTCGACGAGCTGGCCGAGCTCGCCGGTGTGGACCCGGTCGAGTACCGGCTGCGCCAGCTCGACGACCCACGCGCCCGCGCCGTGGTGGAGCGGGCGGCCGAGGAGGCGGCGTGGGGTCAGGACCTTCCCGACGGCTCGGCGCTGGGCATCGGCTACGCCCGCTACAAGGCGGTCGGCGCCTACTGTGCCGTCGTGGCGCGGGTCGATGCCGAGCAGGACATCGCCGTCCCGCAGCTCACCATCGCTGCCGACGTCGGTCGCGTGATCAACCCCGACGGTGTCCGCAACCAGCTCGAGGGCGGTGCGATCCAGTCGGCGAGCTGGACCCTGCGCGAGCGGGTCCGCTTCGACCGCACCCGGTTCACCAGCGACGACTGGGAGACCTACCCGATCCTGCGCTTCTCCGATGCCCCCCACGTCGACGTCCACCTCGTCGACGACGGCACGCACCCCTCGGTGGGTTCGGGCGAGGCCAGCCAGGGTCCGACGGCCGCCGCGATCGGCAACGCCGTGGCCCGTGCCATCGGGGTCCGGGTGCGAGATCTGCCCATCACCCAGGAGGCTGTCGTCAGGGCCATTGAGGAGTCCTGACGACAGCTCCCGTCACCAGTCGACGGCGATGTACTTGCTCTCGGTGTAGTCGAGCATGCCCTCGTGGCCGCCCTCGCGGCCGATGCCGCTCTCCTTGACACCACCGAACGGCGCGGCCGGATCGCTCACGACTCCGCGGTTGAGCCCGACCATGCCGGACTCGAGCCGCTCGCTGACCCGCAGCCCACGGCCGAGGTCACCGGTGTAGACGTATGACACCAGGCCGTACTCGGTGCGGTTGGCGAGGTCGACCGCCTCGTCCTCGGTCGTGAACGTCACGAGGGGAGCCACCGGGCCGAAGATCTCCTCGGCGAGGATCGGTGAGCCCGGAGCGACGTTCGACAGCACAGTGGGTTCGTAGAACCACCCCTTGCCCTCCGGACGCCGGCCGCCCGTGACGGCGGTCGCCCCGGCGGCGCGTGCGGACTCGACCAGCTCGTGCACCTTGGCGACGGCCTCCTCGTTGACGAGCGGGCCGACCTCGACGCCGTCCTGCGTGCCCGGTCCGACGACCAGTGCAGCCATCCGCGCGGCGAGCCGGGCGCCGAACTCCTCTGCGATCGAGGCCTCGACGTAGAACCGGTTGGCCGCGGTGCAGGCCTCTCCGCCGTTGCGCATCTTGGCGATCATCGCGCCGTCGACCGCAGCATCGAGGTCGGCGTCGGCGAAGACCACGAAGGGGGCGTTGCCGCCGAGCTCCATCGAGGTGTTGACGACGTGGTCGGCCGCCTCGCGCAGCAGCACCCGGCCGACCTCGGTCGAACCGGTGAAGGACAGCTTGCGCACCCGCGGGTCCTGCAGCATGGCGGACACGACCGATCCCGAGCGCCGCGACGGCAGCACGTTGACGACGCCCTCGGGCACCCCGGCGCGCGCCAGCAGGTCGGCGAGCGCGAGAGCGGTGAGCGGGGTGTCGCTCGCGGGCTTGAGGACCACGGTGCAGCCGGCCGCCAGCGCGGGGCCGATCTTGCGGGTCGCCATGGCGGCCGGGAAGTTCCACGGCGTCACCAGGACGCACACCCCGACCGGCTGACGCACGACGAGGATCTTGTTGGTTCCGCTGGGCGCGGTGGCGACCGAGCCCGCTCCGCGCACCGCCTCCTCGCCGTACCAGCGGAAGAACTCCGCGGCATACGCCACCTCACCGCGGGCGTCGGGGAGCGCCTTGCCGTTCTCGAGGGAGATGAGCCGCGCCAGGTCCTCGCCCTCGGCCACCATGAGCTCGTATGCCGCGCGCAGGACTTCTGCGCGCACGCGCGGCGGGGCGCCCGCCCAGGCCTCGCCCGCGGCATGCGCCGCCTCGACAGCGGCCAGGGCGTCCTCGATCGTGCCGTCGGCGACGCTCGCGAGGACGTCACCGGTAGCAGGGTCGTGCACGTCGAACCGGTCGCCGGCGGCTGCGGGACGGAAGCTGCCGCCCACGAACAGGTCGGTGGGGACCGAGGACACGACTGAGGGGATGGTGGCGGTCACGGTGACGCCCTTTCTGTCAGTAGGGGTTGGCGATGACGAGGTCCTGCGCGGGGAAGAGCGTGAGGACGCGCGGGCCGTCGGGGGTGATGACGATCTCCTCCTCGATCCGGGCGGCTGAGAAGCCGTCGGAGGCCGGACAGTAGGTCTCGAGCGCGAACACCATGCCGACCTGGAGCTCGACCGGGTCCTTCATCGAGTTCAGCCGGGAGATGATCGGCCGCTCGTGCAGGCCCAACCCGAGACCGTGCGCGAACTGCAGTCCGAACGCGGCCAGCTCGTTCTCGAACCCGAAGTCCTCGGCCTTCGGCAGAAGGGCGGCCACCTCGTCGGTGCCCACTCCCGCCTTGATCCCGTCGATGCCGTTGTCCATCCACTCGCGCGCCTGCTTGTAGGCGTCGCGCTGAGCCTGGGTGGCGCTGCCGACCGAGAAGGTGCGGTAGTAGCAGGTCCGGTACCCGTTGTAGGAGTGGATGATGTCGAAGAAGGCCTGGTCGCCCGGACGGATCAGCCGGTCGGTGAAGTTGTGGGGGTGCGGGTTGCACCGCTCCCCGGAGATGGCGTTGACCGCCTCGACCTGGTCGGAGCCCAGCTCGTAGAGGCGCCTGTTGGCCATCGCGACGATCTCGTTCTCGCGCACACCGGGCTTGAGCGCCTCGTAGATGTCCTGGTAGACCCCGTCGACCATCGCCACCGCCTGGGTGAGCAGGGTGATCTCGTCCTGGTTCTTGATGACGCGCGCGTCGAGCATGTGCTGCTGGGCGTCAGCGACGGTCAACCCCTGCCGCTGCAGCTCGAAGAGGAACGGCGGCTCGACGATGTCCACGCCCACCGGCAGGTCGGCAACGCCCGCCTCCACGAGCATCGCCTTGATCTCGGTGACAGCGTCCTGCATCAGGCCCACCTTGGGGTCCACCGCGCCACGGAACCCGAGGAATCCGGGTCGGTAGTTCTCGGTCGGCGTCCACTGCGAGTGGAGCTGGTGGTGGCGTACCGCCGAGCCGAAGTCCCAGAGGACCGGGGCGTCCGCGCCTCGGGTCAGCAGGGCGTAGCGGATCATCTTGTCGCCGAGGGCGCCACCGATCCAGGTCTGCGTCGTGTAGCGGATGTTGTAGAAGTCGAAGAGCAGGAAGGCCCCGCACTCGCTGGCCTCCAGCGCAGCCTTGGCCCGGTCGAGCCGGTAGCGCCGCAGCCGGTCGAAGTCGACCCGCTGTTCGTAGTCGACACCCATGTGGCCGGGCGCCGGCATGGGGGTCGCAGTGGTCACGAGTCGTCCCCGCCCAGGCCGTCGTCGACCACGACGTTCTCCGGCTGGAGCTGCAGTCCGGCGCCTGCTGCGACGAGGTCGAGCAGGATCGCGAAGTCCTCGGTGATGCGACCGGACCCGACGCTGGCCTGCACGGCCTCCGCGGCTGCTGCGACCACCGGCATCGGCACCGTGCTGCTGCGCCCCGCCGCCAGCCCGAGGTCGAAGTCCTTGCGCAGCAACACAGGCGTGAAGGTCGGCGTGTAGTCGAGGTTGACGAACGCTGGGGTCTTGTAGCGGGTGAACACCGAGCCCATGACGCTGTCGTTGAGGAAGTCGAGGAAGTCGTGTCGGCTCACGCCGCCCTTCTCGACCAGGACGGTGATCTCGGCGAGGCACTGGGTGACGACGCCGAGCATGAGGTTGTGGGCGATCTTGACCAGACGCGCCTCATCTCCCGACCCGACCCACGTCACGGCCTTGCCGATGGTGGCAAGCAGGGGCTCGAACCGGTCGAAGACCTCCCGCGGGCCGGAGGACACGAGGGTCAGCCCACCGGTCTCCACGACCTTGGCATTGCCGCTGACCGGCGAGGCGAGGAAGTCCACACCGCGCTCGGCACACAGCTCACGGATCTTCTGCGAGGACTCGGTGTTGACCGTCGAGCAGTCAACGACGGCGCTCGGCAGGCTCTGCGGGTCGGCGAGGACGCCTCCCTCGCCGATGAGCACCTGCTCGAGGTCTGCCGGCGTCGAGACCATCGTGAAGACGACGTCCTTGTCGCGAAGTCCGGAGATCTCGTCGGCGACCTTGCAACCGTGGCCCACGAGCGCGTCCGCCTTGCTGCGGGTGCGGTTCCAGACGGTGGTGTCGTACCCGGCATCGGCCAGGCGGGCCACCATCGCGGCACCCATCCGACCTGCACCGATCCATCCGACCGTCACGCCGGCCGAGCTGTTGGTGGTGGGCGATGAACTCATGACGTTCCCCTAGTCCAAGCGTGGTCGTGGCAGTTTGCGGCTCCGCGGCTGCAAACGTTTGTTGAATGAAGCTACGTACAGAGGCAACGGAATGTCAATCCCGCGAGAGAATTCTGAACAAGCCTCTTGCAAACGAGTGCACAAAGGCTCATAGTGAACGTCAACCACCGCGGACCAAAGGAGTTCCCGCATGAGCCAGGTCGCATCCCCCGACCTCCCGGCCAGTGCCGACATCGTCGTCGTCGGCGCCGGCCACAACGGTCTCGTCAGCGCGGCATACCTCGCCGCCGCCGGCCTGGAGGTCGTCGTCCTGGAGGCGCGCGACGTCGTGGGCGGCAACACCGTGACCGAGGAGCTGACCCTCCCGGGGTTCGCCCACGACTCGTGCTCCAGCGCCCACGTGCTCATCCAGAGCAACCCGCTCATCCGTGACGACGAGCTCGGCCTCGTGAGCGACCACGGTCTCGACTACATCCTCACCGACCCGGCTGTCGTGATGCCCCAGGAGGACGGCGACGCGCTCGTCATGCGACGCGACCTCGACGCGACCGTCGATGAGATCGCCCGGTGGTCGGCGAAAGACGCGGCGACGTTCCGGCGCCTCCACGAGGAGTGGAAGGACGGCATCGCCGCTGCCCACGGCCGGTGGAGCTCGGCCCTTCCGATCGGCGACGGCCCGGCCGCCCAGCGCTACCTCGAGCTGCGTCAACGGTCCGCCTGGGACGTGATCCACGCGTCGTACGAACACGAGGTGGTGCGCGCCTTCGTCCTCTGGATGGCGATGGCGACGATCCAGGACCCGCGGCGGGTGGGCACCGGCTTCCTCCCCCAGTCGCTCGCGGCGGGTCGCCTGGACTTCGGCTGGTCGACTCCCGTCGGCGGCTCGATCGCGCTGCCCCAGGCGCTGCAGCGCAAGGTCGAAGCCCACGGCGGCACGGTCGTGACCTCCGCCCAGGTCGGGGCGCTCGAGGTCGACGGGGGCCGCCTCAGTGCGGTTCGCACCACCGACGGTCGCCGGGTCGAGGCACGCCGGGGCGTCGTGTCCAGCGCGCACCTGTCCCAGCTCGCCGACCTGGTCGAGGGCAGCGACGTCCCCCACGACCTGCTCGACGCCAAGAAGCGCTGGACGCCGGGCCTGTCCGTGTTCGCCGTCCACGCCGCACTGCGCGACGACCTCACGTTCACCTCCCAAGGGCGGCAGCTGCAGAGCACCGCCGCCGGGTTCGGTGGCACCGCCGGTGTGGAACGACAGCTCGACGCCTTCTGGCGTGGTGAGGTCGACGCGACCGACCCGTGGCTGCTCGTCGTCGACCAGACGGTCGTCGACAAGTCCCGCGCCCCCGAGAGCGGCGGCGCCACCTTCAAGATCCTCACCATCGCGCCCTACGAGCTCGCCGGGGGCCGTGACTGGGAGGAGGCCAAGGTCGAGTTCGGACAGGCCGCCATGGCCAAGGTCGCCGAGCGCGCACAGGGCCTGGATGCCGACGACATCCTCGCGGTCCGGTACGAGTCACCGCTCGATGTCGCCGCTCACAACGTGCACAACCTCGGTGGCTCGTGCCACGGAGGCGAGTTCACCACCGACGACGGCGGGGTCATCCCCGGCTGGACGTCCTACGGCTCCGACGGCCTCGACGGCCTCTACTTCACCGGTGCCACCACCCACCCAGGCGGTTCGGTTTCCGGGCGCCCGGGCCGCAACGCCGCGCGCTACGTGCTCCACGACCTCGGGCTCGATCCGTCCGCGGTCATGGGTGCCGGCTGACCGGCATTCCAGCCGTTCGTCGAACGTCCTTGTCCCACACCACGATTCGCGCCTCAACCCACACCCTCACCGGAGGTACCCATGTCAACCACGATCAGCCGTCGGGCTGCGCTCGCCGCAGCTGCCGGCGCGACCGCTCTGGCCCTCGCAGCCTGCGGCGGCGGCGCCCAAGGGGACGCGAGCAGCTCCGAGCCCATCAAGGTGGGAACGTCGTTGCCGCTCACGGGTGAGTTCTCCCAGCCCGGCAAGGCGGCCCAGCAGGGCTACCAGGTGTGGGAGGCGCTGACCAACGAGAAGGGCGGCCTGCTGGGGCGCAAGGTGCAGCTGGTCATCAAGGACGACGCGTCCAACCAGAACACCATCGTGGCCGACTACAACGCGCTCATCTCCCGCGACAAGGTCGACCTGCTCATCGGGTCGTACTCCTCGCTGCTGAACCTGCCGGCATCGGCTGTGGCCGAACGCAACCAGATGCTCTTCGTCGAGCCGGCGGGTGGCTCACCCGAGATGTTCAACCGCAAGTTCAAGTACCTCTTCTTCACCCAGCAGGCCACGGCCGACAAGCAGGGCGAGGTCTTCGCCAAGTGGGTTGCGGCACTACCGGCGGACCAGCGACCCAAGACCGCGGCATACCCGACGCTCGACGACCCCTTCGTGGCGCCCAACGTCGAGGGGATCCGCAAGATCCTCGAGCCGGCAGGCATCAAGACGGTCTACAAGCAGACCTACGCCATCGACACGAAGAACTTCGACACGATCGCCAGCGCCGTCAAGGCTGCCCAGCCCGACCTGCTCGTGCACGGCGCCAACTTCGAGGACGGCGTCGGGCTCACCCGCGCGATCCTCAAGAGCGGGTTCAAGCCCGAGCTCGTCTACCAGACCACCGCCCCATCGCTGGGCAAGCAGTACTCGGACGCCATCGGCGAGGCCAACACCGAGGGCGTCCTCTACGCCGTGAGCCACGACCCGGAGGCCAAGACCCCGGGCAACGAGGAGTTCGTCAAGAAGTACGCGGAGATGTTCGGCGGCACACCGCCGGAGGACGCCGCCGACGGGTATGCCGCGGGCGAAGTTCTCGCAGCCGCCGTCAAGGGCGTCGGCAGAATCGACGACCAGGCCAAGCTCGCTGACTGGCTCCGCGCGAATCCCGTTGACACCGTTCTGGGTTCGCTCTCGTGGAACGCCGACGGCAGCCCCAAGGGCCAGTACCTGATCGGCCAGTGGCAGAAGGGCAAGATCCACATGGTCCTGCCCGAGGAGTTCGCCACCGCGCCGATCGAACCGGCGTGGAACCCGGGAGGTGCGAGCTGATGAGCGAGCTCGTCCAGGCCCTCGTCCTCGGCCTCCTCCTCGGTGGCATCTACGCCCTCGCCGCATCCGGCCTGACCCTCATCTTCGGCGTCATGCGGATCATCAACATCGCCCAGGGCGCGTTCCTCGTCCTCGGGTCGTTCGTGACCTACACGCTGTGGCGGCAGTTCGGGCTCGACCCGCTGCTCGGGGTGCTCGTCACGATCCCCGTGCTGTTCGTCCTGGGCTGGCTGACCTACAAGGTCACGGTCAACCCGATCCGGACCGCACCGATGACCTCGACCGTGCTCCTCACCTTCGGGCTGGCACTGGTGCTCGAGGCCACGACCGGCATGATCTGGGGCAACAACTCGGTGTCGATCCGCCCGTCCTACGCCGACGAGTCGTTCTCCCTCGGGTCGCTGTTCATCCCCAAGGCACAGGTCTACAGCGGCCTCGTCGCAGTCGTGGTGCTCGTGCTCCTCGGGCTGCTGCTCACCAAGACGTGGACGGGTCGGGCCATCCGCGCGGCGGCCATCAACCCCACGGGCGCCGAGCTGATCGGCATCAAGGTCGCCTCGGTCGCGAGCCTGGTGTTCGCCGTGGGCATCGCGGTCGCCGGCGCCGGTGGCGCGCTGACCGGCGTGCTGTACCCGTTCGTGCCCGGTTCGCACTACCAGTGGATCGCACGGCTGCTCGCGATCGTGGTGCTGGGTGGTATGGGCAGCATCAACGGTGCGGTGCTGGCGGCGGTCCTGTTCGGGCTTGCCGAGACCCTCACCTCCACCTACATCTCGCCCTCCTGGGCGACCGCGGTGCCGTATGCCGTGGTGTTCCTGGTGCTGCTGGTCCGGCCCCAGGGCCTGCTGGGCACCAAGGGCCGTGAGGACACGGTGATGGCATGAGCATCCACACCCTCTCCCCCTCCACCGACGAGGCGCCCGAGGTGAAGGCCACCGCGGACGCACCGGACCCGGTGCTGCGGTTCACCTCGATCGCCGCCAAGGTGCTGCTGGGTGTGGCGTTGCTGCTGCTCGTGGCCTTCCCGGTCCTGAGCGACGACGCCTACTACCAGAACATGATCATCCTGTCCTTGGTCTTCGCGATCGGGGCGGGCGGCCTCAACATCATCACCGGTTTCGCCGGCTACACCTCGCTCGGCCAAGGAGCGTTCGTCGGCCTCGGCGGGTACACGCTGGGCGTGCTGGCCACGCGCCTCGACGGGATCTCGCCGTGGGTGTGGGTGCCGGTCGGAGGTGTCGTCTCGGTGCTGGTCGCGATCCTGCTCGGTTTCGTGTCGTTGCGCTCGCGCGGTCCGTCGTTCGTCATCATCACGGTCGCGTTCCTCTTCCTGGTCCAGGTGATCGCGGTCAACTGGGAGCCGGTGACCGGCGGCACTGCCGGCATCACGCTGCCCCTGCCGACGTGGTCCGCCGACATCATGAACTGGCCGTTCTACTACGCCCTGGTGGCCATCATGGGACTGCAGGTGGCAGTCACCTGGTGGATCCGTCGCACGAAGTTCGGCACCGGGCTCATCGCGATCCGTGAGGACGAGACCAAGGCAGCCACGATCGGCATCAAGCTGCCGACCGAGAAGATCCTCGCGTTCGCGGCGAGCGCCTTCTTCGTCGGCATGGGTGGTGCCGTCTACGGCTACTACCTGACCTTCATCGACCCACGGGGCATGTTCGGCATCCTCATCAGCGTCCAGATCGTGCTGTCGCTGCTCATCGGCGGCAAGGCCACACTGTGGGGCCCGGTGCTCGGCGCGTTCATCGTCGAGCCGCTCAACGAGTTCGCCAACAATGCCTTCGGCGGTGGCAACACGAGGCTGGTCCTCTTCGGCGGGCTGCTGATGGTCGTCGTGATCTTCCTGCCTGACGGCGTGCTGCCCACGGCGAAGTCCCTTCTGGTGAAATGGCGTTCGCGTGGCCGCACCGGCAAGGCGGGCGCCCGCATCGACGACAACGGCCAGCTGCCGCCGCACCTCCTGTCGATCACACCGCGAGAGCCGGCACCCGATGCCCCGCCGCTGCTCGAGGTCCGTGGCCTGAGCAAGCGGTTCGGTGGGCTCCAGGCGGTCGACGACTGCTCCTTCACCGTGCCGGAGGGGTCGATCACCGGTCTCATCGGACCGAACGGATCGGGCAAGACCACGGTCTTCAACCTCATCAGCGACACCATCTCGACGGACTCCGGCGAGATCCGGCTGGGCGGCGAGCGGATCGACGGTATGCCGGCGTGGGACCGTGCACACGCGGGCCTCGGCCGCACCTTTCAGATCACCCGGCTGTTCGGTGAGATGACGGTGCTGGAGAACGTCGTTGCCGCGCAGCGTTCGTTCTCGTTCGGCCAGCTGGGACGCATCGCGGTCAGTGGCAAGGAGGCCAGGGCCGCCGAGGAGCTGCTCCACTTCGTCGGGGTCGGCGCCTACCGGGACCAGCAGGCCAAGGCCCTGTCCTACGGACAGAAGAAGATGGTCGAGCTGGCCCAGGTCCTGATGCTCGAGCCCAGGCTCATCCTGCTCGACGAGCCGGCGGGCGGTATCAACCCAGTGCTCATCGAGCGGATGGCGGAGATGATCCGCACCCTCAACCGGCACGGCACGACGTTCCTCGTCGTGGAGCACAACATGCCGTTCGTGCTCGGGCTGTGCGACCCCATCCACGTCCTCGCCAAGGGCCACACGATGGCCACCGGCACACCGGACGAGATCCAGAGCGACCCGGCCGTCATCGACGCCTACCTCGGCGACGACTACGCACCGGGGCTCGACCAGACAGACCAGGCCGACAAGGCACCGGAGAAGGTGAGCTGATGCTTCGCTTGGAGTCAGTCGTCGCGGGCTATGGCGGCGGAGACGTGCTGCAGGGCGTGGACATCCACGTCGAGGAGGGCTCGGTGGCCTGCATCGTCGGGCCCAACGGCGCCGGCAAGTCCACGATCCTGCGCGCAGTGAGCGGTCTGCTCACACCGCGCCTCGGCCAGATCTCGTTGCAGGGCAAACGGATCGACACCCTCGACTCCGCACAGATCCTGCGCGAAGGGATCTCGCAGGTCCCGCAGTCGAACGCGCTCTTCTCGAACATGACGGTGCGCGAGAACGTCCTCATGGGCGCCTACACGATCCGGCGGGAGCGTGAGCTGGTGCGGGAACGCTACGCACGGGTGGCCGAGATGTTTCCGATCGTTGCCGACCGCTCCCACGAGCGCGCGGGCAACCTGTCCGGTGGTCAGCGTCGCATGGTGGAGTTCGCCCGTTCGCTGATGCTCGACCCGGTCCTGCTCCTGCTCGACGAGCCCTCCCTGGGCCTCGACCCCAAGTCCCTCAAGGTGCTGCAGGAGTCCGTGCTGCTCATGCGCGACCAGGGCAAGACGATCCTCGTCGTCGAGCAGAACGTTCGGTTCGGCATGCGGATGGCCACCGACGGCATCGTCATGGAGAGCGGCAAGGTCGTCACCCAGCGCCCAGCCGCAGAGATCCTGGGTGACCCGGACATCGCTCAGATGTACTTCGGCGGCAGCCTGCACGAGGAGCCGAAGACGGCGAGCGCCGCGACGGCATGAGCGACGACCGGGCGGGTGAGGATGGCCTGATGGACCTCGTGGTGGGCACCTTCAGCCCGTCGGTGCTGCTCGCCGTGGCCGAGCGCACGGGCGCCCTCGCAGGACGCGGCCTGCGCGTACGCGAGGTGGCGGTGACGTCGTCGCCGGCCGCGTTCACCGCCCTCGAGGCCCGCGAGGTCGATCTCCTCTTCACCAGTCCGGACAACGTCGTGGCCTACCGGTTCGACAGGACGAACCCGTTGGGGCGCAAGCTCGACGTGCAGATCGTGGCCGCCCTCGACCGTGGTCTGCGGCTCGGCGCCTACGGCCGCCCGGGCGCGGGCGAGCCGGTCCCGGGCGTGCGGATCGGGGTGGACGTCCCGACCTCCGGGTACGCCTTGGCACTGTTCACCCTGCTCGACTCCTGGGGCCTCTCGCGCGACGACCTCGAGGTCGTCGCGCTGGGTTCGACTCCGAAGCGGCTGGCCGCCCTCGCCGACGGGGCGTGTGACGTCACGTTGCTCAATGCGGGCTCCGACCTGAGGGCTGAGGACCTGGGTATGCCGCTGCTGGGCCAGGTGACCGAGGTCGCCTCTCCGTACCTGGGCTCCGTCGTCGCGGTCATCAACCCGCACGAAGAGCGGGCGGTGGCATCCCTCGTCACCTCGCTCGCCGAGAGCGCCGACGCCATCCTCGACGGCGACCTGTCGGACGAGGTCGCAGCGGCAGCGGAGGAGCTGCTCCGGCTGGCACCCGATACCGCCCGTCGCTACGTCGACGCCCTGCGCGACCCGGACCACGGACTCGTGCGCGGCCTCGTGCCGGACCGCGAGTCGCTGACGACCATCACCGCGCTGCGCCGGCGGCACCACCCCGTCGTCGACGACGGGGTGGACGTCCTGGCCGACGCCGTCGACGACGACAGCGGTCTCGTGCGTTGGGACCACCTGCATGGCCCGCGCTGAGGCATCGACGCCCTGGACACTCCGGCTGGCGGCCGTGGCGTCCACGGGCGATCGGTTCGTCCTGCCGCCGATGCTGGTCGCCATCTCCCGCGACCTCGAGATCCCCCTCAGCGCAACCGTTGTCGCGGCGGGTGCCTACTTCATCGCCTACGGCGCGATGCAGCCCGTCTGGGGCATCGTCTCCGACCGGGTCGGGGTCGTGCGCACCCTCACCATGGCCCTGGCCATCGCCGCGCTCGCCACCTTGGCCTCCGTGTTCGCCGACTCGGCAGCGACCCTCACCGTGTCACGCGTCGCGGCCGGTGCCGCCTATGCGGCGATCGTGCCGGCTGGTGTCACCTACGTCGGCGACACCGTCGACGGCCCCGCCCGCCAACGCGCCATGACGGGTTTCATGACCGGTATCGCCGTCGGCATCGCAGCCGGATCTGCCCTCGGTGGCGTCCTCGCCGCCCACGTCTCGTGGCGCACGGCATACCTCGTGTCCGGCCTCCTGGCAGCCGCGCTCGCGGTGACGATGCGTCGGCTCCCCACCCCGGCGGTCAGCCGGCGCGGGATGCGGGTGGGCGCGTCGTGGCACGCGCTGCGCACCGGCAACGGGGTCGGCATCGTCCTGACGCTGGGCTTCGTCGAGGGCGCGCTCCTCCTGGGGGCGGTGACGATGCTGCCCCTCGCGGTCGAGACCACCGGGGCCACGAGCGCGACAGCGGGCCTAGTGACCGCCGCCTTCGGTGTCGCGGTCGGGCTCTTCGCGCCACTGGCAGGCAGGGCTGCCGAGCGCATGCCGGTGCCTCGCCTCATCGGGTTCGGTGCGCTGGCGCTGGCCGCGGCCTGTCTGGTGGTTGCCTGGCGGGCCACCCCGGTGGCTGCAGTCGTCGCGGCAGCCCTCATGGGTCTGGGGTACACCACGATGCACTCGAGCCTGCAGACCTGGGCCACCGAGGTGGCTCCAGTCGTGCGCGGAACGGTGGTGTCGGTGTTCGCGGGGCTGCTCTTCCTCGGCAGCGCCGCCTCCTCACTGCTCGCCGGGGGCCCCGTCGGTGAGGGCCACGCCTCAACCGTGTTCGTGATCGGTGCCGCCGGGGCCCTGCTGCTCGGAGTCGGCGGATCCGCGGCGCGGGCACGCTGGGAGCAGCGATGACACGACTTGCGGGGAGCACTCGATCATGAGGGGGTTGCCTAGCATGACCTCTGTGCGCCAACCGACTCTTCGTGACGTCGCCGAGGCCGCGGGGGTCCACACCGCGACGGCGTCGCGCGCCCTGAACCCCACGACCCGCGCGATGGTCAGCCCCGACACAGCCCGTCGAGTGCAGAAGGCCGCGGAATCGTTGGGATACCAACCAAATCCGATTGCCCGCAGCCTCAAGACGGCACGTTCGACCACGATCGGAGTGGTCATCCCCGACATCACCAACCCGATCTTTCCGCCGATTCTGCGTGGCATCGAACGCACCCTCGAGGGCGAGGGGTACACCGCGCTGCTGGTCAACACCGACAGCGACGAGGTCCGCGAGCGCGGCCAGGTCGAGTCGCTGCGGGCGCGTCAGGTGGACGGGCTGATCGTGGCCACGGCCCGCCGGAACCACCCCTTGATGGCCGAGCTGACCGAGCAGGGCTTCCCGGTCGTCCTGGTCAACCGGCGGACCGACCACGTGCCGATGCCGTTCGTGGTCGCCGACGACGAGGCGGGCATGCGCATGCTCGTGCAGCACCTGGTCGACCTCGGGCACGAGAAGATCGCGCACATCACGGGTCCCCATGACACGACCACCGGGGTGGCACGTGGCCGCGCCTTCCGGGCCGCCATGCAGGACGCCGGTCTGGACGTACCGCGCAGCCGCGTGGTGGAGGCGCGGCGCTGGAGCGAGGAGGCCGGGGCCGAGGCCCTCGAGAAGCTCCTCGACACCGACCCGGACATCACCGCGGTCGTCGGGGGCAACGACCTCATCGCCCTGGGCTGTTACGACGTGGTGCGGGAACGCGGCATGAAGTGCCCTCGCGACCTGAGCATCACGGGGTTCAACGGCATGCCCCTCCTCGACAAGCTCGCTCCACCACTCACCACGGTCGAGGTGCCGCACTTCGACATCGGGGTCGAGGCCGCCCGCATGCTCTTCGACTGCCTGCGCGAGCCGGGGCGCACACCCCGGTCGGTCGTGCTGCCGGTGTCCCTCCAGGTTCGGGGGTCCACCGCGCGGCCACGGCCCTAGGACCACGACCCGACGCGGGGTCGCTGATACCCACAAGGACGTGGGTGGGAACGGAGATGACCATGCAACCATCGCGTAGGACAGTGCTCGGCGGTGCAGCCGCCGGCGTCGTGGGCAGCGCCACCGGCTTCGCGGCGAAGAAGCCCGGCGACGGCAAGGGCAGCACCGCGGACGTCATCCTCGTGGGTGGCGACATCCTCACCATGGACGACCGCTCCACCCGCGCCAGCGCCCTGGCCATCGCCGGCGAGCGCATCCTGGCCGTGGGCAGCCGCGGCGACGTGATGCGACACCGCGGTCGCTCGACCACCGTGGTCGACCTCTCGGGCCGCACTGTGGTGCCGGGCCTGGTCGACGGTCACACCCACGCCATCCGAGGCGGCCAGACGTTCCGGCAGGAGACCTACTGGCTCGACGTGACCTCGCTCGCGGATGGCCTCGCAAGGATCCGTGCGGCCGCGCTCAGCAAGCCGCTCGACCAATGGGTCGCGGTGGTCGGGTCGTGGCACCCCAACCAGTTCCGGGAGCGCAGGGCACCCACGGTGGCCGACCTCGACGCCGTCTCACCAGACCACCCCGTCTACGTGCAGTACCTCTACGACTACGCTCTGGTGAACACCGCTGGTGCGCGCGTCCTGGGTCTCGATGGAACCACGCCCCCAGCCCCCGGGATCGTCGTCGAACGCGACGCGGCCGGGAGAGCGACCGGACGCCTGCTCGGGGGTGTCGGTCCGTTCAACGCCCTCGTCGCCCGGATCCTGCCGCACACCCGGGCCGAGGGAACCGCCAGCCTGGCCGGCTACCTGCGCGAGCTGAGCCGCTGCGGTGTCACGGGCGTCGTCGACGGGAGCGCCGGACCGGCGGCGGCCTACCTGCCCCTGTTCGCACTGCAGGACGAGGGCAGGCTCACGGTTCGCGTCGCCTACCGCGTGCCGGCCCAGGTGCCCGGGAACGAGTCGGAGTTCTTCGAGCAGCTGATGCAGTTCCGGGCACCGCGCACCGAGGACGGGTTCACCCCGTTCGTCGGCATCGGTGAGGCGCTTGTCTTCGGTGCCAACGACGGCGTCCGGCAGAGCCCCGGCTTCGTGGTCTCCCCCGAGGCGAGGGCGGAGCTGCGGGAGGTGGCCACCTTCGCCGCGTCCCGGCGCCTACCCCTGGAGGTCCACGCCTACACCGACGACCTCGCCAGCCAGATCCTCGATGCCTTCGAGGAGGTGAATGCCACCGTGCCGATTCGTGGGCTCCGGTGGGCGATGGCGCACCTCAACACGGGCACGGCGCGCACGATCTCCAGGATGCGCAGGCTCGGCATGACGTACTCGGTGCAGATGGGGCCCTACTTCGAGGCGCCGACCATCGCCGAGACGAACAGCCTCGAGGTGGCCCAGCGGTCGGTGGCCAGGATCGCCATCGACCAGGGCGTCACGGTGGGAGGCGGCAGCGACGCCACGCGCATCGGCGACTACCGCGTGTGGCCCGCCCTGCAGTTCCACGTGACCGGCACCTCGCTCGGCGGCGCGGTCCAGCGCCCCCGGAGCCAGCTCCTCACGCGGATCGAGGCGCTGCGGATGTACACCCGCGGCTCGACGTACCTGCTCTTCGACGAGGACGACCGCGGTTCGCTCGAGCCCGGGAAGCTGGCAGACCTGGCTGTGCTCGACCGCCCCTACCTGACGGTGCCCGCGACCCAGATCGGTGCCATCCGGTCAGTGCTGACGCTGGTGGGCGGGACGCCGGTCCACGACGCCGAGCGACAGCTCACCTGACATGGCAACGTCACCACGACCCGACGATGCCCTCACCAGGGGCCTTCCTGACGATGTCGCGGACGACCTTCTGGCACAAGGCGTTCCGCGCACCCTGGCGCGCGACGAAGTGGTCTTCAGCGAGGACGACGCGGGCTCCAGCACGTTCATCGTCAGCAGCGGCAAGGTCAAGCTCATGCGGGCGGGCATCACCGGCCAGCCGGGTCTCTACCTGGTCCTCGGAGCCGGGGAGGTCTTCGGCAACCTCAACCCTACGGCCCGGCGTTCCGGCGGGGCGCCGCAGTGGCCATGACCCCGGCAGAGGTGCTGGAGCTCGACCGTGTGGCCGTTCGGCGCTGGATCGAGCAGCACCACGTCGCGGCACTGCGCGCGTTCACCATCGCGGTCGAGCGCGCCGACGCCGTGCTCGACCTCCTCGACGACGTCCTGGCCCCCGAGATCGCGGTGCGGGTGGCCCGCGCGCTGGTGAGCCAGGCCCACCGGTTCGGACGGCAGACCTCGGCCGGGGTGCGACTGGTCCTCGACCTCAGCCAGACCGAGCTGGCCACGCATGTCGGGGCGTCCCGGGAGCGGGTCAACCGTGCCCTGTCCGGCTTCGTCCGGCGCGGGTGGCTGCACCGCGAGGGCACCGACTACCTCGTGCACGACCTCCCCGCGCTCGAGGCGTACGCCAAGATGACGGGCCCCCAGACCCGGCGGCGGGCGGCTAGCGGCGCGGCACCCCCGACCACGCGGCATACGAGCGCTTGAAGTAGAGCAACGGGTCGCCCGGGTTGTCCACGTGCGCACCACCGTCCACGACCAGACCGATCACGAGGACGTGGTCGCCGGCCGGCACGGCCTCGTACACCTGGCACTCCGCGTAGGCAAGGGCGTCCTCGTGCAGCAGGGGCAGTCCGCTCGCGGTGCGTCGCCAGGCCGTCCTGGTGAACCGCTCCTCGCCGGGCGTCGCGAACCGGTTCGACACCTCGGCCGCACCCTCGTGGAGAATGTTGATCACGAACGACCCGCGCTCCAACAGGATCGGCAGGGTCCGCGACGTGCGCGACACCGAGGTGAGGAACAGCGCCGGTTCGGCCGAGACGCTGCACACCGCGCCCGAGGTCATGCCATAGGGGTTGCCGTCGCAGTCGACCGTGGTCACCACGGTCACGGCGGTGGGCAGCGACGCCGCCACGACCTTGAGCGTGTCGGGGTCGACCCCGTAACCCGCCAGCGACAGGCGGTGCGTGCTTGCGATCGACATCGGTCTCCCCTTGCTCGTGGTGTCACGTGGTTGCTGTCGACGACCATGGTGCCCACCATGCGCCGCGTGGCAGAAGGCCTTGTGCCGAACGGCACGGCACACCTGCGACCTGTTCGGATCCCCTTGTGCTGTAAGGCACAACGTCTTGAGTCGCGGCGATGTCCGGCGAAACCTCGTCCAGAAGCGCAACGAAGCGAAAGGACGATCGTGAAGTTCTCCATCTACCTCAACGCCCAGTCCCCCGGGCCGGACCACGACCGTGAGGTCATCGCCGCCGTGACCGAGCAGGCCAAGATCGCCGACGCCGCCGGGTTCGAGTCGATCTGCCTCACCGACCACCACTTCACCGGCTACAACACCTACGGCAACCCGTTCACCTTCGGGTCCTACCTCTACCCGCAGCTGCCGAACAAGACACCGATCGTGCTGTCGGTTGCGGTGCCGGCGTTGTCCAACCCGCTCAACTTCGCCGAGCAGGTCAACCTGCTGGACATGCTCACCGAGGGCAACTGCCTCATCGGGATCGGCTCGGGCGGCTCACCGCATGAGTACGTCGGCCTCGGCCGTGACCCGGGCGAGCGCGGCCACCTCACCGACGAGGTCGTCGAGGTGGCGCTCAAGGCGCTCGACAAGAAGCTCGAGGACCCCGACCTCGACTACGACACGCCCTACGCCAAAGGCTCGCTCAAGCTGCGCATCATGCCGACCTCGTTCGCCGGCCGGCCGAAGTTCGCGCGCGCCGCGTTGAGCGAGCAGGGCGCGCTCAAGGCGGCCGAGCAGGGCTGGCCGCTCATGACGGGACGCATGCTCCCGGACGAGATCAAGGACCGGTATGCCGTGTACTACGCGGCGCTCGAGGGCGCCGGTCACGACGCGCAAACCGTTGCGTATGCACGAAAGTGGTCCCTCACCCAGAAGATCGTCCATGTTGCCGAGACCGACGAGCTGGCGATGGAGGGCATCCAGGCGCCGCTCGACTACATCACCACTATGACCAAGAACCTCTTCTCGCTCACCGCGAGCAAGACCGGCTTCAAGAACAGCGTCGTCGGGGTGTCGCCCGAGGACCGCGACGGCTTCGTGGAGAAGGCGATGCTCGTCGGCAGCCCCGACACGATCGCCGCGAAGATCGACGAGTATGCCGCGGCCGGGCTCGAGCACATGAGCTTCGTCTTCCTCTTCGGCCAGATGCCGACCGACCAGGGTCGCCGCTCGCTGGAGCTGTTCATCGACAAGGTGATGCCGCGCTACGCGGGAGATGCGGCATGAGCACGTCCACCACGACCGACGACGCCACCCAGGCTGCCGCCAGCACCTCTCCCCTCGTCACTGGCCTGTGGGAGGTCGACGCCGCCCACACGATCGTCGCATTCTCGGTGCGGCACATGACGATTGCCACCGTCACCGGCCGGTTCCCCGACGTCACCGGGCAGCTGCGGGTCGCCGGCGACAGCAGCGCCACCATCTCGGCGCGGATCGCGACCGGCACCGTCTGGGCGGGCCACCCACGCCGCGACGAGCTCGTCCGGTCGCCGGAGTTCCTCGACGTCGAGCAGTTCCCGGAGCTGAGTTTCACCGGTCACATCGAGGCCTGGCCCGCTGCTGCCGGAGGCCCCGTGGACGCAACCGGCGAGCTCACCATCAAGGGGACGACGCGACCGCTGCGGTTGACGGGGACGTTCGGTGGGGTGGTAACCCATCGCGGGGCGACCCGTGCCGGCTTCACCGCCGACGCCCGCGTCGACCGGCGGGAGTTCGGGCTGGCCTTCGCGGGGATGCTCGACACCGGCGGTGCCGTCGTGTCCAACGAGGTCGACCTCCATCTCGAGGTCGAGCTGGTGCACGTCGAGGACGACTCGTGACCGTGGTCTCCTTCCCGCCACCCCACGAGCTCGTGGGCTCTCAGCGAGGCGCGCGGGCGGGCGGTGAGCACCCGGCATACTCCGCCGAGGAGCTGCGCAACCTCGCGGTCGTCACGGACTTCCGCGCGGCGGCCTTCGCGGACCGCGCGCAGTTCCTCGCGTCTGACGTGCGCGTCGCCCGGATCGGGATGTCAACACTGGCAACGACATCCGGGCTCGGGTCCAGCGGCTACCAGCACGACTCACTCACCGGTCGCGAGGACACACTGCTGTCGCTCGTCGCCCGCGACGACGTCGTCTGGGGCGTGTGGACCCTCACGGCAGCCCACACCGGGACCCTCTTCGGCATCCCCGCAACGGGCCGGACCGTGTCCATCACCGAGGTCGGCATCTGGCGCCTGACCGACGGGCTGATCGCCGAGCACTGGTACTTCGCCGACGAGCTCGAGCTGCTTCACCAGCTTGGTCTCTACCCGCCCCCACGCGTCGACGACGACGCGGAGCAAAGGAACGACTCATGAGCACACCCAGGATCGGACGACGCCGCCTCCTCGTGGGGTCGGTGGCCGTCGCCGCCATCACGGCCCTGAGCGCCTGCGGTGGCAGCACTGAGGCGACCAGCGGCAGCGGCGGCAAGGGCGTCATCAAGGTCGGCACCTCGCTGCCCCTCACCGGCGCCATGTCCCAACCCGGCACAGCGGCCAAGCAGGGCTACGAGACGTGGGCTGCGATGGTCAACGAGAACGGCGGGCTGCTCGGCCGCAAGGTCGAGCTCGTGGTCAAGGACGACGCCTCCGACCAGAACACGGTGGTCGCCGACTACAACGCGCTCATCACACGGGACAAGGTCGACCTTCTCATCGGCACCCACTCGTCACTGCTCAACCTGCCGGCGTCCGCGGTGGCCGAGCGCAACAAGCGCCTGTACGTCGAGCCCGCCGGTGGCTCGCCACAGATGTTCGACCGCGGCTTCAAGTACCTGTTCTTCACCCAGCAGGCGACGGCCGACCAAAGTGGCGTGGCGTTCGCGCGTTGGGTCGCGTCACTGCCAGCCGAGCAACGGCCCCGGACCGCGGCATACCCGTCCCTCGACGACCCGTTCACGGCACCGGCCGCCGCCACCATCCGCGAGATCCTGGAAAAGGTGGGCGTCAAGACCGTCTACGACACCAAGTACGCCATCGACACCAAGAACTTCGACGCCATGGCCGCCTCGCTCAAGGCGGCGGCGCCGGACCTCATCGTCCACGGCGCCGGCTTCGAGGACGGGGTCGGGCTGGTGCGAGCGATGCTGTCCGCCGGAGTCAAGCCGGGGCTCTTCTACCAGATGGGCGCCCCGGGCATGGGCAAGCAGTACGCCGACGCCATCGGCGCCGCGAACACCCAGGGCATCTTCTACTCGACGAGCCACGCACCCCAGGCCAAGACGCCCGGGAACCCCGAGTTCGTCGCCAAGTACAAGGAGCTCTTCGGCGGTGAGCCGCCCGAGGACTCGGCAGACTCGTTCGCCGCCGGTGAGGTGCTGCAGGCTGCGGTCGAGGCCGTGGGCAGCATCGAGGACCAGGCCAAGCTTGCCGACTGGCTGCGCGGCAACTCCGTTGACACCATCCTCGGCAAGCTCAGCTGGAACGCCAACGGCAGCCCCAAGGGCGAGTACCTTATCGGTCAGTGGCAGGACGGGAAGATCGAGTTCGTCCTCCCGAAGGCCGCTGCCAGCAGCAACCGCATCATCCAGGGCTGGGGCCCCGGGGCGAGGTAGTGGCGCCGGCCGGCACCCTCGCGTCAGCTGTAGACGTGCGGCGCGAGGGTGCCGACGTCGCGCAGGTTGCGGTACTGCTCGGCGTAGTCGAGGCCGTAGCCGACGACGAACTCGTTGGGGATGTCGAAGCCGACCCACTTGACGTCGATCTCGACCTTGGCCGCCTCGGGCTTGCGCAGCAGCGTGCAGATCTCGACCGACGCGGGGTTGCGCGACTCGAGGTTGGACTTGATCCACGACAGCGTGAGGCCCGAGTCGACGATGTCCTCGACGATGAGGACGTGCTTGCCGGTGATGTCGGTGTCGAGGTCCTTGAGGATGCGCACGACGCCGGAGCTCTTGGTGCCGGACCCGTACGACGAGACCGCCATCCAGTCCATCGGCGCGGTGCCGGGCAACGCGCGCGACAGGTCGGCCATCACCATGACGGCACCCTTGAGGACGCCGACGAGCAGCAGGTCCTTGCCGTCGTACTCGGCCCAGATCTCGGCGGCCAGCTCCTGCAGCCGCGCGCGGATCTCGTCCTCGGTGATGAGGACCTTCTCCAGGTCTGCTCCCATGTGGGCAGCGTCCACGGCTGTGCTCCTCGGTGTCGTCGCGGTGGTGGAGTGCGGTGCTATTCAACCGGAGACGGGCGGGTGATGGACACCCGGCCGTCGACCCGCGTCGCCACGAGCGGGCCGGGCAGGCTCACCGGCCCCTGGCCGTGCCAGCGGGTGAGCAGTGCGTCGCAGGCGTCGGTATGCCGCGTGCTCACCTGCCCGGCCGGCGCACCGGCCGCGACCACGAGCCGTCGCCACGCCCGGGTCCGCACGGGCCGCGCCAGCGCGAGCAGGTCCTCGACCGACCAGGGCCCGGCGCCGAGCGCGGTGACCGCGTCGCCGGCCAGGGCGTCGAGGAAGTCGGCGTCGTCACGCAGCTGGGACGCGGTGCGGGCCAGTGCCTGCGCCACCCCGGGGCCGAGCGCCCGCTCGAGGTCGGCCAGGCCGTACCGGGCACGCACGCGGGCGTAGGCGGTGTCCTCGTTCATCGGGTCGTCCCACCACTGCAGGCCCTCGTCGGCGAGCAGCTGGCGGCACTGCCGCTTCGTCACGGTGAGAAGGGGACGGCGGAAACGGCCGCGCGCCTGCGGCATACCCGACAACGACCGCGCGCCCGCGCCGCGCGTGAGCCCGAGGAGCACCTGCTCGGCCTGGTCGTCGAGCGTGTGGCCGAGCAGGACGAGCCGTGCGCCGTACCGGTCGGCGGCGACGTCCAGCGCCTCGTAGCGCGCGTCGCGGGCCGCGGCCTCGAGGCCGTGCCCGTCCTGCACGACCCGCACCGGGGCGATGTGGACGAGGTCGAAGCCGAGGTCGCGGCACCAGTCCGCCACTCGGCGGGCGATGCTGGCCGAGCCGGCCTGCAGGCCGTGGTCGACGACCACGACCCCGGCCCGCACCCCGAGCTTGGGCGCCTCGAAGGCAGCGGCGGCGGCGAGCGCCGAGGAGTCCGCGCCGCCGCTGCACGCGACGAGCACCACCTCCCCCGGTGCCACCTCCTCCAGAGCCGCTCGGACCGCGCGCCGGATCGTCGCGGTGGCCGGGTGCGGGCCGGGCACCGCTACCCCCCGTGGACGCGGGCGACCCAGGCCGCCGGGTTCTCGATCTCGGCGGGCTTGGGGAGCGTCTCGGGTGACTCCCACACCCGGTTGAACCCGTCGACCCCGACGGTGTCGACGACGTGGCGCACGAAGACGGCGCCGTCGCGGTACTGCCGCATCTTCGCCTCGAGCCCGAGCAGTCGGCGCAGCAGTCGGTCAATGGCGCCGACGCCCTTGCGGCGGTCGTTGAACTTGCTGCGGATGGAGGCGACCGTCGGGATCACCTGCGGCCCCACCTCGTCCATGACGACGTCGGCGTGACCCTCGAGCAACGACATGACGGCGGTGACCTCGGCCAGCTCGGCACGCTGGGCCGGGGTCGAGATGACGTCGACGAGACCGGTGCCACCGCTGCGGAACGCCTCGGGCAGCTGGGAGGACAACCGGCTGAAGGTGTCCTGCAACGACTCGGGGTCGGGCACCAGGTCGGTGGCCAGCGTGCGGACCCGCTCGATGAGGTGGTCACGCAGCCACGGCACCGCCGTGAACTGCACCCGGTGGGTCTCCTCGTGCATGCACACCCAGAGCCGGAAGTCGCCGGGGTCCACACCGAGCTCGCGCTCCACCTGCACGAGGTTCGGCGCCACGAGCATGAGCCGCGGGGTCCCCTGCGGGGCGAGGTCGTACTGGCCCAGCACCTTCCCCGCCATGAACGCGAGCAGCGCCCCGGCCTCACCGCCGGTGACCTTGCCGCCGACCGCCCGGGCCGCGGCGCCGGGCGCGTGCTTCTGTGCGTCGGCGATCTTCACCAGGACGGGGTCCATGAGGGAAGCCATCGAGTCGGCGTTGAGCGCGATCCAGGTGGGCCGGTCGACGACGATCGGGGCGGGCGCGTCACCGGGTGCGTGCAGGCGCGCGGTGTCGGCGACCGGCTGCTGGGCTCGACCCGCGGCAGCGCGGATGTCGGCGACGACCTCGGCTGCCTGCGCGGCCGACACCTTGGGGCCCGCCGGCACCAGTCGCCGACCGGTCGTCTTCGCGAACTCCCAGTCGACGAACTTCGTCGCGGTCTGCATGCTCATTCCCTCCACCGTAGTGACCCAGGACCCCTGTCAGCGGCAGCCGCAGGTGGCGAGGGTCGCCACGAACCGGTCCAACGCCGCCCGTGCATCGAGGGTTCCGACGCCGGCCGGCACCCCGTCGGCGAGGACCACGTAGGACAGCACGCGCCCGTCGGCGTCGACCACGGTGCCGGCGATCGAGCTGATGCCGGTGAGGGTGCCGGTCTTGGCACGGGCGTTGCCGGCGACGACGTGGGTGCCCTTGGTCGCGAACCGGTCCGCGAGGGTGCCGCTCAGCCCGGCCACCGGCAGCTGGGCCACGACGTCCTGCATGCCCGGGACAGTGCCGTCGGCGCCGAGCTGCAACGCGTCCGAGATGACCCGCGGCGGCACCTTCTGCCCGGCCGAGAGCCCGCTGGTGTCCTTGAGGACCACGCCGGTGGTGTCGATCCCGTTCGCCTTGGCCTGCGCCAGCACGAAGCTCACGGCGGCCGCGAACGTGGTGGCCCCACCCTTCTTGACCGCCGCCTGCCGGGCCAGGCCGTCGGTGAGGGCGTTGTCGCTCTCGGCGAGGGCGAGGGCGAGCACGTCACCGATGGGCGCGGACTCGACCCGGCCCAGCTCCTGGGAGCCGGCCGGGGCCTTGGTGTCCCACGTCGACTGCGGCGCCAGCTTGGCCGTGATGCCGACCTTGGCGAGGGCGGCGACGAACGCGGCGGCGGTCGCGGCCTCGGGGTTGCGCGGCGCCGGGTGGTAGGGAATGGCGCGCTGCCCGGCCAGCCCGAGCATGCTCACACCACCGGTGAAGCCCTGGTCGATGTCCGACTGGATCCACGTCGGCGCCCACCGCGGCCCCGCGGCATACGTCGTGTCGAGCCGCAGCGTCACGCTCGTGGTGCCCGACGGCTGGAGCGCGGTGGCGACCTGCTGGGCGAGGTCGCCGAGGCCTGCGCGCCCCTCGACCGCGGCGGGGTTGCCGGCGCCCTTGGCGAGCATGGAGTCGCCACCGGCGACCAGCACGATCTGCGACGGCGAGCTGCCCTGCACCACCGTCGTCGGCAGGGTCGCCGTGGTGTCGAGCGTCGTCGCCACCGCGAGCGCGGTCAGCAGCTTGACGGTCGAGGCGGGCCGGCGGGCGGTGTCGGCGTTCTGGCGAAAGAGGTACTGACCCGTGAAGGCGTCACGGACGACGACGCCGGGGCTGGCCCCGAGGCGGGGGTCCTTCGCGGCTGGTGCGATGACCTTCGCGAGCGAGGCGGCGGCCGGGATGGGCGCGCTCGCGGAGGCCGGGTCCAGCGGCACCGCCCCCTCGTCCACCGTCGGCAGGACGACGCTCGGTGTGGTCAGCCCAGGGGTGGGCGTGGCCGAGGGCGCCGGTGTCGGGACGTCGCGGGTGAGTATGCCGGGGACGACGTCGTAGACATCGAGCGCGCCATACCCGGCGGCCAGCAGCACGACGACCCCGGTGCCGGCGAGGATGCGGCGCACGTGACCCCCTGTCGGCTGGACTTGCGCGGTACGAAAGACTGTCGCGAGCCTAGGTCATCTCACCGGGCACGCGAGGAAAGGGGCAGCGTCGTGGAGTTCGACGTCACCATCGAGATCCCCCAAGGGGCTCGGAACAAGTACGAGGTCGACCACGAGACCGGCCGCATCCGGCTGGACCGGCTCCTGTTCACGTCCACCCGGTACCCGGCGGACTACGGCTACGTCGAGGACACCCTCGGCGAGGACAGCGACCCGCTCGATGCGCTCGTCCTGCTCGAGGAGCCGACCTGGCCCGGGTGCCTCGTGCGCGCCCGCCCCATCGGCATGTTCCACATGCGCGACGAGGCCGGCGGCGACGACAAGATCCTGTGCGTCCCGGCCGGCGACCCGCGTCAGGACCACATCACCGAGCTCGAGCACATCAACGAGTTCGACCGCCTCGAGATCCAGCACTTCTTCGAGACCTACAAGGACCTCGAGCCCGGCAAGTCCGTCGAGGGCGCGCACTGGGCCGGCCGCGAGGACGCCGAGCGCGTCGTGCGCGAGGCCATCGAGCGCGCGAAGGCGGCCAACTTCACCACCGCCCGGTGGACCCTGCCGGGCCACACCGCACAGTCCGAGGCCAAGCCGCCGACCGACTGAGCCTTCTCGGCACCAGTCGGCCGGCTGCGTCAGGGGCGCCCGCCGTAGGGCAGCAGGTCGGAACGGTAGATCGACGCGTAGCGGACGTTGAGCCCGGTGCGCGGCGCCTCGATCATCTGGCCGTTCCCGACGTACAGACCCATGTGGTGGCTGCTCTCGCCGGAGCTGCCGTAGAACACGAGGTCCCCGGGGCGCAGGTCGCTGATCGGCACGCGCGCGGTCTCGGCCCACTGAGCACCGGTGTAGTGCGACAGGTAGACCCCGGCCTGGCGCCAGGCCATCAGGGTGAGGCCGGAGCAGTCGAACCCGTTCGGGCCCGTGCCACCCCACACGTAGGGCTTGCCGATCTGGGCCTGCGCGTAGGCGATGACGGCGGAGACACCACCGCTGCTCGGCGGGGGCGGCGGCGGGGTCGACGGCTTGGGCTTGGTGGGCTTGGGCTGGGACGGCCGGGACGGCTGCGGCGTCGAGGGCCGCGGGCGGCTCTGGGCGGCCTCGGCGGCGGCCTTCTCCGCAGCCTCCGCGGCGGCCTTCTGCCGGGCGGCCTCCTCGGCTGCGCGCTTGGCCGCGGCCCGGGCCTGCTTGCGGGCCGCTTCGTCACGGGCGGCCTGGGCACGCTCCTCGGCGAGCTTGGCCTGCTTGGCGGCGGCAGCAGCGGCCTCACGGGCCGCGGCGGCAGCGGCGAGCCCGTCCTGACGCTGCTTCTCCAGGTCGACGGAGGTCTTCCGGAGGGTCGCGAGCTGGGCGGTGAGCTGGTCCTGCTCCTGCTGGATGCGCACGGCCTCGGCCTGGGCGGCGTCGGCCTTGCGCTGGGCGGAGTCCCGCTTCTGCTGGGCGAGGGTGGCGGCCTTGGCCTGCGCCTCGCTGGCGGCCTGGGCCTGTGCGTCCATGGTGCGCGCCACCGCGGAGGTGGCGGCGGCCTTCTGCAGGGCGCGGCTGCGGGCATCGCTCACGGCATCGAGGGCGGTCGCCCGGTCGACGAGGTCCTGCGGCCCCTTGCTGGACAGGTAGGCGTCGAGCTCACCGAGGTTGCCACCGGACTGGTAGACGGTGGCGGCGTAGCGGCGGACCTCCAGGCTGGCCGTGTCGGCGGTGGCCTGCGCCTTCGCGGCGCGGTCCGCGGCGGCCTTGGCCTGGTCCTTGGCCTTGCCGAGGGCGACCTGCGCTCCGTTGTACTCCTCGGCGGCGGCCGCGGCCTGGTCCTGCACCTGGCTGAGCCGGGCGCTCGAGGCGGCGTACTGCGCGTCCAGCTGGGAGACCTGGCCGGCCGTCGAGGTCACCGCCTCCTTGGCCTTGGTCACCTTCTCCTGCGACGGGTAGACGGGGTCCGGGTCGGCGGAGGCCGACAGGGCCGTGGAGAGGCACAGCAGACCGACGACGGACACGGCGGCGCCAGCTCGCAGGGCACGGCGGGGAGTCAGGGTGCCTGGCACGGGGGGGAATGCCTCTCTGGTCACGGTCGGGTGTCGCTCTCGCGCCGAACGAGACTAAGGGCGGTTTTTCACACAGAACACATTCGTCACAGAAATCCCACGCATTTCAGCGCGGATTTGAAATGACATTCATGTAGTTCACCGACTTACACGAATGTTTTTCAGCAGGTCGTCGGACTCTTGGCACAGGTGTCCACGAAGGGTCACGAAATCATCACGAAATCGGTGTTCTCGCAGGTGGGGGCGCCCGACGACGGGGTCAGCGGGCGCGGTGCCCGGCCCGCAGGGCGGCGTATGCCGTGGGGTCCTCCACGCGCAGGGTGCGCCGGGCGAGCCGGCGGTAGCGCAGGATCTGCACGATGCCCAGACCCCAGACGAGGTACTGGACGGCCATCGCGAGCCGGAAGTCGTCGACGGTGTAGGTGTCCGGGCCGCCGGGGGCGACGCGGTCGAGGATGGCGCCGATGAGGATCACCGTCGACAACGAGGCGAGGAAACCGCCGACGTTGACGATGCCGGTGGCGCTCCCGAGCCGGGTGGGCGGGTTGAAGGTGCGCGCCAGGTCGAAGCCGACGAGCGAGCCGGGTCCGCCCACTGCCGTGACGACGACGAGGACCACGAGGAGCGGCAGCGGCGCACGCCCCGGCCACAGCAGCACGACCGCCCAGACCGCCATGATCGACAGCACGATCCCGAGGATGAGGGTGGACCGCGAGAACGGGTACCGCGTGACGAACCCACCGATGAGGGGGCTCGTGACGGCCGTGGTGATGGTCATGAGCACCAGCAGGTTGCCTGCCGTGCTCGGCGAAAGCCCTTGTCCCGCAACGAGAAACGGGAACCCCCACAACAGCGCGAAGACCGTCGCACCGAACTGTGCGGAGAAGTGTGACCACAGCCCCAGACGAGTGCCCGGCGTGCGCCAGGCCGCCCGGATCGTGCGGGCCAGCGCGCGGACCTTGATCTGGTCGAGCTCGTGGTCGGGGTTCGGCGAGTCACGCACGACAACGAGCGCCAGGACGGCGAGGACGACCCCGACCGCCGCCGACGCGGCATACGACGGCTCCCACCCCCACTCGTGCAGCGCGTAGACGAGCGGGCTCGCGGCGGCGAGCGCCCCCAGCTGGCCGAGCAGGCCGGTGACCTGGGTGATGAGCGGAATCCGCAGCGGCGGGAACCACAGCGCCACGATCCGCAGCAGCGGCACGAACACCATCGAGTCGCCCATGCCGAGCAGCACCCGCGCCGCGATCCCCGCCCCGAAGGAGTCGACGAACGCGAACCCGAACTGCGACACCGTCGTCAGCGTGACGCCGGCGAGGAGCAGCCGCTTGGGCCCGAACCGGTCGAGCAGCGCACCCACGGGGATCTGCATGGCCGCGTAGACGAACAGCTGCACCATCGTGAAGACCGACAGCTGGGTCGCCGCGATGTGGAACCGGTCGGCCGCCATCAACCCCGCGACACCGAGGGAGCTGCGGTGGAAGACGGCCAGGATGTAGATCGCGACCGACGACGCGTAGACGAGCCAGGCGCGCCGCCCGCCCAAGGGGTACTGGACGTCGCGGGCGGTCACATGCCCCATTCTCTCCCAAGGTGTCTGGCGAGCCCGACCTGGCCCGCGCGCATCATCCACGCATGGTTGGCGCGCAGCAGCGGGGGGGTGAGCGACGCGGTCCGCGCCAGCAACGCGGGGGTGACCACCGCCTCCTGGTCGAACACCGCCTCGGTCTCCTCGCCGTCGTCCCTGACCTGCCACTGGCACCAGCCCTGAAGGTCACCGTCGACCCGCACCCGCAGCAGCCCCGCCGCCTCGTCCTCGGTCTCCCGCGTCAGGACGAGGTGCAGGGTGTAGGGCAGCACGCTGCGGATGCTCACGCGACCAGAGGCGTCGTCGATCCGCTCGAGGCTGCGCACCTGAGGCCACCACGCGGCATACCCCTCGACATCGGCCAGGGCCGCATAGGTGCGCTCCGCCGGGGCGGGGAGCTGCCACTCGTGGTGGAACCGGAAGATGGGCACGGCCCCATCCTTGCGCGCCGGGCGGCCCGGCACGCGTAGGTTCGAGGGCATGCGCGAGTTCACGCGGGACGGCCTGGTCTTCGACGTCACCGAGGTCGGGCCGGCCGACGGCGAGGTGGCACTGCTGCTGCACGGTTGGCCGCAGGACCGGACGGCCTGGGCTGCGGCGTCGGCCGAGCTCGCCCGGGCAGGGATGCGGGTCGTCGCCTTCGACCAGCGCGGCTACTCGCCCCGTGCGCGACCGCGGGGACGTACGGCGTACCGGATGCCCGAGCTGGTCGGTGACGTCGCGGCGGCGATCGAGGCGACGGGCGCCGACCGCGTACACCTCGTCGGGCACGACTGGGGCGGAGCGGTGGCGTGGGCATTCGCCGAGCGTCACCCCGAGCTGCTGAGGAGCCTCACCGTGCTCTCGACGCCACACCACCGCGCGTTCGCCGCGGCGCTGCGCCACCCGGACCAGGCACGCAAGAGCTGGTACATGGCGGCATTCCAGCTGCCTTGGCTGCCCGAGGCCGTGCTGCGTCGGCGGCTGCCGGCCGTGCTGCGCGGCATCGGCCTCCCCGAGGCGGACGTGCAGCGGTATGCCGCCCGCTTCCGTGAGCCGGGCGCCGCGGCCGGCGGACTGGCGTGGTACCGCGCCCTCCCCCTGGGCGGCGACGTCCTCCCTGACCCGCGAAAGCTGTTGCGGCGCAGGGGAACCCACGCCACACCGGCGGAGCGGTCAGGCCGTTCCATCACCGTCCCCACGACCTACCTGTGGGGTGCCCGGGACCCGGCGCTCGGGCGCGAGGCGGCCGAGGCGAGCGGTCGGTGGGTCAGCGCGGCATACGACTTCGTCGAGCTCGACGCCGGGCACTGGCTGCCGGAGACCGAGCCGCACGCGGTGGCGAAAGCCGTTGTCTCCCAACGAGATCAGGGCAAAGACTGAGGGCCGGCCCTCTGCTGGACCGGCCCTCAGGCCAAAGGGTGACGCGGCGTCAGGCGGTGGCCGGGACGCTGGTCAGCTGGGTGAGCGCGAACTCGGTGATGCGCACCAGGGCGTGCTTGGCCGACTCACGGTCACGGGCGTCGACGGTGATGACCGGGATGTGGCTCGGGATCGCGAGCGCCTCACGGATCTCGTCAGGCCCGAACTGGCCGGCGTCGTCGAACTGGTTGATCGCCACGATGAACGGCAGGCCCTTGGCCTCGAAGTAGTCGACGGCCGCGAAGCTGTCGTCGAGGCGGCGGGTGTCGACGAGGACGACGGCGCCGATGGCGCCCTTGACCAGGTCGTCCCACATGAACCAGAACCGGCGCTGGCCCGGGGTGCCGAAGAGGTAGAGCACGAGGTTCTCGGCGAGGGTGATGCGGCCGAAGTCCATCGCCACCGTGGTGGTGTGCTTCGACTGCACCTTGGAGATGTCGTCCTGCCCCTCGGACTCCTGGGTGACCAGGGCCTCGGTGCGCAGCGGGTCGATCTCGGAGACGGCACCAACGAAGGTGGTCTTGCCGACGCCGAACCCGCCGGCCACGACGATCTTCGTCGAGGCGCTGTTGCGGTTAGAGGGCGCGTAGTCCACTGAGTGTCCTTTCGATCAGATCACGTCGCTCGTCGGTCGTCGTGTTCTCGGAGATGGTGGCTCGGGTCTTGAGGTGCCCGGCGGAGATGAGGTCCCCCAGGAGCACCCGGGCGACCCCCAGCGGGATGTGGAGCTTGGCCGAGACCTCCGCGACCGACTGGCTGGCCGCGCAGAGCTCGATGATGCGTCCGGACAGGTCACCCTCCGGCCAGGTGGCGGTCTTCGCGGACGGCTGCACCTCGAGGGTTGCCTCGATGGGCAGGTCGACCGCGGACTCGGTGCGTCCGGACGTGAGGGCGTAGGGCCGCACCAGTCGCGGCGCCGCCTGCTCCTCACGCTCCTCGGTCGCCATCCCTTACCCCGACATCGGGGTCCGGGCAGCCGCGTCGATCATCTGGCCGACGCGGTCGACGAGGACCGCCATCTCGTAACCGACCTGACCGATGTCGGAGTCGGTGCCGGTGAGGGCGGCGAGGTGCGACCCGTCACCGACGCTCATCAGCAGGAGGTACCCGAGCTCCATCTCGATCACGGACTGCAGGACGGTGCCACCCTGGAACAGGCGGGCCGCACCCGAGGCGAGGCTCGCCATGCCGGAGGCCACGGCGGCCATCTGCTCGGCGCGCTCCGGGGGGAGCTGCTCGCTGGAGGCCATGGGCAGTCCGTCGGCAGAGACCAGGATGGCGTGGGACACACCGGGGGTCTCGGTCGCGAACTTGGCCACGAGCCAGTCGTACTCGCCCTTGGGCTGGGCCATGGCGTCAGTGGTGAACATCGGCTTCCTCTCGGTGGTTTCCGTCTTGTGCCTCGGTGCGAGCGTCGCTCACACCCTTCTGGTGGCGGTTCAGGTTGCGGCGGATGGTTTCGGGGTCACGCCGCGAGGTCGCGGGCGCTGCCTGGGTGGGCGTCGGCTCATCGGCCGCGCCGGGGATGAGCCGGTTGCCGGGACGGCGCATGGGGAGACCGGCCGAGCTTTCCTCCAACGGTTGCGTCTCCTCGACTCGTGCGGCGGCCGACCATGCCTGGTCGACGTCGGTGGGGGCCCAGTCCTCCGTCGTGGTCTCGACCGGCTCGTCGGTGAGCCAGCGCGACATCATCGCGCGGAAGATGGGGGTGTCGTTCTCGTTCGTGGCCGGGGCCGGCTGGTCGTCGACGACTGGCGTCTCCTCGGCAACCGGCGCCACCTCGGCAACCGGCGCCTCCTCGAGGACCAGTGCCTCCTCGGCAACTGGCGCCTCCTCGAGGACCGGGTGCTCGACCTCGGTCGGCTCGTTCGCCGGTGCCGCCTCCCCGGGCCCACGGCGACGGGCGCCGAAGAACGAGGAGTTGTGGGCGCGAACCGCCGGCCGACCGGTGGGTGCGGACGCGGCCGGCTCGTCGAGCTGGGCCGCCTCCGGGGCGCCGGTGGCACCGGGCACCCGCGTCGGCAGGGCGGCGTCGCCCGTGGGCTCCGCCGAGTGCGCCTGCGGCGCCTCGACCGGTATGCCGTCCGGCTCGGCCGGAGCCTCGCTCTCCTGCTCGGTGATGCCGGCTTCGGCCACCCACTCGTCCGGGACGTGCACGGCCGCATCGGTCTCGATGACCTCGACCTCAGCTTGGGCTTCGGTCTCGGTCTCGCTCTCGGCGACCTCGCCCTCGGCGGCACCCTCCTCGCGGGCCTTGGCGGCCTCGACCATCTTGGCGCGGTGGTCCAGCCAGGCCGACAGGTTCGACGGCATCTGGCGCGGCTCGCCCGCCTCGGCCTCGAGCCGGGCAGCCTCCGCGGCCTTGGCGGCGCGTCCGGGCAGCCAGTTCATGAGGCGGCTGCCCTTGGCGGCCGGCGCCTCCCGCTTGGAGCTGCGGCTGGGGGCCTCGTCGCTCTTCGGCTCGGTCGCGGGCGCCGGGGCGTCCTCGAACTCGCGGTACTCGGTGATCTGGGTGGCGCGTGGCTTGCGGACCGGCAGCCCCGCCTTGGACAGCACCACGGGCTCTGCGTCCGGCCCTGCGTCCGGTCCTGCGTCCGACTCGGCCGGAGCCGGCGCAGCCTCGACGTTCGTCGCGTCGGCCTTCGGCTCCTCGACCACGGGCTCGGCACCGTTCGACGTCGAGCTGGTGCCGTCGTGGCTGTTGTTGTCGTGGCTGTTGTTGTCCTGGCCATTGCTGCCGTGGCCATTGCCGTCGGCACCGGTGGACCGGTTGGTCTCGTTGCCGTTGGTCTCGTTGCCGTTGGTCTCGCTGCCGTTCGTGCCGCCGGCCTTGGCGACCGGCTCGGCACCGTCGATGACCGGCTTGGCCGGGGTCGGCAGCGCAGCCGGGGCAGCGGGCGTGCCGGGACCGTGGGCACCGGGCGTGCGGGTCGGTAGCTTCTTGGCGGCGCCGGGCACAGGGCTGGGTCCGGCCGTGGTCGGTGCACCGCTGGCGCCACGAACCCGGGTCGGCAGACCGGACTTGGTCGTGCCGCCGACGGCGGACGTGGGCGGCGCCGACTGGGCCAGGCCCGCCTCGGGTGCTGCCGGTGCGGCGGCCGCGGCGGCAGCCGGCCGTGGACGCTCGGTCGTGGTGTCGGCGTCGGCGAGCAGGCCGGCAGGCAGGTGCACGGAGACGGTGATGCCCTGCTTGTCGTCGCCGTTGCGACGCAGCCGCACGGCGATGCCGTGCCGCTTGGCCAGGCTGCCGACCACGAACAGGCCCATGCGACGCGCGGTGTCGGCGGTGATGTCGCCACCGTTCGCGAGGCGGTCGTTCAGGCCCGCAAGCTCCTTGGGCGGCATACCCAGGCCACGGTCGGTGACCTCGATGAGGAGTCCGCCTTCGGGCGTGCGGGCGCCACGGATGCCCACGCGGGTGGTGGGGGGCGAGTAGGCGAGGGCGTTGTCGACGACCTCGGCGACCAGGTGGATCAGGTCGGAGCCGACGGCGCCGAGCACCTTGTCGCTCGAGGTGTCGCCGATGTCGATGCGCTCGTAGTTCTCGACCTCGGACACGGCCGCACGGACCGCGTCCGAGACCGCGACGGCCCCGGAGACTCCGCGGCGGGTCGAGGTGCCGGCGAGGACGAGCAGCGAGTCGGAGTTGC
Organism: Actinomycetes bacterium; assembly: GCA_023420415.1. Classification (GTDB taxonomy): domain Bacteria; phylum Actinomycetota; class Actinomycetes; order Actinomycetales; family Dermatophilaceae; genus Pedococcus. Next base: position 12,990 of record JAEZWF010000003.1, on the reverse strand, counting down.
GGCGCATACGAGCGGCGAGGTGGTCGAGCCGGAACAGGCTCTGCAGCCGCTTCGGGTCCTCCTCGTCGGACTCGAGGCGCTCGATGAGCGACAGCTGCTGGTCGATGAGGGACGTGCTGCGCCGAGACAGGGTCTCGAACATGTGCCCGACCTGCACCCGCAGTCGAGCCTGCTCACCGGCGAGGGTGAGGGCCTGGGTGTGGAGGTCGTCCACGGCTCGGGCGAGCTGGCCCATCTCCTCGTGCGTGGTGACGGGGATCGGCTCGAACTCGGGCGCCTCACCACCGTCACGCATGGCAGCGACGGCGTCGGGCAGGCGCCGGTTCGCGATGTCGAGGGCGCCGGCGCGCACCGCGCGGATCGGGCCGAGGAGCGACTTCACGAGGGCGACGACGATGGCGAGCGCGATCGCGAGGGCGATGGCCATGAGGCCGGCGGTCAGCAGGGCCTGGGTGCGGTACTGGCTGGCCTGCTCGCCGAGGTAGTCCTGAAGCGTGGCCAGCTCGGCGGCGGTCACCTTCTGGTACGACCCGATCGAGGCCCGGTAGGAGTCACTGAGGAACTGCTGGTCCGGGATGTCGCCACCCTGCAGCGACACGTCACGACGGAAGTTGTCGTAGATGAGGCGCTGGGCCTCGGCGGCGTTGCCGGGCTGGACCTCGACCTTGAGCCGGGTGAGGAACGACGCCTCGGCACCGACCGCACCGAGCGCGGCCTGGCGCGAACCGCTGTTGTCCGAGTTGGCGAGGTTGAGCTGCTGGGCGAGCATCGCGCGCTGGGCGGCGATGGAGTCCTGGATGGCCGACTGGCCACGGGTGGCGCGCGGGTCGAGACCGATGCCGAGGCCGGCGACGGCGTCCGACGCGGACTGCGAGGTGCCGTTGGCCTTGTCGATGAGGACCGACATGGCACCGGCCTGCCCGACGGCGGTGCGGACACCGCGCCCGTTGGTGAGGGCCGAGCTGACGGCGCGCTTGGCGGCGGCGGTGATGTTGCCCTTGGCCGCGTCCTGCAGCTTCTTCGCCGCGTTGTCGTAGGCGATGACGGACGGGTTGCGGGCCGGACCGCCCGGCACGGAGGACGAGGCCAGCGTCTGGGTCGCGGCGTTGAACTCCAGCAGCGGGGTCAGGACCTTCGCGGCGTCGGAGGCGCCGGTCAGCTCGCGGTACTGGTTGTAGTCACTGCTGACGCGCAGGCCACCGAAGACGAACGCCAGGAGGAGGGGCAGGGCAAGCGCCGCGGCGAGCTTGCGTCGCAACGGCCAATGGCCGAAGGACCAGCTTCGCGTGGCACGGCCAGCCGCCGACTGCAGTCTGGACACGCAAGTCACCTTCCTGGGGACGAACATCGGGCGAACCGCAACTTATGACCGGGAAAGGACGAGCGGGACGGGCAACCGGCACCAGTGGCACCTTCGGACTCCGCACTACTGGCCGAACGGACTAGCCGCTCCCGGCGCGGCGTCGACCCCTCCAACCAGCGGCCCAGTATGGCCCCGATGTCGGCTCGTGGGGAGGGGCAATGGGGTGAAATCGGGCCCTACGACACGGCATACAGCATGGGTATGCCGCCGGGTGGCGTCAGTCGTCCCTGGTGTCGCCCGTTTGCGGACCGGACAGTCGCCACGCGCCTCGCGCGATGAGGTCGACCAGCTCGCGACGCTCCTCGGGCGTCAGCGTGCGCACGCGCACGGCGTGGTCGGTCGGCTCGGTCATACCTTCACGGTACGTACCGTTTGACCGGTTCGCGCGCCGTGACGGGCTCCACCGACCCGAACCCAGCCGAACAGCCGAGCGGGTTCGCGCCGAACCGGCGGGACACGACGACGCGCTCCCCGAGAACTCGAGGAGCGCGTCGATGGTGGAGCCGCCTAAGGGAATCGAACCCTTGACCTATTCATTACGAGTGAATCGCTCTGGCCGACTGAGCTAAGGCGGCAGGTGCCCGAGGGCACGGAGGTCGAGTATACGGATGGGTCGGCAGATTGCCGAAACGAGCGCGACCGGCGCCGGAACCGACCGTCCCGCCGCGCCCGTCCCAGCACCATGACCACCTCGACAGTCCCTCGCACGGCGGCCGTGGTCGCCGGGGCAGCGATCCTCGCAGCGGCCTTCTGGCTGGGCTCCCACACCAGTCAGGCAAGCGCCGTCACCGACCCTCCCTCGCCGTCCGCGGCATCACCCACCGGCACCGGCATCACCAGCACCGGCATCACCGTCACCGGTGAGTCGACGGCCGCCGGCAAACCAGACACCCTGCGGCTCGACCTGTCGGTCTCGACCAAGGCCGGGTCGGTGCAGGGCGCGCTGCGGGAAGCCAACGACACGATGTCCAAGGTCCAGGCGAGCCTGCGCAGCAGCGGTGTCGCGGACAAGGACCTGCAGACCTCGAGCCTCGACATCCGACCGAGCTACAGCTCACCCGAGAGGGGCACCCCGACCATCGACGGCTACACCGTCACCGAGGGAGTCACCGCACTGCTGCGCGACCTGCGCAAAGCCGGCCCGGCCATCACCGACGCAACCAAGGCAGGTGGAAATGCCTTGCAGGTCAACGGCATCCGGCTCGACATCGGCGACACCAGCACCTTGGCGAAGGAAGCTCGCGACCGTGCCGTCGCCAATGCCAAGGCGAAGGCGGAACAGTTCGCCAAGGCCACGGGGCGCGAGCTGGGTCAGGTCGTGTCCCTGACCGAGTCGGTCACGAAGGAGCCGGCCACGGGCTACGGGGTGAGCGCCTCGGCGGCCAAGGACTCGGCCGTGCCGATCCAGGCCGGCAGCCAGGATGTCGCGGTGAAGGTCACCGTCGTCTACGCCTTCCGGTGAGGCTCGCCCGCGGCATACCGGACCGCGCCGCGGGCACACCCCTTCAGCAGTCGAGCTTCTCCGGTGGCGCCTTGCCCTCGGTGTAGTAGTCGTTGACGGCGTTGTCGACGCACGAGTTCGAGCGGCCGTATGCCGTGTGCCCGTCACCGTCGAAGCTGATCAGCCGCCCGTTCGCGAGCTGGTCGGCGAGCCGCACGGAGTTCTCGTACGGCGTGGCCGGGTCACGCGTGGTGCCGATGACGACGATCGGCCCACTGCCCTCCGCGGTGACCTTGTGCGGCTTGGTGTCGGACTTCACCGGCCACTTCGCGCACACCGCGCCGCCCCACGCCATGAACGCACCCCAGGTCGGCGCCTTCTGCGAGAACTTCTTCGCCCGCTCCTCGTAGGTCGAGGCATCCGGTGAGTCCGGGTTGTCGAGGCACGAGATGGCGAAGAACGCCTCGAGCAGGTTGCTCGTGTACCTGCCGTCCGGGTCACGCGACGCATAGGCGTCGGCGAGGCCCATGAGGTCGGTGCCGTCGCCCTGCTTCACCTTGGCGATCGCGTCGGTGAGCGTGGACCACTGGCCCTGGTCGTACATCGCCTGCGCGACACCGGTCGACGCCCACGCCTCGGTGAGCTCCTTGACCCGGGCGTCACCCCTCACCGGCACGGGGTTGGCATCGAGGTCCTTGAACATCTGCCGCATCCCGGCCATCACGGAGTCGACCGAGTCACCCAGCGGGCAGCTGCCGCCCTCGACGCAGTCGGCCGCCCAGGCCCGGGTCGCCCGCTCGAAGCCCTCGGCCTGACCGAGCGCGTTCTCCTCCGGGGTCGTGTCGGGCGGCAGCACCCCGTCGAGCACGAACCGGCCGACGAGCTTGGGGAACAGGTCGGCGTAGATCGCACCGAGGTACGTGCCGTAGGACTTGCCGAGGTAGTTGAGCTTGGCGTCGCCGAGGGCCGACCGCAGGATGTCCATGTCCTTGGCCGCGTCGACGGTCGAGATGTTGGCGGCCAGGTCGCCGCTCAGCTGCACGCAGCCGTCACCGAGCTTCTTGCCCTCGCCGATGAAGTCCTGCGCCTCCGTCGCGTCGTCGGGTGTCTGCTCGCTGCCGAGGAACTGGTCCATGCCGGCGTCGGACAGGCAGTCCACGGGGTCGGACCGGCCGACGCCGCGCGGGTCGAACCCCACGATGTCGAACCGCTGCCGCACCGGCTTGCCCACGATGAAGTCCGCAGCCCGGGCGTAGTCGACGCCCGAGCCTCCCGGCCCGCCCGGGTTGACGACGATGGACCCCTCACGGTCGTTGGGCCGGGTCGCCCGCATCCGCAGCACCGAGATCTTGATCGTCTCCCCGTCCGGCTTCGAATAGTCAAGCGGCACAGTGAGATCCGCGCACTGGCCCACCCCGCAGCCCTTCCACGAGAGGTCCTGGGAGTAGAACTTGGCCAGCGCCTCCGACCCCGGCGGTGGGGTGCGGCTGATCGTGATGCTCGGCTCGGGCGCCTTGTTGGGGTCGCCCTCCAGCACCGAGCACCCCGACACCCCCACGGCGAGCGCGACCACGCCCGCCACCACTGCCCACCGCCGCGTCTGCATGGCCCCGACGCTACAGGCGCCTCAGCGGGGCACGCGCAGCGAGATCGCCATCGCCTCGAGTGCGAGCAGGGGCGCGACGTTGAGGCCGATGCGTTCGCGGGCGGTGCCGATGGCGTCCATCGCCGAGAGCAGCTGCTCGGGTCGCATCGACCGGGCCAGTGCCTGCACCGCGGGCAGGTTGTCCTGGTTGACCAGCCCGAGGCTCGCCCCGCTGTGCAGCACCAGCGCATCGCGGTAGACCGACAGCAGGTCGACCAGCGAGCGGTCGAGCACGTCGCGGGAGTGGCGCGTCGCCCGAGCCTTCTGCTCGCGCTCGAGCGCGGCGAGCTGGCTGCGGATGTGCGGAGGCTGGGTGCGCGCCGCCGGGTCGACGCCGAGCACCTCCATCAGCTTGGTCTTCTCGGCGGCGTCACGCTCGGTCGCCGCCGCCGACGACTCCTCGTCGGCGATCGAGACCAGGTCGGCGGCCGCACCGATGGCGTCGCCGACGCCGTGGATGCGTCCGGCCAGCCCGACCACGTCACGGCGTCGGATGCGGGCTCCCTCGTCACGCGCCAGCCGACGCGCGAGGCCGACGTGGCTCTGGGCCGCCCGCGCGGCATACATCGCCATCGGCATCTCGATGCCGTCGCGCCGGTGCAGCAGCTCGGCGACGGCCTCGGCCGGGGGCGTGCGCAGGCGCACGTGGCGCGAGCGCGAGCGCAAGGTGATGACGACGTCCTCGACCGACGGGGCGCACAGCACCCAGACGGTGCGGGCGACAGGCTCTTCGATCGCCTTGAGCAGCGCGTCGGCCGCGCGTTCGGTGAGCCGGTCGGCGTCCTCGACGATGATGACGCGCCACGGCCCGACGGAGGGGCGCAGGGCCGACATCTGCGCGAGCTCTCGCGCCTGCTCGACCTTGATCGACAGGCCTTCGGTGGCGATGACGTCGACGTCGGCGTGGCTGCCGTCGAGCGCGGTGCGGCACTCGCGGCACTCGCCGCACCCGTGCCGCGGGCACTCCAGGGCGGCGGCGAAAGCCCGCGCCGCGACCGAACGACCCGACCCCGGCGGCCCGGTGAACAGCCACGCGTGCGTCATCGCGCCGGGCACGGTCACCGCCCGCTGCAAGGTGGCCACCGCGGGCTCCTGCCCGATGACGTCACGCCAGACCGTCACGACAGCGCTCCCATCGCGCGGAGCCGCTCGGCCACCTGCGCGTGGATCTGATCTGGTGCCTGGGTGCCGTCGACGACGAGGTAGCGCTCCGGGCTGCCCTGCGCCATCGCCAGGTAGTGGGCGCGGATCGCCTCGTGGAAGTCGTCCTGCTCGGACTCGAGCCGGTCGTGCACCTCGCCGCGGCGCCGGCGCCCCTCGGCCGCGGTCACGTCGACGACCACCGTCAGGTCGGGCACGAGGTCGTCGACGGCCCACATGTTGAGGTCGTGGATCTCTCGGGCGCCGAGCTCGCGGCCGGCACCCTGGTAGGCGACGGCGGAGTCGGTGTAGCGGTCGGTGATGACGGCATCGCCTGCCGACAGCGCAGGCGCGATCACCTGCTCGACGTGGTGGGCCTTGTCGGCGGCGAAGAGCAGCGCCTCGGCGCGTGGCGCGACGTGGTCGCCGTGGAGCACGAGGTCGCGGATCTGCTGGCCGAGCGGGGTGCCGCCGGGTTGGCGCGTGACGAGGACGGTGCGGCCTGCGGCCTGCAGGGCGTCACGCAGCAGCGCCACCTGCGTGGACTTGCCGGCGCCGTCGCCACCCTCGAAGGCGATGAAGAGTCCGTCGGTCACGATGGCGAGCCTAGGCCAGCGTCGTGACAGCCCACAGGCAGCGGTATGCCGCGTGGCCGGGCCGGCCACGCGGCATACCGTCCGCGCTGGTGTCGTCGTGCGTCAGCGGGTGACGCGGCGGGCGACGTGGGCGGCCGCACCGAGGACGAGCAGGCCCGCGGCGAGCGCCGTCATGGGGCCGTTGTCCGAGCCGGTGTTGGCCAGGGTCGGCTGGGCGGCCGCGGCGGGCTTGGCCGGAGCGGGCTTGCTGACCGGGACGACCTGCTGGGCGGGCAGGACGGTGAAGTCGTCGAAGCCGAAGGCGGTCGGGAACGCACCCGACTCCTCGTCGATGAGGGACTCGAGGCTGTTGACACCGCAGAAGATGAAGGCGATGGCGTCACCGGTCTCCGCGTCCTTCGGGACGGTGCCGGTGTAGGACACCGAGCCGTCGGCCTTCGGGGTCACCGTGGCCGACATGAACGGGTCTGCGGTCTCGCTGTCGGTGCCGGCGGCGACGACGGCCGAGTCGGTGCCGGCGGGGCAGGTGCCGGCGACGGTCAGCTTGCCGCCCTGGTGCACCTTGGACGGGGTCACGGTGACGTCGATGATCGGCAGGTCGGGGAAGGTCACGACGGTGACGTCCTCGCTCGCCGACGCGATCGGGTCCTCCAGCCCGTAGGCGAAGCAGTCGACCGTGACGCTGGCGTCACCGAAGTCGGCATCCGAGATGTCGAGCGTGGCCTTCCAGGTGCCGTCGTCGGCGACGTCCACGGCCTTCGTGGCCACGACGTCCGCCTGCTCCACGGTGATCGTGGCGGAGGACTCGGGCTTGGCCGGGCAGGTGCCCGACGTCACGAGCGGGTCCTCGGCGAAGACGACGCCCGGGTCGGTCGAGTCGGACTGGACGGTGATCGTGGCACCGTCGGTGGCCTGGGCGGCGCCTGCGGTGAACAGGACCCCTCCCAGCGCGACGACAGCGGCGGCGGCGCCGAGGCGCAGGCGGGAAGACGACATGAAGACCTCGCAAGTGTGTGGTGAACCCCTTCGGGGCCGAAGACTAGGGCCGCGGGTGCCCCGACGGGCGCGAAACGAGATGACCATTCGGCCAACACCGAGGAACTGACCGAACGGACTAGGGGCAGGACGCTGTGGTGAGCGGTTCGAGTGCGGCGCGGGTCTCGTCGGTCACGAAGGCGAACGGGACCGCCGTGGTCGTGTAGCGCGCGGGGACGGTGACCGTGCGGCGGTCCCCGACCGCGTCGGAAAGGGCGCTGGCGAGTCGGGCGAGCCCGGCGGGGCCGAGGTCGTCGTCGCGCCGCATCCGGGGGCCGGCCTGCCAGGCCACCCGCTGAACGGTCACGGGGTCGTCGAGGGCGCCGGCCACCTGGGCGAGGACCTGCTGGGCGTGGGCGCTGCGCGAGGGGTCGGCCGAGGTGTCCGGGGTCCACTTGCCGTCGACGAGCGTCTCGGGGTGGCGTGAACGGACCCAGGCCAGGGCTTCGCGCCCGTCGAGCCGGTGCTCCCCCGCGGTCGGCAGGTCCAGCCTGGCCCTGCGGTCGCGCAGCGGGCGGTCGGTGCGGATGGTGACGCCGCCGACCGCGTCGACCACCGCGACGAGGGCGTCCATGTCGGCGACCAGCACGTGGTCGACCCCGATCCCCAGGTCCTGGCAGAGCGAGTCGAGGACTCCCTGCGGGCCGTCCTGCAGGGACAACCCGAGGCGGTGGGGCCGGTCGCGCTGCGTCCCGACGTAGAGGTCGCGTGGGACGGAGTAGAGGGTGGCGCGGCCGTCGGAAGCCTTGCGTAGCAACAGAACGAGGTCGGCGCGTTCACCTTCGCTCTGGGCGCGGTCGGCGTACAGGTCCTTGCTGGAGGTGGTGAGCCGGTCACGGGAGTCCGAGCCGAGGATGAGCCAGGTGGTGCCGTCGTCCGAGCCCGGGACACGGACGTCCACGGTCGGCATCCGCCCCACCACGACCGCCGTGTCGACGGCCCCGGCGACCGCGACGAGCGCCACCACGCCGAGGGCGGCGAGGGCGGCGCGTCGGGCCCGCGAGCGGGCACGCGAGCGGGCACGCGGGCGGGCACGCGGGCGGGCAGGCATGGGTGAGAGTGTGGCGCACGTGGTCGGCCACGACTGGCAATGCAACCTTACGGTTGCAATCGCCTTGACATTCTGCAACCATCTGGTTGCATGGAGAACATCGAGCGCAGCATTGACATCAAGGCCAGCGCCGCGACGGTCTGGGACATCATCAGCGAACCCGGCTGGTGGGTGAACAAGGGCGAGGAGCTGCGGCCCCACCGCATCGAACCCACGGGGGACGGCGCTGTCCTGGTCCACGACGACGAGGTCGGCACGTTCGAGATCGAGGTCGTCCGCCAGGACGAGCCGAGCTACGCGGCCTACCGTTGGCGCCCCACGTCACCCGACGACCCGGCGACGCTGACCGAGTTCTGGGTCGAACCCCACGAGGGCGGCGTCACCCTGCGCGTCGTCGAGTCCGACTTTGCCGACCTGCCCGCCGACAAGCTCGCCGACTTCCTGCACGAGAACTCCCACGGGTGGGAGCAGGAGCTCGCGCTGGCCAAGGCGCGGGCCGAGTCGTGAGCCGCCGTGACGGTGACGTCGTCGAGGTCTTCGCTGCCCTCGGCGACCGGACCCGTCAGGACCTGCTCGACCGGCTGGCCCGCGGTGCCGGATCGAGCTCGGCCGCGCTCGCGGAAGCCCTCGGGATCTCGCGGCAGGCGGTCGAGAAGCACCTGCGCCTGCTCGAAGGCGTCGGCCTCGTGGGCGCGCGGCGCGAGGGTCGTCGGGTGTCGTGGACGGTGCGGCCGGAGACCGTGCAGCGATCGGCTCGGTGGCTCAAGGCGCGCGGCGCCGAGTGGGACCGCCAGCTCTCGCTCGTCAAGCGCGCTGCGGAAGCCGCGGAGGGGCACTGACGCGACCACGCGGCATACCTGCATCTCGGTATGCCGCGTGGTCGCCTCGGTGGCGTCAGTCGCCTTGTCCCGCAGCGCGATCCGCGTTGGCGTGGATCGCGTCGCGGACGTACTGCGCGAGGCCCGGCTCGAGGTCGTCGTACGACTTGGTGAACCGCTCGTCGGCGACGTACATGTCGCCCAGGCAACGGTGGAAGTCGTGCGACAGGTCGTAGAACCGGTCGTGGATGTGGCGCCGGTGCCCCTCCGCCGCGCCCATCGCCTCGGTCGAGTCGGCCGGCAGCCCGGCTCGCTTGGCCGCGACGAACGCGTCGTTCACCGCGTCGGTCTCGGCCTTGATGGCCGCCCAGTCCTCCTTGGTGTACTGACTGGTGCGCCGCTGCGACTGCTTCCACGCATCCGTGTCGCCCCAACGCTGTTCGGCCTCGGCGGCATACTCGTCGGAGTAGCTCTCGCCGAACAGCTCCTTCTGCTCTTCCTTGGTCAGCTTCATGCCTGACCCCTCCTTCTCCAGTGCTCGGTCGATGGCGTCGACGAGCTCGCGCATCTCGTCCAGCCGGTGCATGACCGCCGCGCGTTGGCGGCGCAGGTGCTGCCCGACGTTCTCGGGCTGGTCGAGCAGGAGACGGATCTCCTCCAGGGCGAACCCGAGCCGCCGGTAGACGACGACGTGCTGCAGACGCGTCAGGTCGTCCTCGGTGTAGAGCCGGTAGCCGGCGCCCGAGCGTTCGCTCGGCACGACCAGCCCGATCTCGTCGTAGTGGTGCAGGGTGCGCACCGTCACGTTCAGCTGGTCGGCCACCTGCCCCACGGTGAGCAGCAGCTGCTGTGCCTTTGCGGTCATGGCAACCACTGTGACGGCTCACGCCGCGTGAGGGTCAAGCCGATTCGCCACCGCGGAGCAGCCAGCCGGTCACCAGGGCCATCGTGAGCATGGCTGCGGCAGCGACGATCTCGGTCACCCGCATGCCCGAGAGGTATGCCGTGCGGCCGGCTTCGAGGACCGCGCTGGCGAGGGCGCCGGGCACGTGGGCGGCAGCGACCAGCGCGCCGGCCAGGCTGTCGTGGGCCTGCGCGGTAGCGGTGCGGTCGAGGCCGCCGGGCAGGAGATCGCCGATGCGCGAGCGGTAGCCGGCAGCGAGGACGCTGCCGAGAATGGCGATGCCGAGCGCCCCGCCGAACTCGCTGGTGGTCTCGAACAGGCCGGAGACCGCGCCCGCTCGCTCGGGCGGTGCGACGCCCAGGACGTAGTCGGTGACAAGGGTGAGGATCGCGACGGTGCCGCTGGCCACGACACCCGCGCCGACGAGGACGACCCAGAGGGCGGTGTCGCGGCTGACCGTGGCGAGGATCGCGAATCCCGCTGCTGCGAGGGCAAATCCGACCGCCATGACCCTCGCCCGCCCGACCTTGCCAGAGACGGTGGCGGCGGTCGGGGCGGCCATCGCCACCGCCACGGAGGGCACGAGGCCCCACAGTGCCGCGCGTAGGGGGCTCATGCCCAGGACGCTCTGGAGGTACTGCGTGAGGACGATCGCGTTGCCCATGACGCCGAACGTGCCGGCGATGTTGACGGTGACCGCTCCCCCGACGCGGCGGTCGCGGAACAGTCCCGGGTCGACCATCGGGTGTGCGGCGCGACGCTGGCGAACGACGAACAGGGCGCCGACGACGAGGCCGACGACCCCGAGGACGGTGGCGTGGGTGGACCAGCCGTCGGCGGCGGTGGACTTCACGGCGTAGATGAACGGGAGCACCGAGCCAAGGGAGAGGGCAACGCTGGGGAGGTCGATCGGGCGGCGCTCGGTGGCCCGGGACTCCGGCAGCAGGATCGGGCCGAGAATCAGGAGCAGCACCATGGCGGGAAGGTTGACGAGGAACACCGAGCCCCACCAGAAGTGCTCGAGGAGCACACCGCCGAGGACCGGGCCGAGGCCGACGCCTGCGGTGAGGACGGCGCTCCACACGGCGACCGCCTTGGTGCGGTCGGCCTCGTGCGGGAACAGGTTGCGCACGAGTGCGAGCGTCGAGGGCATGAGGGTCGCGCCGCCGATGCCGAGGAGCGCGCGGGCGCCGATGAGCATGCCCGCCGACGAGGCGTAGGCCGCCACGAGCGAGGCTGCGGAGAAGGTCGCCGCGCCCAAAAGCAGGAGTCTCCGACGGCCGATCCGGTCACCGATCGCGCCCATGGTGAGGAGCAGGCCTGCGAGGACGAAGCCGTAGACGTCGAAGATCCAGAGCATCTGGGTGGCGCTGGGGTCGAGGTCGCGGGCGATGAACGGGACGGCGAAGAACAGGACCGACACGTCCATCGAGGCGATGAGGAGGGGCAGGCACAGGACCGCCAGGGCGATCCACTCCCGTCGACCTGCCCGAGGTCCCGTGTCGACGCTGCTCGTGCTGGTGGTGTCAGTCATGTCAGCCTCACTGTGTATCTCGCATACTGTTATTGGGATACACCGAAAGATAGACCTTAAATGTGTATCTGGCAAGCAGTTATGGAGTAGGGTCTGGGCATGAGCTCGACGAGGTCCGCAGCCGAGGGCGATCGCGACGCCACGCCTCTTCCCCGCTACCTGCAGCTGATGTGGGGCGTGGAACAGGGCGGGCGACGTGGACCCAAGCCGGGGCGGTCCATCGGCGACATCGGAGCGGCCGCCGTCGCCGTGGCCGATCGAGACGGCCTCGCGGGGGTCTCGATGAAGTCGGTGGCCACCGAGCTGGGTCTCACGACGATGTCGCTCTACCGCTACGTCGACTCCAAGGACGAGCTGTACGCGGTCATGCTGGACACGGCATACGGGTCGCCGGAGCCGTCACTGACCGCCAGGGGGACCTGGCGCACGCGACTCGAGAAGTGGGCGCGCGCCATCGCGGCAGTGCGGCTGGAACATCCGTGGACGGTGACCGTCCCTCTCCGCGAGCCTCCGGCCACACCGAACACGGCGCGCTGGACGGAGAGCGGGCTCCAAGCCTTCGCGGCGACGAAACTGAGTGCCCAGCAACGGTTCTCGGCGCTGCTGCTCATCGACGGGTTCGTCCAGCAGCACATCCGACAGTCGCTCCAGCTGGGTTTCGTCTCCGAGACGGGCCAGCCCGGGGCGGGCACCGACAACTACCCCGAGAACCTGTACTCCGTTGCCGACCCCCAGGAGTTCCCGCACCTGCTCGCGGGCGCCGAGGAGACGATGGATCCGGCCGATGACGACGACTTCTTCGCCACGGAGCTCGACTTCGGCCTGCGCACCATCCTGGACGGCATCGCAGCCCAGGTCGACGCCGCCAGGTAGGGCACTCACGTGGCAGCCGCCACCGTGCGGCGCATGACGCAGTTCTTCAGGCCCTTGGGGCGGATGTACTCGAAGCCGAGGCGTTCGTACATGCGGCGGGTTCCGTTGTAGAGGAACGACGCCGACATCTTCTTGGTCGGGTCGACCTCGTGGGGGTAGCTCTCGACCACTCCCCCACCGGCCCGCGCGATGAGGTCGATTGCGCCTTGGGCTGCGAGCTCGGCCAGTCCGTTCCGGCGGTATCGACGGTCGACGAAGACGCAGGTGATGCGGTAGTCGGGGACGAGGTCGGCTTCGGCTTCGTACTGCTTGCGGTGGTGGATGCCGGGCAGCTCTTCGGGGGTGCCGTACTCCGCCCAGGCGATGGCCTCCTCCTCGCCACTGCTGTCGTCGATCACGAGGGCGGCGTGGGCGATGCCGTCGTCGACCCATTGGTGCTTGAGCGCCTTGTTGCCCTCGGACGTCTGGCCGCGCTCGGCGCAGTCGGGGTGGAACCAGGTGCACCAACAGCCACTGAAGATCCCGTTGTGGCGAGCAGCCAGGTCCTCGAAGAGGTGCCACGTCTTCGGGGTGAGTGCCCTGATCTCGTA
>JAEZWF010000050.1 GCA_023420415.1 Actinomycetes bacterium | reverse complement strand
CCCCGGGGGGGGCGGCCCCCACCCCGCTCGGTCCGCCCCCCGGCGCCTCCAGCCCGACCACCCCAACCCGACGACGGCGACCAACTCACGCATTGGACGACATGACCTTCCTCCACGAAGCCCAGGCGACCACCGCTGGGGACCACTCCGCCGACCGGTCCGCCGAGCAGCTGCTGGCCTTGGCCCGCCGCAGCCACGCGGTGATCACCGAGCACCAGCACGAAAGCGGTGCATACCCCGCCTCGCCGACCTTCTCGGCATACCGCGGGTATGCCTGGCTGCGCGACGGATCCTTTACGGCAGAAGGGATCTCACGATACGGCGATGTGGAGTCCGCCGACCGGTACCACGACTGGATGAACCGCGTCCTGGGGGCGCGGCGCGAACAGGTCGACGCGCTCATGACCGACGCCGCTGCCGGAGTAGACATCCCACTGGCACGCATGCTCCCCACCCGGTTCACCTTCGACGGCGCAGACGGGTCCGACCCCTGGTGGGACTTCCAGACCGACGGCTACGGCACCTGGCTGTGGTCGCTCGTCGCACACAGCCGGCGCCACGGAGGCGACCTGAAGCGCTGGCAGCCGGGGATCGAGGTCGCTGTCGACTTCCTGACGACCTTCTGGCAGCTGCCGTGCTACGACTGGTGGGAGGAGCACGTCGAGCACCAGCACGTCTCGACGCTCGGGGCCGTGGCCGGCGGACTGCGCGACATCGCCGGCGCCGGCGCCCTCGACGCGGACCGAGAAGGCCGCGCGTACGACGCCGCCGGCCAGGCTGCTGCCCTGGTGCTCGACCGGGGAGTCGCCGACGGTCACCTCGTCAAGTGGCTCGGTACCGACGCCGTCGACGGATCGCTGCCGGCCTGCGTCGTGCCCTTCCGCGTCGCCGAGCCCGGTAGTGACCTGGCCTCGGCGACCCTCGTGAAGGTCGCGGACGACCTCGACGTCGACGGCGGCGTGCACCGGTTCCGCGCGGACGTCTTCTACGGCGGCGGTCAGTGGCTGCTCCTGTCGGCCCTCCTGGGATGGAACCTCGCGGTGGCAGGCGACCGCGTCGCTGCGCGACGGCACCTCCAGTGGATCGCCCGTCACGCCACGGCCACGGGGGAGCTGCCCGAGCAGGTGCCCGACCATCTTCTCCATCCGGAGTCGCGCGAGGACTGGATCCGGCGCTGGGGCCCGGTGGCCACGCCCCTGCTCTGGTCCCACGGGATGTACCTCATCCTGGCCGACGAGCTCGGCCTGCTTGACGGGGAGGGCACATGACCAGCGCGGAGCTGGTGGTGCACCGGCCGTTCGGCATCGAGCACCCCTATGCGACCTCCCTGGACCAGCGGATCCCGGTCCAGCCACTCGAGGGCGAGACCGTTCTCGTGGGCGTCCAGGCGCTCTGCGACCTCGAGTCAGTGACGTGTGAGTGGCAGGACGCCGACGGCACCACCACGTCACTGCCGCTCCAGCCGCGCGTTGCCGACGCCGCCGATGCCGCTGCACTCGCGGGCGGCGAGGGGCACCTGGCTGCCGCCCAAGCCGCTTCCCTCGGTGGCGAGGGCGGATGGGCGGTCACCACACCGCCCCTCGAGGGCGCCGGGACGAGCCGCTACCGATTCCGTGCCACCTCCACGGAGGGCACGACACAGACGACCGACTGGTATGCCGTGGCGCCGGCCCGCTGGACCGCGGACCTCCCAGGGGGGCTGCGGGGGGTTCTCACCGGAGCGGACGCGCGACTCGTCGACGGGTCCGTCGAGTGGCTGGTCACCCAGGACGGCGTTCACCGCGTGCGCTTCGCTCTCGCTCTGGCCGAGGGCGACCACATCGTTGGTTTCGGCGAACGGTACGACTCGCTCGACCAGTCCGGCCGGCGCCTGGACGCGGTGGTGTTCGAGCAGTACAAGTCCCAAGGGGCGCACGGGCGGACCTACCTCCCGATGCCTTTCGCCCACGTGGTGCAGCGGGACGGTGACGGCTGGGGGTTCCATGTTCGGACCAGCCGCCGCTCGTGGTACGACGCCGGGTCCTCCTCCCCGGAGCATCTCGCCGTCGAGGTGGCCCTCGGCGGCAGCGCCGACGAAGCACTGGACGTCGGCCTCTTCGAGGGCACCCCGACCGCGGTGCTCGGTTCCTTCCTCGACGAGGTCGGTCGAGCCGAGGAGCTGCCGTCGTGGGTCTTCCGGCTCTGGGCGTCGGGGAACGAGTGGAACACCCAAGAGCTCGTGACCGCGCGCATGGACACCCATCGCGAGCTGGACATCCCCGTGGGGGTCGTCGTCATCGAGGCTTGGAGCGACGAGGAAGGCATCATGCTCTTCCGCGATGCCGCCTACGAGCCACGCCTCGACGGATCGCCTTTCTCCCTGCGCGATTTCACGTTCCCCGACGACGGCGCGTGGCCGGACCCCAAGGCCATGGTCGAACGACTGCACGACCGGGGCATCAAGGTGGTCCTGTGGCAGATCCCGCTCCTGAAGACGGCAGCCTCCGAGGCAGGCCTGCACGCACAGGTGCTCGCTGAAGGCGAGGCCATGGTCCGCGGCGGCCACGCCGTGCGCGAGGCCGATGGCACGGCATACCTCAACCGTGGCTGGTGGTTTCCCAAGTCCCTCATGCCCGACCTCTCGGTGCAGCGGACCCGCGACTGGTGGACGGCCAAACGCGAGTACCTCGTGCGGGACCTCGACATCGACGGGTTCAAGACCGACGGCGGAGAACACGCCTGGGGCCGGGACCTCGTGTATGCCGACGGCAGGCGCGGCGACGAAGGCAACAACCTGTACCCCGTGCATTACGCGCGTGCCTTCGGAGACCTGTTGCGTGCCCACGGCAAGGCGCCTATCACGTTCTCCCGCAGCGGTTTCACCGGTTCGCAGGCGCACGGGCTGTTCTGGGCCGGTGATGAGGACTCCACCTGGGAGGCCTTCCGCAACAGCATCACCGCGGGCCTGACGGCGGCGTCCTGCGGCATCGTCTACTGGGGTTGGGACCTGGCCGGCTTCTCCGGGCCGGTGCCGGACGCCGACCTCTACCTGCGCGCGACCGCGGCCTCGGCGTTCATGCCGGTCATGCAGTACCACTCCGAGTTCAACCATCACCAGCTGCCCCTGCGCGACCGGACCCCGTGGTACGTCGCCGAGGTCACCGGCAACGAACGGGTTGTGCCGGTGTTCCGGCGCTTCGCCCAGCTGCGCGAACGGCTCGTCGGTTACCTCGCCGACGCAGCCGCTGACACCATCCGCACCGACCGCCCCCTCATGCGTCCTCTGTTCTTCGACCACCCGGGGGACACCGAGATCTGGGTCCATCCGAGGCAGTGGATGCTCGGCGCCGACCTCCTGGTCAACCCGGTTACCGACGAGGCGACGCAGGCCTGGTCGACCTACCTGCCGGCCGGCGAGTGGGTTGACGTGTGGACCGGCGAGGCAGTGTCCGGGGGCCGTGTCGTCAAGCGGCCCGTTCCGATCGACGAAATCCCCGTGTACTGCCGGGCGCAGGCCTGGAGCAGGCTCGCACCGGTCTTCGAGGGCGCGAACTGAGCGACTCTGAGGCAAAGCCCTCTGGGCGCTGGAGCCTCAGACCGCGATGGGTGCCTTGATCGACGGGTGTGCCTCGTAGCCGATGAGCTCGAAGTCCTCGAGGTCGTAGTCGTCGATGGCGTCCTTGCGGGCGATCTTCATCGTCGGCAGGGGCAGCGGCTCGCGGGTGAGCTGGAGCCGCGCCTGCTCGAGGTGGTTGGAGTAGAGGTGGGCGTCACCGAGGGTGTGGACGAACTCGCCGGGCTCGAGGTCGGTGAGCTGGGCGACGACCATGGTGAGCAGGGCGTAGGACGCGATGTTGAACGGGACGCCGAGGAAGATGTCGGCCGAGCGCTGGTAGAGCTGGCAGGACAGCTTGCCGTCAGCGACGTAGAACTGGAACATCGTGTGGCACGGCGGCAGCGCCATGTCGTCGACGTCGGCGACGTTCCAGGCGCTGACGATGTGGCGGCGGCTGTCGGGGTTGGTGCGGATCGACTCGATGACCTTGGCGATCTGGTCGACGTGTCCGCCGTCGGGAGTCGGCCACGAGCGCCACTGGTAGCCGTAGACGGGGCCGAGGTCGCCGTTCTCGTCGGCCCACTCGTCCCAGATGGTGATGCCGCGCTCCTGGAGCCAGCGCACGTTGGAGTCGCCGCGCAGGAACCAGATCAGCTCGCCGATGATCGACTTGAGGTGCAGCTTCTTGGTGGTGAGGACCGGGAACCCCTCGGCGAGGTCGAACCGCATCTGGTAGCCGAACACCGAGCGCGTGCCGGTGCCCGTGCGGTCGGACTTCTGCGTGCCGGTGGTGAGGACGTGGTCGAGGAGGTCGAGGTACTGCTGCACGCCCCGAACGCTAACACCGGGCGGCGACCACGCCCGGAGGTGACGTGCAGGACCGCCACGCGTCGACGGCATACCGCCAAATCCGTGTCACGACACGACCGGCGACACGGGCACCCACCCGCAGCGCGCTAGCCTGCAGCTATGAGCACGACAAGCCCGTTCGGGCGCCTCCTCACCGCGATGGTCAGCCCGATGCGACCCGACGGCAGCATCGACCCCGAGGGCACCAGGCGCCTGGCCGAGCACCTCGTCGAGACCGGCCACGACGGCATCGTCGTCAACGGCACGACGGGGGAGTCCGCGACCCTGTCCGACGACGAGAGCATCGAGATGGTGCGCCTGGTCGCCGACGCCGTCGGTGACCGCGTCAAGGTCGTGGCAGGGGTCGGCTCCAACGCCACCGCCCACTCGGTCGAGATGACGCGCCGCGCGATCGACGCCGGCGCCACCGGGCTGCTGCTCGTCTCGCCCTACTACAACAAGCCAACCCAGGCCGGGCTCATCCAGCACGTGCGCGCCGTCGCCGAGGTGAGCGACCTGCCGGTGATGCTCTACGACATCCCCGGACGCACCGCGATCCCCTTCGACACGGCCACGCTGCTCGAGCTGGCGCAGCTGCCGACCGTCAAGGCGGTCAAGGACGCCAAGGGCGACGCCTGGGCCACGAGCCACGTCCTCGCCGACACCGACCTGCTCTACTTCTCCGGTGACGACGCCACGACTCTCCCGTGGCTCGCGCTGGGTGCCGTGGGCACCGTGAGCGTCGTGGGCCACGTCGCAGGCCGCGAGTATGCAGCGATGCTGGCCGCCGTGGACGCCGGTGACCTCGCGGGGGCGCGCGAGGTCCACACCCGCCTCATCCCCGCGGTCGACGCGATCATGAAGCCGTCGCAGGGCGCGATCATGGCCAAGGCCGCTCTCGTCGAGACCGGTGTGCTGGAGAACGCGACGGTGCGGCTGCCGCTCGTCGAGTCGCCGCCGGAGCACCTGAAGGCGCTGCGCGCCGGGCTGAAGGAGTCTGGTCTGCTGTGAGCCACCCCCACCCCGAGCTCAGCCTGCCCGGTCCGCTGCCCGAGGGCGGCGTGCGCATCGTCCCCCTCGGGGGCCTCGGCGAGGTCGGCCGCAACATGGCCGTCATCGAGTACGGCGGGCAGCTGCTCGTCATCGACTGCGGTGTGCTGTTCCCCGAGGACCACCAGCCCGGTGTCGACCTGATCCTGCCTGACTTCGAGTACCTCGAGAACCGGCTCGACGACATCCAGGCCGTCGTCCTCACCCACGGCCACGAGGACCACATCGGCGCCGTGCCCTACCTGCTCAAGCTCAAGCCCGACATCCCGCTGGTGGGCTCGATGCTGACCCTGGCGCTGGTCGAGGCCAAGCTCAAGGAGCACCGCATCAGCCCGTACACCTTCGGCGTGAAGGAAGGGATGCGGGAGAAGTTCGGTGTCTTCGACTGCGAGTTCGTCGCCGTCAACCACTCGATCCCCGACGCGCTCGCGGTCTTTGTGCGGACGCCCGGGGGGTCGATCCTGCACACCGGTGACTTCAAGATGGACCAGCTGCCGCTCGACGGGCGGCTCACCGACCTTCGCTCCTTCGCCCGGCTGGGCGAGGAGGGTGTCGACCTGTTCATGACCGACTCGACCAACGCCGAGGTGCCGGGCTTCACCACGCCCGAGCGCGACATCGCCCCGGCCATCGACAAGGTCTTCCGTGAGGCGCAGCGGCGCATCATCGTCGCCTGCTTCTCCTCCCACGTGCACCGGGTGCAGCAGGTGCTCGACGCGGCCGAGAAGGCCGGCCGCAAGGTGGCGTTCGTCGGGCGGTCCATGGTGCGCAACATGGGCATCGCCGCAGACCTCGGCTACCTCCACGTGCCTGACAACGTGCTCGTCGACATCAAGAAGCTCGGCGACCTGCCCGACGACAAGGTCGTCCTCATCAGCACCGGGTCGCAGGGTGAGCCGATGGCGGCACTGTCCCGCATGGCCAACCGCGACCACCGCATCGAGGTGGGCGAGGGCGACACCGTCCTCATGGCGTCGTCGCTCATTCCCGGCAACGAGAACGCCGTCTACCGCGTCATCAACGGGCTGATGCGGCTCGGCGCCAAGGTGGTGCACAAGGGCAACGCACGCGTCCACGTCAGCGGTCACGCCAGCGCCGGCGAGCTGCTCTACTGCTACAACATCGTCAAGCCCCGCAACGTGATGCCCGTTCACGGCGAGTGGCGCCACCTCGTGGCGAACGCCGAGCTCGCGCACCTGACGGGCATTCCCTGGGACCACATCGTCATCGCCGAGGACGGTGTCGTCGTCGACCTCATCGACGGCCGCGCCCGCATCGTCGGGGCGGTCCCGGCGGGTTACGTCTACGTCGATGGCTCCGCGGTGGGCGAGTTCGACGAGGGGCTGCTCAAGGACCGCCGCATCCTGCGCGACGAGGGCTTCATCTCGGTCATCGTCGTCATGGACGCGGCGACCGGGAAGGTCGCGGCCGGGCCGGAGATCACCGCGCGCGGCTTCGCCGAGGACGACGAGATCTTCAACCAGGTACGGCCCAAGATCGAGCAGGCGCTGGCCGAGGCGACCGGCAAGGGCATCACCGACTCCCACCAGCTCGAGCAGGTCGTGCGCCGCGCGATCGGCAGCTGGGTCGGTGGCAAGATCCGCCGTCGCCCGATGATCATCCCCGTCGTCATCCAGGCCTGAGCTGGGTCACCAGGGGCGGGCGACGTCCAGGGCGCGCGGGTCGTGCTCGGGTGCCCAGCCCTGCGGGCCGTGGACGTATGCCGCGCGCGGACCGTGTGCGGCCAGGTCCGCCACCGCGGCGATGAGGCGTTCGACGTGCTCGGCAGTCGTGGCCAGCCCGACACTGGCGCGGACCGCGGTCTGCGGCCCCGCGGCATACGGGTCGTCGAGCAACGCGTCGACGCACAGGTGCGCGCAGAACTTGCCGTCGCGCACGCCGATCCCGTGTTCCGCCGACAGCGCGGTCGACACGAGCGAGGAGTCGAGCCCGTCAACCGTGAAGGTCACCACCGCAACCCGCTCGTGGTCCGCCCCGAAGATCGAGTAGGTCTCCACGCCGTCGATCGCGCTGAGCCCCTCGCGCAGCCGGTCGCCCAGCTCGGTCTCGTGCCGCTCGATCGCAGATCCGTTGGTGCGCAACGCATTGCACGCGGCGGCCAGGGCAACCGCGCCGATCACGTTGGGGCTGCCGGCCTCGTGTCGAGCGGCCCCCACCTGCCACTCGACACTGCGCTCGGTGACCGCCTTGGTCGCACCGCCACCGGCCAGGTAGGGCGCGGCGGCGTCGAGCCAGTCAGCGCGGCCTGCGAGCACGCCGGCGCCGAAGGGTGCGTACAGCTTGTGCCCCGACAGCACCACATAGTCGACGCCCAGGTCGTCCAGGGACACCGGCCGGTGCGGTGCGTACTGCGCGGCGTCGAGCACCACGCGCGCGCCGGCCCGACGCGCAATGGCGGCGAGTCGGCGCACCGGCCAGACCTCCCCGGTCACGTTCGAGGCGCCGGCCAGGACGACGAGGCGGTGGCGGCTGCGCGTCTCCTTGAGTGCAGCCCGCAGCAGCGTCTCGGCGTCGGCGACGCTGCCGGGGACGGGCAGGCGATGGGTGCGGCGCGCCGGCCAGGGCAGCAACGCCGCGTGGTGCTCGGTCTCGAAGACGAAGACCTCGGTGTCCCGAGGCAGCGCGCGGGCCAGCAGGTTGAACGAGTCCGTGCTGTTGCGGGTGAACACCACCTCGTCTCCCTCGCGCGCCCCGACAAAGCTGCGCACCTCGGCCCGCGCCTGTTCGTACCACGCGGACGTCACCTTGCTGGCCCAGCCGTTGCCACGGTGCACCGAGGAGTAGGTGCGCAGTGCGGTGTCGACGGCGGCCTTGACGCTCACCAGGGCCGGCGTCGACGCAGCGTGGTCGAAGTTCGCGTAGTCGACGGCACCGGTCAGCGTGGGGACGAGCAGGTTCTCCGACACGACGGCGGGCACCGTAGTGACCTCACCGGTGCGCGGTGTCTGCGTGCGCTCGACGGCATGGTCGGGGACGGGGCGCAGGTGTCCGTGGGTGCGGGCGTGGGCGAGGGGTGCGGTATGCCGCGTGGCCGGCTTCGCGGCGCGGTGGGCGACGGGCGGCTGACTGCTGGCGATCGACATGGCGTCTGCTCCTGGAGGTCCGGTGGGACCCTCGGTGCCGTGCCCGCGAGTCCGCGCTTGCCGACTGCGGGTGCAGCCGACCCGGTCGTCACCCGGAGCACCCCACCGCGGAGGAGGGTTGCTGGCCAGCAAGCCGGGGCTTCGCGCTGGCACTCATGACCTGTGCAGGACAGTAGCGCCCGGGTCGCGCGGCCAGCCACTCGCCCGAGACGGCTTCCCGTCATCTGAGACGGGTGCGCGGGTCGCGAGGGGTCACGCCGCCGATGCGCCGGCGCCGACGAGTTCGAGCCCGCCGGCGCCGGCCCCGCCAGACGCTCGTCCACCGTCGCACCGGGGTGGGTCCGCGGCATACCCCGGTCGTCGGGTCCCGACCGAAAAGCAGACCTGAACGTCGCCCGTTCGGGGGAGCCGGCCGCACAGCAGAAATGACTCCCGTGGCGCGTGTGACGCGTGTTTCCCGTGTGGCGTTCGCGTAACCTGCGGATCATGGCGACACGTCCGTCCACCACCTCGCGTGCCTCGAGCAGTCGCGGCACCGCGACCCGACCCGCGAACCGCAAGGCCCCCGCGCCCCGCAGCGGCGCTGCCCGCGGCAAGCCGCGCGGTGGTGGCCTGCCGCTGCCGCTGCGCGCGGTCAAGGGCACCTGGATGGGTATGGCGCACGTGGCCGGGGGAGCGGTCCGCAAGGTCGGCACCAGCGCGCGCGAGCTCGAGCCGGAGCACCGTCGCGACGGCCTCGGCTTCCTGCTGATCGCCCTGTCGATCCTCGTCGCCGCCCGCGAGTGGTGGGGCATCCAGGGCGTCGTCGGTGACGTCATCCACGCCGTCGTCGCCGGCACCTTCGGCCGCGTCGGGTATGCCGTGCCCCTGGCCCTGCTCTTCCTCGGCGTCCGCCTCCTGCGGACGCCTCAGGAAGGTGCCGCGAACTCGCGCATCGGCATCGGCCTCGGTGCCGTCGCGTTCGCCGCAGCCGGTCTCGCCCACGTCGCGGCCGGCATACCCGAGCCACCCGGCGGCGCCGACGCAATGCGCGACGCGGGCGGCATCATCGGCTTCCTCGCCTCGAGCCCGCTCGAGGCGGCCGTGTCCGTCTACGGCACGGTGCCAATCCTGCTGATGCTCGGCTTCTTCGGCATCCTCGTCATGACCGCCACGCCGGTCCACCAGATCCCGCAGCGGCTCACCGAGCTGCGTGACCACCTGCTCCACCGCGGCGCGCCCGAGCCCGAGGTCGCGCCCGAGGAGCCGGCCAAGCCCAAGCGGCGTCGTCGCGCCCAGCCCGTCGACTCCGAGGAGCCGCTCGAGGGCGACGAGGCCTTCGAACAGGCCGCGGTCGTTGCTCCCGACGGCAAGCGGTTCCGGCCCGGCGAGAAGCGACCCACCCAGCCCGGTGTGCTGGCACCGTCGGCGACGACGGGAGCCGCAGGCGCACCGCCCGCTGCCGCGAGCGCCAAGCCCGGCCCCGTCGAGGCCAAGGTGCCGCTCGAGGCGCCGCCGACCACGCCGCTGCCGCAGCGGGTCGAGCAGCTCGCGCTCGCCGGTGACGTCACCTACACGCTGCCTGACAACGCTCTGCTCGAGCCGGGGTCACCGCACAAGACGCGCAGCGCCGCCAACGACCGCGTGGTCGAGTCGCTCACCCAGGTGCTCGACCAGTTCGACATCGACGCCCAGGTCACCGGCTTCACCCGCGGCCCGACCGTCACGCGCTACGAGGTCGAGCTCGGCCCCGGTGTCAAGGTCGAGCGCGTCACCGCGCTCTCCAAGAACATCGCGTATGCCGTCGCCTCGGCCGACGTGCGCATCCTCAGCCCGATCCCGGGCAAGTCCGCCATCGGCATCGAGATCCCGAACACCGACCGCGAGAAGGTGTCGCTCGGGGACGTGCTGCGCAGCCAGGCCGCGCGGGGCAACGAGCACCCGATGGTCATGGGTGTCGGCAAGGACGTCGAGGGCGGTTACGTCATCGCCAACCTCGCCAAGATGCCGCACCTGCTCGTCGCCGGTGCGACCGGCGCCGGTAAGTCGTCGTTCGTCAACTCGATGATCACCTCGATCCTCATGCGCTCGACGCCGGACGAGGTCCGCATGGTCCTCGTCGACCCGAAGCGGGTCGAGCTCACGGCATACGAGGGGATCCCGCACCTCATCACGCCGATCATCACCAACCCCAAGAAGGCCGCTGAGGCGCTGCAGTGGGTCGTGCGCGAGATGGACACGCGCTACGACGACCTCGCGCAGTTCGGGTTCAAGCACGTCGACGACTTCAACAAGGCGGTGCGCGCGGGCAAGGTCAAGCCGCTGCCCGGCTCCGAGCGCGTCATCCAGCCCTACCCCTACCTGCTCGTCATCGTCGACGAGCTGGCCGACCTGATGATGGTCGCCCCGCGCGACGTCGAGGAGTCGATCGTCCGCATCACCCAGCTCGCCCGCGCCGCCGGCATCCACCTGGTACTCGCCACGCAGCGGCCGTCGGTCGACGTCGTCACGGGTCTGATCAAGGCGAACGTGCCGTCGCGGATGGCGTTCGCCACCTCGTCGCTCGCCGACAGCCGCGTCGTGCTCGACCAGCCCGGTGCCGAGAAGCTCATCGGCCAGGGTGACGCGCTGTTCCTGCCGATGGGTGCGAGCAAGCCGATGCGCGTGCAGGGTGCCTGGGTCACCGAGTCCGAGATCCAACACGTCGTCAAGCACGTCACCGACCAGCTCAAGCCGAACTACCGCGAGGACGTCACCGTCGTCGCCGCCAAGAAGCAGATCGACGACGACATCGGTGACGACCTCGACCTGCTGCTCCAGGCCACCGAGCTCGTCGTGACCACGCAGTTCGGGTCGACCTCCATGCTCCAGCGCAAGCTGCGTGTCGGGTTCGCCAAGGCCGGCCGGCTCATGGACCTGCTCGAGTCACGCGGTGTCGTCGGGCCCTCCGAGGGCTCGAAGGCGCGGGACGTGCTGGTCAAGCCCGACGACCTGCCCACGACGCTCGCGCTGATGCGCGGTGAGGACGTGCCCGACGCGGAGCCCGTCTTCGACGGCCAGGCGCCTGCCACGCCGGCTACGCCCGGCGCGGGCGCCGACGGTGTCGAGCGCACCGACGAGGTGCCGGTCGGTCCCGGCCCGGGTCTGCAGCCCGGTCAGGTCGTGCTCGGCGAGGACCCGTATGCCGGCGACCCGGTCGCCGCGCAGTACGCGGGTGTGCCGGAGGAGCCCGAGTCGCAGGACGCCTGGGAGCTGACCGGTCGGGGCGACCGCGACTGAGCAGCCGCCTGGCCGGGATCCGACCACATCGCAAGAAGAGGGCCCTGCCGCGGAATGCGTGGCGGGGCCCTCGGTGTTGCTGGCTGGGTGACCGCTCCCACCACACTTCACGACGCTCCCGACCGAGACCCGATCACTGCCGACCGCGACCTCCCTGACCTCGACACCCAGGCACCCACTGACACGCTCGTCACCGACCAGGCAGCGACGCGTGAATCGGTCACTGGCGCAACGGTTTCCGCCACAGCAGCGCCCACCGGGGCGGCATACCTGAGGTTTGTCCTCGTCCTCGGCGCGCTCATCGCGATCGGGCCGCTCACCATCGACACCTACCTGCCTGCGCTGCCCTCGATCACGCGTGACCTCGCCGCGTCCGAGTCGGCCGTCCAGGCGACCCTGACCGGCATCCTGCTCGGCATGGGGCTCGGCCAGCTGCTCGTCGGCCCGCTCGCCGACGCGGTCGGTCGGCGCCGCCCGCTCATCGCGGGCCTGACCCTGCACATCGCGGCGTCGGTGTTCACGGCGTTCGCGCCGACGATCGAGCTGCTCACGGTGGGCCGGGTGCTGCAGGGGCTGGGCAACGCGGCCGTCGCCGTCGTGTCGATGGCGATGGTGCGCGACCTGTTCCAGGGGTCGGCTGCCGCGACCATGCTGTCGCGGCTCATGCTCGTCATGGGTCTCGCGCCCGTGCTCGCCCCGACGCTCGGGGGTGCGATCCTGCAGGCCACGTCGTGGCGCGGAGTGTTCCTGCTCATCGCCGGTGCCGGCGTCGTCCTGGTGACCATCGCCGCCCTCGCCCTGCCGGAGACGCTGCCGGTGGACCGTCGACGGCAGCTGTCGGTGCGCGAGGTGATCGGCACCTACCGCAGGCTGCTGGGCGACCGCACGTTCGTCGGGCTGATCCTCATCAGCGGGCTGATGTTCGCGACCCTGTTCGCCTACATCGGTGGCTCTTCGTTCGTGCTGCAGGACATCTACGGGCTGTCGGTCGCGCAGTTCGGGCTCGCGTTCGGGCTGAACTCGCTGGGCTTCCTCACCGGTTCGCAGCTCAACCCGGTGCTGCTCAAGCGGTTCGCGCCGCGCCAGCTGGTGCGCTTCGGCGTCTCGGTCGGCGCGACCGCCGCACTGGTGCTGCTCGCCGCTGCCGCGACCGGCATCGGCGGGCTGACCCTGATCCTCGTGCCCCTGTGGTTCCTGCTGTTCGCCTGCGGGCTCACCCTGCCCAACACGCCGGCACTCGCACTGACGCGCCACGGCGAGGCCGCCGGAACCGCGGCAGCGCTGCTGGGTGCCGCCCAGTTCGTCATCGGCGGCGCGGCGGCTCCGCTCATCGGGGCGATGGGCTCGAACTCGGCGGTGCCGATGGCGATCGTCATGGCGGGCACGGCCGTGCTGGCCGCCCTCGTCGCGACTGCCACGCTGCGGGTCAGGGTGCTGACCTGACCGGTCGGTCGCGGTGGTGCTGCAGCGCCGCCGCGGCCTGGTCGACGAGCAGGACCGCGACCCGGCGCTCCGCCACGGTGGGCCGGGCGACGCGGGTGGCGGCCGTGACGGCGAACCACCCCACGACCTGCCCTTCCGCCCCGACCGGCAGGACGACCTCCTGGTCGGTGGGCAGACCGGACCGGTCGACGGGCATGAGGTGCTCGCCCCGGGCGAGGGTGCCGTCCCGCTGGATCCGTGGCTGGGCCGGCAGCGCGGTCCCGGGCACGAAGACGCAACGGTCGGCGCGCAGCACCTCACGCACCCGGTCGGCAACCGATGACACCACGGTCTCGGCGGGCACGTCGTCGGCCACGGACTCTGCGGCCGCTGCGACGCCGTCGAGATAGCCGCGTTCGCGCCCGAGCAGGGCCCGTTGGCGCTGGCCGAACAGCGCCAGCTCGGTCACGGCGATGCCCACGAGCAACAGCAGGACCGCGACCTGGACGTCCTCCGCGCCGTCGATTCGGAAGCTGTCATAGGGCTCGGTCAGGAAGTAGTCGAACCACAGGGCGGACGACAGGGCCGCACCGACGCCTGCACTGCGCAACCCCGTGGCCGCCGCTGCCACGATCACGAGCACCAGGCCGACGGCGACGCTGGCGTCGGGCACGGGACGGCCGGAGGCTGCCACCGCGGCGCACACCAGGAACGGCACCGCGAGAGCAGTGGCGATGATGACCGACCTGCGGGCGAACACGATCTCGTCGAACGTCATACCTGCATGACGCGTCCGAATGAGGTTGCAGGTCAAGGACTTTGACGCGATCTGTATACCGTCCCTGTCGCCCTGAACGGGCATGGCGTCAAGAAGGCGTCAACGAGTGTCAGGGCGGCGTCAACGCGGCATACGGGCGGCTTGCGTCGTCCTTGACTGGCGACGTGATCGAAAACCTCGTTGCCGCCATCCTCGGCGTCGCCCTGCTGGGCTACCTCGTCTATGCGCTCCTGCGGCCGGAGAAGTTCTGATGTCCGACACCGTGGGCGGACTGCTGACCATTGCGCTGCTCGTCGCTCTCCTCGCGGCCGCATGGCACCCGCTCGGCGCCTGGATCGCGCGCGTCTTCAGCGACGGCCGGCACTGGCGCGTCGAGCGCCTCGTCTACCGCACCGTGCGTGTCGACCCGGACTCCGAACAGGGCTGGCGCGCGTACGCCACCAGCGTGGTCGCGTTCTCCGTCGTCGGACTGGTGCTGCTGTTCGCACTGGTCGTCGCGCAGACGCACCTGCCGCTGCGCCAGGGCTCGGCCGGCATGGGGGTGACGACCGCGCTGAACACCGCGATCTCGTTCGTCACCAACACCAACTGGCAGTCGTATGCCGGTGAGGCGGCAGTGACGCCGGTCGTCCAGACCCTGGGGCTGACGGTCCAGAACTTCGTGTCCGCGGCGGTCGGACTGGCCGTGGCAGTTGCCCTGATGCGGGCCATCGCCCGTCGCGGCGACGGCGTGATCGGCAACTTCTGGGTCGACCTGGTGCGGGGTGTCGTACGCATCCTGCTGCCGGTCGCCTTCGTCGGGGCCGTGCTGCTCCTGGCGGGGGGCGTCATCCAGAACCTCTCCGCCCCCACCACCGTCACCGGCATCTCCGGCGTCGAGCAGGTGATCCGAGGGGGCCTCGTCGCGTCACAGGAGGCGATCAAGGAGCTGGGCACGAACGGCGGTGGCTACTTCAACGCGAACTCGGCCCACCCCTTCGAGAACCCCAACCCGGCGACCAACGTGCTCGAGATCTTCCTGCTGCTGGTCATCCCGTTCGCCCTGACCCGCACCTTCGGCCTCCTGGTCGGGGACCGACGGCAGAGCTGGGCACTGGCTGGTTTCGCCGGCCTGCTCTGGGGCACCGGGGTCGCCCTGGTGACGTGGGCCGAAGTGTCGGCGGCATCAGCGGCCACAGGGTCGATGGAGGGCAAGGAGCAGCGTTTCGGGGTGTGGGCGTCGGCGTTGTTCGCGGCCTCCACGACCAGCACCTCGACTGGCGCCGTGAACTCGATGCACGAGAGCTACAGCCCGCTGGGCGGGGGAGTCCTGCTGGGCAACATGGTGCTCGGCGAGATCTCACCCGGCGGTGTGGGCTCCGGTCTCTACGGCATCGTCATCGTCGCGCTGCTGACGGTCTTCGTCGCCGGCCTGATGGTCGGCCGCACGCCGGAGTACCTCGGCAAGACCATCGGACGACGCGAAATGACTTGTGCCGCAACGTACATCCTCGTCATGCCGGTGCTGGTGCTCGCCTTCACCGCGTTGTCCCTCGCCCTGGACGGGCCCCGGTCGACGATGCTCGCGTCGGGACCCCACGGCCTCACGGAGGTGATGTACGCCTACGCGTCGGCGTCGAACAACAACGGCAGTGCCTTCGCCGGTCTGACCGCCGACAACCCCTGGTACAACCTCACCCTCGGGGCCTGCATGCTCGTCGGCCGGTTCCTGCCCATGCTGCTCGTCCTGCGGCTCGCGGGTCTGCTGGTCGAGCAGCACAGCCGCCCGGCCACGCCCGGCACCATGCCCACGCACACGCCGCTCTTCGTCGGCCTGCTCACCGGCATTGCCGTGGTCGTCGCCGGCCTCACCTTCTTCCCTGCACTCGCCCTCGGTCCCATCGCGGAGGCTCTGTCATGACCACCTCACTGCGCGGCGTGCTGCCGCAGGCATTCCTCAAGCTCGACCCCCGACACGTCGTGCGGGCCCCGGTCATCTTCGTCGTCTGGATCGGGTCGGCGCTCACCACCGTGCTCGCCGTCGTCCACCCGAGCGTGTTCGCGTGGGCCGTCGCCATCTGGCTGTGGGCCACCGTGGTCTTCGCCAACGCCGCCGAGGCGGTCGCCGAGGGGCGGGGCAAGGCGCAGGCCGCCAGCCTGCGGGCGACCAAGCGCGACACGACCGCCCGTCGGCTCGGTCCTGACGGCCGCGAGGAGCTCGTGCCGGGCAGCGAGCTGACGGTCGGTGACACTGTCGTCGTGACCGCTGGGGAGGTCATCCCGGGTGACGGCGAGATCATCGATGGCGTTGCCACCGTTGACGAGTCGGCCATCACCGGCGAGTCCGCACCCGTGGTCCGCGAGTCCGGCGGCGACCGCAGCGCGGTCACCGGGGGCACCACGGTGCTCTCCGACCGGATCGTCGTGCGGATCACGACCAGACCGGGGGAGAGCTTCATCGACCGGATGATCGCGTTGGTGGAGGGCGCGCAGCGGCAGAAGACGCCGAACGAGATCGCGCTCACCATCCTGCTGACCACCCTCACCATCGTCTTCCTGGTGACCGTCATGGCGATCCAGCCGTTCGCGGCATACTCCGGGCAGGCCCAGCCGGTCGTGGTCCTCGTCGCGCTGCTCGTCTGTCTCATCCCCACGACGATCGGTGCGCTGCTGTCGGCCATCGGCATCGCCGGGATGGACCGGCTCGTGCAGCGCAACGTCCTGGCCATGTCCGGTCGTGCCGTGGAGGCGGCCGGCGACGTCTCCACCCTGCTGCTCGACAAGACGGGCACCATCACCTTCGGCAACCGGCAGGCCACCGAGCTGGTGCCCGTCGGCTCGGTCACCGGCCGTGAGCTCGCCGAAGCGGCGCACCTCTCCTCGCTGGCCGACGCGACGCCCGAGGGCAAGTCGATCGTGACGCTCGCCCGGGAGAGGTATGCCGTGGGCGCCGGCACCAGTGCGGACGCGCCCGCTGCCGCGGGGGCCGAGTTCGTGGAGTTCAGCGCCACGACCCGCATGTCCGGCGTGGACCTGGCCGACGGCACGCGGGTGCGCAAGGGCGCCGCGTCGGCGGTGCAGACCTGGGTGCGTGAGGCCGGGTGTGACGTGCCGGCAGAGGTGGGTGAGCTGGTCGACGGGATCAGCCAGCGCGGTGGCACACCGCTGGTGGTGGCGCGTCAGGACGTGGGCGAAGACGTCCGGGTGCTCGGCGTCGTGCACCTCAAGGACGTCGTCAAACCGGGCATGCGTGAACGCTTCGATGTCATGCGTGCCATGGGGATTCGCACGGTGATGATCACCGGCGACAACAAGCTCACCGCCGCCTCGATCGCGGCGGAGGCGGGGGTCGACGACTTCCTCGCGGAGGCGACACCCGAGGACAAGATGCGCCTCATCAAGGCCGAGCAGGAGGGTGGTCGGCTCGTGGCCATGACCGGCGACGGCACCAACGACGCCCCGGCCCTCGCGCAGGCCGACGTCGGAGTCGCGATGAACTCGGGCACCTCGGCGGCCAAGGAGGCCGGCAACATGGTCGACCTCGACTCGGACCCGACCAAGCTCATCGAGGTCGTCGAGATCGGCAAGCAGCTGCTCATCACGCGGGGTGCCCTGACGACGTTCTCGATCGCCAACGACATCGCCAAGTACTTCGCGATCATCCCGGCGATGTTCGTGGGTCTGTTCCCCGGGCTGGATGCGTTGAACATCATGCGCCTCGCGTCGCCCGAGTCGGCGATGCTGTCGGCGGTCATCTTCAACGCCCTCGTCATCATCGCGCTGATCCCGTTGGCCCTCAGGGGAGTTCGCTACACGCCAGCCGGGGCCGCGGCACTGTTGCGGCGCAACCTGCTCGTCTACGGACTGGGTGGAGTCGTCGCCCCCTTCATCGGCATCAAGCTCATCGACCTGCTCGTCTCCCAACTCCCCGGATTGGCCTGAACCATGGCTTCGCGAAACACCTCTTCCACCGCACGCCAGCTGTTCGCCGCGCTCCGGATGATGCTGGTCCTCACTGTCCTGCTCGGGGTGGTCTACCCGGCAGCCGTCTGGGCAGTCGGCCGGGTCGGCTTCCACGACCAGGCCCAGGGCTCGCTGGTGCGCCGTGACGGCGTCGTCGTCGGGTCGAGCCTGCTGGGGCAGAGCTTCACGGGCCAGCGGTGGTTCACCGGACGTCCGTCGGCGAGCGACTACACCGGTGACACCAGTGGCGGCAGCAACCTGGCCGCCTCCTCAGCCGACCAGCAGGAAGCGGTGCGTGAGCGCGCCGACGCCTACGAGGCGGCATACGGGACGAACGCCCCCGCCGACGCCCTCACCGCATCGGGCAGCGGTCTGGACCCACACATCTCCGTGGCCAACGCCCGCGCCCAGGCGCCCAGCGTCGCGCGCGCCAACGGGCTGGCCGAAGCCGACGTCCTACGCCTCGTCGACGAGCACACGCAGGGGCGCACGCTCGGGTTCCTCGGCGAACCGCGGGTGACGGTGCTCGAGCTCAACCTCGCGTTGGAGAGAATGACCCGGTGACCAGGGGAGTGCTGCGGATCTATCTCGGCGCCGCACCGGGCGTCGGGAAGACCGTGGCGATGCTCTCGGAGGCCCAGCGTCGACGCGACCGGGGCACCGACGTGGTGGTCGGTGTCTGCGAAGACCATGGTCGGGCCTTCACCGCCGCGCTGCTGGCCGGTCTCGAGCAGGTGCCGCGACGGTCGGTGCAGCACCGGGGCGCGACCCTGACCGAGCTCGACGTCGACGCGGTGCTGCAGCGACGCCCCCAGGTCGTCCTCGTCGACGAGCTCGCCCACACCAACGCGCCCGGCAGCGCGCACGCCAAGCGCTGGGAGGACGTCGAGCAGCTGCTCGTGGCAGGGATCGACGTCATCTCGACCGTCAACATCCAGCACCTCGAGTCGCTCGGGGACGTGGTCGAGTCGATCACCGGCGTGCGCCAGCAGGAGACCGTGCCCGACGACGTCGTGCGCGGCGCCGACCAGATCGAGCTGGTCGACATGTCGCCCCAGGCGCTGCGGCGACGGCTCGCCCACGGCAACGTGTATGCCGCGGAGAAGGTCGACGCCGCGCTCGCCAACTACTTCCGCGAGGGCAACCTCACCGCGCTGCGCGAGCTGTCGCTGCTGTGGCTCGCCGACCGGGTGGAGGAGGGGCTGGGGCGCTACCGCGCCGACCAGGGCATCACCGAGCCGTGGCCGACTCGCGAGCGGGTGGTGGTTGCGCTGACCGGTGGCGCCGAAGGCCGGACGTTGCTGCGGCGGGCCGCGCAGATCGCCTCGCGCGGGGCGGGTGGGGAGCTGTTGGCCGTCTACGTCACACCGCCGGACGGGCTGGTCGATGCCCGGCTCGAGGAGCTGGCCGAGCTGCGGCAGCTGACGACCGAGCTGGGCGGCACCTTCCACACCGTCAAGGGCGACGACATCGCCTCAGCCCTGCTGGAGTTCGCCCGCGGGGTGTCGGCCCGGCAGATCGTCATCGGGGCCTCGCGGCGCAGACGCTGGCAGGAGGTCCTCTCGCCCGGGGTCGGGCAGAAGGTCGTCGAAGGCTCCGGCGACATCGACGTCC
Source organism: Actinomycetes bacterium (assembly GCA_023420415.1). GTDB lineage: Bacteria > Actinomycetota > Actinomycetes > Actinomycetales > Dermatophilaceae > Pedococcus. Next base: position 143,559 of record JAEZWF010000050.1, on the reverse strand, counting down.
ACCTGGTCACCCACGAGCTGACCCGGTCGGTGCGCGCGCCGCTGCGGTTCGGGCCCGAGCTGGGGCGACGGCGCACGGCATACGGCTGGCTCCTCGCCCTCGGGGGCACGCTCGCCCTCACCGTCCTGCTCCAGGTGACCCAGACCTGGCACGACCTGCCCATGGAGGTCCTGCTCTTCCTGCTCCTCACCGTCGGCACTGCGCTCGTCGGCGGGCTGTGGCCGGCCGTCGCGTGCGCGGTGCTGGCCAGCCTGGCGATCAACTGGTTCTTCACCCCTCCGGTGCACACGCTGACCGTGTCGGACCCGCAGAACCTCGTGGCGCTCGGGGTCTTCGTCCTCGTCGCCGTCGCCGTCGCCTCCGTGGTGCACGTCAGCGAGCGGCGCGCTGCCGCCGCCCGGCTGGCCGAACGTGAGACCGCGGCCCTGGCCGCATCGGCGGAGTCGTTGCTGGGGGAGCGGGACCAGCTCTCGGCTCTGTTGGGCCAGGCGGTGGCGTTCTTCGGCGTCGACGCGGCCGGGGTGGTGCAGCGGGAGTCGGTGCGCGAGCCCTGGACGGTGCTCGCCGCGACCGAGGGCTTCACCGTCGAGGCGGTGCGGGACGCCTCGGTGCGGGCACCGGTCGACGACGAGACGACCCTGGTCCTCATCGGCCGGGTGCTCTCCGCCGCGGACCGCCGACTGGTGTCGGCCTTCGCCGCGCGCGCCGCCGCCATCATCGGCCGGGAGGAGCTGCTGCGCCTCGCCGACGAGGGCCGGGCACTGGCCAAGGACAACCGCGCCCGCACCGCGTTGCTGGCGGCCGTGTCCCACGACCTGCGCACCCCATTGGCAAGCATCAAGGCCGCAGCCTCCAGCCTGCGCCAGCCCGACGTGACGTTCGCGCCGCAGGACCAGGCCGACCTGCTCGAGACGGTCGAGGAGTCGGCCGACCGGCTCACCGCCCTCGTGTCCAACCTGCTCGACATGTCGCGGCTGCAGAGCGGGGCGGTGGTGCCCCGCCTGTCCGTCGTGCCGCTCGGCGACGCGGTGGTGGACGTCGCCCGAGGCCTGCCCGGTGGCGACCGCGTGCGGGTCACCGTGGGGTCGGGGGAGCTGCTCGCCTCGGCCGACCCCGGTCTGCTCGAACGGGTGCTGGCAAACGTCCTGGAGAACGCGTTGCGTCATTCCGAGGCCGAGGTGCTCGTGCAGGGCGTCGCGTCCGCCGAACGGGTCGAGCTGCGGGTCGTCGACCGTGGCGTCGGGGTGCCGGGCGCTGCGAAGGACCAGATCTTCGCGCCGTTCCAGCGGTTCGGCGACGCGCCGCGCGGCAACGGCGTGGGCCTCGGGCTGGCCGTGGCGCGTGGCCTCGTCGAGGCGATGGGCGGGACGATCGCGGCGGAGGACACACCCGGTGGAGGACTGAGCGTGGTGCTGGAGCTGCAGCGGGCCACTGACAGGATGACGGCGTGAGCACCATCCTGGTCGTCGACGACGAACCCCACCTGGTGCGGACGCTCGCGATCAACCTGCGGGCACGGGACTACCCGGTCGTGACGGCCGCCGACGGTCGCACTGCCCTGCAGGCGGTCCACGAGGACGGTGTCGAGCTCGTCATCCTCGACCTCGGGCTGCCCGACCTCGACGGTGTCGAGGTGCTGCGCCGCATTCGGGCCGCCAGCGACATCCCGGTCATCGTCCTGTCGGCCCGCACCGACTCGGTCGACAAGGTCGAAGCGCTCGACCTCGGTGCTGACGACTACGTGACGAAGCCGTTCGCCATGGACGAGCTGCTCGCGCGGGTGCGAGTTGCCCTGCGCCGGGGCGACACCGGCACTGCCGCGGCGCCCGCGACTTTCGAGACGGCATACTTCCGGCTCGACTTCACTGAGCGACAGGCGACCGTCGACGGGAAGGCTGTGCGCCTCACGCCCACGGAGTGGGGCCTGCTCGAGGTGCTGGCCCAGCAGCCGGGTCACCTCGTGTCGCAGCGCGAGCTGCTGCGCCAGGTGTGGGGGCCGGGGTACGGCAGCGAGTCGAACTACCTGCGGGTCTACGCCAACCAGCTGCGCCGCAAGCTCGAACCCGACCCCGCGCACCCACGGCACCTGCTGACCGAACCGGGCCAGGGCTATCGCCTCGTCGGCGACGACTGACCAGGTCGCCGCGTCTGTCACTAGGGTCGGGGCCATGCGTGACATGTTCAACGCGATCAAGGGTCACCCGAGCGGGGTGCTCCTCGCAGCCCAGCTCATCGCCGTCCTCGCCTACCCCTTCGCGGGGGCCAACGCGGCCGGGCGGGCGCTGCTCGGCGTCTTCGGCGTCCTCGTGCTCATGGTGGCGGTGTATGCCGTGCGGGCCACGCCGGCGCTCACCTGGGTCGCGGTCGTGCTGGGTGTGCCCGTGGTGGCGCTCACGGTGGCCGAAGCGTTCCTTCCCGACAACTCGCAGGTGCGGCTCTGGTCCTCGCTGCTCCACGCCGCGTTCTACGGGTACACGGCCTACGGCCTGATCCGGTACCTCTTCGACGACTCGTGGGTGACCCGCGACGAGATCTTCGCGGTGGGCGCCAACTTCACGGTGGTGTCGTGGATGTTCGCCTACGTGTTCATGGCGGTGCAGATCGTCTGGCCGGGGTCGTTCGTGGCCTACCAGGGTGAGGGTGTGCGGTCGTTCCTGGAGCTGCTCTACCTGTCCTTCGCCAACCTCACGAGCGTCGGGCTGTCCGACGTGACCGCAGTGCTGCCCCACGCGCGTGCCGTCGTCATCATCGAACAGGTCGCCGGTGTCATGTACGTCGCGCTCATCATCGCCCGCGTCGTCGGCCTCACCATCACGCGCTGGCGCAACTAACGGCGTTTGGGGGCCTCTGCGTGCGCGGTTCCGCACGCCCAGGCCCCCCATCTCGGGTGGTGGAGGTCAGCCGTCGAGCTCGGCGATGGTCGCGAGGCTCGGGCCGCGCTGCTCCTGGAGGGCCTTGGCCCCGTCCTGGACGTCCTGCATGACCCGCAGCGTGTTGCCGTCGGTCAGCTTGGCCAGCTCCTCGTCGGACCAGCCGCGGTCGGCGAGGGCGGCCAGGAGCCGCGGGTAGCCGGTGACGTCCTCGAGCCCCACCGGAAGCTCGCCCACCCCGTCGTAGTCGCCACCGAGACCGACGTGGTCGACACCGGCAACCTCGCGGACGTGCTCGACGTGCTTGACCACGTCCTCGAGTGAAGCCTTCGGGGTGGGGTTGCGCTCCTTGTAGGCGTCGTAGAACGACGTGTACGGCTCGCCGTCCGACGGTGCCACGCCCTGCGCCTGCGCCGCCTCGTTGAGCTGCACGCGCCAGGCCGCGGCGTCAGGGTTCACGAAGGTCGGCACGAACGTCACCATGCACACGCCGTTGTTGTCCCGCAACGACTCCAGCACGTCGTCGGGGACGTTGCGCGGGCTGTCACAGACCGCCCGGGCGGAGGAGTGGCTGAAGATGACCGGCACCTCGCTGGCCCGCAAGGCGTCGCGCATGGTCGTCGGTGCCACGTGTGACAGGTCGACCATCATGCCGATGCGGTTCATCTCGCGGACCACCTCGACGCCGAACCGGGTGAGCCCGTCGTGGGCGGGCTCGTCGGTCGCCGAGTCGGCCCAGTCGGTGTTGGAGTTGTGCGTCAGGGTCAGGTAGCTGACCCCGAGCACCCCCAGCATCCGCAGCGTCGCCAGCGAGTTGTTGATCGAGTGGCCGCCCTCCGCGCCGAGCATCGACGCGATCCGGCCCGTCTTCCACGCCGCGCGCACGTCACTGGCCGTGCGCGCGAACGCCAGCTCGTCGGCATACCGGGCAATGAGCTGGTGACCGGCGTCGACCTGCTCCAACGTGGCGCTCACGGCGTCGTCACCCGCAAGGTCGGCCGGCACGAAGACGGACCAGAACTGCCCGCCGAGCCCGCCGCGGCGCATGCGCGGCAGGTCGGTGTGGGTCGGGGTGCCGCCGACGCCGACATCGAGCCGGTCAAAGTCGTAGCGGACCCGCTCGCGCGCCTCCCACAACAGGTCGTTGTGGCCGTCGATGACGGGGTGGTCGGCGAGCAGGGCGCCGATCCGGTCGGTGGGCGACGTGCTGGCCGGCTCGGTCGTGGAGGTCATGGAGCCACTCAACCACGGTGGCGGGAGCGGGCGTCAGGCACCAATAGACTGGCGGCCATGCCTTCCTCGCCCACGGCTCCGCGCAGTGTTGCCCTCGTGACCCTCGGCTGCACCCGCAACGAGGTCGACTCCGAGGAGCTCGCCGGCCGGCTCGCGGCCGAGGGGTGGTTGCTCGTCGACGACGCGGACGAGGCCGACGTCGCCGTGGTCAACACGTGTGGCTTCGTCGAACAGGCCAAGAAGGACTCGATCGACGTGCTGCTCGAGGCATCCGCCCGCAAGGGGGAGGGGCGCACCCAGGCCGTTGTCGCCGTGGGTTGCCTGGCCGAGCGCTACGGGTCGCAGCTCGCCGACGAGCTGCCCGAGGCTGACGCCGTGTTGGGTTTCGACTCGTATGCCGACATGTCGAGTCACCTGCGCGCCGTCCTCGACGGTCACGCGCCGGCGTCCCACACGCCTTCGGACCGGCGGCGGCTGCTGCCGCTGTCACCGGTCGAGCGGCAGTCCGGCGCCACGGGGGTCGCGCTCCCGGGCCACGGCGACCCAACCTCGCCCGAGCAGGGCGCCGATGACGATCACGACAGCCTCGACGGCAAGGCGCCCGCCTCTGGTCCCAGGGTGATCCGGGCCCGGCTCGACGGGCGGCCCTGGGCCCCGCTGAAGATCGCGAGCGGTTGCGACCGGCGGTGCGCGTTCTGCGCAATCCCCATGTTCCGTGGGGCTTTCGTGTCGCGGCGCCCCCACGAGATCGTGGCCGAGGCGCGGTGGCTGGGGGAGCGTGGCGTCAAGGAGCTGTTCCTCGTCTCGGAGAACTCCACGTCCTACGGCAAGGACCTCGGCGACCTCGCGCTGCTCGAGAAGCTGGTGCCCGAGCTGACCGCAGTGCCCGGCATCGAGCGGGTGCGGGTGTCCTACCTGCAGCCTGCGGAGATCCGGCCGGGCCTGCTCGAGGCGATGGCAACGGTCCCGGGTGTGGTGCCGTACTTCGACATCTCGTTCCAGCACGCTTCCGGGCCGCTGCTGCGCTCGATGCGCCGGTTCGGTGACCGGGAGTCGTTCCTCGCGCTGCTCGAGGACGTGCGCCGTCGCGCGCCGCAGGCCGGAATCCGCAGCAACGTCATCGTGGGCTTCCCGGGCGAGACAGAGGCCGACCTCGACGAGCTCGAGGATTTCCTCGTGGCGGCGCGACTGGACGTGGTCGGGGTGTTCGGCTACTCCGATGAGGACGGCACCGAGGCCGAGGGTTACGGCGACAAGCTGCCCGAGGACGTTGTGGCGCAACGCGTTTCGCGGTTCACCTCGCTGGTCGAGGAGCTCAACGTCCAGCGGGCCGAGGAGCGCCTCGGCGAGGTCGTCGAGGTGCTGGTCGAAGAGCTGCCGGACACAGCAGAGGGTGACGACGCGGCATACGTGGTCGGTCGGGCCGCCCACCAGGGACCCGACGTCGACGGCGTGACCCTCATCGACCCTGCCCTCGCACCCGGCGTCGCCGTGGGCGACCTCGTGCGCGCCACTGTCGTGGGCACCAACGGAATCGACCTCGTGGCCGAGCCGTGCTGAGCGAGTCCGCACCGCATCCCGACCCGGCCGCGACACCGGTCGCGACCCCGCCCCCCAGCCCGTGGAACGTGCCCAACGCCCTCACGGTCGCCCGCATCCTGTTGGTGCCGGTCTACGGCTGGCTGCTGCTCTTCGACGGCGGCGCGCACGTGGGGATGCGGTGGTGGGCGGCGGCCGTGCTGTGCATCGCGACCGCCACGGACCGCGTCGACGGTGACCTCGCGCGGCGCCGCGGGCTGATCACGAACTTCGGCAAGATCGCCGACCCCATCGCCGACAAGACGCTGATGGGCATGGCGTTCGTGGGGCTGTCGGTCCTCGGAGACCTGCCGTGGTGGGTGACCATCGTCGTGCTGGTGCGCGAGTGGGGCGTGACGGTGTTGCGGTTCTGGGTGATCCGGCACGGGGTCATGCCTGCGGGTCGCGGCGGCAAGGTGAAGACGACGCTGCAGTTCTTCGGTTTGTTGCTCTACACGTTGCCGCTGTGGTCGTTCGCGGGGGCTGATGCGTGGGAGCTGGTCGCGAAGATCGTGCTGGGGCTGGCCGTGCTCGTCACGGTGGTGACCGGCATCGACATCGTCGTGAAGGCGCTGCGCATGCGGCAGAACAGCGAGCGCACCGCCATGAAGCGGGCGCGGCGGGCGGCGCGGGGACGATGACCGGTGCTCTCGCCGTCGTCGATGCGCTGAAGTCGCGGGGCCTGACGATCGCGACCGCCGAGTCCCTGACCGGCGGACTGGTGTGCGCTGCGCTGACGTCGGTGCCCGGCGCGTCTGCGGTGGTGCGTGGGTCGGTGGTCGCCTACGCAACCGAGCTCAAGGCGTCGGTGCTCGGGGTCGACGAGGGGCTGCTCGCCCGCGGAGGCGCCGTCCAGGAGGACGTCGCCCGCCAGATGGTCGCCGGGGTATGCCGCGTGCTCGGCTCAGCGGTCGGCGTCGCCACGACGGGGGTGGCGGGGCCGGACCCGCAGGACGGCCAGCCGGTGGGGACGGTCTTCGTCGCGGCGTCGCTAGGGGAGGACGTCCTGGTGCGGCAGCTGGCCCTCGCGGGGGACCGCGATGCGATCCGTCGGGCCACCGTCGACGCGGCTCTCGGCTGCGTTCGCACCGTGCTCGGCTGACTGCTTCGAGTCTTCGGAAGATCTTCCTGGTTCCAGCCAGGACGATCTTCCGAAGACTCGCGGAAGATCCGGGCGTCGGTGCTGGTTACACCACCTGTGCGTCGTGTTTCCGCAATCCTGCGCGCGCGTCGTCGTACCCACGGGGTACCGTTGGAAGTGAACGACCGCGCTGTCACCATCGAAGGAGGCGTCCATGATCTTGCTCCGTCGTGAGCTGGGCGATGTCCTCCGCGAGGAGCGTCAGTCCCAGGGCCGCACCCTGCGCGAGGTGTCCGCCGCGGCGTCGGTGTCGTTGGGCTACCTCAGCGAGGTCGAGCGGGGCGAGAAGGAAGCCTCCTCCGAGCTGCTCGCCTCCATCTGCGGGGCGCTGAAGCTGCCCCTGTCCGAGGTGCTGAGCTCGGTCTCCGAGCGGGTCGCCGTGACCGAGGCGCTCACCGCGCCGGTCGCGCTGCCGCTGCCCAAGACCGACGACCTGTCCGCCTCCGCAGCCTGAGCTGCCCGCGGCGTCGCGCTTGTCTGACGTGCCTTCGAAGGACCCGCCCTCCGGGCTGGTGGACGGCGCCGTCCCGTATGCGGACCAGCCGGTCGTCGTGAACTACGACCCTGCCTGGGTCGACCTTTTCGAGCAGAACCGCGCCGTGATCGCTGGGGCGCTGGGCGAGACCGCACTCGCCGTCGAGCACGTCGGCTCGACCTCGGTGCCAGGCCTGCCGGCCAAGGCGGTGATCGACGTCCTGCTGCTCGTGCCCGACTCGGGTGACGAGACGGCATACCTGCCCGCCTTGGAGACGGCCGGCTATCGGCTGCGCGTGCGCGAACCCGACTGATTGGAGCACCGCGTCGTCTCGCGGAGGGTCAGCGATGGCGACACGCACAACGTCAACGTGCACGTCTTCACGCCCGGCGGTGCGGCCGATCCCGAGATCGCGCGGATGCGGATGTTCCGCGACTGGCTGCGCGCGCACCCCGAGGACCGTGACCGGTATGCCGCGGTCAAGCGTGAGCTGGCGACGCGCGAGTGGCGGTACGTGCAGGACTACGCCAACGCCAAGACCGAGGTGGTCGAGGACATCCTCGCCAAGGCCGGCGCCCCACCCGCGCCGTGAGCACGAGTTGAGTGCCTGAGACCGGTGTACTGGTCGGCGTCAGGCACTCAACTGCGGCGGTAGGGGGTGGCGCGGCCGCGGGAGGAGCCAAGGGGGTTCTGGCGGCGGCCGTCGTCCGTGGGGCCGAGGCCGCCCTGGCAGGTGGGGCAGTAGAACATCGTGCGCTCGCGCCCGGGTGGTCCGATCATCGCGACCCGGATGGCGTCGCCGCACCGACGGCACGGGCGCCCCGACCGGGCGTGGGCGAACGTCTCCTCGCCCTTGCGGCGGCTGCCGGTACTCGACTGGACCGGGTGCTCCTTGGCTGCGACGAGGAACCGGTGTGCCCGGGCGACCACCGATGCGACGACCTCGGGTGCCAGCGAGTCGGCCTCGGTCCAGGGGTGCAGCCTCTCGACGAACAGGGTCTCGGCGCACCACAGGGTGCCGATCCCGGCGAGGTTGCGCTGGTCGAGCAGGGCCGCACCGATGGGCGCGCTCGACCGGCGCAGGTTGGCGACCGCCGCCTCGGCCTCCCAGTCGGGGCCGAGCAGGTCGGGGCCGAGGTGGCCGACGAGGTCACCTTCGCGGTCGGTGGGCACCACGTCGAGGTTGCCGAGGCGCAGCCCGAGCGCGGTCCAGCGCGGGGCGCCGATGGCAGCACGCAGGTCGTCGCGCCGCAGCCAGCCGCCGACCGTGTCGGTCGCCTCGACGCGCCACTGGCCCTCCATCTTCAGGTGCGAGTGGACCGTGACCCGGTCGCCACCGTGTTCGAGCCGGTGGAGGATGTGCTTGCCCCGGCTGACGACTTCAAGCGTGGTCGCTCCACGCAGGTCCACCGTCGCGATCGAGGGAAACCTCAGGTCGCTGCGCGTGACCGTCTCGCCGGCGAGCGCACGGTTCAGTCGATCGGCAGTCCGCCAGACCGTGTCACCCTCTGGCATGACAGAAACGGTTCATGCCGACTTGTCGAGCAGCTGCGCAGCTCGTTGGTGGGAGATGCCCAAGGCGGCGCCGATGTCTCGCAGGGGCAGTCCTTGGTCGGCTAATGCTCGCGCAGCGGCGCGGGACTCCTTGGCAGCCGCAGAATTCGCCTCTGCGGCCGCTTCTCGCAGCCTCTTGGCCTCGCTGAGGTGGTGCGTGACGTCCTCGGGTAGCCGCAGCTCGATATTGATGGTGATGGTCTCCGGCTCGATGTCGAGCATGACCGCGACCAGGTCCCGCGCCATGGTGTCGATCTCGCGTAGGTGTCGGGCCTGGGTCCATCGATCGACCGCGGGCACGTGGATGAGCCAGAAGCGACCATCGCGCTCGACAACTGCCTCGTAGGTCTTCTTCATCGCCACCAGCCTCTTCCCAAGCGGGCTTCGCACTCTTTCCAGATCATCTCGGCTGCCCTGTTGCCGAACTCACTGTGACGCGCGATGGGGATCATGAGACCGTCCAGGCTCCAAACCTCGTGATTGGCGCCTTGCCTGAGGAGCACCCACTCGAACCCTTGGGAACGAGCTTCCCTGCTGATGCGCCTGAGCACCTCGCGACGTCTCACAATCGTAGTCCAGTGTGCGCTTGACGGCCTAGTCGAGATCGCACTAGACGGCGCTCACCGGCGCAGGCGCAGGCCGCGGGGGGTTGCGTGGAACCCGGCATTCGCGAGGGCTTGCACGAGCGGGTGCTCGGACCCGAGCAGCGCGCCACCGTCGGCCCTCTCCACGGTCAACCGCCCGAGGGCACCCTCGCGCACGGCCAGGGCGAGCGCGTCAGCCGCTGACTGGAGCAGGTCGGGCTCGTCGGTCCACGACAGGAGGGTCTTGCCGCCACGTTCGACATAGAGGACCAGCTCGCCGTCCACAAGGACGACCAGGGCGCCCGCCTTGCGCGCCGGCTGGTGTCCGCGCCTGCCGCTGACCGCGTCGGTGTCGTCGCCATCGTCCGGCGCAGCCGGCCGGTCGGGCCACGGCAGTGCGGCCCCGTACGCGTTGGCGGGGTCGGTCGCCGCCAGCACGAGCGCCGCCGGCGCCGCTGCACCAATGGCCCGTTCACTCTCGCCCGGCTGCCGCGCACCCGCGCGCAACCGGTCCACGGCACCCGTCGTTGTGAACTGTGAGGCGCCCAACGTCTCGACGAAGTAGCCACGCCGCACCCGCCCCGACTCCTCGGCAGCCGCCAGCACGCGGTAGACCCCGGCGAACCCACCAGGCACCTCCTCGGCCACGACGGACCCGCGGGTCACGACGCCATACCGGTCGAGCAGCACCTCCGCCGAGGCGTAGGCCCGCACGGTCGCGTCGGCCTCCACCTCGGGCAGCAGCGACCAGCGGCCGGCACCCGTGGGTGGCCCCGTCCGCGTGGGTGCCGGGGCGCGACCCAGCCCACGTCCGCCCGAGAGCGCGCCCAGCGAACCCCGCCGACCGGCATACCTCGCTGCCCTGGGTGAGGCGCTCGAGCGGCGGTGCGCGGTGCGCCCACCGGACAGCAGCGCCCGCACGGGCGCGAGCGTGTCACCCGACACCCGACCGGACCACACGAGCGACCACAGGTCGGTCAGCAGCTGCTCGTCGTCGGTCGTCCCGAGCGTGTCGGCGAGGGTGCGGAAGAAGAACGCGCCGCCGCCGGCGAGGGCGTCGAGGACCGCGGTCTCGCCCTCGGTGAGCTCGCGGTCATCGGGCGGGGCAAGCGTGAGGTATGCCGTGTCGGCCAGGTGGAGGGACACCCACCCGTCGTCGCCGGGCAATGAACCGTGGCCGCGCCAGAGCACCTCACCGGAGGACGTGAGCTCGTCGAGCAGGGCAGGGGAGTAGTCGACCACCCGGGCAGGCAGGACCAGTGTCTCGAGCGCGCTGGCGGGCAGCACCGCACCGGCGAGCTGCTCCACCGCGCGCAGCAGCCCCTCGCGACCACGCAGCCCACCGCCGACGCCCTGCCACGACGGCAGGAACCGGGCGAGCTCGACCGACGCGACCGGTTCGACCTCGGCACGCAGGGCGGCCAGTGATCGGCGCCGCAGCATCCGCAGCACCTCGGCGTCGCAGTAGTCCATGCCGTGGCGGCCACCACCGTTCTCGACCGGGAGCAGCTCGCCCTCGACGACGCGCCCGGCACCGACCAGCCGCCGCAGCGCGTCCTGCGCCACGGCGGGGCCGACGCCCCACCACTCGGCCACGCGGGCCACGGGGAAGGGCCCGTGGGTTCGCGCGAACCGGGCCACGAGGTCGCCCATCGGGTCGGGTACGGACTCGAGGAACGCCTGCGGCACCCCCACCGGAAGGGAGGCGCCCAACGCGTCACGCAACCGACCGGCATCCTCGATCGCCGCCCAGCGCTCGTTACCGGCCACCCGAACCCGGATGACCCGTCGAGCGCCTTCCAGGTCCACCAGCCAGGTGCCGATCTCCTTGTGGGACAAGCCTTCCCGCGAGCGCGCCTGGATGTCGGCGAGCGACAGCGGTCCGAGCACGCGCAGGAGGTCAGCGACGTCCTCGGCGTCCCGGGCAGCGCGCTCGGGCACCAGGCGTTGCAGCTCGGCCTCGGTGCGAGAGACCTGCTCTGGGTCGAGCAGGTCGCGCAGCGACAGGCCCTCTCCGCGACCGAGCAGCTCGGCCAGCAGGGACGGGTCGAGCGCCAGCGCCGCCGCCCGCTTCTCGGCCAGCGGCGAGTCGCCCTCGTAGAGGAACTGTGCGACGTACCCGAACATCAGGGACCGCGCGAACGGCGATGGCTGCCGCGACTCGACGTCGACCATCGTCACCTCGCGCGAGGCGACCGACCGCATGAGCCCTTCGAGGCCGGGCACGTCGAACACGTCCTGTACGCACTCGCGCACGGTCTCCAGCACGATCGGGAACGACGCGTACTGCGACGCGACCTCGAGCAGCTGCGCGGCCCGCTGCCGTTGCTGCCACAGCGGTTGACGCCGGTCGGGTCGTCGTCGCGGCAGCAGCAGCGCGCGCGACGCGCACTCGCGGAACCGCGCCGCGAACAGCGCCGACCCACCGATCTCGGCGGTGACGAGGTCGTGCACGTCGTCGGGGTCGAGCGTCACCAGCTCGAGCAGCTCGGCGCCCACCCCCCGGCCTTCCTCGAACTCCAGGTCGGGCAGCCGGAACACGATGCCGTCGTCGCCGTGCATCGCCTGCACGTCCACGCCGAAACGCTCGCGCATCCGCGCCGACACCGCGAGCGCCCACGGCGCGTGCACCTGCCCGCCGAACGGGCTGTGCAGCGCGACCCGCCAGTCGCCGATCTCGTCACGGAACCGCTCGACCACGATGGTGCGGTCGTCGGGGACGTGCCGGGTCGCTTCCTTCTGCTCGGCGAGGTAGGCCAGCAGGTTGTCGGTCGCCCACTCGTCAAGCCCAGCGGCCGAAACCCGTTCGCGCGCAGCGGAATCCGACAGCCCCACCACTTCGCGCACGAACGCTCCCACGGCCCGTCCCAGCTCGGCCGGCCGTCCCTGCTGGTCGCCCTTCCAGAACGGCAGCCGCCCGGGCAGCCCCGGCGCAGGCGTCACGAGCACGCGGTCGTGGGTGATGTCCTCGATCCGCCACGTCGACGTCCCCAGGGTGAAGACGTCACCCACGCGGGACTCGTAGACCATCTCCTCGTCGAGCTCGCCGACTCGTCGGCCGGCGCCCTCGGACGACGCCAGGAACACGGCATACAACCCGCGGTCGGGGATCGTGCCGCCCGAGGTGACGGCGAGGCGCTGGGCACCCGGCCGACCCGACAGGACACCGGTGACGCGGTCCCACACGATGCGCGGTCGCAGCTCGGCGAACTCGTCGCTCGGGTAACGCCCGGACAGCATGTCGAGTACCGACTCGAGGATCGAGCGCGGCAGCGAGGCAAAGGGAGTCGCCTTGCGTACCAACGCTTCCAGCTCGTCGACGGTCCAGTCGTCGAGCGCGCACATGGCCACGATCTGCTGCGCCAGCACGTCGACCGGGTTGGCGGGCACGCGCAGCGACTCGATGGCCCCCGAGCGCATGCGTTCGACGACGACGGCGGTCTGCACGAGGTCGCCGCGGAACTTCGGGAACAGCACCCCGCGCGACACCGCCCCCACCTGGTGCCCCGCGCGCCCCACGCGTTGCAACCCCGACGCCACCGACGGCGGTGACTCGACCTGCACGACGAGGTCGACGGCGCCCATGTCGATGCCGAGCTCGAGGCTGCTCGTCGCGACGACCGCGGGCAGCCGCCCGGCCTTGAGGTCCTCCTCGATGACCTGCCGGTGCTCCTTGCTCACCGACCCGTGGTGGGCGCGGGCGAGCACGGCTGGCGCCCCGGCGGAGGCTCCCGACTGCGCCATCAGCTGTGCGGGGGTGCGGGTCGCGTTGTCGCGGGTATGCCGCGTGGCCGCCTCGGGTACCTCGCCGTCGCCTCGACGGGCTGCCATGGTCTCGAGCCGGTCCTCCCAGATCTCGTTGAACCGGGCGGTGAGGCGTTCGGCGAGGCGGCGGGAGTTGGCGAAGACGAGCGTGGAGCGGTGGGAGGAGACGAGGTCCACGATGCGTTCCTCGACGTGCGGCCAGATCGAGGCACGCTTCTCGGCGCCCGAGGCCGGCCCGGACAGGTCCTCCTCGATCACCTCGCCGAGCTGGGACATGTCGGCGATGGGGACGACGACGTCGAGGTCCCACTCCTTGGTCGACTCCGGGCGCACGATCTCGACCGGGCGGCCGCCCGCGAGGTAGCGCGCCACCTCCTCGACCGGCTCGACGGTCGCGGAGAGCCCGATCCGTTGCGCCGGCTGGTCGAGCAGGGCATCCAACCGCTCCAGCGACAACGCCAGGTGGGCGCCTCGCTTGGTGCCGGCGACCGCGTGCACCTCGTCGAGGATCACCGTCTCGACCCCGGCGAGTGCCTCGCGCGCCTGGCTGGTGAGCATGAGGAACAGCGACTCCGGCGTCGTGATGAGGACGTCGGTGGGCGTGCGGGCGAAGGCGCGGCGCTCGTTCGCCGGGGTGTCGCCCGAGCGGACGGCGACGGTGATGTCCGGGGGAGTGAGGCCGAGCCGGGTGGCGGCGTGACCGATGCCGACGAGCGGCGAGCGCAGGTTGCGCTCGACGTCGACCGCCAGTGCCTTCATGGGCGAGACGTAGAGGACCCGGCAGCGCTTCAGCTTCTCGTCGGGCTTGGGCTCCGAGGCGAGTCGGTCGAGCGCCCAGAGGAACGCCGACAGGGTCTTGCCCGAGCCGGTGGGGGCCACGACGAGGGCGTGCTGACCCGAGCTGATCGCGTCCCACGCGCCCGCCTGCGCGGCCGTGGGCGCACTGAACGACCCGCGGAACCACTCGCGAGTGGCCGGGGAGAACCGGTCGAGAACGTCACCTGCCATGAGAAGGACAGCCTCTCACCTGCCACTGACAGTGGTCGGTGCGATGCTGGGTGGATGGCTGGGACCCGGGAGGTGCTGGAGGAGGAGCGTGTGCAGGCGCTGCGTCGCCTCAGCGCGCTCGATGACGAGTTCGACGACTTCGTGGAGGCCTCCCGCGACTCCAACGCCGACGACGAGCACGACCCCGAGGGAGCGACGATCGCGTTCGAGCGGTCCCAGGTCTCGGCGCTGACCCGTCAGGTGCGGACCCACCTCGCCGAGATCGACGCAGCCCTCGCGCGCCTCGACGACGGCACCTACGGCACCTGCCAGGTGTGCGGCCAGCCCATTGCACCGGGCCGGCTGGAGGCGCGTCCAGCGGCGACCACGTGCGTCGACTGCGCGTCGAGAGCCGACTGACCCGACGCTCCCGCGCGTCCGGGCGCCCACGGGCCGCACGACGTGCGTACACTGGTCTCGTCGCCCGGCCTCTCGGTGCGGGCGCTTCGCGACACGGGGACCGGGGTGTGGTCCCCAGCGCACGTCACGACGGTCGGTATGCCGCGTGGCCGGCGCCCGTGGTCGCGGCACCTCACGGGCTGACGCACCGTGCGTCAGCTGGGCGGCCCTCAGGCCGTGGCAACACTTCGAGGAGAAGGCTCCGCTTGGCACAGCAAGCATCGCGCCGTGGTGGCGCGCGTGGCGGCAACAACGCCACGCGTGACCGGCGACCCCGCGACAACGAGGGCATCATTCCCGTCCTGGCCAAGGCCGTTCGCCAGGTGGAGGCGGCCGCGCAACGCGGCGCCGTCCGCCCGAGCGGCCGCACGGCATACCAGGTCATCGCCCTCCTCGTGCGCGAGGAGCGCGCCCGGGTCAAGGCCGACGCGGCCATGCCCGAGACCGAGCGCACCAACATCCTCACCCGGCTCGACGGCATCGCGACGATCCTCGCCAAGACCGCCGTGCGCGACACCTCGCTGCTCGCGCTGCTCGCCGAGGACGCGCCCGTGTCGTCGTCGGCCAAGAACCTCAAGAACGACATGCTCCGGCAGGCCGGCATCGAGGTCGAGGATGAGCCGGAGCCCGAGCCGGTGGCGACGTCGACCACCACGTCGCGGCGCGTGGCCCCGCCCCAAGCGATCGCGCGGCAGCTGGCCAACCCGTTCCTGCCCCCGGACTACTCGGCGGTGCAACAGCTCAAGCGCCCCACGACGAACCGGCTCGGCGGCTGGGAGCTGCTCACCCCGTTGTTCCGCGCGTTCGAGTCCGGCGGCGACTCCACCTGCATGCCGCTGCCGGAGCCGACCGAGCTGCCCCACGGCATCCGCGGCATGGAGCTCATGCACCACCAGGCCCAGCTCGTGCAGTCGGCCGCGGACGGCCACCGGACCTTCCTGCTCGCGGACGAGCCCGGTCTGGGCAAGACCGCGCAGGCGCTGCTCGCGGCCGAGGCGGCGGACGCGTTCCCGCTGCTCGTGGCCGTCCCCAACGTGGTCAAGGCCAACTGGGCGCACGAGGCCGAGCTGTGGACGCCCAACCGCACCGCCACGGTCATCCACGGTGACGGCGAGACGATCGACGGGTTCGCCGACATCGTCATCGTCAACTACGAGATCCTCGACCGGCACGTCGGCTGGCTGGGCAACCACGGATTCAACGGGATGGTCGTCGACGAGGCCCACTTCATCAAGAACAAGTCGTCGCTGCGCTCGCAGCACGTGCTCGAGCTGTCCGAGCGGATCCGCGCTCGCCGGGCCAACCCGCTGCTCATGGCGCTCACCGGCACCCCGCTCATCAACGACATCGAGGACTTCAAGGCGATCTGGCAGTTCCTCGGCTGGATCGACGACAAGGGCCCACGGCCGGCGCTCAAGGCGGCGCTGGAGGAGAACGGGCTGACGCCCGCGGAGTCGGGTTTCTATGCCGCGGCGCGGCGTTCGGTGATCGACCTCGGCATCGTGCGGCGGCGCAAGATCGACGTGGCCGCGGACATCCCGGCCCGCCGGATCGCGGACCTTCCCGTCGAGCTGGATGACGAGGCGGGGCGCTCGATCCGGGCGGCCGAGGCCGACCTGGCGCGGCGGCTGGTGTCGCGCTACGAGGCGGCGCTGGCCGCTCGTTCGGTCGTCGTCGAGGGCGAGGGCATCGACCACGCGCTGGTGCGCCGGGTCGCCACTGCGGAGCGCGACAGCGCGGCCGAGAAGACCGGCGACAACGTCTTCACCATGATGCGCAAGATCGGCCAGGCCAAGGCCGAGCTCGCGGCCGACTACGCGGCGCAGCTGGCCCGCAACGTCGGCAAGGTCGTCTTCTTCGCCAAGCACATCGACGTCATGGACGTGGCCGAGGCGACGTTCGCCAAGCGCGGCTTGGGCTACGCCTCGATCCGCGGCGACCAGACCAAGAAGGCGCGCGAGGAGGCGATCGCGTCCTTCACGAACGACCCCGACGTGCAGGTGATCGTCTGCTCGCTGTCGGCCGCTGGCGTCGGGCTCAACCTCCAGGTCGCCTCGAACGTCGTGCTCTCCGAGCTGTCGTGGACCTCCGCCGAGCAGACCCAGGCCATCGACCGCGTGCACCGCATCGGCCAGACCGAACCCGTCACGGCTTGGCGCATCATCGCCGCGCAGACGCTCGACCCGAAGATCGCCGTCCTCATCGACGACAAGGCCGGTCTGGCCGCGCGGGCGCTCGACGGCTCCGACGAGGAGATCGGCTCGTCCGCCGACATCCAGCTCGAGGCGCTGATCGCCTTGCTGACCGAGGCATTGGAGCAGAAGGCAGCTGCCGCGCTTGCCGAGTGAGGGCAAGGCTTTTCACGAGGTATGCCGGGGGGTCGGCGAGGTGCGCACCTCGCCGCCCCCGCGGCATACCCGTTGGTGTCAGCGACCGGCGAGCGCCGCCACGACGGGCGCCATCATCTGCGCGAAGTCGGCGCCGATGACGACGTAGGAGGCGCCCAACTCCTCGCGCCTCGACTGGAGCAGGTCGATCGCGGCGGCCGGGTCGTCGGGAAGGTAGGCGAGGGAGTCGGACTCGCGCAGGGCCGCCGGGTCGGTCTCCTGCGCGGAGGCCATGAAGGCCGCAACGCCATCGCCGACGACGGAGACGTGCAGGGCGAGCTCGAGGTCGCGTGCCGCTCGCAGCTCGTGGGCGACCGAAGCCGCCTGCTTACGTGTCTGGCCCGGAGCCATGACGACAGTGACGGTGTCGGCGACCTCGGTGGCCAGGGCGCGAGCCCGCGGCCCGAGCACGGCCATGGTCACGGGGGTGTGGGTGTCCGGACCGTCCAGCTCGCGCAGCCTCGTGACCGTCTCGCGGATCTGGGCGAGCCGCACCGGTCCTGATGGGGCCGGCATGCCGTAGCTCGCGAGCTGGTCCTCGATGCCTGGGCGGCCGGTGCCGATGCCGAGCTCGAACCGGCCTTCGGTGAGCTGCGTCAGCGAGTGCGCCTCCCACGCGGTCTGCCAAGGCTCCCGGAACGGCGACGCGTAGACCCACGTGCCGACGCGCAGGTCGGTGAGGGTGGCCGCGACGGCAAGGGTGGGCGCCGGCGACGGCTGCCAGCCGGGTACGTCGGGCATCATCAGCGTGGAGTAGCCGAGGTCGGCTATGAGGCGCACGCGGTCACGCCACGACGCCATGTCGGTGAGCACGGGGCTGACGACGCCGAAGCGGAATGGTCTGGTCATGGCTGCCTGTCTCTCATGCGCTGTCCCTCATGCGACGGTGGACCCTCGGGCCCCGCGAAACTCATCGAACGATGATTCCTGGCGCCCGTCGTGTCGGTGGAGCGGCCTAGCCTGCTCGTCGTGCGACGTTTCGAGGAAGAGGACCTGACCGGCGCGGAGTTTCGGGAGTGCGACCTGAGCGCGGCGCGCCTGGTGGGTGTGGTCATGCAGGACGCCGAGATCGACGGGCTGGTCACCGGGCTGGTGGTCAACGGCGTCGAGGTGATGCCCTACGTCGAGGCCGAGCTGGACCGCCGGTACCCCGTGCGGGTGCTGCTGCGTTCGGAGGATCCGGCGGACCTGGGGGTGGCGTGGGGGAAGCTGCAGGGGGACTGGGCGGCAACCGTCGAGCGGGTGCGTTCGATGCCCGAGGGCAGCGAGTGGCAAGGCGTCGACGGGGAGTGGTCGATGCTCGAGACGCTGCGCCACCTGGTCTTCGTGCACGACTCGTGGTTCCGCCGGTGCGTGCTCGGCGTGACCGAGCCGTTCACGGCATACGGGCTCGGTCCGACGGACGTCATGGACCGCGAACCCGAGCTAGACCCGTCAGCCGAGCCGACACTCGACGTGGTGTTGGCGCTTCGCGCGCGACACGCTGCGCAGGTGGAGGAGTGGCTGGCCGGGGTGACCACGGAACAGCTCGCGCAGCCGGCGCCCGTGCCCGACGACGACAGGTGGCCGCCCTACGCCAGGGGGCGGACGGTGCGGCAGTGCCTGGGCACCGTCCTCAACGAGGAGCTCGAGCACCACCGGTTCTGCGTACGCGACCTGGACAAGCTCTCACGCCAGGACACCGCACACGAACGCACGTCCTGAGGACGCGAGTGGGGTAGGAACGAGTCATGCCCGAGTTCACCTGGCTCCCGGCCAACGAGGCGTCGGTCGACGACGTCGAAACGGTCTTCGCCAGCGGCGGTGCGCGCAAGTGCCGCTGCCAGGCGATGAAGGTGCCGGGGTGGATCTGGCGGGACACCACCCAGGGGCAGCGCGACACCGCCCTGCTCGAGCAGACCGCGTGCGGAACGGACGGCCCGACGTCGGGCCTGATCGGGTACGTCGACGGGGAGGCGGCCGGCTGGGTCGCGGTCGAGCCGCGCGAGAACTACCCACGGCTGTGGGCCCGCAAGCAGCCGTGGATGCGGATGGATCCCGAGCTGGAGGGCGTCTGGTCCGTGACGTGTTTCGTCGTGGGCAAGGACCACCGCAGGACCGGGCTGACGTACGAGCTCGCGGCGGCGACGGTCGAGTACGGCCAACGCGTCGGCGCTGCCGTGCTGGAGGGCTATCCGATGGAGCCGCCGCCCGGCAAGAAGGTCATCTGGGACGAGGCCTCCGTCGGCCTGCTCCAAGTCTTCCTCGAGGCCGGTTACGAGGTCGTGGCCGCACCCACCCTGCGACGGCGAGTGGTGCGACACCGGCTTGGCACGTCCGCCTGAGGGCGTGCCGGCTGAAGCCGCCCTCGGCCTGTCACTCGCGTGCGGATCCGTCCTCGGAGCCTGCGGCGCGCGCTGCACGACGACGTTTCCTGCGCTCACGACGGAAGGCGCCCCACGCTTCCTTCACCGCGGTGTATCCGCCGGCGGCGATGCCCGCCATGACTGCGACTCCCGCCGCCATGCCGAGCCACTGGCCTGCCGACTCGATGGGCTCGACCGTGATGTCGTCCTCGGCCGGGCCCGAGCGACGGACGGGGACGACGTCACCCACCTCGTAACCCTCGTTCGGGCAGTGGTTCACGCCGAACTCGGCGGGGAGGCCCTGCGGAGGGTCGTCCGAGCGGTAGGTCGTCCGCTCACCCGGCGTGTTCGGTGAGAGCGCCTTGGGGCCGCACCTTTCCTTCGTGCCGGACGGCTCGATCGAGACGACGGTCGCGAGCTCGGTCGGGTCGTCGCGGGTGCTGAAGTAGTCAAGGCCCATGAAGATGCCCATCACCACGAAGGCGCCGACGCCGAAGAGCAGCGCCGCACCCAGAGCCGCGGGTCCGACTCCGTCGTACGGGTTGCCCCCGTGCCTGTCTCCTCGCGTGCTCATGGGAGGGGGCCCGCGACGGCAGCGTGACGGTCGCGACCAGGCCGCCGTCGTCTCGGGCGGTCAGGGTGAGGGTGCCGTGGTGGGCGCGCGTGATGGTCGAGACGATGGCGAGGCCGAGCCCCACGCCCGCGTGGTCGGTCCGAGTGCGTTCGGAGCCACGCTGGAACGGCTCGGTCAGCGTGCTGACGATCGCCGGTGACAGCACGGGACCGGTGTTCGCGACGGTCAGCGTCGCCTCCGCGGGCCCGTCGGCAGTCGTCACCCAGACCGTCCCGCTCTCCGCGACGTTGTGGACGATCGCGTTGTGCACCAGGTTCGTCGTGAGCTGCTGCAGCAGGGCCGGGGACCCGCTGGCGGGCGCGGCTGACCCCGATACCTCGAGGGTGATGCCGCGCGCTTCGGCAAGCGGCAGAAGGGTTTCCGTCGCTTCCTCGGCGAGCAAGGACAGGTCGACCGGTTCCGAGACGAACGCCTGCCGGTCGGCACGGCTGAGAAGGAGCAGTGCCTCGGTCAGGGCGATCGCCCGGTCGTTGACCACCCGCAGCCGCCCCAGCAGCTCGCGCTGGTCGGCGTCCGGATCGGCTCCGGCCACGTCGAGCATGGTCTGGGTCACGGCTAGGGGAGTGCGCAGCTCGTGAGAAGCGTTGGCAGCAAAGCGTTGCTGCTCCGCGACGTGCGCCTCGAGACGCGCCAGCATGTCGTCGAAGCTGTCGGCCAGCTCCCGGAACTCGTCGCTCGGCCCCTCCAGCTCGATGCGGTGCGAGAGCGATCCACGGGCGGCCAGTCGCGTGGCATCGGTGAGGCGCGTCAGGGGAGCGAGCATCCGGCCCGCGAGGAACCACCCACCCATCAGACCAAGGACCAGCAGCCCCAGCAACGCCTGACCGGCACGCGGCAGGAACGCCTCGATGACGTCGTTGCGGGTGGGGCCGTAACCGCCCATGCCGAGCGGGGTGTCCGTGGGCAGGTACCAGAGCAGGAACCGCCACACCACGAGCAGCAGCAACGCGCCTGCCACCATGAGGAACCCGGCATAGCTGAGCGTCAGCTTGAGGCGCACGCTCATCCCCGGTTGCCTATCCATCGGCGCCGTCCGTCCCTGCCGGGTATGCCGTGTCGATGCGGTAGCCGACGCCCGGCACCGTCGCGATGACCCAGGGCTCACCCAGCCGTTTGCGCAACGAGGACACCGTGATCCGCACCGCGTTGGTGAACGGGTCCGCGTTCTCGTCCCAGGCCCGTTCCAGGAGCTCCTCGGCGCTGATGACCCCTCCTTCAGCAGCAACAAGAGCCTCGAGGACGGCGAACTGCTTGCGCGTCAACGCCACATAACGCCCGTCACGAAACACCTCGCGCCGGAACGGGTCCACCCGCAACCCGGCGATCTCCCGCACCGGCGGTCGCGTCTGCCCACGCCGCCGGTCCAAGGCGCGCAGCCGCAGCACCAGCTCGCGCAGGTCGAACGGCTTGGTGAGGTAGTCGTCCGCACCCAGTTCGAAGCCAGATGCCTTGTCGTCCAACCGATCCGCGGCTGTCAGCATGAGGATCGGTATGCCGCTGCCGGACCCCACGATCCGCGCCGCCACCTCGTCGCCGGACGGACCGGGAATGTCGCGGTCGAGGACCGCGATGTCGTAGGCGTTGACGCTGAGCAGCTCCAGCGCCGTGTCACCGTCGCCCGCGGTGTCGGCGGCGATGGCCTCGAGGCGCAATCCATCGCGGATCGCCTCGGCCAGATAGGGCTCGTCCTCCACCACCAACACACGCATGACAAGACCTGAGCCTAGGAGGTCGCGCATATCGCGGACATATCCAAAACCGCATACGCCCTCGCAACGGCAATGTCCCTGAACTGGGCGCATGACCTACAGCGCACCCAGCCACACGGCATACCAACGCAGACGCTCGATCAGCGTCGCCGTCCTCGCCCTCGTCACGGTGGCCCTCCTGGCCGCGGCGGCCAACACACTCGGCCTCGGTGGCAGCCCCGAAGCCGGAACACCGGGCGCCTCCACGATCGACCCGTCCACCACCACCATCCGCGACGTCGCCACGACCACGCGGGCCAGTCACGGCGCACCCGGCAACCCCGGCGGCACCGGCGAGGAAGGCCAAGGGAGTCAAGGGGTGACGGTCTTCGACAGCAAGGCCCCCTCGGTGGCCAACCTCGACCCCGACCTGCGCGCCGCCCTCAAGCGGGCCGCCCTCGACGCCCGCGACGACGGCATCGTCTTCGACGTCAACAGCGGCTGGCGCTCCGCGGCATACCAGCGCACGCTCCTGGACGACGCCATCGAGAGGTACGGCTCCGAGGCGGAGGCGCGCAAGTGGGTGGCGACGCCCGAGACGTCCGAGCACGTGTCGGGCGACGCGGTCGATCTCGGCCCGTCGAAGGCGGCGAAGTGGCTGGGCAAGCACGGCGCCGGCTACGGCCTCTGCCAGATCTACCGCAACGAGCCGTGGCACTTCGAGCTGCGCCCGGACGCTGTCAACGCGGGGTGCCCGGCGATGTACGCCAACCCCACCCAGGACCCGAGGATGCGGCAATGACAGGCGGTTTCGTGCTCGACGCGCACAGCTGGACGGGCACCGTGACCGGTGTCGTGGCGCTCACCGTGGCTGCCTTTCCGCTGGCGCTGCTGGCGGTGTGCGCCCTCGCGGGCGCGCGCATCGGATGGGGCGTCGACCCGCGGTTGGCGTGGCGCCGGTCGTTCGCCGAGGTCGCGCTCGTCTACGGGACGGTGCCGGGGGTGTGGCTCACGATGCTGCCCGGCGGGCCGGCCGAGTATGCCGCGGTGAGTCTCGAGCCGTTGCGTGACCTTGCGACGATGTCGACCTTCCAGGTCGTCGGCAACCTGCTGCTGCTCGCACCGCTCGGCTTCTTCGCGCCGGTTCGGTTCGCGGGTCTGGCGACGCTGCCGCGTGTCGTTGTCCTGGCCGGTGGCGCGTCGACCCTGATCGAGGTCATGCAGCACGTCCTCGAGCTCGGCCGCGTCTCGTCCGTCGACGACATCCTGCTCAACACCGCCGGTGCCACGATTGCGGCGATCCTGGCCCGCCCGTGGTGGGCGCGAGGCCGTCGGCCGGTTCTGGAGTCCCGCCCTCTGGCTCCTCTCGCGCGCCGGTGACCCTCGCTGGAACCTCCGGGATGCCAGACGCGGGACAGGCTGCGCCCCTGGCAGCCCGTAAGCCGGGGACCCTTCCCAGTCCGGGTCAGCCGGCCTGGTGTTCGAACCAGGTGCCCGGCTGCCCGCCAACCGCGGATGGGTCGGCAGGTCCCACCGCGCGGAACCCGGCCTTGACCAGCACCCGTTGCGAGGCGGCGTTGGTGAGGCTCGTGGCCGCGCAGACCGTGTGAATCCCGAGCTCGGAGAACGCGATTCGGGTGACCTGCTTGACGGTCGCCGTCGCTACCCCGCGACCCGCGGCGCATTCGGCCATGCGGTATCCCAGCTCGGCCACGCCGTCATCGACGAACACGAGGTTGAACCGGCCGATCACCGAACCGTCTGGTTCGACCAGCACGAAGTAGGCGCCCTCACCGGCCTCCTGCTCCGCAACCCGGGCCGCATGGTGGTCGGCGAACTGCGCGAAGTAGCTGTCGCCCCGGTCGCCGACGAACCGGGTGAAGTAGCTGCGGTTGGCAAGCTCGAACGCCAGCACCGCGTCGGCATGGTCGGGACGCAGCCGCTCCAGCGAGGTCACGCGCCCACCTTGGCACACCGCTGGACTACCGACCGGTCACTCCTGGGTCAGGCGCACCGACACCCGACCGTCGGCCAACCGGACCTCCCACACGGGTTCGGGCACCGACGCCGGACCACGCTCGACCGCGCCGTCGCTCAGCCGGAACTGGCTGCCGTGCCACGGACACTCGATGCAGTCGGCGTCGGTCAGTGTGCCTTGGTCAAGCGGTCCACCCGCGTGGGTGCACACTGCCGACAGCGCGAGCACGCGTGGCCCCCGGCGCACCAGCATCACCGGCACACCTGCGGCCTCGACCCGCTTCGGCGTGCCCTCGGTGAGCTCGGTCTCGGCCGCCACGTCGGTCCACTCGTGCGGTCCCTCCTCGAAGGCGGTGTGGTTGACCCCCACCCCGCGCACCAGCGTGAGGTAGCCGCCCAGGTAGGCCGCGGCGCCCGTCGCCCCGAGCCCCACCGCACTGAGGACGGCGCCGGTCCCGTGACGTCCACGGCGCCGGGCCACCCACGACGCCACCTGCAGCAGGGTGCCGACCGAGTTCGCCAACCCGTGCACGAGCCCCACCCGCTGCTCGGGCCCGTAGCTGCTCGACCAGTCGGACGCGCCGGTCCACGCTGCCGGGACGGCTCCGAGGATCCCGACCCCGACGAGCTGGCGGGAGACATCCGCGCCCTTCTTCCCGCCGATCGCGTCGACGACGGTGGCCATGGCCCAGGCGCCGATCGGGACGTCGGTGAGTGCGGGGTGGAGCTGGTGCCCGAGCCAACTCCCGGACAGGGCGTTCTTGACGACGCGCGGCCCGGTCACCTTCTCGACCCAGGCCGCGAGCTTGCCTGCCACGGGATCGAGTGTCGACCAGCCCTCGATGTCCTTGATCACTGTCTGCATGCGGACCTCCTGCCTCTGGTCTACCGCCTCACCACGGGGCACGCATGCCGACCGCCGCGCTTAGGGTGGGGGAGTGCGGCTGAGCAAGTTCTGGGAACTGATGGACGGCGAGTTCGGGTCGGCGTATGCCGCGTCCCTCGCCGCGCGACACACGATCCACGCGCTCGACGACCGCACGGTCGACGAAGCGCTCGAGGCCGGGGTGCCGCCTCGTCAGGTCTGGCTGGCGCTGTGTGACGACATGAACGTGCCCGAGTCACGTCGGTTGGGCATCGACCCCAAGGCCGCCCCGTGACAGTGGTCGACAACCCGCTGGTCCTCGCGCCCATGGCGGGCGGCCCGAGCACCGTCGCGCTGGCGGCAGCGGTCGCGGACGCAGGAGTGTTCCCCTTTCTCGCCGGCGCCTACCTCACGCCCGAACGCCTCCGCGACGACATCGGCGAGCTCCGCACTGCGACACCAAACCGCTTTGGTGTCAACGTCTTTGCGCCGTCACCGAACCCTCCCAGCGCAGCCAGTGACGTGATGGCGTATGCCGCGTTGCTCGAGCCGTGGGCGGCTGCGGCCGGCGTGGGGCTGGGGGAGGCGCGATGGGACGACGACTCGTTCGCTGCCAAGGTCGACGTGCTGGTCGAGGCGGCGCCGGCCGTCGTCAGCTTTGCCTTCGCGTGGCCACCAGCCGACGTCGTGACCCGGCTCCAGCAGGCCGGGGTAGAGGTCTGGGTGACGCTCAACCAGCCCGACGAGGTCGACTGGGCGCGCGAGCTCGGCGTCGACGGCCTCGTGCTCCAGGGCTGGGAGGCGGGTGGTCACCGCGGCGGTCCGGTCGACACCGGCAACCAGCAGCTGCCGGTGCGCGAGCTCGTCGCAGCGGTTCGGCAGCGCACCGACCTGCCGGTCATCGCAGCCGGGGGAGTAGTCACAGGCGCCGAGGCGGCGGAAGTCCTTGCGGCTGGGGCGAGCTCGGTCGCACTCGGCACCGCCTTCATGGCCACCCCCGAGGCCGGAACCGCTGAGGTGCACCGGCACGAGCTGACCAACCACGAGCCCCCGGGCGGCGAACCCGGCCCGGACACCGTCGTCACCAGGTGCTTCACCGGCCGCAGTGCGCGAGCCCTGACCACGACGTGGACGGAACGTTTCAGCGATGCCGCCCCAGCGGCATACCCCCACGTCCACCACCTCACGGCGCCACTGCGCGCCCACGGCAAGGGCACGGGGGAGGCTGAGCTCGTGCACCTGTGGGCGGGCACGGGCCACGCCAGGGCCAGGGCGATGCCCGCAGCCGACCTCGCCCGCACCCTGCTGTCCGAGCTGGAGGAAGCGTCCGGCTGAGTCCTCGGCGAATAAGCAGGTGAGGGCTGTCGGTGAATGTCAGTAGCGTTGTGCGACGTGCCTGACACCGACGACATCCTGCTGACCGCACGGGGACTGACCAAGACCTTCGGGGAGTTCACCGCGGTCGACGGCATCGACTTCGCCGTCCGCAAGGGGGAGTGCTTCGGTTTCCTCGGGCCCAACGGCGCGGGCAAGTCCTCGACGATGCGCATGGTGGGGTGCGTGTCGCCGGTGACCGGGGGAGAGCTGCGGCTCTTCGGGCTCGACCCCGCCACCGACGGCCCGGCCATCCGCGCCCGTCTCGGCAACTGCCCCCAGCGCGACACCCTCGACGAGGAGCTCAGCGTCCAGGAGAACCTCTGGATCTACGGGCGCTACTTCGGCCTGTCGCGCAAGGAGGTCAAGGAGCGGGCGACCGAGCTGCTCGACTTCGCCCAGCTCACCGAGCGGGCCAAGGACAAGGTCGAGCCGCTGTCCGGCGGCATGAAGCGCCGCCTCACGATCGCGCGATCGCTCATCAACGCGCCCGAGATCCTGCTCCTCGACGAACCCACCACCGGCCTCGACCCGCAGGCGCGACATGTGTTGTGGGACAGGCTGTTTCGGCTCAAGCGGTCCGGTGTGACCCTGGTCCTGACGACCCACTACATGGACGAGGCCGAGCAGCTGTGCGACCGACTCGTCGTGATGGACCACGGGCGGATCGTTGCTGAGGGGTCGCCGCGTCAGCTGATCGACGACTACTCCACGCGTGAGGTCCTTGAGCTGCGGTTTGACGCCGAGGACCACGCGGCCTACGCCGACAAGATCGCCGGCATCGGTGAGCGGGTCGAGGTGCTGCCCGACCGCCTCCTCGTCTACGCCGACAACGGTGACGAGGCCTCGGCCCAGGTGCACGCCCGCGGTGTCGAGCCGCTGTCGTCGCTCGTGCGCCGCTCGACGCTCGAGGACGTCTTCCTCCACCTCACCGGCCGGACGCTGGTCGACTGATGGCGGCGGCACGAGCGGCGGCGGCACGATGAGCCAGGCGACCACACACCAGACGGCGCCCGCGGGGGCACGCTCGGCACACGGCACACGCCAACCCATGAACGGGCTCGAGCGCGTCCTCGCCGTGTTCGGCTACCACCTCGCGGTCTACCGGCGCACCTGGCGCGGCTCGGTGATCTCGCGGGTGCTCTCGCCCGTGCTGTTCCTGTTGTCGATGGGTGTCGGGCTCGGGGCCCTCGTCGACGACCGCGCCGGCGGCATCGACGGCACGCCCTACCTGCACTTCGTCGTCCCGGCGATCGTCGTCACGCAGACCATGTGGGTGGCGTGGGGCGAGTCGAGCTACCAGGTGCTCGGCTACATCAAGTGGAACATGAACTACCACGCCCAGCTCGCGACACCGCTGGGCGTTCGTGACGTGCTCGCCGGCCACTGGCTCGCCGTCGCGCTGCACCTGGTCATGTCGACGACGGTGTTCATGGTGATCGCGGCGCTCTTCGGCGGGTTCGACTCGTGGTGGGCGGTGGTGTGCCTGCCGATCGCCGTGCTGACCGGATTGGCTTTCGCCACACCGCTTTTCGCGTTCACCGCGACGCAGGAGGGCGACAACGGCTTCAACATCCTCTTCCGCTGGATCATCACGCCGCTGATGCTCTTCTCCGGCACGTTCTTCCCGGTCGACCAGCTGCCCGTGTGGATGCAGCCGGTCGCGTGGGTGACGCCGTTGTGGCACGGGGTCGAGGCCGCGCGGGCGGTGTCGGTGGGCGACGTGTCGTGGCTGCCGTTCGTGGGACATCTCGCGGTGCTCGTCCTGTATGCCGCGGGCGGCGCCTGGCTGGCGCAGCGCACCTTCGCGCGGAGGTTGCTGCCGTGAGCGCGCCTGTGGTGTCGAAGCCGCCGTTGGTGACGCGGGTGGCCCGGGCCTTGCCGATGCCGGCCGGCGCCGGTCTCGCGCGGATGCTCGTCGAACGCAACATCACGTCGTTCCGGCACGGGTGGATCGCGCTGGTGACGGGCTTCGCCGAGCCGGTGTTCTACCTCTTCTCCCTCGGCATCGGCATCGGTGCGCTGGTCAGGACGGTGACGACCGACTCGGGGATGGTCGTGACCTACCCGCAGTTCGTCGCGCCCGCCCTGCTGGCCGCCTCGGCGATGAACGGCGCGGTCATGGACTCGACGTTCAACATGTTCTTCAAGCTCAAGTACGCCAAGCTCTACGACGCGGTCCTGGCCACGCCGATGGGGCCACGAGACATCGCCGTGGGCGAGGTGTCGTGGTCGCTGATCCGCGGTGGCATGTACTCCGCGGCCTTCCTCGTCGTGGCACTCCTGGCCGGTGCGGTGAAGTCGTGGTGGGCGCTGCTCGCGCTGCCCGCGGCGATCTTCATCGGGTTCGCATTCGCGGCGGTCGGGATGTTCGCGACGACGTTCATGCGCTCGTGGGTCGACTTCGACTACATCACGCTCGCGATCCAGCCGATGTTCCTGTTCTCGGCCACGTTCTTCCCGCTGGCGACCTACCCCGAGGCGTTGCAGTGGCTCGTCCGGGCGACGCCGCTCTACCACGGTGTGGCGCTCGAGCGGGCGCTCATGCTCGGTGACGTGGGCTGGGGCGTGCTCGGGCACGTGGCCTACCTCGTCGTGCTCGGCGGGCTCGGCATCATCGGCACGGCCCGGCGGCTGGAGAAGCTGCTGCTGTCGTAGCCTGCACGCATGCCGGCACAGCCTGTCGTGGTGCACACCGCCTCGTTCGAGGAGCTCGACGGGCTCACGGCATACCGGTTGTGGGCGCTGCGCTCGCAGGTCTTCGTGGTCGAGCAGGACTGCCCCTACCTGGACCTCGACGGCCGTGACGCCGATCCCTCCGCGCGACACCTGTGGGTCGAGTCCGGTGGCGTGCCGGTGGCCGTGCTGCGCGCGGTCGACAGCGGGGACGACCGGGGCGACCTGCGGGTCGGGAGGGTGGCCACGGCCGAGTCGCACCGCGGTATGGGGCTGGCGGCGGCGCTCGTGCGGGCCGCCATCGAGCTGGCCGGGGAACGAGACGTCGTGCTCGACGCCCAGTCACACCTCGTCGACTGGTATGCCGCCTTCGGGTTCGCCCCGGACGGGCGCGGTTTCGTCGAGGACGGGATCCCGCACACCCCCATGCGGCGTCCGGGCCCCTGACGCGCGGGGTGCGCAGGATCGGTCACGCCGGATCACGGCGTGTCGCGCGCCACCTCCCACGTGTCGAACACGTGTTCGGTAGGTTCGTCCACAGGTGACAGGACGGCAGGCCTTCGTCCACAGGCTGCGAATCGGCCCCGGGACGACTGTCGGACCCGCCACCTAGCGTCTGACCCGACAACGCATTCAGGCAACAGCATCGGGTCGAAGGTAGGCGCGCCCGACACGAGCAGAAAGAAGGAAGCGTGGCGAAGATGGCTGCACCCACCAACCCCACCGGGGCACCCCTGGACAAGAAGGCGCAGGCGGTCGACACCGTCATGGGCCAGATCGAGAAGAACTTCGGCAAGGGCGCCGTGATGCGCCTGGGCGACGACGTGCGCCCGCCGATCGAGGTCATCCCCACCGGGTCGATCTCGCTGGACGTCGCGCTCGGCATCGGCGGTCTCCCGCGCGGCCGGGTCGTCGAGGTCTACGGGCCGGAGTCCTCCGGTAAGACCACGGTGGCGCTGCACGCGGTCGCCAACGCCCAGCGCAATGGCGGCATCGCCGCGTTCATCGACGCGGAGCACGCCCTTGACCCCGAGTACGCCAAGAAGCTCGGTGTCGACACCGACGCGCTCCTCGTGAGCCAGCCCGACACCGGTGAGCAGGCGCTCGAGATCGCCGACATGCTGATCCGCTCCGGGGCGCTCGACATCATCGTCATCGACTCGGTCGCCGCGCTCGTGCCGCGCGCCGAGATCGAGGGCGAGATGGGTGACAGCCACGTCGGTCTGCAGGCCCGCCTCATGTCGCAGGCGCTGCGCAAGATCACCGGTGCGCTCAACACCACGGGCACCACGACCATCTTCATCAACCAGCTCCGCGAGAAGATCGGCGTCATGTTCGGCTCGCCCGAGACGACCACGGGCGGCAAGGCGCTGAAGTTCTACGCCTCGGTCCGCCTCGACGTCCGTCGCATCGAGACGCTCAAGGACGGCAGCGACCCGGTCGGCAACCGCACCCGCGTCAAGGTCGTCAAGAACAAGGTGTCCCCGCCGTTCAAGCAGGCCGAGTTCGACATCCTCTACGGCCAGGGCATCTCGCGCGAGGGTGGCCTGATCGACATGGGCGTCGAGCACGGCTTCGTCCGCAAGTCCGGCGCCTGGTACACCTACGACGGCGACCAGCTCGGGCAGGGCAAGGAGAACGCCCGCACCTTCCTCAAGGACAACCCCGACCTCGCCAACGAGATCGAGAAGAAGATCAAGGAGAAGCTCGGCATCGGCCCGCAGGTCGACAAGCCGGCCGAGTCGGTGCCCGAGGTGCCGGTCGAGTTCTGATCCCCTGAGGGACAGGCAGCATGACGGACAAGATCGACGAGGCCAGGGCTGCGCTCGAGGCAGCCCTGGCCTCGACGTCACCATCGGGTGGCACGTCATCGGATGGGCCGGCGTGGTTCGACGGGCCAGTGGCGCGCCCGGAGACACAACCGGGCACAGAGGCGAAGTCCGCGCCGAAAGGGCGTCGTCGTCCGCAGGCATGGCAGCCGATCCCGGGCGACCCCGAGAGCGACCCGCGCACCCGCGACGGCGAGCCCGATGCGGAGGATGTCGCCCGCCAGATCGTGCTGCGCCAGCTCGCGATGGCACCGCGCAGCCGCAAGCAGCTGCGCGACAAGCTGCGCCAGCGCAACTGTCCGGACGAGGTCGCCGAGCGCGTGCTCGACCGGATGGCCGACGTCGGGCTGGTCGACGACGAGGCGTATGCCGGGATGCTGGTGCGTTCCCAACAGGCCAGCCGTGGGCTCGCCAAACGAGCGCTGGCGCGCGAGCTGCGCACCAAGGGCGTCGACGACGAGACGGCGCGCGCCGCCCTCGACGACGTCAGCCCCGAGCACGAGCGAGCGCAGGCCGAACGGCTGGTCGCCAAGAAGCTGCGCACCATGCACGGCCTCGACGCGACGGTCCAGACCAGGCGCTTGGCAGGGATGCTGGCGCGCAAGGGCTACCCGGCCGACCTGTCGATGCAGGTCATCCGCGACGCCGTCCGTGAGGCACCCGAGCACCAGCGCGACTGAGCAGCCGCCGGCGTGGGTCCGCTGGCCGTGGTCCCGCAGACCCCGGCCACGTCGTACCCTCCGGCTGTGAGCGAAGGCGACCCGGCGGCATACGAGGCACGGCCCCTGCCGACCGCGCTGCGCCGGCTGCGCACGGTCGCCGGTGCGACCCGCACCCCGCGCCGCAACCGACACCTCGCCAACCTGCTCGCGTTCATCGCCGGCACGCTCAACTCGGTCGGGTTCGTGGCGGTGTCGGTATACACCTCGCACATGACCGGGCTGACGGCCTCTGTCGCCGACCACATCGTGCTCCGCTCGTGGGGTCTGGTCCGGATCGGCCTCATCGCGATCGCCGCCTTCGTGCTGGGCGCAGCCGCCTGCGCGGTCCTCTTCAACTGGGGACGTCGGCGGCACCACGAGGCGCGCTACGCCACCGTGCTCGTGGTCGAGGCCGTGCTGATCCTTGCCTTCGGCGCCCTGGCCGACCAGCTCACCTGGCGGCACCGCGACCTCGTGTCCGTCGCCGTGCTCTGCTTCACGATGGGCCTGCAGAACGCGATCATCACCAAGATCTCGGCCGCGCAGATCCGCACCACCCACGTCACCGGCATGGTCACCGACATCGGCATCGAGCTGGGCAAGCTGGCCTACCGCAGCCGCCTCGCCGGGCAGCCGCCCGTGACCGCCGACCTGCCCAAGCTCGGCATGCTCGCCGGTCTCGTGGCGCTGTTCTTCGTCGGCGGGATCGCGGGGGCGGCCGGCTACCTCGCGATGGGCTTCCCGGTGCTGGTGGCGCCGGCGCTCGTGCTGCTGGTCGTCGCCGCCCCACCTTTGGTGGCCGACGCCAGGTCGGCGTCCGCGCGCAGGGAGGCGCGGGGCGCCGCGAGCTGAACCGCGCGGCATACCGGGGCGTGCGGAGCACGTACCCTAGGTGCGCGATGAAGACCTATGACGTGCGCACCCACGGGTGCCAGATGAACGTGCACGACTCCGAGCGCCTCGCCGGGCTGCTCGAGACCGCCGGCTATGTCGACGTCAACGGGCTGCCCGCCCACGCGCGCCCCGAGGCGGCCGACGTCGTCGTCTTCAACACCTGCGCCGTCCGCGAGAACGCCGACAACAAGCTCTACGGCAACCTTGGCCAGCTGCGCCCGGTCAAGACCAGGAACCCCGACATGCAGATCGCGGTCGGTGGCTGCATGGCGCAGAAGGACCGCTCCACCATCGTGCAGAAGGCGCCGTGGGTCGACGTCGTCTTCGGCACCCACAACATCGGCAGCCTCCCCGCGTTGCTCGACCGGGCACGCCACAACAAGCGCGCCGAGGTCGAGATCCTCGAGAGCCTCGAGACGTTCCCGTCGACGCTGCCGACCCGACGCGACTCGGCCTACGCCGGCTGGGTGTCGATCTCGGTGGGGTGCAACAACACCTGCACGTTCTGCATCGTGCCGAGCCTGCGCGGCAAGGAGGCCGACCGGCGACCGGGCGAGATCCTCGCCGAGATCGAGGCGCTGGTCGCGCAGGGTGTCGTCGAGGTGACGCTGCTCGGTCAGAACGTCAACACCTACGGTGTCGAGTTCGGCGACCGGCTCGCGTTTGGCAAGCTGCTGCGCGCCTGCGGTGAGATCGACGGGCTCGAGCGGGTGCGGTTCACCAGCCCGCACCCGGCGGCGTTCACCGACGACGTGATCGCCGCGATGGCGCAGACCCCGAACGTCATGCCCAGCCTGCACATGCCGCTGCAGTCCGGATCCGACCAGGTCCTCAAGGCGATGCGCCGGTCCTACCGCAGCGCCAAGTTCCTCGGCATCCTGGACAAGGTGCGCGCGCAGATCCCTGACGCCGCCATCACGACCGACATCATCGTCGGCTTCCCGGGTGAGACCGACGCCGACTTCGAGGAGACGCTGCGGGTCGTGCGCGAGGCGCGGTTCTCCAGCGCCTTCACCTTTCAGTACTCCATCCGCCCCGGCACGCCCGCCGCGACGATGCCCGACCAGCTGCCCAAGGCGGTCGTGCAGGAGCGCTACGACCGGCTGATCGAGGTGCAGGAGGAGGTCTCCTGGGCCGAGAACCGGCGCATCGAGGGCCACGACGTCGAGGTGCTCGTCGCCACCGGCGAGGGCCGCAAGGACTCTGAGACGCGGCGGCTGTCCGGTCGGGCCCGCGACAACCGGCTGGTCCACTTCGCCGTGCCCGAGGGCGCCGAGCAGCCGCGCCCCGGCGACCTGGTCACCGTCGGCGTCACCTACGGTGCACCGCACCACCTGGTGGCCGACGCCGCCCTCAGTGGTGGCACGTATGCCGTGCGGCGCACCAAGGGGGGCGACGCGTGGGAGGCGCTGCAGGATGCGCCGGTTCCCGGCAAGCCGGCCGTGTCGTTGGGTATGCCGTCCCTCGGCAAGCCGTCGACCGCACCGACCGCGGCCCCGGCCTGCGGCGCCTGACCAACTGGTTGGCCGACAACACGCCGGGGGACACCGGCGAGTTGTCGGCCACTCGCCCGAGGTACGGGCTAGATCTGCTCGTCGGGACCCTGCTTCGGGGTCTCGTCGCCCTCGAAGAACGACCCGGACTCGTCGTGCGGTCCGGGTGCCCCGTGGGGGCCGGGCTCGACGTCGTCGCTGTAGTCGCCAGAGGCGTAGTCGGTGTCGTCGCGCAGGCCCAGCGGGTCGTCGACCGACGGCGCCTGGTGGTTCTCGTGTCCCTGTCCCTGGTCGCGCCGGCCGGCGCCGGTCTGCTCACTCATCCACCCACCATCACCGAGCGCGCGGCACACCGCAAGGCGGCGTGAACGCACCAGCCAGCGGATGAAAGACTGTGGCCCATGGCTGTTCGTCCCATCGTCATCACCGGTGAGCCGGTGCTCCACCGCCGAGCCGAGCCCGTCGAGGTCATCGACGACGAGATCCGTGAGCTCGTGACCGACATGTTCGAGACGATGGACGTGGCCAACGGCGTAGGCCTGGCCGCTCCGCAGATCGGGGTGCCCCTGCGCATCTTCACGTGGCAGATGGACAACAACGACGACGTGCCTGCCCGGGGCGTGATCATCAACCCCTATGTCGTCGCCTCGAAGCCCGTCGTCGGTGAGCCCGACCCGGCCGAGGAGTCGGAGGGCTGCCTGTCGGTGCCGGGGGAGTCGTTCCCGCTGCGCCGTGGCACCCAGGCCCACGTGACCGGTCTCGACCTGGAGGGCAACGAGCTCGAGTTCGACGCCACCGGCTGGTTCGCCCGCTGCATGCAGCACGAGTACGACCACCTCAACGGTTTCCTCTACGTCGACCGCCTCGGTGACCGGTGGAGCAAGAAAGCCCGCAAGACCATCAAGCGCAACGGCTGGGGCAAGCCCGGCCACACCTGGATGCCCGGCGTCGACGAGGACCCCTTCGGCCACGACGCCCCCGACGAGCACGACCTCTAGGTGAAGAGCGTCCTGGCGGTGGTCGGACCGACGGCCACGGGCAAGTCCGACCTCGGCATCGCCTTGGCCGAACGCCTCGGGGGAGAGGTCGTCAACGCCGATGCCAGCCAGCTCTACCGCGGCATGGACATCGGCACCGCCAAGGTCCCCGAGAGCCAGCGCCGCGGCATACCCCACCACCAGCTCGACGTCCTGGACGTGACCGACGAAGCCAGCGTCGCGGCATACCAGGGAGCAGCGCGGGACGACATCGCGGCGATCCGCGACCGACGCAACCACCCCGTCCTCGTCGGCGGGTCGGGGCTCTACGTCCGCGCCGCCCTCGACGTCCTCGACATCCCGCCCACCGACCCGCAGACCCGCGCGCGCCTGGAGGCGGAGGCCGACGAGCTGGGCACCGCAGTCATGTTCGATCGTCTCAAGGCCGCGGATCCTGTTGCGGCACAAGCGATCGAGGCCAACAACACGCGTCGGATCGTTCGCGCGCTGGAGGTCATCGAGATCACTGGCCGTCCCTTCTCGGCCACCATGCCCACCCGCGAGTACGTCACGGACACAGTGGTGGTGGGTCTGCGGCTGCCGCGCGAGCAGCTCGACCAACGCATCGAGGCCCGGGTTCGCCGGATGTGGGATGACGGGCTCGTGGAGGAAGTGCGCGGGCTCGATCGCCTGGGGCTCCGGCAGGGACGCACGGCCTCCAGGGCCCTCGGCTACGCGCAAGCGTTGGCCGAGCTCGACGGCACCATGACCACCGGGCAGGCGCAGGAGCAGACGATGACGATGACACGCCGGTTCGCCCGTCGCCAGGAGTCGTGGTTCAGCTCCGACCCGCGCATCCACTGGCTCGACGCCACCGCCCCCGACCTGCTCGAGCGGGCCCTGACCCGGGTGACCGCAGCCATCGGCGACAATGGTGCGCATGGCTGACCAGCTCACGTTCACCAAAGGGCACGGCACCGAGAACGACTTCGTCCTCGTGCCCGACCTCGAGGGCGTCCACGAGCTGACGGCCGAGCACGCCGCCCGGCTTGCCGACCGGCGCGCCGGCATCGGCGGCGACGGGGTGATCCGAGTCGTGCCCACCGCCATGAGCGCAGAGCCGGACGTGCTGGCCCAGGCATCCCAGGCGCGATGGTTCATGGACTACCGCAACGCCGACGGCAGCCTCGCCGAGATGTGCGGCAACGGCACGCGGGTGTTCGCGGCCTTCCTGCGCCGCGAGGGCCTGGAGACGGCGGACGAGTTCGCGATCGCGACCCGCGCCGGCACCAAGATCGTGCGCTTCGAGACGCCCGAGCTCATCGCGGTCAACCTCGGGCCGTGGCGGCTGGGCCAGCCACACATCGCGGAGGCCGAGGGCTTCGACGCCCTCGTGCACCTGCCCGGCCAGGAGCCGCTCTCAGCCCTCAGCCTCGACCTCGGCAACCCGCACACCGTCGTCGCGCTGCCCGAGCAGGTCGACCTCGACACCCTCGACCTGCACCTCGCCCCGATGGTCAACCCCGAGCCCGAGCACGGCACCAACGTCGAGCTGGTGCGCCCCCTCGGGGCCGGTCACATCCGGATGCGCGTGCACGAACGCGGGGTTGGCGAGACCCAGTCGTGTGGCACGGGCGCGGCCGCTGCGGCGCTGGCCACCCGGTTCTGGGCTGGCGACCAGGGGGACACCTGGACCGTCGACGTCCCCGGCGGGCGCCTGCGGGTGCGTGCGCTACCCGGCAACGAGGTCGAGCTGGCCGGGCCTGCACACCTCGTCGCGGACGGCACCACCACCCTCTGACCCGGCCTCGCTTCCCTGCGTCTGCGGGTGCGACGGGCCCCAGACGGGCCTACCGTCGACAGATGAGCCGAGTCCAGAGCCGCACCCTGCTCGCCGGGGCCGCCACCGCCGCCCTGGCCGTCGCGATCGCCGTCCCCGCCGCGTCCGCGGCCGCCCCGCCCGGTGACCGCACGGGTGGTGGTTCGAGCAGTGGGGCCAAGGGCCAGGCGAACGGCACACCGCACGGCAAACCGCACGGAAAGCCGCATGGCCAGCTGCCCAAGACACCCATGATGACTGGATACGGCGGTGCCGTCTCCTCGGTTGACCGTGACGCGAGCCAGGCTGGCATCGACGTCCTGCGCCGCGGCGGCAACGCCACCGATGCCGCCATCGCCACGGCAGCGATGCTCGGTGTCGTCGAGCCCTACACCTCTGGCATCGGCGGTGGCGGCTTCTTCGTCCACTACTCCGCCAGGACCGGGCAGGTTGAGACCATCGACGGCCGCGAGGCTGCGCCGATGTCCTTCACCGAGAACGCATTTCGCGAGAGTGACGGCTCGCCCATGGACTTCGACAAGGCCGTCAGCTCGGGACTGTCCGTCGGTGTCCCCGGCACCCCGGCGCAGTGGCAACGGGCCCTCGACCGGTTCGGCACGATGCGCCTGGGTGACCTGCTCAAGCCGGCCGAACGCCAGGCCCGCAAGGGCATCACGGTCGACCAGTCGTTCCACGACCTGACTGCGGAGAACGAGGAACGCTTCGCGATGTTCCCCGAGACGGCGAAGGTCTTCCTCGTCGACGGCAAGGCGCCGGCCGTGGGCAGCCGGTGGCGCAACCCCGACATCGCGCGCGCCTACCGCGAGATCCGCACGCACGGTGTCGAGTCGTTCTACACCGGGCGCCTCGGCAAGGCCGTCGTCGCCGAGGCGCGCAGCCCGCACACAGCGCCGGGCGTCTCCGTCCCGGCCGGGCAGATCACCCGGGCCGACCTCGCGGCATACCGGGCGCTCGACAAGGCGCCCACCCACGCGCAGTACCGCGGCCTCGACGTCTACGGCATGGCCGTGCCGAGCTCCGGCGGCATCGCCGTGGGCGAGATCCTCAACCTCCTCGAGGCCTACGACCAGCGCACCGGCCGGGACCTGTCGCAGGTGAGCGACGCGGAGTACCTGCACCGGTTCAGCGAGGCGTCGGCGACGGCCTTCGCCGACCGCAACCGCTGGGTCGGTGACGTGCCGGGCGTGCCCACGCGCGAGCTGCTCAGCCAGGGTTTCGCGAACGAGCGCGCCTGCCTCTTCGACGAGGCAGCTGCCCAGCCGCGACCCATCCCGTTCGGCTCACCCGACGGCTCGTATGCCGCGTGCGGAGCGGGCGACGACGTCACCCGGGCGACCCCGAACGGTGGCTCCACGACGAGCCTGTCCGTGGTCGACAAGTGGAACAACGTCGTGTCGTTCACGACGACGATCGAGCAGTACGGCGGCTCCGGGATCACCGTGCCCGGATACGGGTTCCTGCTCAACAACGAGCTGACTGACTTCAATTTCGCGCCGCTCGAGCCAGGCGTGCCCGACCCCAACCTGCCGGGCCCCGGCAAGCGTCCGCGCTCGTCGATGAGCCCCACGATCATCCTCGACGACGGCCGGCCGATGCTGTCGGTCGGCAGCCCGGGTGGTGCCACGATCATCACGACGGTCTCCCAGGTGATCACCGAGTACCTCGACCGCGACCGGAAGCTGGTCGACGCGATCGCCGCGCCGCGCCTGTCATCGCGCAACGGCTCGGCCGAGGACGCCGAGGCGGCGATCCTCAACGGGCCGCTCGGTGCAGCCTTGACCGCCCAGGGGCACGAGCTCAAGCTGAGCGAGGTCATCGGCAACGCTGTGGCCATCCGCATCCACGAC
Organism: Actinomycetes bacterium; assembly: GCA_023420415.1. GTDB lineage: Bacteria > Actinomycetota > Actinomycetes > Actinomycetales > Dermatophilaceae > Pedococcus. The sequence continues at coordinate 105,386 of JAEZWF010000050.1, read as the reverse complement.
GGTGGCCGGCTCGAGGCTGCAGCCGAGACGACCCGACGTGGCGGCGGGTCAGCCATGGTGGTGCAGCAGCGCCGCTAGATCCCTTGTGCGGCAACGCCTTCACGACGGACCTCGAGCACCCGAAAGCCCTTGTCGGTCGCGAACCGCGACACGGCATACTCCGGCGCCGGCAGCTCCTCGCCGAGCCAGCGTTGCAGCGAGTCCGAACCCAGGTTCTTCTGCACGACGAGATAGGCGACGCCGCCGGGCGCCAGCCGCGGCAGCCATGTACGCATCAGGTCGTGCAGCACCGCCTTCCCGACGCGAATGGGCGGGTTCGACCAGATGAGGTCGAAGGACACGTCGGCGGGTATGCCGTCCGGCCGGCTCACGTGCACGCCGTCCAGTCCCAGTGACCGGGCGTTGGTGCGGGCGAGGTCGAGCGCCCGTTCGTTCACGTCGACGGCATACACGGTCGCGTCCGGTGACGACAGGGCGAGGGTCAGGGCGATCGGCCCCCAGCCGCAGCCGAGATCGAGGAAGCTTCCCGTCGGTGGAGGCGCCGGCACCTCGCCCAGCAGCACCGCGGTGCCCTTGTCGAGCCCGTCGGGGCTGAAGATGCCGCCCGCCGTCCGGACGGTGACCGGTCGCCCGGCGAGCTCGAGGGACAGGCTGCGCTGCTCGGCGGCGCTTGCGGGCTCAGCGGTGAAGTAGTGGTCGCTCATCGGCGCCCACGCTAGTGGCTGCGGGGCGTTCCCCCAGCGTGCGCCCGCTCGTCACCCGGACTTCATCCACGGCCGTCCGCGCAGGAGCATCGTGGGGCGGCATGACGAGCACCCAGCCCACCCGCCGCCTTCTGCTCGCCGGAGCCCTCGGGAGCGCCGGCTCCCTCGCGCTCGGCGGCGTCGCCCGCGCCCAGGGCCAGCGGGCACCTGGCCTCGTGGTCGGCTCACGGCTGAGGATCCCGAGTGGCGTGCAGACCGGGGACGTCACCGCTCGCGAGGCGACCATCTGGTCCCGCTCCGACGGCCCGGGCCGGATGATGGTGCGGCTCAGCGGGCCCCGTGGTTACCGGCGCACCGTGGCGGGCCCGTGGGCCACCCCCGACACCGACCACACCGCGCGCGTCGACCTGCGTGGGCTCCCGTCGGGTGGCGAGTTCCGCTACACGGTCGAGTTCGAGGACGGCGACGGGCACCGCGGCGAGCGGGTGGCGGGGTCGTTCAGCACCGCGCCCGACGGCCGGGACGCGCAGAGCTTCGTCTGGACCGGTGACACCGCCGGTCAGGGGTGGGGCATCAACCCCGACCTCGGGGGCATGCAGGGGTATGCCGCGATGCTCGCGACACGTCCTGACTTCTTCCTGCACTCCGGCGACACCATCTACGCCGACGGCCCGATCTCGGCGCAGGTCACCGAGCCGGACGGGCAGGTGTGGCGCAACCTGGTCACCCCCGAGGTGGCCGTCGTCGCGCAGTCGCTGGAGGAGTACCGCGGCCGGCACCGCTACAACCTCATGGACGAGAACGTACGTGCCATGTATGCCGCCGTGCCCGTCGTGGCGCAGTGGGACGACCACGAGACCGTCAACAACTGGTACCCGGGGGAGATCCTCGACGACCCGCGGTACACCGAGCGCCGCGTCGACGTGCTGGCTGCGCGCGGACGACAGGCCTGGTCGGAGTACCAGCCGATCGCGGCCCGTCAGCTGGGGGAGTGGGGCGCCAGGCGGTCGCGCGGACCCGTGCGCATCTACCGCACGATCCACCGCGGCAAGCACCTCGACCTCTTCAGCCTCGACATGCGAACCTTCAAGAGCCCCAACACTTCCGGGCGTGAGACGTCCATGACGCCGATCCTGGGTGCCGAGCAGCGCAAGTGGCTCGTCAAGGAGCTGCGGCGTTCGAACGCGACCTGGAAGGTGATCGCCGCCGACCTGCCCCTCGGCATCATCGTCCCGGACGGGCCGGTCGCGCAGGAGAGCGTGTCGAACGCCGACCCCGGCGCGCCGCTCGGGCGGGAACTCGAGGTCGCCTGGGTGCTCCAGCAGATCAAGCGCCACCGCATCCGCAACGTCGTGTGGCTCACCGCAGACGTGCACTACTGCGCCGCCCACCACTACGACCCGTCCCGCGCGGCGTTCACCGACTTCGACCCGTTCTGGGAGTTCGTGGCCGGGCCGATCAACGCCGGGTCGTTCGGACCGAACCAGATGGACGCGACCTTCGGCCCCCGCGTCGACTTCGCCAAGGCGGGTCGGGTCGCGAACCAGAGCCCCCGCGACGGCAAGAGCCAGTTTTTCGGTCACGTCGACATCGACCGCGACGGACGGTTCGCCGTGAGCCTGCGCGACGCGACCGGTGAGACCGTCTACTCCCGCACGCTGGAACCGGACCCTCGCCGCTGAGGTGAGCACCCGGCATACCCGCTGGTCAGCACCACCGCGTGGGGTCGCGCGGGCATAATCGACTCGTCATCCTCGTTCGTCCAATGAGACGATATGGAGAACATGACGAAGCACAACACCACCATCTTTGACACCAAGGCCACCGCCCTCGCCGCCGACGAGCAGTTCCGGCCGGGCGAGCAGGACGGGTACGACGGGGAGCAGTACGACCGCGAGGACCGCGCTGCGCTGCGCCGTGTCGCCGGTCTGTCCACCGAGCTCGAGGACATCACCGAGGTCGAGTACCGCCAGCTGCGGCTCGAGCGCGTCGTCCTCGCCGCCGTCTGGACCGAGGGCTCCCAGGAAGAGGCCGACAACTCGATGCGCGAGCTCGCGGCGCTGGCCGAAACCGCGGGTTCGACCGTGCTCGCCGGCGTCGTCCAGCGGCGCACCCACCCCGACACGAGCACCTACCTCGGCAAGGGCAAGGCGCATGAGCTGCGCGACATCGTGATCGCCGAGGGCGCGGACACGGTCATCGCCGACACCGAGCTGACCCCGTCGCAGCGGCGCGCGCTCGAGGATGTCGTCAAGGTGAAGGTCATCGACCGCACCGCGCTGATCCTCGACATCTTCGCTCAGCACGCGAAGTCCAAGGAGGGCAAGGCGCAGGTCGAGCTGGCCCAGATGCAGTACCTCTTGCCGCGGCTGCGTGGTTGGGGTGAGTCGATGTCCCGGCAGGCCGGTGGCCAGGTGGGCGCCGGGCAGGGCATGGGTTCGCGTGGTCCGGGTGAGACGAAGATCGAGCTCGACCGCCGCCGCATCAACCAGCGCATGGCCAAGTTGCGTCGCGAGATCAAGGACATGAAGACCGGTCGTGACACGCGCCGGCTGGCGCGCAAGGCGAATGCCGTGCCGAGCGTCGCGATCGCGGGCTACACCAACGCGGGCAAGTCCTCGCTGCTCAACCGGCTCACCGACGCCGGCGTGCTCGTGCAGAACCAGCTGTTCGCGACGCTCGACCCGACCGTGCGCCGGGCCGAGACCGAGGACGGCCGCGTCTATACCCTCGCCGACACGGTCGGGTTCGTGCGGCAGCTGCCGACCCAGCTGGTCGAGGCGTTCCGCTCGACACTGGAGGAGGTCGGTGACGCCGACCTGCTGCTGCACGTCGTCGACGGGTCGCACCCGGATCCCGAGGGCCAGATCAGCGCGGTGCGCGCCGTCCTCGCCGATGTGGACGCGGCCGACGTGAAGGAGATCATCGTCGTCAACAAGGCCGACGCCGCCGACCCCGAGGTGCTCGACCGGCTGCGCCGGCACGAGAAGCACTCGGTCATCGTGTCGGCTCGCACGGGCGAGGGGCTGGACGAGCTGCGTGCCCTCATCGCCGAGGAGCTGCCGCGGCCGACGATCGACGTCGACGTGCTGCTGCCCTATGACCGGGGCGACCTGGTCAGCCGGCTCCACGACGAGGCCGACGTCATCTCCAGCGAGCACACGCAGGACGGGACGCACGTCAAGGCGCGGGTGCACCCCGACCTCGCCGGCGAGCTCGCGGCATACGCCGCCTGAGTGCGGTCGGTCTGCCCGGGTGGGCAGAAGTTGGCCGGTTCTCGGTTCTGTGGTCGGTATGCCGGCCACAAAATGGAGAACCGGCAACTGGCTAAGACCGCGAGTCCGAGAGCCGGTAGACCGACACGTGCGAGCGTGACTCGGCGGTGAACGGCGAACGGTCCCAGCCGGCATACCTCGCCTCCAGCTCGAGTCCCGCGAGGCGACCCATGAGGTCGAGCTCGGACGGCCAGACGTAGCGGTGAGGGCTGATGCCGTGCCGGGCGTCGCGGCCGCGCCCGTAGTGGAAGTGGTGCGAGACGACCTGCTGGTCGACGGTGTCGTAGGTGTCGAGCCCGATGTATCCGTCAGAGGCTCCGAAGACGGCCGCGGGGGAGCCGGGCGGCAGTGAGCGCAGCTGCGGGACCCACAGCTCGATGACGAACCTGCCGCCCGGCGCTAGGTGGGCAGCCGCGTTGCGGAAGCACTCGACCTGCGCGTCCTGGGTGAGCAGGTTGGAGATGGTGTTGAAGACGAGGTAGGCGAGGGTGAAGTCGCCGTCGACCCGGGTGGTTGCCATGTCGCCGCGCGTGACGGGAATCGTTGCGGCGTCTGCCTTTTCGCGCAGCACGTCGATCATGGGCTGGGAGAGCTCGATGCCGGTAACGGGCACACCGGCCGCCACGAGCGGCACCGCCACCCGGCCCGTGCCGATCGCGAACTCCAGCGCAGCGCCGCCGCCTGCGAGGTCCGCGAGGAAGGCGACCGTCGGCTCGATCACCTCCGGCGCGAACATGCCCTCACCCGGTGTGTCGTACTGCGCCGCAGCGGTCGCATCCCAGACCTCGTCCTGCTCCATGCGCTCGACCCTCGCACACGAGTGAAGCTGGGCGCCAAGGGATTTGGGTCAGAGCTGGCGCATCGCGGTCGTCAGCACGACCGGTTCGCCGGCCTCGTCGGAGGCGTCGAGGTCGACGGTCGCCTCGAGGACCCAGTCGTGGTCGCCGTCGGGGTCGGCGAGCGTCTGGCGCGCGTGCCACAGGCGGTGGTCGGGCTGGCCCTCGTCGGGCTCGTTCAACCCGGGCGGCGGGCCGGTCGTTGCCTCGATCGTCAGCATCGCCGGCCCGCGCGCGGCGGCATCGGTGCCGATCGAGTCGTGCACCTCCCAATAGGCGCCGAGCGCCTCGTCCCAGGCCGCTTCGTCCATGAGGGTATGCCGCGGGGGCTCGGTGAGTGCCGCGCTCGCCTCGTCGAGCCGGGCGAGGTCGACGAACAGGTCGCGGCTGGCGAGGTCGACGCGACGGAACATCGTGTTGCGCACCATGACGCGAAATGCCTTCTCGTTGGCGGTGATCGGGCGGTGGGGTCGGGTGCCCCCGTGGGCGGCCATCGTCTCGAGGTCGGTCAGGCGGTCCTGCGCCTCGGGGTCGGTGAGGGCCTCCCACTCGTCGAGGAGCGAGGAGTCTGTCTGGCGGATCGTCTCGCCGAGCCACTCGAGGAGCTCGTCGAAGGTCTCGTTCCGGTACGACGCGGGCACGAGCTGACGCAGGGTCCGGTAGGCGTCGGAGAGGTAGCGCAGGACGGTGCCCTCGGACCGGGCGAGCTGGTAGGCCGAGACGAACTCGGTGAAGGTCATGGCGCGCTCGTACATCTCACGCACGACCGACTTGGGGGACAGGGCGCTCTCGCTGACCCACGGATGGCTGCGCCGGAAGATCTCGAACGTCGCCTCCAACAGCTCGTCGAGCGGCTTGGGCCAGGTGATCTCCTCGAGCCGCTCCATCCGCTCGTCGTACTCGATGCCGTCGGCCTTCATCTGGGCCACGGCCTCGCCGCGGGCCTTGAACTGCTGGGCGAGCAGCACCTGGAACGGGTCGTCGAGGATGGACTCGACCACCGAGACGACGTCGAGCGCGAACGTGGGGGACTCCGGGTCGAGGACCTCGAAGCTCGCCAAGGCCAGTGGCGACAACGGCTGGTTGAGGGCGAAGTCCTCGGACACGTCGGGGTTGAGGCGTACCCCGCGACCGTCGGTCTCGACCGGCGAAACCCGTTGCAGCACATCGGTGTCCAACAGACTTCGCCCGAGGGTGATCGCGCGTCGGGACAGTCGTGCCTGGCCACGCGGGGTCTCGTGGTTGTCGCGCAGGAGTCGCGACAACGCCTGCACGGGGTCGCCCGGCCGCTGCACGATGTTGAGGATCGTGCCGTGGTCGACCTTCATCCGCGAGACGAGGGGCTCGGGTTCGGCGCCGACCAGCTTGTCGTAGGTCTGCTCGGTCCACGAGACGGTGCCCTCGGGTGGCTTCTTGCGCTGCACCTTGCGCTGCTTCTTGGGGTCGTCGCCAGCCTTGGCGAGCGCCCGCGCGTTCTCGATGACGTGTTCCGGCGCCTGCACCACGACCGAGCCACTCGTGTCGTACCCCGCCCGCCCGGCTCGTCCCGCGATCTGGTGGAACTCCCTGGCCCGCAACACCCGCTGCCGGGACCCGTCGTACTTCACCAGCCCCGTGAACAGCACCGTCCGGATGGGCACGTTGATGCCCACGCCGAGGGTGTCGGTGCCGCAGATGACCTTGAGCAGGCCGTCCTGGGCGAGCTGCTCGACCAGCCGGCGATAGCGCGGCAGCATGCCCGCGTGGTGCACCCCGATCCCGGCGCGCACGAGCTGCGACAAGGTTTTGCCGAAACCGGCGGTGAAGCGAAAACCGCCTATCCGCGCGGCAATCGCCTCCTTGTCGACACCGAGTAACCGCTTCATGGCCAGCAGTGACCGCGCGTGTTCCAGGGCCGCGGCCTGGGTGAAGTGGACGACGTAGACGGGTGACTGGTGCGTCGTGACGAGCTCCTCGACGGTCTCGTCGAGCGGTGTCATCGCCCACGAGAACGACAGCGGCACCGGCCGCTCCGTGCCCGTCACCAGCGCCGTCTCACGCCCCGTTCGACGGGTCAGGTCGGTCGCGATCTCCGACACGTCCCCCAAGGTCGCCGACATCAGCAGGAACTGCGCCTGCGGCAGCTCGAGCAGCGGCACCTGCCAGGCCCACCCGCGGTCGGGCTCGGCGTAGTAGTGGAACTCGTCCATGATCACGAGCCCCACATCGGCGTCCCGCCCCTCGCGCAAGGCGATGTTGGCGAGGATCTCGGCCGTGCAGCAGATGATCGGGGCATCCGGGTTGACCGACGCGTCACCGGTCAGCATCCCGACCTCCGAGGCCCCGAACAGCTCGCACAGGTCGAAGAACTTCTCGCTGACCAGTGCCTTGATGGGCGCGGTGTAGAACGACACCCGGTCTGACGCCAGCGCGGCCAGGTGCGCGCCCGTGGCCACCAGCGACTTGCCCGAGCCGGTCGGCGTCGACAGCACGACGTTCTCACCGGCCAGCAGCGCGACGAGCGCCTCATCCTGGTGGGCGTAGAGCGGGAGCCCGCGTTCCTGCGACCACGCCGCGAACGCGGCATACACCTCGTCCGGGGCGGCGCCCACGGGCACGAGGTCGGCGAGCGGCGCGGTGGAGGACATCGCCGCCATCCTGTCAGGTGTCGTGGATACTCAGGACCGTGCCCGTGGTCATCCAACGCAGCCGGCTCAAGACGTCCCTGGCCCTGGCGGGAGTGGTCCTCTTCCTGGTAGCCGGGTGGTTCCTCATCCGTCAGAGGACCCGACCGGCGTGCTGATCGGCTGGGTCGGCATCGTCGTCTTCGGGTTGTTCGGTGTGGCTGGCGTGGCGATGATGCTCCGCCGCGGCCCCGGGTTCGTGGTCGACGACGAGGGCTTCACCGACGCCAGCTCGATGGTGGCCATGGGGCGCGTGCCCTGGTCGGACGTCGTCAACGTCTGGAAGTGGAAGGCGAGCACGACCACCAACATCGTCGTCACCGTTCGAGACCCCGAGGTGTACCTCACGCGCCTGCGCGGACCCGCCAAGTGGGCGGCCCACGCGAACCTGGGGATGGTCGGGTCACCGGTCGCCCTTGCCTCCACGGGCCTGCGCATCAGCAGCGGTGACCTGTTCGAGCTGCTCAGCTCGAGGCTTAGCGCGTACCAGGAGCGGCACCCCGTCGGGCCCGACGGCGACGTCGGAGGCCGCCGATAGCGTCGGCGACGTGACGTTCGAGACCACGACCCGCCGCCTCGTCCTGCGTCGTCCGACCGAGGCCGACCGCGACTTCCACGCCGCCGTGCACAGCGACCCGCAGCTCTACACCCATGCGCCGCACGTCATCGGCACACCGGAGACCAACAAGGTCTTCTTCGACGACATCCTCGGCCACTGGGAGGACCACGGATTCGGTTACTGGGTCGCCGAGGACAAGGACTCGGGTATGCCGCTGGGCTGGGTGGGCGTCAAGGGCGCCAGTGGCGAGCAAGGCGACTTCCTCAACCTCTACTACCGGTTCGTGTCCGAGGCGCACGGCAAGGGGCTGGCCAAGGAGGCGGGTCGGGCGGCCGTTGCGATGGCGACGGAGTGGGTTGCCGACCGGCCTGTGCGCGCGCTGGTGAAGGAGCACAACGTCGCTTCGGTGCGCACGGCTCTCGCGTCCGGACTCGCCCGCACGGACACGACGGTGACCTTGAGGGACGACCTGCCCGACGAGCCGCCATCGCTGTTGTTCGAGGCCCCGCGGGTGGGTCGGGTGGACGCCCTCGACGAGGCGACCCGGGAGGAGGTGCTCGACCTGTGGAGTCGGGTGACCGACGCCGGGGGAGCGGTCGGCTTCCTGCCCGGCGCGTCGCGGGAGGCGATCGCCACCGCGCTGGCGGCCCACGATGAGCAGATGGCCGCCGGTGACGCCTTCGCGGGTGCCCTGCGCGAGCCCGACGGCACGCTCGTCGGCTGGGGCTGGTGGGTGCGGGTGCCCAACCCTCTGCTCCACCACGGCCGCTGGCTCTACCGGCTCATGGTCGACCCCGACCGCCAGGGCCGCGGCTACGGCCTCGTCCTCATGGCCGGCCTGCACCGGCTCGCCCGTGAGGACGGCGTCGAGCTGCTGCAGCTGGGCGTGCGCAGCGGCTCGGGAGTGAGCGCGTTCTATGCCCAGAGCGGCTACGTCGAGGTCGGTCGCATCCCCTGCGCGATCCGGGTGGCCGACGGCGACGACCGCGACGACGTCACCATGGCACGTCGTGTCGACGGTATGCCGTTGCGTCCCCACGGAGGCGGCTGAGCGCGGGCGGCACACGCCTGGGGACGGCGGCCACGAGACGTCGGCCCCACGGCATACGCTGGCCCTCATGCCCACCCTCGACGAGCTCCTGCACGCCGCCGTCCAGGGAGTCGGGGGCGCCGAGCGTCCGGGGCAGGTCGAGATGGCGCACGCCGTCGCCGACGCCATCGACAAGGACGAGCACCTGCTCGTGCAGGCGGGCACGGGCACCGGCAAGTCGCTGGCCTACCTCGTGCCGGCGATCGTCCACGCCCAGGCCAGCGACAAGCCCGCCGTCATCGCCACCGCCACGCTCGCGCTCCAGGCGCAGATCGTCGACCGCGACATGCCGCGCCTCGCCGACGCGCTGGAGCCGGTGCTGGGTCGCCGCCCGACCTATGGGCTGGTGAAGGGACGCCGCAACTACCTGTGCGCGCACAAGCTCGAGGGCGGCTTTCCCGACGACGAGGACGGCCTGTTCGGTGTCGAGCAGGCGGGGGAGGCCGGCCGGGCGCAGTCGCGGCTCGGTCAGGAGGTCGTGCGGCTGCGGCAGTGGGCTGAGATAACCGAGTCCGGCGACCGCGACGAGCTCGTACCGGGCGTGAGCGAGCGCGCCTGGCGGCAGGTGTCGGTCAGCGCCCACGAGTGCATGGGCAGCAAGTGCCCCCTGGTCTCCGAGTGCTTCGTCGAGAAGTCGCGTGAGGCCGCCAAGGAGTGCGACGTCATCGTCACCAACCACTCGTTCATGGCAATCGACAGCTTCGAGGGCCGGCAGATGCTGCCCGAGCACGACCTGCTCGTCGTCGACGAGGGCCACGAGCTGGTCGACCGCGTCACCTCGACCATCACCGACGAGATCACGGCGAATGCCGTCGAGGCCGCGGCCAAGCGGGCCTCGCGGCTGGCCGAGTCCACCGAGGCCGTCGACGACGCAGCCGCCTTCCTGCGCGGCGTACTGGACGAGCTGCCCGAGGGGCGGCTCACCGGCATACCCGACTCGCTCGGCCTCGCCCTCGCAAGGGTGCGTGACACGACGCGGCAGGTGCAGTCCGAGCTCAAGCCCGAGAAGGGCACCGAACCCGACGGCGCCCGCAAGGTCGCGCAGGCGGCCATCGACGAGGTCTTCGAGAACTCGTCCCGCGTGCTCGAGCAGCGCGAGCTCGACGTCGTCTGGGTCAACCGTGACCAGCGGCGAGGTTCGGTGCTGCGCGTCGCACCCATGAGTGTCGCAATGTTGTTGCGAGACAAGGTGTTCGGCGATCGCACCGTGGTCCTGACCAGCGCCACCCTCGAGCTCGGCGGCACGTTCGACGCCGTCGCCGGCACCATGGGCCTGCGCGGTGAGGGCTCACCCGACTGGCGCGGGCTCGACGTCGGCAGCCCGTTCGACTACCCGCAGCAGGCGATCGCCTACGTCGCCCAGCACCTGCCACCGCCCGGCCGCGACGGCCTGTCCGAGGCGGCGATGGACGAGATCGAGTCGCTCGTGCGGGCCGCCGGCGGGCGCACGCTGGGCCTGTTCTCCTCGATGCGCGCGGCGCAGGCTGCGACCGAGGCGATGCGGGAGCGGTTCGACGGCGACATCGGCTTCCTGTGCCAGGGCGAGGACCAGATCACCACGCTGGTGCGCCAGTTCGCACGCGACCCGCAGACCTGTCTGTTCGGCACGCTCACGCTGTGGCAGGGCGTCGACGTGCCGGGGTCGTCGTGCCAGCTGGTGATCATCGACCGCATCCCGTTCCCGCGCCCCGACGACCCGCTGGCCTCGGCGCGGTCGCAGGCGATTGCACGCATGGGCGGCAACGGGTTCATGGCTGTGTCGGCCACCCACGCCGCGTTGCGGCTCGCCCAGGGAGCCGGGCGGCTCATCCGCCGGTCCGACGACCGGGGCGTGGTCGCCTTCCTCGACTCGCGGATGATGACGGCGAGGTATGCCGGGTTCCTCCAGCGTTCGCTGCCCCCCTTCTGGCCGACGACTGACCGCGACCGGGTCCTGGCCGCCCTGAAGCGGCTCGACGAGATCGCCCCACCGCCGGTCGAGGTCGCGGACCCGGCCCTGCGTGGAGTGACCGGAGCGGTGGTCGGCACCTCGATGGGCCGGGTGGGCGAGGACTCGGCCGAGCACCCGCGCGCGGCGGACGAGCGGCCGGTTGCGCAGGCCCCACCGGTGGCCGAGTCGTCCCGCACGGCCGTGACCGAGGGCGAGGGGTGGACCGAGGAGGCCGACGAGGAGCTGCGCGAGGGCGTGGCCCTGGGGTTGTCGGTCGCGGAGATCGCCGACCACGTCGACCGCCCGGCGGACGTCGTCGCCGCCCGGCTCAAGGGCCTGGGGCTCGAGGCGGGCGGCGCCGCGACGCTCTCGTTCGACTGAACGACGCGGACGCCGGGGGCGCGTCGTCACTGACCCGCAGCGTCGTCACTCACGCGCAGCGTCGTCATTCACGCGCAGCGTCGTCACTCACGGGCAGCGTCACCTCGAAGCGGGCGCCTCGCCCCACCCCGTCACTGGCGGCGGTGAGGGTGCCACCGTGCGCGGTGACGATGGCCTGGCTGATGGTCAGCCCGATGCCGCTGCCGCCATGGTCACGGTCGCGGGCGGTGTCGCCGCGGTAGAACCGCTCGAACACGTGGCTCAGCTGGTGCGCGTCGATGCCCTCGCCGGTGTCGGTGACCGAGATGACGACGCGCTCGTCGTCCCGGCGCCCCGCCGCCACCGTCACCCGGCCACCGGGCGGGGTGTGGCGCAGCGCGTTCCCGAGCAGGTTGGCGAGCACCTGCGCGATCCTCTGACGGTCCACCCGGACCAGGTCGGCGGGCCCGGCGTCCACCTCGAGCAGCAGATCGACTCCCTTGCGGGAGAACGAGTCCCGCGCTGGAGTGACGGCCGACTCGGCCAGCACGGCGACGGGCACGTCCTCGAGGTCGAACTGGAGCTGGCCCTCCTCGGCCCGCGACACGTCACCCACGTCCTCCACCAGTCGCACGAGCCGACTGGTCTGTTCGCGCAGCACCCGGGCGGTTTCCTCGTCCCACGCCACCACGCCGTCCTCCAGGCCCTCGAGGTAGCCGTCGAGGGTCGCGACCGGCGTGCGCAGCTCGTGGGCGAGGTCCGACAGCAGCCGGCGACGGGTGTCCTCGACGTGGTCGAGCCGGTCGGCCATCTCGTTGAAGGCGGTGGCGACCTGGTCGAACTCGGAGCCGATGCGCGGGGCCGCCACGTGCACGTGCCGCCCGCGAGCCACCGTGTCGGACGCCTTGGCGAGCTCGCTCAGTGGTCGCTGGATTCGGCTGGTGAGGTAGAGACTCACGACGAAGGCCGTGACGAGCGCGATGGTGAGCGCGACTCCGAGCGCGATGAGGCTGGCCGACGCGAACGCCGCCTCGACGTGCTTCAGCTCGGTGGGCGGGCCGCTGTGTCCTCCCTGCTGCAGGTGCTCGTGGAACAGGGGAGGGCCGACCAGCGTCGCCACCGCCCATGCGGTCCCGAGCCCCACGACGAGGACCAGGGTCTGGGTGACGAGCAGACGCGTCACCAGCCCGCGGCTGGACAGCCAGCGCAGGGGTGAGCTCACTGTCCTTCGCCCATGCGGTAGCCGACGCCGCGCACGGTGCGCACGTAGCGCGCGTTGGACGGGTCGTCGCCGAGCTTGCGTCGCAGGTGGCCGATGTGGACGTCGACGAGGCGTTCGTCCCCGCGCCACGACTCGCCCCACACCTCCGCGATGAGCTGTCCCCGGCTGAAGGCCAGCCGGGGCCGCGCCGACAGCACCGCCAGCAGGTCGAACTCGGTCGGGGTGAGCTCCACCGGACGTCCCCCGACCCAGACCTCGCGCCCGCCCGGGTCGACCCGGAGGTCGCCGAACTCGCGGACCGGCTCGTCCGCCGTGGACCGCGTGAGCGCGCTGGTGCGCGGCCGACGCATCAGGGCCTGGATCCGGGCCACCAGCTCACGCGGGCTGAACGGCTTGGTCACGTAGTCGTCCGCGCCGACGGACAGCCCGATCAGCTTGTCGATCTCGTCCGTGCGCGCGGTGAGCATGAGGATGTAGCAGTCGGAGAAGGTTCGCAGCGCCCGGCACACCTCGATGCCGTCCAGCCCGGGCAGTCCCAGGTCCAGCACCACCACGTCGGGCTCGGTCCGCCGGGCCAGCGTCACCGCCTCCAGCCCGTCGTGGCAGATCTGTGCGGTCATGCCGGCCGAACGCACGTAACCACCGACGAGGCTGGCGAGCGCGCGTTCGTCGTCGACGACGAGGACGTGGGCGGCGACGGAGGCGGCGACTGGCGCGGACGGCATACGAGCCATTGTCCCTGCGCCTGGTGGTGACGTGGCCAGCCGTGGCCGGGGCGGGCGATCTTCACACGATCTTCATGGTTCCTCAGTGGGATTCGCAACAGGCGACAGGACCCTGTCACCAGTGCTGGAGCCGAGCCCCGCGGTGGCTCCATCACCTGTGCCCCCCCACCCGAGGAACCGATGGCTTCGTCAAGCAAGAAGGCCGCTCGTGAGCGCGTCGAGGAACTCCGCAAGGAACAGCGCCGCAAGGAGCGTCGGCGGACCGTTGCGATCTACGGGTCCATGGTGGCTGCGCTGCTCGTGATCGCCGGGGTGGTGACGTTCGCGATCGTCCGCGACGTGCAGGGGCGTCCCACGCTCGATGCCGTGAAGTCCTACAAGGTCTCCCAGGGGCACGTCACCACGCCCGTGTCCTACGAGGTCGCGCCGCCGGCGGGCGGCGAGCACGACCCGGTGTGGCTCAACTGCGGGACGTACACCGAGCCCGTGCGCAACGAGAACGCCGTGCACTCGATGGAGCACGGCGCGGTCTGGGTGACCTACAAGAGCGACCTGCCCAAGGCCGACGTGGAGAAGCTGACCGCGGCCATGCCCGACACGTATGCCGTGTTGTCGCCCGTCGCCGACCTCAAGGCGCCCGTGGTCGCCTCGGCCTGGGGCAAGCAGGTCGAGCTGTCCGGTGCGAGTGACCCCAGGCTCGAGGCGTTCATCAAGGAGTACCGGCTCGGCCCGCAGACCCCTGAGCCGGGCGCGGCCTGCACCGGCGGCACCGACGGGAAGACCGGCGGCACGCCGATGGACGCGCCCCAGTGACCGCTGCCGCCAAGGTTGCGGCGGCCCTCGTCGCGGTCGCGGCACTGCTCGTCGCCGGGTTGGCAGGGTGGCTGCTCGCCGGCCGTGACGTGCCGAGCGGGGGCAGCGCGGAGGCCGGCTTCGCCCGGGACATGCAGGTGCACCACGCCCAGGCCGTCGAGATGGCGTTCATCATCCGCGACAAGACCGACGACCCGACGCTGCGGGCCGTGGCCTACGACATCGCCACGAGCCAGCAGCAGCAGATCGGCCAGATGTATGCCTGGCTCGTCCAATGGGGTCTGCCGCAGACCGGTTCGCAGGAACCGATGGCGTGGATGAACGGCCACGACCTGTCGGGTATGTCCTCGCACGGCTCGACCACGACGGCGAGCGGCGCACCGTCGGGATCGCCCAGCTCGTCCGGCGTGCCGGCCACGACCGGTGACGCGTCATCCGACCCGATGACCCGGATGGGCATGGCGACCCCGAAGGAGCTTGCCGCCCTGCGCGCCGCCACCGGCGTCGAGGCCGAGCGGCAGTTCCTGACCCTGATGATCCGCCACCACCAGGGCGGCATCCAGATGGCGAAGGCCGTGCTGGCCAAGACCAACCGGGTCGAGGTGCGCACGCTGGCCCAGGCCATCGTCACCGCCCAGGGTGCCGAGATCACCCAGATGCAGCAGCTGCTCGATGCTCGTGCGTCCTAGCCGCGCCCTCGTCGCCACCGCGGTGCTGGTGCCCGCGGCGCTGGGCACCCTGTTGCTGCTCCTCACCGCCGGGCCACCGCCCACGGGCGAGCTGGTCGACCCGGGACCGGTGACGCGGTGGGGGCTTCCGCCCGCGCGGGCCGTGCGTGACGTCGTGGCTGCCCTGACGGTGGGCTTCTTCGTGGTCGCTGCCTGCATACTCCCGGGCCGTGCCCGCACGACCGCCGCGCGCGCGGGTGCGGTCGCGGGCACGGCTTGGGTCGCAACGGGCCTGGTCGTCCTCGTGCTCACCCTGTCCGACATCGCCGGTGTGCCGTCGTCGCAGCTCGGGTCGGCCGTGCTGCTGGACTTCGTCACGGGCTTCGACATCGGCCGGGCAATGGTCGTCAGCATGGTCCTCACGGCCGCCGCGGTGGTGGCGGCCCGGGTTGGCGGCGATGGGTGGGCGGCCGTCCTGGCCGTCCTCGCGCTGGCCCCGCTGGCGCTCACGGGGCACGCGGCTGGGTCGGCCAACCACGAGCTCGGCGTCAACAGCCAGTTCGGCCACCTCGTGGGGGTCAGCGTCTGGATGGGCGGGCTCGTGGCCATGGTCGTGCTCGCTCGGGCGCTGGGCGACGACCTGGCCGTGGCTGCCTCCCGGTGGTCCAAGGTCGCGCTCGCGGCCTACCTCCTCGTCGCCGTCTCCGGTCTCGGTGCGAGCCTGGCCCGGCTCGGCTCGTGGTCCGCCCTCGGCAGCACCTACGGCGTGCTCCTGTTGGTGAAGATCGCGCTCTTCCTCCTGCTCGGCGTCGCAGGCTGGTGGCATCGGCGGCGTGTCTTGGCTCGCGCGGGAAAGTCGTTGCAGCGCAAGGTGTTCCTGCGGTTGGCGGGCGCCGAGGTGGTCGTCATGGCAGTGGCGGTCGGGTTCGCGACCGCGCTGTCACGCACGCCCCCACCCATCGGCACCGACCCCGACGAGTCCACGGCTGAGGCGCTGCTGGGCGAGGCGATGCCACCGGCGCTCGGTGTGGACCTGCACTGGCTGACGCAGTGGCGCGTCGACAGCCTGTGGGTGCCCGTCGCGGTCGTGGCCGTGGCGGTGTATGCCGTGGGCGTGCGTCGCCTGCGGCAGCGCGGCGACCGCTGGCCGGTGGGCCGCACGGTGGCCTGGGTCCTCGGCTGGGTCGCGATGGTGGTAGCGACGAGCGCGAGCCCCGGCGTCTACTCCCGGGTGCTGTTCAGCATGCACATGGTGCAGCACATGACGATTGCGCTGCTCGTGCCTTCGCTGCTGGTGTTCGGCGCGCCCGTAACGCTGGCGATGCGGGCCCTGCGGGCGCGACGGGACGGCACACGCGGACCCCGGGAGTGGCTGCTTGCCGTCGTGCACTCGCGGGTGCTGGCGTTCCTCGGCAACCCGATGGTGGCGGCGGGGCTGTTCGTCGCGTCGATGGGGGTCTTCTACTACAGCCCGTTGTTCGAGCTGGCGCTGCGGACCCACTCCGGTCACGTCCTGATGACCATCCACTTCCTGCTGTCCGGCTACCTGCTGGCGTCCGCGGTCGTCGGGGTCGACCCCGGGCCCAAACGCCCGCCGTACCCGTTCCGGCTGGTGCTCATCACGGCCACGTTCGGCTTCCATGCGCTGTTCGCGGTGTCGCTGATGGCGAGCACGCAGGTGCTGGCCTGGGACTGGTTCTCGGTGCTGCCCCGCGTGACGGAGAAGTCGCTCAAGGCCGACCAGGACCTCGGGGCCCAGCTGGGGTGGGCGCTCGGCGACTACCCGGTGGCGATCCTCGCGGCCGCCATGGCGATCGGCTGGATCCGGTCCGACTCACGCGAGGCGAGGCGATACGACCGCAAGGCGGCACGCGACGGCGACGCCGACCTCGCGGCATACAACGAGCACCTCCAGCGGCTCGGCGAGCAGACCCGGCGAGCCGGCGACACGCGGTCCACGAAGGTTTGATGAAGGCGCTTTGCCTGCGGCACACTCGTGGAGAACATCTGAGCATGCAATCAGATGACAAGGGCGAGGAGAGCTGATGGGTGCGGGACACGGCCACGGCGCAGCGACCGGGCAGGGGAGCGCGGCGCACCGCTGGCGCCTGAAGGTCTCCTTCGGGCTGGTCTTCCTGTTCTTCTTCGTCGAGCTCGTCGTCGGCATCTGGTCGAACTCGCTCGCGCTGATCAGCGACGCCGGCCACATGGCTGCCGACGTGACCACCCTGGGCGCCGCGCTCGTGGCGACCCGGATCGCGAGCCGGCCGGACAGCTCCGGCATGCGCACCTTCGGCTCCTACCGGGCCGAGATCTTCGCGTCCGGGTTCGCCGTGCTCGTCATGCTGGGTGTGTCCGTCTACATCGTCGTCGAGGCCATCAAGCGCATCGGTGAGCCGGTCGAGCTGGCGACCGGACCGGTGCTCCTCGTCGGCGCACTCGGCCTGGTGGTCAACCTCATCGCGATCGCGCTGCTGCGCTCGGGCTCCAAGGACAGCCTCAACGTCAAGGGCGCCTACCTCGAGGTGATCGCCGACACCGTCGGTTCGGTCGGCGTCATCGTCTCCGGACTGCTGGTCATGTGGACGTCAAATGCGTTCTGGGACACCGTGATCGCGCTCGCCATCGGACTCTTCGTCGCCGTCCGCGCGGTCATGCTCGGCCGCGAGGTGCTGGCGGTCCTCGGGCAGCACGCGCCGTCCGGCGCCAAGCCCGACGACGTGGCCGAGGTGCTCGGGAGTGTCCGTGGCGTCTCCTCGGTGCACGACCTGCACGTGTGGACGCTGACATCTGGCATGAACGTCGCCACCGCCCACCTCGCCATCGCCCCGGGCACGGACCACGCAAAGGTGCTCGACGAGGCGCAGGCCGTGATGCGCAAGGAGTTCGGCGTCGAGCACGCGACCTTCCAGGTCGAGGACGAGGAGCGCAAGGGGTGCCAGGAGATCTCCTGGTAGCAGCGCGCCGAGCGGGGCGTGGCAGGGTGGGGACGTGTCGAGCCGGTGGTCGCGTTGGTGGTCACGCCCGTCGACGCCGTCCCTGACCGGACCGGAGTGCGCGCCGGCAGTGCACCGGTATGCCGCGGACGCGGGTTTCGCGCTGACGTCCGGGCAGCAGGCGGCGCTGACAGCCTTGTCCCGCCCGGAGTCACGGGGGACCTACCTCTTCGGTGAGGTCGGTCGGGGCAAGACGTGGCTCGCCGACGCCTGGGTCCGCGCCCTGGGGGAGCGAGCCACGGTGCGGCGGCTGCACGCCGTCGAGTTCTTCCAGGGGCTCAACCGTGGGCCGGTCGGCCACGTCGACGAAACCATTGACGCCCTGGTCCACGGCGCCGACCTGGTGCTCCTCGACGAGTTCCATCTGCACGACCCCGGCGATGCCATGCTCGCCCAGCGCGTGCTGAACCGCTTGTGGCCCACCGGAGTTCGCCTCTTGCTGACGTCGAACTACGCGCCCGAGCAGCTGTTGTCGAACCCGAGCTTCCACCACCTCTTCGAGCCGTCGATCACTGCGATCCGGGAGCGGCTCGACGTCGTCGAGGTGGGTGGTGACCTGGACCTGCGCACGCTGTCCGCCGGCGCCGCGACCGGCTTTGCGGCCGGCACCTGGACGGTCGGGCAGGTGGAGTCCGACGGCAAGGCGGACGCGACCGATGCGGCGGACCCGACGAACCGCGCAGACTCAGCGGTGGAGTTCACGTTCGCCGAGCTCTGCTCGTCGTCGCGCTCCGCGTCCGACCTGCTCGACTTGGCGCGCCGGCACGAGACCTGGCGGCTGGTCGATGTGCCCAGGCTGCGTGACACCGATCCCCAGTCCCGCCAACGGTTTGCCGACCTCATCGACGTGCTGGTCGACCTAGACCGCCAACTGGACGTGCGCAGCGGCCACTCCCGCGAGGAGGTGCTGGACGTCGCCGACGCTGAGGGCGAGGTGCCCCGCGACCTGGCCCGGACCCGCAGTCGCCTCGGCCTGCTTCGCGTGTCGGGTCCCCGTGGCAGGCTGTGCGCGTGACCGTGACCGCGTCCCGCAGTGTGCCACCCATCGTCCTCATCACCGGGCCCGAGGGTGTCCTTGCCGAGCGAGCGCTCGACTCGACCCTCGAGGAGCTCAAGGCGCAGACGCCGGACCTCGAGGTCGTGCGGTTGCCCGCCGCGACCTACGAGGCCGGGTCGTTGGGGGTCCACGCCAGCCCGTCGCTGTTCGGCGGCGAGAAGTGCCTCGTCGTGGAGGACCTCGACGAGGCGCCGGACGAGCTCCAGCAGGACCTCCTCTCCTTCCTGGCCGCTCCCGAGCCCGACGTCACGCTGGTCGTCACCCACAAGTCGGGGCAGCGCGGCAAGAAGGTGCTCGACACCCTCAAGAAGGCCAAGGCCCGTGTCCTCGAGGCGCCGGCCATCAAGAGCGACCGCGACAAGAGCGACTTCGCCATGCACGAGTTCCGCCGGGCCGGCCGCAAGGCCACGCCGGACGCGATCCGTGCCCTGATCGAGGCGGTCGGCAAGGACGTGCGCGAGCTCGCGGCAGCCTGCAGCCAGCTCGTCTCCGACACGACCGGCGTCATCGACGACCAGGTCGTGCTCCGCTACCACGGTGGCAAGGTCGAGGCGACCGGCTTCCGCGTGGCCGATGCCGCGGTCGCCGGGGACGCCGGGGAGGCCCTGCGACTGCTGCGGCATGCCATCGCGACCGGGGTCGACCCGGTGCCGATCGTCGCCGTGCTCGCCCAGCAGCTGCGCCAGCTCGTCAAGGTCGGCGCGGCCGGCCGCGGCCGCTCGGCCGACCTCGCCCGCGAGCTCGGAATGGCTCCGTGGCAGGTCGACAAGGCGCGGCGCAGCCTGTCCGGCTGGGGGCCGGAGGGGCTCGCTGAGTCGATCCAGGCAGTCGCGCTCGCCGACTTCGAGGTCAAAGGTGGCGGGCGCGACCCGGTGTATGCCGTGGAGCGCGCCATCCTCACGATCACCCGTGCCCGCACGGGCAGGTGAGCCGGTCGCCCGCGGTGAGCGGGCGGCATACCTCGTCGTTTTGGGGGAGGGGCGCGGTCGCTGGTAGATTTGCCCCTCGCGTGCGCGCCTAGGTCGTGCGCGCACGAAGCACGACCCAGAGCCGCTCAACCACAGGTGCCCCACGCCTGGTCCCGAGTGGCTTCTGCCGCCCTCTAACGGCAACCATTCGACCAACCAGAAAGAACCACCCGTGGCAAACATCAAGTCCCAGCTCAAGCGGATCAAGACCAACCGCGTGGCGACCGAGCGCAACAAGGCCGTCAAGAGCGAGCTCAAGACCTGGATCCGCAAGTTCCGCGAGGCCGCCGACGCCGGCGACGCCACCGCGGCGCAGGAGGCCCTCAAGACCGCGAGCGCCAAGCTCGACAAGGCCGTGAGCAAGGGCGTCATCCACGCCAACCAGGCCGCCAACAAGAAGTCGGCGATGGCCAAGAAGGCTGCCTCTCTCTGAGGCGCCCGCTGCGCCAAGCCGCGAGGGCCGGTCACCGTGATGGTGACCGGCCCTCGCGCGTGTGCGGTGGTATGCCGCGGGCCCGCCGAGGGGATCAGCCCAGGGCGAGGGCCTTGACCCGGGTCAGGTCACCGTTGAAGTAGTCCTGGTCGATCGGGCTGTCGGTGTACTGCCAGAACGTGTAGTAGCCCCAGCCGCTGGGGAGGGTGCCCGCCGTGCTCGCGTAGCGCGCGATCCACAGTGGGTTGGTGGCGCTGAACTGGCT
Organism: Actinomycetes bacterium; assembly: GCA_023420415.1. Taxonomy (GTDB): domain Bacteria; phylum Actinomycetota; class Actinomycetes; order Actinomycetales; family Dermatophilaceae; genus Pedococcus. The sequence continues at coordinate 84,822 of JAEZWF010000050.1, read as the reverse complement.
CGTGTTGCCGGTGCAGGTGGTCCACCAGTTCGTCGTCGTGTAGATGACGGCGTCGCGGCCGGTGCGGTACTTGTAGCGGTTGAGGAATGACGCGATCCAGCTGCGCATGGACGACTGCGACAGGCCGTAACATGTTGCGCCGTAAGGGTTGTACTCGATGTCGAGCACGCCGGGCAGGGTCTTGCCGTCGCGCGACCAGCCGCCGCCGTGGTTGACGAAGTAGTCGGCCTGGGTGGCCCCGCTCGAGCTGTTGGGCAGCGCGAAGTGGTAGGCGCCGCGGATCATGCCGACGTTGTAGGAGCCGTTGTACTGCTGGGCGAAGTAGTCGTTGGTGTAGCCGGTGCCTTCGGTGGCCTTGACGTAGGCGAACTTCTTGCCCTGTCCCCACCAGTACGACCAGTTGACGTTGCCCTGCCAGCCCGAGACGTCGATGCCGGGCGTCTGCGCGGCGGTCGCGAGGCTGGTCCGCGCGCCCGGAGCGGTGACGGTGGGGGCGGCCTTGGGTGAGCTGCCGGTCCGCTGCTGCGACCACCCCATGCTCGCCTGGCCGGGCTGGGTGATGCCGGCCTCGCGTGCCGCGGCGGTGGGGGTGGGGCCGGTCCCGGCGGCCGGAGCCGGATCGGGGGCGGCGGTCGCGGTGGTGGCCGGGACGGCCAAGGCGAGTGCCGCGAGAGCAGCGGCTGAGGTGAGCAGTGCGCGCAGGCCCCGCCGTGCTGGGTGTCGGGTGGTCATGAGGTTGCCTTTCGTTGCTGGTCCGGCCACACGCGACGCTACGAAGCGCAGGCCAGCGGTGGGTCAGGCGGACGTGAAAGGTTCCCCAAGAACGGGGCAAATGTGGGCAAAGAGATGGTTCCGGAGGTCGTCGGGCGCTGTCTGGCGTCAGCGGTGTGTTCGGACGGCCTCGGCGACGAGCTCGAAGGTGGCCTGCTCCAGCACGGCTCCCTCGCGGCGCACGGCGGTCGCGTCGACCCGCAGGATCCGGTCGACGCGCACCTCGCTCGGACGACCACGGGAGTCCCACGCGCCGGAGCCGATGTCGACCCAGTAGCGGCCGCGCCGTGCCTCGTCGTCCTTGTCGCGGTCGTGGTCCTTGCTCGTCAGCATGAGGGCGAGCAGCCACGGACGGTCGTGACCGACCACCAGCACGGGGCGGTCCTTGCCGCGGGTGAAGTCCTCCTCGAACGGCACCCAGGTCCACACGATCTCGCCCGGGTCGGGGAGGCCGTCGGGACTCGGCGCATAGGTCAGCTCTGGGGTGCCCGTGAAGTCTCCCGGGTATGCCGCGCGCGACGTCTCGGTGGGCGGCTCGGCGTCGCGGCCCCGCTGGGGTTGGTCGCGGGCCGGTCGGCCCTGCCGTCCGCGGGCGCTGCCACCTGCGCCGGTCAGGGCTCGCCGGATCCGATCAGTCCATCTGCGCACGCCAGCACGTTATCGGGTGCCGGCGGGGCAGCCGGTCCCTCAGCTCTGCGCAGTGCCGGCGAGCTCCCAGCCACGCCGGTGGGCGAGCCACACCAGGAAGGTCCGCGCCATCTGTCGCTGGTGGGCGCGGAGAACCTCCAGCGTGCCCGCCCAGGTCGGATGTCCGGCGTGCTCGGCCATGTACCCGATGATCACCGCGAGGAACGAGTCCACCGCATCAGCGGGTACGCCGTCGAGCAGCGGCGACCGCGCAACATACGAGTCCGCGTCGAGACCCTGATGGGCCATCAGCGGCAGCAGCCCCACGAAGTCGACCCAGGCGGGCCCCTGCGCCGTCCAGTTCCAGTCCACGATCCGCACCCGACCGCCGGCCTCGACGAGCATGTTGTCGGGCCGCAGGTCCGAGTGCACGAGCCGGTCGCCGACGAGGAGGTCGGCAGCCGAATGTCCCAGTGCCGCAAGGTCGTTGGCCTGTCCTCGTGACGGCCGAGGTATGCCGCGTGGCCAGTCCCGGGCCCCGCTCGCCAGCTCGTCCAGACAGGTCAGGCTGACCGCGTCGGCGCCGACCGTCTCGGCGAACGACTCGTCGGTCACCCCGGTGACGGCGTCGGTCGGCAGCGCCGCCAGCTCGAGGCAGGCCCGGTGCGCGGCCTCGGCCTCGGCCTGCGTCCACGGCATACCCGGGACGTGCCCGTCGATCGCCTCGAGGACCACGACCTCCCAGTCGTCGGCGGCACCGGCGCCCACGACGCGCGGGGCCGTGACCCGCCCGTCGAGCACGCGCAGGATGCGCACCTCGCGCGGAATCGCCTCCAGCGCAAAGGGCGCCTCGGGTCCGGCGGCCTTGGCGAAGACCTGGCGACCGTCGCGCAGACCCAGCAACCCGGCATACGCACCCGTGAATCCCGACGTCACGGACGGTGACGGCTCCACGATCGGCGCGCCCGCTGACTCGGCCAGCGCGGCCTTCACCACGGGCGGCAGGTCGGCGAACTGGGGTCGCCGTGACGTCACGCGGTAGTCGACGTCAGGTGCGACGTCCTCGAAATCGCTTGTCACAAGCGGTGTTTCGGCCGCCACAGCAGCCGTCCCGGCCGGCGACGGTCACGCAACGCGAACATGCGCCACGCCAGCACCGGGTGCGACGACAGCCCGTTGACCCACCACACGAAGAAGCCCTTCTCCGAGGTCGCCCGGTCGGCGAGCGCGTTCACGTCGACCGTCCGGTTGAGGTACTTGCCCGCCGCCAGCGTCGCCATCGCCCCCGCGCTGCCCTGCGGCACGTAGGCGTACCCGAAGTTGTCGGCCGTGTACTCCTGGCTGCGCGACAGGGTCGAGCCGAGGAACGGGATCCACGACGCACCGCTGATGCCGAGCAGTCGCCAGTAGCTGGTGTGCCCGGCCGCGATGTGCCCGACCTCGTGTCCGATGATGAACCGCAGAGCCTCGGGTTCCCTTGCGGCGCCACCGATCTCGAACAGGTCGCTGTAGACGAAGATGAACTTGCGGAACCCGTGCCCGGACGCCGCCGCGTTGATGACACCGTTGCCCAGCACCACATAGGCCTTGGGCAGCTTGGGCAGCCCGTAGAACGCCGCCGCATCGACCAGCATCCGGTGGGCCTCGGGGTACTGGGTCTCGGTGATCTGCACCCCGTTCAGCCGCATCCGGGCGTACAGCTGCCCACGCGCGAAGTAGATGAGCACCGGCGCCACGAGGAAGAACACGGCATACGGGTCCGGCTCGCGCCGCTCGATGATGGCCGACACGACCTCGTAACCCGCGATCGACCAGACGAGGAACGACGCGAGGATCACGAGGACGAGGCAGAGGTTCTCGAGCGGGTGACGCACGTGGGTGCGCACCGACTTGCGGTAGCCGGGCGGGAAGGTGGCGACGCCGGTCGAGGTGGCGCCGTTCTGGCCGGGCGGTGGCGCCTGGTAGGTGGATTCGGACATCATCCCCTCGCTCAGTGGTGGTCGGGTCAGATCGTATGGGGCGAACCTGACCGTTTCGGGAATGCCCCGTGCGTGCCGTCCGGTTGCACCCTCCGTGGCCGACGCGACGACGATGCACCCTGCCCCGAGCGACCCCGTGGGCGCCCGCGTCCGCCCGACGCACACCGGCCTCGCGCTCCTCGCGCTGGCGGTCGGCGGTTTCGCGATCGGCACCACCGAGTTCGTGACGATGGGCCTGCTGCCGGAGGTGGCGCGCGGCGTCGACATCGACATCCCCACCGCCGGCCACGTCGTCTCCGCGTATGCCGCTGGCGTCGTCGTGGGCGCGCCCGTCCTGGCGACCCTGGGCTCGCGACTGCCGCGAAAGACGTTGCTGCTGTGGCTCATGGCGGGCTTCGCCGTTGCCAACGCGCTGTCGGCGGTCGCCGGTTCCTACGGGTTCCTCATGGCCGCGCGGTTCCTCTCCGGCCTGCCGCACGGCGCCTACTTCGGCGTCGGCTCGCTCGTCGCCGCATCGCTCGTGCCGGCGCACCGGCGCACCTGGGCGGTGTCGATGATGATCGCCGGCCTGACAGTGGCGAACATCGTGGGCGTCCCCGTGACGACGCGGCTCGGCCAGGAGTTCGGGTGGGAGTGGCCGTATGCCGCGGTGAGCGTGATCGCGCTCGTCACCCTCGCAGCCGTGTGGCGCTGGGTGCCGTGGTGCCCGCCGGACGGGGGGATGTCGATGCGCTCGGAGCTGTCGGCGTTGCGCCGTCCGCAGGTGTGGTTCGCCCTCGCGATCGGCACGGTGGGGTTCGGCGGGATGTTCGCGACCTTCTCCTACATCTCGCCGACGATGACCGAGCTCGGCGGCTTCTCCAGCGGGACGATCCCGCTGATCCTGGCCCTCTACGGGGTGGGCATGACCGTGGGGGCGATGCTCGCCGGGCCGGTGTCGCGGATGGGGCTGCTGCGCGGTATCACCGTGACGCTGGGGCTGATCGCCGTGCTGCTGCTCCTGTTCGGTCCCGCCGTCGCGGGCGCCCAGTGGCTGGCGCTCGTCGCCGTCTTCCTGCTCGGTCTGCTGCCGAGCGTGCTCGTGCCGATGCTCCAGACGCGGCTCATGGACGTCGCCCAGGAGGGGCAGTCGCTCGCAGCCGCACTCAACCACTCGACCCTCAACCTCGCCAACGCGCTCGGTGCCTGGCTGGGTTCGGTGGTGCTGGCCGCCGGGCTCGGGTACGAATGGCCGTCGCGCATCGGCGCGATCCTCGCGGTGCTCGGGGTCGGCATCGCCCTCGCCTCGGCGACCCTGCAGCGAGCGGGGCGTCCACGGCATACCTGACGGCATGGGAGGATGGACCGATTCCGTCCGCCGACGTCCCCCAGAGGTTTGAAGCACCCGTGTCTCCCCGTGCCCGCACCGCGCTGCAGCCTGCCGCGACGCCGCCGGAGCTGATCCGGAACTTCTGCATCATCGCCCACATCGACCACGGCAAGTCGACGCTGGCCGACCGCATGCTCCAGCTCACCGGCGTGGTCGACGACCGCGCGATGCGGGCGCAGTACCTCGACCGGATGGACATCGAGCGCGAGCGCGGCATCACGATCAAGAGCCAGGCCGTGCGCATGCCCTGGGAGCTGGAGGGAACCACCTACGCGCTCAACATGATCGACACCCCCGGGCACGTCGACTTCACCTACGAGGTGTCTCGGTCGCTGGCCGCCTGCGAGGGCGCGATCCTGCTCGTCGACGCCGCGCAGGGCATCGAGGCGCAGACCCTGGCGAACCTCTACCTCGCCATGGAGAACGACCTCACGATCATCCCGGTGCTCAACAAGATCGACCTGCCGGCCGCGCAGCCGGAGAAGTATGCCGAGGAGCTGGCCGGGCTGATCGGCGTCGAGCCGGAGGCGTGCCTGCGGGTGTCGGGCAAGACCGGTGCCGGGGTCGAGCCGCTGCTTGACGAGATCGTGAAGCAGTTCCCCGCACCGGAGGGTGACGCGGACGCCCCCGCCCGCGCGATGATCTTCGACTCGGTCTACGACACCTACCGCGGCGTCGTCACCTACGTGCGTGTCGTCGACGGGCATCTGAGCCCGCGCGAGCGCATCCAGATGATGTCGACGAAGGCGACCCACGAGCTGCTCGAGATCGGGGTGATCTCGCCAGAGCCGTTGCCCTCCAAGGGACTTGGCGTGGGTGAGGTGGGCTATCTCATCACCGGCGTGAAGGACGTGCGCCAGTCGCGGGTCGGTGACACGGTCACCAACCAGGCCAAGCCGGCGGCCGACGCGCTCGGTGGCTACCGCGACCCCAAGCCGATGGTGTTCTCGGGCCTCTACCCGATCGACGGCTCGGACTACCCCGACCTGCGTGACGCCCTCGACAAGCTCAAGCTCAACGACGCCGCGCTGGTCTACGAGCCGGAGACCTCGGCGGCGCTGGGCTTCGGGTTCCGCTGCGGCTTCCTCGGCCTGCTCCACCTCGAGATCGTGCGCGAGCGGCTCGAGCGTGAGTTCGGCCTCGACCTCATCTCGACCCAGCCCAACGTCGTCTACGACGTGACGATGGAGGACGGCACGCAGGTCCGCGTGACCAACCCGAGCGAGTTCCCCTACGGCAAGGTCAGCGAGGTCCGCGAGCCGGTCGTGCGCGCGACGATCCTCGCCCCGAGCGAGTTCATCGGCGCGATCATGGAGCTGTGCCAGTCCAAGCGGGGCACGCTGCGCGGCATGGACTACCTGTCCGAGGACCGCGTCGAGATGCGCTACACGCTGCCGCTCGCCGAGATCGTGTTCGACTTCTTCGACCAGCTGAAGTCGCGCACCCGCGGCTATGCCTCGCTCGACTACGAGCCCGACGGCGACCAGGTGGCCGACCTGGTCAAGGTCGACATCCTGCTCCAGGGGGAGACGGTCGACGCGTTCTCCGCGATCGTCCACAAGGACAAGGCGTACCCCTACGGCGTGATGATGGCCGGCAAGCTCAAGGACCTCATCCCGCGACAGCAGTTCGAGGTGCCGATCCAGGCAGCCATCGGGTCGCGCATCATCGCTCGCGAGAACATCCGCGCCATGCGCAAGGACGTCCTCGCCAAGTGCTATGGCGGTGACATCAGCCGCAAGCGCAAGCTGCTCGAGAAGCAGAAGGCCGGCAAGAAGCGGATGAAGAACATCGGCACGGTCGAGGTCCCGCCGGAGGCCTTCATCGCCGCGTTGACGTCCGATGCGGGCGCCAGCAGCGACAAGCCCAAGAAGTAGGCAGCGACACGACGCAACACCCCCGCTACTCGGCAAACGGTGGCCCAATAACCCGAGGTTTGCCGCGCAACGGGGGGTTTGCGGGTTACCGGTGGGTAATATCGCCGGCATGGTCGACACCTACGCGCTCTGGCGCCGCGTCACGGCATACCCCCAGGGCAAGCGGATCTTCTCGCTCGTCTTCGAGCAGGCGGCGCCCTACTTCCGCACCGCCCGGCCGCGCTTCGTCGAGCTCGGTCCGAACCGCGCGGTCCTCACGATCAGGAAGCGCCGCCGCGTCCAGAACCACATCGGCACGGTGCACGTCATCGCCATCTGCAACGGTCTCGAGGCCGCCATGGGCGCGCTCGCCGAGGCGACCATCCCGCGGCACCGCCGGTGGATCCCCAAGGGCATGGAGGTCGACTACACGGCCAAGGCGACGAGCGACATCACCTGTGTCGCCGAGACCGACCCGGCCGACTGGGAGCGCACTGGCGACGTCGAGATCCCGGTGCGGGTCAAGGGGATTCGCGCCGACGGCACGCCGGTGGTGCAGGGCACGATCCGGCTCTGGGTGACCGACAAACCCGCCTGATCAGACCGGACCTCAGGCCGGGACGGTGGACTCCTCGACATCGCCGAGGTCGAGTGGCTCGGTCGGTTCGGCAGACGCCACCATGGCCTCGGCCAACGACCACAGCCGGAGTATGCCGCGGGGCCACACCTCCTCGGCGGTCGCCTCGAGCTCCGGCCGGGTCCACCACCGGTGGTCGGTCATCGTGAGCTGCTCGACCTCGGTGTGCCCGCTGACGTCGACCTCGAAGGCCGGCACCCGGACGAACCAGAACACCTCGTCCTGGGTCGTCACGACGTCGCTGTAGCCGTGGACGACCGTGCGCGTGGCCAGCGGCCCGACGAGGTCCGCCTCGCTCACCACCACGCCGGTCTCCTCGGCGAGCTCGCGCACCGCTGCCGACCTGTCGCTCTCGTCCTGCTCGACCCCGCCGCCCGGCGTGATCCACCAGTGCGGGACGGGTGAGAAGCCGAGGTCGCTGTCGCGAAAGAGCAGCAGCCGGTCGCCATCGTCGACGAGCAGCACCCGCATCGCCCTACGCCGGATCCGCGGTCGGTCTGCCGGGTCTGCCGGCACGGCCCCGGTCGCCGCGGTCATGCGCGCAGCCGGGCCCGCAGCCGCGCGACGTCGGCGCCGGACCAGCCGTTCTCGAGCAGCCACCCCTCGGCCCCGCCGTGCTGCTCGCGCAGCACGGTGAGGATGCGCGCCATGGTCTCCGGCCGGGGCACGTGGTGGCTCATCGGCTGGTCGCGCAGCACGTCGGCGTAGGCCGGCCGCTCCATGAGGCGGGCGACGACGGCCTCGATGCGCTCGCCGGTGCGGACGTAGTCGGCCACGACGTCGTCGTCGGAGACGCCGGCCACCGACAGGGCCATGCCGACCACGGTGCCGGTGCGGTCCTTGCCGGCGGCGCAGTGCACGATCGTCGCACCGTGTGCGTCGGCGATGACGCCGAGCGCGCCGAGCACCGAGTCCGGCCGGTCCGCGAGGTAGCCGAGGTAGTGGCTCGCCCAGAAGTCGTCGTCACGCCTGACCGGGGCGGGGCGCTTGCCCTTGGCCGACTTGGACCAGGGCAGGACGAGTGCGTCCGCCGCGTCGACCTCGACCTGGTCGTCGCGGAACATCGAGTGCCGGTGGTGGGTCGCGAGGTCGCGCACCTGCAGCGGCCCCGGTCCCTCGATCTGCACCTCCACGTTGCTGCGCAGGTCGACGATGTCCGTGACCCCGACCTGCTCGACCAGCCGATCGATGTCGGCGTCGCTGAGGTCCTGGAGGTTGTCCGAGCGCAGGAGGCGCCCGGTGGCGACCCTGCCGCCGTCGGTGGTGGGCAGGCCGCCGACGTCGCGCATGTTGGCGACGCCGTCGAGGTCGATCCATCCGGTCGTGCTCACCCTTGGACCTTATGCCGCTCAGGTGTCCACGACGTGACCGGCACCCTGCGTCTCGGCGGCCGTGGCGACGGCGTCGGCCACGACGAGGTCGGCGAGACCGTTGCCGAGGTTCTGGCACACGACGCGTCCTGCCGGACGCCGACCGGTGAGGAGCCTCCCGGTAGAGCCGCTGGCGCTCGGGTAGTCGGGTCCGAGCGACCCGGAGTCCCTCAGCGCCTCGAACTGCTCGGGGTGGTCGGCGACGAGCGTGGCCGTGCGCGCGACGGCGGGCCCGACGCAGGAGCTGTAGTCGAGGGGGAGCAGGAGCGCGTCGTCACGCACCCAGGCCGGGTCGAGGTGCAGGCCGGGTGCACCGATCGCCAGGGCGGTGACGACCACGCGAGCCGCGCCGGCGGCAGCGGCGCGGGTCGGCGCACGAGTGAGTCGCGTGGCCGGGACCGCCTCAGCCGCCCACGACTCGAGCTCGTCGAGGGCCTGCGGTCGGCGGGCCCAGACCGTGACGTCCTGGTGGCCCAGCGCGTCGAGCACCCGCAGGTGTGCGCGCACCTGGACGCCGGCGCCCAGGATGGTGACTGGCTCGCCACGGTCGGCCAGGGCCGCGACACAGGCGCCGGTCACAGCGGCCGTCCGCAGCGCGGTGAGGGCGCCCGCGGGCATCACGGCACGCGGCATACCGGTCACTGCGTCGTTGACCACGACGAGCCCGGACGCCGTCGGCAGGTCACGCTCGACGTTGGCGGGCACGATGCTGATCCACTTGCACCCCAACAGGTTTCGTTCGGGGTATGCCGCGGGCATGGCATTCGCGAACGCGCCGGCTCCGGCTCGCTCACCGAGTCGGACGGTGGGCTTCGCAGGCACCTGCGCCGCCCCGTCGGCGACCGCGACGAGGGCCGCACGCGCCAGCTCGACCGCTTGGGCAGGGGAGGGGAGCAGTCGCTCGACGTCGGCCTCGGTGAGCACGCGCATGGCTCGACCCTACGGTCGGGCTGGTCACCCGGGCACAAAGGTGAGGGCCTCGGAAAGTATGAGTTTCCGAGGCCCTCGACAACCAGAACCGAAGTCCTGATCGACGCTCTCACCGAGGTGAGTGCGTATGGATATTTCTAGTGGGCCGCCCGAGGGTGTGCAAGGGGTGGAACGAACTTTTTCCGAACTTTTCGGGTCTTTGCGGCGTGTCCTGCTCGACACGCCGGAGAACGCACCCTCAGGGCCGGGTGAGGCGCGCCCGGCCGGTGCCGGACAATGGTGCCCATGCCCAGCGCCCTGCCCGACGGCGACCCCGCACCGCCCGACGGCCGGCTCCCCGGGGCCGCACTGGCGACGTTGAGCGACCACCCGTTCGGGGTCTACCTGCACGTGCCGTTCTGCTCCGTGCGCTGCGGCTACTGCGACTTCAACACCTACACGCTGCCCGAGCTGGGTGCCGACGGGGCGAGCATCGACACCTTCGCCGACGCGGCGCTGCGCGAGCTGGCGTTCGCCGACGGCGTCCTGCGGGCGGACGGCGCCACGCCTCCTGCGGTCGACACCGTCTTCGTCGGCGGCGGCACGCCCACCATGCTCGCCGCGGCCGACCTCGCTCGGCTGCTGGTCGGCATACGTGACACCTGGGGGCTGGCGCCCGGCGCGGAGGTGACGACCGAGGCCAACCCGGACTCGGTCACGCCCGACGGCCTGCAGCTGCTCGCGGATGCGGGGTTCACGAGGGTCTCCATCGGCATGCAGTCGGCCGTGCCCCATGTCCTGCGCACCCTCGAGCGCACCCACGACCCTGACAACGTCGCCAAGGCGGTGGCCGCGGCCCGGGACGCCGGGCTGCAGGTCAGCCTGGACCTCATCTACGGCACGCCGGGGGAGTCCCTTGACGACTGGCGCACGAGCCTCGAGGCGGTGAAATCCCTTGAGCCAGACCATGTCTCGGCCTACGCGCTCGTGGTCGAGGACGGCACCAAGCTGGCCGCCCAGGTGCGGCGCGGGGTGGTCCCGGCGCCAGAGGACGACGACGAGGCCGCCAAGTACGAACTCGCCGACGAGGTGCTCACCGCCGCGGGCTACGACTGGTACGAGGTCAGCAACTGGGCGCGACGCGAGGACGCGCGGTGCCGACACAACGAGGGCTACTGGGACGGCGGCAACTGGTGGGGCATCGGCCCGGGGGCGCACAGCCACGTGGGCGGCGTCCGGTGGTGGAACGTCAAGCACCCCAACGCGTATGCCGGCCGGCTGGCTGCCGGGTCGAGCCCGGCCCAGGGGCGGGAGACGTTGACCGACGAGCAGCGCCACGACGAGCGGGTGCTGCTCGGGTCGCGTCTCGTGGGTGGCCTGCCCATCGACGAGCTGGGCCCGGATGGGCGCGAGGCCGTGGCGGGTCTCATCGCCGACGGGCTCATCGAGGGAGCCGCGGCGCTGCGTCGCCAACGCGTGGTGCTCACGCGGCAGGGGCGCCTGCTCGCCGACACCGTCGTCCGGCGCCTGCTCGGCCTGCGCTGAGCGAGGTCACCAGCGGCGGAAGCCGCCCTCGGTGCTGATGACCTGACCGACGACCCATCGCCCCTCGTCGCTGACCAGCCAGCCGATCAGCCGGGCCGGGTCGTCGGGGTCGCCGAACCGCCCCTGGGGGAAGTGCGCGCGGATGTCGTCGAGCCGGTCGGCCCGGTCGGTGGTCTCGGGGTCGAGGTAGCCGGTGTTGACCGGGCCGGGGTTCACGGTGTTGAGCAGGATGCCGTGCTCGACGAGGTCGTCGGCGACCGACGCGGTGACGCCCGCGAGAGCCGCCTTCGACGCGGCATACGCGATCTCGTCACGCATCGGGCCCAGCTGCTGACCCGACGTCATCCACACGACGCGCCCACCGACCCGCCCGTCGTGCTGTGCGGCGAAGGCCCGAGTCGCCAGGATCGTGGCCCGCGTGTTGACGCGCCAGTGACCGTCGAGCATGGCCGTGGTCTGGTCCGCGAGCGGTCCGTCGCCGCCGCTGCGGGCGTGGTTGCAGACGAGGATGTCGAGGTGCCCCAACGCGTTTCGCGCATCGGCAATGAGCTGATCGGCGGCGTCGTCGTCGGCGAGGTCGAGGCTGCCGTGGGCCAGTCGCGCGCCCTCGGTGAGGCGCGTCGATAGCTCGGCCATCACCTCCTCGGGCGACTCGCTGCCCCACGGCTGGTCGGCGTCGTGGGGCGAAAAGTGCTGGCACCACAGGCTCGCCCCCATGGACGCGAGCCTGGCGGCGATGGCGAACCCGATCCCACGGCGCCGGCTCACACCGGTGACGACAGCGGTGCGGCCGGCGAGCGGGAGATCGGTCACTTGACGAAGTCGATGGTGAACGGCGGCTTGAACCACTCGCCGTTGTTGGCCCTCATTGCGCCGATGACGTGGATCACGACGGCGCCGACGACGATCAGCGGGTAGGTGATGAAGCCGACCAGGACGATCATCAGCAAACCCGAGATGATCAGGCCGATGAGGGCGGTCAGCTGCACGTTCAGCGCGTTGGCCGCGTGCGAACGGACGAACGGACCGCGGTCCTTCACGACGACGTAGAGGATCACCGAGGCGATGAAGCCGATCGTCCCGGCGCTCACCACCATCGCGATGGCGGGAATGACGTGCGCCAGCGTGGCCCAGGTCTTCTCCTCCTGCTGCGACATCGGCTGTGGCCCGGCGTACTGGGCCTGCTGGGGCTGCTGGTAGGGCTGGCCGGACGGCTGCCCCTGCGGCGGCTGGTTCGGCTGCTGGGGCTGCTGCGGCTGGTGCGGTTGGTCGGTCATGGGTTCCTCCCCGTGGTGGTGTACCCAGTCAAACGCATGAGCGCCGCGGGAATGCCCGGTTTCGGGGTGTGGACGGCACGGTTCAGGGACGGGTCAGGGCCGACCCTGACCCGGTGGCCCCGCGCCTCAGTGACCCGGCTCGGTCACGAAGTCGATGAGCTCCTCGACGCTGGCCAGCAGCGACGGCTCGAGGTCGGCATACGTGCGGACCGTGCCGAGGATCTGCTTCCAGGCCCGCGCAATGTCCGCCTGCGAGTCGTGGGGCAGGCCGAGCGCCGCGCAGATGCCGTGCTTCCACGACTGGCCTCGCGGGATGACCGGCCACGCCGACAGGCCCAGCCGCTCGGGTCGCACGCTCTGCCACACGTCGACGTACGGGTGCCCGAGGATCCGCACGTGCGCGGCATACGGGTGCACCCGACTGGCCGACTCGACGACCCGAGACTCCTTCGTGCCCGGCACGAGGTGGTCGACGAGCACGCCCATGCGGCGCCCCGGGCCGGGGGAGAAGTCGCGGATGACCGCCTCGAGGTCGTCGACGCCGTCGAGCATCTCGACCACGACGCCCTCGATGCGCAGGTCGTCGCCCCACACCTTCTCGACGAGCTCCGCGTCGTGCCGCCCCTCGACGAAGATCCGTGACCCGCTCGCGACGCGCGCCTTCGCACCGGCCACCGCCCGCGAGCCGGACGCGGTCCGGCTGGCGGCCTGGCGTGCCTGCGCGAGCTTGGCGTTGGCGCTCGCCGTCGGCGGGTTCAGGACGACCGGCGCGCCGTCGACGAGGAAGCCCGGTCCCAGCGGGAAACCGCGGGTGCGCCCGTGCCGGTCCTCGAGGTGGACCACGTGCATGCCGCCGGCCTTCTCGACCCGCACCACGGCGCCGACCCAGCCGGTCTCGACCTCCTCGACCACAAGGCCCGGCTCGGCCGCGACCTCGGTCGAGCGACCACGCGGCGGCACGCGCCAGTCGCCGGCGAGCACGTCGGGTCCGTAGCGGTCAGGCACCGCGGCAGGGTATGCCGTGGGCGAACACGGGCGCCGACGCCGCGCCGGGATGCGGTGATCGGGCCGGGAACGACCTAGACTTGGCACTCGTAGACAGTGAGTGCCAGCGATCGGGAAGGAGCACGCGATGAGCGAGGAACGTCGCCTCAGGGTGCTCCGCGCGATCGTCCAGGACTACGTCGAGACCTCTGAACCGGTCGGCTCCAAGGCCTTGCTCGAGCGCCACCAGCTCGGTGTCTCGGCCGCCACCGTGCGCAACGACATGGCGGCGCTGGAGGAGGACGGACTGATCGCCGCCCCGCACACCAGCGCCGGCCGGGTCCCGACCGACGCCGGCTACCGGCTCTTCGTCGACCGGCTGAGCGCGGTCAAGCCGATGTCGCAGGCCGAGCGGGCCGCCATCGCGCGCTTCCTCGAGGGCGCCGTCGATCTCGACGACGTCGTCGACCGCACGGTCCGGCTGCTCGCGCAGCTGACCCGGCAGGTTGCGGTGGTGCAGTACCCCAGCCTCACCCGTTCCACGGTCCGCCACGTCGAGCTGGTGCCGCTCGGGCCGCACCGTCTGATGGTGGTCCTCATTGTCAACACCGGACGGGTCGAGCAGCGGGTCATCGAGACCTCGAGTGACCTGTCGACGGCCGAGGGTGAGGCCACGCTGACGACGTTGCGCACCAAGGTCAACCAGCGCGCGGCGGGGGAGCGGCTGGTCGACGCGGCCCGGTCCCTGGCCACCCTCACCGAGGAGTTCGCTCCCGACCAGGGCGACCTCGTGCGCGCGGTCGTCGGCTCGCTCGAGGACGCCCTCGTCGAGGAGCGCGAGGAGCGCGTCGTGCTGTCGGGCACCGCAAACCTCGCCCGCTCCGGCACCGACTTCCCGCTCACCATCGGGCCGGTGCTCGAGGCGCTCGAACAGCACGTCGTGCTGCTCAAGCTGCTCGGCACCGCCCGGGAGACCACCGAGCCGATCGCGGTGCGCATCGGCCACGAGAACCCGCACGCCGGTCTGCAGGCCACCTCGGTGGTCTCGACGGAGTACGGCACCGGGTCGGACCTCGTCGCCGGTCTCGGCGTCCTCGGCCCGACCCGCATGGACTACCCGACCACCATGGCCTCGGTGCGCGCCGTGGCCACGTACGTCTCGCGCATCCTCGCCCCATGACATACCCCATGACATACCGGCACCCGCGGATGCGTTGACCCACCAGCAGTGAATCAGCAGCAGTGACAAGGACACCGTTGAACGACTACTACCAGGACCTCGGCGTCTCCCGGGACGCCACCGCCGAGGACATCAAGCGGGCCTACCGCCGCAAGGCGCGCTCGCTGCACCCCGACGTCAACCAGTCGCCGGAGGCCGAGGAGCAGTTCAAGCGCGTCTCGCAGGCCTACGACGTCCTGTCCGACGCCGAGAAGCGTCGCTCCTATGACATGGGCGCCGACCCGTATGCCGCGGGCGCGGCCGGCTTCGGCCAGGGCTTCTCGTTCAGCGACATCATGGACGCCTTCTTCGGTGCGGGTGCCGGCGCGGCCCAGCACGGTCCGCGCTCGCGGCAGCGTCGCGGCCAGGACGCCTTGGTGCGGCTGGAGCTCGACCTCGGGGACACCGTGTTCGGCACCGAGAAGGACCTCACCATCGAGACGGCCGTGCTGTGCGGCACCTGCCACGGTGACGGCGCGCAGCCGGGCACGTCGCGCCGCACGTGCGACGTCTGCGGTGGCCGCGGCGAGGTCCAGCAGGTGCAGCGCAGCTTCCTCGGCCAGGTCATGACGACGCGGCCGTGCATGACGTGCCAGGGCTACGGCGAGGTCCTCGTCAGCCCGTGCTTCGAGTGCTCCGGCGACGGTCGGGTCCGCACCCGTCGCACCCTCACCATCAAGGTGCCGGCTGGCGTGGACACGGGCACGCGCATCCAGCTGAGCGGCGAGGGTGAGGTCGGTCCCGGCGGCGGGCCGCAGGGCGACCTCTACGTCGAGGTCGACGTGCGCCCCCACCACACCTTCCAGCGGCGCGGTGACGACCTGCACTGCACGGTCGAGGTGCCGATGACCGCAGCCGCTCTCGGCACGACGCTCAAGCTCGACAGCTTCGACGGCATCAACGAGGTCGAGCTGCGGCCCGGCACCCAGGCCGGCGACACCATGACGCTGCGTGGCCTGGGCGTCACGCACCTGCGTCACGGCGGACGCGGTGACCTGGTCGTCCACACCAACGTGATGACCCCGACCAAGCTCGACGCCCAGCAGGAGGAGCTCCTGCGCCAGCTCGCCACGGTGCGCGGCGAGGAGCGGCCCGAGGGCCGGCTCGCCCCCGCCAACCAGGGCATCTTCGGCAAGCTCAAGGACGCCTTCAAGGCCGGCCGGGCAGGAGCCTGACCGCGATGACAGGTGAGGGCATGACGGCACGGGCGCTCGCGGCATACACGCGCTCCCGCACGCTCGTCGTGCTCTCGCTCGCCGTCCTGCTCGCCGCCCCGACGCTGGGTGGCTCGCAGCCGACCCTGCTCGGCGGGGTGGCGGTCGTCCTTGTCGGTGCGCTGGCCCTGGCGACGGCGTCACGTCCCGTGCCGGTCCCCGTCCTGGTGCGTATGCCGGGTGGTCGCCCCGACGCGCAGGCGCCCACCCCCCACTGGCGCCACTTGCCGGTGGCGCGGCGGCCGATCCGGCCGCGAGCTCCTGGGACGCGCTGAGCACCTCAGCGCACCCAATTCCCTTTGACCGCCCGGGTTTCCGGGCAGAGGAGCTCCACCATGGACACCTTGTTGACCCCCATCACCCATGCCCTCGCGAGCGTGCTCGCGGGCGCACACTCCCTGGCGACCGACCTCGGCCTCGCCTCCGGTTCGGCGACGGCATGGTTGCTGGCCATCGCCGCCGTGGTCGTCACCGCCCGAAGCCTGATGTTGCCGCTGGTCGTGCGCGGTGTGCGCGACAGCCACGCCCGCGCCAAGGCCCGGCCGCAGCTGGTCGCACTCCGACGCCGGTACGACGGCAAACGCGACCTCGAGAGCCTGCAGCGGATGCGGGCCGAGCAGCGGGAGGTGCACGCCGAGCACGGCGTCTCCGCCTGGGGTGTCGCGCCCGTGCTGCTGCAGCTGCCGCTGCTGTTCGCCCTCTACCGCGTCATCTCCGACGTGACGGCCGGGCAGGGCGTCGGCGCCCTCGATGCGGGGCTCGTCGCGTCGGCGACGTCGGCCTCGGTGCTCGGCCTGCACCTGTCGAGCCGGCTCGGGTCGGCCTTCGCCGACTCGCCGTCAGCGGGGCTGGTGCTCCTCGCCGTCGTGGTCCTGTCGGCGCTGCTGTCGTTCGCGACCCAGCGGTGGTTCACGCTGCCGATGATGGACCCGACCGACCAGCCCGAGCTGATGGTGCAGGTGCAGCAGTGGATGCCCCTGGCCGGTGCGGTGGGTGTCCTCGTCAGTGCTGCCTTTGTGCCGGCCGGGCTCGCCGTCTACTGGTGCCTGTCGAACCTTTGGACCTTCGTGCAGCAGGGTCTGGTCTGGCGGTTCGCGCCCACACCGGGCAGCCCCGCGGCACTGCGTCGCACCGGCACGACCGCGCCTGCCTAGGCTGTCCCGCGTGACCCTGCCGCTCTTCCTCGTAGACCCGGCGACGGTGCGTGACGCCGCCGCCGGGTCGACCGTGGTACTCGACGGACCCGAGGGGCGTCATGCCGCCACGGTGCGCCGGATCGGCGCGGGGGAGCAGGTGATGCTCGGCGACGGCCTCGGCCGCCGCGTCACGTGCACGGTCCAGACCGCGTCGAAGGACTCGCTCGACCTGGTGGTCACGGCGGTCGACGTCGAACCCGAGCCCACACCGAGGTTCGTGCTCGTGCAGGCGCTCGCCAAGGGCGACCGCGACGACCAGGCGATCGAGGCGGCCACCGAGTACGGCGTCGACGAGGTGGTGCCGTGGCAGGCGGCCCGCTCGATCGTCCAGTGGCGCGGGGAACGTGGCGAGAAGGCGCGACGCAAGTGGGAGTCAACGGTCCTGGCCGCGAGCAAGCAGTCGCGCCGGGCGCGCGTGCCGGTGGTCGGCCAGCTCGTCACGACGAAGGCTCTCGCCGCGTTCGTCGGCGGCGCCGCGGCGGCATACGTGCTGCACGAGGACGCCACGAAAACCCTTGCGTCACAGACGGTTCCGACCGACGGTGACGTCCTCGTCGTCGTCGGCCCGGAAGGTGGAATCTCGCCCGAGGAGGTCGCTGCCCTGGAAGGGGCTGGTGCCCTCACGGTGCGGCTCGGTGACACGGTGCTGCGGTCGTCGAGCGCCGGACCAGCTGCCCTGGCCGTGCTCAGCGCCGCCACGCGGTGGCGCTGAGGGCTCGGGCCATCACTTCACGGTGAAGCTGCGCGTCGCCTGCGCCGCGACGCTGCCGTCCTTGGCGCTCGCCTCGAACACCCGGACCGTGTAGTCGCCGGCAGCCAGCCTGCCCAGGTCGATCGTGTACTCGCCCTGCGAGGGGGCGCCGATCGTGGCCATGGTGTGGCCCTGCTTGACGACGGACCCACCGCGGGACAGCTCCCAGCTGACGGTCGCCTCGAACACGATCGCCAGGCCCTTGACCGTCACGGGCTTGGCCGCCGGGAGCACCTGGTCGCGGCCGGGTGAGGTGACCCAGATCGGCGCCAGGTCCTCGTAGAGACGGTCCGACGGCGGCCGGGTGAACGGCGTGTCGGTGGCGATCGACCCAAACAGCGGCGCCGCCTCGCCCTGCACCGTGATGCGCACGGGCAAGTTCCCCTTCTGAGCCGCCGCCTGGGCGGTCCACACGAGCTGTTGCACGGCGAGCCGCTTGGCCTCTGCTCCGTCGACGGCGTTGATGGCCCCCGAGTTGGCCAGGTCGATGATGATCCCGCTGGGAGTGACATCGACCGCACCGATGGTCTGGCCGGACCAGGGCTGGAGGTAGCCGTCGGTGTTGCTGTAGGGCTGGGCGTTGATGGCGAGGACGAGTGCGGCCTTGGCCTTCTCGGACGGTGTGGCGTCCAGCGGGACCTGCGCTCGCACGAACTCGCGGTGCAGCTTGTAGGTCGGCTTGGCGTCGCCGATGGGACCCACGAAGTAGACGGGAAGGGTGGCGGGAACGGTGGCGCCGGGCGGGGTCGTCGCCGTGGTCGTGGTCGTGGGCGTGCCCGTGGTCGTCTGGGCTGGTGACGAAGGCGTCGTGATCGCAGGGCTGGGCTGGGTGGTTCCCATGGGCGGTGTCACGGTCGGCCGGTCGTCCTGACCGGCCCACCAGATCCCGCCGATGATGGCGGCGACGGCCGCGGCCGCGGCGACGGGCAGGAGCCAGTGGCGGGTTCGTGACGTGCCGGTGGCGGTCTGGGGTCCGGCCTCGTTGGCCTCGTGCAGGATCGCGTCGAGCCGGTCGGAGGGTTGCATGCGTCGGGTCTCCTGGGCCAGGGCGGTGCGCAGGTCGCGCTCGAGCCGGTCGAACTCACCCGGCTCGAAGTCGGGGTCGAGGAACTCGGGGTCGCGGGGGCGGTTTGGGTTGCTCATGAGGCCTCCATCCGGTCGCGCAGCGAGGCGAGGCCGCGGTGGGCGTGGGCCTTGACCGCACCGGCCGAGATGCCGAGCGCGTCGGCGATCTGGGCCTCGCTGAGGTCGAGGTAGTAGCGCATCGTCAGGACTTCCTTCTGGCGCTGGGGGAGCCGCCCCAGCGCAGCGATCATCGTGTTGCTGGTCTCGGTGGCGAGGGCGTGGTCCTCGGCGCTCGCGGCATCGCGCCGGCCGGGGATGTCGCCCGCACCCTGCTCGCGGGCGACGTAGCGCTGTTCGACGCCGCGGTGGCGCAGCGCCGACCGCGCCCCGTTGACGACGGCACGACGCAGGTATGCCGCGGCGCTCGCCTGGTCGCGCAGCGACCCCCACCGGCGGTGGACGGCGATGAAGGCGTCCTGGACGACCTCCTCGGCGACGAGGTCGTCCCGCACCAGCAGCCAGGCCAGCCGGACCAACCCGGCCCAGTGCGCGGCATACAGCTCGCGCACGCCCTCGTCGGCGCCGACGGAGGCGGCTCCGGAGGGTTCGCGTTCGGCCACGCCCAACGTTCTCACGCAACATGGACGCGCAGCCCTGCCTGTCGGTTGACGCGCCGTTAGTGTGTTTCTCATGGCGAGTGACGAGCGGGCGTTCGACCCGGACTGCATCTTCTGCAAGATCGTGGCGGGCGAGATCCCCGCCGAGATCGTGCGCCAGGACGACGCGACCGTGGCGTTCCGCGACCTCGACGCCCAGGCGCCGGTGCACGTGCTCGTGATCCCACGCCACCACGTGCCGAACGTCGGCGCGCTCGCGGCCGACCGACCCGAGGACGCGGTGGCAGTGCTCGACGCGGTGCGTGAGGTGGCGGCCCAGGAGGGCATCGACGAGGGCGGCTACCGGTCGGTGTTCAACACCGGGCCGGACGCGCACCAGACGGTGTTCCACGCCCACGTCCACGTGCTCGGCGGCCGCACAATGACGTGGCCTCCCGGCTGATCGGCCCCGTAGACTGGCGCAACCATGTCAGACGCTGATCATCAGTCCGTGCCGGACGGCGCCCCCGAGGGCAGCCTTCCGGCGCCCACGCACACCGTCGTCATCCCGCCCCAGGTGCAGATGGTCACGCTCCTCGGGCCGCGCGACGAGCTGCTGCGCACCATGGAGCGGGCCTTCCCCCAGCTCGAGATCCACGTGCGGGGCAACGAGTTCCACCTGTCCGGTCCGAGCGCCGACGTCGCGCTCGCCGAGCGCACCATCGACGAGCTGCTCGCCGTGATCGAGGGCGGCCAGCCGCTCAACCGTGACGCCGTCGAACGCTCGATCCAGATGCTGCGCGCCCAGACCGTCGAGCGTCCGGCCGACGTCCTCACGATGAACATCGTCAGCAACCGTGGCCGCACGATCCGGCCCAAGACGCTGAACCAGAAGCACTACGTCGACGCCATCGACACCAACACCATCGTCTTCGGCATCGGACCGGCCGGCACCGGCAAGACCTACCTGGCCATGGCGAAGGCCGTCGCGGCGCTGCAGGCCAAGCAGGTCAACCGGATCATCCTCACCCGGCCGGCGGTCGAGGCGGGGGAGCGGCTGGGCTTCCTGCCGGGATCGCTCAACGACAAGATCGACCCCTACCTCCGCCCGCTCTACGACGCCCTCCACGACATGGTTGACCCCGAGTCGATCCCACGGCTGATGGCTGCCGGGACCATCGAGGTCGCGCCACTGGCCTATATGCGCGGCAGGTCGCTTAACGACTCGTTCATCATCCTGGACGAGGCGCAGAACACCTCGCCGGAGCAGATGAAGATGTTCCTCACGCGGCTCGGGTTCGGCTCGAAGATGGTCGTCACCGGTGACGTGACCCAGGTCGACCTGCCCGACGGGCAGCGGTCGGGCCTGCAGGTCGTGCGCGACATCCTCGGCGACGTCGAGGACATCCACTTCTCGCTGCTGACGGCTCAGGACGTCGTGCGGCACCGGTTGGTCGGACAGATCGTGGACGCCTACGACCACTACGACGAGGGGCTGCGCAACCGCGCCGAGCGCCGTCGCGAGGCGCGCACCGAGAACCGGCGCGAGGGTCACCGAGAGGGACAGGAGAACCGTGAGCGTCGACGTTCTCAATGAGACCGACTACCGGCTCGACGAGCTCGAGCTGGTGGCGCTCGCGAAGTACGTCATGGGCGAGATGCGGGTGCACCCCGGCGCCGACCTCGTGCTGCGGCTCGTCGACGAGGACGCGATGGAGGTCCTCCACGTGCAGTGGATGGACCTGCCCGGCCCGACCGACGTCATGAGCTTCCCCATGGACGAGCTGCGACCGGGGCGCGAGGGCGAGGAGCCCGAGGAGGGCGTGCTGGGCGACATCGTGCTCTGCCCCTCGGTAGCGGCCAAGCAGGCCAAGGAGGCCGGTCACGCGACCGAGGAGGAGCTGCTGCTCCTCACGACGCACGGCATCCTGCACCTGCTCGGTTACGACCACGCCGAGCCCGACGAGGAGCGGGAGATGTTCGAGCTGCAGCGCCAGCTGCTGCTGACCTTCCTCGCCGGCCGCGGCCGGCCGAGCGCCTGAGGGCCGTGGCATGACCGGAATCGTCATCACCGCGCTGCTCAGCATCGCCCTGGCCTTCGTGCTGTCCGCCGCCGAGGCCGCCATCTTCCGCATGTCCCGCGTCCGCGCGCACGAGCTCGTCGAGGAGGGACGCGCCGGCTCCAAGGCGCTCGCGCGCATCGTCAGTGACTCCGCGGCATACCTCTCGGTGACTGCGTTCCTGCGCATCGTCGCCGAGTCGACCACGGCCGTGCTCATCACCCTCGGCACCATCGACCTGGTCGACGGGTTCTGGCGGCGCCTGCTCATCGCCATCGGCGTCATGGCGCTGGTGTCGTTCGTCATCGTCGGTGTCTCGCCGCGGACCCTGGGGCGGCAGCACTCCGACAGCGTGGCGCTGCTGACGTCACCGCTGATCGTGTTGCTGCGCACCATCCTCGGGCCGGTGGCCCGGGTGCTGGTGCTGCTCGGCAACGCCGTGACGCCGGGGCGGGGCTACCGGGACGGGCCGTTCCAAAGCGAGTCCGAGCTGCGTGACCTCGTGGATCTCGCCGGTGAGAGCGCGCTCATCGAGGCGGACGAGCGCGAGATGATCCACTCGGTCTTCGAGCTCGGTGACACCGTGGTGCGCGAGGTCATGGTGCCGCGCACCGACATGGTGACGATCGACGGCACGAAGTCGCTGCGGTCGGCCATGTCGCTCTTCCTGCGCAGCGGCTTCTCGCGGATGCCGGTCGTCGGCGACGGGTCCGACGACATCCTCGGACTGCTCTACTTCAAGGACGTCGCGCGCCGGGTTAACGCCGACCCCGAGGCCGTGGGGCTGCCGGTGACCGCACAGATGCGGCCGGTCCACTACGTGCCGGAGAGCAAGCCGATCGACGACCTGCTGCGCGAGATGCAAAGGGACCAGACGCATTTCGCCGTGGTGGTCGACGAGTACGGCGGCACGGCCGGACTCGTCACGATCGAGGACATCCTCGAGGAGATCGTCGGTGAGATCGCCGACGAGTACGACCGCGAGGCACCTGGCGTCGAGGACCTCGGCGACGGCCGAATGCGCGTGCCGGCGACGATGGACATCGACGACCTGGCCGACCTGTTCCACGTCGAGATCGACGAGGACGAGGTCGACACGGTCGGTGGTCTCATCGGCAAGACGATCGGCCGGGTGCCGATCGTGGGGTCGACCTGCGAAGTGTCGGGCGTGCGGCTGACAGCCGAGCGGATGGCCGGACGCCGACACCGCATTGCGTCGGTCATCGTCGAAAGGGTTGAGCCGCAAGGGGATTCGCCCGCAGAGCAAGGGGACTCCAACGTGGACGTGGTGCGTGAAGAGGTGTCGTCGTGACGGAGTATGCCGCCGGCTTCGCCTGCCTCGTCGGCCGCCCGAACGCCGGGAAGTCGACGTTGACGAACGCCCTCGTGGGCCAAAAGGTCGCGATCACCTCGTCCAAGCCGCAGACCACCCGGCACACGATCCGCGGAATCGTCACGACCGACGACTACCAGCTGGTGCTCGTCGACACGCCGGGACTGCACAAGCCGAGAACCCTTCTGGGAGAACGGCTCAACGACCAGGTGCGTGAGACGATGCTCGAGGTCGACGTCACCGGCTTCTGCCTCCCGGCAGACCAGAAGATCGGCCCCGGCGACACCTTCATCGCCAAGGAGCTGACGGAGGTCCAGCGCGCCAAGAAGCGCCCGGTGGTGGCCATCGCCACCAAGATCGACCTCGTCGACAAGGAGCGGCTCGCCGAGCACCTCATGGCGATCGACCGGCTGGGGGAGTGGGATGCGATCGTGCCCTGCTCGGCCGCTGACGGACGCCAGGTCGACGACGTGGCCCGCGTGCTGGCGTCCTACCTGCCGCCGTCTCCGGGCCCGCTCTACCCGGATGGGGTCCTGACCGACGAGCCCGAGGCCGTCATGATCGCCGAGCTCGTGCGGGAGGCTGCGCTGGAGGGTGTGCGCGACGAGCTGCCCCACTCCCTGGCCGTCGTGGTCGAGGAGATGGTCCCCCGGGATGGGCGGCCGGCCGACAACCCCCTGCTCGACGTGCGGGTCAACCTGTTCGTGGAGCGGTCGTCGCAGAAGGCCATCATCATCGGTCGCGGCGGTTCCCGCCTGCGCGAGGTGGGCACCAACGCGCGCCGCGGCATCGAGGCCCTCTTGGGCCAGCGGGTCTTCCTCGACCTGCACGTCAAGATCGCCGAGGACTGGCAGCGCGACCCGAAACAGCTGCAACGGCTGGGTTTCTGACCGCGCGGCCGGGTGCGCCCGCGAATGTGGCCAGCATCACGGCATACCAAAGTCGTTGCACCGCAACGCAACCCAATCGTTACCGCCCATACCACATCTCGTGTGGATTTGTATTTCCTACTTTCGGTAGGCAGTGTGGAGTGTTGGCCGCTGAGCCACCACACGCACTGTGAATACGTAACCGACGAGAACGACGGAGGAAGGGAAGCGTTCGCACCGCGCTCCCCGACACGACGTGGACGACACGACACTGACCAAGACCGGTCCCACCGGTCCGGCAGAGGCCACTGGCGAGCGCCAGGCGATCGAGCCTCTGCACCCCGCCCTCGACCCGGTCGTCGAGGAGACCCTCAACGAGGAGCCCCAACGGCTCGACAAGGTCGTCTTCGGCGTCACCGCCGTCATCGCGATCGGGTTCGTGCTGTGGGGGTTCCTCTCGACCGACACCCTGAGCACCGCTTCGGGCGATGCCCTCGGCTGGGTCGTGCACAACATGGGCTGGCTCTTCGCGCTCGTCGCGTCCGGCTTCGTGCTCTTCGTGATCTGGCTGGCGGCCGGCAAGTACGGCAACATCCCGCTGGGCCGCGACGACGAGGAGCCGGAGTTCCGGACCGTGTCGTGGATCGCGATGATGTTCAGTGCCGGCATGGGCATCGGCCTGATGTTCTACGGCGTCTCCGAGCCGCTGTCGCACTTCGTGACGCCACCCCCCGGCACCGGTGAGCCCGGCAACCCCGAGGCCGTCCAGACCGCGATGGCCACGACGCTGTTCCACTGGACCCTGCACCCGTGGGCCATCTATGCCGTCGTCGGACTGGCCGTCGCCTACGGCGTGTTCCGCAAGGGCCGCTCGCTGCTGATCAGCTCGGCGTTCGCGCCGCTGCTCGGTGAGAAGCGCGCGAACGGCCCGGCGGGCAGGGTCATCGACATCCTGGCGATCTTCGCGACCCTCTTCGGCTCGGCTGCCTCCCTCGGCCTGGGTGCGCTGCAGATCGGCTCCGGCCTGGAGATCGTCGGCGGCATCGGCAAGGTCGGCAACGGCGTGCTGGTTGCGATCATCACCGTGCTGACGGTGTGCTTCATCCTGTCGGCCGTCTCCGGTGTCGCCAAGGGCATCCAGTGGCTGTCGAACATCAACATGGTGCTGGCGATCGTCCTGGCCGTGTTCGTCTTCGTCGTCGGCCCGACGGTCTTCATCCTCGACCTGGTGCCGACCGCGGTGGGTTCCTACTTCCAGGACCTGGCGATGATGTCCGCCCGCACCGACGCCGCCGGTGGCGACGCGATGCAGGAGTGGCTGTCCGGCTGGACGATCTTCTACTGGGCGTGGTGGGTCAGCTGGACCCCCTTCGTCGGCATGTTCATCGCCCGCATCTCGCGTGGTCGCACGATCCGCCAGTTCGTGACTGGCGTCCTGCTCGTGCCGAGCGTCGTGTCGCTCGTGTGGTTCGCCATCTTCGGCGGCGCCGGCATCAACATGCAGCGCGGCGGCACGGACATCGCCGGCGAGGGCTCCGCCGAGGGCTCGCTCTTCGCGATGCTCAGCCACCTGCCCCTGTCGACGATCACCTCGATCATCGTCATGGTGCTCGTCGCGATCTTCTTCGTCAGCGGTGCCGACGCGGCCTCGATCGTCATGGGCACGCTGTCCGAGCGGGGTACCCTCTCACCGCGTCGTCCCACGGTCATCTTCTGGGGTGCCGCGACCGGTGCCGTGGCCGCCGTCATGCTGCTGGTCGGTGGAGATGACGCCCTGACCGGCCTGCAGAACCTCACGATCGTGGCAGCCCTGCCCTTCGTGCTCGTCATGGTCGGGCTCGCAGTGGCCCTCGTGAAGGACCTCAGCACCGACCCCCTCATCGTGCGCCGTGCCTACGCCCGCGCCGCCGTCGAGCAGGCGGTGGTCAGCGGCGTGACCGACCACGGGGACGACTTCACCCTCGTCTACGAGGAGACCGCCCCCGGCGAGGGCGTTGGTGAGCTGGTGGCAATCACCCCGACCACGTCCGAGAACGGCGACAGCACTCCGGACGGTGCGTCCAACGGCACGTCGCGTGGCGAGTCGAACGGCACACCGGACGGCTATGTCGCAGCCGCCCGCCATCAGGACTGACCCCCGTCCCACGCACTCGGCCCACCGGACCCGCACAATGGTCCGGTGGGCCGAGTCGTGGTCGTGGTCAAGGCGGTCGCCGCGGCGCTGCTGGCTGCCGTCGTGACGGCCTGCACGGCCGATGGCACGGGTGGAGGAGCGGGTGGAGGCGCGGGGCGCAGCGCCGGGTCGGATGCGTCCGCGCGCCTGCTCGCCGCCGCCGAGTCGGGTGACGTCGGGGCTGCCAGGAGCGCGCTGGACGACGGTGCCGACATCGAGGCGCGGGACGGCCGCCGCCGCACAGCCCTGCTCCTCGCGGTCACCGGCGACCACCTCGACATGGCGCGGTTGCTGGTCGACCGCGGCGCCGACCCCGACTCCGTCGACGCCCAGCAGGACACACCGTGGCTGGTCACCGGCGTGACCGGCAGCGTGGCCATGGTCGAGGTGCTCCTGCCCGCCGACCCGGACCTCACGCTCGTCAACCGGTACGGCGGGACGTCCCTCATCCCGGCCAGCGAGCGCGGGCACGTCGACTACGTGCGGCGGGTCGTGCAGACCGACATCGACGTCAACCACGTCAACAACCTCGGCTGGACCGCACTGCTGGAGGCCGTCATCCTCGGCGACGGCGGGCCCGCGCACCAGGAAATCGTGCGCATCCTGCTCGCTGCCGGGGCCGACCCCGCGATCGCCGACAAGGACGGCGTGACCGCGCTCGAACACGCCCGCACCAAGGGTTTTCGCGAGATCGCGACCATCCTGCAGGGTCGCTCGAGGTGATCACTTCCTGACGTCGCCGACCACGCGGCATACCCACATCGTGGGCCACCTCCGAGGACGGCGGGCGACGCGACCTATCCTTGGTACATGCGAGTTGGAGTTTTCGGCGCCACCGGTCAGGTCGGTTCGGTCATGCGGACCCTGCTCGACGAGCGGGGTTTCCCCGTCGACGAGATCCGCTACTTCGCATCTGCGCGGTCGGCTGGCACGACGCTGCCGTGGAAGGGTGAGGAGGTCACGGTCGAGGACACCGAGACGGCTGACTTCTCCGGGCTCGACGTCGCGTTGTTCTCCAACGGTGGCTCGGCCTCCAAGGAGTGGGCGCCGCGTGTGGCCGCCGCCGGTGCGACGGTCGTCGACAACTCCTCGGCCTGGCGCAAGGACCCCGAGGTGCCGCTGGTCGTCAGCGAGGTCAACGCCGACGACCTCGACACGATCCCCAAGGGCATCGTCGCCAACCCGAACTGCACCACGATGGCCGCGATGCCGGTGCTCAAGCCGCTGCACGACGCAGCGGGTCTCGTGCGGCTGAATGTCGCGTCGTACCAAGCAGTTTCGGGATCGGGCGGCAAGGGTGTCGCCGAGCTCGACACGCAGCTGAGGGGTGGGTATGCCGCGGGCGACCCGCGCGGGCTGGCCCTCGACGGGCGTGCGGTCGCCGTCCCCGAACCGAACGTGTATGCCGTGCCTGTCGGCTTCAACGTCGTGCCGCTGGCCGGCTCGCTCGTCGACGACGGGTCGCTGGAGACCGACGAGGAGCAGAAGCTGCGCAACGAGTCGCGCAAGATCCTGCACATCCCCGAGCTGCGCGTCTCCGGCACCTGCGTGCGCGTCCCGGTCTTCACGGGGCACTCGCTCGCGATTCACGCAGAGTTCGACCGTGACATCTCGCCCGAGGACGCACTGGCGTTGCTGGGCAAGGCCCCTGGCGTTGTCGTCACCGACGTGCCCAACCCGCTCGACGCCACCGGCCGCGACGAGGTCTTCGTCGGTCGCGTGCGCGCCGACCAGGCCGCGCCCGAGGGCAAGGGGCTGGTGCTCTTCGTCGTGGGCGACAACCTGCGCAAGGGTGCAGCGCTCAACGCCGTGCAGATCGCCGAGGAGCTCCTCAAGCGCCGC
The DNA here is from genome assembly GCA_023420415.1 of Actinomycetes bacterium. GTDB lineage: Bacteria > Actinomycetota > Actinomycetes > Actinomycetales > Dermatophilaceae > Pedococcus. The sequence goes on along the minus strand of JAEZWF010000050.1, from coordinate 57,180 downwards.
TGAGGTGCGTTTGGCTCTCGCGGTCAGCCCAACAGCGCCGCGATGTCCACGGTGAGGACCACCGCGTCGAACGTCAGTGCCGCCTCGCCGTCCTCGAACCGGCCCGTCTGCCGGTAGGTGTCCCCGTCCAGCCGGAAGGTGTCAACGCGGTGCTCGCGGGGGTCGACCACCCAGTAGTCCGTCAGGCCGGCTGCGGCGTACCTCGTTGCCTTGACCACGAGGTCGGCAGAGCGGTTGCCGGACAACACCTCCACCACGAGTCGTGGGGTCCCCGTGAACCGCACGGACTCCTCGGTCGGCGGGTGGACCATCACGTCCGGCACGAACTCGTCCCCGTCCACCAACCAGCCCCATCCGGCCACGCATCCGCCGGGGGCGCTGAGGGGTTCGAGAAGGTTCACCAACCGGTGGCAGATCTCCTGGTGCTGGCGTGACGGTGCCGGGGTCATCACGAGGGCGCCGTCGATGTACTCGCCACGGATGCTTTCCTCGAGCGAGGCGTACTCGTCCCAGGACATCTCAATGCCCACTGGGGTGCCCGCGGTGGCAGACATCCGCTCACCTCCGTGGTTGGCAGCATGGCCCGCTCCGTCCAGTGTCGCCGATTTCCCCCGGGATCGGCACCACTGTCGCGCGAGCCACCGACATCGGTGCAGAGAGGGAACCTCAGAGGTGGGCGGCCCAGTGGCGCCAGGTCTGGGTGACGACCATGCCGACGCGTTCGTAGAGGCCCAGCGCGCCGGTGCGGGAGTCGGTCGACAGCTCGCTGGTCGTGCCGCCGTGGGCTCGGCCCCGCGCGAACGCGTCGACGAGGAGCGCGCGGGCGAGTCCGCGAGCGCGCTGGTCTCGGCGCACCGCAAGCTGGTCCACGTATGCCGTGTGGCCGGCGACGATGGTGAATGCGACTCCCACAGGGATGCCTGTCGGGTCTACGGCGAACCGCAGCTGCCACGGCTCGAAGCCCGGCCGCAGGACGATGTTGCTCGCCCAGTCCTCGAACGCCGTCGGGTCGCGGTCCGGCCACTCGTTGAAGGCGTCCTCGATCAGCTGGTATGCCGTGTGCTCGTCGCCGGCGACGAACTCACGCAGGGCATAGCCCTCAGGCAGCGGCTGCGCCTCGATCGGCTGGTCGGCCGGCACCTGAAGCACCCACGAGGTCCACATCGGGTGGTAGCCGCGGTCGCGCAGGAACCGTTCCGGCGAGCTGTCGGCGGGTGCCGTCTGCCCGACGAGGCGTGACCCCCGGGCGCGGGCACAGTCCTCGATCCACCCGGCCAACCAGGTGCCGAGGCCGCGCCCGCGGTGGTCCGGGTGCACCGCGGCCTCGGCGCGACGCCCCTTGAACACGTCGGCCGATGCGGCGAGGGTCTGCGTGCCGTCCGCCTCGGTGCGGACGATGCCGATGCTCTCGGCTGCCAGGTCGAAGCTCGGCCGGGCCCAGGCGCCCTAGGCTCATGCCGCTCATGGTGACGGGCACACCCATCGCTGCGCACCTGAATTGCTAGTCGGCGAAGGACCACCCGCGCGCCTCGAGCTCCGCGCGCAACAGCCCCACCGCCACCGGGCCGACGCCGTGCATACCAGCCAGACCGGCCTCGGTCAGCTCGCGCACCTGCTCGAGCGTCCAGATGCCCTGCGCCCGCAGCGCGCGGGTGGCGGGCGCGCCGATGCGGGGGAGCGGTGTGCCCTCCGGAGCCGCCTCGCGGTCGGTGCGCGGCGTGCCGGCCTCCGCGTCGATGACGGCGGCGCCACGGGGTGAGATGCGGTAGCCGATGTCGAGCGACTCGGTCAGCCCGAGCTCCTTGAGCTTGCGCACGTCCTTCTTGAAGTCCAGGGTCTCGCGGCCCAGCTCGGCGGCGAGGTCGGGCGCACGGACGGTGGGCCGCCGGTCGATGATCGCCAGGGTCGCGCGGGTCCACGGCCCGATCTTGGACGCGGCGTCGAGGCGGTCGAGCCGGGCCTTGATGGTCGCGATCTCCTCGGTGTCGGGGACCGTGGCGCGCAGGACCGAGCGCGGGTCGGCCCCGACGTAGCGCAGCCCCACGCGCCAGGTCGGCTTGTCTGCCTTCGCCTCGAGCATGCGGCGCAGCTCCTTGAGCGAGGCGGCGCCCGCCCGCTGGGCCTCGGCGGCGGTGATCCGGGACGCGGCGACCTGCTCGACGCTCGTCACCTCGAGCAGCCCGACCCGGGTGCGCAGCTGGGTGCCGACGACGACGCGGGGCCGGTCCCAGCGGCGGAACGCCAGGTCCACGTCCCCTGCCCTGATCGCCGCGAGCGTGTCCGGCCGGATCATCATGGGACGCAACCTACCGAGTCGAGTGCCTGAGACCGGCCCACGGGGAATTCTCCGGCACCCGGCTCGGGAGTCCAGATAGTGGTGACGATGGACGTATGCCGGCCACGCGGCATACCCTCGACGCGTGCGTCACTCGCGCCTCCTCCTTCGCCGCCGCGGCGGGGCCTGACCGATCAGCCGCCCCTCGTCGCGGAGTTCGCGTTGCCGGCTGAGCCTCCACCACGGAGACACCCCCGCGAATCGTTAGGCGAGAGACCATGATTCACCCGCAGCAGCCGTCGGGTATGCCGGTCGCGAAGTACCAGCCGTTCCAGGACCAGATCGTCGTGGACCTGTCCGACCGCACCTGGCCGGACAAGGTCATCACCACGGCGCCGCGGTGGTGCGCGGTCGACCTGCGTGACGGCAACCAGGCCCTCATCGACCCCATGAGCCCGGACCGCAAGAAGCGGATGTTCGAGCTGCTCGTGCGGATGGGCTACAAGGAGATCGAGGTCGGTTTCCCGTCGGCGAGCCAGACCGACTTCGACTTCGTGCGCATGCTCATCGAGGACGACATGATCCCGGACGACGTGACGATCCAGGTGCTCACGCAGAGCCGCGACCACCTGGTCGAGCGCACCTTCGACGCGATCCGCGGCGCCAAGCAGGCCATCGTCCACTTCTACAACTCGACCTCGGTGCTGCAGCGGCGCGTGGTGTTCGGCCTCGACCAGGACGGCATCGTCGACATCGCGCTCCAGGCCGCCCGGCTGTGCAAGAAGCTCGAGGAGACCGTCCCCGACACGACCGTCTACTACGAGTACAGCCCGGAGTCCTACACCGGCACCGAGCTCGAGTTCGCCGCGCGCATCTGCAACGAGGTGGCCGACGTCATCGACCCGACGCCGGACCACAAGATGATCATCAACCTGCCCGCGACCGTGGAGATGGCGACGCCCAACGTCTACGCCGACTCGATCGAGTGGATGGTGCGCCACCTCGAGCGGCGTGACTCGATCGTCGTCAGCCTGCACCCGCACAACGACCGCGGTGAGGGTGTGGCGGCGGCCGAGCTGGGCTACCTCGCAGGAGCCGACCGCATCGAGGGGTGCCTGTTCGGCAACGGCGAGCGCACCGGCAACGTCGACCTCGTCACCCTCGGCATGAACCTGTTCAGCCAGGGCATCGACCCCGAGATCGACTTCTCCGACATCGACGAGATCCGTCGCACTGTCGAGCACTGCAACCAGCTGCCCGTACCCGAGCGGCACCCGTGGGGCGGCGACCTCGTCTTCACGGCCTTCTCCGGCTCCCACCAGGACGCCATCAAGAAGGGGTTCGAGGACATGGACCGACAGGTCCGTGAGTCCGGCAAGACGATCAACGAGCTGGTGTGGGGCGTGCCCTACCTGCCGATCGACCCGCACGACGTCGGCCGCTCCTACGAGGCGGTCGTGCGCGTCAACAGCCAGTCCGGCAAGGGCGGCGTCGCCTACCTGCTCAAGAAGGAGCACGGGATCGACCTGCCGCGCCGCCTGCAGATCGAGTTCAGCGGGGTCGTGCAGACCAAGACCGACAGCGAGGGCGGCGAGGTCTCGGCCGACCAGCTGTGGAGCGCGTTCGTCGACGAGTACCTGCCGGCCAAGGACGGCGAGGTCAACGCGTGGGGACGGTTCACGCCGGTCAGCCACTCGCTCATCACCGAGGACGGCGGCACTGACCGCATCAGCGCGACCATGCTCGACCGGGGCCAGGAGGTCACGGTCGAGGGCTCCGGCAACGGTCCCATCGCCGCCTTCATCGACGCCCTGTCGACGCTCGGCATCGACGTGCGCGTCCTCGACTACGCCGAGCACGCGCTGTCCTCCGGCGAGGGTGCCAAGGCCGCGGCGTACGTCGAGTGCGCCGTCGGTGACCGCATCCTGTGGGGTGTCGGCCTGCACTCCTCGATCGTCAAGGCGTCGCTCACCGCGGTCCTGTCCGCGGTCAACCGCGCCGAGCGCGACCGGCCGACCGAGTGAGGTGAGGTATGCCGCGGGCTCAGCCCCGCGGCATGCCTCACGTGTGCGCGTCAGCGGACGCCGCGGGGACGGAACTGGATCGAGATGCGTGGCCCGACGGGCTCGCTCGTCTTGGGGATCGCGTGGTCCCAGGTGCGCTGGCACGAGCCGCCCATGACGACGAGGTCGCCGTGGCCCAGCGAGAACCCGATCGACTCGCCGCCACCGCGTGGGCGCAGCTTGAGGGTGCGGGCCGACCCGACGGACAGGATCGCGACCATGGTGTCGAGGTCCTTCGCGCGGCCGATGCGGTCGCCGTGCCAGGCCACCGAGTCGCGGCCGTCGCGGTAGAGGCACATGCCGGCGGTGACGAACCGCTTGCCGAGCTCCGCGGCATACCTGCGGCTCAGCTGTTCGCGCGCCTCGACGAGCACGGGGTGGGGGAGCGTCTCGCCCTCCTCGTAGAACTTGAGGAGCCGGGGGACGTCGACGACGCGTTCGTACATCTCGCGGCGCTCGGCCTTCCACGGCACGTCGCGGTGAAGCAGGTCGAAGAGCCGGTCGGCGCCGCCAAGCCAGCCGGGCCGGTAGTCGACCCACGCGCCGCGGGTGAGGGTGGTGCGGGTCAGACCCGAGCCGAGGTCGTGCAGGACGACGTCGTCACCGGTGTCGAGGAGCGAGGCCTGCCATGCCGTTGCCGTCATGGTGACAGCCTACGCCTTGTTCGAACGAATGTGCTAGGGCGTTGCCGAGTGGCACGTGAGGCGGTCCAGCTCGGCGGTCAGCTCGAGACGCAGGTCGTCGTGCTGCGGGCCGAGCACGGTCTCCGGCGCCGGGTCGCTCCAGCGTTCGGTGGGGTGCAGCCACACGGGCTTGGGCGCGAGCTCGCCCTCCCAGTCGTAGCGCGGCCACACGTGCGCGTGCAGGAACGCGTCGGTGTTGCCGAGGATCTCGTAGTTGACGCGCCGGAACGCCGGGTCGCGGCGTGAGCAGACGACCTGCACCGCCTCACCGAGTCGCTCCATGTCGTCGAGGAACGCCAGCCGTCGCTGGCGGGGCAGGTCGGTGAGGCGGTCGATGCCCGGCGTGTCCGAGATGAGGACGCTGTAGCCGGGGATGAACTGCACGTCACCGATGCACGCGAACCCGGCGGACAGGCGGCGCAGCACCGACGGGTTCTCGCCACGCAGTGCGGCGCCGACCCGGTCACGGGTCCAGTCGAGGGGATCGGCGGTCATGGGCCGTGACGATAACGTCGCCGCATGACAAGGGGCGCAAGGCCGGACCGTGGCGACCGGCAGGCACGCAACCTCGCCCGCGGCATACTCGCCGGAGCGCTCGCCATCGCGGTCGTCGTCGCCATCGTGGTGGTCGCCACCCAGCTCGGCTGAGAAGCTCAGACGGGCCAGGCCTCGAGACGCATCGGCGCGTCCCAGAACATCCACTCGTAACGCGCCGCCGTCGTGAACGCCTCGTGCATGCGCGCCACCACGGCGGGTGAGGACTCGGTCGCGACCCGGTCGACGATCTCGCGCGCACGCGCGGTCGACGCGGCGAAGTCCGGGTCGCCATAGGTGGCGATCCAGTCGCCGAACGGGTGCGCCCCCGTGTCGCCGACGCGCTCGCGCATCCGGCGCCCGACGTCGTCGTAGATCCAGAAGCACGGCAGGATTCCCGCGACGAGCGCGGGATAGCAGCCGCCACCGACCAGAGACCACAGGTATGCCGTGTAGGCCCGGCAGGTGGGCGACGCGACGGCCCCGGCGAGGTCGTCGACGTGAGCGGCGTGCAGCTCGCGCTCGACGACGACGGTGGTGCGCGCCGACTGGGCCCAGAAGATGAGGTCGTCGGGATCGGTCGACTGGCTGGCGGCGGCCGCGAGGACGCGTCCGTAGTCGGCGAGGTAGAGCGCGTCCTGGGCGAGGTAGTGGCGGAAGACCTCTCGGTCGAGCGAGCCGTCGGCGAGCTGATGGAGGAACGGCAGCTCGTCGATGGCCACCCGGACGTCGGTGGTGGCCGACCACGCGTCGGCGGAGAAGGTCATCGGGTGCTCCAGAGCTCGTGGAAGTGGTGGACGGGGCCCGGACCGTGGCCGATGTCGAGGTCGCGACCGGCCTCGAGGGCGCCGGTGAGCCAGTGCTTGGCATCGCGCACGGCCGGCATCCAGCCGTCGCGCTGGGGGAGCAGGGCGGCGACGGCCGACGACAGGGAGCAGCCGGTGCCGTGGGTGTTGGGGGTGTCGATGCGCGGCTCGGTCAGGTCGGTGAGCCGGACCGCGCCGCTTGTGCCGTCCGCCCAGACGTCCACCGCCTGGTCGCCTGTCGCGTGCCCGCCCTTCAGCAGTACGCGTTGAGCGCCCATGGCGACGAGTTCTGTTGCCTGGGAACGCATTTCGTCCACTGAGCTGGCCGGCTCGGCATCGAGCAGGACGGCCGCCTCGTGGAGGTTTGGCGTAACCGCACCGGCGAGGGGAACGAGTCGCCGCATCGCCTCAACCGCGTCGTCGTCGAGCAGCCGCGATCCACTCGTCGACACCATGACCGGGTCGAGCACGACGGGGCAGCCGAGCACATCGTCGACGAGCCGCGCCACCTCCTCGACGATCTCGGCGGTGGCCAGCATGCCGATCTTCACCGCGTCGACCCGCACGTCGTCGACCAGGGTCGTGACCTGCTCGCGCACGAACTCCGGCGGCACGACGTGCACCCCGGTGACGCCTCGCGTGCTCTGGGCGGTGAGGGCTGTCATCGCCGCGCAGCCGTAGGCGCCGAGCGCGCTGAAGGTCTTGAGGTCGGCCTGGATGCCGGCGCCGCCGGAAGGGTCGCTGCCGGCGATGGTGAGGACGACGGGTGGCCTGGTCATACCGGTGCCTCCCAGGCGGCGCGCAGCTGCGTGGCGGCGGCCTCGGGGTCCTGCGTGCCGCAGATGGCGCTGATGACGGCGATGCCGGCGGCGCCCGTGCCCACGAGCCGGTGGACCAGGGGCGGGTGGATGCCGCCGATGAGGACGCACGGCCACGGACTTGACGAGGCGATCTCGAAGGCCGTGCGCACACCGCCGGGCGGTGCGTGGTCCGGTTTGCTCGGCGTCGCCCAGACCGGACCCACCCCGAGGTAGTCGATCGCGTCACCCATCGGTCGTGCGGCCTCCACCATCTGCGGCGTCTGCACGGACAGGCCGAGGAGGGCATCGGGTCCGATCGTGGCTCGCGCTGCGGCCACGTCGCCGTCGCTCTGACCCAGGTGGGCGCCCTGGGCGCCGATCGGTGCGACCAGGTGCGGTCGGTCGTTGACGATGAGCGGTATGCCGTGTGGCGCAAGGGATCTCACGAGTCGCCGTCCGAGGTCGACGAGGTCGTCGTCCGACGCCGCCGGGTCGCGCAGCTGAACGCACGTGACCCCGCCGCGCACCGCGGCCTCGACCGTCGTGACCACCCCGGCCGGGCCGCCACACAGGGCAGTGTCGGTGACGAGGTAGAGGGTGAGGTCCAGCGGAGGTCGCACGGGTGATCTCACGAGACGCGCACGCGGGAGGCGAGCTGGTCAGGAGTCAGGAGCTCGAGAGCATCGAGCAGACGCACGGCGAAGCTGCCCGGACCCTCCGCACGGGCAGCGGCCTCGTCGGCGGCCACCGTGAGGTGGGCCGTCGCGGCACCCGCGGCGAGCAGCGGGTCGTCCGTGCATGCGGCATACGCGGCCATCAGGGCGCCCAGTGCGCAGCCGACCCCGGTCACCTTCGTCAGCCAGGTGTGGCCGTTGGTGAGGCGCAGGAGACGCGTGGCGTCGAGGAGGTGGTCGACCTCGCCGCTGATGGCGACGACCCGGACGCGGTCGGTGAGGCCGCGGGCCGCGTCCACCGCGGCCTCGGGCGCGTCGGTGCTGTCGACACCGCGTCCACCGGCGCCACCGACGAGGGCGAGCACCTCGCTGGGGTTGCCGCGCACCACCGTCGGGCCAAGGGCGACGAGCTCATGGGCCAGGTCGGTGCGCCACGCGAGCCCGCCCGCGGCCACCGGGTCCAGGACCCACGGTGTGCCCGCATCGTTGGCGGCCGCCACCGCCACTCGCATGGCCGCGACCGTGTCGTCCTGGGGCGTGCCCAGGTTGACCAGCACGCCGCTCGCGACCCGCGCGAAGTCGCCCGCCTCGTAGGGGTTGTCGACCATGGCGGGGGCGGCACCAGCGGCGAGCAGCACGTTGGCGGTCCAGTTCTGCACGACCGTGTTGGTGATGCACTGCACGAGCGGGGTGGCGCTGCGCAGCGCCTCGAGCGTGGTGGCCAGCTGCTCGGCGGTGACGGTGGTGTCGGCCGAACTGGGTGTGGTCGATGGCGTCATCGGTGACGTCCCTTCGCTAGTTCTAGCTAGATCAGGTTCGACGGGTGTGATCTCAGCCGTGCGTCGCACGGCACCCCGCGTCAGTTCCGACCCTACGGCACGGCATACGGGCAAACGAGCCAGGTCTTGCGACAATGGACCGGTGCCCCTCTACCGCGACGAAGGCATCGTCCTGCGCACCCAGAAGCTGGGTGAGGCGGACCGCATCGTCACGCTCCTGACCAGGGGGCTCGGCAAGGTGCGCGTCGTCGGCAAGGGCGTGCGCCGCACCAAGAGCCGGTTCGGGGCCAGGCTCGAGCCCGGCATGCACGTGGATGTCCAGTGCTACGAGGGGCGTTCGCTCGACACGGTGACCCAGGCCGAGTGCCTCGACGCGTGGGGCCACACCCTCGCCCGCGACTACACGACGTGGACCGCCGCCACCGCGATGCTCGAGATCGCCGACCGCCTCACCGAGGAGCGCGAGGTGACCGTGCAGCAGTACCTCCTGCTCGCCGGTGCGCTCCGCTCGATGTCCGACGGGGTCCACGACCCGGGGCTGGTCCTCGACGCCTACCTCCTGCGCGCGCTCGCAATCGCGGGCTGGGCGCCGAGCTTCCACGACTGCGCCCGGTGTGGCGCGCCCGGTCCGCATCGCGCCTTCAACCTCGCCTCGGGCGGCACCGTCTGCCCCGTATGCCGTCCGCCCGGCTCGGCCGCGCCGGCGCCGGAGACGCTCGGCCTGCTGGCGGCGTTGCTCGCCGGGGACTGGGTCATCGCCGACGCCTCCGACCCGCGCCACCGCCGCGAGGCGAGCGGACTGGCGACCGCGTTCCTCCAGTGGCACCTCGAGCGCGGCATCCGCTCGCTGCGCCTCGTCGACCGCACCGGCTGACGAGCCCGGTCAGCCCGCTCGCACCGCGCGCAGGACGTCCTCGCGCTCGCACGCGCGGGCGAACGCCGCGATGCGGCGACGGATCTCCCGGCCGAGCAGCCAGGTGCCGACCGGATGGCCCACGAGACGCAGCCACGCAGGACGTACCGAGAACGTGTACTTCCAGGTCGCGAGCGTGCCCGGCTGACCGTCGCGTTCCTGCGTCCGGAACCGCCACCCACCACCGAACTGGTCGAAGAACCACGGGCCCTCCACCATGGTCATCCCGACGTTGGTGGGTGGCTGGTACGACACGTACTCGCTCGTCATGGCCGGCCCGAGCCGGGCGAACGTCCGCGTCCGCACTCCCTTCGCCGGAGCGGTGGCACCGTGGAGGAAGTACTGCCGCCGGATGAAGGGGTCCCAGCTGAGCCGGAGGTCACCGGTGGTCTGCGACACGGCGAACGCGACGTCCGGCGGCACCGGCACCCACACCTGTTCGCTGACCTGCGGCATCCAGCGAGCCTAGCCGGGTGCCCTTCGCCCGCCCCGCCCACGACGCGACACAATGGCGCGCGTGAGAGGTGACCACGCGGCATACGCCAAGCCCTTTGCGCACCCCAGCGGGGCACGCCCCCCGGCGATCCCGCGCGAGCTGGTGCCGGACCACGTCGCCATGGTGATGGACGGCAACGGACGCTGGGCCAACCAGCGCGGCCTGCCGCGCACCAAGGGGCACGAGGCCGGGGAGGCGGCGCTGCTCGACGTCGTCGCGGGCGCCATCGAGATGGGAGTCGGTCACCTGTCGGCATACGCCTTCTCGACCGAGAACTGGAAGCGGTCGCCGGAGGAGGTGCGCTTCCTCATGGGGTTCAACCGCGACGTGATCCGGCGCCGGCGCGACCAGCTGCACGAGTGGGGCGTGCGGATGCGCTGGGTCGGGCGGCGGCCACGCCTCTGGGGCTCGGTCATCAAGGAGCTCGAGGTCGCCCAGGAGCTCACGCAGGGCAACACCGGGCTGACGCTGTACTTCTGCGTCAACTACGGCGGGCGCGCCGAGATCGGTGACGCCGTGCAGCGCATCGCCGAGCAGGTGCAGCGCGGCAAGCTCAAGCCCGGCTCGATCGACGAGCGCACCATCGCCCGCTACCTGCCCGAGCCGGACATGCCTGACGTCGACCTCTTCGTCCGCAGCTCGGGGGAGCAGCGCACGAGCAACTTCCTGCTGTGGCAGAGCGCCTACGCCGAGATGGTCTTCCAGGACACGTTGTGGCCGGACTACTCGCGCCTCGACCTGTGGCGGGCGATCGAGACGTATGCCGCCCGCGACCGTCGCTACGGCGGGGCGGTCGACGCGCCGGGGTCGCCGTCGGCGTAGCTGGGCCCGTGCCGTCGCGCCGGCGTCAAAACGCGCAATCCGATTCGTCACTTTCTCGACCATTCGCCCCGCCTGCTCCTACGGTGCCGACAGAGCAACGGTGCTCGCCTCATCCCCCCTTGGAGGTAGGTCGTGGGACGCACGCACACAGGTGTGCTGGCAGTCGGGCTCTCGGGAGCCCTCCTCATCTCGGCGATGGCAACCGGGGCGGCCGCCGCTCCCGTGCCGCGGGCCGTGCCGGGCGGTGGCGCACAGGCTGCGGCCAGCGTCGACCCGCTCGCGGTCACCGTCCCGGATGGGGCGCTGACGATCACTGACGGCACCCTGACGGTTCGCACGCACCCGGACTTCCCCCAGGTGGTGGACTACCGCCTCGGCGGCAAGCAGCTCGCCGGGCGCTACGGCGGGGCGCTCACCTCGATCACCGTCGACGGCGTCGCCCAGCCCGTCTCGGTCGGGACGCCGACGACGTCCGCCGACTCGGTGAGCTACCCGGTCACGTTCGACAACCTCCCGGGTGCCTCCCTCACCGCCGTCATCTCGGTCAAGGACGGCGCCGTGACCTATGCGCTGACCAAGATCACCGACCCGCAGCGCCGGCTCAACCGCATCGCCATCCCCGACCTCGACCTGGTGTCGGTCAGCGCAGCGGACCCGAAGTCGCAGATCATGGCCACCACGCTCAGCGTCGACCGCGGCAAGCCGGGCGACAAGCTCATCACCGTGGCCGGTGCCGAGGAACAGTCCGGCAAGGACTGGATGGTCACGGCCAACGACTCCGGGCTGGCGGCGGGGTTCGAGACCAACGCGATCGGTGACAACACCACGACCGGAATCGGCGCGAACGCCAACCGCTTCGCGCACCGCGTCCACACCGTCGACGGGGTGCGCGTCGGCAGCGTCGCCGCCGCCGAGTGGACCTACCGCGGACAGGCCATCGCGACCTACGACGACGGCTCGGGCATCGGCGTCGACCCGGACCCGCGGATCACCGTCAAGATCACCGGCGACGCCAACACCGACGGTGCGGTCAGCTGGCAGGACGGCGCCATCGCGACCCGCGACATCCTCACGCCCTTCATCGGGCAGGACGACGTCAAGAACTACGTCATCCCCCGCATCCCGTTCAACATCGTGTCGCAGGCGACCCACCCGTTCCTGCGCACCCTCGACGACACCAAGCGCATCTCCCTGGCCACCGACAACCTCGGCCAGCAGGCCCTGCTCAAGGGCTACCAGGCCGAGGGGCACGACTCGGCCCAGGGTGACTATGGCGACAACTACAACCAGCGCGCCGGTGGCCTGAAGGACCTCAAGACCCTCGTCAGCGAGGGCAAGAACTGGAACGCGACCTTCGGCGTCCACGTCAACGCGACCGAGTCCTACTCGGAGGCGAACGCGTTCAGCGACGAGCTGCTGTACATGCCGCCGCGCAAGGCCTGGGGCTGGATGAACCAGGCGTACTACATGAACAACCAGAAGGACCTCGCCACCGGCAACGTCTTCGAGCGTCTCGCCGAGCTGCGCAAGGACTTCCCGGCCGACTCGAACCTCAACTGGCTCTACTGGGACGTCTACTACCCGCGCGGCTGGGAGGGGAACCGGTTCGCGAACGAGGTGCTGAAGCAGGGCTGGCGGGTCAGCTCGGAGTGGTCCTACTCGCTGCCGCAGGCCAACACGTGGTCGCACTGGGCCAACGACGAGAACTACGGCGGCAGCACCAACAAGGGCATCAACTCCCAGCTCGCGCGGTTCGTCCAGAACTCCTACCGCGACACGTGGAACCCCGAGCCCAAGCTCGGCAACCCCAACGCCGTCGAGTTCGAGGGCTGGACCGGCCACAACGACTACAACGCGTTCATCAAGAACGTGTGGGAGCGCAACCTGCCCACCAAGTTCCTCCAGCGTTCGGACATCATGCGCTGGGAGGACAAGCGCATCACGTTCGAGAACGGCACCGTCGTCACCTCACCGCTGGAGAGCATCGACGGCCGCACCGTGCCCACCAACCGCACCATCACCTACGACGGTGCGACGGTCTACGACCAGGGCAGCTACCTGCTGCCGTGGAAGGACGGCGGCAAGGACCGCCTCTACTACTGGAACCCCGGCGGCGCCGCAGCCACTTGGGAGCTGACCGACGCCTGGCAGGGCCAGCAGTCCCTCGCCCTCTACAAGCTCACCGACACCGGTCGCGTCAAGGTCGCCGACGTCCCCGTCAGCGGCGGCAGGGTGAACCTCCCCGCCACGGCCGAGGGCACGGCATACGTGCTCTATCCGGCGTCCGCCGTCCCGGCGGCCAACGCCCCGAACTGGGGACAGGGGAGTGGCATCGAGGACCCCGGCTTCTTCTCCGAGACCCTGGACGCCTACAAGACCTCGGGCAGTGTGTCGGTCGTCAAGAACGACCGCGGCAACCCGCAGGCCGTGCTGGGCGCGAAGGCGTCCTCCATCGGGCAGCAGCTGCGGCTGCCGGCCGGCACCTACAGCCTCTGGGCGTGGGTGGAGGTCGAGCCGGGCAAGACCCGCACGGTCTCCGTCCAGGCGACGGGCGACGCCCGTGCGGTCGGCTACCAGCAGGGCACAAAGGGCCGGGTGGCCACGACGATCACCTCGTCGTCCGCCCGCAACTCCACCGCCTCCGATGAGCTCCTCGGCACGTACTTCCAGCGGGTGCCGGTGAAGTTCAGCACCCGGGGCGGGCCGGTCAACCTGTCCATCCGCGCCGAGGCCGGTGCCGCGAAGGTGCGGGTCGACGACCTGCGGGTCGTGCCGTGGCAGGTGCCCGCGAAGACCGGTGCCGTGGCCGACACGGTGATGTTCGAGGACTTCGAGGACGTCGACACCGGTTACTGGCCGTTCGTCACGGGCACCGCCAACGCCGGTGGTGACGCGCGCACCCAGCTGGCCAAGCGGCACGAGCCCTACTCGCAGTCGGGCTGGTACGGCCTCACCTCCAACAGCGCCACCACCGCCACCGAGGGCCAGAAGTACCTCGACAACGCCCTCGACGGTGACTGGTCGCTGATGTCCAACCAGGAGAACGGCGGACTGATCCTGCGCACCACCGCGGCATCGCTGCCGACGCAGGTCGGGCACAGCTACCGCATGACCTTCGACTACCAGGCCGCCTACGACGGCGACTACTCCGTGGTCCTGGGCAGGGACACCCCGAACGGTGCCGCCTGGAAGGAGAACATCGAGCGCACCATCCCGCTGGCGCAGGCCCGCGGCAAGGGCTGGCGCCTCGGCGACCAGGTGGGCAGTGGCACCAAGGAGTTCAGCCTCGAGTTCTCCACCCTCGACGCGACACCGACGTTCGTCGGCATCACCAAGTCGGGTGGCAACATCCAGGGCAACCTGGTGATCGACAACGTCCGGCTGGTCGACCTCGGTGCCCGGCCGGTCGCGTCCATCGACGTGACGGCGGCCGACAGCTCGCCGCAGGGCTACATCGCCCTCGACGTGACCACCAAGGTCACCGTGCCCCGCGGCACCGCCACCAGGATCACCCACGCCCTCACCGGCCCCGCAGGGTGGAAGATCACTCGGGTGGGTGGCACCGACCAGAGCCAGGGCAAGAAGGGGCGACCCTCGACCGTCACCTGGCGAGTGCTGGTCCCCGAGGACGCGCCAGCCGGTGAGCTGACCTTCGACGCCACCTGGAGGCTTCGCGGCCAGACCGGGTCGGGCAGTGCGACCTACCGGTTCGACCCGGCCAACCGCCCGCTCGCCAACCCCATCGGCGGCAGCGACCTGCGCGTCTCCGGCTTCTCCTCGCAACAGGCGCAGGGTGAGCCGGAGGGCAGCGGGGTGGCCACCGCGGCCGTCGACGGCGACGTGACGACCTACTGGCACACCCAGTGGGACCCCACGGAGGCGCAGTACCCGCACGACATCACGCTCCAGGTCGCCAAGGCTGGCGTCGCCAGCTGCCAGCTGAGCGAGTTCGAGTACACCGCCCGCCAGGACGCCGCCAACGGCCGGATCAAGGGCTACCAGGTGTTCGTGTCGACCGACGGCCGGAACTGGGGAAACCCAGTCGTCACAGGCGATTTCGCCGATGTCCTCACGCCGCAGGTCGTGCGCTTCCCGGCCAAGAGCGGCACCTACGTCAAGCTTGTCGGCACGTCGTCGATGAACGGCGCGGCGTTCGGCGGCGCCGCCGAGCTGCGGCTGGGAGGAGTCTGCAGCTGAGGGTCGCGCTCATCCCGGGCCGGGCCGCGCACCACGCGGTCCGGTCCGGGACGGCGGCACGACGTGCAGCTCGACGCCGGCACTGCGGAACTGTTCGAGCGCCCGGTCGGGGCAACCCGAGTCGGTGACGAGTACGTCGATCTCGGCGAGGTCGGCCATCCGCGCTCGGGTGACGCGTCCGGTCTTGGACGAGTCGACGACCGCGATGACGCGGGCCGCGCGCTCGATCAGGGTGTGGTTGATCCGCGCCTCCGTCTCGTCGTGCGTGGTGAGGCCGCCGTGGGCGCTGATGCCGTCCGCGCCGACCACGGCCGTGTCGATGTCGACGGTGCGCAGCGTGGCCTCGGCGAGCTGGCCCACGAGCTCGAGGGAGTTGCTGCGCAGCATGCCGCCGCCGATGAGCACCCGGGCCCGGCCGTGCTCGGCCGCGCGCAGGCCGATGCTGAGCGAGTTGGTGATGATCGTGAGGTCGGTGCGGGACGCCAGTGCGTGCACCACCTCACCGGTCGTGGTGCCTCCGGTGAGCCCGACGGTATGCCGTCCGGCCGGCACGAGCGTGGCGGCGACTCCCGCGATGCGGGCCTTGGTGTCACGGTTGCGGGCGTCGCGCAGCGCGACGGGCACCTCGAGGTCGCCGTGGACGGCCCGGACCGCGCCGTGGGTGCGCTCCACCAGCCCTTGCGCGGCGAGCAGCGCGACGTCACGGCGGATGGTGGCCTCGGACGCGTTGAGCGAGGTGGCCAGGCTCGACAGGGGCAGGTGACCGCGCTCGTCGAGGATCTCGAGGAGCGCCACGATCCTGTTCGTCCGCTTCCGGGACGGCACGCCGAAACCACTCACGATCCTGATCCTGCCGCGAACCCGCCGATGCTGCCGCAGGGGTCGAGGGTTGCCCGGCGCCCTCTGCCTGCGGGGACTACTTCGCCCTGGAGCAGTCGGCGCAGGTGCCGACGATCTCGATCGTGTGGTCGACGTCCGAAAAGCCATGTGCGGCACTGACTTTCGTTGCCCATGTCTCCACCGCTGGGCCCTCGATCTCGACTGCCTTGCCGCACACGCGGCATACGAGGTGGTGGTGGTGCCCGGTCGAGCAGGCGCGGTAGACGGCCTCGCCCTCCTCGGTGCGCACGACGTCGATCTCGCCGTCGGCGGCCATCGACTGGAGGTTGCGGTAGACCGTCGCCAGACCGACGGAGTCGCCGCCCTCGCGCAGGCGCGCGTGCAGCTCCTGGGCCGACTGGAACTCCGCGCTCTGGGACAGGGCTGCGGCAACGGCCGCCCGCTGACGGGTGGGGCGCCGGGAGGTGGTCGTCATGCCCGCGTTCCTTCCTTCTCGTGCTCGTCCCAGTGGCCCTCGTGCGCGGCGTGCCGGTGGCCGTCGTGGACGTAGTCGACGTGGTCGCCGTGGGGGACCGCCGGGTGGCCGCACGACGGACCGTGCTCGTGCTCGTGGCGTTCGGCGCGCCGGTGCTGGTGGGCTCGTGCCCGGGCGACACCGCCGGTCGCGACGGCCACGACTACGAACGCGGCGATCGCGAGCAGCACGATGGTGCCCCCCGACGGGGTCTCGGCGTAGTAGGACGCGACCACCCCGCCGACGCTCGCGAGCACCCCGACCAGCACCGCCCAGCGCACCGACGCGCGGAACGACCGGCCGAGCAGCTGGGCCGTCGCGTTGGGGATGATCATCAGCGCCGAGATGAGCAGCAGGCCGACGACGCGCATCGACACCACGACGGTCACGGCGGTGAGGATGGCCAGGGTGATGTTGAGCCCCGTGACGGGCAGCCCGGACGCGCGGGCGTACTCCTCGTCGTTGGCCACCGCGAACAGCCACGGTCGCAGCAGCGACGTCACGAGCAGCACGACGACGGCCAACGCCGCGAACACCCACAGGTCACGCTGGTCGGCCGTGGTGATGGCACCGAACAGGTATGCCGTGAGGCTGGCTGGTGAGCTGGCCGGCGACTTGGCGATGAGGACGACGCCGGCGGCGATGCCGCCGTAGAACATCACGGCCAGGGCGATGTCGCCGCTCGTGCGGCCGCGACCGCGGATCACCTCGATCGCGATGGCGGCGGCGACGGCCGCCACGAGCGCGGTGAAGACCGGCGCCGACCCCGTGAGCACGCCCACCGCGACACCGGCGAGGGCGACGTGACCCATGCCGTCACCGATGAGCGAGAGCCGGCGCTGCACGAGGAAGACACCCACGAGGGGAGCGGCGATGCCGACGAGCAGCGCCGCGACGAGGGCCTGGCGCATGAAGTCCAGGGCGAGGATCTCGCTCATGGGGTGGTCCTCCGTCGCGGGTCGAGCGGCCCGGCGCTCGGTGCGCCGGGCAGGGGCTGCTGGCCGGGGTCGGGGTGGTGCTCCGGGTCGAGCTCGTCGTCGTGGTGGTGCCCGTGGTGGTGGTGGTCGGCCCGCGTGTGGTCCTCGCCGGAGTGGAACTCCTCGGGCGTGCCGTCAAAGGCGATGCGGCCGGCCCGCACGAGCACGATGCGGGTGACGACGTCCTCGAGGGCCTCGAGCTCGTGGGTGACGATCAGCATCGTCGTGCCTCGGGCGGCGAGCTTGGCCAGGACCTGCGCGAGGACCTCCTGGTTGGCCGTGTCGACGCCTGCGGTGGGCTCGTCCATGAGCAGCACGTCGGGCTCGGACGCCAGCGCGCGCGCGATGAGGACACGGCGCTGCTGACCGCCCGAAAGGGTGGCCACGTCGGTGCCGGCGCGATCGGCGAGCCCGACGACCTCGAGCTCACGATCGACGATCGCGATGTCGGTTGCCTTGTGCCAGAACGGTTTCCACCATTTGTGCCGAGTCAGTCGGCCGACCGCGACGATCTCGCGGACCGTGGCGCGCACGGACGCCGACAGCGTGTGTCGTTGCGGCACGTAGCCGATGCGCCAGTGCTGGTCGAACTTGTCCGCCGGCTCGCCGAAGAGCCGCACGGTGCCGCCGAGCCGCTCGGTCAGCCCCAGCAGCCCGCGCACGAGCGTCGACTTGCCGGAGCCGTTGGGGCCCAGGACGGCGACGACCTCACCCGGCTCGACGACGAGGGTGACGCCCGAGAGGACACGCCGGTCGGCATACCCGAAGGACGCGTTCTCGAGCTGGATCACGGGCGCGCCGCCCTGGGTGCCGTTCATGTGCATTCCTGTCCGGTGCGCAGGGTGGCGAGGTTGGACCGCATCACCGAGGGGTAGTCGTCGCCGGCCGACTCGCTGGTGATGCCTTCGAGCGGGTCGAGCACGGCGACGCGGGTGCCAGTCTCGCGGGCGATGGTGCGGGCGACGTCGGGGGAGACGAGCACCTCGGAGTAGATGGTCGTGACGCCGGTCTGGCGGACGTGCGCGACGATGCGGGCGAGGCTGGCGGGGTCGGGCTCGGACTCCGGGTCGAGCCCGGTGATGGACTCCTGGTGCAGGTCGTAGCGCTCCGCGAGGTAGCCGAAGGCGGCGTGGGAGGTGACGAGGTCGCGGTTGGCGCAGGTCGCGAGGCCGCTGCGGAACTCGCCGTCGAGGGTCGTCATGGCGGCTCGGAAGCGCTGCGCGCCTGCCGTGTATGCCGCGGCGCCGGCCGGGTCCTTGGCGCTCAGCTCGCGGGCGATGGCGTCGCCGACGTCGGCGTAGCGGACGGGGTCGAGCCAGAAGTGCGGGTCGCGGGGGCCGTGGTCGTGTCCGGTGTGGTCCTCGTCCTCGTGCCCGCGCGCGAGGTCCTGCGGCTCCTCGGGGGACTCGTGCTCATCGCTTGCGAGGAGGTCGAGGTGAGCTGCCGGGGCGACGTCGAAGGAGTGGTCCCGGGCCTCCCGCTCGACCGCCTGGTCCACGGCGGGCTGGAACCCACTCAGGTAGACGACGAGGTCGGACAGGGCGACCCGGCCGACCTGGCGTGGCGAGAGCTCGAGGTCGTGCGGCTCGGCGCCCGGCTTGGTGAGGTTCGAGACGTCGACGCGGTCGCCCCCGATCTGGGCCACGGCGTACTGGAGCGGGTAGAACCCGGCCACCACCTCCAGCCGCCGGTCCTTCCCGGCGTCACCCGCCGGCCCCCCGGTGGCGCCGCAGCCGGAGACCATGGCGACGGCGAGGGCCACGGCAGCCAGGCCGGGGAGACGGGGTGACATGACAATGATTCTCAAGTGAAATGAGAACCATTGTCAAATGTCCGTCAGCGGGGGAACGCCTGCGTCAGGGTGATGGCAACTGCGATGAGCACGACGGTGATCCGGCCCGTGCGGGCTCCCATGTCCAGGGCTGGCCAGCCGAGGTAGAGGGTCCAGGCGAGGAACAGCACGACCGGGACCAGCAGCAGCCAGCCCGGCGCGGGGAGCAGGATCCCGCCGACCATGAGCGCGAGCACGATGAGGAAAGGCACGGCGCGCGGCATCCCGTTGAGGGCCTTCACGACGGGGAGGCTGGCGGACTCGATGCGTTCGCGGGTCGTCACCCGGGAAGCGTACGGGGCGGGGCGCTCGCCGCGGGGCAGGGGCGGGCCTTCGGAATAGCCGTGGAGAGGCAGTGGTTAACTCGATGAACCATCAAGCGTTCAACAACAATCTGCGAAGGAAGCACCGCCATGGCCACCGCCACCCGCCCGCTCGTCACCCTCGTCGTCGGCAGCACCCGCCCGATCCGCGTGGGCGACCAGATCGGCCAGGCCCTCGCGCCCGTCATCGCCGAGGAGGCGGACGCCCGTGTCGAGGTCGTCGACCTGCGCGACCTCGCCCTGCCGCTGCTCGACGAGCCGCGGATGCCCGCCCTCGGCGACTACGCCCATGACCACACCAAGGGCTGGGCGAGGACCATCGAGTCCAGCGATGCCGTCGTCATCCTGTCGCCCCAGTACAACGGTGGTTACCCGGCCGGGCTCAAGAACGCCATCGACTTCCTCTACTCGGAGTGGAAGGAGCGTCCGGTCCTCATCGTCACCTACGGCGGCCGCGGCGGCGGCATGTCCGGCGCCCAGCTGCGGCACGTGCTCGAGTTCATCGGCGCGGCAGTCCTGCCCGAGAACGTCGAGATCACCCTCTCCGGCGACTTCTACGGCGAGGACGGGCGGCTCACCAACGCGGCCGACGCCGTCGCGGACGCCCTGCCGGCCCTGCGTGAAGCCGCCCGTGACCTCGGCGCCCGGGCGCGCCAGGAGGAGCGGGTCACCGCCTGAGGCGCGGGGCGCGGGCGCGGGCGGCGCCCACCAGACGTATGCCGGGTGGCCGGCCCATGGGAGCGGGCCGCCACCCGGCATACCCATGTCTGGCCCGGGCCACGCACGCCAGTAACCTTGCCCGCATGGCTGCACCGTCCACGATCGACACCGTCGTCTCCCTCTGCAAGCGCCGGGGCTTCGTCTTCCCCAGCGGCGAGATCTACGGCGGCACGAGGTCGGCGTGGGACTACGGCCCCCTCGGCGTCGAGCTCAAGGAGAACATCAAGCGGCAGTGGTGGCGCAACATGGTCACCGGCCGCGACGACGTCGTGGGCCTCGACTCCTCGATCATCCTGCCCCGCCAGGTGTGGGTGGCTTCCGGTCACGTCGGCGAGTTCACCGACCCGCTGATCGAGTGCCAGTCGTGCCACAAGCGGTTCCGCATGGACCACCTCCAGGAGGCCTACGCGGACAAGAAGAACAAGGGCAAGACCGCCGGGGTGCTCGTCGACCCCGACGACGTGCCGCTGGGCGAGCTGGTCTGCCCCAACTGCGGCACCCGCGGCGCGTGGACCGAGCCGCGCGAGTTCAACATGATGCTCAAGACCTACCTCGGTGTCATCGAGGACGAGTCCGGCCTGCACTACCTGCGGCCCGAGACCGCGCAGGGCATCTTCGTCAACTTCCTCAACGTGATGGGTGCCGCCCGGCGCAAGCCGCCGTTCGGCATCGCGCAGGTCGGCAAGAGCTTCCGCAACGAGATCACGCCGGGCAACTTCATCTTCCGCACGCGCGAGTTCGAGCAGATGGAGATGGAGTTCTTCGTCAAGCCGGGCGAGGACGAGAAGTGGCACGAGTACTGGCTGGAGGAGCGGACCAAGTGGTACACCGACCTCGGCATCAACCCGGACAACCTGCGGCTCTACGAGCACCCGGCCGAGAAGCTGTCGCACTACTCCAAGCGGACCGTCGACATCGAGTACCGGTTCAACTTCGCCGGCTCGGAGTGGGGTGAGCTCGAGGGCATCGCCAACCGCACCGACTTCGACCTCACGACGCACAGCAAGCACTCCGGCACCGACCTGGTGTTCTTCGACCAGGCCAGCGGTGAGCGCTACACGCCCTATGTCATCGAGCCCGCGGCCGGTCTGTCGCGCTCACTCATGACCTTCCTCGTCGACGCCTACTCCGAGGACGAGGCCCCGAACACCAAGGGTGGTGTCGACAAGCGGGTCGTGCTGCGGCTGGACAAGCGCCTCGCGCCGGTCAAGGCCGCGGTGCTGCCGCTGTCGCGCAACGCCGACCTGTCGCCCAAGGCCCGCGACCTCGCCGCGACGCTGCGCAAGAACTGGAACATCGACTTCGACGACGCCGGCGCGATCGGCCGCCGCTACCGCCGCCAGGACGAGATCGGCACACCGTTCTGCATCACGGTCGACTTCGACACCCTCGAGGACCAGGCCGTGACGATCCGCGAACGCGACACCATGAGCCAGGAGCGGATCAGCCTCGACAAGGTGCAGGAGTACCTCGGCGCACGACTTCTCGGCTGCTGACGCCGCGCTGACGCCAACCTTTCGCACCGTCCCGCGCGTTCAGGGGGAGAATCGGTGCGGAAGGGGCGGCGATGCGACGCGAGGTCGACGAGGACTTCACCCGCTACGTGCGGGCACGCCAGCACACGCTGTTGCGGGCGGCATACCTCGTCTGTGGTGACGCCCACCTGGCCGAGGACCTGCTCCAGGGGGCCTTCGCCAAGCTCGCGATCCGCTGGGAGCGGCTGCGCGCCGACAATCCCGACGCCTACGTGCGACGGATCCTCTACCACGACGCCATCTCCTCGTGGCGACGCACGCGACGCGAGCACGTGCTGGAGGTGCTGCCCGAGGCCGAGCCGTGGCGGGTGGAGGAGTCGGAGGCCGTCGCCGAGCGGCTCGACCTCGAACGCGCGCTCGCGACCCTGACCCCGAAGCAGCGGGCCGTCGTGGTGCTGCGCTACTTCGAGGACCGCAGCGAACGTGACACCGCCGAGGTGCTCGGCGTCTCCGTCGGCACCGTCAAGAGCCAGACCCACGCAGCGTTGGCGCGGCTGCGCGAGTCGATCCCGGACCTCGCGCCCAGCCTCACCGGAGGTGAGCAGCCATGACCGACCGTGACCTGACCGGCCTGCTCGAGCGGGCCAGCGCCGACCTGCCCGAGGTGGACTTCGCGAGTGACGCATGGGCGGATGCGTATGCCGCGCAGTCGCGTCGGCGACGCCGGCTCACCACCGGGGTGGGCGCCGTTGCCGCGGCTGCGCTCGCGGTGGGGGCGGTGCAGGTGTGGGGGACCGACGGGAGTGAGAACCGCACCCCGACGCCCGCCGTCACGGCCACGACGCCACCGGTGACGGGCACGCTCGCCGACGGCACGGCATACGCCGAACTCCCTTTGGAGGGAAAGGAACCCGAGCTTCCGCAGCTCGACGTCGGTCTGCCGACATCCATCGACACGGGTCGCTCGAGGATGATGCTGAGCGCGCTGCGCGGTGACCCCCCTACGGTCGTCGGGGTGACGCTCGAGCCGACGACACCTGAACTGAAGGCATACAGGCTGTTGCTGATCCGACCAGGCGGCGAGCTGCTGGAGGTCGACGGCCTCACGCTCAAGCCGGTGCGGGACACCGGTGGCAACGAGGCAATGCCGTTGGGTACCAGGGCGATTGGAGGCGCGGGGATGGTGGCGTTCCCGCAGCCGGGCGAGGTTGTCGTCGTCGATCGTGGCGGTGAAGTGACCCGTTTCCCGGTGCCGTCCGAGTACCTGCAGGAGGTGTCGTGGACGCCGTCCAACGACTCGGTCGTGATCCGCAGCGACGACGGCAAGGTCTGGACCCTTGACCCGTGGCGGCCCGGTGCCAAGGCGGTCAAGGTGGACGACCCGGCGGACACGGCCGTGACAGGTCTGCGGGTCGCCGAGGAGAACCAGTCGCTCAGCGTCACGTGGAACGACCTCATCACCGGCAAGCGGGCAGGGCAGCGCACCATCGGCGCGCCCGTCTACGAGCTGTGGAAGCGGCCCGTCGGGTCGGCGACGTGGGTGGCGTCGGGGGCGTTCTTCGACCAAGGCGTCACGTCCGAGGTGATCCGGCGGGGCAACGGGCCGATCTACCAGGGCGTCGTCGCGGTGCGGCCAGACCAAGGCAAGGCGAAGCTGCTGCTCGCGCCGGAGAACCCGGACGGGCAGGAGGGCCGCTACAAGGGCTGCTGCACCCCCCTGGCCTGGTGGAACGCCTCCACCGTGCTGCTCCAGACGAACGGCTCGCACGGGTCGTGGATCCTCGCGTGGAACGTCGACACCGGCGAGGTGTCCAGGGTGACCCGGATCGCCTACGACCCGAAGACCGACGCCGCACCCTCGCAGCTCGCGCTCAACATCGGCTGGCGCTACTGAGAGGCCAGCCGATGTCGAGCGCCTCTGTCAGCCGGTGTGGTGGACCTCCTGCAGGCCGTAGACCGGGGTGTCGATGCCCTCGTAGCGGGCCTTGAGCTGGAGTGCGAGGTAGAGCGAGTAGTGGCGCGACTGGTGCAGGTTGCCGCCGTGCATCCAGAGGTTCGCCACCTGCGTCGGCTTCCACATGTTGCGCTGCTCGCCCTCCCATGGGCCGGGGTCCTTGGTGGTGTCCGAGCCCAGGCCCCAGCACTTGCCGAGCCGGTCGGCCGTCTCCTGGTCGACGAGGTCGGCCACCCACCCGTTCATCGAGTTGTAGCCGGTGGCGAAGACGACCACGTCGGCGGGCAGCTCGGTGCCGTCGGCGAGCACCACGGCATCTTCGGTGAGGTGGTCGACCTGGCCGTGGACCAGCTTCACGTCACCGTTCGCGACGAGGTCCGCGGCGCCGACGTCGATGTAGTAGCCCGAGCCGCGGCGCAGGTACTTCATGAACAGGCCGGAGCCGTCGTCACCCCAGTCGTGCCAGAACCCGGCCGCCTCGAGCCGCTCGTAGAAGTCCTTGTCGACCTCCGCCATCTTCTCGTACGCCGGGATCTGGAACGTGTGCAGGATCCGGTAGGGGAGCGAGGCGAAGATGAGGTCGGCCTTCTCCGTCGTCACCCCGGCTGCCAGCGCCCGCTCGGAGTAGAGGTCGCCCAGGCCGTACTCCATGAGGCTGGCGCTCTTGACGATGTGCGTCGACGACCGCTGCACCATCGTCACGTCGGCACCGTGCTCCCACAGGGCTCCGCAGATGTCGAAGCTGGAGTTGTTGCTGCCGATGACCACGGCCCTCTTGCCGGCATACCGGTCCGGGCCCGGGTGCTGGGAGGAGTGGTGGACGTCGCCCTTGAAGATGTCAGTCCCGGGCACCTCGGGGACCCGCGGCTTGCCCGACATGCCCGTGGCGAAGACCAGCTGGGTGGGCGTGAGCCTGAGCCGCTCGCCGTCGCGGTCGACCTCGACGGACCACTTCTGGTCGGCTTCCGACCACCCCGCCGACAGGGCGCGCGTCTTGGACCAGTAGGGCACCTCCATCACCTTGACGTAGCTCTCGAGCCAGTCGCCGATCTTGTCCTTGGGCGCGAACACCGGCCAGTTGTCGGGGAACTTCAGGTAGGGCAGGTGGTCGTACCAGACGGGGTCGTGCAGGCACAGGGACTTGTAGCGCCCGCGCCACTGGTCGCCGGGCCGCTCGTGCGCGTCGACGACGAGTGACGGCACCCCGAGCTGGCGCAGCCGCGCACCCATCGCGATGCCGCCCTGGCCGCCGCCGATCACCAGCACGTACGGCTGCTCGGTGGTGCCGAGTGCGCTCGCCTCCTCCTCGCGCTTCTCCTTCCACGTGCGGCGGTCCTTGTCGATGCCGTGCTCGGCACCCATGGGCCGCTTCGTGCCGCGCGGCTCCTCGTGCCCCTTGAGCTCCTGCAAGGTGGTCAGCAGCGTCCAGGCCCGGTCCTCGCCGTCCTCCTCGACCAGCCGGAGCAGCCCACCGCCGCGACCGACCGCCGTGTCGAAGGACAGCCACGACGTGACGACACCATCGTCCTGCGTGGGCTGCTCTGTCGTCGAAAACCCTTGCGCCGCAGTGCGTTTCGCCGTCTCCATCACGAGGTCGGCAACCTGGTCACGACCCTCGACGGTCTTCAGGTTCCACGTGAAGGCGACGAGGTCGCGCCAGTAGCTGTCGGTCGCGAACAGTGCGGCCACACCCTGCCCGTCGCCCGCCGCCAGGGCCGTCTCGAACTTCGTCAGCCAGGCATCCACACGCGCGGCCGGGTCCGTGCCGGTGGCCGTCGCGTCAGTGACGGTGGGGTATGCCGCCTGGTCGGCTGCGCGGTCGGGCTCGACCGTCTCTCGGGCTGGGGCCTGGGTCATGTGCGCCTCCACGTCGTTGTGGTTGTCGTTGTGGTCGTCGGTGTGGTTGTCGGTGATCGGGATCGCGGCCGCTGGCTGGACCGGATCGCCATGGCTAGGCTGATCTGAACTGATCACACACCGAGGTGTGCCTCGGCGACAGGGTTGCAACACGTTGCAGCCACGCTGTTCGCCCGGTCGGCAACGCCTCAGGAGGCCGTCATGACGACCGCGGACCACGAGGCGCACCGCACCCGTGACCGCGTGCTGTCGGGCACCACGCGGTCTGCGGCGAGCTCGCCGGCCGCGGCGCCGCGACGCGAGATCGCCGCCTCGTGGCGGCGGGTCGCCGCGACCGGGCTCGACCCCGGCGCGGGCGCCGCGATTCTCCCGCTCGTCGAGGCTGACCTCGAGCGCCGACGGGAGGAGAGCGGCCTGCGCGAC
This sequence comes from Actinomycetes bacterium, assembly GCA_023420415.1. GTDB lineage: Bacteria > Actinomycetota > Actinomycetes > Actinomycetales > Dermatophilaceae > Pedococcus. Next base: position 31,224 of record JAEZWF010000050.1, on the reverse strand, counting down.
CTGATTCCCAGGCTCACCACCTCCCTCGCCTCGGTCATCGACGCCGGGCAGCTCGTCGTCGTGGCCGACCCGCAGGGGCGGGTGCTGTGGCGGCTCGGCGGTCACGGAGTGCGGCGGCTCGCCGACCACCTCGGTTTCGTCGACGGCTCGGCGTGGACCGAGGCCAACGTCGGCACCAACGCCATCGGCACCGCCCTGGTGCTCGGCCAGGGCGTGCAGGTGCGGGGTGCGGAGCACTTCGTCGAGTCACACACCCGGTGGGGGTGCGCGGCCGCGCCGCTCACCGACCCGTGGACCGGCCGCGTGGTCGGAGTGCTCGACGTGAGCGGCCCGTCGGCCGGCCTGCACCCGGCCGAGCTCGCCCTCGTCGAGCTCACCTCCCGGCTCACCTCGATGGAGCTGCTGGAGCGCCGCCGGGCCGAGCTGGACCGGCTCCGGGCGAGTGCCGCACCGTTGCTGTCGCGCGTCGAGGGGGACGCCATCGCAGTCGACCGGTACGGCCGGCTCGCCGCCTTCGTCGGGAGCCGAGCCCCCGAGCGGGTGGCGCTCCCCGACGAGATGTCGGCCGGCAGCGTGTGGCTGCCGACGGTGGGGCCGGCCACGGCCGAACCGCTCGCCGACGGCTGGCTCCTTCGGCTCGGCGCGGCCACCGACGAGGTGGCGTCCACCCTCGTGCTGGACCTCGTGGGTGACCCGAGCGTGCGCGTCCGCGGCGCCTCCGGCGAGTGGTCCCGTCAGCTGTCCACGCGGCATACCGAGATCCTCCTGTCCCTCGTTGAGGCGGGTGCCCAGGGACGCACCGCGGCCCAGCTGGCCGTGGACCTCTTCGACTCGCCCGACCCGACGGTGACGGTGCGCGCAGAGATGTCGCGACTGCGCAAGGTGCTCGGCAGCGTCCTGCTGTCCGGCCCCTACCGGTTGGCACCGGGCGCCGCCACGGTGCTGCGGCTGCCCGACGACCCCCGCGACCTGCTGCCGCGCAGCAGCGCCCCTGTCGTGCAACGCCGCCGGACGCGTTGAGCCTGCACGCTGAACCCCCTGAGGTACGCACAGGGTGCACTGACAGACGTCATGGGGGAGTCGTGACGGTCGTGTGACGCCGATGGCCCCGCCCGATCACACAGTGGTGGCATGACATCAACGACCCAGACGCAGACCCGCCCGCCTGCGCCGGTCCGGGGGACCACCACCATCCCTGCGGTCGAGCTGGCCGGGCTGACCAAGAACTTTGGCACCGTGCGTGCCGTGCGGGGGATCGACCTCACTGTCCGACCCGGGGAGATCGTCGCCTTCCTCGGCCCGAACGGGGCGGGCAAGACCACGACGATCGACATGATGCTGGGGCTGTCCCAGCCGGACAGCGGCACCGCTCGCGTCTACGGCATGGACCCGCAGGCCGCGGTCCGACACGGCCTCATCTCGGCAGTCATGCAGACCGGTGGGCTGCTGCGGGACCTCACGGTGCGCGAGACGCTGGAGCTGACCGCCAGCCTGTTCAGCGACACCAAGCCGATCGGCGAGGTGATGACCCGCGCCGGGATCGCCGACATCGGCGACCGCCGCGTCGGCAAGTGCTCCGGCGGCCAGCAGCAGCGGCTGCGGTTCGCCATGGCCCTGCTGCCCGACCCGGAGCTGCTCGTCCTCGACGAGCCCACCACCGGCATGGACGTGACCGGCCGTCGTGACTTCTGGCAGGCCATCCGGCAGGACGCGGAACAAGGACGTACCGTCCTCTTCGCCACGCACTACCTCGAGGAGGCCGACGCGTACGCCGACCGCATCGTCCTGGTCGCGCACGGCCGGGTTGTCGCCGACGGCACCGCCAGTGAGGTCAAGGCCATCGTCTCGGGGCGTACCGTGCGCGCGACCTTGCCCGATGCAAATCTGGTTGCGTTGCAGGCACTTCCGGGCGTCGAGTCGGTGGAGGTGCGCGGTGACTCGGTGATCGTCGCCTCACGCGACAGCGACTCCGTCGCGCGCCACCTCCTGACCCACACGGCGGCCCGCGACCTCGAGATCGCCTCTCGCGGCCTCGAGGACGCCTTCATCTCCCTCACCGCCGACCCCGACTCCGAAGGAGCCCAGTCATGACGACCGCCGTGCCTGACGCCGTGACCAATGTCGTTGTCCCGCAACGGAACGTGCCGCCGATGGGCGGTCTCAACCCGACCCTCCTGAAGCTCGAGGTCCGCAGGATGCTGCGCAACCGGCGCACCCTGGTCTTCTCGGTCGTGATGCCGGTGATGTTCTACGTCATCTTCGGCACGGGGAAGTCGTACTCGAACGAGAACGCCGGTCACGGCAACGTCGCCGCGCTCATCATGGTCAGCATGGCGCTCTACGGGGCCATGCTCTCCACCACCGGCGGCGGCGCCATGGTCGCCGTCGAACGCAGCCAGGGCTGGAGCCGGCAGCTGCGCCTCACCCCACTCACGCCCGCGGCATACATCGCGGTGAAGGTCCTGTGCGCCATGCTGCTTGGCGCTGTCTCGATCGCGGTCACGTATGCCGCGGGGAGCCTCACCGGTGCCCACATGGAGACGTCCGCATGGGTCGGCACGGCGCTGATCGCCTGGGTGGGTTCGCTGGTCTTCGCGGCCTTCGGGGTGTTCATGGGTTACCTGCTGCCGAGCGAGAACGTCATGCAGATCATCGGGCCGGGGCTGGCGCTGTTCGCCTTCCTCGGCGGGCTGTTCATGCCGCTGGACCAGATGGGTGACACGTTCCAGACGATCGCCACGTTCACCCCGATGTACGGCCTGAGCCAGCTCGCGCACTGGCCGCTGACCGGTGAGGCCCCAGGCGTCGCTGCGGTGGTGAATGTCGTGGTCTGGCTGGGGGTCTTCGCGGGAGGCGCAGCGTGGCGGTTCCGACGCGACACGGCACGGGTCTGACCGAGTCGGTGCTGCGCTCACTCACGGACCCCTTCTCTGAGAGGCTGGGGACCGTGAGTGAGCGCAACCCACGCCCGGACGACGACCGGCCGTGGAGCAGCCGGTTGGCGGGGTTCCTGTTCGCGGGGATCTGGCTGGTGTTCCTGTCCGATGCGTTCAGCGCGGCCTGGCGTCAGCGGCAGGACCTGCGGGCCGACGGCGGTCTCGTCGTCCTCACCCTGTTCGTGATCCTCTACCTCGTCCACTTCGGCCACCTGCGGTCGGCGTTCTGGGGCGCGGGTGGGCCGACGGCGACGTACCGGTGGTTCATCAGCCGCACGGGGCTGCTGTCGTGGCTGGGGTTGTTCCTCCTCGCCATGCTGGCGCCGGTCACGGTCGGCCAGGAGGGCGCTGCCACGTGGGTCTTCCTCGCCGTCTCCGGGCTCTGGACCTTCCGGCTGCGCGTGGGGATCGCCATCGGCGTCGTGCTGGTCGCGATCTACGAGTTCCTCACCTTCCACGTCGATGGCTGGGACCACAACGTCAGCATCAGCATGTCGATCGTCCTGGCGATGGCTGCCGTCACCGGCGGCATGCTGGCGTCCCAGCGACAGCGGGCCCTTGCAGAGGCGCGGGAGGACAACGCGCGACTCGCGATCCAGGAGGAACGCAACCGGATGGCCCGGGACGTGCACGACATCCTCGGCCACAGCCTCACCGTCATCACCGTGAAGGCAGAGCTCGCCTCGCGGCTGCTCGAGGTCAGTCCCGACCGGGCACGGGCCGAGGTCGACGACCTCGAGCGGCTCGCGCGGGACGCCCTCGCCGACGTGCGCCAGGCGGTGGCCGGCTTCCGTGACATGTCGCTGCCCGGCGAGCTCGCCCGGGCACGAACGTCCCTGGCTGCCGCAGGGATCGAGGCGCAGCTGCCCAACGCCACCGACGCCGTGCCGACCGAGCTGCGCGAGGTGTGCGCCTGGGCCCTGCGCGAGGGCGTCACCAACGTGATCCGGCACAGCGCCGCCAGCACGTGCACCGTGACCCTGACCGAACGCGGCATCACCGTGGCCGATGACGGGCTCGGGCCGGACAGCAGCGCCGCCCCGCCCGGGACGGGGCTGCTCGGGCTCGAGGAGCGGGCGCTGGCGGTGGGCGCCACCTTGCGCACCCGCCGGCTGCAACCGCACGGCTTCGAGCTCTCGGTCCTGACGAGCGACCCCGGCGCGCGACCCGCGCCTCAGCGAGACGACAAGGTGGAGGCATGACGATCCGGCTGCTCCTGGCCGACGACCAGGCCCTGGTGCGCGGCGCCCTGGCGACCCTGCTCGACCTCGAGCCCGACATGGAGGTGGTGTCCGAGGTCGGGACCGGCGACGAGGTCGTCGCGGCGGCCCAGGCCAGCAACCCCGACGTCGCCCTGCTCGACGTCGAGATGCCCGGCATGGACGGCATCGCCGCCACGGCCGCGCTGCACGACGCCATGCCTCGGGTGCGGGTGCTCATCGTGACGACCTTCGGGAGGCCCGGTTTCCTGCGCCGCGCGCTGCAGGCGGGCGCGAGCGGGTTCGTCGTCAAGGACACCCCGGCCCGGCAGCTGGCCGAGGCGGTGCGGCGCGTGCACTCCGGGCTGCGCGTGGTCGACCCGGCGCTCGCGGCCGACTCGCTGGCCGGGGGAGAGTCGCCCCTGACCGCGCGCGAGACCGAGGTGCTGGTGGCTGCCCGTGGTGGTGGGTCGGTCGCCGACATCGCCCGTCAGGTCTCACTGTCCGAGGGCACGGTTCGCAACCACCTGTCGTCGGCCATCGGCAAGACCATGGCGCGCAACCGTGCGGATGCCGTCCGCATCGCCGACGAGTTCGGCTGGCTCTGAGTGGTTATGCCTTCGTGTGACTGGCGCGTGGTGGAGCTCGGTTGACGTCTCGCGCGTCGCCGGCGAGGTTGTCGGGAAGCCGCAGCGACATCGCCGTGGCAGCATTGATAGACGCCAATCCCTTTGTGCTGCAACGAAATTGGTGTGGACAAAAGGTTGCGTCGTGATTCGTACAACTGTACGATGTGGGTATGACAGCGATATCCACATCGACGGCACCTGTGCAGCGGGCTCACGACCTGCTGCGGGAGCTCGCCACCGTGGATGGCGCGGACCTCGAGGACGGTGCGCGCATCGACCTGATCACCGTTCTGGAACATCTCAAGGGTGCCGTGGCGGCGGCGCAGGCCAGAGTGACGGTGGCGTTCGCGGACTCCCAGCTCGCCGCGACTGCGGACGGAACTCTGCGCCAGCGGGCGCAGGCGCGTCGCTCGGTGCAGGCCCAGGTCGCCCTCGCTCGACGGGTCTCGCCCTCACTGGGTGACCGGTACGTCGGCGCCGCCCGCGCGCTCGTGGGCGAGATGCCTGCCACCATGACCCGCCTCACCGAAGGCACCATCGGCGAGCAGGCCGCGGTCGAGCTCGTCGCTGCCACCGCCGGCACCACCGTGGAGGTGCGTCGTGAAGCCGACCGGCGCCTCGCCGGACCCGGGGGACCCGCAGCGCAGGTCGGCCCACGCCGCCTCGGGCAGCTTGGCCGGGCCGTGGTGGCCGAGCTCGACGCCGCTGGTGTCGTGGCAAGGAACGAGCGCGCCGTGGCGTCCCGGCGCGTCACCTGCCGACCTGCCCCGGACGGGATGGCCTACCTCACCGTCCTGGGACCGATGCACGAGACCGTCGGGGCGTATGCCGCGTTGAAGAAGCACGCCGCGACTGTCATGGCCGGGCGTGACCCCGCCGGTGAGCTGCCCGTGGGGCGGCACGGCGGCGCCGTCATGGCCGACACCGCATTGCGCCAGCTGTCCGGCCGCGAACTCGGTCAGGTGCAGCCCGTCGCGGTCCAGCTCGTCATGACCGACCGCGCCCTGACCGGCATCGGCAGCCCGGACCGGTCCGTCATGGAGCCTGCCCGCATGGTCGGCCACGCACCGGTCCCGGCCCCCACAGCCAGAGCTTGGCTGCGCACGCACCAGGCCAGGCGCGATGAGGCCAGGCGCGATGAGGCCAGGCGCAATGAGGCCAGGCGCAACAACGACAGCCATGACAACGACAGCCCCAGGACTCTCCGATGGGCAGTTCCTGCCAGCCAACAGCCGGACCTGTCGACCCCGGCGACCCCGGCGAATGTGTCGACCCGAGCGCCGGACGATCGTGACTGGGGCACGGTGCGCGAGCAGGCCCACGTGTGGGTCCGCCGCGCCTTCACCGAACCCTCCGGTCGCGACCTGGTCGCGCTCGAGTCAAAAGCGGCCCTGTTCCCACCTGCCCTGGTCGACTACCTCGTCCTGCGCGACGACGTCTGCGCCACGCCCTGGTGCGGGGCGCCCATCGCCCACGCCGACCACATCACTGCCCGCCACGCCGGCGGCAGCTCCACCGCCGCCAACGGCCAAGGGCTGTGCGCCCACTGCAACCTGACCAAGGAAGCGCCCGGCTGGCACCACGAGGTCACCGCCACCGGACTCCACCACCCGGGCGAGGGGCCCCACGCGGTCCGGATCACGCCCACAGGGCACACCTACCACTCCGGCGCGCCACCCCTGCTCGGCCGCAACTGGCAACCACCACCCCACGACACGGAACGACGGCCTGGCTACGGCCCGGACCTGTGCGACCCCGAGACCGGCGCACCCCTGGACGCCGACTGGGCCGAGATCGCCCGCATCCAGTACGACCTCTTCGGCCCCCACGGCACCGCAGCATGAGGTTCAGCCCTTGGAGACGGGGCGGTCGGGGTCCGTGATCCAGTCGCTCCATGAGCCGACGTAGAGCGCTGCGTCGATGCCCGCTTCGTGCAGAGCAAGCACCTCGTGGGCCGCAGTGACTCCCGACCCGCAGTAGACCCCGACCGTTGACCCGGCACGAACTCCCTTGCGCGAGAACAGTTTCCGCAGCTCATCGGCCGCCAAGAACGTGCCGTCGGTGCCCGCGTTGTCGGTCGTGGGCGCGTTGACCGCGCCGGGGATGTGGCCAGCCACCGGGTCGATGGGCTCTGTCTCGCCGCGGAAACGTTCGGGCGCGCGGGCGTCGAGGAGTATGCCGTCGCGAGCCATCGCCGCGGCCCCGTCGGCGTCGAGGAGCGCACCTGCGCAGTCGTCGACCACCGCCTCGAACGTCCCGCCACCGGGCGGCGTGTCGTCGGTCGTGACGGCACCTCCTCCCGCCCGCCAGGCGGCGAGCCCGCCATCGAGCACCCGAACGTCCGCCAGCCCGAAGTGGCGCAGCACCCACCAGGCCCGCGCCGCGGCATACGACGGCCCCTGGTCGTAGACGACAACTCGTGACTCGGTATCGGCGCCGCACCGCCTCATCGCCTCCTGCACCGCGTGGGCCGTCGGGAGGGGGTGCCGCCCGCCCGGTCCGGGTGGCCCGGCGAGCTCGGCATCGAGGTCGACGTGGTGGGCGCCGGGCAGGTGCGCCGCGGCGTAGAGGTCGCGACCGTCCGGCCCTGCGCTGCTGGTGAGGTTCCACTGGACGTCGACGACGACGAGGCCGTCGAGCCCCTCCGCGACGAGGTCCTGGGCGGTGACGAGGGCGCTCATGCCGGCCAGTCAACACCCATCGGCACCGCGCGCGACTCGACGTAGCGTGGGCAGCGTGCCCACCGCCCGCCTCGTCCTCGTCCACGGCACCCGGCTGAGCCGCACCCAGTGGGCGCCCTACGACGGGCTCTTCCCACGGTTCGAGGTTCGCGCGCCCGACCTGCCGGGGCACGGTGCCCGCACGGGTGACCGGTTCACCACCGAGGCAGCGGTCGAGGCCATCACCGCGGCGGTCGACGAGGGTCCAGCCGGTCTGCCCACGGTCGTGGCCGGGCACTCGCTCGGTGGTTACATGGCGATGGCGTACGCCGCCCAGCACCCCGAGCGCCTCGCCGGCCTCGTGACGATCGGGGCGGCGGCGGTCCCCGCCGGACCCGGCGCCGCGGCATACCGCCTCCTCGGTCGAGCCCTCGAACGCTCCGGCGACGAGCGAGCCGGCGCCTTCGCCAACCGCGTCATCGCCCGCCTCACCTCCGAGCAGACGCTCGCCATGGTCACCGCGGGTGGCACCACCTACGCGGCGACCCGCGATGCCTGGGCGGCCGTGATGGCGGGCGGTCGCCCCGAGCTTCTCGCCCGGGTGAGGTGCCCCGTGCTCGTGCTGGGCGGGCAGCTCGACCAGCTCGCGGTCCAGAGCAGGAGGTATGCCGCGGCGGCACCTCGCGGACGCCGCGTCATCGTGCCGCGTGCCACCCACTTCCTGCCGCTCACCCATGTCGACGTGGTGACCCGAATCCTGAGCGACTTCGTGGACGAGGTGGCGTCCTGAGATACTGGCGCCGCCATGACGACGACCGCTCCCGCCAGCACCACCCCGATGCTGCCGCCGCTGCAGATCGGCCGGCACACCATCGAGTCGCCGGTCGTGCTGGCGCCGATGGCGGGCATCACCAACCGGGCGTTCCGCAAGCTGTGCCGCGAGTACGGCACCGAGGGGCTCGCGGCCGGGGGCGCCAGCGGGGCAACCTCGCTGTACGTCAGCGAGATGATCACCTCGCGAGCGCTCGTCGAGCGGACACCGGAGTCGATGCGTCTGATCGAGCACGACCCGCAGGAGAACCCCCGCTCGATCCAGCTCTACGGCGTCGACCCGGCCACCGTCGCCGCGGCCGTGCGGATGCTCGTCACCGAGGACCGCGCCGACCACATCGACCTCAACTTCGGCTGCCCCGTCCCCAAGGTCACCCGCAAGGGTGGCGGGGCGGCGCTGCCCTGGAAACGTGACCTCTTCGAGGCCATCGTCACCGGTGCCGTCCGCGAGGCGAGCCCGTATGCCGTGCCCGTCACCGTGAAGATGCGTGTCGGCATCGACGCCGACCACGTGACCTATCTCGAGGCCGGTCTGATCGCCGAGCGCGCCGGGGTGGCGGCCGTGGCGTTGCACGGGCGCACCGCCTCGCAGGCCTACTCGGGCCAGGCGGACTGGACGGCTATCGCACGCCTCAAGGAGACCGTGCGGTCGATCCCGGTGCTCGGCAACGGCGACATCTGGTCGGCCGATGACGCGGTGCGCATGGTCCGTGAGACGGGTTGCGACGGCGTCGTCGTCGGGCGTGGCTGCCTGGGACGGCCGTGGCTGTTCACCGACCTCGCCGCCGCCTTCGCCGGGAGCCAGGTGCGAGTGCAGCCGACCCTCGGTGAGGTGACCGCCACGCTGCGCCGGCACGCGGCATACCTCGTCGACTTCTACGGCGACGAGTTCAAGGCCTGCCGCGACATCCGCAAGCACATCGCCTGGTATCTCAAGGGTTTTCCCGCCGGGTCGACAGTGCGCAACCAGCTCGCGCTCGTCGACTCGCTGACCGCCCTCGACGCCCTCATCGCGACGATGGACCCGTCTGCTCCGTGGCCCGGCGACGCCGCCGAGGGCCAGCGCGGACGGGCCGGCTCGCCGCGGGTCGTGGCACTCCCGGACGGGTGGCTGCGCAGCCGCGAGCTGAGTGAGGACCATCGGCGTGCGGTCGCCGAGGCCGAGCTGTCCGTGAGCGGCGGCTGAGCGGTGAGCCTCCTGCGCGGTGACTTTGCCGCAAGCCCGCGCACCCTCGTCGACATCTTTCGCGCAACGGTCCAGGCGGCCGGTGACGACCCGGCCCTCGACAACGGGGCCGAGGTCCTCACCTACGACGAGTTCGCCGAGGCCGCAGAGGAGCTGGCGGCACGGCTCGCCGCCGGTGGGGTGGGCCCGGGCGACAAGGTCGGCGTGCGGATCCGCTCGGGGACGGTCGAGCTCTACGTCGCGGTCATGGGGGTGCTGCTCGCCGGTGCCGCCTACGTGCCCGTCGACGCCGACGACCCGCAGGAGCGCGCCGACCTCGTCTTCGTCGAGTCCGGTGCAGTGGCGGTCGTCCGCGACGGGTTGGTCGTCGACCGGGTCGACACCTCGTCGACACAGGGGGCCACGGTCGTGACCGAGCCGGACGTCGCCGACGACGCCTGGGTCATCTTCACCTCCGGCTCAACGGGCAAGCCCAAGGGCGTGGCCGTGACGCATCGGTCGGCCGCGGCGTTCGTCGATGCCGAGGCGCGAATGTTCCTGCAGGACAAGCCGATCGGGCCCGGCGACCGCGTGATGGCCGGGCTTTCTGTGGGGTTCGACGCCTCGTGCGAGGAGATGTGGCTGGCGTGGCGTCATGGCGCGTGCCTCGTCCCCGCACCGCGGTCGCTGGTGCGCAGCGGCATGGACCTCGGCCCGTGGCTGGTGGCCAACGACGTCACCGTGGTCTCGACCGTCCCCACGCTCGTCAGCCTCTGGCCGACCGATGCCCTCGACCGGGTTCGCCTCCTCATCCTCGGTGGGGAGGCCTGCCCACCCGAGATCGGTGCGCGGCTCGCGCGTCCCGAGCGTGAGGTCTGGAACACCTATGGCCCGACCGAGGCCACCGTCGTCGCGTGCGGTGCCCAGGTGGGGCGCGACGGCCCGGTGCGCATCGGTCTGCCCCTCGACGGCTGGGACCTGGCCGTGGTCGACGCGCAGGGGATGCCGGTCGGGGAGGGCGAGCCCGGTGAGCTGATCATCGGCGGCGTGGGGCTGGCCCGCTACCTCGACCCGGTCAAGGACGCCGAGAAGTACGCGCCGATGCCGACCCTGGGCTGGGACCGCGCCTACCGCAGCGGTGACCTCGTCCGCAACGACAGCGAGGGCCTCGTCTTCCTCGGCCGCGCCGACGACCAGGTCAAGGTGGGGGGCCGCCGGATCGAGCTGGGCGAGATCGACAGCGCACTGCTGGCGCTGCCGGGGGTGTCAGGAGCGGCTGCGGCAGTCCGCACCACCGGCTCGGGCAACAAGGTCATCGTCGGCTACCTGGCCGTCGACGGGCCGTTCGACCAGGCGGCTGCCGTCGAGCACCTGCGCGAGACCATGCCCGCGGCGATGGTGCCGAGGCTGGCCGTCGTCGACTCACTGCCCACCCGCACCTCCGGCAAGATCGACCGCGACGCCCTGCCCTGGCCGCTGGCCTCCAGCACCTCGGGCAGGGCGCGGTTCGGTGGCACCGCCGGCTGGCTGCAGGAGCTCTGGCAGGACATCCTGGGTGCCGACGTCAGCTCGGCCAAGGACGACTTCTTCGACCTCGGCGGCCGCAGCGTGACGGCGGCCCAGCTGGTGTCACGGTTGCGCGAGCGGCACCCCGACGTGACCGTCGCCGACGTCTACGAGACACCCACGGTGCAGGCCCTCGCCGATGCGCTCGACGCCATGGGGTCGCGGGTCGCCGAGAGCAACAGCAAGGTGCGCCCCGTGCCGCGCAAGACCCAGGTGGCGCAGAGCCTCTTCGGCATCCCGCTGCGCACCCTGACCGGCCTGCGCTGGCTGACGTGGGTGGGCGCGGCCAACAACGTCGCCGCCGCGCTGCTCGGGCTGGGCTTCCTGCCTCGCCTGTCGTGGTGGTGGGTGGCCCTCGGCTGGGTGCTCCTCGTCTCGCCCTGGGGGCGCATGCTCCTCACTGCGGCCTCGGCCCGCATCCTGCTGCGCCACCTGGAGCCGGGCTCCTACCCGCGAGGCGGCAGGATGCACCTGCGGCTGTGGATGGCCGAGCGGGTGGCCGACGAGCTGGGCGCGGCAAACCTCAGCGGGGCCCCTCTGATGCGTTGGTACGCAAGGCTTCTGGGTGCCGACATCGGTCGCGACGTCGACCTGCACTCGATCCCGCCGGTCACTGGTCTGCTGCGTCTCAGCGACGGCTGCTCGGTCGAGCCGGAGGTCGACCTCACCGGTCACTGGGTCGACGGCGACCGCCTCGTCGTCGGCCGCATCGATCTCGGCAAGGGTGCTCGCGTCGGCGCGCGGAGCACCTTGCTGCCCGGTGCGCACGTCCACCGCGGCGCCGAGGTCGCGGCCGGGTCGGCCGTCTTCGGCGATGTGCCCAAGGGGGAGTCGTGGTCGGGCGCCCCGGCGACGAAGGTCGGCACCGCGCGCGGGCCGTGGGACGAGGAGGCGCCACCGCGCCGGCCCCGCTGGATGCTCGCGTATGCCGCGTCGGCGGCACTCATCTCCGTCCTCCCACTCGTGGCGGGTGTCGTCGGCATCGGTGCCGGGACGGCATACCTGGGCGGTGCGCGTGACGGGAGCGACCTGCTCACGCGCGCCCTCGTCTGGTTCGTTCCCGGCGTGGTGATCGCCCACCTGACCCTCGCCGTCCTCATCGGGGTCCTCGTCCGGCTCCTCGGTCTCGGGCTCACCGCCGGGGTTCACCCCGTCCAGAGTCGCCAGGCCTGGCAGGCGTGGACGACGATCCGCGCGCTGGACGAGGCCCGCACCTGGCTCTTCCCGCTCTACTCCAGCGCCCTCACCCCGGCGTGGCTGAGACTGCTCGGGGCGCGGGTGGGCAAGGAGGTCGAGGCCTCGACCGTGCTGCTCATCCCCGGCCTGACATCGGTCGCCGACGGCGCGTTCCTCGCCGACGACACCCTGCTCGGCGGGTACGAGCTGGGGGGTGGCTGGCTGCGCGTCGACGCGGTCAAGGTCGGGAAGCGGGCGTTCGTCGGCAACTCGGGCATGGCGGCTCCCGGCCGCAAGGTGCCCCGAGGAAGCCTCGTCGCGGTCCTGTCTGCTGCACCGCGACGGCGCGAGGCCAGGCGTGGCACCTCCTGGCTGGGCTCGCCGCCGACCCTGCTGCGACGTGAGGGTGGCGGTGGCGACGAGTCGCGCACCTATGCGCCGCCGCGCAGCCTGCGGGTTGCGCGGGGGGCGGTCGAGCTGTGCCGCATCGTGCCGGTGCTGCTGGGTGCGGCCCTGCAGCTCGGGGTCGTGGTGGTGCTGGAGTATGCCGCGGCGCAGGTCGGGTGGTGGTTCGCGGCGCTCGTGGGCGGCGTGGTGCTCATGGTCGCCGGTGCGGTCGCGGTGGGCCTCACGACTGCGGCCAAGTGGCTGCTCGTCGGCCGGCTGCGGGTGTCCGACCACCCGCTGTGGAGCTCGTTCGTGTGGCGCAACGAGCTCGCCGACACCTTCGTCGAGGTGATCGCCGCGCCGTGGTTTGCGCGCGCCGCGCCCGGCACGTGGGCCCTCAACGTATGGTTGCGCGCCATGGGTGCCGAGATCGGGAAGGGCGTGTGGTGCGAGACGTACTGGCTGCCCGAGGCCGACCTCATCCGGCTCGGTGACGGCGCCACGGTCAACCAGGGCTGCGTCGTGCAGACCCACCTGTTCCACGACCGGCTGCTCAGCATGGACCGCGTGACGCTGCGCTCGGGGGCGACGCTCGGTCCCAACAGCGTCGTCCTGCCGGCTGCGACGATCGGGCGGCACGCGACCGTCGGGCCGGTGTCGCTGGTGATGCGCGGCGAGGCCGTGCCCGACCGCACCCGGTGGATCGGCAACCCGATCGGCCCGTGGCCGGACGGGGGAGCGGACAGCCGCTCGTGACCACCGCCGACACCGCCGTGGTCGCCGACGACTACGCGCCGGACCGTGGCGACCTGCGTTTCGGGGTCGATCGCTACGAGCTCGAGCTGCGCTACCGCGTCGCCGGCAACCGGCTCGACGCAGTCGCAACCTTGTTGTGCCACAACGAAACTGAGCAGCCACTGGCTGAGGTCGTCCTCGACCTGCACGACCTGCGTGTCTCCAAGGTCGCGGTCGACGGCGCCTCGCCGCGTCGTTACACGCACCGCGGCGGACGGCTCGTGATCCGTCCCCGCACGGCCGTGGCGCCGGGCGCGGAGTTCGAGGTGGTGGTCCGGTATGCCGGTCAGCCGGGCCCGGTGCGCAGCGTCGAGGGCGAGCTGGGCTGGGAGGAGCTCGAGGACGGCGTGATCGTCGCTTCCCAGCCCGATGGCGCGTCGTCGTGGTTCCCGTGCAACGACCGGCCGTCGGACAAGGCGTCCTACCGGATCAGCGTCACGACGACGAACGGCTACACCGTGCTGTGCAATGGGATCCTGCTGGCGCACCGCCCGGGCGCGAGCTCGACCACCTGGGTCTACGAGCAGGCCGAGCCGATGGCGACCTACCTCGCCACGGTGCAGATCGGACGGTATGCCGTCGAGACTCTCGCCGACGCGCCGGTGCCCGTGCGGGCGGCATACCCACCGGCGCGCAGCGCACAGGTGAGACGCGCCCTGGCGCGTCAGGGCGACATGCTGCGCGAGTTCACGCGACTCTTCGGGCCCTATCCCTTCAGCGCGTATGCCGTCGTCGTCACCGACGATTCGCTCGAGATCCCGCTCGAGGCACAGTCAGTGTCGATCTTCGGGTCCAACCTGTGCCGCACCGACTGGGGTGCGCAGCGGCTGGTGGCGCACGAGCTGGCGCACCAATGGTTCGGCAACAGCCTCACCGCCACCCACTGGCGTGACATCTGGTTGCACGAGGGGTTCGCCTGCTACGCCGAGTGGCTGTGGTCGGAGGCGTCGGGCGGTCGGACCGCCCAGATGCACGCGCGTGAGCAGTGGACCCGCCTGTCCCGGTTGCCGCAGGACGTCCTGCTGGGCGACCCCGGCCGGGCAGACATGTTCGACGACCGTGTCTACAAGCGGGGAGCGTTGCTGCTGCACGCGATTCGGCTCACGGTGGGTGAAGCCACGTTCGTGGCGATCCTGCGCACCTGGACCGCGCGGTTCGCCCACTCAGGCGTCACCACGGCCGACTTCGTGGCGGTCGCCAACGAGGTCAGTGGACGCGACCTGGACACGCTCTTCGACGACTGGCTCCGCGACTACGCGTTGCCGGCGCTGCCCGAGCCGCGCCGGTCACCTCGGCGCTGAGGGCACCTCCACCAGACAGACGGCGGCCACCAGGTCGTGGCTCCTCAGGTCGTCAATGGTCAGGTCGTCGATGGTCAGGTCGTCGATGGTCAGGTCGCGGACCTCGGCTCGCGGCAGGCCTCCGGGTGTGTTCACCGGTCGGCGGGTGGGGGAGTCGTCACCGCACAGGCTGACGTCTTCGGGCCGCACCTGCAGGCCGGAGCCCCAGGCCTTGAGCAGTGCCTCCTTGCGCACCCAGGTCCGCAGCAGGGAGGTGGGATCCGTGCCGTGGCCGTCGCGGATCTCCTTGGGGGACAGCACGACTCGTGCCGCGTCGGCCAGGCGGTTCGCGTCCTCGAGTCGCTCCACGTCGACTCCGCAGGGTCGGTCGGCCACCGCCGCGAGGACGACGCCGGGAGCATGTGCCAGGGAGAGGTGTAGCCGCGGTGTGCCGGCCTGCGGGCGACCGTGCTGCTCGGACCCGCAGCGCGGGCAGCGCGTCGTGATCGCGACCGTGCCGACGGGCTGACCCGAGAGCTCGGCGACCAGCTCGTGCAGCAGCACGCGCCCCGTGGCATGGGCGGCTCGGCGTTCAGGGGCCGAGATCGAGGACAGGCGCCGGCGGTCGGCCGCCGACAGCAGGGCAGAGGCCTCGTGGGCTGCCCGGGGCGCCGCCAACCTCACGACGAACGGCTGGTCCACGCCCGCAGCGTAGCCGCGGCTGAGCAGCGTGTCCGCCACGGCGTGGACCAGCGTTGTTGGTCCGGACTGCTCAGCTGGCGCCGCCGTGGGACAGCGACTCGAGCAGGGCGTTGTTGAAGGCCGGGATGTCGTCCGGCTTGCGGCTGGTGATGAGGTTGCCGTCCTGCACGACCTCCTCGTCGACCCACTCGGCGCCGGCGTTGCGCAGGTCGGTCTGCAGGCTTGGCCACGACGTCAGGGTCTTGCCCTGGACGACGTCAGCCTCGATGAGGGTCCAGGGGGCGTGGCAGATCGCCGCGACCGTCTTGCCGGAGGCGAGGAAGTCGCGGACGAACGCCACAGCGTCCTTGTCGGTGCGCAGGGCGTCGGGGTTGGCCACGCCACCGGGCAGGACGAGCGCGTCGTAGTCGTCGACGGTGGCGTCCCTGACCGCCTTGTCGACCGTGCGCTTCTCCGCCTTGTCCAGGTGGTCGAAGGTCTGCACCTCGCCCGTCTCGACGCTCAGCAGCTCCGGCGTCGCGCCGGCCTGTTCGACGGCGGCCCACGGCTCGGTCAGCTCGACCCGCTCGATGCCCTCGTTCGCGACGAGGAACGCCACCTTCTTCTGGTTCAGATCGCTCATGGTTCAACCCTGCGAAAGGCTGCTCGCACTCGCAATCCGAGCACGGTGTGGTCCCGCTCACCGGGCGGGACTTCACCTCCGGCGGTCATCCGGTGGCCATCGCCTCGCTGAGTCGTCGCACCGCCTCCGGGGCCCGTCGGGCCGTGATGTGCCGGAAGCCCAGCGCCAGCCCCTGCACCGGGTCCTGCTGGACGAACCGCGGCGACAGCGGCTCGACCCCGACGCCCCGCTCGGCCGCGGCGGCGACCACCTGCAGGTCCGACCGGGACTGGTCCACCAGTCGGGCGCAGACGTGCAACCCTGCGACGGAGGGGAGCACCTCGACCAGCCCCGCGGCATGCGTGTCCAACGCGGTGAGCAGCGCCTCGCGGCGTTCGCCGTAGACCTTCGTGGCCTTGCGGGTGTGGGCTGCGAGCAGGCCCTCGGACATGAACCGTTCCATGGCGCCCTGGGTGACCGCGTCGCCCTGCCAGTCGGTGAGCAGCTTTGCCTCGTGGAGCGCCGGCTGCAGCGACTGGGGTGCGACGAGGTAGCCGATCCGCAGCATCGGTATCAGCACCTTGGAGAACGACCCGACATAGACGACACGGCCGTCCCGGTCGAGGCTCTGCAGCGGTGCGAGCGGGCGCCCGTCGAACCGGAACTCGCTGTCGTAGTCATCCTCGACGATGACGGCGTCGTGACGAGCAGCCCACTCCAGCAACGCAATTCGTCGCCGCAGCGACATGACGGCGCCGGTGGGGAACTGGTGCGATGGCGTGACGTAGACGAGCCGGGCGCCACGGGGGATGGCGTCGACGACGATGCCCTCGTCGTCGACGGGCACCCCTGCGACCTTGGCGCCGTGCGAGGTGAAGAGTCGCACGGCGGCGGTGTATCCGGGGTCCTCGACCGCCGCCACGTCGCCGGGGGACAGCATCACGCGAGCGACCACGTCGAGGCCCTGCTGCGCCCCGTTGGTGAGGAGCACGTCGTCACCGCTGGCGACCACCGACCGGGACACCCCGAGGTGTCTGGCGATCTGCGCCTGGAGCCCCGGGTGCCCCTTGCCGTCGTAAGCCGGCTCGGCCTGCAGGGACGGGCGCAAGGTCGCCGAGACCAGACGCCGCCACACCGGCAGCGGGAAGAGCGTGGTGTCGGGACCCCCGACGGACAGGTCGAGCTCGAGCGGCGGCGAGTCCGGCACCGGCGCGGGCAACGACTGCCAGATGGGGCGCGGGCGCACGTCACCGCCGGGGGCGGTGCGCGGCCGGGCCGGCCGCACGTCCGCGCTGACGAAGGTGCCGGCGCCCACGCGCGACTCCAGATAGCCCTCGGCAACGAGCCGGTCGTATGCCGTCGCGACCGTGCCGCGCGCGACGCCCAGCTCGCGCGCGAACACGCGGGTCGGGGGCAGCCGCTCGCCGGCCGGGAGGCGTCCGCTGGCGATGCCGTCGAGCAGGTGTTGGTAGATCTGGGTGGCGCGGTCGCCGGGACCGTCGAGCCGCAGCAGCAGGTCCATGCGCCCACCCTAGATTGGCCCAACCGACTTGCCCAGGAGTGGCCCTTCTTCCCAGGCCAATGACAGTCGACGGTGGAGCCATGACCCAGGAGAGCGGCACCGCCTGCGTTACCGGCGCACCGACCAGCACCCCGACCGGCACCCCGACGAGCACCCCAACTGGCACCAGCACGACCACCGGCTCGCTGACCATCGCGCAGGGGAGCGCGTTGGCGGTCAGCGCCGTGCTCGGGACCGGCGTCATCACCCTGCCCGCGATCGCTGCCGGGATCGCCGGACCTGCCTCGCTCGTCGCGTGGCTCGCGCTCGTGGTGCTGTCGGTCCCGCTCGCCAGCACCTTTGCCGCCATGGGTGCGCGGTTCCCCGACGGGGGTGGTGTCTCGACCTATGTGGGGCGTGCGTTCGGTCGGCGGGCCTCGGCTGCGGTCGGGTGGTGCTTCTTCTTCGCGGTGCCGGTGGGTGCTCCGCCGGCGTCGCTCATGGCCGGCGGCTACGTCGCCGACGCCGTGGGTGGTGGGCACCGCAGCGCCGTGGCGGTGGCGGTGTGCCTGATCGTCGGTGTCGCCCTCCTCAACGCGGCCGGGCTGCGGCTGTCGGGTCGGGTGCAGCTGGTCCTGACCGGCATGCTGGCCGCGCTCATGGTGGTCACGGTGGTCGCCGCGCTGCCGCACGCCCGGCTCGGCAACCTCACGCCGTTCGCGCCGCACGGCTGGTCGGCAGTGGGGCCGGCCGCGGCACTGCTCGTCTGGGGGTTCGCCGGGTGGGAGGCCGTGGCCTCGCTCGCCGGTGACTACCGCCGGCCGGGCCGCGACGTGCCGAGGGCGACCGGTGTCGCCCTCGTCGTGGTCGGTGCCCTCTACCTGGCGCTCGCCGCCACCAGCCTGCTCGTGCTCGGCGCCGCGACGGGCGACAGCCAGGCACCTCTGTCCGACCTGCTCGCGGCCGGCGTGGGTGGACAGGTGCGCGCCGTCACCGCCGCCGTGGCCGTGTTGCTCACCTTCGGTGCCATGAACGCCTACTACGCCGGTGGCTCCCGGCTGGGTGCCGCGCTCGCACGTGAAGGGGCGCTCCCGGCATACCTGGCCCGAGGCAGCGGACCCGGGCAGGTGCCCCGGCGCGCGCTGGCCCTCATCGCCCTGGAGTCCCTCGCGGGGCTGGTGGTCAGCGAGGTGTTCGACCTGGGCCTCACGCCGCTGATGCTGCTGGCGACCGGCTGCTTCACCCTCGTCTACGTCCTCGGCACGGGAGCGGCGGTCCGCCTGCTGCCTCGCGGCACCCGTACCTGGTGGACCGCTGTCGTCGCGCTCACCTCGGTGCTCGTCCTGCTCGCCATGAACGGCTGGCACGTGCTGTGGGCGCTCGGGGTCGCTGTCGCCGCGGTGGGCTACGTTTCCTACCGTGAGCACGCGAGGGCAGGTCGGAACGCCCGGCGGGACACCTGAACGCCCGGCGCTCTTCTTCGCCGGTCCCGAGGAGTTCCGCGTCTGGCTCGAGACCAACCACGAGACCCAGACCGAGCTGTGTATGGGCCTGCGCAAGAAGCACGTCCCCGATCGCGGGCTCACGTGGGCGCAGGCGGTGCGCGAGGCACTGTGCTTCGGCTGGATCGACTCGGTCGCCCAACGCATCGACGAGGACGCCGTGCGCCAGCGCTGGACGCCGCGCAAGCCGGGCAGCAACTGGTCGACGATCAACATCAAGGCGGTCGAGGAGCTCACCGCGGCGGGGCGCATGCACCCAGCCGGCCTCGCCGCGTTCGCGTTGCGGCGCGAGGACCGGTCGGGCGTCTACGCCTACGAGAACCGCGACCGCGAGCTGCCGCCGGAGTATGCCGCGGTGCTGGCTGCCGATGCCGCGGCCAGTGCGTTCTGGGCCGAGGCGACCCCGAGCTACCGCAAGCTCGCGACCAGCTGGGTGCTCACTGCCAAGCAGGAGGCCACCCGGGACAAGCGCCTTGCGCAGCTGGTCGCCGACAGCGCCGCGGGTCGCCTGATCCCCTCGCAGCGCTACGGCGACCAGCCGAAGTGGGTGCAGCGCGCAGCCGCCGCAGCGAGAGCGGCCGGGACGACGGCATAGGCTCGGCTCCGTGGGCTACACGCAGGTCGACCGGGAGCGCTGGGTGCGTGAGGACCCC
This sequence comes from Actinomycetes bacterium, assembly GCA_023420415.1. GTDB lineage: Bacteria > Actinomycetota > Actinomycetes > Actinomycetales > Dermatophilaceae > Pedococcus. The sequence continues at coordinate 11,641 of JAEZWF010000050.1, read as the reverse complement.
GTCACCAAGCGTGCCGACCGGGACGACTTCGCCCGCGACCGCGCCCGCCTGCTCCACAGCGCCTCGCTGCGCCGCCTGTCCGCCAAGACGCAGGTGGTCCAGCCCGGCGACGACGACTTCGTCCGCAACCGGCTCACCCACAGCCTCGAGGTCGCCCAGATCGGTCGGGAGTTCGGCGCGGCCCTCGGCTGCAACGCCGACGTCGTCGACACCGCGTGCCTCGCGCACGACCTCGGCCACCCGCCCTTCGGGCACAACGGCGAGCAGGCGCTCGACGCCGTGGCGGCCGACATCGGCGGCTTCGAGGGCAACGCCCAGACACTGCGCCTCCTCACCCGCCTCGAGCCCAAACGGATCCATCCCGACGGCCGCCCTGCCGGCCTCAACCTCACCCGCGCCAGCCTCGACGCAGCCACCAAGTACCCGTGGCCGCGTGGCGAAGGTCCTTGGCCCACAACGAAGTTCGGCGTTTACACCGACGACCTCCCCGTCTTCGAGTGGTTCCGCGCCGGACGTCCCGACGGTGAGCGCTGCATCGAGGCGGACGTCATGGACTGGTCCGACGACGTCGCGTACTCCGTCCACGACGTCGAGGACGCCATCGCCTCGGGCCGGCTCGACGTGCGTCGGCTGCGCGACACGACGGACGTCGACTCGGTCCTTGCCGTGGCGACCGGGGTGTATGCCGCGGACCTGGGTGCCGATGCGATGGGGGCTGCGCTGGGACGCGTCCTTGCCACCGGACTGGTGCCCGCGGCATACGACGGCTCTCGAGGTGACCGGGCCGCGCTCAAGGACATGACCTCCCAGCTCATCGGACGCTTCGTCCGGGCCGTCGAGCTGGCGACGATGGAGCGCCACGGGCCGGGGCCGCTCACGCGCTACGACGCACCACTGGTCGTGCCTGACCAGACGCGGGCCGAGTGCGCGGTGCTCAAGGCCGTCGCCGCCCACTTCGTCATGAACGCCCAGGAACGCATCGACGTCATGGCCGCGCAGCGCGAGGTGGTCCGCGACCTCGTCCAGGGTTACCTCGACGACCCGGTCACCCGACTCGACCCCGACCTGCTGGCCGACTGGAAGGCCGCCGACTCCGATGCGACCGCGCTGCGGGTCGTCGTCGACCAGGTCGCTTCGCTCACCGACGTGCGCGCCCTCCACCTGCACGAGGCCTGGTCCTGACACGCAGAACCGGTTTCGTCGAAACGCTTGCCAGTGGAGCCGTCCCCGTGCGCCAATACTCCTACGCGCTGCATCGAGCGAGGGGAGGCGCCATGAGCACGGTCAACGAGGTCCCGAAGGTCGTCGGATACCCGCGTGCCGAGGGGGCGCCGGTCGCTGACATCGTGTCGCGCACGCCGCCGTCCGCGCCGTCGACGCGCCGCCTGTGGTGGCTGCTCGGCGGGATCCTGCCCCCGCTGGTGCCGTTCGCGGTGTGGGCGAGCGTCACCTACTGGCGTATGCCGCGCAGCCAGACCCGCTGGATCGTCCTCTCCGCGGTCGTGCTGACGCTGGAGATCGCCAACTTTGTCGGCTTCATGATCTACGGCTACGGCCGCCACTACCTCGTGCCACCGGTGCCCGGCTACCTCTGACGGACCCTGCGCCTAGACTCGCCCTCGAACAGGAGGGCCAGTGGCGGGTCGCATCAAGGCCGACGACATCGCGCTCGTCAAGGAGCGCACGTCGATCGAGGACGTCGTGCGCGAGCACGTCACGCTGCGCCCGGCCGGCCCCGGTTCCATGAAGGGCCTGTGCCCGTTCCACGACGAGAAGACGCCGTCGTTCAACATCCGCCCGGCCGTGGGCGCCTGGCACTGCTTCGGGTGCGGGGAGGGCGGCGACGTCATCTCGTTCGTGCAGAAGGTCGAGCACCTCACCTTCACCGAGTCGGTCGAGCGCCTCGCCGCCAAGCTCGGCATGGAGCTGCACTACGAGGAGGGTGGTTCGCCACGGGACCGCGGGCCCTCGCTCGGGCAGCGCTCCCGGCTCGTCGAGGCCCACCGCGTGGCCCAGGAGTTCTATCTCGAGCGGCTGCTCGACACGTCCTCTGGTGAGGCGCGGGTGGGGCGCGACTTCCTGCGCGGTCGCGGGTTCGACGGCGAGGCGGCCAAGCACTTCGGCGTCGGGTTCGCACCGCGCGGTGGCGAGGAGCTCACCCGGCACCTGCGGGCCAAGGGGTTCACCGACGACGAGCTCGTCGCCGGCGGCCTGAGCGGGCGGGGGAGCCGCGGGCTCTATGACCGGTTCCGAGGCCGGTTGATGTGGCCGATCCGCGACATCACGGGCGACACCGTGGGTTTCGGTGCGCGCCGGCTGTTCGACGACGACCGGATCGCCGCCAAGTACCTCAACACCTCCGAGACCGCGATCTACAAGAAGTCGACGGTTCTGTACGGCCTCGACCTCGCCAAGAAGTCGATCGCGGGGGAGCGCAAGGCGGTCATCGTCGAGGGCTACACCGACGTCATGGCCTGCCACCTCGCCGGCGTCGAGGGTGCGGTCGCGACGTGTGGCACGGCGTTCGGCACCGACCACATCAAGGTGCTGCGCCGCATCCTGCGCGACGAGGCCGACCTCGCCCCGGCCAAGGTCGTCTTCACCTTCGACGGCGACGCCGCCGGCCAGAAGGCCGCGATGAAGGCGTTCGGTGACGACCAGCGCTGGGCCTCCCAGTCGTTCGTGGCCGTGGCCGACGGCGGCATGGACCCGTGCGACCTGCGCATGGCCAGCGGCGACGACGCCGTGCGCCACCTCATCGACGACGCCGTGCCGATGTTCGAGTTCGCGGTGCGCACCACGATCGCCCGCTATGACATGGCCACCGCCGAGGGGCGCGTCCAGGCCATGCGCGCTGCCGCCCCCATCGTCAACAGCATCCGCGACAGCTCGATGCGCCCGGAGTACATCCGCACCGTCGCCGGGTGGATCGGGGTCGAGGTCGAGCAGGTGCGCGCCGAGGTCGCCCGCGCCGGTCGCATGGCCGCGCGCGACGCCGAGAAGGGCGCGCGGGACGCGCAGACGGCGGGGGGCCAGGCGCGCCCCGACGCCGACGTCGTCCCCGAACCCTCCGAGCAGGAGGCGCGCGCGGCCCTGCCGACGCCCGACCTGCGCGACCCGGTCGTCTTCGTCGAGCGCCAGCTGCTCCAGACCCTGCTTCAGTACCCCGGCAGCTTCGAGCCCGTCGACGTCGACACGATCGAGCCCGAGGCGTTCACCGCGCCCGCCCACCGTGCGGTCTTCGACGGTGTCCGCGGCGCGGGTGGTCCCCAGTCGGGGTTGTCGGCCAAGGCGTGGGCCGACCGGGTCACCGAGGCGTCGCCGCTGTCGGTGCACGGCCTCGTCGCCGAGCTCGCCGTCGCCCCGCTGCCCACCCGCATGGACAAGTCCACCGGACTGCCCGAACGCCGTTACGTCTCAGCCCTGCTCACCCGAGTCCAGGAGGTCTCCCTGACCCGCCAGATCGCCGACGCCATGTCGGCCATGCGTCGGATGGCCGCCGACCAGCACAGCGACGCCACGCAGGCGCGTGAGCTGAGCGGCCGGCTCCAGGACCTCCAGCGCGAGCTGGCCCAGCTGCGCGACCAGGCCTCGTGATGGCACTGTTCAGCAAGCGCCAGCCGTCGTTGCCCGACGCTGCCCGGTCGGCCGCCGGGCTTGCCAAGGGTGAGAAGGTGCTCGCCTGGGCGACCGAGGAGCCCACCGGCGTGGTCGTCATCGCCACGAGATTCGGCCTGTATGCCGTGTCGCCGGCTGGGGAGCGCGTGCTCGCCAAGCCGTGGCACGAGGTCGATGCGGGGTCGTGGAACCCCGAGACGGGTCAGCTCTCCGTCACCTGGGTCGACCGGTCCCGGCCGAGCCAGTGGACGCTGGGTGAGACCTCGCTGCTGCCCGAGACCCTGCGCGAGCGGGTCCAGGCCAGTGTCGTGCTGGCCCAGCAGGTCGACCTCGGACCGCGGCGTCGGGGGCGCGCCGTGATCCGTCAGGGCCTCGCCACCGGCGACCTGCTCGAGCAGGTCCTGCGTGGTCGCGGTGCCCGGCCCGACGACGAGGAGCTGACGCGGGCGCTCGGCGACGCGGCGGCATACCTGCGTGAACAGGTGGGGCGCTAACCCAGCGCGGGGAGCAGGTCACGCACCTCGGCTGGCGCCCGCTCGGCGCTCTCCCGCCCGACTCCGACGAGCACGGCTTCGGTGTCCGACCAGTCAGCCGGCAACGGCTGGCCGACGATCGCCTCGACCGTCCGCCGGGCCAGCGTCAGCCCGGCCGCCGGGGGCGCCACGGGGGAGTCGAGGTCGAGCTGGTGGATGACGTCCTCGACGGTCCAGATGGCGAGGAAGTCGCCGGCGGTGAAGACGCAGTCCTGCCACAGGTAGTGGCCCTCGGTGAGGTTGTGCACGCCCCGGTCGACCATCGCGGCCACGTCGCGCAGCTGCTCCACCGCCGACGCCGGACGCAGGTAGGCCGAGGCCCGGCGACGCTGCGACATCAAGGTGGCCACCGGGTCGTCGTCGCCGTACTGCTCGGTGAACACGGCCCAGTAGCTCGCGGCGTCGACGGTGGTGGGGCGGTCGGCCCGCGACACGAGCCCGCCGAGCATCTCGGCCCACCCGTTGATGACGTGGACGACCACGTCAAGGCGTGACCAGCCGTGGCACCGCGAGGCGCCCAGCAGGTCGTACTCCGAGAGCGCAACCGTGGCCTCCACGAACCGGTTGACGCTGTCGCGCGCGGTGTCCCTGACCGTTTCCAGCTCGACCGTGAGTGGCATGGCGGCCACGCTACGCCACTGGCCCGACAGCCCCACCGGGCCGTTTTCAGAACCGGCCGCTTCCTTTGCTATGGTTGCGCAGCGCCGACGGCGGAACCGCCGAAGGACATTCCCCCGTAGCTCAATTGGCAGAGCATTCGACTGTTAATCGAAGGGTTACTGGTTCGAGTCCAGTCGGGGGAGCCACCTTTTTTTGCCCTATTCCGCACGGAGTGAGCGCCTGCGCGTCTCGAGCGCGGTGATGTCCCCAAAGATTCGCCAGTACTCCTCCGTGCCCTCCCCCGCGCGCTGCATCGACCCACGGAGTTCACCCACGCGCCGCGTGAGATGCGCGCCAAGCACTTTGGCGAGAATGGACCGAGCGTAAAGACCGAGAGTCTCCGCCTTGTCATGCGGGAGCGGGGTGACGGCGAGACCGTTAATCGTCGAGGCAAGGTCCTCTGGCGCTTGCTCAAGAACACGCGTGATCCAGTCCGGTCCCGCTTCGCGCACCCCACCGGCTGCGCTGATGGACGAAAAGATCGTGCGGTATGCGGGCGTTACATACGCCTCCGCCGACAACTCATCCGTGATGGCGAGAGCCTCAGCGTCGTCGCGCACCGCGTCGGCCGCCTGGAAGAGGACGCCGAGCGACAGCGCCTCCACGCGTACCATCGGGTCACGGTTGTCGATGCGGCTCTGAGACGCTGGCGGCGGCCCGTCCGACGCTGCAGAGCCGGAGCGAGAACCGCCGCTGCCTGCTCGGGTCACCTCGGCGAGAACGGTCTCGACATCCATCCCGAGCCATCCAGCAAGCTGACGGCCGTATTCGGGGCGCAGCGCACGGTCGCGAATGCGGGCGACAACGGGTGCGGCCGCACGCAGAGCGGCGACACGGCCCTCAGGAGTGTCGAGATCATGCGAAGCGAGCTGCGTCCGAATGACAAACTCAAAGAGCGGGACGCGGGCGTCGAGCAAGGCACGCACGGCGGCATCGGAGCGGTGCTGACGAATGTCGCAGGGGTCCATGCCTTCTGGGTCCACGGCGACGAACGTCTGTGCAAGAAACTGGTGGTCGAGCGAGAAGGATTTGAGTGCGGCGTTCTGGCCCGCCTCGTCACCGTCAAAGGTGAAGATGACGCTCGCGCCGCCTGCACCCACCTTCAACTGAGCAGAGCCGGTGTCGCCCATGAGGCGGCGGACGACCTTCACATGCTCCTCGCCGAATGCCGTGCCACACGTCGCCACCGCATTGGTCACGCCCGCGAGGTGACACGCCATCACATCGGTGTATCCCTCGACCACCACGGTGGTTCGCTCGTGACGGATCGCGGTCTTTGCTTGGTCGATTCCGTAGAGAACAGTCGCTTTCTTGTAGAGCTGCGTCTCAGGGGTGTTGAGGTACTTGGGGCCTTGGTCGTCCTCCAGCAAGCGCCGTGCGCCAAAGCCGATCACCTCGCCCGTCACATCCCGGATCGGCCATACGAGGCGCCCACGGAAACGGTCATAGAGGCCACGGTTTCCCTCTGAGAACATGCCGGTCGCGCGCAGTTCCTCTTCCGTGAAGTTCCGGCTGCGAAGGTGGTCAAGCAACGTCGACCACCCCGCGGGAGCAAAGCCCACGCCAAACTGCTCAGCGGCGTTGCGGTCAAAACCACGCTCGGTGAGGAAGGCCCGGCCAACCTGCGCCTCGGGTGCGCCGAGCCGCTCCTGATAGAACTCGGCGGCGATGCGGTGAGCCTCGAGCAGGCGCGACCGCGACGTCCCACCGGCTTCCCGTCGTTGCCCGCCCGCCTCGTACCGCAAGGTGACCCCCGCACGGGGAGCGAGATACTCGACCGCCTCAACAAAGCTCATGCCGTCAAGCTTCATGACAAACTCGATGACGTCTCCGCCTTCACCGCAGCCAAAGCAGTGATAGCGGCCAACGGACGGTCGCACGTTGAATGACGGCGTGCGCTCGTCGTGGAAAGGGCATAATCCCTTGAGAGTGCCCACACCAGCAGGTTTGAGCGCGACATGCTCGCCGACGATCTGCTCGATCGGGGCGCGCTCGCGAACAGCCGCGATGTCATCCCTGTTGATCGTGCCTGCCACAGCACACACTCTAGGCGGCGGCCCGAGCCCACCGCATCGCGCTTTCTCCGCTCAGCGCGGACACCCGCTGTCGGCGATGTTCAGGTCTGTAGGCTGTCCGACAGAACAGAAGGGACGTGGGTTGTGAGGGTTGACGCCTTCCTCGCCGATTCAGCCGAGGTTGTAAACAACAAGATCTATGCACTCGGAGCGGGGTGGAACACGATCTTTGTCCGCGGCTTCCCCGCGATGCACCGCCGCCTCACCGTCGCTGCTGTTGTCCATGTGCCGTTCACCGACACCAATACTCCGCACCGTTTCGAACTGCGCCTCGAGACGGAAGACGGCAAGCCCTACCCCGTTGGCGTGCGGATGGGTGACGACGGAAAGCCTGAGCCGATCCCCGCGCTCGGCGGAGATTTCACTCTCGGTCGCCCGCCTGCGCTTGTCGATGGTGAAGAGCAGATCGCGTGTTTTGCCTTCGCAGTCGACGGCATGCGCTTCCTTGAAGCGACAAAGTTCTCATGGATCATCTCGATCGACGGCGAAGAGGCAACGCGTCTGCCGATGCGCGTCCAACTCGCCCAGTGAACGCGAAAGTCGCCACGCGATGACAACGGTATTTCTTGATGTCATCTACCCCGGCGTTCTCATTGCCACCGGAGTGCTCTTCATTACGGGGCTTGCAAGCCTCGTGGTAATCCGCTTGCATAAGCCCCTCACGTGGGTGGTGTCGGGCTTTTGGGTCGTGACCGCTGTTGAGGTGCTCGTCATCATCGGCGCGCTTGTCACCGGCACGATCCCCGTTGTCATGACGGTGGGCTACATTCTCGCCGCTCTCGCCCTCTTGCCACTTCTCGGTATTGCGCGCCTCGGCGACCCTGAGGCAGCGTCCGATGATCCCAACCGGCCCGTCCTGCAGCCAGACCAGATGGCCCGGGTTGACGGCGTCGCTGCAATGATCGTTGCGATCGCCGCCGCCGTTGTCGCGTGGCGCGTTGCCGAGATCATCGAGGCTGCCGCGTGAACGCACTTGCGCGCATCTCACTGATCCTTGCTTACGCCATCTTGGCGCTCGCCGCGATTGGCCGTTCGACGTATCAAATCGCCACGAAGTTTGGCGATGCACCCCTTGCCTACTCGGTGTCGGCACTGTCGGCCGTTCTCTACCTCCTCATCGCTATTGCCTTGTGGAAGGGTAAGGAGCGCCTCGCACTCATCGGCACGAGCGTTGAGCTTGCCGGCGTCATCATCGTGGGCACTCTTGGCTACGTCGAGTCCTCGTGGTGGCCGGATGAGACCGTGTGGACCGGCTACGGCTCCGCTTACGGGTGGGTGCCTCTCGTGTTACCAGTCCTCGCCCTGTGGGCGCTCCTCAGGTCGCGCCGCAGCACGCCGGTCGCTGCGTCCTAGACGTCAGCGCTTGCGCGGTGTCGCCACATAACGGTGGTGCCAGTCGTATGCCGACTTGTCGGTGAGTGACGCCACTTGATCCACTGCGAGGCGGAAGCGGGCAGCATCGTCCGACGCGTCGTTCCACGATGCCGCGAAGTGCGGCTCGAGCGCGTCGGGGCCCCGGGCGGCGAGCGCGTGAACGAGTTCGATGAGCCGCTGTCGCTGAGCACGATAAGCGGGCTTCCGCTCTCGCGGCGCCATGAGAAAGTGAACGGCGACGCCCTTGAGGACGAGGATCTCCGCTTCCGTCTCCGGCGGGACGACAAGCGCGCCCCGATGGCGAGTAAACGGACCAGGGCCGTACTCGTCATGGGTAGCACGAGCAATGCTCATCGCCATCCGACCAATGAGCTGGCTCGTCATGTCTTTGAGAAGAGCGAGTGCGCGGTGCGAACCGTCATACTCCTCGGTCCACCACGGCTCGGCCCGCAAACGAGCCAAAGCGTCGGCAAGCTCATCGCGCTCCCCGCGCCCGTACCACTCGTAGACGTGATCGAATACTTCGTTCGCCTGGCCCGGATCGCTCAGCACGCGCAACGACACCTCGTTGTGAACGATCGAGTCCTCGACATCGTGCACTGAGTACGCAATGTCGTCGGCGATATCCATCACCTGCGCCTCGAAACTGGGAGCGCGCGCAGGCGCTCCGTCGCGGAGCCACGTGAAGACGTCGAGATCGTCCTCGTACACACCAAACTTGCGCGTCGGCTGACCATCAGCCCGCTTTGGTGCTTCACTTTCGCGCCACGGATACTTCACGCTCGCGTCAAGGACGGCGCGGGTGAGGTTGAGTCCGACGCTGGCGCCAGTGACAGGGTCAACAGACTTCGGCTCAAGCCGAGTGAGAAGGCGCAGAGTCTGGGCGTTTCCTTCGAAGCCGCCAATATCGCGAGCAGCCTCATCGAGAGCGCGTTCGCCATTGTGTCCGAATGGCGGATGCCCGAGGTCATGAGCGAGGCAGGCCGCGTCAACAACGTCGGGATCACATCCAAGCGCCTTGCCGAGCCCGCGTCCCACTTGCGCCACTTCGAGCGAGTGCGTGAGCCGCGTGCGAACAAAGTCGCCACTGCCTGCACCGAGGACCTGGGTCTTGGCACCGAGACGCCGTAAGGCGCTTGAGTGCACGATGCGCGCCCGGTCTCTCTCGAATGGCGTGCGCGCCGCCTGCTTGGGAGGTTCGGGGACAAACCGCTCGACGTCCGCGAGGCAGTATCCGGGCGTCACGTCAGTCACGCCTCGATGCTATCCGTCCAGCGCGTGTGAATGGGCTTCTCCCCATTCGCCACGCCCTATCCGAGTGGCTGGGCCCCTGAGCGCCGGTAGCGCTCGAGTTCGACAAGCACCTCCGTCAGTACGGGACCGAGCGCGCGTCGCACCGCGGCACCGCGCCCGAACGGGTCGTTGCTTGCGCCGCCAAATCCTGGCAACGCCTCAAGGAGGGAGACGACGAAGAGGTGGCGGAGCGCCTCCGAACCGAGCGTGTACCCGGTGTCGAGAATCTGGATCGCCTCCATGAGGTCGGACGGCGCTTCGGCCACTGAGTCGAGGAGCCATTCGAGAACGTCATCCATCAACAAGTGCGGCAGCATCTCGCCCTGGGTTTCGACCAGGTGTTGAGCGAGAGTCTCGCGCAGCGGCGGTACGCGGTACGCGAGGTGCCCAAAGAAGGCGACGATTTCGGCATACCTCGGTCGCGCCTCGGGTTCGTGGTCGAATACGTCGCTCGTGTCCGGACTTCCCTCATTGCCCATGCGCCGAGCGTAGCGGGGCTATCCGCCGGAAACTGAGAGTTCCGCCTCTTGCAATCGCCGCTCAAGGTCCGGCGTGATGTCACGGGTGTCGAGCCACCCTTCCGGGCAGGCCGGCTGACGCGCGGTGCCCTGACGCCCCCGCGGTCCCTCTGCATCGTGCCCGGGATAAGGCGAGTCAAGGTCCATCGAGTCGAGCAAAGCGCGCAACTGCGGGAGGGACTCGACGAGCCCAAGGTCGCGACGCGTCTCGCCACCAACCGGGTATCCCTTGAGGTACCACGCCATATGCTTGCGGATCTCGCGCATTGCACGGCCCTCGTCGCCGTCAAAGTGATCCACCATCAACTCACCGTGACGGTAGATCGTGTTCGCCACGTGACTAAGGCCGGGCCGTATCCGCTCGGGCCTGCCGTCGAAAGCCGCCTGGAGATCAGCGAACAGCCACGGCCGGCCCATGCATCCTCGTCCTACGACCACACCGTCGCAACCGGTCTGTTCGACCATCGCGACGGCGTCCTCAGCCGCCCAAATGTCGCCGTTGCCCAGGACCGGCACCGTGCGGACAGCCTCCTTGAGGCGCGAAATCGCGTCCCAGTCCGCATGGCCGCTGTAGTAATCGGCAGCAGTCCGTGCATGGAGAGCAACCGCCGCCGCGCCTTCGCGCTCGGCCATCTGACCCGCGTCGAGGTAGGTGAGGTGGTTGTCGTCAACGCCTTTGCGCATCTTGACGGTGACGGGGATCCCGTAGGGCTCTGCGGCACGCACCGCCGCACGGACGATGTCGCGGAACAGGTCACGCTTCCACGGCAGCACGGCGCCCCCGCCTTTGCGAGTGACCTTGGGAACGGGACAACCAAAGTTCATGTCGATGTGGTCGGCGAGATCTTCCTCGGCAAGCATCCGCACGGCCGCACCAATCGTTGCCGGATCAACGCCATACACCTGGACGGAGCGCGGCGTCTCGTCAGGATCATGAGCGATGATGCGGAGGCTTTCAGGCGTGCGCTCCACAAGCGCGCGCGATGTCACCATTTCCGCGACGTACAACCCACCACCGTGCTCCCGGCACAAGCGCCGGAAGGCCGCATTTGTCACTCCCGCCATCGGCGCGAGGACCACGGGAGTCTCGACGCGCAAGGGGCCAATCTGCAATGGCGACATCAGGCGACTTGGCGCGGAGGTGGGGACGTTCATTCCTCCATTGTCGCCGAAGACTCGTCGTCGATCTGTTCGGCAACCTGCGCTGCCACTTGAGCGGCGACCTGAGCTGTCGCCCGCGCAGGCGCCTTCACCGAATCGCCCGCGACAACAAGCGCGCCAATGAGCGTGGTGAGCGGTACGGCAAGCACAAGGCCGATCGACCCGACCAACGTGCGCACCACTTCTTCAGCAATATCCGATGAGCTGAGAGTGACGCCAAGGCCGTGCCCGTAGAGCGAGATGAACATGAGGGTAGGCAGAGCGGCTCCGACGTAAGCGAATGCGATCGTGTAGACCGTGGACGCAATGTGGTCGCGGCCAATGCGCATGCCCCTGACAAAGAGCGACCACCAGTTGAGGTCAGGTCGAGCCGTTCGCAATTCCCAAACGGCCGACGCTTGGGTCACCG
>JAEZWF010000016.1 GCA_023420415.1 Actinomycetes bacterium | reverse complement strand
GGGCTCCTCTCCTTCGCCAGCTTCCCCGCCGGGGCCCCGCCCCCCCCCCCCCCCCCCCCCCCCCCCCCCCCCCACGACTCGGGACGTCGGGTCAGACGCGGCGCAGGACCGCCGTGACCTTGCCCAGGATCGTGGCGTGGTCGCCGTCGATGGGGTCGAAGTCGGGGTTGTGGGGCAGCAGCCAGACCTTGCCGTTCTTGCGCTTGAACGTCTTGACCGTCGCCTCGTTGTCGAGCATGGCTGCGACGATGTCGCCGTTGTCGGCCGTCGGCTGCTGGCGGACCACGACCCAGTCGCCGTCGCAGATCGCGGCGTCGACCATGGAGTCGCCGACGACCTTGAGCAGGAAGAGCGAGCCCTCACCGACGAGCGCCTTGGGCAGCGGGAAGACCTCCTCCACCGACTCCTCGGCCATGATCGGCACACCGGCGGCGATCCGGCCGAGCACCGGGACGTAGGACGCCTCGGGGCGGGCGTCGCCCATGCCCGTCTCGTCGAACTCGGCGGTCTCGTCGTGCGCGCTCGCGCCGCCGCGGTAGCCGGGTGCGTCCGGGTCGTCGGGGGAGACGACCTCGATCGCGCGGGGCCGGTTGGGGTCGCGGCGCAGGTAGCCCTTGCGCTCGAGAGTGGACAGCTGGTGGGCCACCGAGCTGGGGGAGGTGAGGCCGACCGCCTCGCCGATCTCACGCAGGCTCGGCGGGTAGCCGCGGCGGTCCACCGAGTTGCGGATCACCTCGAGGACCTTGGACTGGCGCAGGGTGAGGCCGTCGCCGCGGTCGCGCAGTGGAAGCTCGGTGACGTTGTCCTCGTCCTCTGTCATGACTCCTCGTTTCTGCAGGTCAGCCTCGTGATGGAAGCGGCTCGAGAGGCGGGTCCAGGGGCGTTGTCGGTGCCCTCTGATGTGCTTCTCGACGTGAGCACAGCCTACGACTTTCGAACACCGGTGCCAAACATGTGTTCGACGCGTGTCTTGATCGGTTCGAACACGCGTGCTACAACTAGGGCAGATCGGTTGTCGGACACGTGTTCGACGGCCCTGACGATGGAGGACGAGATGAGTGCAGCAGTTGCCTGGGATGTCACCCCCCTTCCTGCGGGCCTGCCGGCGGCAGGTATGCCGGGTCGCCCGGCCCGCGCGCACCTCACCTCCGTGCCGTGCGGCGACGCCGTCGTGGCTGCGCGCCGCACGCTGCGGCTGACGCGCGCCGGTCGGCTCGCGATCACCCTCACGGTGCTGGCTGCGGCGGTCGCGCTGGCGGTGACGCTGTTCACCGGCGGCGCGTCGGCCACGACGATCGACCACTCGACGACCGTGCAGCCGGGGCAGACCCTGTCCGAGGTCGCCGCGAGCCAGCTGCCGGGCGTGCCCGTGGCGGACGCAGTCGCCCAGATCCAGCTGGCCAACGACCTCCCGAGCGACCAGGTCCACGCGGGCCAGACCCTGCTGATCCCGGCCGCCCGCTGAGCCGGCGCCCAGACGTCGACGGTGCGCCACGCGGCATACCCCCGGTCGGCTCGCGCGACGGCCGCTGCTGACTAGGGTTGAGCCATGGCGCGTTTGAGTCCTCTGGAGTGGCCGGTCCTGCGGCAGCTGCGCTCCGGCGACAGTCTGGGCCGTGGTCCGGCCGTCACGTCCCCGACGACCAGAGCGGTCAAGCCGCGCACCGCGACGGCCGACCGGGTCGTGCAGAGCATCTGCCCCTACTGCGCGGTCGGCTGCGGCCAGCTCGTCTACGTCAAGGACGAGAAGGTCATCGACATCGAGGGCGACCCGAACTCGCCGATCTCGCGAGGGCGCCTGTGTCCCAAGGGATCTGCGAGCGAACAGCTCGTCAACGCACCCAGTCGGCAAAAGCAGGTGCTCTACCGCGCCCCCAAGGCCAAGGACTGGCAGCACCTCGACCTCGACACGGCGATCGACATGATCGCCGACCGGTTCATCGAGTCCCGCCGCAACGGCTGGCAGGAGCTCGACGACCAGGGCCGCAAGCTGCGCCGCACGATGGGCATCGCCTCGCTCGGGGGAGCCACCCTCGACAACGAGGAGAACTACCTCATCAAGAAGCTGTTCACGGCGGCCGGCGCGATCCAGATCGAGAACCAGGCGCGTATTTGACACTCCGCCACCGTTCCCAGTTTGGGAGCATCGTTCGGTCGCGGTGGTGCGACGCAGTCGTTGCAGGACATGGCCAATGCCGACTGCATCGTGCTGCAGGGCGGCAACATGGCCGAGGCGCACCCCGTCGGGTTCCAGTGGGTGTCGGAGGCCAAGGCCCGAGGGGCCAGGGTCATCCACGTCGACCCGCGGTTCACCCGCACGGGTGCCATCGCGGACCGGCACATCGCGATCCGCGCCGGTTCTGACGTCGTCCTGCTCGGCGCCCTGATCAACCACGTCATCGCCAACGACCTGTGGTTCAAGGAGTACGTCCTCGCCTACACCAACGCGGCGACGCTGGTGAGCGAGGACTTCCGCGACACCGAGGAGCTCGGCGGCCTGTTCTCCGGCTTCGACCCGGCGACGGGGCAGTACGACCTGCAGTCGTGGGCCTACGCCGAGGCCGGTGGCGACGGCGAGGTCGACTCGCCCAGCGGCCAGGCCGGTGAGCACGGCGCGAGCAAGTCCGACCGCGCCGCCGGTGACGAGCACGGCAGCGGCGGTCCCTCGCTCGAGCACGCCGAGGTGCTGCGCGACGAGACGCTGCAGGACCCGCGCACGGTTTTCCAGGTGCTCAAGCGGCACTACGCCCGCTACACCCCGCAGATGGTCCAGGAGCTGTGCGGCATCAGCGAGGAGGACTTCACCTACCTCGCCGACTCGATCACGCAGAACTCCGGCCGTGACCGCACCACCGTGTTCGGCTACGCCACCGGGTGGACCCAGCACACGCTCGGCGCCCAGTTCATCCGCTCGGCCGCGATCCTTCAGCTGCTGCTCGGCAACGTCGGCCGCCCGGGCAGCGGCATCATGGCGCTGCGCGGCCACGCCAGCATCCAGGGGTCGACCGACATCCCGACGCTGTTCAACCTGCTGCCCGGCTACCTGCCGATGCCCAAGGTCGGCGTCCACGACTCGTTCGAGGACTACCTCGAGGGCATCGCCTCCAAGCGGCAGAAGGGCTACTGGACCCACGCCGACGCCTACACGATCAGCCTGCTCAAGGCCTGGTGGGGCGAGCACGCGACCGCCGACAACGACTGGTGCTTCGACTATCTGCCGCGGTTGTCCGGTCCGCACGGCACCTACCAGACGACGGTGAGCATGCTGGCCGGCGAGGTCGAGGGCTACTTCGTCCTCGGCCAGAACCCCGCGGTCGGGTCGGCCAACGGTCGTCAGCAACGCCTCGCGATGTCCCACCTCAAGTGGCTGGTCGTCCGCGACCTCAGCCTGATCGAGTCGGCGACCTGGTGGAAGGAAGGGCCCGAGATCGACTCCGGCGAGCTGCGCACGGAGGACATCGACACCGAGGTCTTCTTCATGCCGGCGGCGACGCACGTCGAGAAGGCCGGTTCCTTCACCCAGACCCAGCGCCTGCTGCAGTGGCGGCACAAGGCGCTGGCCCCTCCCGGCCAGGCCCAGAGCGAGCTCGACTTCTTCTTCAAGCTCGGCCAGCGGATCCGGGCCAAGCTCGCCGACTCCACCGACGAGCGCGACCGTCCGCTGCTCGACCTGACCTGGGACTACCCCGTCGACGAGCACGGCGACCCCGAGCCCGAGGCGGTGCTGGCCGAGATCAACGGCCGGTTCGTCAGTGGTCCGGACGCCGGCAAGGCGCTCGACAACTACATGCAGATGTCCACCGACGGCTCGACCGAGGGCGGCTGCTGGATCTACACGGGCGTGTATGCCGGCAGCGTCAACCAGGCGGCCCGCCGGGTGCCCGGCGGCGGTTCCAGCCCGAACCAGCACGAGTGGGGCTGGGCGTGGCCGGCTGACCGGCGCATCCTCTACAACCGTGCCTCGGCCGACCCCGAGGGCAAGCCGTGGAGCGAGCGCAAGAAGTACATCTGGTGGGACGCCGAGCAGGGCAAGTGGGTCGGCGATGACGTGCCCGACTTCCCCGTGGACCGTGCCCCGGGGGCCCGGCCCGACCCGAACATCGGTGGCCCGGAGGCCCTCGCCGGTGACGACCCGTTCGTCATGCAGGCCGACGGCAAGGGCTGGCTCTACGCACCCAAGGGCTTGGTCGACGGGCCGCTGCCGACGCACTACGAGCCGTGGGAGTCGCCGGTCTCGAACAGCCTCTACCCGCAGCAGCAGAGCCCGACCCGGGTCGTCTTCCCGCGCGAGGACAACCTGGGCGCGCCGAGCGCCGGGACCAAGGGCGACGAGGTCTACCCCTACGTCTTCACGACGTACCGCCTCACCGAGCACCACACTGCGGGCGGCATGAGCCGCTGGCTGCCCTACCTGTCCGAGCTGCAGCCGGAGATGTTCTGCGAGGTCTCGCCGGAGCTGGCCGCCGAACGCGGCCTGGAGAACAACGGCTGGGCGACGATCATCTCGCCGCGCGCGGCGATCGAGGCCAAGGTGCTCGTGACCGACCGGGTCAAGACCCTGACCATCAACGGCCGCTCCGTCCACCAGGTCGGGCTGCCCTACCACTGGGGCGTCGGCACGCATGCCGTCGTCAGTGGCGACGCCGCCAACGACCTCATCGGAGTGGCCCTCGACCCCAACACCCAGATCCAGGAGTCGAAGGCCGGGTCGTGCGATGTCGTCGCCGGGCGCAGGCCGCGGGGCAAGGCACTGCTCGACCTCGTCGCCGACTACCAGCGGCGGGCGGGTGCGACGGTCGACACCGACAACGTGCCCAGGGTCACCGACCCCGAGGCCGAGACCGTCATGCCGCGGCCTGATGGCGAGACCTCCGGAGAGGACGGGTTCTCGCGATGGTGACCACGCGGCATACCCCGAAGCGAAGCGAAGACAGGAGGCGTTGATGGGTCAGCTCAGCGGACCGACCGACCCCACTGCCGACGCGCACTGGCACACCCACGAGGAGCGCAAGGGGTTCTTCACCGACACCTCGATCTGCATCGGCTGCAAGGCGTGCGAGGTCGCGTGCAAGGAGTGGAACCACAACCCGCGCGACGGCGACCTCGACATGACGGGCATGTCCTACGACAACACCGTCTCGCTCGGGGCGAGCACGTGGCGGCACGTCGCGTTCGTCGAGCAGGACCGGGCGCGGATCGAGCAGGCCCGGGAGTCGGGTCGCGTCCTCGTGAGCCTGGGTATGCCGCAGGTGCGCTCCGAGCGTGACGTCACCACGAGCGTGACGGACCTCAGCGGCAGCGGCCTCAGTGGAAGCGACCTGAGTGGCGTCGACACGACGCCGCCGGACACCCCTGAGTTCCGGTGGCTCATGGCCAGCGACGTCTGCAAGCACTGCACCCACGCGGGGTGCCTCGACGTGTGCCCGACCGGTGCGCTGTTCCGCACCGAGTTCGGCACGGTCGTCGTGCAGGACGACGTCTGCAACGGGTGCGGCACCTGCGTCGCGGGCTGCCCGTTCGGTGTGGTCGAGCGTCGCAGCGACGGCACCGCCGCGCCGACCACGCGTGAGGGTCAGAAGAAGGGTGAGCAGCCGCCGATCCCCAACAGGGGCGTCGCCCAGAAGTGCACGCTGTGCTACGACCGGCTGGTCGACGGCCAGACCCCGGCCTGCGCCAAGACCTGCCCGACCACCTCGATCAAGTTCGGCGACCACGACGACCTCGTGACCGAGGCGAAGGCGCGGGTGGCCCAGCTGCACGCGCAGGGCATGACCGAGGCACGGCTCTACGGCGCCAACGAGCTCGACGGCGTGGGCGGCACGGGGTCGGTGTTCCTGCTGCTCGACGAGCCCGAGGTCTACGGTCTGCCGCCGGACCCGCGTGTCTGCACTGCCGACCTGATGACGATGTACAAGCGGGCCGCGATGGCCGCAGCGGGGATGGTGGCCGCTGCCGCGGTCGCGTTCCTGGGACGAGGAGGACGGGGCGCGTGAGCACTTCCGAGTACGACAGCCTGCGACCGCCGGAGCCGCCACGTCGGCGTCGGCGCGGTGGCGGTGGCCGCCGTCGTCGCCCGTACGGCACGGGTGACGGCAACCGCGAGATGCTCATGGTGCCGGACGTCGAGCCGGTGTCCTACTACGGCAAGCCGGTGGTCAAGCCGGCGCCGTGGGGTGAGGACGTCGCGGCCTACCTGTTCCTCGGTGGGCTGGCGGGTGGCTCCGGGCTCCTGGGTGCGGGGGCGCAACTGAGCAACCGCCCGAAGCTGCGTCGCAACGCCCGGCTCGGCGCCCTGGCTGCGGTCGCCGTCGGTGGCGCGGCGCTGGTGCGCGACCTCGGTCGGCCCGAGCGGTTCTACAACATGCTGCGCACCTTCAAGGTGACCTCGCCGATGAGCGTCGGCTCGTGGATCCTCAGCGCCTTCAGCGCGGGCATCGGTGTGGCTGCTGTGTCGGAGATCGACCGGATGACCGGGGACAAGCTCCCGCTGGGCAAGCTGCGTCCGGTGCTGCGTGCCGTCGAGGGCCCGGCCGGCTTCGAGGCGGCCGCGTTCGCGACCCCGCTCGCGGCATACACCGCCGTCCTGCTGGCCGACACGGCGACGCCGACCTGGAACGCCATGCACAAGGACCTGCCGTTTGTCTTCGTCAGCTCCGCCAGCCTCGCGGCCGGCGGGCTCGGCATGGTGACGACGCCGGTGGATGAGGCCGGACCGGCCCGCCGGATGGCGTTGCTGGGCGTGGCCGGTGACGTCACCGCGATGCGGCTGATGGAGCAGCGGATGGATCCGGTGGCCGCCGAGCCGCTGCACCAAGGCGAGGCCGGCACCATGCTCAAGTGGAGCGAGCGGCTCGCCATCGCCGGTGGCGTCGGGACGCTCGTCGGGGGCCGTTGGCGTCCGGCCGCGGTCGCGTCGGGACTTGCGCTCATGGCGGCGTCGGCGCTGACCCGGTTCGGCGTGTTCGAGGCGGGCATCCACTCCGCCAAGGACCCGCGCTACACGATCGAGCCGCAGAAGCGCCGGCTCGCCGAGCGCCGCGCGGCCGGCATCACCGACGACTCGATCACGACGGCCTGAGGTCCCAGTCGGCTGGGCACGCCACTCAGGCAGAGCGAACAGCCGGTCACAGGTATGACCGCCCGGGCTTGGGGTGCTGTGTTCGAGATGCGAACCTGGGTTGGCAATATCGACAACCCAGGTTCGCATTTGGAACAGGCCATGTGCGGAGCTGTCGCCGACCCTGGCGTCGGCTCGATCCGCAACCGTCACGGCCCGTCACGGCGGCTCGTGACTCGCGGCTCGCGGCTACTCGCGGAGGTCGGCCGGCCCGTCGTGGGTCGGCAGACCGTCGGCCAGCCAGGCCTCGACCCCGCCGATGACGTCGGTCGCGTCGACGCCGAGGGCGCGCAGTGACGCCGCCGCCAGCGACGAGCTGAACCCCTGACGGCACAGCACCACCACCCGCCGGCCGGCGATCGCCTCCGGAATGCGCCACGGGCTGCTCGGGTCGAGGCGCCACTCCAGCACCGTGCGGTCGATGACCAGCGCGCCGGGCAGCTCGCCCTGGCGTTGCCGTTGCGCCGCCGTGCGGGTGTCGACGAGCAGCGCACCCTCGGCCTGGGACGCGGTCATCGCCTCGGACGGGGTGAGCCGGTGCAGGTCGGCGCGGGCACGGGCCAGCACGAGGTCGATCCGGCTGGTGGGTTCGAAGGCGGCCTCGGTCATGGACCCGAGCCTAGGTGAGCAGGCCCGGCGGGGCCGCGCGGGCCGACGCCGGATAGCGTTGCGCCTGGAGGTGTCTGGGCACCTGGTGGTCCCCCCGGTCTTCAACACCGGTGAGGCCGAGTATCTCGGCCTGGCGGGTTCGATTCCCGTCCACCTCCGCCACCCGTCTTCACCGGAAGGAGCGCCGATGTCGAAAAGCCGCTCCACCACAGGGAATTCGCGCACGTCACCGTCGCCTGCGCAGCCGGCGGCCAGCCACGTGGTCGCGACGGCCGGCCACGTCGACCACGGCAAGTCGGCCCTCGTGCGCGCACTCACCGGCATCGAGCCCGACCGCTGGGACGAGGAACGTCGCCGCGGGCTGACCATCGACCTCGGCTATGCCTGGACGACGCTGCCGGACGGGCAGCAGGTGTCATTCGTCGACGTGCCGGGACACGAGCGGTTCATCGGCAACATGCTCGCCGGGCTCGGGCCGGTGCCGGCGGTGATGGTGGTCGTCGCGGCCGACGAGGGCTGGCGGCAGCAGTCGAGCGAGCACCTCGCCGCGATCGACGCACTCGGCGTGCGGCACGGGCTGCTCGTCGTCACGCGCAGCGACCTGGCCGACCCCGCGCCGGCCCTCGCCGACGCCCGCGCGCGGATCGCCGCGACGAGCCTGGGTGACGTGGAGGCCGTGGCCGTCTCGGCCCGCACGGGCGCGGGTCTCGACGAGCTCAGGGCGGCTCTGGAACGCCTGCTCGCCGCCCTGCCGACCCCGCGCGCCGAGGGTCGGGTGCGGTGGTGGCTCGACCGGGCGTTCACCATCAAGGGCGCGGGCACCGTTGTCACCGGCACGCTCGCGGAGGGCTCGCTCGCCGTGGGCGACCAGCTGGAAGTGGCCGGGCAGCGGGTCACCGTGCGCGGGCTGGAGTCACTGGGCGAGGCGGTCACCGAGGCGGGCCCGGTATGCCGCGTAGCCGCCAACCTGCGCGGCCTGGCCGCTGACTCGGTGGGCCGTGGCGTCGTGGCCGTGACGCCCGGGGCGTGGCGGTTCACGACGGTGCTCGACGTGCGTCTTGGTGGCCGGACCGGGCCGGAGGAGCTGAGCTCAGAAGGAGCGACGTCGACGGAGCGTTCTGCCGGAACTGGCGCGAATGCACCCGAGTCGGCCGGGGTGGGGTCCATTGCTGCCGGGACTGTCACGAATGCACCCGAGTCGGCCGGCGCCGGGGCGCCCGGTGCGAGCGCTGCTCTGGCCCGGGACTGGCCGACCGAGGTAGTCGTGCACGTCGGCACGGCAGCCGTGCCCGCGCGGCTGCGGCCGCTGGGCAATCGCCACGCCCGGCTCACGCTGGCCACCGCGCTGCCGCTCGTGGCAGGCGACCGCCTCATCGTGCGCGACCCGGGCACCCGCGACCTGACGGGTGCGCTCGTGCTCGATGCCGACCCGCCGGCACTGTCCCGCCGGGGTGCGGCGGCGGCCCGTGCGACCGAGCTCGCCGAGCTGGACGGTCGGGTCGACCCGAGACGCGAGGTCAACCGCCGGGGCGCCATGCGCACCCATGGCCTCGCCGTGCTGGGAGGTGAACTGCCGCAAGGGAGTTCGCCGCGCGGCATACACGTCGTAGGGGAGTGGCTGGTCGCTGAACCGGCCCTCGCTGCGTGGGGGAAGGCCGCCACCGCTCACGTCGCTGCGGCTATGCGGGCCGACCCACTCGCGTCCGGTGTGCAGCCGAACGCGCTGGCCGACGCCATCGGCCTTCCCGACCGAACGCTGGTGCCCGCCGTCGTGAAGCGGGCCGGGCTCTCCCTCGACCGCGGGGTCGTGCGCCCTGCGGACCAGCCCGCGGACCTGGGCCCCGCCGAGGCGGGGCTGCGGGCGATCGAGCAGCGCCTGCGCGAGTCGCCGTTCGCCGCGCCCGAACGTCCCGACCTCGAGGCGGCAGGTCTCACTCCCGCGGCCCTCGCCGCGGCCGAGCGAGCCGGGCGGCTGGTGCGGCTCGCGCCCGACCTGGTGCTGCTGCCCGACGGCCCGGCGCGTGCGATGCGCGAGCTGGCTGCCCTGCCGCAGCCGTTCACGTTGAGCCAGGCCCGTCAGGCGCTGGGCACGACCCGACGCGTGGCGGTGCCGCTGCTCGAGCACCTCGACGGGCGCCGGTGGACGCGCCGGGTGGACGACCAGCACCGCGAGGTGCAGCGCTGACGCGGTGACCCGTGTCAGCGCTGTCCGCGAGTGCCCGCGCCTCTGCGGCGGCGCGGGTCAGCGGCCGAACGGGTCCTGCGCGGCGTCCTGCGGCCCGGTGCTGGCGACGGCCCGGCGTCGGGGTGCGGCGGTCGTGCTGAGGGTTCCGCGGCCGGTGAGGTGGCTGAACTGCACGGTGGTGCCGGCCTTGCTGATCGCGACCGGGTCGACCGGGTGCGGCGCACCGAGCCCGGCCGGTCGGCGCTCGGGGTTGACCAGCATGGCGCGACCGGACTGCACGACGTACTCCTTACCGGTGGCGAGCACCTTCAGGAGGGTGCCGTCGCGCGGCACCTTGGTCATGCGGCTGTAGTCACCGCCGCTGCCGGACCTGTCCAGCGCCGTCTGGTCGACGGTGGTGTAGGGCTTGGTGCCACCCACACTCGCCCAGCTCGTGACGGCGACGGGTGCGCCACCGGTCACGCGGTAGACGTCGCCACGCACCGAGCCGCGCAGGAAGGTGCCGTCGGGCACGCGGGTGGGCAGCTTGGCCAGGGAGGTCGACGAGACGAGCATCGGCTTGACGGTGCCGAGCCCGGCGGTGGAGAAGACCCGCACCGGCGCCCGGCCGGCGAGGCGGTAGGTCGCTGAGGTCTCACGGACCTTCACGAACGTGCCCGAGGGCGGCGGCGTGTAGCCGACGTCCTTGAAGTGGATGAAGTTGCTGGGCCAGTTGCGGTCGCCCCTGGGCACGCGCCAGCGCGAGGTGTAGTCGCCGCCATAGGAGGAGTCCGAGATGACGATGTAGCTGGCCGTGACCTCCTCGACGTAGCCGACGTGGCCGGACCCGGGTGCGTAGGAGCTGCCGTAGTTCCACTGCGCGATCGACCCGGGCACGGGGGTCTTGTCGACGCGGAAGCCGCGCGCACGGGCGTTGGATGCCCACGCCCCGCCGTTGCCCATGGTGCTCTGCCGGGCGACGCCGTTCCTGGCCAGGCGGTAGGCGACGTAGTTGACGCAGTTGTTGCCGCGGGAGGTGACGGGGTAGCCCCACACCGACCGGCCGGCATACCCGCTGTAGGAGACGCACCCGACCCCGGTGACCTTGCACTCGCGCACCATGGTCTCGGCGCTGGCCGAGGGTGCGGCGAGTCCGGTGAGACCGGTGGCGAGGAGGGCGAGGGCGAGGAGCTGGGCGCCGCGGCGCAGTGCAGGTCGCATGGTGTCCCGGGGGTTGGGGGGACCCGAGGGGTCGAGGGCCTGCACAGACTGCCCGACGCACGACCCTGATGTCGCATTTGTCGCAGAAAGAACACGTCTGTAATTCGCGCCGCGTGCTCAGCCGCCGCGGCCGGCATCGTCCGAACGGACGACCTCCAGCTCGCGCTCGAGGAACTCGGCGAGGCGTCGGGCAGCCCGGGTCGCCGCGGACGCCTCAGCCGCGGAGGTGCCCGGCGCCAGGTCGAGCGTGACCTTCACCGTGCGCGGCCCGACGTCGCGCTTCCACCGCCCGATGCTGCGCGTCCCGGCCACGACGGTCGCCCAGAAGGGGTCGGACGCCCGGTGCACGGGGTGCGAGCTGGGGAACGGCACCTGCGGATAGGTCAGCGTCACCTCGTCATAGGTGGGCAGGAGGTATGCCGCGGGCGCGGCAGAGCTGCGCCGCGGCACCGCGTGCGGGTCGTACCAGTGCGGGGTGCCGTCGACGTCCACCTGCTCGAGGGAGTCGCCGAGGAAGGTGACGGCGTGCCTGGTGTCGGCCACGGTGAGCGAGGACCAGCGGGTGAAGTCGCGCACGCTCGCCGGGCCGTGGCCGGTGAAGAACCGGCGGACCAGCTCGACCAGCGCCTCGTCGCGTTCCAGCCGGGGCGTGGGGGCGATGACCTCGTCGACGAGGGCGTAGGTGTGGTGGACGCCATGCATCGGCCCGGAGCAGATGAGCCCCTGCAGCTCGGCGATCATCAGCAGGTGGCCGAGCTGTTCACCAGCCCGGATGGGCGACGCGTGCTCGGCGAACCACTGCCCCAGCTCGTTCCGCGTGCGAAACTGCTTGTCCCGCAAGGCGTTTCCAAGCTGGTCAAGGGCGACGGTCAGCACCTTGGGGTCGTCGAGGCCGAGCTGGCGGTGCCGGGCGCCCATGCCGGACAGGACGCGTGGCGAGGTCAGCTCCAGGATCCAGCGCAGGTCCGACGGCACCACGAAGTGCCAGGTCGGGCGCAGGATGTGGGTGCGCACGAACGCGCCGCGGTCGAACTCGCGCTGCACGCTGCCGTACGTCCGCCGCCGGGACCGCAGTGCGAGTGACCAGAAGGCGTGGTCGCGCTCCTGGCTCTGCACGCACGCGAGGAGCCGCACCGCGTCGGCCGCGGTCGCCACTGGCGCCGACGAGAGACGCTGGGTGGCCAGGCGCCACGTCAGGACGCGGTCTGGGTCCATGGAGCACCATCGTGCTCCGGTTGGGGTGCGGCTGCACCATCGGCGTCCACCGTTCGGGCGCTGCGCCGGCGCCGCAGCCACACGACGAGGACGACGCCGACCAGTGCCAGGACACCGAGCAGCACAGCAGCGGCCCCGGCCACCGTCGCCAGCGTGCTCGTGCGCTGCGCCGACGCGAGGGCCTTGCCTGCCTCGCCGGGCTTGCCGTCCGCGAGGTCGGCCCGGGCTCGAGCCAGGTCTGCGCCGGGGTCGGCGAGCACCCCACCGACCCGGGCGAGCGGGTTGCGCGCCGCCCAGGCGTTGCGCTGGTCGGCGTAGTCGGTGGCCACCCGGCTGAAGCCCTCGAGCTGGGCCCGCACCGTCGCGTAGTCGTCGCTGCCGGACGCCGACTGGTATGCCGCCTGCACGGCCTTGGTGTCGACCTGCGCCTTCGCTGCCGCCTGCTGAGCCGAAAGGGCAGCAGCCGCAACGGATTTCGTCCGTGCCATCTCCAGCGATGCCGCCGCGAAGTCCCACGAGGCCATCGCCGACCGCACCCCACGCGGAAGGCGCCAGTCGCCGTCGGCCCGCTCCGCGGCGGCATACGCGGTACGGGTCCTGGCGCGGACGGTGAGCAGCTTGGTGTCGGCCGGGGCGATGACCCAGTCGGTCATGAGCGCCTTGGTCGAGGGGTTGCCGCCGAGCACCTCGAACAGGTCGTAGGCCTGCTTCCAGGTGGTCGCGTGGTTGACGACGGGACGCTCGCCGGGTGCGTCGTAGAGGGTGGCGCGGCTGGTGAGCGCCTTCATCAGCTGGGGTCCGGGCGCGGCCTTGCTGCCCGAGACGAGCGCGTGGACGGCGGCATACGACGCGGGGTAGCCGTAGTCCTCCGCGTCGCCCGCGACCCCGTCACCGTCCGGCCACGTCGCGAGGGGGAAGGCGCCCTTGTCACTCGGCGCGACGCGCCGGTGGTCGTCGTCCTTCTGCTTCGTCGCGGTCACGGCCTGGCGGGCGAGCTCCTGGGCGAGGCCTTCGATGAGCCAGCGGTCGCCGGTGTTGTCGCTGTTGGCCCAGGCGTGCGCCAGCTCGTGGGCGAGGACCGCGGGGTCGGTCGCCTCGGAGATCTCGATGGCGCCCTGCTTGTAGGTGCCGTCCCAGCCGTAGACCTGCCGGCTGAAGTCCTCGGTGATGCGGGTCGTGCGGCTGGGCCAGCTCTGGCCGGTGATGCGTTCGAGGGCGGGGACGAGCTGGGGCAGCTGGTCGCTGATGTAGTTCGACCAGACGGTGTCGCCGGGGAACGCGACCACGTCGAACGCGTTGTCCTGCACCGTGACCGTGCGCTCGTCGACCTGCGAGGGGTCACGCAGCGACACCATCGACCACAGGCCCAGGTTGCCGCCGCCGGTCGCGGTCGTGGTGCGGGTGTCGCCGGTGGTCTTGTCGGTGCTGTCGATGCCGAGGTCGAGGTTCATCCACCGCGGCGCAACCACCTCGATGCGCGCCTGACCGGTGCCGCCGGGGGAGTAGACGTCGAACGCGGCATACCCCTTGCCGACCCGGCCGGGGGAGGACGAGCGCGGCTTGGCGCCGGGGATCGTGTAGGTGACCGTGACGGTGCGGCTGCGGCCGTAGTTCAGGGGCGACGGGAAGGCGATGTCGGCGTAGTCGAGCTCCTTGAACCGCACCCGCTTGACTGACAGCGTCGAGCCGTTCGACGTGGCCCTGAGGTCGCTTGCGCCGTTGGGCAGCCACAGGGAGTAGCCGGTCCAGAAGAAGTAGCGCGTCGCGTTCGGCGGCTGCTCGTTGGTGACGGTGAACGTCTGGGTCACCTTGACGGGAGTTCCCTTGTCGGACACCACATATCGCGTCGTGCCGCGCTCGCCGAGACCGCGCTCGGCGTGTGCCGCGGGCGCGAGGACGAGGGCCGCGGCCAGCGTCGTGGCTGCGGTCGTGAGCGCGCGGCGCCCCAGCCGACCCCCCAGTGTCATGGGGGGAGTATGCCGAGTGGTCCCGACAGCGGTGCGCCGTTCGCCGGGTGCCGGGTCCGGATCGTTATCCCGAGCCCGTCGGCCCGCGCGTCAGGTGAGGTTCCGGCGCATGACCAGGCGCGGCATCCTGCTCGCCACTGCGTCCGTCTGCCCCACCACCTCGAAACCGGCCTTCTCGAACATCGCCCGCGTCCCGACGAACGCCATCGTCAGGTCCATCCGCGACCCACCCGGGTCGACCGGGTAGGCCTCGAGCGCCGGCGCACCCGCGCTCGCGGCATACTCCACCGCTCCCTGCAGGAGGTGACCGGTGACGCCGCGGCGGCGGTGACCGCCACGGACCACGACGCAGATGATGCTCCAGACCGGGACGTCGTCGATGCGCACGATGAGGTTGGAGGCCTCGAGCTTGGGGATCTCGGTGCGGGGGCTAACCGAGCACCAGCCGACGGGCACGCCGTCGGCGTAGGTGACGACGCCCATCGGGTGCTCGCGGTGGGACAGGGCCTCGGCGGCCTTCTCCCGGGCGTCGGCACCGGTGCCGCCGAGCTCACGGATGTCCTGGGCGCGCAGTCGGTGCGAGAGGCACCAGCAGGTGTTGGCGCGACGGTTCGGGTTGACGATGGCGACGAAGTCGTCGAACCGGTCCGGGGTGACCGGGTGGGTCTCCCAGCTGGTCGTCCCGGTGATCTCGGCGGTGGGGGTGCGGGGCATGCGCCCAGCGTGGCAGGCCTTCCGGTCAGCCAGTGACCGGTATGCCGCGTGGCTGGCGCGGTTTCAGGGCGCGTCCAGGTGTGCGCACCGCTCGACAGGAAAGGTTCTTGGCGGTTCAATCGGCGTGGGCGCCTCACCGGTCAAAGCGCGGCCTTCCAAGCCCCGGATATGAACGGATCCTCGATGCCTCGCGTGCTGGACCAGACCTGGCAGCTGCTCGACGACTTCGCCGATGCGGTGCGCATGCTCGACGAGCACTGCGAGCAGGAGACCCAGGTCCTCGACCTCGTCTGCGACCTCACCCGCAAGGTCGTGGGTGCCGACCACGCCGCCGTGACGACCAAGCGGGGCAACCGGTGCACCGTCGTCGCCGCCACGAGCGACATCCCCGAGGCGCTGCACGCGATCGCGCTCGACGAGCACGAGGGCCCCAGCCTCGACGCGATCCGCGACCACGACACGCTGCGCTCCGGCGACCTGGCGCGGGACCGCCGCTGGCTGCGGTTCGGGCCGCGGGCCGCGGGCGAGGTGGGCACGCACAGCATGGTCGCGCACGTGCTGCCGCTGGGGGCCAGGGAAACCGGGGCACTCACGGTCTACGCGGCCCGGCGTGAGGCGTTCAGCGCCGACCAGGAGTCGCTGCTCGCCATCTTCGGGGCGACGGCGGCGGCCACCTTGCGGGCGCTGTCGACACAGAACGAGCTCGACAACTTCCGGGCGGCGCTGCGCACGAGCCGGCGGATCGGGGTGTCCCTCGGCATCCTCATGTCGACGCGTCAGGTGGGGCTGGACGAGGCGTGGGAGCTGCTGTCCAAGGAGAGCCAGAACCACAACATCAAGGTCTCCGCCCTCGCCGAGAACGTCATCGCCACCGGCGGCTTCGACGCGGCGCCCGACAACTGAAGGCGCGGCGAAGGCGCGGCGCGGCGCCCGAGGCGGCCCCGCGGCATACCCGGCCTCGTCCCGGCCCGCTCATGTCCCGCAACATGCCGTCGATCCGCAGTTTTCACGGCATGTTGCGGGACATGAGCGGTGGGTGAGGGTGGCACCAGATGTGGGGGAGGGGCCGGCGTGCGGGACCCATATCTGGGGTGCCTCTGGAGTCACACCAGTCACACCAGCACCGTTTTCGGCGTGTCGGCGGGAGCGTGTCGGGGCTCTGACCTGCGGCGATGCACTCTTTCGGGCAACGGCTTGCGTCGCGCGTCACAGTGAGTCAAGATATCCCTACATCTAGTGGTTACACGGCTGTAGTTCGTCCACATCTAGTGCACAGGCCAGGGCCGGTTATCCACGAGATACCCACAGGAAGTCCACACCGCCGTCCCCAGCCGGTCACTCGGCAGGGGCCCGGCGGGGCGCAGGGAAGGAGCCGCACATGCACTGTCCGTTCTGTCGGCACACCGACTCGCGCGTGATGGACTCGCGCACCACCGACGACGGCAGCTCGATCCGCCGACGCCGGCAGTGCCCGGAGTGCGGGCGGCGGTTCACGACCGTCGAGACCGCGAGCCTGACGGTGACCAAGCGCTCCGGCGTGAGCGAGCCGTTCAGCCGGGTCAAGGTGCTCGCCGGGGTGCGCAAGGCCTGCCAGGGCCGGCCGGTCAGCGAGGACGACCTCGCGTTGCTGGCCCAGCGGGTGGAGGAGTGCATCCGCCAGCAGGGACAGGCCGAGATCGAGGCCCACGAGGTCGGTCTGGCCGTCCTCGGGCCGCTGCGTGAGCTCGACGAGGTCGCCTACCTGCGGTTCGCGTCGGTCTACCAGGCCTTCGACAGCCTCGAGGACTTCGAGGCCGCCATCACCTTGCTGCGCGCCGAACGCGACGCGACCGGTGAGGAGCCCGACGTCGCCACCACCGGTGGCGACCCACAGACTCGGGCCGGTATGCCGCCGGGCTGAGCCCGCGGCATACCGCCCGATCCATCGCCGGGAACCACTGGCACGCGAGTGTCAGACCCCACTGAAACCATTGACAGTCACGCCAACCAGCACCACCAAGGGGACCAGGGAGGCCCACCAAATGACCGAAACCGCAGGAGCACGTGCAGGTGCCCGCAAGAGCAACGCCAAGTCCGGGCGCGGGGTGAAGATCGAGCGGATCTACACCACCCCTGGTGTGCACCCCTATGACGAGGTGACCTGGGAGAAGCGTGACGTCGTCCAGCAGAACTGGAAGACGGGCGAGACGATCTTCGAGCAGCGCGGGGTGGAGTTCCCCGACTTCTGGTCGGTCAACGCCTCGACGATCGTGACGACGAAGTACTTCCGCGGTGCGCTTGGCACCGAGGCGCGCGAGCAGGGGCTGCGCCAGCTGATCGACCGCGTCGTGCTGACCTACACCAAGGCCGGCAAGGACCACGGCTACTTCGCCACCGACGAGGACGCCGAGATCTTCGAGCACGAGCTGACCTACGCCCTGCTGCACCAGGTGTTCAGCTTCAACTCGCCGGTCTGGTTCAACGTGGGCACCAAGTCGCCGCAGCAGGTCTCGGCCTGCTTCATCCTGTCGGTCGACGACTCGATGGACTCGATCCTCAACTGGTACAAGGAGGAGGGCTTCATCTTCAAGGGCGGCTCGGGCGCGGGTCTCAACCTGTCGCGCATCCGTTCCTCGAAGGAGCTGCTGTCGTCGGGTGGCACGGCCTCGGGGCCGGTGTCGTTCATGCGTGGCGCGGATGCGTCGGCGGGGACGATCAAGTCCGGTGGCGCGACGCGTCGTGCGGCCAAGATGGTCGTGCTCGACGTGGACCACCCCGACATCGAGGAGTTCGTCGAGACCAAGGCGCGCGAGGAGGACAAGATCCGCGCGCTGCGTGACGCCGGGTTCGACATGGACCTGGGCGGCAAGGACATCACCTCGGTGCAGTACCAGAACGCCAACAACTCGGTGCGCGTGAGCGACGAGTTCATGCGCGCGGTCGACGAGGGCACCACCTTCGGGCTGCGGGCGCGTGGCACCGGTGAGGTCATCGAGGAGGTCGACGCCCGCGAGCTGTTCACCAAGATCGCCAAGGCGGCGTGGGAGTGCGCTGACCCGGGTCTGCAGTACGACGACACGATCAACGACTGGCACACCAACCCCGAGACGGGTCGGATCACCGCGTCGAACCCGTGCTCGGAGTACATGTCGCTCGACAACTCCTCGTGCAACCTGGCGTCGCTGAACCTGCTGAAGTTCCTCAAGGACGACGACACGTTCGACGCCAAGACCTTCCAGAAGGTCGCCGAGCTGGTCATCACCGCGATGGACATCTCGATCTGCTTCGCCGACTTCCCGACCGAGGCGATCGGCAAGACCACCGTCGACTACCGCCAGCTGGGCATCGGCTACGCCAACCTCGGCGCGCTGCTCATGGCGACCGGTCACGGCTACGACTCCGAGGGTGGGCGCTCGCTCGCCGCGGCGATCACCTCGCTGCTCACCGGTGCTGCCTACAAGCGCTCCGCCGAGATCGCGGCGGTTGTTGGCCCGTATGCCGGGTACGCCCGGAACGCGGACGCGCACAAGCGCGTGATGCGCAAGCACCAGGCCGCGAACGACGCGATCCGCACGCTCGACACGATGGACGCCGGCATCCACCGCGCGGCCACCAAGGCGTGGGACGACGTGGTCAAGCTCGGTGAGAAGAACGGCTACCGCAACGCCCAGGCGTCGGTGCTGGCCCCGACCGGGACCATCGGCTTCATGATGGACTGCGACACCACCGGCATCGAGCCCGACTTCTCGCTGGTGAAGTTCAAGAAGCTCGTCGGCGGCGGGTCGATGCAGATCGTCAACCTGACCATCCCGCGGGCGCTGAAGAAGCTGGGCTACACCGGCGAGACCATCGAGGCGATCGTCGAGTACATCGCCGACAAGGGTCACGTCATCGACGCGCCCGGGCTGAAGCCGGAGCACTACGAGGTGTTCGACACCGCGATGGGTGCGCGGGCGATCTCGCCCATGGGTCACGTGCGGATGATGGCTGCCGTGCAGCCGTTCCTGTCCGGCGCGATCTCCAAGACGGTCAACCTGCCGGAGACGGCCACGGTCGAGGAGATCGAGGACGTCCACATGCAGGGCTGGAAGCTCGGCCTCAAGGCGATCGCGGTCTACCGCGACAACTGCAAGGTCGGCCAGCCGCTGTCCGACGGTGGCTCGGCCGCCAAGGACAAGGCCGCTGGGGCTGCGGCGGATGCCGCCGAGCCGGTGGTGGAGAAGGTCGTCGAGTACCGGCCGGTGCGGCGCCGGCTGCCCAAGCGCCGCACCTCGCAGACCACGTCGTTCGCGGTCGGTGGCGCCGAGGGTTACCTGACGGCTGGCACGTACGACAACGGCGAGCTCGGTGAGGTGTTCCTCAAGTTCGGCAAGCAGGGCTCGACCCTGGCCGGCGTGATGGACGCCTTCTCGATCGCGGTGTCGGTGGGCCTGCAGTACGGCGTGCCGCTGGAGACCTTCGTCGAGAAGTTCACCAACCTGCGGTTCGAGCCGGCCGGTATGACCGACGACCCGGACGTGCGGATGGCGCAGTCCCTCATGGACTACGTGTTCCGCCGGCTGGCGCTGGACTACCTCGACTTCGACACCCGCTCGTTCATGGGCATCCACACCGCCGAGGAGCGCGCGCGCCAGCTCGAGACCGGCTCGTATGCCGCGTCCGACGACGACTCGTCCGAGGCTGAGCTGGAGACCCTGTCGCAGTCGGCACCGGTCGCCAAGGCCGCCGAGCCGAAGCACGAGGACGCGGCGGTCGAGGGCAAGGAGCTCGACGCGGACGCCGTGAAGTCGGGTGCCGGCGCTGCGAGCGCTCGTGAGGTCGACGTCGAGGTGCACTCGAGCGCGGAGCTGCTCGAGAAGTTCCAGGGCAAGTCGGCTGACGCGCCGATGTGCATGACCTGTGGCACGAAAATGCGCCCCGCCGGCAGCTGCTACGTCTGCGAAGGCTGCGGCAGCACCAGCGGCTGCAGCTGATGAACTGAATAGAGGTCAGGCCCCGGTGTTCGAGCACCGGGGCCTGACAGCAGGAGGCGAGCCTCCTGTTCCCTTGCTAGGGATGAACATCGTGGCTCACCTCTTGCTTGGTCGCAATCCCAGGCTTGAGGAGGAGGTGAGCAGGATGACGTTCAAGTCCGCCAAGTCGGGACGCTTCGTGACGAAGAAGCACGCGATGCAGAGCCCGTCGACGACCTACAAGGTCGGCACCAAGCCGAAGAAGTCCAAGTAGCAGTCGGTTATGGGGGGTCGCGCCACGCCGCGACCCCCCATAACTAAGGTATGGGTGGACGGCAATCTCGGCTTCGGCTTCATGGGCCCAGCACAGGTACTCCGTTAATGGAGTAGGGCGCGCTCAGGTTCTCCTAGACGTCATCTCTTCGGCCGATCCCCAGAGCAGCCCAGAACGCTGGATGAACCACAAAGGCGGCAACGGACGTCAGAGCATAATGCGAAGCCAAGAATTCGGGCTGGTCCTGGGCGAATATAGCCTTGGGAGTCGCCTGACGGAATCCAATGAATCCGATGGTGAAAAGAAGTTCGATCAAACTGCGAAAGGGCTCCACCCCAAGTGCCTGCTCGTCCGATCCCTCCCAAACGGGTCTGGTCAGATCCATCAGCCAGTCGCGGCCCGGAAAATTCGGATCCGCGAGAAGCATGGCGGCTTCGTCTAGTCGATCGCGAAAGGTCTCGGGCGAAAGGACCGTCGGGGCACCGGAAAATACGCCTAGAACTGTATCGAGCCCAGGAAACGATGGTTTCCATTCGTCTCGTAGGGCTAGAAGGCGATTCTGTGAATAGTGTGGCTCCGCGTCATTCAGGTGATCCCATGTAATTTTCGGGTGTCCCGCTGAGAATTCGTGGCACGTGTTCAGGTAGGCGATTGCATCCCGGGGCCGCATCATGGTTCGTCGAAGAATAAATTGTAAGGCATCGCCGCGCTTCGGATTGCTTGAGGGGAGAATGTCTCGCACACCCTGAAGTTCACCCATTCCAGAACGCTTCGCAGCTACCTTGACTCGCTCGTCGAGCATTCCGCCAATTTCGATAGGTGTCCACCCCAATCGCATAGTGAGAGCGCGAAACTTTTCCTCTTGCCCCCCGTGTCGCCCGGCGAAGTCGAGTGCGCGAAATATGTTGGCGCGTAGAGCGACTAGAATCTTGAGATTCTGGACTCGCTTCATGTCGACGACGGCTCGGAAGAGGCAAAGAATTAGGTCGTTCGCAATCTGGTCATCGACCCAGTCTCGGTCAAGATCGTCGATTACGATCCATGTGAAATGCTGGGGTGAATCTAGAATGTCCTCGTCGAGGACCGAGATCATTTTGTTCAATCTCGGGAGTTGAGTGTCATTAACTACCTTCTGGTACCGGTCGACCAACTCTGTTCGGTGTTCCACAGTGCGAAGTCCGCTGGACTCCACGCCCGCATTGATTCCTAGTGGGGAGCTACTGATCCCTCCCTGGGCTCGAACTTGCTCTTCGAATTTCTCCGTGATCTCGCGGACCCGCTCGTCGGTCTCGCACCAAAAGCGGTCACCGAAATCGTTCAAATATTCTAGAGCGGCTAGTTTGCTTTTGTCTTGAGATATTCGATCCCGCAGCGAACTAAGAAAGTTCTGCTTCGCTCGTGGAGAGTCGACTGAATAGCGGTGTCTGACTATCTCTACCAAGAAGATGTGCTTCCAGAGTGCAATGAAGAAGGGGGAGAGGTGAACTTTATTGTCGACCAGATGCTTAATCGTTCCCAACCCCGAAATATAGGGGAGAGAAAGATCTTCGGGTGTAATTCTGATTACATGACCGCCATGCTCGTCTTCAATTCTTTGCAGCATGGCTGACTTGCCGCTACCCGTGCGGCCGATGATAAAACACTTTGGATCGTCGCGTGACGAAAGAGCGTCGAATTGAGCCGTGTAGTAGAAACTGTCCTTAAGTAGCGGATCGGCCTCTGCCTGCTCGCCCCCGAGAGAGAAGCGGCGTCTCAACTGGGTTTGGTCGACCCGGACTTGTGATCTGCGCCTTGCGGCCATGACTCCCCCTGCGAAGTGCTTGAACGATGTGACAGGCACGGTACCCGGGTGATGAGCGACCGTGTAGCACTCAGCCCGAATCGATGTCTGTCACGCTACGACACTGGCGGCGGCGAAGTCAGCGGCCGGCATCGGAGTTCGAAGCCGCCAAGTGATGGCAATGGGGCGCTCGCCTCGGTGCTCGACATAGTCAGCCTCGCCAAGGAACACGTACGGCGCGCCCGACCCGAACTCGGTGACCTTCTGCGGACGGGTGAAGAGCAGAACGTGGCTGCCGTCTTCTCGGTGGTTGAGGTAACGCTGCCCCGTCTTGGAAGCCAGAGTCGTACCTGACTGACTTTCCCAATGAAAGAGCTCAGGGCTGATCGCGTAGTCCTGGTACATCGTCGTTGGTGAGTAGTCGGCCTCGGACTTCTGCAAGGTAATCAGGAAGGCGTCGGTGTTAGCTTCCTCTGCGAAGAAGACGCCCTGCATGATGCTGGGTGGCCGTCGGGTCGTGGGCGTGCTGTACCCAAGCCCGACGGCAATCTCCTCCCGGGTGTACTGCCCATGGACTCGCAGGGGTCGCATGCCGAGGTCGCCTTG
Source organism: Actinomycetes bacterium (assembly GCA_023420415.1). Classification (GTDB taxonomy): domain Bacteria; phylum Actinomycetota; class Actinomycetes; order Actinomycetales; family Dermatophilaceae; genus Pedococcus. Next base: position 48,786 of record JAEZWF010000016.1, on the reverse strand, counting down.
GAGGCGGGTCGTGATCCGCTCAGCTCCTTCGAGACCCAGTTGGATCACAGCGCGCATGTCTGCACGGGCCGCAGGCTCGGCGTGCAGTGAACCGAGCCCCCCGGCATACGAGGCGAAGCCCCCGCCGTCAGGCCAGAGCGAGAAGAAGAGCATGCGCCCGAACGCCTGGAGCGCTGGGGCGGCGTTGTCATACGAGGGGGCGTCGTCCGCGAGCCAGCGCAGGTATGCCGCAGCGCGGTCAGGGTCGTCGACATGGGCGAGGGCACGGACGCGCTTCAGCAGGCCACCCTCCAACGGACCGGCCTGCGAAACGTCCAGCCCGGCCTCACGCCGCAGTCTGGCCCACGACCGGTCTCCACGAACGACGTCTGCGAGATCCACCCCCGAGTCGGTCAGAAACGTTGCGAGGTCGTGAGTCGGTCGGGCTCGCAGCTCGGAGACGATCGTGACCCATCTCTTGGCCACCTGGCTTTTGATGTTCTCAAGGACCAGTTCCTGGCTCTGCCGGTCGAGCACGATCTGGGTTCCTGCGGGTAGGAAGGGAAAGCCGTTCTCGACATCACGGACAAGCTCTGCTCGCGAGCTGCCGGTCATCGCGCGGAAGCGCTGGTCGAACCGGAACTCCTTGCGGTGGTGACCGACGAAGTCCAGCGCCGTCAGCACTGGTTTGTCCTTGGCTCGTCGCAGACCTCGTCCCAACTGTTGCAGGAAGACCGTCGAGCTCTCCGTCGGGCGTAGGAAGAGCACCGTATTGATGGCCGGCACATCCACACCTTCGTTGAAGACATCGACGGTGAAGACGACTTGGATGTCACCCGTCTTGAGATTCGCGAGAGCCGTGTCTCGATCGCGGGGCGGTGTATCGCCCAGGATGGCAGCGGCCCGTATGCCAGCCTCGTTGAAGACGCGCGTCATGTAGTGGGCATGGTCTCGTGACACGCAGAAGCCAAGGGCTTTCATCGAGGCAAGGTTGCCGACCTTGTCACGGATGGCGCTCAGGACCAGTCGGGCTCGGGCGTCGTTACCCGTGTAGACGTTGGACAGTTCCGCCTGGTCGTAGGCGCCGGCCTTCCAGCCGACGTGGTCCAGCTCTGTTCCGTCAGCCACGGCAAAGTAGTGAAACGGCGTGAGGAGGTCAGCCTTGAGGGCATCCCAGAGCCGCAACTCAGCGGCCACCCGGCCATCGAAGAAGGAGAGGACATCAAGACCGTCGCCCCGCTCCGGTGTGGCTGTCAGGCCTAGGAGTTCGCGCGGGTTGAGGTGATCGAGCAACCGCCTGTACGTGCCTGCCTGTGCGTGGTGGAACTCGTCCACCACCACGATCTGGAACGAGCCGGGCGGGATGGAACTGACGTCGTAGGCCGTGAGCGATTGGATGGATGCGAACACGTGCTCCCAACGCTCGGGCCGGGCGCCCCGCACGTACAGCTCGCCGAAGTCAGGCTTGTTCAGCACTTCCCGGTAGGTGCGCAGCGCTTGCTCGAGGATCTCAAACCGGTGGGCTACGAACAGCAGCCGCGGCAGGGTTGGTGCATTCTCAGCGAGTCGTCGGTAGTCAAGTGCGGCAATCACCGTCTTGCCCGTGCCCGTCGCTGCGACGAGGAGGTTCCGGTGTCGGCCATGAATAACCCGCTCGACATCGAGCTGGTCGAGCATTTCCTGCTGGTAGGGGTACGGCCGAACTTCCAGCCCTGACAGCGACAGCGTGATGCGGTCGCGTGACTTGGTTCCGGCTGCCTCGGCGAGCGCATCATCGAGGCGATCTCGGTCCGTGTCGGGGTCGTAGGGCTCGAAGGTTGGGTCGTTCCAGTAGCTGTCGAACGTGGCGCCGAACTTCTGGATGAGTGCTGGTGTTGCGATCGCCGAAAGTCGAACGTTCCACTCGACGCCGTCGAGCATCGCCGCGCGTGACAAGTTGCTGCTCCCGACGTATGCCGTGTCGAAGCCGGTGTTGCGTCGGAAGAGCCATGCCTTGGCGTGGAGGCGAGTTCGCTGCGCGTCGTACTGAACCTTGACCTCAGCGCCGAAGTCGCGAACTAGTCGGTCGAGGGCCTGGCGCTCGGTGGCGCCCATGTAGGTCGTGGTGATCACGCGGAGTGGGACCATACGTTCGCCGAGGGACTTGAGGCGGTCTTCGAACAGGCGCAAGCCGTACCACTTGACGAAGGCCATGATCACGTCGACCTGGTCGGCGCTCGCCAACTCTGCTCGGACCTCGTGCCCCATGCCGGGCTCACCCTGGGCATTGGTGAGCAGGGCGGCATCGGACAGTGGCGTGGACGGGCGCTCGGCGAACACCCGGGCAGCTCGACCCGGTGCGGGTGGCTCTGCAACGGACAATAGGTGTCGAGCGGTCGCCACGGCATCGGTGGGGGAACCAAGCCGGTCTATCAGGTCATTGACGATGTCGAGTCGCCGTTCGGCTTTGCGCTCATCACGCAAGACCCGTAGCGCGACAGTCCGTAGGTGGCGAGCAAGGACTTCCGGGGCATCAGCCTCGTCAACCTCACCGCGATCGATCAACAGGTTGGTCGCAGCGGCGAGGCGTGCTTCGAGGTCCTCAGTGATTAGGCGCTCGTACAGGCCTTCGAGAAGGCTGTCGTCTGGTCCCTTCACGCAGCTAGCTTGCCAGGCACCCAGATCGTTCGAGGGCTATTTCGGTCGCAAAGGAGACCGGACCTTCATCGGAGTGGATTCCGCACGGGTCAACTCCGTGCCAGGCCGAACGAATCGTTGTGCACCGCAAGCAGGTCGGGGAGCGGTGCGTCTTCATGAGATGGAACGACGGCCATCCGCTTTCCGTCGAGCGACCAATACTCGCTATCGCTCAGTTCCTGTGAGACATGGATGATCCAGTCAGGGGTCACGGTCAGCAGCTTCAGGTCGAACAGGGTGTGGATGTCGGCACGAAGCAGGAGCCCGTTTCTTACGTCGTGCGAGTGTTCGCCGCGGTAGGGCGCGATGTGTGCCGCCTCCAGGGCAGCTAATGCGCTGTACCCGGTGACCGCGCAGCGCCCAGCGTAGGCAGCCACCAGCCGCGCCCTGAAGCCGCGTTGACCCAGGCGGATCGCGATGGCCCTTTCTTGACGTTTGCGGTCGTCGCGCTCCCAGTCGACGTCATCGCCCTCGAGTTCCGCTTCCACCTCGGGGTACTGCAGATCCGGACGCGTTGACCGGCTGAACACCGACCATAGCCAGACCTCGTCGTCCGAGTCCCCGAAACGTACAGGCGCCGCGTTCAGCCTGCTCGTGGTCGACGTCTGATCGAGAACCTCCGACCAACTCACGGTGAGTCGCGGTCCGACGGGCTCAGGTTCGAGGAGGACCCTGTAGGCATATCGCCCAAGGCCTTCGTCATCCCACGGACCATCGCCGTCCTCATGCTCCATGAGATCGCTGGTAGCGGTGGCCGTTCCGACGAATCCAGTGCCGGCCAACCAAAAGTACAACTGGTCGCCTGCGCGGATGTCGCGGCGACGACTGCGTGTGAAGTCCCACAGTTGGTGTTGCTGGGCATAGTCCCAGTGCTGCGGAAACTCCTTGGCAATAGTGATGACCCAGCTCGTCATGAGCGCAGGCGCCTTCCCGTGTTGTCACGGGTGGTGGCATGTCCTGAACGGAAGCCGGTCGGGCCGTGGATGGTGCGGACTCAACCGTCCGCGTCGGTTCATTGGGTCAAGCGGCGGAGGTGGTCTTGGGTCTGCGGGTCGGTGGACATGATCAGGACGCCACGCATGCCGCGGGTCAGAAGCACCTTGTAGACGTTGCGGACCAGGCGGTCGAAGTCGAGGTCGCTCACCTTCGTCCGGTTGCGGAATTCCGGGTCCTTGTTCGCTGCCCGCACCGGCACCCATCGGTCCTCGCGCCAGACGAGATCGGGCCCGAGGATGACGCCGGCGTAGTCGTACTCGAAGCCTTGAGCGGTGTAGACGCAGCCCACCTGACCAAAGCCGGCTGGGTCAGTTGCCCAGAGGGCGGCCGCGGGTGCGCCGCCGATCGAACGGTCGCCCTTGAGGTTCCAGGGCCGAGCCCAGGCACCGATGCGCACGTCGGGCACCAGCGTGCCGTCAGGACGCGGGTCGCTCCACGGCCAGCAGTAGCCCGCTGCAATTCGCCCGGAGTAACCCTGCTCGAGATGGCCGCGCAGGACCGCCTCCATCTCCTCGGGAGAATCGACCACCTGTACCTCGAAGCGCGGATCCCCTTGCCACTGAAGGGATCCTTCGGTGCTCAACCCGAGCAGGCGTCGCACCCATTGGATGTACTCCTCGGAGCCGCCCGCCCGAAACTGCGCGTCCAGGTTGATCTTCTCGACGTGGATCCCGTTGTTAGCCGCGTGCTTCTCGATGTCCTCGACGGTGCCCTGCTCGCCGGGTCGCACCACTTGGAACTCATCCAGCAGGAAGACAGGGACCCTCGCCGCCGCCAGCAGCTCCTCGACCTGGGGCTTGCCAGTGCGATGCTCGGCCCGCGTCCACCGAGACGCCGAGGTCTCCCGAATGCGGTGCGCCTCATCGAGGATCAGCGCATCCAGATCGTTGGGGGCAGCGGCGATGAACGAGGTGAAGTACTGGAACATCTTGCGCACCTGAGGCGCGCGAGCACCTGCGACCTTACGGAGCGTCTGCGTGAACGAGCGAGACCCTGTGGCGTGCAACACCGTTCGTCCTTGGCGGGACAGCTCGCCAAGCAGAGAGAGCGCGATGACGCTCTTGCCGCTGCCCGGGCCGCCCGACACGATGACGGCCGTCTTGGTGTTGGCCCGACGAGCGCGCTCCACGGCGTGCAGCACGTAGTTGTAGGCATCGCGTTGCTCGTCGAGTAGCACGAACATCTCACGCTGCCGGACTTCCTCTGCAGCCACCGAAAGAAGCTGCCGCGAAGGTGCGATGCGGCTGGTAGCCAATCGGTCGGCATACCTGGCTCCGCTTGCACCCGGCTTGAATCGCGACCGGAGGTAGTCCTGGAACTCGCCACGGCGTTGTCCGGTGAACACGCGACCGTGGTCGTCTCCCGGCAGTGCGAACAGGTCGCTCACGCCATCGTCCGTGGCGTTGTGGAGGTATGCCGCGCCAGCGACGGATCGTGGGTCGTCGGCGAGCACGGCGGTGAAGCCGACCATGTAGTCGCAGTAGTCGCGGACCTGGAGGGCGGGATGGGTCACCGGGCGGTGGCCGTACTGCTCGATGCGGACGAGGGTGTCGCTGTCCTCGAATCGCTCGGCGTGACTCCACTGCTTGAGCTCGACGACGAGGTAGGACGGGCCGCCGGTCTGCGGGTGCTCGCCCGCGAGGACCACGTCAGCGCGCTTGCTTGTGAGGGGGAGCTGGTACTCGACGAGCATCTCCACGTCATCCAGCCCGGCCGCGCGGAGATCTGCAGCCAAGGCCGGAAGGCTGCGCTCCCACGATCGTCGCTCCGAGGTGGAGGCGGTCTGGCCCGTGCGGATCGCGAGCTGCTCGGCGAGGTGATCGGCCAAGTGGTGCTCCAGTACGGAGAAACCGGCGACCGACGTCCGGTAGAGCGTCACGAGTCAGAACCCCAGGCAGCACGAAGTGATCCGTGCGGGTGGGGGCTTGTCCTGACGCGGAAGCCCGTCGGGCCGCAATTACGTGAGCGACTCTAACGGGCGGGGGAGTGCATGTCTGGACGACGCGGCATACTCGCGGTCGTGTCTGATCTCGAGGCGATCCGATTGGCGGCAAAGGCGTTCCGGGAGGAGCGGGACTGGGAGCAGTTCCAGGACCCCAAGTCGGTGATGCTCGCGCTGGTGGGTGAGGTGGGGGAGCTCGCCGAGCTGCTGCAATGGCTGCCGGCAGATCGGGCCAAGGAGCTGATCGCTGAGGAGCCGCTGCACACGCGGGTGAGTGAGGAGCTCGCGGATGTGCTGGTCTACCTCGTGGGGCTCGCCGAGCAGTGCGGGGTCGATCTGGGTCCGGCGGCCTTGGCGAAGATCGCGAAGTCGGCGCTCAAGCACCCGGTTGCGTCCAGCAGAGGCAGGGCACCTCGCCGTTCCTGACTTCGGTCGCCACGCCGACCTGGCACTGGGTCCGAAACGCCGTGGTCGCGCAGCGACGCCCTGTCTCTCCAGACGGCTCATGAGCTGACATCGACGTCCCGCTGACGCTGCGACGGGCCGGGAGCTGAGTCAGAAGCAGGGGCCGTCGCCGAGGAGTCGCAGCCCCTCGCGGTCACCGGCGCCGAACTCGGTGATGTGCGAGCCCTTCGGCGCCATGACCTCTGCCGTGGAGTCCACGTGGCCGAGACCGACCATGTGCCCCACCTCGTGCATGACGACTGCGCGTGCCTGCGCCCAGCCATTCGGTCGCAGCATGATGGCCTGCAGCGCTGGCCCATCCAAGGACACCGTGCCCGTCACGTAGTGGCGGTTCGCGTCGATGTAGTAGCCGGTTTCGATGGGACCCCCGAGACCAATTGCATCGCGCCCCAGGCCTTCATCCTCCTGCGGCGAGAGCCAGGCGACCAGTGCGGGCCGGTTGGTCCACGTCATGGTCGATGTGTTCGTCGCGGCGCGGACGGAGTCGGGCAGTTCCTGGCTCGGGCCGTCCACCACGAACGTCAGGCCGCTTGCTTCGCTCACGCGGTCGAGCGCCTCGCGCAGCATCCGGTCGGCGTCCGGCACCGCGTGCTTGCCGTTGACCACAATATGGATCGGGTCGCAGCTGCTGAACGCCACCGGCTCACCGTTCTTCTTGGTGGCCGCGAAGGCATAGTCCGACGCCTTGCTGCCCACGCCCGCGATGCCACCGCCGGTGCTCACGCCGGGCAGGTGGCGCAGACCCAGGGCACGGGGGATCGAGTCATGTCCCAGCACCGCATTGTCGAGGTATGCCGCGCCGGCCAGGACCGCGGCCACGATCAGCAGTGTGACGCTCGTCCGTGGTCCGCTCCCAGGCCGCCTTGCACGACGAGGCGTGACGCGGGCGCGCTGGCGAGCAGGCGGCATACTCGCCGGCTCAGGGACTCGCACAATGGTGACGTCGTGCATGGACGGACCGCGAGATGCGCGTCGGCGTGGAGGCGTGCGCCCAGCCTTGAGATCGGCCAGGCACCACAGGCAGATCGACCGTCCCGAGTGGATGTCGAGACCGGCGCGTTCGCCGGCCACCATCGCCTCTCCGCACCGACACTGCGTGTGGTCGGGCACGGTCGTCAGTCGGATCGTGTCGTCGAGTTCCAGCGTTGCCCCCAGTCGGTCTGCCTGCGGGGCCACAGTGCCGGACCGGCGAACGCGGCATCGGGCAAACCGCTCACGGAGATGACGAATCCACCCGTTCGGCTGACCCTGTTCGAGGATGTCGAGAACCCGATAACGCGGCCGGCACATCCTGATCCAGGTCGCGACGGTGGCGGAGAAACTCCCGGACGACTACAGGGCCGACCACCCTGACGTCGACTGGGTGGCCATTGCGCGCATGCGCAACCTCATCGCCCACCACTACGACAAGGTCGACGACCGGCTCGTGTTCACGACGCTGTCTGCGCGCATTCCCGAGCTGCTGCGGCAACTGGCGTTGGCCCCCTGAGCTGCGCTCACCGAGCAACGCATCTTCACGAATCCCGCAGCCAAAGAGACGAGGTGAGGTATGCCGCGTGGCCACCACGCGGCATACCTCACCTCGAAATCAGCGGTGGGCGAGGTGCTCGCGTCCGGTTGCGGCGAGACGGGCGTGCACGTCGTCGAAGATGCTCACCGACCCCAAGACCGCAGTGGGGAGCTTGGCGACCATCGTGTAGTTGGTGTCGACCACGTTGCCGGCCGGCGCGAGCCCGGCCTGGCTGACGAGCTGGAGGCTGTCGAGAGCGTCCATGCCGGTCAGCTCGCCCACCCAGGTGACGAGGTCGTGCTGGCTGACGCGGAAGGCGTCCTCGAGCGGCTTCACCGACCCGGTCGACATGATGAAAGTGTCGTCCTGGATGCGTGGCCAGTGCGGCCCGGCGCCCTTGACGACGTCGACGACGATGGTGGTCGACATGGCGGCCTCGACCGCCGTGCCGCAGACCTCGCCCTCGCCCTGACGGCAGTGCCCGTCCCCGATCGCCAACAATGCGCCCGGCTCGTTCACCGGCAGGTAAACCGTTGCGCCAGAACGCAGCTCGGGAGTGTCCATGTTGCCGCCATGGGCGGCCGGCGTGATCGACATGATGCGTTCACTGGCCGCTGGCGCGACGCCGACGGTGCCATGAAAAGGATCGAGCGGCAGCTCGACGCTGAACTCGCTGTTGCGGGCCTGGAACCGGCACACCCCGCGCTCGACGTCGACGTCGTACATCCACACCCGCTCCTCGAGCGGGTCGTGCAGCATCGCCGTCGTCCCCGTGGCGGTGAGCGCCCCGAAGTGCGGGAAGGTCGTCGACACGGCCCAGTCGCGGCGCGGACGGATCTCGGCAAAGTGCACCGCCAGCGCGTCACCGGGCTCGGCACCCTCGACGAAGACCGGGCCGGTCACGGGGTTGAGGAAGGGAAAGACCACCGACTGGCTCGGCAGGTCGTCGACCGAGCGGACGTTGCCGCCGAAACAGTCCTCGGTCGACAGCTCGATCACCGACCCGGGCGCCACCCGCAGCAACGGGTCGCCCCCACCGAAGCTGTACGCGAGCTGGTCGGGCTCAGGGTGCAGCGTGTGGACCTCGGTCATCCTTCGTCCTCCATCCCAGCCAGCTCCGGTTCCTTGCGCAGCAAGCGGAACACCACCAGCACCACGATCCCGACCCCGAGCCACGCGAGCGCGAGGGTCTGCGCGGCGACCTTGGCGTTGATGACGACGAACAGCAGGATCGCAAACCCGATCAGCGGAAACACCAGGTGCCGCAACCAGTCTCGGCTGCCCTGGCGGCGCATGAAATAGTTGATGACACTCAGGTGCAGCACGAGGAAGGCCGACATCGCCCCGAAGTTCACCAACGACGACAGCAGCGTGATGCCGTCGTCGCGCGACGCCATGTAGAGGCCGAGCACCAGCGACACACCGGCCACGAGCAGCGTCGCGTTGACCGGCACGCGATGCTTCGGGTTCACCTTCGCCAGGAAGCCCGGCAGTTGCCCGTCGCGCGCCATCGCGAACAACAACCGTGACGTCGCCGCTTGCGCCACAAGGGAGTTCGCGAAACCCCAAGCGATCGCGGTGGCGAGCGCGGTGAGCGTCGCCAACCATGCGCCACCGCCGACGCGGGCCGCGTCATAGAAGGCCGTGCCGCCGGGGTCGCCGTCCGACAGCAGCGTGTCGGCATTCGGGACCAGCATCGCGGCGACCCACGTCTGCACGATGAACAACGCGCCTGCCAGCAACAGCGCGTACACCATCGCCCGCCCGATCATCCGCGACGACTCCTTGTTCTCCTCGGCCAGCATCGAGATGCCGTCGAACCCGAGGAACGACAGCACCGCGATCGACACCGCCCCCAACACGAGCGACCACGTGAACGTCGAGGAGTTGTAGAACGCGTCGAAGCTGAACCCGTTGCCCTTGCCCTGCGCGACCGCGACGAACCCGATCACGAGGAAGATCGCCAGGACGATGAGCTCCGCCACCAGCATGACCTTGTTGACCCGCGCCGTCATCTGGATGCCCATGTAGTTGACGACGGTGTTGAGGATCACGAACAACGCCAACCAAATCCAGACTGCGACGCCCGGCACGATCGAGTTCATCGCCACCGCCGCGACAAGGTAGAGCAGTCCCGGCACCAGCACGTAGTCGAGCAGGATCACCCAGCCGGTGAGGAAGCCCACCCACGGACGGAAACCTCGCCCGGCATACGTGTAGACCGACCCAGCCATGGGAAACGCGCGCGACATCTCGGCGTACGAGTTGGCGGTGAACATCATTGCCACCATGCCGATTGCATAGGTGAGGGCGACCATCCCGCCCGAGCCCTGGAACACGCCGCCGAAGATTCCGAACGGTGCGATGGGCACCATGAAGATGAGCCCGTAGACGAGCAGGTCGGTGAAGGTCAGGCTGCGGCTCAGCTCCTGCTTGTACCCGAGCTCGCCCAGCTGCCGGTCTCCGGTGCCCGACCGAGCACCTGCTCCTGTGCCTCCCTCGGCGCCTGCGTCGTGTGCCGCGGTCATGGATCGCTCCTCGCTGCCAACCAGTTACTTCCAGATGGAAGCAAAGCAGAGCGAACCAGCTGCTGACAATGACTGCAGCGGGCGATTTTGCGCGCCCGTGCGCCCGGCAGTGGGCTCAGACCGCCAGCAGCTGTATGCCGTCCGCCCGGGCGAGGCGGCCGCGCGTCACACGCCGCCGGGCCACCGCCGCAGGAAACGACTCCACGTCGAGGTCGCCCTGGCGCGCAAGCTGCGCGAGCAGCTGCAGGCCGGCGTAGCACCCATGGGCATACTCGCCCAGGGGAGGGGCGACGGGCCCCCACCTCGCGGCATACCTCTCGACGAAGCCGTCCTCGTCGGGGTCGGCCGCAAACCACTCCATCGCTGCATAGAGCTCGCCGCTGTCGTCGCCGTCGATCTCGAGCAGCCCGGTCTCATCGAGCGCGCCGGACACGCGCACGACGCGGCCGAGCAGTCCCGAGGCGGCGAACGCCCGGTTGAAGGTCGCGAGGTCACGCCCGACGAGGCTGAGCAGCACCGCCTGCGCACCGCAGCGACGCAGGCCTTCGATGATCGGTTCGGGGTCGACGGACCCGAGCGGCACGTAGGTCGACCCGACCACGTCAGCACCGGCGTCGCGGATGAGCGGGACGGCCCCGGCGTGGACGGACCGCGGCCAGATGTAGTCGCTGCCCACCAGCGCCCACCGGCTCAAGCTGCGCGAGGTCAGGTGGTCGATGACCGGCTGGAGCTGCTCGGTCGGTCCCGGCCCGAACAGTGCCACTCCAGGCAAACGTCCACCACCCTCGTGGGGAGGCGTGAAGAGGTAGGGCACCCGGCCGGCCGTGACGCGTTCCACCGCGCGATGCACGTCGGAGGTGTGCAGGCCCACCACCGCTTCGACGTGACCGCCGAGGACGAGTGACCCGACCTCCGCTGCGACCTCCCGAGGAGCGCGACCCGCGTCGACGACGACGAGGGCGAGGCGGCGGTCGAGCATCCCTCCGGCAGCGTCCACCTCTTCCGCGGCCAAGGCTGCCGAGGCGAGCACCGCGGGGCTGGTCAGGCCGAGCGGTCCGGTCCGCGGCACCGCAAGGGCAACGCGCAGCTCGTTCGGCGTCGGAGGCACAAGCATCGCCTCGAGCGGGTCGAGCAGAGTGGTGGAGTGCAGCATCGCGGACCAGTATGGTCGCGACCGGGCGAGGCCGGAAGGAGTGCGCGCGTGGCGCGAGACGGTGGGGAGCAGGACGCGGGTCGCGGGCCGCGGCTGGTCGACGTGCTCTCGGGCGCGCTGCGGGCCGCCACCGCTGCGATGACGCATGAGCTCCAGGCGGTCGGCATCTCGCTCGACCAGTGGCGCGTGCTGCGTCGCCTCGACGCCACGCGGGGTCGCACGATGGGCCAGCTGTCCGAGCTGCTCAACTTGCCGCCGGCCTCGACGACCCGAGCCGTCGACGGTCTCGTGGATGTCGGCCTGGCCTACCGAGGTGCCGCCGACGAGGACAGGCGACAGGTCGTCGTGCTCGTCTCGGCGGCGGGCGCGGAGGTCGCCGAACGTCTCGAGGAGTCCGCGGCGCAGGCCGAAGCGGCCCTGGCGCGAGACGACGCCCTAGGTGACCTTGATGCGGTGGTACAGGCGCTGGCGGCGCGCACGAGGTAGGCGACGCGTCCGGCGGCCGCCACGCGGCATACCGTCGCCGTCAGTTGCGGGGGAGGCTGCGCGCGAACTCGAGGCTGCGCTCGACCCAGTCGCGCAGGTCCTCGTCCGCGGCATACCCGGGCTCGCGCACGCGCAGCCAACCTTTCATCGGCCGCCCGCGCATCTCGAACGGCACCACGACATCACCGTCGAGCCGCGCCTCGGCGTCGTCGGGGTCGAGGCGCACCATGAGCCCGCCGCGGCCGCTCACGCTGACTGACATGTTCCCGCCCACGAGGAACGCCAGCCCGCCGAACATCTTCCGTTCGGTCACGTCGAGCTCGTCGCGCACGAGCGTGCGGATGCGCTCGGCCAGCTCCGTGTCATAGGCCATGCGCAGATTCTGGCGCAGCGCACCGACAAAGACGTCGGTATGCCGCGTGGCTGGCGCGTGCGCGCGAGTCACCACCGCGTGTTGACGGGGTTGTCCACAGGCCGTGTCGTAGTGGCGTCTTGTCCACAGGGTGGGGGTGTGGGGGTTGCGCGTTGACCAGGGTTTTTGCATGCGAAACCTGTTGTGTGGCAAGGGAACTGGGCCGGTCCAGGGTCAAGGTGACTGTCGGTGGTGGGTTCTAGAGTTGGTCGCATGCAGGAGAGCCCGAGCATCGAGCAGCGACGCGAGTGCGTCGCCGCTGCTCGGGCTTCCCTGGCGGGGATCGAGCAGGTTGTCTGGCAGACACCCAGTGGCGGTGACCTGGCGCAGCTGCTGGAAGAGGTCGACGCCCTCGCGGTCGCGTGTGAGGCGGCCAAGACGGTGGTGGTTGCCGAGGCGATCGAGCGGGGTGAGACCACGGACGGTGCCGCCGCGTTGACGGTGACGCAGTGGGTGCTCGAGCACGCACCCTCGAGCCGGTCCGGTGGCGCACGGCCGGTCGTGGAGGTCGCCCAGGCCTTCGCCAAGCCCGCGAACGCGCCCGTGCGCAACGCGGTCCTGTCGGGTCGGTTGCCGGTGCGGTCGGCTGCGACGGTGGTCGCGGAAGCTGAGCGGTTGCGACCCTTGCTCGCCGATGGCGCGGAGCCGCACGTGCTGGAGGGGTTGATCAGCATGGCGGTCAAGCACGGCCCGCGGGGATGTCGGATGCTGCGGCCGGCGCTGCTGGCCAAGTACGGGCTGGAAGGGCAGCTACAAGCCGAGCAGGACGCCGCACGGAGGTTCGTGGCACTGTCACAACCGGTCGAAGACGGCACCGGCACCGCCGAGTACCGGCTCGTCCTGGACCTCGAAGGCAAGGCCGTCCTCGAAGCAGCGTTGGGTCCGTTGTCGGCGCCGCGCCCCGTGGACGGTGAGCGCGACCTGCGCCCCTCGGACCAACGCCGCGGAGAAGCCCTCGTCTCGCTGGTGCGACGCGCCGTCGCCGACGGCCAAGGCCTCGGGTCGCAGGCCAAAGCCCAGCTCGTCGTCACCATGGACTGGGACTCGCTGACCGCTGCCCTCCGTGGGGCGGGCGTGACCGTCGGCGGCTCCGACACCGGCACGATGCTTGCCCCTGAAACCGTGCGACGCCTGGCCTGTGACGCGTCAGTGATCCCGATGGTGCTCGGCTCGTCCGGCGAGATCCTCGACCAGGGCACGGCGGTTCGGTTCTTCACGACCGCCCAAACCAGACGGCTGTGGTTGCGCGACGGCGGCTGCACCTACCCGGGCTGCTCGATGCCACCACACTGGGCCGACGCACATCACCTCGTGCACTGGGCTGACGGCGGACCCTCCGACCTGACCAATGCCGCCCTGCTGTGCGAACACCACCACACCACCGTCCACACCCGCCACCTCGCCGGCGCCGTGGTCCAGGACTCCGACGGCGAACGCGTCGAATGGGACCTCACCCGCGGCAGCTACGACCAGCTCCTCGCGAGACGGGCCGCACAAGAACCAGCGTGACCCCGCCCCACACCCCGCCACATCAACGGCGGGGCCACCGGCTTGCCTCGACCGGTGCGCAGCCCGTGGCGGCGCCCGAACCGGACCATCCCCGGGGCTTTCTGCGCCCAGAGCGCCGGATGTCGGCACATCGTCGGCAGCATCCACCCCTCGTCGACGCGGCGATGTGATCGACTGGTGGCGTGAGCCCCGAGACCAACCCCAGGGTCGAGGGCATCAGCATCGACGAAGCCCTCGCTGCGGTCAGCCCCGACCACCGAGAGAATGCCCGCGCCGCGCTGAACTGGCTGCTCCCCGAGGAGGACGACACCACCTGGGCGGACCTCACTCAGATCGAGCTCCAGGGCTTCCTCTGGTACTCGCTGCCGATGAAGTGGCTCGTCGAGCCCGCAGAGCACCACGAGGTCGCGCGGGCGTTGGCGGCGGTCTTCGATGCGGCCGGGCTCGACCGGTATGCCGCTTTGTGCCGCTCCGAGACCACGCACACCCTGATCGACCTCTGGCCCCATGACACCGAGCGGGCCCGGAAGCAGTTCACCAAGGCGTTCGACAGCTCCGGCGTCGCGGTGCCCGACACCGACCTCCTCGCGTGGGGTGCGGTCACGGGAGTGGACGAGTACCGCGCCACCATGCGAGTCAGCGTGGCACTCGAGGAGGCTCTGGCAGCGGGGAAATTCGTACCAGGACAACGAGGTTGGCGTCAGGTGACCGATGAGGTGACACGCGCGGAGCTGCTCGAACCGCTGACACCGGACGACCCGCGCACCGTCCTGCAGTCGGTCCTGGACGAACGCCGGTCCGCCTGGCTGCGCGACCTGCCGCGGCAGGGTGTTGCGGTCAGCCCAGGGCTGCAGCAGGCATCGAACTCGCTCGACGCGCAGGGGCCTGGCGCCGCTGATGCCCGACTCGACCAGGTCGCGGACACCCTCGAGCCGCTCACGTGGCTCCTGGACCGGCTCGCAGACGGCGCCAAACTCACGCAGGCCGGCTACCTGCCCAAGGCCCTGGCCCTCGCCGCTGACGAGCGCTACGGCTGGTTCGAGATGCATCCCTTTTCCACCCTGCGCGGCGAGAGCAACCTGCCCCACCTGACCTCGCTCAGACAGCTGGCCAAGGACGCGGGCCTCACCACGACAAGGCGCGGGCTGCTCTCGCTGTCCCCCAAGGGACGACAAGCTCGGCGACGTCCCCGTGACTTTGCCGCGAGGGTCCTCGACGCGGCATACCGACCAGATGCGTGGCTGGGCGAGGCCACGACCATCACCTCGATAATGCTCCTGTCCGCCGAACCCGCGACGTGGTTGCCGGTCGACCAGCTGGAGGAGGGACTGTTGCGCGGGCTGCGGACTCAGTTCATGGTGGGCAACGACCGGATCAACAGGCACGATGCGGCTGTCGTGAATTGGGACGTCCTGCGTCTGCTCGCGGTCTTCGGCTGGGTTGAGCGAGACGGCACCGTTCTCGACCGACACGTGCGTGTCACCGAAGCCGGCCGCACCGCGCTCCTCGAGGGCCTGCGCCGCCGGTCGACGGCACCTCGCGTGCGTCCGTGACAGCTCGAGCCTGAGCAAGCGGGATGGCCGGTATGCCGCGGATCGCACCGGTTGCGGTGCGCGCCGCCGCGACGCAAGAGTGGCCCATGGTGCGATTCGAGCCCGAGCGTCCCGACGACCTGGTCATCACGCCCATCTTCGCCAGGCCTGAGCTGCAACGCTCCATCCCGCGCTACCGGCTGCCCGACAGCGGTTCCCTGCCCGACACGGCATACCAGCTCGTCCACGACGCCGTGCAGCTCGACGGCAACGCCCGGCAGAACCTCGCGACCTTCGTGACCACGTGGATGGACGAGCGCGCCGAGCAGATCTACCTGCAGGCCGCCGACAAGAACCTCATCGACAAGGACGAGTACCCGATGGCCGCCGAGGTCGAGCACCGGTGCTGGCGGATGCTCGCCGACCTCTGGCACGCGCCCGACCCTGCGCGGGCGATGGGGACCTCTACCGTCGGCTCGTCGGAGGCTGCGATGCTCGGCGCGCTGGCGCTCAAGAAGCGGTGGCAGGCGGCGCGCCGGTCCGCGGGCAAGGACACCGACCGGCCCAACCTGGTGATGAGCTCGGCGGTGCAGGTCTGCTGGGAGAAGTTCTGCAACTACTTCGACGTCGAGGCTCGGCTCGTGCCGATCGACGACGAGCACCCAGTGCTCCGCGGCGACCAGCTCGCTGACCACGTCGACGAGCGCACCATCGGTGTCGTCGGCATCCTCGGCGTCACCTACACCGGCGCCTACGAGCCCATCGCCGAGCTCGCCGCCGCCCTCGACCAGATCCAGCGCGACACCGGGCTCGACGTGCCCCTGCACATCGACGCGGCCTCCGGCGGGATGCTGGCGCCGTTCCTGCAGCCCGAACTCGAGTGGGACTTCCGGCTCGAGCGCGTCGCGTCCATCAACACGTCCGGCCACAAGTACGGCCTCGTCGCGCCCGGTGTCGGCTGGGTGGTCTGGCGCGAGGCCGACCTGGTGCCGGAGGAGATGGTCTTCCACGTCGCCTACCTCGGCGGTGACACCCCGTCGCTGACGCTCAACTTCTCACGCCCGGCGTCGCAGGTGATGGTGCAGTACTACCAGTTCCTCCGGCTCGGCCGCGAGGGCTACCGGCAGGTGCAGCAGGCCACGCTCGACGTCGCCCGACACATCGCCGAAGAAGTCGACCGCATGCCCGAGTTCTCGCTCTACACAAGGGAACTCATGATGCCGGTCGTTGCGCTGCAGGTCGACGACCAGGTCTCGGGGTGGACCGCCTTCGACGCCTCCAACCAGCTGCGCACGACCGGTTGGCAGGTGCCGTCCTACCCTTTGCCCGACAACCTCTCCAACCGCATCCTGCAGCGCATCGTCGTGCGCAACGGCCTCAGCCGTGACCTCGCCGACGACCTCGTGTCCGACATCCGCCGAGCCGCCGACTACCTCACCAAACACGGCGGTGACGGCGAGCGTCAGCGTCAGTTCGACCACTTGGGTATGCCGCGTCCCTCCTGAGCGACGTCCGCGCGCCTCAGTCGGGCGTCACCTCGAACGTGGTCGTGAGGTCGGCGGTCGAGTCGCCTCCCACCCAGACGTCGAAGGTCGACGGGTCGAGCACCCAGTCGCGCTTGGCCGCGTTCCAGTAGCGCCGCTGGTCGGGCCCGATGACGAACCGCACCTGTGTGGACTCACCCGCCCGCAGCGGCACCCGCTGGAAACCCTTGAGCTCGCGGACCGGTCGAGACGCCGCGCCGTGCCGCTGGTGCAGGTAGAGCTGCACCACCTCGTCGGCGTCCCGCTCACCCCTGTTGGTGACGGTGGCGGTCACGGTGACGTCGCCATCGGGCCCGACCGAAGCCTGGTCGACGGCGAGGTCCGAGTACTCGAACGTCGAGTACGCCAGCCCGTGCCCGAACGCGAACAGGGGAATGCTCGGCTCATCCCAGTAGCGCAGTCCCTGGTTGTCGGGATCGTGAGAGGTGGTGTGCGCGTAGTGGATCGGCACCTGCCCGACCGACCGCGGCCACGTGAACGGCAGCTTGCCGCCGGGGGAGACGTCGCCGAAGAGCAGCCTCGCGACAGCGGCACCGCCCTGCGTGCCGGGATACCAGATCTCGAGGATCGCGGGCACGTGCTCGGCTGCCCACCGCAGGTCCACCGGTCGGCCGTTCATCACCAGCAGCACCACCGGTGTACCGGTCTCGACCACTGCCTGCAGCAGCTCGAGCTGCCGACCCGGCAGGTCCAGCGAGGAGCGCGACGCCTGCTCGCCCACCATGTTCTGCCACTCGCCGACGACGACCACCGCGACGTCGCTCGACCTCGCCGTCTCGACCGCCCGCGCCAGCTCGGCCTCGTCGTCGAAACCCTCCGGGTCCACCGGGCTGTTGCCCCCGAAGGCGTCGAAGATCGAGGCCGTGCCACGCTGTACGGGACGCACGCCCGCGGCATACCTCACCTCCACCTCGTCACCGACCCGGCCGCGGATGCCCTCGAGCACGGACACGGTCTCGTCGAGGTCGAAGTCGAAGCACCACGGCCCCAGGATGTCGCGCCGCGAGTCGGCCAGCGGGCCGATGACGGCGACGGACGACAGGGCGCCTGGGTCGAGCGGCAGTACGTTGTTTTCGTTGCGCAGCAACACTGCTGAGCGCTCGGCAGCTGACCGCGCAGCCTCCCGGTGGGCCGGGTCAGCCAGGACCTCACGCGCCTCGTCGACGTCGATGTAAGGGTCGTCGAACAGCCCCATGCGCACCTTGGCCGCGAGGACGCGACGCACGCACGCGTCGACCGCCTCCTCGCTCACCAGACCGCGTTCGACGGCGTCGACGAGGTGGGCGTATGCCGCGTCGCTGATCGCCATCTCGAGGTCCAGGCCGGCTTCGACGGCTCGTGCGGCGGCGTCGGTCAGGTCGGCAGCGAACCCGTGTGTCACGAGGCTGCGCACCGCGTTGGCGTCACTGACGAGGAAGCCCTGGAACCCCCACGCGTCACGGAGGACGTCCTTGAGCAGCCACTCGTTGCCGGTCGCCGGGATGCCGTTGAGGTCCATGTACGCCGTCATGACGTTCCCCGCCCCGGCGTCGACCGCCGACTTGAACGGCGGCAGGTAGACGTTCCACAGCTCGGCATCCGAGACGTTGACCTCGTCGTAGTCGCGTCCGCCCACTGTCGCGCCATAGGCCGCAAAGTGCTTGGGGCCGGCGATGACCCGCTCCGGCGTGCCGACTGCATCGCCCTGGAAGCCGCGCACCTGGGCGGCCGCGACCGCAGCACCGAGGAATGGGTCCTCACCCGCGCCCTCGATGATGCGGCCCCAGCGCGGGTCGCGGGCGATGTCGACGTTGGGTGCGAACGTCCAGTGCACCCCGACGGCCCGCGCCTCGCGTGCGGCGACCGCCTGACCGGCCTCGATCGCGGCCGGGTCCCACGAGGCCGCCATCGCGATGGGCACGGGGAAGATCGTGCGCAGCCCGTGGATGACGTCGAAACCGAAGAGGGCGGGTATGCCGTGCCGGTTGCCTTCGATGACGAGCCGCTGCAGCCGGTTGACCTGCTCGGGGTCGGTCACGAACAGCAGCGACCCGACCTCGCCTCGGCCGATGGCCTCCTCGACCGCGGCAGCCTGTTGCGACGGAAGGAAGTCGCCGCCGGGGCTGTTGGCGTCGTCCTGGCGCCCGAAGTGGAAGTACTGCGTCAGCTGGGCCGCCTTGTCCCCGAGCGACATCTGCGCCAGCAGGTCGTCCACCCGCGACTCCACGTCGCCGCGCGGTGCGTTCGGCTGCTCCACGTCCTGCTGCGGCTGGCCGGTTGTCTCCACGTCGGTATCCACGTCGGTCCCTTCCCTGTGCTCCACGGTCATGAGGTCCTTCCCCGGGGTGGTCAGCCGATGAGGTGTTCGACGGCGAGCTGGTTGAGCCGCACGAAGCCGAAGTCGCGCTCGGCCGCCTTCGTGGCGTCGAAGCCGTCGTCGGTACCGAGGAACGCCTCGATCGTCTCACCGTCGGCGAGGGTCGGCTCCTGCAACGACGCCACGCCGGCATACTCGAGCGCCTCCGTCACCCGCGGGTCGGCACGGAACGCCTTGGCCTTCTCGGCGAGCCCGAGGTAGGTCGACATGCACGCCTTGGCCGACTCCCACACGCCGTCCAGGTGTTCGGTGCGCGACGGCTTGTAGTCGAAGTGGCGCGGGCCGGTGTACGTCGGCGCCTCGGGGTGGCCGGGGAAGCCGTTCTCGATGAGGTCGACGGTGAAGAACGCCGAGAGCAGGTCACCATGACCGAAGACGAGGTCCTGGTCGTACTTCAGGCCGCGCTGTCCGTTGAGGTCCAGGTGGAACAGCTTGCCGCTCCACAGCGCCTGGGCGAGCTGGTGGGTGTAGTTGAGGTTGGCCATCTGCTCGTGGCCGGTCTCGGGGTTGAGGCCGACGATGTCGCCGTTCTCGAGCTCGGCGATGAACGCCAGCGCATGCCCCACCGTGGGCAGGAAGATGTCACCGCGCGGCTCGTTGGGCTTGGGCTCCAACGCGATTCGCATGTCATAGCCGCGGTCCTTGATGTATGCCGCGATGGTGTCGACGCCTTCCTTGTAGCGGTCGAACGCCGCCCACAGGTCCTTGGAGCCGTCGTACTCCGCGCCCTCACGGCCACCCCACATGACGAACGTCGTCGCACCGAGCTCGGCGGCCAGGTCGACGGCACGCAGGATCTTGCGGAGCCCGAACCTGCGGACCGAGCGGTCGTTCGACGTGAGGCCGCCGTCCTTGAAGACGGGGTGCGAGAACGTGTTGGTCGTGACCATCTCGATCACGAGCCCGGCGTCGTCGGTGGCCTGCTTGAAGCGGGAGACGATCTGGTCGCGCTCGGCCTCGGTCGCCTCGAACGGGAACACGTCGTTGTCATGGAAGGTGACGCCCCAGGCGCCGAGCTCGGCGAGCTTGTCCGCGTACTCCCACGGGTCGAGGGCGGGGCGGGTCGGCGCACCGAACGGGTCGGTGCCGGTCCAGCCGACGGTCCACAGGCCGAAGGAGAAGCGGTCGTCAGGGGTGGGGGTGCGGGTCATGGTTCGCTCCTGTCGAGGGTTGCGGTCAGTCGGGGGTGGGTCTGGGGTCAGGGATGGGCTCGGGGTCAACTGATGGGGCCCGGGTCAGGTGATGGGCCCGGCGTCAGGGGTCGATGCGGACCGGAGTCGTGAGGACACGTCCTTCACCGACGATGCGCTCCTCGCCGGTGACGCGCACGGTCACCGCCAGCGGACGGTCCTCACTGGACGTGCCGACCGAGAGCACGATGTCGCCGGGCTCGACGATCCGCTGGTGCCGCAGCCCGGTGAACGACAGCCGGTCGGCGTGGACCGTGAACGTCATGCGGCGGGACTGTCCGGGCTCGAGTGGCACCTTGGCGTAGCCGATGAGCTCCTTGATCGGCCGCGTCACCTGCGCCACGGGGTCGCTGAGGTAGAGCTGGACCACCTCGCTGCCTGAGCGGTCGCCGGTGTTCCGGACGGTCACCGACACCTCGACCGTGCCATCCGTCGCCATCTCCGCCGCGGACACCGACAGGTCGGACAGTTCGAACGTCGTGTACGACAGCCCGAACCCGAACGGGTACAACGGCCGCGGGTCGAGGTTCGAGATGCCCTCGGAGTACCACGCCAGCGGGGGAGCGAGGTAGGTGCCGGGCTGCCCGCCCGGGTGGTCCGGGATCGCGATCGGCAGGCGGCCGCTGGGGTTGACCTCGCCGGTCAGCACCCGGTGCAGCGCACCGCCACCCTCCTCGCCCGGCATGAAGGCCTGCACGATCGCGGCGCAGCGAGCGGCGTACTCTCCCAACGAGTATGGCCGACCAGACACGACGAGCAGGACCACTGGCGTGCCCGTCGCGAGCACCGCCTCGACCAGCTGGCCCTGCAGACCCGGCAGTGAGAGGTCGACGGCGTCGCAGCCCTCACCCGAGGTGCCCCGACCGAAGAGTCCGGCCAGGTCGCCCACGGCCACGATCGCGACGTCGGCGTCACGGGCCGCCGCCACCGCCGCCTCGATTCCCGAGGCGTCCGGCTCGAGAATCGGCACCCCGAGCGCCGTCGTGAGGTGACCCGCGGGCAGTGCCTCGGCGAGGACGTCGGCGAGGGACGCGACCTCGATGCCGAGCCCTGCGCCGTCGTAACGGGACAGGATGTGGTTGGGGAAGGAGTAGCACCCCATGAAGGTGCGCGGGTCGTCCGCGGTCGGTCCGACGAGCGCGACCTTCGGGGTGCCGACCAGCGGCAGGATGCCGTCGTTCTTGACCAGCACGATGCTCTCCTGCGCCATCCGCCGGGCCAGGTCACGGTTGGCCGGGCTGTCGAGGTCGCGGTCACGACCCTGTGTCCGGGCGTCCCAGCCCTCGTCGAGCAGGCCCAGCTCGACCTTCTGCCGCAGCACCCGCCGGGCCGCGCGGTCGAGCAGCTTCTCGTCGAGGCGCCCGGCGTCGACGTCGTCGGCCAGCGAGTGGTAGGACGACGTGCCGGGCAGCTCGACGTCGATCCCGGCAGCCAGCGCGAGCCGACCCGCCGCGGCAGCGTCGCCGGCGACATGGTGCATGAGCTCGAGGAACGTCACCGCCCAGTAGTCGGAGACGACCGTGCCGGAGAAGCCCCAGCGGTCGCGCAGCACCGTGGTGAGCAGCTCGACGGACGCGCCCACCGGCTCACCGTCGATGTCGGAGTAGGAGTTCATCACCGACCGGACGCCACCCTCGCGGACCGCCATCTCGAACGGTGGCAGCAGCATGTCCTCCAGCTCGCGCCGACCCAGCGGGGCGGGGGCGTGGTTGCGGCCGGCCTTGCTCGCGGAGTAGCCGACGAAGTGCTTGAGGGTCGCCATGACGCCGGCCGCCTGGAGCCCCTGCACGTAGGCCGTGCCGAGGGTGCCGACGAGATAGGGATCCTCCCCGCAGGTCTCCTCCACACGCCCCCACCGGTAGTCGCGCACCACGTCGAGCAGTGGCGAAAGCCCTTGGTGCACACCGACTGCCGCCATGTCCTCGCCGATTGCCCGCGCCATCTCGCGCACCAGCTCGGGGTCGAACGTCGCACCCCACGCGATGGCTGCCGGGTAGACCGTGGCCCCGAGCGCGGTGAACCCCGTCAGGCACTCCTCGTGGACGATGGCGGGTATGCCGTGCCGGGACTGCGCGACCACGTCGCCCTGCAGGCGCCGCAGCTGGGCAAGTCCCGCCTCCACCGTGACCGGCCCGGCACCGTAGTTGCGGGTCAGGTGACCCAGCCCGTGCTCGATCGAGTCGTCCCACGGCAGCCCTGCGGCGAAGGCAGTCGACATGGGGGCGACGTCACCGGCGACCGTGTCGTCCTCGGGCGGGGTCGGCCAGAAGCTGCCCAGCTGACCCGCCTTCTCCTGCGGGGTCAGTTCGGCCAGCAACGCCTCGACGCGCTCGGTGACGCTGCGGTTCGGGTCCTGCCATGGCTGCATGGTGGTGCTCTCCTGGGTGATGCGGGACGTGGGAAGTGTTCGGGGACAGGGGAATTGGGACTACTTGCCGAAGCCGGCGGTGAGCCCGGACACGAGCTGGCGACGGCCCACGGCATACGCGGCAAGGATGGGAAGGACGGACAGGACGACCGCCGCGAGGATCGCGGGCACGTTCACGGTGAAGGCGCCCTGGAACGACCACAGCGACAGCGGGAGCGTCCGCATCGACGAGCTCTGCGTGAGGATCAGGGGGAAGAGGAAGCCGTTCCACACGTTGAGTGCGTCGTAGACCGCGACGGTCACGATCGCCGGCCGGCTGAGCGGCACGACGAGCGTCCACAGCATCCGCCAGTCGGTCGCGCCGTCGAGGCGCATCGACTCGAACAGCTCGCGCGGCACGTCGCGTAGGAAGTTGACGAGGATGAGCACCGTGATCGGGATGGCGAACCCGATGCTGGGCAGGATGATCGCCCACAAGGTGTCGTAGAGACCGACCTCCACGATGAGGTAGTAGACGGGAATGATCACGCCCTGCAACGGAATTGCGATGCCCAGCAGGAGCAGGTCGAACATCCGCCGAGTCAGCTTGCTGCGGTTGCGGACGATGACGTATGCCGCGAGCAGACTGAGGAACACCACGACGGCCACGCTCACCGCGGTGACGATGACCGAGTTGAGGAAGTAGCGGGCGAAGTCGGCGGCGAGCACCTGGCGGTAGGCCTCGAGCGTGGGCGCACTCGGCCAGGAGAGCGGGTTGGAGGTGTAGTACGTCTCGCGCGGCCGCAGGCTCGTGACCACGATGTAGTAGATGGGCACGATGGTGATCGCGAGGTAGACCCAGCCGAGAAGCCCGCCCAGGACGTTGGGCGTCTCGCGGCGTCGTGTCAGGACTGCCATGTCAGACCCCCTCCATCTGGGACTCCATGCGGGTGTTGCCCGTGAGCCGGTTGAGCAGGAACGACACGAGCAGTCCGAGGGCGACGATGACGACACCGACGACGCTGGCTCCGCCCATGTCGTACGAACGGAATCCGCGCAGGTACATGTCGAGTGGCAGCACCCTGGTGGCGTTGCCGGGGCCGCCGTTGGTCATCACGAAGATCAGGTCGAAGTAGGTCAGCGACCCGACGATCTGCAGCGTGGCCGAGGTGATGATGGTGCTGCGCATCTGCGGCAGCGTGATGCTGAAGAACGTCCGCACCCGTCCGGCGCCGTCGATGCGGGCGGCCTCGTAGAGCGAGGCCGGAATCTGTCGGGCGGCACCCTGGTAGAGCAGGCTGTGGAACGGCACGAAGCACCAGTTGATGACGAACAGCAGCGCGGGGATCACGAGCTCGGGGCGACCCAGCCAGTCCTGGTTCAGCCAGTCCCACCCGAACGCCTGGCCGAGACCGAAGTTGGGGTCCAGCAACGCCTTGAAGGTGATGCCGACGGCGGCCGCGGAGAACAGCAGCGGCAGGAAGTAGAGGATGGACAGCAGCTCGCGGTAGCGCTGTCGCCCTGCCGTGAACACGCCCAGCAGCAGGGCGATCGGGCCTTGGATGACCAGCGTGGCGACGGTGAGCAGGATGGTCAGCTTGAGGCCGTTCTGTGTGACGGGGTCACCGAGCACCCGGGGCCAGTTGTCGAAGCCGACGAAGGTGGGGGTGCCCAGGCCGTCCCACTGCGTGAACGACAGCGCCACGACACCGAGCAGGGGCACGATCGCGAACAGCCCGAAGAACACCAGCGCTGGCGCGGCGAGCCACGCCGAGGGGCCGGGGGAGCCGGCGCCGCGGCTGCCCGCCCCGGTGCCGACCGACCTCTGCCCCCGACGGGCCGGCGCCGCGGCGCCGACCCGTGGGGTGGCCGTCACTGGACGGCCTGCATCGCCTTGGCGTACCCCTCAGGGGTCTGCCGCCCGAGGAAGAGCTGGCCCAGGTTGTTGAGCAGGGCCTGCGACTGGGCTGCGGACAGGGACTGGTCCCAGGACAGCTGGAAGTTCTTGGCGTTCGCCGTCATGTCGTAGGCGTAGGTCAGGAACTTCTCCTGGTCGCTGCCCTTGAACTTCGGGGCAGCGTCATTGGTGACCGGCACCATGCCGTCCTTGACGAGGTCGGTCACGTAGCTCTCGTTGAACATCGCCTTGTTGAGGTAGTCGATGGCGGCCTTCTGCTGCTCCGGGCTCGCAGCGGCTGACACGGACCAGAAGTTGGCGGGGTTGCCGTAGACGTTGCTCGGGTCACCCTTGCCGCCCTCGATGGTGGGGAACGGGCCCCAGCCGAGCTTGCCGCTCTTGACGAAGTCGGGGGCGTCGGTGAGGAACGTGCCGTAGACCCACGCGCCCTGCAGCAACATGGCCGACTTGCCGGTGTGGAGCAGCGCCGCGTCGGCGTTGGAGTCGGCGACGACGGAGCCGAACTTGTCACCGAAGGCACCGGCCTTCACCAGCTCCTGCACCTTGCCCATCGCCTCGAGCATCCCGGGATCGGACCACGCGGACTTGTCGCCCTTGAGGATCCGGTCGAAGACCTCCGTGCCGGCCTGCCGGTCCAGGAGGTACTCGATCCACATCAGCTCGGGCCACAGGCTCTGCCCGGCCAGCGAGATCGGGGTGTCCACCCCGGCCGCCTTGAGCTTCGACACGGCGTCGAGGAGCTCGGCGTAGGTCTTCGGGGGAGTGGAGATGCCGGCCTTCTTGAGGACGTCCAGGTTGTAGTACATGAGGACCGGCTGGGCGTTGTTGTTGGGGACGGCGTAGACCTTGCCGTCGACCTTGCCCGTGTCGAGGATCGAGGGCACCAGCCGCGACTGGAGCTCCTTGGTTGAGTCGGTGAGGTCGACCACGTTCTTGTTCTTCACGTAGTCCTGCAGGGACCCGCCGGCCCAGCTCCAGATGAGGGTGGGGGCGTTGCCCGAGCCGACCGCGGTGCGGATCTTCTCCTTGTACGCGTCGTTGGCGATGAACTCGACCGACGCCGGCGCGGACGAGTTCTCCTTCGTCCAGGTCGCGAACGAGTTCTTCATCGTCGTCTCGGCACCGCCGGTGAGGGCCCAGGCGGAGAAGCCCGTCTTGGCTGCGCTGGCCCCGCCTCCAGGGCCGGATGGTTGCTTGCCACCGCCACACGCCGCAAGGCTCAATGCCGCAGCCACCGAGGCTGCGATGACGGCTCGCCGGGTCAGTCCTGCCATGGGAACACCTCTCTGTGTCACATGCCGAAACAGTTTCGAACCGTTTCGCTTGGTTTCGGCAGGCTAGCCGCAGGGACGGCGGTCCGACAAGGCCCAATCTTCGATCTGGACAAGCGGTGTGGCGCGCGGCGCTGCGTGGACGTGACCCCGAAACTGTTTCGGCAGGACGTACACTGCCGCCCATGAAGCGCGTGCCCACCCTGGCCGATGTCGCCCACGCGGCAGGGGTGTCCAAGTCAGCGGCGTCCAAGGCGATCAACGACCGCACCGACGTCTCCGCCGCGACGGTGGCCAAGGTCAAGGCGGCCGTCGACGAGCTCGGCTACGTCGTGAAGGCGCGAGCCGCGGCCGCGGACGTCCTGGCCCTGTGGGTCGTCATCGACGGGCTCGGCAACTACTACTCGCCTCAGGTCCTGGAAGGCATCGTGCTCGAGGCGGAGGAGTCCGGCGCGGTCGCGGTGGTGTCGCAGCGCCAGGGTGGCCCGCACGCCCGCCGTCCCGGGTCGCCGGCCTGGATGGCCGACGCGGCGGGCAAGGGGGCCCAAGCGTTCATCCTCGTGGCGACCGACGTCACCGGTGCCACGATCGCCGCCGCCGAACAGGCCGACGTGCCGCTGGTGGTGGTGGACCCGGTGATGCGGTTGTCGTCCGGGGTGGCCACGGTCGGGGCCACCAACTTCCGGGGCGGGGTCGAGGCGACCGAGCACCTCCTGGGTCTCGGCCACACCCGGATCGCGTTCATCGGGGCGAACCCGCGCTCGCACGCCGGCGGCGACCGGCTCGCCGGATACCACGACGCCCTGCGTCGCGCGGGCGTGCCGTCAGACCCGGATCTCGTTGTCCCGGGCCATTTCCACACCGAGGACGGGCTCGCGGCCGAGCAGCTGCTGGGACTGCCCGACCGGCCGACAGCAGTGTTCTGCGGTTCCGACTCCGTGGCCCTCGGTGTCTACGAGGCGTGCCACCGGCTGGGTCTGCGCGTGCCCGAGGACATCTCCGTCGTGGGCTTCGACGACGGCCTTGGTGCCGACGTGGCGACACCGCACCTCACCACCGTGCGCCAGCCGTTGGAACAGATGGGCCGGTTGGCCGTGCGGACGGCGGTGGCTGCCGTCATGAGCGGTGGGCCGCTCGCTCCGCCGCTCGAGGTCGCCACCAAGCTCATCGTCCGGGACTCGACCGCTGCTCCACCCGCCAAACCCTGAAAGACAGGAGTCAGGCGCACGCCTGGCAGGTCACGCCAACCACACCAAAGTCCTTGTGGCGCAACGGGTGAGACAGGTATGCCGGGTGCCCACCCGGCATACCTGTCTCACCTCGGTCGTCAGCGGACGCCCGTGATTCTGGTGGTGGCGCCCCACGGTGCGGTGATCCGCTTGCCGGCGGTGAAGGTTCCCTTGCCAGTCCCCGCGTAGACGTAGGAGGCGTTGCCGGGGGTGCGGGCGATGAGGTCGGACCTGCCGTCCCCGGTGAGGTCGCCGACCGAGATGACCGTGTTGAACATCTGCCACCCGTACGACGACACGACGCCGGGGGCGTAGCCGGTGGATGTCGAGGAGGTCATGCCGGTGCCGCGGTAGACGTAGAGCTTGCCCGACGGTGTGCGGCCGAGCAGGTCTGGCTTGCCGTCGCCCGTGACGTCGCCGGGGGTGATCATCTGCGCGAACATCTGCCAGCCGGCGCCGATCCGCCGCCAGCTCCCGGTGAAGCCACCCTTTCCGTTCCCGGGGATGAACCACAGCTCGCCATTCTCCTTGCGCGC
Source organism: Actinomycetes bacterium (assembly GCA_023420415.1). GTDB lineage: Bacteria > Actinomycetota > Actinomycetes > Actinomycetales > Dermatophilaceae > Pedococcus. The sequence goes on along the minus strand of JAEZWF010000016.1, from coordinate 21,207 downwards.
CAACAGATCCGGTTTGCCGTCGCCGCTGAAGTCACCCGGCGTGAGGACGTCCGTGTAGGCGCCCCACGAGGAGGCCAGCAGGGTCCGGCCGGCCACGAGACCGCCCTTGCCGTTGCCGCGGTAGAGATACGCCTCGCCGGACGGCATGATGCCGATGACGTCCGCGATCCGGTCGCCGGTGAGGTCGCCCGGTGACACGACCTGGCGATAGATGTTCCACCCGCCTCCGATGCGCACTGGCGTGCCGATGCCGCCGACCTTGCCGGGGTAGAAGTAGAGGTCTCCCGGGCCGGTCCGGCCGATGACGTCGCCGCGACCGTCCGCGTCGAACCCCGCGACCGCCTTGGGTGCGGCCGGGGCGGGCGGCGGGGCGCCCGTCTGGGTGTAGCTCAGTCCCGACAGGGCGCGCCAGTCGTTGCTGGCCACCTTCCCGGTCACGGCGAGCAGCTTGGCCTTCTGGAAGCGTTGCACCGCACCGAGGCTTGTCGGGCCGAAGTCGCCGTCGGGCGTGCCCGCGGCATACCCCCGCCGGTTGAGCTCGAGCTGCAGGTCACGCACGGCCCACCCGCTCGATCCCGTTGCGAGAGTGAGCTTTCCGTATGCCGCGAAGAGGCCGCTCGTGGTCACCGGCGCCGGGCCGGTGGTCGAGGAGTACTTCGCGTAGGAGGTGGCCTTGGTGCGGATCGTCGCCATCTGCGGGTAGAGGTACTGGCCGGGGCAGAGCGTGTAGGACGTGTTCTGGTGTGCGTTGACCGTCGGGAGCGTCGCGGTGACGCCCGCGGCATACTTGGCGCCTGTGCCGCCCTGGGACGTGAGCTGCGTTGTGGCAGAAGGGTCTACGCCGTACTGGGAGAGCTTCCAGCCGGCGACCTTGGCGAGGGAGTCGACCATGGCGGCGGGGGCGGGGGCCGTCTGGTAGTTGCCGAGGGCTGCCACTCCCATGGTGTCGGTGTTGAACCCCATGGCGTGCGCGCCGCGGACCGGGCTCGTGATCGACCCGGCACGGCCTTCGTAGATGCGGCCGTACTTGTCGACGAGGAAGTTGTAGGCGATGTCGGACCAGCCAAGGCCCTGGGTGTCGTAGGCGTAGATGCCGCGGATCTGGGCTGCCGCGGTGTCGGCCGTGTAGTCGTTGGAGCTGGCGGTGTGGTGGATGACGATCGCCTTGACGGTCCTGCTGTAACTCGTGCTGCCGCGCAGGGACTCGTCCGCGCCCCACTGCCTGCGCGTGATGATCGTCGGTGTCGTGGAGGCGGCCGAAGCCGAGGCAGCCGGGCCTCGGGGTGAGAGGTTGTCATCGGCCGCTGAGGTCCCGGGGTCGATGGTGGTGACCTGGACGTCGGGCAGGGGCTCGCCGTCAGTGGTGTCGATGCGCACCTGGATGGCGGTGGCGCCGTCGGTGACGAGGGGGTTGGACCCCACCCGCGCGGTGGCCGACTCCGCCGTCCCGCCCTGCGGTCCGTCGTCGGTGACGGCGAGGGACTCCCAGCCGGTCCAGCCGGAGTCCTCGCGGACGCGGACCTGAACGGCGACGTCCTTGGCGGCGAACCCGGTGGTCCGCGCCCAGGTGACGCCGGCGACGGTGAACCGGGCGCGCTCCTGGACCGGCGTCAGGGTGCTGAGGGCGTGACCGGGCTTGGCCGCACGCCGGGTCCAGAGCTGCCCCTCGGCGCGGGCGTCGATGCCGCGGACGTCGAAGGACTGGACGCGCGGCTTGACCGGGTGCGGAGTGTCCGCGGCGGCGAAGGACACCGTCGGGAGGGCAACGAAGACGGGAGTGATGGCAACGGCGGCGAGGGCAGCAGAAAGGAGGCGCACAGGATCGTCCGGGGAGTCGAGGGGAGAGCGGGGGGAGGTCTCGGGAGACTGGGGTGACGCGTGTGACAGCAGTGAAGATTGGCACCGGTAGTGGCCTCGTGTCGCGGCGGAGTGGCACAAATGGGCCGTTCGGACGATGCTCGCCCGGCGTGTCGGGTCGCGAAACGCCGCGCCCACATCGGTGGCGTCCGCAGGGCGGTGTGGGCGCCGACCAGGGCCTTCAGGTGGGTCAGTCGGTCCACCTGAAGGCCCATCGAGCGCCATGGTCGGAGCGCCGTTGTGGGGGCAGTGGCGCTAAAATGGCGCCATGCCGAGCATCCAGGTGAAAGACGTCCCAGCTGACGTCCATGCCGTCCTGCGCCAACGTGCCGTGGCCGCCCACCAGTCGTTGCAGGAGTACCTGCTCGAGCGGCTGGTCGCGGAGGCGCGCACACCATCGCTGGACGAGGTGCTGGCGCGGGCCGGAGGTCGTGCGGGTGGAAAAGTGTCGTTGAAGCAGGCTGCCCGGGCCGTCCGGTCTGACCGTGCTGGTCGTTGACGCGAGCGTTCTCGTCGTCGCGCTGGTTGACGACGACGAGGACGGAGACCGCGTTCGGGAGAGGCTGGCCGGGGCCGCGATCGCCGCGCCGGACCTGGTGGACCTCGAGGTCACCTCCGTCTTGCGCCGCCTTGTCGCTGCGGGAGCTGTGCCCGAACGGCGGGCACGTCTGGCCTTGGACGACCTGGTGGAGCTGCCCCTTCGTCGCGCACCCCATCGCCCGCTGATCGGCCGCTGCTGGGAGCTGCGCGACAACGTCTCGCCCTATGACGCGGCATACATCGCCTTGGCTGAAGCGCTTGAGGCCACGTTGGTCACCGCTGACTCGCGGCTCGCTGCCGCGCCCGGGCCGCGGTGCGAGATCGAGCTGCTGATCTGACGCCGACGTGCGGGTGGCCCGCGCCCCTGTGGATGGCGGGTGGTCGCTTGCGTCGATTTGGCTAGACTCGCGGCCAAATCGGTGCGTTCGTGCGTGCCGGGAGGGGAGTCGATCAGTGTCCGCTCGACGTTGGTATGCCGCGGTCGCGGCCGGGGCGCTCGCGCTCGGGTTGGGTGCCTGCACCGGTGGCGGGGACGACCCGCCGACGACTTCGACGAGTTCGTCGAGTTCGTCGAGCAACAGCACGACGTCGACGAGTACGCCGTCGAGCAGTGCGACCACAGCCACGGGATCGCCCACGATCGACCCGGCCAAGCTCCCACCCGAAGCACAGAAGCACACCCCCGAAGGCGCGGCCGCCTTCGCGGAGTACTTCATCGAGCAGTCCAACGAGGCGTGGGTCCGGCCCGACACCACTCTTCTGCCGCCGCTGAGCGAAAAGGGTTGCCTGTCCTGCAAGTCACTGCAGGAGACGGCTGCTGAGCTGAAGAGCAAGGGCCAGCGCTACGAGTCCGACCCCGTGACCGTGACTGAGGTGGTGCCGCTGGAAGGCGCACCTGGTGGACGTCAACGCCTACGCATCCAGTTGGTCCAGCATCGCGTGGACATCCTCGACCGAGCCGGGAAGGTCGTCTCGACGGACCCATCGAAGAAGCTGGCGCGGACCATGGACCTGGTATGGGAGGACAAGTCGTGGCTGGTGTACGGCATCGCCTGACGTGCGCGATATTGCTCACCCTGCTTGGCGCAGGAATCGATGTCACTCCCGCGGGTGCGCAGACGGGGGGAGGTTGGGGCTCCTCAACGCTCGACGACGGAGTGCGCATGGAGCTCCTTGGCGTTGAAGGGCTGCAGGAGATCAAGCAGCAAGCCGCGAGGGAACGGGCCACCAAGAAGGGCAAGCGGTATCAGCGCGCCTCAGTGGCGGACTGTGGGTCCAACACCCCCGATACGCCAGTGACGGATGACTTCTGTCCCCAAGCCGTCGCCGCCTGCGCCGGCAACTCGCCTGAGCAGGGACTCGGCCCCGCAGTAAAGCTCTTCCGACGGGAGATCGATGCGTCCGGCGCGGCAGTGGGCGCCTGGGAGCACTACGGAACCACGTGCTTCCCGCAGGAGGCGCCTGGAGCGCCCGCGCGCCCGGTGCTCACGATGCAGTTGATCCTGGCGGCGTTCCATGACACGAAGTTCGCCAAGCCGGCGGTGAACATCCAGCCGAAGGGCAACGTCACGCTCGTGACGCTGCCGACCTACTTCGAGGTGGTCTGGCCGGAGGCCGGCTTCGAGCCGGACGAGATCGACAAGCCCGACCCCGCGACGGTGGCTGGCTTCAACGTGGAGATCCGGCCGGTGTTCAGGTCCGCCAACTACATCTACGGCGATGGCAGCTCGAGCGGCCCGACCGAGTCGCTGGGCGGACCGTACCCCGAGGGCGACATCACCAAGGAGTACGCCAAGCCCGGCACCGTCCAGGTGCGTGCCGACGTCACCTACGGCGGCCAGTTCCGGGTGAACGGTGGCGAGTGGGTCGACATCCCCGCTGAGGTCGTCATCCAAGGGACCCCAGAAGCCCTCCAGGTCAAGACCGCCGAGGCCCGTCTGGTCACCCGGTGAGGATGCACGCATAGCTCGCTGGCCAGCTGGCCGGGGCGCTGCTGACCTGCAGGCGGATCAACGGGATGCCAGAAGCGCACTCTGCTGCGCCCCTGGCATCCCGTGAGGCGAAGTCCTCGCCGCGTGGCGAGTCAGGGGTGGAAGACGGCCTCGATGTCGGAGGCCAGGAATGTCCGCGCATCCTGGCGCAGGTGGCAGAACCCCTCGAGCAGGTTGCCCGCGTAGCTCATCGCGGAGACCACCCGTTCGGTGACCGAGCCACTGACCGAGCGGTACCGGATCGCGATCGCATCCCCGGCCAGGATTGCCGCCGCCAGTAGCTCGAGCTCGTCGTCACTCACCACCCCGTTGACCCGGCGCAGCTCGCGCACCAGCGCGGGATCTGCCGATGCCGGGCGACGCGCTGACACGGCCAGCCCGACCAGCCGTGCGGCCGCAGCACCCGGGTCCTCGGTCTCCGGCGGTGGGGGAGCCGGTCGCGACTGGCGCATGGTCGAGTTCACGATCCGCTCGATGATGCGGGCAGTGTGCTCGTCCGGGGTCTCCTGGGCCCGTGCCACCGAGCGGTCACGCGCCATCCGCCGCGAGGTGAGGTCGACGACCCCGGCAGCGCTGACGGGGACGAAGGCGCGCGAGTCGATGTCCCCGAGCTCGTCGATGTCACCGAACGCGCCGACCACCTCGGCGACCTCAGCGACCTCGGCGTGGTTGGCGCCAGACGACGCAGCGGTGGCGCTCTCGGGCTCACCGGTCCACGGCATCGGCAGGTATCCCGCCGTCCGCAGCGCCGCGAGCACCTCCGCGTCTCCGACGGCCGCCACGGCCACAGTGGGGGCCATCAGCTCCAGCCCGAGCCTGCGCAGCTTGCGGTCGGCGACCACCTCGGCCAGCAGCGCCTCGTCGGTGCACCGGATCACCGACCCTGCTCCCGCCACCCGCAGGGCACCGTGGCGACGCCCCACGTCACGCACGAGGTAGGCCAGCGGTTGCGGCAGCGCGCCGCCGGCGACCTCCTCGAGCTGGGCGAGGAGCTCCCGCGCCGACACGCCCTCATCCAGTGCCCGTCGCACCGACACGGTCGTGAACCGCCACGTCGTGGCACCGCCCCGGCCCTCACGATCGGCGCAGGAGTCGAGCAGCCGGCTGAGCCCACCCGACGCAGTGCCGGGCACCACCACGGTCAGGTCGGAGCCGAACGACGCGACCCCCGTCGTCGCCGGCAGCATGCCCTCGGCCAGCGCCACGACCTGCTCCCGTTCGCCGGCCAGCAGCGCCCGGAGCAGGGGAGTGGCTGCACCATGCGCGACCAGGCCCACCATCCGCGCCTCGTCGGCGAACGTCCCCAGCGTCGGCGCCCCACCGGGCAGCACGATCGGGTCCGCGACCGCCCGCGTGCTCCACGCGCCTCGACCGCGTCCGCGTCGGTATGCCGACGGATACCGGTCGGGTTCGACTCGCACGACCACCTGGCGATGCTCGGTGTGCAGCAACGGTCGACGCCATGCAACCACGCCCGCGAGCGAGGCGTCGTCGACACCGCGACCGACCGGCATACCCGCCCACGCCTCGAGGACGGCCCGGCGCCCTGCCCGGCACCGGTCACAACGACGGGCCTCGTCGGCGACGGGCAGGGCCTTCGCGGCCAGGTCGTGGGTCCGTGTCGCCGGCCAGCACAGGCCCAGCCACGCCTCGAGCAGCAGCGTCACCCGCGCGCCCGGGTCGAGGTCGCGCCAGGTTGCTGCGGTCGGCCCCCACTTCACGAGCGGGCCGTACCACTGCAGGATGCCCGCGGCATACGCACACTCGAGCACGAGACGCACCATCGGCACCTCGACCTTGGCTGCCTTGGCGACCCGGGAGATTTCGCGCGCTCCGATACCGCCGTTCTTGAGCCACTTGGCCGGGGTGTCGCGCAGCTGGTCGAGCACGGCCATGGACGCCTCGTTGAACTGTGAGAGGGCCGCCGCTCCCTCACGCGCGACCATCTCCTCGCTGGCGGCCGTCAACGCGGGCGGCGGTTCGACAGGACTGAAGGGAAAAGCTCTGTCCCGTAAGGCGATTCGGACCTCAGCGGGCAGGTCGCCGGCATACTCGGCATAGGTGGGGAAGACCAGCCCGAGGGCGCGCCCCGCGGTCAATGCGTCGACTCGGCGGTTGTAGCGCTCCAGGTCGTAGCCCGGGCTGTCGTCGTCGACGTAGGAGGTCAAGGTCGCGCGGTGCTCCGCGGTGAGCCGGGCCGCCTGCGCCGCCACCCGCGCCGGGTCGGCGAAGACTGCACTCAGCGCCTCGACCATCTCCGCCTTCGTGGCAGGCACCTCGAGCCCCCACGCCACCAACACCGGCGTGAGCGAGGCCTTGGTCGCACCGTCTGCGAACCAGCGCGCGGGCACACCCACCGCAGTGCCCGGGGGCAGCTCGAGGACTGCGCCCACTCCCGGAGCCACGTGGACCTGGTCAGTGGCCGGGTCGTGCCAGGCGAGCCCGTATGCCGCGAGCTCACCAACGGTGGAGCGCACGCGTTCGACGTGGTCGCCGCCGGGCGTCGGCTCGAGCAGTCCGGCGGTGGTGGCGAGCGACGCCTGCCCGCCGCCGTGCAGGAGCGCGACGAGGACCTGCACAGCGGAGCGGGGCTGGCGCAGCAGCGCATCGGCGATGCCGTGCCGCTGGCTCAGCCGCGACGCGAGCGCGGACAGGTCAGGTGACGGCGTGCCGGCCAGGGTGTCAGGTCGGTTGCGCAGCACGGTGGCGAGCTCGCGCTGGTCGAGACCCGTCAACCAGGTCAGGTAGTCGGACATGTGGCCCCCTCGTGTGGCGTCGCAGCGAGCCTACGGACGACGCCTGACACGCGAGGGCGAAGGACGTCCTGCGAAGGGCCCGCGCACCTACCGACGCGAGCCGTGACGACTCGACATACGTTGGGACCATGAACTTCCGATACCTCGGCAACAGCGGTCTGAAGATCTCCGAGATCACCTACGGCAACTGGCTCACCCACGGCTCCCAGGTCGAGAACGACGTCGCGAAGGAGTGTGTCCGCGCGGCCCTCGACGTCGGCATCAGCACCTTCGACACTGCCGACGTCTACGCCAACACGGCGGCCGAAACCGTTCTGGGAGAAGCCCTGTCGGGTGAGCGCCGCGAGAGCCTCGAGATCTTCACCAAGGTCTACTGGCCCACCGGCCCCGGCGGGAAGAACGACACCGGCCTGTCGCGCAAGCACATCATGGAGTCGATCAACGGCAGCCTCCAGCGGCTCCAGACCGACTATGTCGACCTCTACCAGGCGCACCGGTTCGACACCGAGACACCGCTCGAGGAGACGATGATCGCCTTCGCCGACGTGGTGCGGCAGGGCAAGGCGCTCTACATCGGCGTCAGCGAGTGGACCGCCGACCAGATCCGCGCCGGCCACGAGCTCGCCAAGGAGCTGAACATCCAGCTCATCTCCAGCCAGCCGCAGTACAACATGCTCTGGCGCGTCATCGAGGACGAGGTCGTCCCGACCTGCGAGGAGCTCGGCATCAGCCAGATCGTCTGGAGCCCGGTCGCCCAGGGCGTCCTCACCGGCAAGTACCAGCCGGGTCAGCCGCCGCCCGCCGGATCGCGCGCCACTGACGAGAAGGGCGGCGCCGACTTCGTCAAGCGCTTCCTGCGCGACGACGTCCTCACCCGCGTGGAGAAGCTGCGTCCCATCGCCGACGACGCGGGCCTGACGATGGCCCAGCTCGCCGTCGCCTGGGTGCTCCAGAACCCCAACGTCGCCGCAGCACTGGTCGGCGCCTCCCGCCCCGAGCAGGTGCACGAGAACGCCAAGGCCGCCGGCGTGAAGCTCGACCCCGAGGTCATGACCGCGATCAACGAGGCACTGGGTGACGTCGTCGAGCGTGACCCGCGCAGGACCGAGGAGAACGCTCCCCAGACGCGAGTCGCCTGACGCACCAACGCGTTTCGTCGCACCGACAACGCAGAGGTATGCCGCGCGGGCAGGTGCCCACGCGGCATACCTTTGCGTGTGGAGACGTCAGGGAGGCGAGCGCTCAGAGCACCTGCGACAGGAACCTGCGCAGGCGGTCGGTGCCCGGGTCGTCGAAGACCTGCGCCGGGGCACCCGACTCCACGACCAGCCCCTGGTCCATGAAGAGCACCTGGTCGGCGACCGAACGGGCGAAACCCATCTCGTGGGTCACGACGAGCATCGTCATGCCCCCGGAGGCGAGGTCGGCCATGGTGGCGAGCACGCCCTTGACCAGCTCGGGGTCGAGCGCGGAGGTTGCCTCGTCGAAGAGCATCACCTGCGGCTCCATCGCCAGCGCCCGCGCGATGGCGACCCGCTGCTGCTGACCGCCGGAGAGGGTGCCCGGACGCACGTCCGCCTTGTGTGCCAGCCCGACCCGGTCGAGCTGGGTCAGCGCCACCTCGTCGGCCTCGTCCTTGGACAGTCCCTTGAGCTTGGTGAGGCCGAGGGTGATGTTGGCGCGAACGCTCTTGTGCGGGAACAGGTTGAACTGCTGGAAGACCATCCCGACGCGCTGGCGCAGCAGGTCGGGGTCGTCCGCGAGCACGCTGCGCCCGTCGAGCAGGACGTCGCCGCGGTCGGGCTCGAGCAGGCGGTTCACCACGCGCAGCAACGTCGACTTGCCCGACCCCGACGGTCCGATCACGCACGTCGTCGTCGCGGCCGGCACGTCGAAGTCGACGCCACGCAGCACCTGGTTGCGGCCGAACGCGAGGTGGACGTCGCGGGTTGCGACCGAGATGCCGTTCACGGTCGAAGCCGTGACTGCGGTCTGGCTGCTCAATGTGCCTCCTGGGTGAGTGCCAGCGGTCCGCGGACGCGGTCGTCGGCCGCGCCGCCGGGACCGGTCTCGCCGGGCGCCGGATCCGCCGGCCCACCGTCGCCGCGACGCCCCTCGCGCAGGCGGCGGTCGATCGCGTTGACGGCGTGGGTGAGCGGAATGGTGATGACGAGGTAGAACAACCCGGCCAGCAACAGCGCCGACTGGTTGCCGGTGTTGGCCGCCGCGTCCTGGCCGATGCGGAACAGGTCGCGCTGGCTCGCGAGCAGGCCGAGGAAGTAGACGAGCGACGACTCCTTGATGAGCGCGATGAACTGGTTCACCAGGGCCGGGAGGACGCGGCGCACGCCCTGCGGCACGACGACGAGCCGCATCCCGGCACCACGGCTGAAGCCCAGCGCCCGGGCCGCCTCGAGCTGACCCGCCTCGACGCTCTGGATGCCGGACCGGAAGATCTCACCGATGTAGGCGCTGGCGATCAGTGACAGGGCGAGGATGCCGAGCGGGAACGGGTTGGGTCCCCAGATCTTCAGCCCGACGGGCGACAGTCCGACGCCGATGAGCAGGATCGTCACCGCCGCCGGGAGGCCGCGGAAGATGTCGGTGTAGACCCGCGCCGGCCAGCGCAGCCACCGGCTCCGGGACAGGCCCGCCATCGCCAGCAGCATGCCGACGACCGTGCCGATGACTGCGGAGAAGAGGGCCAGCACGAGCGTGTTGCGCAGGCCCGTGCCGACCAGGTCGGGCAGCGCCTCACGCATGGCCCCGAAGTCGAAGAACGTCTCCCACAACGTGTTCAGGACGTCCACTGGCCCTCCTCTCGTCGTCGTCCAGGCCGAGGATCAGTTGTCCAGGCCGGCCGGGGCGACCGTGCCGCTGCCGGGCTTGAAGTCGGCCGGGATCGGGCGGCTGGGGTAGTACTGCTTCTGCAGCTTGGCCCACGTGCCGTCGGCGATGACCTCGTCGAGGGCCTTGTTCACGGCGTCGCGCAGCTTCGGGTTGTCCTGTGCCACAGCGAATCCCATGCCGCCGGTGTCCAGCTGCTTGGCGACTGCCTTGACCTTGCCGCCGGACTCGGTGGCCGACTTCTCACCGATCTCGGCGGGGGTGATCCAGGCGTCGGCGGTGCCGGACTTGAGCTGGTTGAGCGCCGCGTTGTAGTCCGGGACGCGCACGGGGTTGAGGTTGGTGCGGGTGGCGTAGTCGTCCTGGACGGTGCCCTGGACGACGACCACGCGCTTGCCCGAGAGCTGGTCGAACCCCTTGACGGTCGAGCTGGCCGGGACGTCGAGCCCGAGGAACCCGAAGTCGTACTTGTTGGTGAACGCCACCGTCTGCTTGCGCTTCTCGGTGATGCTGATCGACGACGAGCCGATGTCGAACTTGCGGGTCTTGACCTGCGCCAGCAGCGAGCTGAACTCGGTGCCGACGAACTCGACCTTGAGGTCGAGCTTGGCGGCAACGGCGGTCAGCAGGTCGTTGTCGAAGCCGGTGAACTTGCCGTCCTTGAGGTACACGTTCGGCGGTGCGTCGGTGAGCGTCCCGGCCCGCAGGACGCCCGGCTGCTGCAGGTCGTAGGGGTTGGCGTCGGTGCCGCCGGCGGTGTCGCTGCCCGAGCCGCCACCGCAGGCGGCGAGGCCGAGGGCGAGCACGGTGACGGACGCGATGGACAGAAGGCGAGAGCGTGCAGACATGGGTTTCCTTGGGGGACAGGGCCCTTGGTCCGCCAGTGGGGACCGGTGCAGGGCGTGGGCGATCGACCCGGCGCGCCCTTGCGCACGGGCCTGGTCAGGCTGGGGTGGAGCAGGCGAGAGATCGATGGAGACGCGAGGCAGGCCGCGCGCGGTGCTGTCAGTGCACCGGCACGCGGCTACCGACAGACGAGGAGCCGAGCGGCAGGTCCTTCGAGGGCGTCATCAACCACGAACGCGATGTTATGCGATCCATAACGGGGCGTCATAATCGGGGTAGCCACAGCTGGGACCCGGCCGGGTCAGCGGGACCCGCGCAGCAGCCCGACGATGTCGCCGACCTCGCCGAGGTGGGCGAGCTTGTCCGGGTTGACGATCGAGCGCACCCCGACGACCTCGCCGCCCGCGATGTCCAGCCACCAGACGGCCAGCACCCGTGCGTCGCCGTCGACGAAGAGCGCCCCCGGTCCGCCGTTGACCTCGACTTGGCGCAACGACACCTCCGGCACTCGCTCGCGCAGCTTGAGCCAGTTGAGCAGCGTGTGTGCGACCCGGCTGCGACCGCGCAGCGTGCGCGCCAGGGCAGGGGCCTTCCCGCCACCGTCACCGGTCAGCTCGACGTCGTGGGCCAGCAGTGACTCGAGCCCGCCGAGGTCGCCCTCCTCGGCCGCGGCGAAGAAGCGCCGCGCCAGCTCGGCGTGCTGCTCACGCGACGTGGTGAACCGCGGTCGCCCCTCCCTGACCCGCGCCCGGGCGCGACTGGTCAGCTGGCGCACGTTGGCCTCGCTGGTGTCGACGATCCGGGTGATCTCGTCGTAGCCGTAGCCGAACACGTCGTGCAACAGGAACGCGGCACGCTGTTCGGGGGAGAGGCTCTCGAGCAGCACGAGCATCGCGAGTGACAGCGAGTCGGCCGTCTCGGCATGCCGCGCCGGATCCTCGAAACGCGTTGGTGCAGAAGCGGTTCCGACCCATCGACTCGTGAGGCGGTCGGTGACGATCGGCTCGGGCAGCCACGCGCCGACGTAGCTCTCCCGGCGCGCTCGCGCCGACTTCAGCTCGTTGATCGCCAGCCGCGTCGTCACCGTCGCCACGAACGCGCGCGGTGAGGCGATCTGCTCGCCGGACTCGACCGCCTGGTGCACGCGCAACAGCGCCTCCTGCACGACGTCCTCGGCCTCGGTGACGCTGCCGAGCATGCGGTAGGCGATCGCGAACGCCACCGGCCGCAGCTCGGCGAGCAGCTGGTCCTCCTCGTTCATCCCACGGCCTTCGAGACTCCCGAGACCCCAGAGACCCCGGAGACCCCAGAGGCCACCGAGACCCCCGAGACCCCGGCGAGCTCGGCGAAGCCCTGTCGCCAGCTCGGGTGCGCCGGCACCCAGCCCAGCTCTCGGCGGGCCTTGGCGTTCGAGGCTCCACGCAGCTCGGTCATCATCACGACGCCAGTCTCGCCCGCGAACAGCCTGCCGGCGAAGCGCGGCACGCGCCGCGGCGCGCGGGCGACGAGCATGGACGCCAGCTCCGGCAACCACACGCGCACGGGGGCCGGTTCGTCGTCGACGACGTTGTAGACACCTGACGCACCACCGGCGACCGCCGCCACGGTGGCATCCGCCGCATCCGTCACGTGGATGAAGGACCACGTGCCGTTTCCGTTGCCCACCAACGGAAACTTGCCCGTTCGCACCGCCTCGGTCTGTTCACCATCCGCGCCGAGCGACGTCCCCGGCCCGTAGAACCCGCCGTACCGCAGCACCAGCCCCTCGGTCCACGTGGCGTGCATGACCGCGTCCTCGACGTGCCTGATCGCGGCGATCGTCTCGCGCATCTCCTTCGGCGCAGCAGAGCCGAACGGGTCGTCCTCCGTCTTCACCATCGACCCGACCCTGTCGTACCCGGCGAAGAAGCTCTGCGCCACGAACCGCCGCACCCCGACCGCCTGACCGGCTGACAGCAGGTGGTTCGTCCCCTCCGTGCGCAGCCGGTTGGTCAGCGCGAACGCCCGGTCGAAGTTGCGCAGGTCCAGCGGTCCGATCGACGTCAGCTGGTGCACGATCACCTCCGGCCGCGCTCGGCCGACCGCGTCGGCCACCTGCTCGGCGTCGAGCGCGTCCGCCACGACCGGCGTCGCACCCAGCGAGGCGACCTGCTCCTGCTTGGCCGGGCTGCGCGTCATCCCCGTCACCTCGTGCCCGGCTGCCACCAGCCGCGGCACCAGCTGCTGCCCGATCGCCCCGGTTGCTCCTGCGACGAACACTCGCATCGTCATCCACTCCTTCGAGTCGTGATTTCCTCGGTCACCCCCACAGACAAGGCAGCCCACCGGTGTGTGACAGGTGGGCGACAACACGAGGTATGCCGCGTGCGAGCCGCGCGCACGCGGCATGCCTCGCGGCCTTTGTCCCCTTGCCAGCGGGCAACCGGTTTGGTCGACTGGAAGGCGATGGGCCAGCCCATCCGGGGCTGCCCCTCCCGGACGGAGGTTTCACCATGAACAGTGAGGTCGACGAGGTCCCCGACGGCAGTGCCGACTCGGCCGACGTGGAGGCGGCGATCCACACGTACACGACCGTGTCGGCGACGACCGACCAGGTCTGGCAACACCTCATCAGTCCGCAGGGCACCGAGGCGCTCCTCGGTGACGGCGCCCGGCTCGGCAGCAAGGGCGAGCCGTGGCACGCGGGTGACGGGGCCCATGGCGTGGTCCGCAGCTTCCACCCGCTCGAGCAGGTGCGCGTCACCTGGCACCCACACGACGACGGACCGCTCAGCATGCTCGACGTGCAGCTGCGGCCCGACGGCGACGGCACCCGCGTCGACCTCTTCCACGAGGGCCGCGGCATCGCCGGTGACCCGCGGGGCGACCAGGACCACTGGCACCAGGCGTTGGGGCGCATGGCCGGCGGGCTGCCCGGCTGAGTCTGGGCATCCGATCCGCGCAGGATGCCGCGTGCGCGCCCTGCGATGGCCAAGGAACGCCCGAGAAAGTTGTGGACAACCGCGGGGGAGCCTCGTGGTTGGGTCACGCTGGACCGCATGAGCTTTCATGACCTGCCCGATGACATCCGTTCAGTTCCGTTGCACGACACCGTGATCCAGCGCGACATCGTCGACCTCATGCTCGAGCTCGACGACCGCCGCGCCGGCGCTGTCGCCGTGATGGTCTGTGACGACCGGGGCTGTGGCATCCAGCCGATCGTCGTGACCGACGTGCCTGACGACGCTCCCGTGACGGGCCTGACCTCGTTGCTGGAGCTGCTGTTGCCCATGGTTGAGGAGCAGCGGGGTTCGGTGCTGCTGGCACGGGGTCGTCGTCGTGGCCTGGTGCCGACGGATGTCGACCGCGAGTGGCACCAGCTGGCGATCGACGCGTGCGCGGCGCACCACGTGCCGCTGCTCGGGTTCCACCTCGCCACACCCGATGGCGTCGAGGACCTGCCGGGGCCGTTGGACGCCAAGGCCAGCTGAGGCCAGCTGAGGCCGCGGACGAGTCCTGCGACACGGACCGAACGGCTGACACGTTGCGGGGCAGTTTCCGGCGACACTGGTCTGGTGCTGGGTCATGACTTCGCGCGGACGATGTGCGCTGCCCGGGCGGGCGATGACGCGTCGTTCGCCCGTCTGTGGCGTGACACCAACCCGCTGCTCGTGCGCTACCTGCGCGTGGTCGGGCACGACGACCCCTACGACGGGGCGTGCGAGGTGTGGGTCAGCGTCGTCCGCGCGCTGCCGGACTTCGACGGTGACGAGGCGGACTGGCACGTGCTGCTGTTGCGCCGGGCACGGATGCGCGCCCAGGACGGCATGCTGCGCCGGGCCTGGGGCTCGGTGACCGGTGGCGCCCATCCCGACGGGGCCGGTGTCGAGGCGCAGCAGATGGCGGAGGGCGCCGGCTGGGTCGACCCGATCGACCTGGACGACCTCGACGAGCTGGGCCCCGACGAGCAGTGGCGCGGCGCCCTCTCGGACACGCTGAACGCCCTGCGGGACCTCCCGCTCGGTCAGGGCGAGGTGCTCCTGCTGAGGTTGTCCGCCGGCCTGTCCGTCCGCGACACGAGCAGGGTCACGGACATCGACGAGCTGGCCGTGCGCCGCCTCGAGGACCGCGCCCTCGAGCGCCTCGAGGTCGACCGCGAGCTGCTGGCGTGGTCGATGGCCGCGCCCGTCACCGTCGGCGAGCTCGCCGACGAGCGGGTGGCGTTGGGCCGCTACCGAGCCCTGGGGCTGGACAGTGGCGGCACCGGACGCGCCTCCACCCGCCGGCATCCCGCCCGAGCCAGGTCAACGCGGCCCACGGGGCGGCCTGCTCCCGGTGTCGCTCTCGCCCGTCGCTCGCGGACCGCGGTCCTCACCCTCGCGGCTGTGTCCGCCTCGGCGGTGTCCCTGGGTGGCCTGAGCGCAGCGGCCTACGTCGGCGTGCTGCCCGCGCCGGTCCAGGAGGTCATGCACCGGGCCGTCGGTGCCCCGGCGCCGAGCAGCTCACCCGACGGCTCGAAGCCGAACCCGAACGGACCCGGTGGCACCCGCCCGGCCAAGCCCGGGACCACGCCGGGACAGACCTCGCGACCCACTGGATCGCAGCCGGCCCACCCCGGTGCGGAGCCCCTCACGTCGTCAGGGCCCGCGCCCGCCACACCACCCACCACACCCGGCAGCCCGCCGGCAGCCACCACCGGCACGCCCGCGACGTCGGTCACCGCCCCGCCACCCGACGCCGATCCGACGACGTCCGACCCGACGACGTCCGACTCGACCGCGTCCCCGTCTCCGGAAGCATCCGCCACGAGCACGACCGGCAGGCAGCGCCCGGGCAAGGGGCACAGCCCGACCAGCACCAAGACCGCAACCTCGACCGCAACCTCGACTGCAACACGGGGCGTCAAGGGGACGAAGACCCGGCCACCGGGGACGGGCAAGCAGACCACGACCAAGCCCGCCAAGCCCGCGTCGGCGCAGCGGCCGTCCGCCACAGCGGGGTCCGCCGACGCCACCGACGCCACCGACGCCACCGACGCCGCCGTCATCCCGGACGCGGGCGCCGGCTCGGCCGCACGCTGACCCGCGAGAGGATGCCCCGCCGCCTCGCGTAGGCTCGCGCCGTGCTCTACCCGCTCACCGTCGTCGTGTTCGTCGCGGCGCTGCTGCTCATGGTGCTGTCGGGGTGGTATGCCGCCCGCTCGCGGCTCGTCGACGACCGCCTGCTGCTGGTCGGGGCCGTGGTCGAGGTGGGTCTGCTGGTCCAGCTGGTCGTGGCCCTCGTGCACCTGGGTGACGTCACCGGCGGCGGCAGCGAACAGGCGACGTTCGCGGCATACGCCATCACCTTGCCGTTCGTGCTGCCGGCGGCGGTCTTCCTGGCCCTGAAGGAGAAGACCCGGTGGGCCATGGGGGTCGTCGCGGTCGGCGCCTTCGGCATCGCCGTCATGACGGCGCGGTTGCAGCAGATCTGGAACCTCGGTGGCTGAGCGCGACCCCGGACCCTCGGCGCAGCAACCGCGCTCGACCCGATCCGGGCCCGGCGTCGTCCTCGTCGCGCTCTACGGGTTGCTGGCCCTGGCGGCGACGGGACGCTCGGTCCTGCAGATCAGCGAGTACTTCGACCGGGCGCCTCTGGCCTACGTGCTCTCGGCGCTCGCCGCGGTGATCTACATCGTCGCCACGGTCGCGCTCGCCCGCGGGGACCGGACGTCGCGCCGCGTCGCGCTGCTTGCCATCAGTGTCGAGCTGGCCGGAGTCCTCGTCGTCGGGCTCGCGTCCTACCTTGTGCCGCAAGCGTTCCCGGACAAGACGGTGTGGTCGCACTTCGGTTCCGGCTACGGCTACGTGCCGCTGGTGCTGCCGGTGCTCGGCCTCCTGTGGCTGCGCCGCACCGGTCGTCCTTCAGTCGCTCCCTGACCCGTCGACCGGCTCGAGCAGGAACACCGGGATCTGGCGGTCGGTCTTGGTCTGGTACTCCGCGTAGGGCGGGAACGCGGCGACGCAGCGCTCCCACCACTGTTCGCGCTCGGCGCCCTCGAGCTCGCGCGCCCGCACCGTCGTCGTCCGTGTGCCGTCCTGGAGGTCGAGCACCGGGTTCTTCTCGACGTTGGCGACCCACTTCGGGTTCTCCGGCGCGCCGCCCTTGCTGGCCACCGCGGCATACGCCCCGTCGTGCTCGACCCGCATGAGTGGCACCTTGCGCACCTTGCCGGAGACCCCGAGCATCGTGAGCAGCACGACCGGACGGTCCATGATCTGCACGGACGCCGTGGTGCCGGACTCCTCGATCGTCTCGACCTGCTTGCGGACCCACTCGGTGGGGCTGGGGACGTACTCGCCTGTGATGGTCATGTCTGCCACAACACCACGAACGCCGCGTCCCTTCCACCCCGGCGTGGGGTGCCGCCCGCTCAGAGGCCGTTGGCGCGGGTCAGTCCGGCGACCCTGCTGCAGTGCGGCCACGCACCCGGCCCCTGGGCGCGTAGCACCTTCTGCGCGGTGCGCACCTGCTCCAGCTTCGTCGCCTGGTGGGCGTATGCCGCGTACCGGCCGCCACCGAACGCGCGCCACGTGGACGCGCTGAACTGCAGCCCGCCGTAGTAGCCGTTGCCCGTGTTGATGTGCCAGCGTCCCGTGCTCTCGCACTGGGCCACCCGGTCCCACACCTTCGGGTAGGAACCCGTGGGGGCCGGATCGGGTGTCCCGTTGCCACCGCAGCGGGGCGCGACGAAGCCGTCCGAGCCGGTGTAGGTGTAGGCGTCGGAGATCCAGCGGCCGGCGCCGATCTTGTTCCACACCCGCGACGAACCGTAGGTGCCGTCGACGCGACCGCCATAGGTCTGGCAGACGATGTCGACCTTGGCGCCCTTGCGCAGCGTGCCGACCTTGGCGTAGCCGGTCCCGGGGCCGGAGCGCACTGACAGCGAGGCGCTTGCCGTGTGGACGGTGCCCGACGCGGCCTCCGCCGCAGCGGCGACGCCAGTGGTGAGCGCGGCACCGAGTAGTCCTGTGGCGATGATCCGACCGCGACGGGTGCTCGGAAGGCTGAAGATCTTCATGATGAATCCCCCTGTGTGGCAATGGTGTTCGGCTGTGACTTGGTCCCGACCGTAGGAGCGCCGGCCTGCTGCGTCGATGGGGAGCGGTCCCCCCACCGGCCGCGCGCGGGGGCGTCGATGGCCTGTGGACAACGCGGAAGGGGTGGCGGCGTTCCCGCCTAGCCTTGGAGTCATGACTCGGATCGTGGTGTCGCCTGCGGCCCTGGATGCTCTCGCCGGCGGTCTGGAGCACGTCGCCGAGGATGTCGCCGGCACAGCACAACGCGGACGCGAGCTCGGGTGGTCGCTGGGTGACGGCCGGGCGCAGGGGGCGCTCGGCACGCTGCTCGGTGACTTCGAGCACCAGCGCCTCGTGCTCGAGCGGGAGCTGGCATCCCTCGCCCGGAGGCTGCGCGTGGCCGGCACTGCGTATGCCGAGCTCGACGAGGGCCTGCTCGTCGAGGTCCGAAGGGTCGAGAATGCCGGAGGGCCTGCCGGAGACGCAGGAGGGTCCTGGTGAAGCCCTTCCTCGCGCCACAGACCGGAGACAGCGCAGCGGCTCGCGACCTCGCGAACACCCTTGCGGCACAAGGCGACTGGCTCAGCTCGATGTCCGGCTCGCTGCGTGGGCTCGCCGACGGGTCGATGACCACCTGGGAGAGCCCGGCCGGGCAGGCCTTTGCGGGGCGGTGCGGGGTGGTGACGGGAGTCCTCGAGCGTGTGGCCCGCCGGTATGCCGTGGCCGCAGTTGCCGTGGGCGCGCTCGCCGACGTGCTCGAGGACTGCCAGGCGGAGGTGCGTTGGGCCCAGCAGGTCACCGACGCGGCCTGGGAGGGCTTCCTCAGGTACCAGGAGGCGATGGTGGTGGCGCAGGACTCCGGGGACGTGGGCGGTGCCGCCTACAACCGGGCCGCGATGGTGCAGGAGCACGAGCGGGTGCAACGCGCGGCCGCACGGCACGCGGCGGCGCGCGAGCGGTACGACGCGGCCGACCGGGCCTGCGCCCGCGTGCTGGAGCAGCTGGCGCAGGATGGTCTGGGCGACTCCCGCACCTACAACGCCCTCACCGGGATCGGTGACTTCGCCGAGGGCGTGTCCACGGCTGCCGGCCTCATTCCTCCGGGCGTCCCGGTGGTGGGTCAGTGGGCCAAGGTGGCCGGCGCCGTAGGGTCCGGGGTTCGGTTCACGACGGACGTGACCGTCAAGGTTGCCTACGGCGACGGGGCGTGGCGTGACATCGGCACGACCGCGGCCCTCAACGCGGTCGGTCGTGGCGGCACCGTCCTCAAGGAGGGCGGCCGGCTCACGAACGCGACCGCGATCAGCAAGGCCACCACACGCGCGGCGAGGCGCGACCTGCGGTTGTCCACGCTCGACCGCGTCGTGCTCGCGTCCCGTGCCGAGGTCGGCAAGTCGCTCGCCAAGCTGCCCGCGAACGTCCGCGTCCCCCGTGCCGGTCGCACCGCGGGACGCGTCGCGACCGCAGGAGTCGGGCGGGCCGAGGCGCCCGCCGTGGCGGCGATCGTGTCGCGCCAGCGCACCTGGGTCGACGACCTGCACGCCGTGACCCGGACTCCGGGCACGTCCCCGCGGATGTTCGTGGCCGGGTCGACGGCCCAGGTCGTCGGGGACCGGGGAGAGGACGTGCTCGCGGCCGGGGAGGCGGCGGTCGCCGCGGCGCAGGACGGCAAGCCGCACCCATCGGTGACCCTGGACCAGCCCCCGGCCGGTGGGGCCCCTCGCATCCCAGGTGCATCCGGCGGTCCGCGATGAGAGACGGCGGTCCCAGCCCGCGGGCATGACGGCGTACCCTCGCCACAGGTCATGAGCGCCAGCGCCAAGCCCCGGCTCGCTGGCCGGCAACCCTCCTCCGCGGTGGGGTGCCCCGGGTGAAGACCGGGCGGACGACGCCGTCGTCCGCAAGCGCGGGACCACACCGTGGTGACCCCGCCCAGTGAGCCGCCCACGCGGCATACGAAAGGGATGGTCGACCGATGAGCACACCCAACTGGTCCTTCGAGACCCGTCAGATCCACGCCGGGGCACAGCCCGACCCGACGACCGGGGCGCGAGCCCTGCCGATCTTCCAGACGACGTCCTACGTCTTCAAGGACACCGAGCACGCGGCAAACCTGTTCGCGCTCAAGGAGTTCGGCAACATCTACACCCGCATCATGAACCCCACTCAGGATGCGGTGGAGCAGCGAGTCGCCTCACTCGAGGGCGGAGTCGGCGCGCTGCTCGTCTCATCCGGGATGTCCGCGACCTTCCTCGCGATCATCAACCTCGCCGAGGCCGGCGACCACGTCGTCGCGAGCCCGGCGCTCTACGGCGGCACGTTCAACCTCTTCAAGTTCACCCTGCCCAAGCTCGGCATCGAGGTGAGCTTCGTCGAGGACCCCTCGGACCTCGAGTCGTGGCGTGCAGCGGTTCGTCCCAACACCAAGGCCTTCTTCGGCGAGACCATCGCCAACCCCAAGTCCGACGTGCTCGACATCGAGAACGTCGCCGACCTGGCCCACGAGGTCGGTGTGCCGCTCATCGTCGACAACACGATCGCGACCCCGTACGTCCTGCGTCCGATCGAGCACGGAGCCGACATCGTGGTGCATGCCGCGACGAAATACCTTGGGGGACACGGCAACTCGATCGCCGGTGTGATCGTCGACGCAGGCACCTTCGACTTCGGCAAGGACCCGGGACGGTTCCCCGGGTTCAACACCCCGGACGAGAGCTACCACGGCCTCGTCTATGCCCGAGACCTCGGCGTCGGCAGCCCGCTGGGGGCGAACCTCGCCTACATCCTCAAGGCTCGGGTGCAGCTGCTGCGCGACCTCGGACCGGCGATCTCGCCGTTCAACGCGTTCCTCGTCGGGCAGGGCATCGAGACCCTGAGCCTGCGGATCGAGCGCCACCTGGCCAACACGCGTGCCGTCGCCGACTACCTCCTGGGACACGAGGGCGTCGAGTCCGTGCGGTGGGCGTCGCTGCCGGACGACCCGAACCACGCTTTGGCGCAGAAGTACACGCCGGCCGGTGCCGGAGCGGTGATCTCGTTCGAGATCAAGGGCGGCGTCGAGGCGGGCAAGCGGTTCGTCGAGGCGCTGACCCTGCACAGCCACCTCGCCAACATCGGCGACACCAAGTCACTCGTCATCCACCCGGCGTCGACCACGCACTCGCAGGGGCCCGAGGAGGACCGGCTCGCGGCCGGGGTGACGCCGGGACTGGTGCGGCTGGCCGTGGGGATCGAGAACGTCGAGGACATCATCGCCGACCTGGAGCAGGGTTTCACCGCAGCCAAGGGCGCCTGAGCGGCAGCGCAGGTCCGACACCGCCGGTGCGCGGGGCG